>NZ_JYON01000053.1 GCF_000952155.1 Aliterella atlantica CENA595 | reverse complement strand
CAATTGTCACTTGTAGAGGACGAGCCATCTTTTGATCTGAGCTTATTTGCTATTTTTGACTAGCTTAATGCATTAGGCTCACTCAACTTACTTTATTAAGCTACTTTTTACATTAAATTGGTATTAGACTTTAACTTCAACACAGTTTTTTATAGAATTAGCACCAGTATTGATTTTGGGTTAATCGATGAATAAACAGGCAACAACTTCTTTTGAAGGCTATATTTTGTTTCGCGATCGTCAAGTATGGTATCGCATTGTTGAACCAAACGAAGAATCTGGCAAACTCCCGTTGTTATGTCTTCATGGCGGACCAGGAATTCCACACGATTACTTACAACCTTTAGAAGCGCTCGCGCACACAGGAAGACGAATTATTTTCTACGACCAACTTGGATGCGGAAATAGCGATCGCGCCAAGAACGCAGATTTATACTCGATTGACTGGTTTAAAGATGAACTCGTAGCAATTCGCCGCGAATTAGACCTGGAGCAGATTCATCTTTTTGGACAGTCCTGGGGGGGGTGTTTGGCACTGGAACATACCCTTTCTCAAGCGACTGGTTTAGCAAGTCTAGTTTTGGCAAATACACCTGCTAGTGTTCGGCAATTTGTCGATGAAGCTTATCGCTTAATGAACGAGTTGCCCGCAGATATCAAAGAAATGATTCACAAACACGAAACTGCGGGGACAACTCAAGACCCAGACTATAAACAGGCAATAGAAGTCTTTAGTCATTGCTTTCTCTGTCGACTAGATCCTTATCCAAGTTGTTTAACCCAAGCTTACAGTAAAGCAGGTACAGAGTTTCGGGGTGCTGGCAAAATCATCGATTGGAGTGTGGAAGACCGCTTGAGTGAAATTTCTGTACCAACACTACTGCTTTCGGGTCGGTACGATCAAGTCACTCCCGCTTGTGTAGAACCATTAAAGCAAGGGATTTCTGGTTCAGAGTGGGTGCTATTTGAAAACAGTTCACATATGCCTCACTTGGAAGAAACAGAGGGATTTCTGCAAGTGCTGGAAGAATTTTTGAACCGAGTAGAACACGATCGCAACGGTTATCAAATCGGCGATCGAAATTCTTAAAAAGAAATGCAGTGTCTTTGGGGGTTCTAGCCTCAAAAATGCACTCTCAATTATCGCCAGAGTAATAGTACCGCTCAAGCTGCCATCTAGTTGAGGAACCAGTAAAACAACGATGTTGCCATCGCTTCTCCAGGAATGAATTTTATCTGAGTGGAGGTGAATTTTTGACTGTTGGGTGGGGCAAGGTAAATTAAATGATTTATAGTCTGTGGGTACGTATTTTTGCTCGAACTCAAACATTTCTGTGTTGAGGAAAGCCTTTCTTACTGCCGATCGCGCGCCGTCTGCACCAATCAATAAATCGTAGGTTGTAGTTAGATTCATTTCTGGCGGTGCAGATGTTTGGGCTGGGGTTTGAAAACCAATTGTTTTGGTAGTAAAGTCTACTTTGGTGCAGGCATGATTGAAATGCAAATTGAGTCGGCTGTTATCGTATTTTTCCGTCAGTTTTTGCAATAAAGTAATAACTAACTTAGTCCGAGCGAACGTCAACATCGGTTTTTTTCTAGATGTTACTCGCGTTTTACCGCCCGATTGGTGAAAAACGCCGCCGTGCATTTCCAAGTTCGCATCTCTAACTGCTGCTTCAATGCCATCAATCTGACCAAGGGCGCTGATACCCCGTTCGTTTAAGACGAGCGGGTATGTTCTAGCCTTAGAAAACTCGATAACTCGCGGATCGCTCTTGGCATCGTAGAGGTCAACTTAATATTGTTTGCTGCGTCTCAGCAGATAGTGCGCTAGAAGCACGCCGCTAGGTCCAGCGCCTACAATCGCGACTTTCTGGATCATCTCTTCACCTCTGCTATTACTGCTCGAAACTGCATTACTCGATAACTCCTGCAAAACTTGGTCGTCTTAACTTCCTAGCTATGCGCTTTTGAATATATCAAGTAGAGTAGTTAGAGATATTCGGAACTTCTTCGGCGAAAGGTAGTAAGTTGCTGGCAACAGTTCGGTTCAGGATTGAACTATTGCTTTACGGGGCGTGATGCGTAAAGCCCCCGTCTTTTAAGCGGGGGATATAAGCGAATGGTTAAATTTATTTAACCGTGATGTGGATCGTTGATGTATTCTAAGACTCTCTGAGTGCTAACCTTTCCATTAGTATCAAACATATAAGAATGCGTCCAAAGACTCGGTAATTTTAATAACTCTGGATACTCAAGCCTTAAAATCCTAGACGACCTACCTTTAAAAGCTTTCACTACTTGAGATATTGAAGTATGCGGGTCATACTCAACTAACAAATGAACATGGTCTGGGGCAACTTCTAGGGCTTTAATCACCCATTTTTTATCATTCGCAACTGAGTGAAATACCTCAATACAACGAAGTTTTAAAGCCTCGTTATTGGCAAATAATCTTCTGCGCCGACACGGTATCCAAACTAAATGAACCGTTGCAAGTCCAATTGCATGATTGTATTGATTATATACTGTTTCCATGTAGATGAGTGTTGATTATCTACATAATTGATGATATCATAGTCCCATGAAGACATTGAAGTTCAAGTTATACAGTCACAAGCGGAATCGCTACCTCAAGCGGTCTATAAATGCTGCTGGGGCGATCTATAACCATTGCATCGCACTCCACAAACGTTATTACCGTATGTGGGGCAAGCATTTGAACTGTGCAAAACTTCAAAATCATATTGCGGGAATAAGAAAACGAAATCCGTTTTGGCAATTGGTAGGCTCTCAAGCTGTGCAAGATATATGCCAGCGCATTGATAAGGCGTACCAAATGTTCTTTAAGCATCACAAAAAAGGAGTTAGACCACCAGGCTTCAAGAAGGTTAAAAAATACAAATCATTCACTTTAAAACAGGCAGGTTATACATTTTTAGGCGGTAACAGAATCAAGATTGCCAATAAAGTGTATCAATTTTGGAAGTCAAGAGAAATAGAGGGGACGGTCAAGACATTAACTATAAAACGTACACCGCTAGGTGAATTATTTATGGTTGTTGTGACTGGCGCTCGTTTTGAACGCGAAAGCTTTGCGGGGGGAGCTTCCCCCGCAAACGTTTCGCCACAAATACAATCCACGAATGGTAAGATAGCGGGATTCGATTTTGGGTTAAAAACATTTCTCACTTGCTCTGAAGGTTTTAATATCGAAGCGCCACTATTTTTAAAGCAATCTTTAACTGCAATTAAAAAAGCTAGCCGTCAGCATTCCAAAAAGTTAAAAGGTTCAACCAATCGAGAACAGGCAAGAAAAAACCTAGTACGCAAGTACGAAGATGTTTCTAACCGTCGCAATGATTGGTTCTGGAAATTAGCCCACGATTTGACTAACAAGTTTGATGTATTGTGCTTTGAGACATTAAACCTTAAAGGGATGCATCGCCTCTGGGGTCGTAAAGTCTCAGACTTAGCGTTCGGTGAATTCCTACAAATCCTGGAATGGGTTAGCAAGAAAAAAGGCAAACAAGTAGTCTATATTGACCGTTGGTATCCTAGCTCTAAAACTTGTTCACGCTGCGGACATATTCTAGAATCTCTGGACTTGTCCATTAGACGCTGGCGTTGTCCATCATGCCAAAGCGAAAATGATAGGGATGAAAACGCCAGTATCAATATTAAAATGGTTGGGGCTTCAACCATAAGGTTAGGCGATGTAAGACAGGCTTTGCCTGCAATTGCTGTTTGAGCCTTGAATCACCTGTACTTCAGTCGGGGGAGTAGGTCAAATTTAAGTGATGCTTAGTGGCACACTGCTAGGAGGAACAAATTGGGAGGTAGCACAAAGCCAACCGATCGCCGATCGCACGCTGGGAAACGAGCGTTGTGTGGTCGTGCCACTGGAGTCAAATGCACCAGGCGATCGCATTTCTGGCAGAGCGCAACGGGGCGACAATTTGTTTCATATTAGCCCTAACTTACCACCAACTAGGAGATTGGCAGCAAGCAAACGAGGCGATCGCGGACGGGTAGTGCAAGGCATTAATTCGTTCGCATTGCTATGAAAGCAGATCGTCGCATTCACGCGTGATTATTGGTATCGGAGTGTTTTGAAAACTAGGATATTGGCGATCGATTTGATGAGCTTTGTAGGAGAACCAGCCAAACCCCAAATTGGCAATCTTCAGTTGTCGAAAAGTAGCATGAGGATCGCCAAGGTGCGTTTGGGGAAGTTGCTGCCCCATCTGTTTGAGAACTAGACCCAGCGGGACATTAATCTCATCTTGGAGCTTAAGACAACGGGCAAAAAAGGGACCGTAGGCAGCAATCAAAGAACCAACACCACCGCGTGCCTGTCCCCAACCGATGTAATAAATTCCCTTGTAGTCGTCTAGAAAACAACTGCCATAACATTGAACGATCGCCCCCTTGACACGTTGAAGAGCAGGCGGCAAGAAGGGATAAGAAACATGAAATCCAGTCGCACAAACAATCAAATCAAATGTCTCACAACTGCCGTCAACAAATTCAACAATATCCCCTTTGAGTTGCCGTACTGCTGGTTTAGGCGCAATTCGCCCATGTTTAATATAGTAGGGGACTTCATTATTGAGAGTGGGGTGTTTTTCAAAAATGCGGTAGGTGGGCTTGGTTAAGCCGTAATCCTCGTGCTTGCCAAAGGTGAGGCGAATAATGCCATAGGCGATCGCACGTTGCAGCGATTCTGGCATCCACCCCCGAATCA
>NZ_JYON01000052.1 GCF_000952155.1 Aliterella atlantica CENA595 | reverse complement strand
CTCCCGGTTCCGGGCCGTGCGCTCCCGGCTTTCGGCCCAGTTCTGGTAGGCCACCCAGCCCAGTCCCAGTACGACCACCAGCGAGGCGGCCACTGCCACGTACCTCCAGAGTGGCCGCACGGCGGTACGCCGGGTGGCGGGCAGTTCCCGCACGACAGGCGCGGTGGGTTCCTGAAGCAGGCCGCGCTGTTCCAGGTCGGCGTGCATGGCCCGAAACCGGGCTTTTTGGCCTATAAACTGAAGTCCCTGCTTGATTTCCCGCTGGGTGGCTACTTCATCGCGCAGGGCGTCGTCGGCCCGCATCCGGGCCTCGAAGCGGGTTGTCTCCTCCGCCGTCAGCCGCCCGGCCAGGTAGGCCCCGATTTCTTCGAGCAGTTCATCGGTCAGGTCCATGTGGTCAGGTGGTTTTAAACTGGCTGTACAGCGTTTTCATCCGCTGGGCGCAGCGGAAGCGCTTCACTTTGGCGGAATTTTCCTGCAACCCGATGCGCCCCCCGCACTCGCCCAGCGATTTTTCTTCGACGTAAAAACAGTGCAGCATGGCCCGGCAGTCGTCGCCGACCTGCTCGAAGGCCCGGTTGACGGCCTCCCAATTCACGTCGGTTTCTTCCCAAATCGGGTCGCGGTTGGTAGCTCCTTCGCCGTCTTCGTCCTCGTCGCTCCGGGTCAGGAAAGCGGGCGCTGATTCGTCGATTTCCTCGTCTTCATCGGCCAGTTCGGTCGTGGCTTCGGCCCGCTGAATGCGGTTTCGTTTCAGAAAGCTAACCCAGCGATTCCGGCACACCGTAAACACGTAGGCCGTCACGGGGCTGCCCTGGAAGGCGAATTTGCCGTTTTTCAATTTCACGGCAAATTCGGCCAGGCCCTCCTGCAACAAATCGAGGGCGTCGTCGGTCGAAATCGGGCTGCGCTGGCAGGCGTAGGGCACAAACGTGCGGTACGCCCGCAGGTAGAGGCATTCCCAGGCCCGCTGATAATCATCGCGCAGCGCCTGGTAAAAGTCCGAATGGTTTTCCCCGAAGCCCGCACAGGGATTGTCGGCAGCCGTGGTCATGCAAGCCGGGTTTTCGATGGCGACCCGTGCGGCATAGGTAGGCATTTCCGGGCCGAAAATCAACGCACCCGCCGGATGCCCGCCGCCAATTTATCGATTTCCTCGGTCGTGTTGTACATCGCGAAACTCGCCCGCGAGGTACCCAGAATCCCAAACCGCTGCATAAGCGGTTGGGTGCAGTGGTGACCCGTGCGGATGGCGATGCCCTGCTGGTCGAGGATGATGCCCACGTCCTGGTGGTGAATGCCGTCGAGGACGAACGAGATGACCGAAATTTTCTCCCGCGCTTGTCCGACGATGCGCAGGCCCTCAATTTCGCTCAACTGCTCGGTGCTGTAGCGGAGCAGGTGGTTCTCGTAGGCGGCGATGTTCTCCTTGCCCAACTCGGCGAGGTAGTCGAGGGCCGTTTTGAGCGCCACCACGTCGGCGATGTTGGGCGTGCCCGCCTCAAACTTGTAGGGCAGGTCGTTGTAGGTCGTTTTCTCGAACGTTACTTCCTTAATCATCTCGCCGCCGCCCATGTACGGGGGCATGGCTTCGAGCAGCGCCCGCTTGCCGTACAGCACGCCGATGCCCGTCGGGCCGTAGAGTTTGTGGGCCGAGAAGGTGTAAAAATCGGCGTCCAGCGCCTGCACGTCGATGGTCAGGTGGCTGGTGGCCTGCGCGCCGTCGATGAGTACCACCGCGCCGACTTCGTGGGCTTTTCGGATGATTTCCGCGACGGGATTAATCGTGCCCAGCGAGTTGGAGACGTGGTTAACCGACACCAGCTTCGTTTTTCGGAAAGCAACGTGGCGTAGGCCTCCAGGTCTAGTTCGCCGCTGTCGAGCACGGGAATCACCTTCAGCGTGATGCCTTTTTCCTCGCAGAGCATCTGCCAGGGGACGATGTTGGAGTGGTGTTCCAAGCCCGAAATGATGATTTCGTCGCCCGCCTGAATGAACTTCCGGCCGTAGGTCTGGGCCACGAGGTTGATGCCCATCGTGGTGCCCGACGTGAAAATGATTTCTTCCGGCGAGGCGGCCCCGAGGAAGTTGGCAATGGCCACGCGGGAAGCCTCAAAATCGGCGGTCGCCCGCTCGGCCAGGGTGTGAATGCCCCGGTGGATGTTGGCGTTGTCGGCCCGGTAGTAATTCAGGATGGCGTTGATGACCGGCAGCGGCTTCTGGGTCGTAGCGGCGTTGTCGAAGTACACCAGTTGGCGGCCGTTGATTTCCTGGTCGAGAATCGGGAAATCGGCCCGGACGCGGGCGATGTCGAAGGCGGTATCTTGAGGGGCTGTGAGCATGATTTCAAACAAGTGTCAATTCTCCGGTTCGCAGGTCCACGCAGAACTTATGATTTCTGAAAAAATCGAGGCCGACTACACCGTCGTACTCGGTGGTGATGCCGTGGGCCAGGAAGTCGTACACCTGAACGGAAAAGTTGGAGTGCTGCAAACCGGCACATTCGAGGTGCTGGACTTCGTAAAGCTCAACACGAATGGCCCCGTTGGCGGTTTCAATTTGGGCCTCGCCGGTTGAATTTTTCAACTCATACCCGGCCAGAAACAGCATATTGCTGTCGAGGGTCGTGTGCGTTGCGGCGGTATCGAGGGCGAGACGAAACGTGAATTTGTGGTCGATGACGGCCAGCAGCAGAATCACGCCGTGTTCGTCGGGAACCTCAAATGGAATGGAGTTCATAAGCGCCGGAGAATCCCAATTTTGCGGTCCGGAGCTAATTGCCCGGTGAATGCCACGGCAATCCGTTCGAACCCAGCCGATTGGTTCCGACCGAGGTAGCAAACTTCTTTTTTGTCTTTGCTGTGAAAAAGCACGACCCCATCCTCAACGACTGCACCCCGCATGACCGGATTACCGACCAGCACCCATTCGTTGGGGAATAGGGTCTGGGCTTGTTTGAACGTGACGGATGACGCTTCCATGCTTCCTAAAATTTATTTTCTCCTGAATTTGAATCCATGCAAGTCTGCAAATCGTCGGCTTCGAGGTCGGGATAGTCAGCCAGAATTTCCTCGTTCGTCATACCCGAGGAAAGCAATTCAAGAAGAAATTCAACCGGGTAGCGCAACCCGCGGACGGTGGGCTTGCCGTGGCAGACATTCGGGTCAATCGTGATGCGACTCAGCAGATTTTCCATGCGCGAAACGGTTATTCCACCTCCCCAATCTTCTCGACAATTAATCCCTCCAGATATTCCTTAATCGCCGGAATCTTCATTTTCTCAATCACGTCCTCGGCGAAGGCCAGCATGAGCAACGCGCGGGCTTTGTCCTTCGGCACGCCCCGCGACTGAAGGTAAAACAGCGCCTCTTCGTTCAACTGCCCCGTGGTGGTGCCGTGCGAGCACTTCACGTCGTCGGCGTAAATTTCGAGCTGGGGCTTGGTGTTCATCGTGGCCTGGTCGGAGGCCAGCACGTTGCGGCAGCTTTGGTAGGCGTTGGTCTTCTGAGCGTCCTGGCGGACGAAGATTTTCCCGTTGAAAACGCCCGTGCTGCGGTCGTACAAAATCCCCTTGTACAACTCGCTGGATTCGCTGTTGGGCTGGGCGTGGTCCACCAGCGTGTGGTTGTCGATGTGCTGGCGACCGCTGGGCAGGTAGAGGCCGTACATGTGAGCATCCACGCGTTCGCCGTCGAGCACCAGATTGAGGTTGTTGCGAATAAATCCACCGTTGAGCGACACCGTGACCGTGTAGCTGTGGCTGGCGCGGGCGTGCTGGATGTGCGTCGTGCCGATGTGGTAAGTCTGATCGCTTTCGTTCTGCACTTTGTAGTACTCAAACTGCGCTTCTTCGCCCAGAATCACTTCCGTGACGATGTTCGTAAACGCCGCGTTGTCGCCCAGCGTACGGAACGACTCGGCCACTTTCACCTCGGCCCGGTTGCCCACCACAAACAGGTTGCGTGGTTGCGCGGCGACGTTCTGGACACGGGCATCTGCGATAAACCGCAGGATAACCGGCTGTTGTACCACCGCCTTGTCGGGCACGTGCAGAAACACGCCGTGCTGGGCAAAGGCCGTGTTTAGCGCCGTAAACGCGTTGTCGGAAAAGTCGGCGTATTTCGCAAAATGCTGTTCGACCACGTCGGGGAATTGCATGATGGCTTCGCCAAAATTCAGAATCCGCAGTTCACTTTCGGGGGAAACGATGCTCGAAAATTCGGGGTGAAACACGCCGTTGACGAAGTACAGCACGTTGCCCTCCAGGTTGGGAATGCGCAGGGCTTCGAGGTCGTCGGCGGTCAGGTCGCCTCGGTCGTTGAAGTCAAACACGTGACTGACCAGGCCCTTCACGTTGGAATATTTCCACTCTTCGTGGCGGATGGTCGGGAAACCCAGTTTGTCGAAGGCGTTGAGGGCGTCTTTTTTTCGCCCAAAAAACGGCGTTTTGCTCGCGCCGTTCAGCCGCGTTTCACTGGCCTGAAAATCAGCGATAAGTTGGGCCTTGAGGTCGGTATTGGAATTGGGGGTCATGTTCAGGAATTGTTCTCGGCGGGTTTCGTTTTTTTCACGAAACCCAGTTTTTCAGAGGTTGCCTGACTGCGGCGCAAACTTTCCCGGATGGCTTCGCGGAGCGGCAGGTGGGCAACTTCCCGCCACGCTTGTTCTTTCCATTCACGCACGTCGAGCATGGCTTTGGATTCAGGCGCTGACTTCATACGGCGTCGTGATTTTGAACGATTTCAAATAACCTTTCGAGCGGTTAATTTCCATAAACCGGGCTTCCTTGTTGATGTTGGCCAAGTGCCGAAAATTCCAGCTCAACAACACGTCAAATTCGTGAATCGTCGTGATGGCCACGTGGAGCGCGTCGTTGAAGTTTTTCTCAGGAACGATTCCGGCCGTCAGGTAGGCAAAGGCAAGGTCCTCGGCCTCCTCGAGCA
>NZ_JYON01000039.1 GCF_000952155.1 Aliterella atlantica CENA595 | reverse complement strand
CCGCAAAGCTTTCGCGGTTTGTCCTGAACAATTGGATGCGGCAGCGATGGGATGAATTTGATAACTTTCGTGATTGTGTTGATGCCGCCTTCAAAGACTGTCCTAATGTTCTTGCGTAGAGCTATAGATAGTTTCATTGTCGCTAAAGTCTTGGACGCGCAGCCAATGGGCATCAGTTCCAGTCCGAGCGCGAACAAGATCGATTAACCAATCGTAGCCCAAACCAGGAATTTTTAGAGAAGGAAATACAGTCACCCACAATTCAATTCCTGTAGAAAAATTAGCTGGGTTTACAGCTTCTTTCAATAGTTGCTCTATTGGTGCAGGATCGAATACCGCACTACGGTCTTTTATTAACCCTTCTTGTACTAAAAAATCAAGTAGCCATTCCCGTAAAGTAGGCACAAAAGTTTGAGCCGCATAACTAAATGTTTGCCACACTGTACCTGTGTTCGGGCGGAGAATTGGCGATTCGCCTAACTGCTGCCACATTTGACTCAATCGGCTTACAGCTTTGGGAAATGGCGTATGAGAAGCCAAAACTGCACCATTAAGAGCGCCGATGCTAGTACCAGCAATAATTTGTGGTACGATTCCTAATTCTGCAAGATACTTTAATGCACCTGCTTGATAAGCTCCTTTTGCACCTCCGCCAGCCAGTACGAGTCCAAACTTAGGGTTAATAGATTTCATGTTGATAATGTTTCTAAATAAAGCTCTACTGGTTCTTGAATATTAGCTGTAACTTCCTCAACAGAATCTCCTTGAGTTTGACAACCTTCTAACCCAGGACAATAGGCATAATATCCATCTTCATTTTTCTCAATCACAATGCTGAGTTTGTAAGACATTTTTGTTTGCTCCTAGTTTCATCTCATTATTGCTAAACAATCGTTAGCTGTTTCCTCCACCACATTAGTAATAAATTCTTTGACATCCGTAGTGCGGGGAATAGAAGCAATTTGAGCGCGACACAATGCGATCGCACTTTGAGCAGGTAACTGGGGTCTAGCTTCTACGGGTAGTGTAGCGAGTTCTAAGGTTGTACCGAGGGCAAACAAGTAAGGAGTATTTACAAGACGTTGATGGGGTGTAGAACGAACTTCTAGTAAGCCTGTAGCTAATTCTCGTGCGGGAAAGCGATCGCTACTTTTAGTTTCTCTCCAAGCTTGTTCTAATAAGTCGGCTAGGGCAAAGAAGTTTTTAGGCAGTTCTTTACTTGTAGCCAGAATTTTATTTACAAGTAGTTGGCGGTAACGCTCCTTGTCTCCAGTTTCTAGTTCATACGTTGCAACCGCACTACTGAATGCTTCTCGTGCTAGTAATGGAACTTGCAATACCCAATTTAGCTGACTGTATGTTTGCCCTGCTGCCCAAGCTGTGATAATTTGGTCTAAGTCTTCGTTAGCTGCAACACGTACTTCTAGTTTATGTATTCGTGCTTCTTGCTCGTCAAGCCTGATAGCAACTTGCTGAACGAGTTGGTTGAAGTTTTCGCTTAGTGATAGTACCGCTTGTTTTTGTTGGTGCAGGTTTTGTTTTTGGCTGCGAATAGCATCTCGCGCTTCTAACAAAGATGTTTGCGTAACTTGCAAAGCTACTTGACTAATACGCAGTGAATCGCTCAGTTCTAGTACCCAGTTTGACAAAGCTTCTTGACCAGCAAGAAGGTTGCCATCAAGCAAAAGTCTTCGCTGATTATCGCTGCCATTAAGAGTATCAAGTATTTGTCCAAAGAAGCCTCTACTCTTGCGGTAGCGAAGAATATCGTTGCTAACTTGAATGCCGTTAACTAGGTCGATTAGGGCTTTGTCTCCAACTATAGGGACTTGGCGCTGGAGTGCTTGTAAGCGATCGGTAGAGGGGCTGGTAACTCCTATATTCTGGACTTGTGTACCTAGATTTTGAGGGTAAAAAAGATCGACCATCACTTAGTCTTTTATTAGGGAATCTGTGTATTCGATATAAGCTTCTGCTTTCTTGATTTTTGTGCTTGCCTCTGGAATTAAAGAAGTAAGTTCACTTACTAATTTCTCTTGTTTGTCGAGTGATAGATTTTTATCTGTCTGTGCTTGTTTTAAACTGTCTCGGTAGCTACGAAGATAAGTATCAAGCTGTTCAAATAAGACATCAACTCGCTGCTTGAAGTCTTCATCTAAATATTTATTAATTCCCTGATTAATACTATCAATATTTGTCTCTATTGATTCATTTATTCCAGCAATTAACTCTTCTAAAGAGACAGTAAAATAGTCTTCTTTTTTATCAGGTCTCTTAAATTTTTCAGTAACTTCAATTGGAACAATCCAGAGCCAATGCCACCATTCTCGCTTTTTTACTACTCGCTCTTCATAGCCTTGGTCTATATAGCGATGTTGGCTCCCAATGCGAGGTTTAACCAGTGTCATATCATTAGCTTTGAAACTTGGTTGTGGCAAGGACAGATCTACTTGAAAAACTTCGTTTAAACGAGTACGCGCTCGTTCAATAATTGGTTTAGTTTCTTTATCTAAAAAGTTGATTAGTCCTGTACGCGCCTGTTCAATTTCTTCGCCTGTTTGTTCGCGTACATTGCATAATAAACTTTCTGCTCTTTGTTTAGCATAAACGACTGCTTGATTTGCAAACTCTTCAGCCTCCAGGGCATTAGTAAATTCAATTACTCCAGAGCTTTTAAATTCAAGTGCAGACTTAATCCGTTTGGATATCCATTTAGGAAAAAGCTCAAAGTCTCCAAGTGGAGTGAGAAACCATTGCCTTGCTTCTATATCTTTTTGCTTTAACCAATCTGCACGTTGGTGTTCTTCTTGAGCAAAAAATGTTTCAAGTTTAACTTGGGCGGTATTCTTAAGGTCTTCGAGAATTTTCTTAAGATTTTGTTGAAGTTGTATCTTAATTGTATCTACTTCCTTTAAATGGCTATGACACAGTTCGAGACGTTTTAGATCGGCTTCCAATGCCCCAACTTCGTGTTGTAATTTTTCTGCATCTTGAGCGATCGCACTACTGCGAAGTTTTACATCATCACATAATTCTATTAAACGGTTTCGACTAAGATTAAGCGCAGACCTTATGCACTTGGGAGCCGCTTGTTCCATAAGTGCATTGATTGCTCTTTCTAAGAATGACTCAAATCCCGATTTCTTCCACAATCTTTGCGATTTTTTGTGTACCTCTTCTACTGTTGCTTCCGCAAGTTCCTCTTCCCATTCAAACCCGAATACTTCTTGGGCTAATAAACGTGCCGTTTGCATTTGAGTAACTTCTACATCAGGATGCTGTTCTAGCTCTTGCATAAAGTTAGCTGCCGAAAATGCTCTTCTAGCTGACACTTCAAACACTCGCTTTGTATCGCTAGCGTTTCCAATCCCTAATTCAGCGGTAACAAACTGCTGTACTTGCTCAGGAGTCATATCACTTTCGCGGCGTTGGTCGATCTTATTAATTAAAACGTATAAGTTCTCTTTGCCACGCAAGTTGATAACTTGTTGAACGTCCTTTTTAACTTTTTCTGCTGCTTCTGTTTTTAATTGAGTAAAGTCTAAAACAATCAACACCATTGAGCTTTTTTGTAATTGCTCTGTCACAACAGCCGCTAGTCTAAGGTTTTCCCCTGCTTCATTTGGACCAGGAGTATCTACAATGACTAAGTTACCGAGCTTTTCTGATTGAGTTGTCTGCGATCGCCAAAAAGGTGTAAGAATGCAAGGAACATCCTCTAGCTGACCGAGAGGATCTTTAGTAAGTTCTAATAGACTGCACAAACGAATAATATCGTTAAGACCTGTCAGCGCCTTGATGATTTCTTCACGTCCAACAGTTTCAGGACAAGGTGGAAACCATACATTGTCTTGGATTTCCTGTAGTAACTGCGTTAGATGCGGATATTGAGCAATTTTCTCTTGCATTTGCTCATCCCCCAACGTCTGCATCTTTTCCTGCAAAGCCGAAACAGTTTTTTGAAAGACTGCTAGAATTTCAGCACTTAGAGTTAAAGTTGGTTCCTCTAACTTGGCATCAAAGATAATTTCTGTGGGCAGTGTTGTCATTGCTGCATTGCGACTAGGTAGAATCTCCTGCCCAACGATCGCATTAATAATAGTAGATTTTCCAGCTTTCATTGGCGCAACAATCGCCATCCTTAGCTTTAATTCTTTAACGTTACTGACTGCCTCAATTACTTCCTTCTGAAACTCTCCGTACTTGTTATCGCTACTGTTAGAACTCAACGCTGTACTAGCACGATTCATCAAGGCGCTGATTTGTTCTAGCAATTCAATAACGTCTTTTTGCAAGTCTTGGACAGTCGGCTTCAGAATTTCAGCAACCATTGAGTATTACTCCGCGTAATGGTAGATCCACAGCAAGCCGATTCTGGCTCAATAGTTTATTTATCACCTCAGTAAAATTACGAACTTATAGCTACTATTTTTCGAGCTAATCAATATTGATAAAATAACCAAAGTAGGTCTGTGCGATCGCAACTACCAAGGCAATTAAAATTGTTCTAGTTTTAACCCTAGATACAATAAAGATATAGAAATGTACGGGAATAAAACAGTGTGGAAACTACAAAATATAAACGGGGCGAACACCCTAATTCAAGAAATAACCTAAATTTTCATAGTGGTAGACCGCACGCTTATCAAGAACCTAAGAAACAACGCTATCTTTCAGTTACCGAAACAGGTTGGGAGCAAGTGCAACGATTGGCTCAAGAGCTTGGATGCTCTGGAGTTTCCGATCTACTAGAAAAGATCGCCAGAGGAGAAATTTTAGTAGAGAAGCAAAATGGATAAAGGATTTGCCGTTAAAAACGTATATCCTACACTAGCAGCGATCGCTTGTCCGTCCGGTATAGCAAATAGTTGGACAGCCGCATCTACAGCAATTCTACTTTTGGATCTTGGCGATGAATATTCTCAGCATTTTCAGGATTTATAGAGGTGTTGGTTTTGACCCTCCACTTCTCTGACATAGTTGTTGCGTGGTTACTCATATCTTTAAGCTTTGCCTCACCTTCTTGAGCTATTTTAAGGATTTCAGTCAGCTCTATTTCATGCATGGCTACTTCTCCAAGCGATTTCTGATGGTGTTGACAACTATTTTAGCTTCAATAATCCGACCAAGTTGCTCCGACAAATCCTCACCAAATTCTCGGATGTTTTCTTCAGAAATATTTTCACTGTTCGCAAGATATTCTATTGCCTCTTGAGTGCGCCTCTGAGTATTTTGGGCAAAAAGCGCATAATTATTTAAGGTGGAATATATTTGCATCAAAATAATGTTTTCTGGAAACAAGTTTATCCTTTCTCTAACAATTTTTATGGACTGAGATAAAATGCTATTCAGCTCATTTAGCTCAATGCCGATTTGGTTCAGCAAATCGTCAAAGTTAGAAGGCAGTGCCATACACAAAGCTCAATGTCCCTGGTTGAATTATAGATTTATTTACTCTCCTTAACCTATAATATGGCACTCTAGCAATGTCCAGAATGAAGCCAAAGTCGCATTCTGGCGGCTCGCCGAATCGCTTTTTAACTGAGTTACAGCTTTGTTGTAGCTTTTTACAATTACCTTTAAGCAAAAGGGTAACTTTCTGCAAGCAGGCTATGGGAACTTGGCGAAAAATGGATTTAGAGGGTATTCTTACTGGCTAGGCTGCTCGACTAAAAGATTATAAATATAATTTTAACCAAATCCAAAATATTTTTTATCTGTACATAATCTTTCCGTATATCTATTTATCAAAAGCAGCTATAGCTCGTCTGGATTTGTGCCAAATGACTACAAAGCGCGATCGCTAGATTCCGCGATGCTAGTTTTCTCTAAGGTTTTCGCCACAGAAAGCCCCGCACTTTCCCAGTTCTTGGACGCTCGCAACTGCATTGGCAACACCATCTTCGGCTTGAATTTTTGCTCCTAGATCGGCTGCACGCTGACGCATTGCCCGATCGCTCACAGCCCGATCAATTGCTGCTGCCAGTCTTTCAGCAGTAAGTTGTTTGCGGGGAATCGGTGCTGTCCCTACTCCTAATTCTGCGACGCGCTGCCCCCAAAAGGGCTGATCGCCAAAGAACGGAATCACAATGGTCGGAATCCCTGCTCTAAGTCCAGCGGCGGTTGTTCCCGCACCCCCATGATGAACGACAGCCGCGACACGGGGAAAGAGCCAAGAATGGGGAATTGAATCCACCATAAAAACCGTATCTGGCAGATCGCTCTTACTCAAACCGCTCCAACCCGATTGCAAAATAGCCCGTTGTCCCGTGAGGGCGATCGCTTGTAAGACGATATCTGCTGTTGCTTCTGGATTTCGACTCACCATACTCCCAAACCCAATAAATACGGGGGGCGAACCACCTCGCAGAAACTCTAGCAAAGCGAGTGGTGGAGACCATTCGGGAGCTTCATCTAAGAACCAATAGCCAGTGACATGAGTATTCTGCCAATCTTCGGGTTTAGTAATAACGGATGGACTCAACCCATACAAGATAGGATAACGCTGAAGATGAACTGAATGATAATCTCCCCAAAATGGGGCGGTGGGCAAATCTAGCACTTGCCGTCGTGATAATCCGTCACTTGTCCGCGCTCCCTGCCACATGATCTGGCGAAAGACATGATGCGACAATCGATTTACGGCTCCGCCAAGTTTAGAAAGGGACGGAGGAAACAGCAGGGCGGGAAAGGCTTTAGTCGGCGTAAATGGAAAGATATATGCCTGAAGCAAAGGGATCTTCAGCTTCTCAGCCAGGGAAACACTCAGGAATAGCCCGCCCACGCCTGCAACCAGCAGATCCATTCCCTGAGCAGCAACCAAACCGCCTTCCGCCCAATCGATCGCGGCACGCTGAGAAGCTTTCGCTGCCCGCGCATTAATCGCCAGAAAATTTCCGCTTTCTAATAACTTGCGATTATCGGGATCTTCTAGAAAAGCTTGGACGTTTCCCTTCATGGGATAGAACTCTAGTCCATGTGAATTGACTAATGATTCAAAGTTCTCATGCGTGGCAAGTCGAACTCTGTGTCCTGCGGCTTTTAAGCCCTTACCCAAAGCAACATAGGGTTGAACATCTCCTCGACTTCCCATCGCTACAATCACGATCTGCATCAACGATCCTCTCTTTTCAGTGCTAGCGGTGGAACTCGTCTGTAAAATGTGAATGATTACTCATGATTTTATGAGCGATCGCCCACCTCTGACAACTCGCATTTCTGGAAGACTTGCCTATGCCCCCTAAGCCCTCTGCAACCCCGCGCAAACAACCGAAACAAGAGCGCTCCCAAGCAACTGTGGAAGCAATTCTCTTAGCAACGACTCACATTTTGACGGAAAACGGGTACGACCAGTTGACGACGAATCGGGTGGCTGAACGGGCAGGTGTGAGTATCGGCTCGCTGTACCAATACTTTCCCAATAAGCAAGCTTTGATTTTTGCTTTGGCGGAGCATCACGCCAATGAGATGGTGCAGTTAGCGCAGCACCATTTAGAAGGACTGAGCGATCGCACGATTCCAGAGGTGCTGCGGCAAATTATCAAAGCAGCGTTGGCGGCTCATGCCGTCAATCCGAAACTCCATCGCGTTCTGCACGAACAGATTCCCCATAGTGAGGTGATGCAACGCTTAGATAAGGCAAAGATGGATAATCTGCTGCGATCGTTTCTCGCGCAACGCTGCGATCAAATTCAACCGAAAAACCTAGAATTGACGGTTTTTATGATTGAGCGCACGATCCGAGCCTTAATTCACGGTGCGACGATCGATCGTCCTGAGTTGCTCAAAACTGGGGAATTTGAACAAGAACTGATGGTGATGTTGTCAGCGTATTTAGTCAAAAGTGACGAGTAGTTATTGAAAATCAGCTAAACAGGTGGCTTGTTTTTTATTGTTTTGAGCATAACTATCTATATAATCTTTTATAAAATCACAATCTAAAAACATCCTGGTCAGTTTTAGTGATGATATGCGGAAATATTCCGTCTAAACATCTATATTTGAATATTAAATAGAATTTTTCCGTGTATTCATCCTGTAGGAGATCTTCTACGGAATTTTTCTTTGGCTCTCTTGATATTACGCCAACCTGGAGATAATTTCGGCGAGAGCTAAAGCGCGATCGCATTATCAAGAGCAGCTTTAGCTCGTCTGGAGAAGGCATTAAGTATTTATCAATTTAATTCTTCAAGCTTAAAACTTCTGGTGGATAATCTGCTCCTTCTAGCATCAATTGAGCAACTGCTGTATAAGCATCTACCCATGCTTGCTTAACTTCTGGTGTCCAATCACTGCCTAAAAAAGACTCAAAGGTTTTTAGTAAGCTTCCTCCTACCATCGGATAATGCAACGGTATAACACCATATTTAACGTGCTTTGTTCCTAATCCTTTGAGAGTTGTAGATAAAACATCTGCTGCTTGGAGGTTGTCAACTACTAGCACTAGAGAATCAAATAACTTTTTCTTTTGTTCCTCCATTTGCGTATTCGCAAACATGGGCTGCAATTCTGGATGATCGGCAAACAAATTGCTATAAAACTCAGCAGCAAACTCAGAGCCACGATCTTTCACCTGAGCAAAACTACCAGCTAAAAGCTCAACATTCAAAGACATTATTTTGTTCGGTAGACGATGGAATTTAGCGATCGCATCAATATACAGTAGGAAAAATGCGATCGCAGCCTCGCTATTGTACCTGAAGGCAGGATAATCCTAAATAACGCCAAAAAATACATCAACTTCGCCAGCGCAATACTTGTTCTTTCACCGGATTAACAAAATCTCTGCCTTCCGATTTTGCCCGTTCAAACTCTGCTTTTAACTGGTAATACCAACGTGCTTGCGTATCAGCATCCCTAATTAGTAGCAAAGTCGGATCGTATTGCAATCCTATCTGCTGCTTAGTAACAACTTGCCGATCTTGATCGAGAAACCTACGCACAAAAGGCTTCATTATCGGCTTTAGGGCTGTAATCCAAGGCATTGTCCAGTAGAGAATAGTCGTTACATCTGTCTCATTTTCCGAAATTGGTGTAACAGCCGTGAGGTTGCAGACATTATGGCGTTTGGTACTGACGTGTTCGATTCTTACTCCAGGTAAACGAAACGATATCTCTGTCTCTGGTGCGCCACCTATAAGCTTGTATCCCAAAGCTAGATTCGGAATTTCGTGTCGCCGCATTGTAAACCCATAAGGTGAAGGATCGAAGGCTTTTACTTCCTCAAACAGCACTCGCCCAGACTTCCACCACCAAGCACGATGCACGTAGGGAGAATGTGCAGGGTCCATTAACCCAATTACAGCATGATCTACAAAGCAAGGAAAGCGTAGAGTTACCATCATCTGATAAGAGCGATCGCCAAAATAAGGCACTAAGGGAATATCCCGATCCGATGGCTCTTTTTTACTATCCTTAGCAGCCATGTATATCCAAATATTTCCTTGAACTTCGCGCACTGGATAATGCTTCACCCGAAAGCGATTTAAATCTAGAGCATCATCTTCAACTAACGAGGGAATTGCCGTACAGCGCCCGCTTTCTTCAAACCGCCACCCATGATAGCAGCATTCTACCTCTTGCCCATCAAACCGCCCGCAGGTCAATGGTACTGCCCGATGAGGACAAATATCGCGCAAAGCAAAAACTTGACCGTCATGCTTGCGTGCTAGCAGCACTGGTTCGCCTAAGAAGGTTTTTGCCATCATTTTGCCAGGCTTAAGCAGGCTGCCTGGTAAGGCATAGTACCAAATATCTCGCAGGAAATCTTTTTTTTCTGTCACGGTTGCTGTGTAAAAGTTGTACCAATTGCATAAACTATTACGATCTTAAGCCGCTAATAGTAGTAGGTAGTGTAATTGCGATCGCCAGTATAGGGCAAAGCGATCTAGGCAACTTAATTTTTCCAACTAAAATGTATGCATATATCAAAAGTTAGAGACAAAAGCTATGGTGCTATTTGGATTTGGCAAAAAGCAAACTATCCCCACCCCCGAAGAAGCATTGCCAGGGCGATCGCAACCTTTACAAGTACCTAACCGTCACTACGTTAATGGCAATCCTCTCCAGCCTCCTTATCCCGAAGGCATGGAAATTGCGATGTTTGGTTTAGGCTGTTTTTGGGGAGCAGAGCGGAAATTCTGGCAATTAGAGGGCGTTTACAGCACCTCTGTGGGCTATGCAGCCGGGTCTACCCCAAATCCTACCTACGAAGAAGTTTGTACGGGTATGACTGGGCATAATGAAGTAGTGCGCGTTGTTTTCGATCCCAAAGTCGTTAGTTACGAAACTCTGCTCAAAGTTTTTTGGGAAAGCCACAACCCCACTCAAGGAATGCGCCAAGGTAACGATACTGGTACTCAATACCGTTCGGGCATATACGCTTATTCAGACAGCCAAAAGCAACTTGCCGAAGCTTCAAAGGAAACTTATCAGCAAGCACTCAACAAAGCCGGATACAGCAAAATTACTACAGAAATCATAGATGCGCCTGAGTTTTACTTTGCTGAATCTTACCATCAACAATACCTAAGTAAGAACCCTAATGGTTATTGCGGCTTAGGCGGAACTAACGTTAGCTGTCCTGTAGGTGTCGGAACATAAGAAAAACCCCTAAGATTAATCTTAGGGGTTTTGCCTCTTGGATTGTAGAGTCCAATTCATGACGAATGCACAACAGACCGTATAGCATCATCTAGCAGAGGCATCAACTTAAATTTTAATTTAATGTCATTTTCGTTGTCCTCAGGGAAAACAACTAGAAATGCGTCTCCAATACTGGTCAGCAGTAGGGTGTGTTACCTGTGCAACGCACCCACTTATTTAGCTGTGTTTTTTGAGGCTGTAATTTGAATGCTTAACAGCTTGAGAACCAGAAACATAAACATAGACATTGACAAACATATTCGTAACGAGTACGCTTTACATGAATTTACATTTATTCAAAAAGCTAAATATATGCAAAATAAAGAAGGGCAAAAAGTTCCCAACGTTACCTTCCGTACTCGTCAAAACAATCAGTGGGTGAACGTAACTACTGACGAATTATTTAATGGTAAGACAGTAATAGTATTTTCCTTGCCAGGTGCTTTTACTCCAACTTGTTCTTCAACCCATTTGCCTGGTTACAACGAACTAGCGCCAGTTTTTAAAGAAAATGGTGTTGATGAGATTGCGTGCATTTCCGTTAATGATACCTTTGTTATGAATGAGTGGGCAAAAGAGCAACGTGCAACTAATATCACTGTAATTCCTGACGGTAATGGAGAATTTACCGACGGGATGGGAATGCTTGTCGATAAAACAGATTTGGGATTTGGCAAGCGCTCGTGGCGGTATTCTATGCTAGTAAAAGGCGGCTTAGTAGACAAAATGTTTATCGAGCCAGATGTACCAGGAGATCCGTTTGAAGTTTCGGATGCAGAGACAATGCTCAGATATATCAATCCTGAAGCTGTCAAACCAAAAGTAGTATCATTATTTACAAAAGTTGGCTGTCCGTTCTGCGCTCGTTCCAAATCAATGTTAGAAGAACATGGCATGGAATACGAAGAAATTGTTTTAGGTAAAGATATCACGACTCGTTCTTTGAGAGCCGTTACAGGTGCATTAACTGTGCCACAAGTATTTATTAATGGCAATTTGATCGGCGACTCTGAAGCACTAGCAGACTACCTCAGTGTATAGTAAAAGAGACATTGAGGCAACGTCTCTCAAACTAGCTTAAGTAATTATTTTGTCAAACATTCCCCCAAAAGTAGATTCTTTAGTTATGGCTAAGAAATCATGGGGGAAACCAAGCTCAATATTGGTGATATCATTGAGCGATCGCAATTGTTCTGGCGATAGCTGGTAATCGAGACAAGCTAAATCTGCTTGCAATTGAGAAATTTTATTTGCGCCCAAAATCGGGATAATACCTTTGCTGCGTACCCAGTTGATGGCTACTTGTGCAGGCGTACAGCCAACTTCACGCGCTATTTGTTGTACGACACTTGCGATCGCAAATTCGCAATTATTCATTTCCCCAAAGCCTGCTTTATTTAACTGTACGGCTTCTGGGGGCGGTTGTTCGCCATTATTAAAATCGGCAAATCTGCCATTAAAAAGGATACCACTAGCTAAAACTGACCAAGCCATAATTCCAACTCCGAGTTCTTGAGCCATTGGAATCAGTTCGCGTTCTGCTGTACGCTCAACTAAGCTGTACTCAATCTGCGTAGCTGTAAAAGGAGTCCAGCCTCTTAAGTCAGCTATAGTATTAGCACGAGAGACAACCCAAGCAGGGGCATTGGCAATCCCAATATACAGCACCTTTCCCGATCGCACCAAGTCGTCAAACGCCCGCATAATTTCTTCTATAGGCGTAACAAAATCCCAAGAATGCAGCCAAAACAAATCGATGTAATCTGTATTTAAGCGTTTAAGACTGCGTTCTAAAGATTGCACCATATTTTTACGCTGATTGCCTGCACGATTGGGATCGTTTGTTGGTATGCTATCAGTGTATTTTGTCGAGAGAACTACACAATCTCTATTAGAGGCGATAAATTCTCCCAAAAACTTCTCGCTGCTACCGTAGTTGTAGATTTCATTAGCAGTATCGATAAAGTTGCCTCCAGCTTCCATAAACGCATCAAAGATGTTGCGACTATCTTCCTGAGAAATGCCCCAGCCAAAATCTTCGCCAAAACTCATAGTACCTAAGCATATCTCCGAAACTCTCAAACCACTTTTGCCTAATAATTTATACTTCATAAATATTTCAATAATTTAGTTGCTCCCTAGATTAGGAAACCCAAATTGCGCCCTGAAAACATAATGTTTACAGATTATTCATCAAAATATTAATAACTAAGCCTTCAGCACTCTTGAGGGGCAAGCTAAAAAACTGATACTTTCTAGTTTCTGTATTCTATAGGTACTAAGATGCGATCGCCCTATTTCGACAATACCTTGACAAACTCCTGATGCTCAGTAGAGTTCAACCCTGTTTGCAAAAATGCTAAAACTTGCGTCATATCCCCCGCTAGCAATGCAGACACTGCCAACCACAAACCAGGAAATACTTAGCTTTGAATAATTCCGTCTGTATCCGCTGTTAAAGCCACATACTCGCCTTGTTGCAGGCTAAACCGATCTAATTTGTTATCAAAAGTCTGCCAGAATATGTACTCTTGCACTCCACTACGGCGATAAACTTTTTTCTTATCGTGCAAGTCATTTGCGGCGCTACTTGCTGCTACTTCTACTACTAATTCTGTTGCGCCTTCAATGTAATCATCTACGCTGAGATGCGATCGCCCACCAGCAATTAACAATACCGCATCCGGTTGCACCTCGTTATCTAGATCCAAACGCACAGTGGGATTATCTCCTAACTCTACTTTTGGCGTTGCAACAGTGTAATTCCACAGCCAACCCATAATATTACCATGCGGTTGAGCATGACTTCTAAAACGCAAAGGGGATGCCACGTAAACTACTCCTTCAACTAATTCAGCTTTTTTCACCTCTGGCATAGCTTGATAGCGACGCTCAAATTCTTGTCTGGAAAGGCGATCGCCACTTTCTAAAGGAGGAATACTTATGCTTTGATGAGAAGATAGTTGAGTTACTGGTGTATCTACCATCTTTGCTTTCTCCAGACAACACATACACCTTTGATTATGACTTGGAGTATATATAATCTTCCCTACTAAGAGCATACTTTACAGCTTGACGTTCCTCTGCTGATATATAAGGTAGTTGACTAGCTGTAAACGCAAATTCTTTCTCCAAGTGCAAGCCAGCTTTTTCCATCACTCGAATAGATGCTTGATTAGCTGTCAATGCCCAAGCGGAAACTTTTTGCACGTCCCATTCGTTAAACCCTTTAGCTACTAGGGCTTGTGAGGCTTCGGTTGCATAGCCTTTACCCCAAAACGATTGACACAGCCGATAACCCAAGGCAATTTCATCATCAGTGGCTAAATTTAGTTCAACTGCAAATGCATTTTCTATAGCTGGGTAGAAATGAAACCAGCCGATAAAATCTTGACTCGATTTCTCGGTACTTGCCCAAAGTCCAAAATTTTGATATTTTTCGTAGTATGCTAGCCATTTTAGTAGCTGTTTTTGGATAGCTTCGCGATCGCTGGGAATTCCGCCATTGATAAAACGCATTACGGTGCGATCGCTATCTAAAGCAAGTAAATTATCTACATCTGCTAAGGTAAATTGGCGCAAAATTAATCTTGCGCTCTCAAGGAAGATTTTCATCGTTTAACCACCTGAGAATGCTACTTTTACTTGCAGCTAAACCTTTATAAACCAGCGAATCTGCTGTCATAGAGTCAAGTGCAGCTACTAACTTAGGGCGCAAAACAGCATCTTGCTTAATTGCCCTACAATCTCGAAAGTAAGTGCGAATAGTAAATAATGCTGCGTCGTATTTTGGCAACCCCCAGATTGTTTGACGCTCAATTCGCAAGTAAAGCCGAGGATTATCTAGATTAAATTCTCTACCTTGCCACTTTTCAACAGAAATACCTAGAGGTGGTTTGGGGTGATGGTTAAGGCGCGTATCGGTACTTAAACCCCAAGCAAAGCGCACCATTGGCTTTCTCTCAATCATTGTATTGACGATCGCACCTGCTCTTTGATTAATTTTCTCCATCCCAGCTACAGGCGCGTGTACTAGGGCAAAATCCTTACCTATCTTGTCTTCTGCTGCCCAGTGGTTAGGATAGCAAAGATGAATCGCACGCAACCAATTTTCCCCATTACTACCACGACAAACTACAGCTAAATCTTCCTGCACTTGACTTGCTAAAGCATCAAGAGTAGAGATATAAGCGGGAATAACATTGCTTTGCGCTTGCTGCAACTGCCAATCTGCATCTAAATACAAAGTTTCTGCAGTTAAATGACAATGCAAGACGAAATTGCCTGTAGATAATCTTTCTAGATGAAAGTATTGGGGATATTCGCGAATAAGACGAGTAATAATCAAATGCGCGATCGCACCTGCTACCCCACAATAGCTATAAGTTTGGCAATATTTGCTCAAACATTCCGCACGTGCAAAAAGTTTAGCTTGACGGTAGGGTGCGAAATTGCTATCAATTTGAAATACCTGCTTGTCAGCGCGATCGTTGCCCAAATCAACACCAAGAGGCATTAAACCAGGTTTAACTTCATAACGCCCACAATCGGGCGGAAAATAGCAAGCTGCATCCTTATCTACTTCAACGCTTACTTCCGCTAAGAAACTATCTAGCTGACAAATAGCTGGGCTTTGATGCATAAAGATAAATACTACACGCGTTAAGTGCAAGCAAAGCAAAATTACTAACTTTAAATTCCTATTTTATGCAAATTTTTGCAGATGAGGGCTTAATTTTCGTCTAGCTCAAACGCTAGGCGATCGCTTTAAAGTAGGTTTAAAGGAGTAGTGTGTGAAGATATTTCAGCATCTCCCTTATAAAACTTTGAATATTTTCCAAAGTAACAACTTCCGTAATGACTAAATATTGATACTAAACAGAGATAACTACCAGCTACAGAAGTTACAAAATTCATTTTTGAGTGCGAGAACCCGAACAATCCTATATGCGATCGCGTAAACTAATATGCGTGAGAGCATTTAGGACTACCGCAAGCATGACAATTCCTCCCCTAAGCTGGACAGAACTAGAAGCCCTCGCCGAGCTTCAAGTCGATCCTGTCAACGGACCTACTAACGCCCAAGCTTGCTTGCGTCTATTTGGTCGCGATGAATCTGAGCTACGGGTGACGCTATATCGAGATAATCATGCTTGGTGTCCCTATTGTCAGAAAATTTGGCTGTGGCTAGAGGAAAAACAAATTCCCTACCGGATCGAAAAAGTGACAATGTTCTGTTACGGGCAAAAAGAAAGTTGGTACAAGCGCAAAGTACCTTCAGGAATGCTACCCGCTATTGAGTTAGATGGACGCATCATTACCGAAAGCGATGACATTCTCATTGCTCTAGAACAGGTATATCAACCTTTGGGGTTGGGCATGAAACATCCCAAGGTATTACCACTAAGGCAATTAGAGCGACTATTATTTAGAGCTTGGTGCGCTTGGCTTTGTTATCCTACAAGTTCGGCAAGGCAAGAGCAAGCTAACCGCGCCCAATTTTTAGAAGTGGTGGAAAAGGTGGAATTTGCCCTTGGTTCTACGCCATCGCCTTATTTTCTCGAAGAATTCGGCACAGTAGATGTCATTTTTACGCCCTATGTAGAACGCATGAACGCTAGTTTGTACTACTACAAAGGCTATTCTATGCGTGAAGAAAATCCTCGCTTATCTGACTGGTTTGCAGCAATGGAAAGCCGACCAACTTACCGAGGTACGCAAAGCGACTTCCATACTCACGTCCACGATTTACCGCCGCAAATGGGCGGCTGTTGGGAAAATAGCGAACCGCAAACAAAAATCAATCAAGTAAAAGTCGATCGCGGACCTTGGGACGGTTTGCCCGATGTTACATACCCAGAACCAGAAAACTCGCGTACAGAGGCACTGTATCGCGTAATCAAGCACCGCGCCAATATTATTCGCGTCAACCCCTGTGAAGACAAATTGATAGACGAAGCCTTACGCTGTGCCTTAACAAGCCTAATAATGCAGCAACCTTGCACGCCGCCGCTAGGTTCAGACAAAGCTCTGCGCTATCTGCGCGATCGCATTAACGTACCTAGAGATATGTCCATCTATGCAGCCAAACGACTGCGAGCCGCCCTAGAAGCGACTGCTGCTCTAGTAGGTGACGAACAAGGTACTCCCCTTCCCACCAAGCACAGACGCGATCAAAATCCGGCTGAATTTGCTAAACGCTCAAGGAACTGAAAAGGGCTGTATTTACGTTCTCAGTCTAATTTACGCTCTGCAGTTGCGCCTTACTTATCAAGCGAGCAAAACAATATAAGGTGTACGCTAAGACTTAAAAGACACAATAACAAGCAGTATGACCAAAAAGCGGGATTCACTGTTTCCAGATAATGGTTTTGGTTCCCTGATGCGCCCTGATGCTGGAGAAAGCGCCCAAAAAGCGATCGCCCAAGTAGCGAAGCGCTTCGATAAACAATACAAAGGTGAAGGCTTTGCACTACCGCCAGAAGTCGAAGCGATGCCAATTTTCCGGGAGTGGACGGCAGGAACGCTGTCAGCTAGGGTTAATTCTTCTTTTTGGGATATTGCTAAACCGCAGAAAAATCAACGTTGTCTGGATATCGGCTGCGGTGTCAGCTTTCTCATTTATCCTTGGCGGGAGTGGGAAGCATATTTCTACGGGCAGGAAATTAGCGCTGTAGCTAGGGATGCTCTAAATAGTCGCGGTCCGCAGTTAAACTCAAAGTTGTTTAAGGGTGTGGAGTTAGCACCAGCCCACCAGTTACAATATACAGCCTCGCAGTTTGACTTAGCGATCGCCACAGGCTGGAGTTGTTATTACCCGCTTGATTACTGGAATATTATCTTAGCTGAAGTTAAGCGAGTGCTAAAACCAGGCGGTCTATTTGTTTTCGACATTTTAGATCCAGAAAAGCCTTTAGTAGAAGATTGGGCAATTTTGGAAACTTATTTAGGCACTGAGGTATTTTTAGAGCCAATTACTGCTTGGGAAACAGCGATTAAAGCTGCTAATGCCAAAATAGTCTCGCGGCGATCTGGAGAATTATTTGAGTTGTATAAGGTGCAGTTTTAGGTTAGAGATGGGGGGACAAGGAGACAAGGGGGAATACAGGGGGATAGGATTGTTCGTGACATTGACATCCTCCCCGCTCTAAAGAGACGGGGATTCCAAAGATCGCTCTTTGGGCTTCCTCTTTCCACGAGTTGACTTGCTTGAAGGAGTTGCCTCACCCAAGTATTGGTCAGTCTCTCCAGAGGCGTAAGCTCCTGCGTGACCCGCAGTACGTAGTGCTTTTTCCAGTATATTGCGTGCGGCGTTCCAATCCCGATCTTGAGTGTGTCCGCAATGGTGGCAGACATGAGTCCTAACGCTCAATGCTTTCTTGACTTGCTTGCCACAACCAGAGCAATCTTGACTTGTGTAGTGAGGCGATACGGCAACCGTTACCACGCCAAACACTTTGCCAAAATATTCCACCCAAGAACGAAACTGCGTCCACGCCGCGTCACTAATTGATTTCGCCAAAAGGCGATTCCTCACCATATTTCGCACCTTTAAGTCCTCGTAGGCTACCAAGTCTGCTGACTGGACTACGCACCTTGCCGTTTTTACAGCAAAGTCTTTACGCTGCCTACTTACCTTGAGGTGTTTTCTTGCTAATTTATTCCTAAACTTTACTCTATTGTTTGACCCCTTTTTTGTCTTACTCATCCGCTTAGATAGGCGTTTTAATGCTTTTTCGGACTTGCGAAGGTGGCGAGGATTGGCGATAGTTTCACCGTTACTATCGGTATAGAAATGAGTTAAGCCTACATCTAACCCTATAGTTTTAAGTGTAGGTTCTCGTTTCTCCTGTCTGACTACATCAAGACAAAATTGGGCGTAGTAGCCATCAGCCCGACGCACTACCCGTACTCGCTTAATTTGTTCTACCTGGTAGTAGTGCAAATCACGAGTTCCCCACAACTTAAAAGTTCCAGCCTCAAACCCATCAGTAAGGGTGATTTCTCTCCTATCATCTGATAGCCGCCAACCACTGGTTTTGTACTCGACGCTTGCATGGGTTTGATGCTTTTTGAAGCGGGGATATCCTTTTTTTCCATGTGATTGTTTCTTGCAGTTATCAAAAAACCTAGCAATCGCACTCCAAGCTCTTTCTGCGCTTGATTGGCGTGCCATTGAGTTAAGCTTCTTTACCCAAGGGAAGTCTGAATTATCTGCTAAAACTTTGCAATATTTATTAAGGTCGTACCTCCCTATTCCTCTGTTTTCCATCCAGTATTTTAGGCAACTGTTACGCACAAAACGGGCGGTACGCAACGCTTCGTCTAGCGCCCGATACTGCCCGTCCGTTCCTCTTAGTTTTGCTTCAAATACTAACATTTTATGTCATTTGACCTGACATAATTATGTCATGGATACATGGCAGGTAATATGGTTTTAGGCAGACTTTAGTCTGCGATTAGTTTTCATCCCTGGGCTGAAGCCGCAGGGTTTTCAACATATTTTCTTATAAAATAACTTAAATCCAACCGAAGCTGCTTTATTCGCGAACGAATTGTTTTCTTGCTATATGGTTAGATTGCAACTGCTGTTCTAAGCTATCCCAGTCTTCTTGCTCGATTAAGTTAATTACTGTGTCAAGGTTTTGACGATAGGATTGCAGACTTCTCAGTAATTCCTGGCGGTTATAACGCGCCATCATCATCCCAAGTTCGGGATTCCCGCCGCCGACACGGCTAGTATCGCGAAATCCAGAACTAGCTAACTGCTGCGCTAATTTGACAACTTCTTGTTTGTCACTATGACAAGTATTAATCAAAGTTCCGCTCACCATTACAGGTAAATGAGAAATTAAACTAACTGCGCGATCGTGATCTTGAGGCGAACAATAGTAAATATTAGCTTGAATACTTTTGACAATTTCCTCAACCTTAGCTGTTGCAGCACTGGGCGTATTTTCTACAGGTGTAAGTACATAAGGCTTAGAGACGAATAACTCAGTCTGCGCCGCTTCAATCCCACTATCTGCCGTTCCCGCCATAGGGTGTCCGCCGACAAAATTTGCCCACAAAGGAGCGACTTCATCTACTACAGGCGCTTTAACAGAACCAACATCAGTTAATACTGTTGCCGGATCTATATGAGGAATAAGTTGCTGTACCGTAGGGAGAATTGCCGCTATCGGCGTACAAACAAAAATTACCTCTGCATCCGCAAGTGTAGCTAAATCCATACTTGCAAGATCGACTGCACCACGAGAAGTTGCTTTTTGGCACACTTGTTCGCGCCGACTTACGCCTAAAACCTTATAGCCACAGGCACGTAAATCTAACCCTAAAGAGCCGCCAATTAATCCAAGTCCGATAATGCCAATATTCATAAATCAATACAAACACAGCAAGACCAATCTTGCCAACGGTAAAGTAGGTAATTAAGTTGTGGAGTTAAAAACATGGGTTTGCGCGATCGCTTTAGTAAACTAACTGGTGGTACTCGTTTTGTCGTCTCTCGTTTATTTTTGCATTTAGCAGGGCAAGAAGTAGCACCAATTTTAGGAGTCTTGAACAGTACAGCAAGAGCAGCTATCGATTCTGACGGCGACTTAGAGATAATGGGCGAAGGTTTAGTTGAACTATGTCAAACCTTGCTGCAATATGACGAATACTGGCTCTCGGCTGCTAATGAAGGCGATGTATTTTGGGATGAAGGCGAAGCTGGAGATTACGTCAACGAACTATTTACCGACTCTGCACAACGCTACCTTAGCGAACCAGATTTTAGCAACGGTTCTCAACCGAACGATCCTCTATCTATACCCGTAACTCGGAATGTTGTAGTCATGATTACCGTAGCTTTTGAAGGAGAAGTACCAGAATTAGAAACGGATCTTTCTAACGTTGAAGCGCTAAAAGATGCCCTAAAAGCGTTAATTAACCTGCACTACAAAGAAAAAATTAGAGCAATTCAAGTTCATTTTTCACCCGCACAGTTGGGAGATGAACTGACTAACGACCAGTTATTGCAATATTTTACCGAGTTGATTCCTTTGTAGCAGGCTGTAAAAATTTCTACCTTTATCGGGAGGAAGGTTAATTTAGAGCGTGCAACGATAAAGCTGAAATTTGCTGCAAGTAGTCTCAATGGCAAAAGGTACGATCGCTTTCGATATTATCGGTACTTGCTTTAGTCTGGAAAAGCCGCGCCAAAGTTTGATTGCCTTGGGAGCGCCTGCGTATGCTCTCGAACTTTGGTTTGCTCAAACTTTGCGAGATGCCTTTGCTTTGTCTCATGCAGGCAGCTACAAACCGCTCAAAGAGGTATTAGCAGCCGAATTACCGCGAACTATGCAGACGTTGGGAATTGCAGCAGATAAAGCACAATTAGAAAGTGCGATCGCTTCTTTTGCCGAACTTCAGTTGCAGCCGGAAGCTCTAAACGCTCTCCAAATTTTGCATAATGCGGGTTGGCAGATAGTAGCTTTAACTAATGGTAGCGAGGATTCTACACGCCAATTATTAGCAAAGGCAAATGTCCTTGATTACTTTAGACAGATTTATTCTTGCGATGCGATCGCCAAAACAAAACCTCATCCTGAAGTATATGCTATGACCAAACAGGATGCTACAGGAGATATATGGCTAGTTGCTGCTCATGCTTGGGATATTCAAGGCGCTAAAGCTGCTGGTTTAAAGGCAGCATATATTACTAAACAGGAGAGAGAATATTTATTTATTTACCCCCAACCCGATTTAATAGCTGAAGACTTAGTTACAGTTGCAGACAAGTTAGCTGAAAGCATAGTAACTTATACTTAAATTTTGAGTTGAGGATAGGAAAATTATGGAAGAATCCCAAGTACAACAACCCACAGTAGAAACTACTACGCCACCAGAAGCCGTTAAGGTATTAGAACCTGCACCTCAAGCAAATTTTGAGCCTGTCAATCAATCTGTGCAAAAAGGGCAATGGATACTTGCACAGGTTGTCAGCTTTTTATCGCAACTATCTGAGAACTTAGGGAGATTATTTGGCGAAAATCAACAGCTACTAATTAACCTGGGAATAATTATCGGTGCGCTGATTGCTTTTAGAGTCAGCTTGGCAGTAATAGCTGCTCTCAACGAGATCCCCTTAGTAGCGCCAACTTTTGAATTAGTTGGGATTGCCTACTCAGTTTGGTTTATCAGCCGCTATCTGCTCAGTTCCACAAATCGGCAAGAATTGGCACAAATTGTTCAGGGATTTCTCAATAAGTAAGTTTTAAAAGATGTATGCGATCGCCCAAGTAAGTGAATGGGCGATCGCTTTTTTGTCAGAAATACAAAGAATAGGAAGTTTGTAGTTTTTGTTTAATGCGATCGCGCACGCTCTCCGGCGAGACGACTACAATATCTGGTGCATTCTGCAATACATATCGAGTAAACCAGTAAGTATTTGATATCAGTTTGACAACTCGCCTTACACCTTGTTTATCTTCCAACCATTCATTTACTATGTCTTCGTTTGTTTTGGTTTGATAGGCAAAGGCTAATCCTCCAACTATATGCATTTCTACTTCTATTTGAGCCAAGGTAGAATGCCATTCACCTTTAATTGGTAAGATCGCAGCTTCGGTTATTCTGTCTAAGCGCAGACTCCAGTTATTAGTTAATTCTGATATGTCTAAATTTCCTTCTGTTTCCTCGCACCAGCAATCTAAATATTCTCCTCGTTCGTGACGATTAATTTGAGCATGGCGGACAGTAAAACTCCATGTTTTACCTGTAGCATCTTGATAAGACAATTGAAATGGTTGGTTTCGCAGTCTGTAGTTATCAATTTTTAATCGCCACTCTGGGGGTAGATTTTCCTTAAAGCGTTCTATCTGACTACGCAAAGGTATGGACAGTTCGCTGCGTTCGAGGAGTAAATCGGCGATCGCTAAGGCTTCTTCACTCTTACCTGCATCTGTCAAAGTACGGACAGATTGCACTAACGCCTCCAAGCGATTTGTTGACCAATCGTGATTGGGAGCGATCGCTAATTGTTGACGAGCGATCGCTTCTACCAATTTAGATATATTCGGGCGATCGCCCCACAATATCCCGAATTTGAGCGCAATTTCTTCTAATTGCGCTTTGTCTCGCTCAGAAATAGATAGGGTAATTGACTGACCTTTACGACTCATTGTGTTTGTCCGTACACTTTAACCGTACTTTCTATTGACGATCTTTATTTTGAATGTAAAGATGGCAATTAACAACAAATTACGGGCAATTTTTAATCGTATGTCCGATTATTCTATTATTCTCAAACCTGTTTACTCTCAAACAGTCCTGACACCAGAAGGAGTGCAATTACCGGAAAATTGGTCGCTTTCTTGGCATCAAGCCGCAACTTTGGAGGCGTTATGCGATCCCAGTATTGACGTAGTTTTTAATACAGCGATGACCGGAGATGGTAAAAGCTTAGCCGCTTACCTTCCAGCAATGACTAACTGCACGTCCACTTTAGCGATGTACCCTACGAATGAATTAGCACGAGATCAAGAAAAACAAGTACAAAGCTATAAAAATCAGTTTCAACCTACTAAACACGATCTTCAAGTTTATCGTTTGAACGCAGCTATACTTGAGGATTTTATCGAAACAACTAAACTATCTTCAAAACAAGCAGCATTACTTAATCGTGCTATTAATTCAGAAATTCTGCTTACAAATCCTGATATTTTTCACTACATTCATGATTTTCGTTACTTACGACGCAACAAACAGGGTAAAGGCGACAATGCCAATAAATTGTTCGCGAATATTGACAACAACTATAACTTATTCATTTTCGATGAGTTTCATATCTTCTCATCTCCTCAAATTACCAACGTAATCAATGCAATATTACTAATTAAGCATACTGTTCCTGGTAAGCAATTCTTATTTCTCTCGGCTACTCCTAACGAGCTATTACAGGATTTTTTGTCTCAAGCTGGATTGAGATACCGTGTTATTGACCCAGTTAAGCAGAATGCTTATAAGTTTTCTTTAAATGAAACAAGTAAAAGCTGGCGACAAATTAGCCAGCCAATTAATTTAATTTTTCCTCAAAATATAGAACCGAATATACGTTCTAGTTACGATTGGATTTTAAATAATGCGGAAACAACCATATTAAAGTTTTTTCAAACTTACCCAGGTAGTAAAGGTGCAATAATTCTTAATTCCATTGCTGCTGTAAAAAAACTAATCCCTAAGTTTAAGGCACTTTTTGAACCGCTAGGATTACAAGTACGAGAAAACACAGGTTTAACAGGTGAAACCGAAAAATCAAGATCGGTTATAGAAGCAGATTTACTTTTAGGTACATCTACAATTGATGTAGGAGTTGACTTTCGGATTAATTTTTTAGTCTTTGAAGCGGCGGATGCTGGTAACTTTATTCAACGTTTCGGAAGGTTAGGCAGACATAAAGATTTTGAAATCTATCAAGCTTATGCTCTACTTCCAAATTTTATTATAGAGCGACTATTTGAAAGAGATTTACATCCGTTGCAGGATGGTGAAACTTACGATCGCATTACTTTTTCTCAGGCTATCCGCGATCGCTACTCCTCTATTAATGATTTTAGACAATATCCGCAACGATGGGGTGGGATTCAATCAACCTGCGTGTATTCTGAGCTTTTGAGGCTTAAACATTACTACCCTGAAGCTGCTCAAAACTTCGGCAATGATGTTCAAAAAGCTTTAAAGATCAGCGTTAATAAAAAGTACGGACAAATTAAACATTGCCAGAGTGAAGGAAAACAGAAAGTAATTGATGAAGCGCGGAATTTTCGCGGGAGTAGTCAGTTAGATTGTGCGATTTATGATGACACGAATAGAAACGAACCAGAAAGCGCTCGCTTTAAAACTTATAACCTTCCTAGTTTGATTAGTAATTTTACTTTTGAATGGATGGAAAAGCCCCAGTTTATTCAACAAGCAAAACAAGCAGGGTTATTGACAACTCGATTTGAGAAGGCTTTATGTTACTTGAAATTGACAGGTTATAGAGAAATACGGGAAGATTGGCATTTTTATCATTCTGGCGACATCAGTACAATTGCTAAATCGAGTAAGGTGCAAGTTCTTAAAGGCTTGCAAGTTTCCACAGGTATTAATGATGTTAGTAAAGCTTTGTACCAAAGAGGTCTAGTTTGCTATATCTCTGATTGCGATCGCGCCACCCTACGAGCCAAGTTAGGACTACCGATACACTTTCAAGCATACTCTTTAAGCGATCGCTTAAACGACCGAAAACCAGCATACACAATTGCTTTTGGACAGTCTGCGTTGTTGTTAGAAACCCTAATTTGGCACTGGGAGCCAAGAGAGGATGAAGGATGGATTTGCTGAAAAGGATAGGGAGAAGGGGTTTTGCCCAAAATCAGAAGGCGACAGTGTTTCAATACCTAAAAGGCATTATGGAGAGTGCAGTACCGAACTGCGAACCCTCCTCCCTATACATAAGGTTACACTTATCTGCATCTAACACTCTAGAAAGTGATTTTTAATCATTAAGGCTACAGTAACCCTTGACATCTAAAAATAGCAATGACAGTATAGTGTCAACTAACTACAAGAAATTATGAACATACATCTTACTAATAAAGATATAGCCTAAATGCCAGAATCAAGGCGTACTTAGTTTCTCAACTGTCTACCTGAACCCTAAAAGCTTGGAGTTTGAAAAGCATAACGAAAGTAAGAAGAAGATAGCCAACTTTCATGTAAAGCTTACTCAATTACTTGACGCAGGGCTAACCAAACGAGGAATGTCTGTGCGAGTCAAACTAAAACGAGATTTAGCCAAAAAACTCGGTCGTGAGTATATCAACAGTCTAGAAATATCTTCAACAGGAACTATTGTTTGCGATGGACAAGAATTTGATAAGCCAAGTCCCTTGACTGGAAAGATTAACGGTAGTTCGTGTAACGGCTGGGAATACATAGAGATTAAAAAAGATGGTTGCTGGGTGCGTTTAGAAGAATTACGTGCAATTTGGCGGACAACCAAGAATTAAAGAGAGTTTGCGAGAACAAATAGCTATCAATTTTAATATTTGTTCTTGTAAGTTTTGTATTTGCAGACATCAAAATTAACCAATTGAGTAGAAATAAACTTATTTATGGCTGATAATAATTTTGACGATTTACCTTTAGAAACATTAGAGTTTGATGCTACGCAAAATCTAGATGATGAAACCCCGATAAAAGCTGAACTTTTGACAATCAAATTGTTTAAGCAGGCGATTCTAGATACAGAAGGAAACAAAAGCGATCGCATTTTAGAAAACTTAGCTGAAAATGTTGTACCTAATCTATTTTCCCAGTTAGGAGGAGCAACAGCAAAAGGAGGTCAATTTACGGAAGATAGACGCGCAGAAGGTAAAAATGTTGAACGCAGTAAACACGATCAGTCTTTTATATCTCACCTTTTAAATGGGCTACTTCCTACTTATCGAATACTAAAACAACTGAGATTAGAACAAGCAACCAATCCTGTTAAACGCTACTGTAACGATATCGTAATTTGTTTATTTATCGTATCTTATCTTTTACATGACTTTGATAAGTTTCCTGATTATCCCGCCTGGTTAAATGCTAATGATAACGAAGGTAAATTTAAAAATCGCCATTGGCAAAAAGATCAACCTCATAAATCCGATGCGCCTAACTTTGGACGAGAATATATTGCTAAAAAAATCACCGATCTAGGTTTGAATTATTTACTAGGTGATGATTGGGAAAAACATATTGATGACATAGTGTGGCTAAGTAATAATGCAGGAGTTAAATACGACGCTGATTTAGGTTTAGAAATTCGTGGATTAAACCCTAAATTAGATGGTAGAACTAGAAGTATTCTTGCCAGCCTTGTTAGATTATCAGATTTATTCGCTTCAGTAATAAAGCGTCCAGGCGATGTAGATAATAATGGATTGTTTGAAGAACTAACTAGCTTAAGCAATGGACAATTGAAGTTTAGTTATCACTCTTTGTCAGACAATCGTGGAGTTATAACTAATATTTTAAATAATGCTTTAATAGAAGCTCATCCCCAAGATTTTTATACAGCATTACTATATTTACCAGATGGAGTTGTTTATTTAACTAAACCCAATGCTCCGGTAATTGATATAAGTAACCTACCTAATCTAGTAATTGCCAAAATCAAAATTTTATGTGGAGATAGATTAAAACGAGATCAAACAGGTTTTGGACGGGATGGGAAAGGTTTTAAATTTGCTGATTACTATTGGTTGTTCTTTGATGCTATTCAGCTAATGGAAGTTAGTGTTAATGCAGCTAGTAGACTAATTCCTAGTACAAAAAGTTCCTCAGCTAAAAAACGTAGTGATAGCTTAGTTGCTTTTCAGAATGCAGGGGATTTACCTACTAATCTCAATCTAGAATTTGGTGAAGATTATCGCATTGATAGGTTAGCAGAATTTGGAGATACCCTATGTAGAGGAATTTGGAGTGAATGGTGCGATCGCTTAAATACTTGGCAAAAGCAGCAACCTAAAGCTAACCGTAAAGAGATCCCAAATTTAAACTTAACTCACAAACTTGCTGAATATTTGGGCTTATCAACTGAAATATCTGCTATACAAGCCATTCAAACTTTAAAAAAAACTGGAGGCGTACCCCTTGATTGGTATTACATAGCAGCGCAATATTTTCAGCGTAATTTGGGTTTAGATGAAGCTCAAATTAGGGAAAGAATGACGGAGATGGTAAATTATGCGGCTACCTTAATTAAGCCAACTTTAGAGCAATTCACAATTTCTGATGGTTGGGATGATATCCGCACCTATGTAAATCGAGTTGTTTGTTTACCAGCAGGTGCAGTTGTTACGCCAGAAATACAACCTTTTTTAACCGAAATTAGCAGATATAGCGCCGCTAAAGTAACAGGTAGAGGACGAGAAAACGTTTGTGCAATGTCGAGTTCTTCCTATACTGTTACAGAACAAATGGAATCAGCAACATTATTTGCTCCCCAAGTTTACAGTAACCGCCAGATATTATTTAACGCCCAAGCCGCTAAACGGCAAATTTGCTCGATTTGGTCAATAGAGATCATGTTAAGGCAAATTTTAATGAACCAAACCAACGCTACAGGAGGAGACTTTGAAGGACGCAAGTATAGATATCTGTACCTTTATCCCGCTTATTTTTTTACACCAGAAACTAATAAGTTTTTACAAAAAGCTTATACTTGGATTGAGCGATCGCGATTTGATGCAGACATCCGCAAATACCTAATTACAGAAAAGCAAGAAGCTAATTTTACTCTTGACAATTATCAAAAAGTTGATGCGTTACTAATTAAAGAAGATTTGCAGCCGGAAAACGATCGCACCTTCAAAATTAGTTATCCAGAAAATCAACCACTTACATTTTTCTTTCTAGCACTACCACCAGGAAAAGATGCTACAGATATAGAATCTTGGGTAATGCCTGCATGGTTAGCATTAGCGTTACCGCTAGTCTTAGATATCAAAACAGTTGCTTCAGAGTCACCCGTACCACCTTTTATTAGTGGTGCTGATTTTGAACAGACGGTTTTACTAGACGGAGAACATCAAGCAATTCACTCTTTAATTAAACAAGCTGAGTACCGATTAGATAGTATCGTCCCTCGTAGCCTAAACCAGCGTAAATTTTCCCCGCTTAATGCTCTTAGTGCGGCTTATTGCATTCACTTGGAAGTCAATCGTAAAAAAGATGGAAATCCTGATTGGGGGAAATTAGCAGCGTTAGCGCGCGATTTAGAAACTAGCCCTCTTTACGTCTTTCACTACCTTAGTAAATGGCTACGTAAACCAAAAAGCAATTCTGTACAAATTCCTGAGATTAAATCTGTACCAATTTCCAAAATTAAATTGTACTTTGACTTTTACTACTACTTCGAGCCAAAAGGAGATGAGATGACTAAATTAGAAAATTTAACTGAACTTTATCGCAAGTTTTATCGGGCAAAAAGCCAATATGCTAAAGCTAATGCAGTTTTAAAACCAATTGATGAGGCTGCGAATGTAGTTTTAAAAATTGATAAAGCTTTAGCTAGTGATAATGAGTCTTTAACTCAACTTGTAGCTGCACGTTTATCAACGTTAATGAAAAATGTTAGGCGACGTACTGCGGAGGGAAAACCCACTTTAACCTTTATAGATGGCAAGTGGAAACCTGCTTTAAATTCCGAGGAAGAACGACAAGCAATCTATGAATTTGCTAAGTATTTTGTTGAGGTGATTTTTGATGAGACATTTAAGAGCGATCGCGCTCGTTTAGCAGGTATGCAATTAAATCTTATCCGCGATACCTGCGATTATCTCTATCGTTTAGCTGATGATACTGAGCGCCAACAAAAACCACAAGATGAACCAGATGAAATTATAGAATTAGAAGCAGAAGCCACAATTTAGAATAATTCAATTTTTTCAAGTAACCACAAAACAGAGTGAACACAAAATGACTTTTATTAAAACCGTTGAGCCGAAGTTTTTTCACAGCGAAATCCCAGCTAAACCAATGGGTAAATATGTCCACTTTATTACTATCCGTGTAACTGAATCTTACCCATTATTTCAAACTGACGGCGAACTTAATAAAGCACGAGTAAGAGCAGGAATTGAGAATAATCAAGCAATTAGCCGTTTAGCACTATTCAAGCGCAAACAGTCTACCCCAGAACGCCTTACAGGTAGAGAGTTGTTGCGTAATTACAAAATTGGTGACTGGGAAAAGTGCGATTATAACGTTGATTTTAGCAAAACTACTCCCGATTGTATTCTTTACGGTTTTGCAATTGGTGATGCTGGTTCAGAAAAATCAAAAGTTGTAGTAGATACAGCTTATTCAATTACACCCTTTGATGATTCCCACTTAAATTTTACACTCAATGCACCTTTTGAAAATGGCACAATGAGCCGTCAAGGAGAAGTAACTAGCCGAATAAATAGTCAAGATCACATATTGCCTCAAGTCTTTTTTCCTAGCATTGTGACGCTAAAAGACCCTACACAAGCAGGATTTATTTATGTGTTCAATAACATTTTGAGAACGAGTCACTACGGCGCACAAACAACCCGTACTGGTAAAGTTCGCAATCAATTGATAGGCGTTGTTTTTGCTGATGGAGAGATTGTTAGCAATTTGCGATGGACGCAAAAAATATATGACTTAATGAGCCAAAAAAGTCAAATTAATTCCCCCGATCCACTAGATGAAGATAATGTTTTATCTGCTGCTACAGAAGCTATAAATGTCCTTATGTCTCAAGAGTGTATTTGTCATACAGATTTCATAGGTAACTCTTTTATCACTTTATTGAATGAAGTTAAGTCCATTACCAGCGATGAAACCAAGCTAAAGCAAATGCTAACTCAAGCTAATACAGAGTCAGTTGCTTATGCAGACAAGTATGTATTGAAGTCAGCAGCAAAAGAAAAAAGGAGTAATAAAAAAGCTACGGTTGTAGCGGAGTAAATGTAATGACATTTATCTACCGTTGTCAGTTAGAGTTGCACGATAGCCTCTATTATGCAACTCGTGAAATCGGGCGCTTGTATGAAACCGAACCAGTAATACATAACTACGCCCTGTGTTATGCACTAGGCTTAGTCGATAGCGAAGTCTACTCTACTAGCGTTGCTGAAGAACACTCTTATCGCTATTTTTGCCCCGAACAAGTGCCTAAGTATGAGGAGCATTTAACGCCACTTAACAAGCAGGGAATATATGTTACCCCAGCGCGATCGCTTTCTCATTATGCCATGCTCAATACATGGAAGTACGCAAATAACAACTACCACGTAGAGATGGAGAAAACCCAAAAGAATATTCCTAGTTTTGGTAGGGCGAAAGAAATTGCCCCTGAAAGTAGATTTGAGTTTCTCCTCATCTCGCAAAAAAGCCTAACTTTGCCTAAATGGATTCGTCTAGGTAAGTGGATGAGTAAAGCAGCAGTAGAAGTTACAGAACTTTCTCAGTCTAAGTTAATTGCAGGGGAATATGTATTTCCCTATTTGCTCAATCCCTTAGATGTGATGTTCTCCCATCAAGTCATTAGCTATGACGTGGTAAATATGCCTCCAGTCAGCCTAATCCGTAACGTACGGCTGCGAGGGCAATTTTACGAAACTGACAAGCTAAAAATTCCGGCTGGTATGCAATACCGTTTTAGGAGTTGATATATGCCTCATAGTTTAGTTCTCAATATCATTCCACAGTCGCCTATTTACCCTGGCTACCTCAGTGGTAAACACATCCACGCCCTATTTTTAACGCTAGTTAGTGCTGTCGATAAACTATTGGGCGACTTTCTCCACGCTGACAAAAGCAATAAAGCCTTTACTCTTAGCCCTTTACAGGTATCTAGTAACTATAGAGTGCAATGGGAACACAAACAAGCGATCGCACCTGGTACTCCTTGTTGGCTGAGAATATCTTTGTTAGATGAGGCTTTGTTTAGCAAACTTACTCAACTGTGGCTAAATCTCAATCCTAGTCGCGCTTGGCATTTGGGTTCTGCGGATTTAAAGATTACTAGCGTTTTGGGTACTCCTCAATCTACTCAACCTTGGGCGAATTTTTGCTCTTACTCTCAACTATACGAGCAAGCATCAGATCGCGATCGCCTAATTAGTTTCACTCTCTCAACTCCTACAGCATTCCGCCAGCAAGAGTTTGATTGTGCTTTACCGAGTAGAGATAGTGTGTTTAACAGCCTAATCAATCGTTGGCATAAATTTAGCAAGATTGAAATGTCTCCAGATATCGTCCAAGCTATCTTTCCTAGCTACTTTGATATTCGTACAGAGATAGTTGCAGATTCGCGCAGCAAGTTTATTGGTTGTGTTGGTAATGTCAGCTATCGGATTTTGGGCAATGTCGAACCACAAGTAATTAAGCAAATCAACGCTTTAGCAGACTTTGCTTTGTACTCTGGCGTAGGTAGAAAAACGCCGATGGGAATGGGGATGGTAAGGCGATCGCAAATTCGCAAGCCAACATGAATAATTCTGAATATATTGCGATCGCTGCTCTCAATCAATACACCTATTGTCCTCACCGTTGCTGGCGGATGTTTTGTGCGGGAGAGTTTACAGACAACCAGTACACGATTGAAGGTACTAGCTTGCACGATCGCGTCCACACTTTAGGGGAAGGACATCGAGAGGAAATCTGGCAAATTCGGGCAGTTTGGCTCAAATCTGAGCAATATCGCTTGATTGGCAAAGCAGATTTAATTGAAGAAAATGAAGGATGCTTGTATCCAGTAGAGTATAAGCGCGGCTATCGGGGACAATGGGATAACGATGAGTTGCAAGTCTGCGCCCAAGCGCTTTGTTTGGAGGAGATGACGGGCAAAAGTGTAGTTCAAGGATATATCTATTACACTCACTCCCATCAACGCCAAATAGTGGAAATAACTGCCGAATTACGTGCTAGTGCGATCGCAACTATCGCCGCAGTACAAAATTTGCTAGCAACTGGAATAATGCCCAAAGCTATTTATAGGCAGCGTTGTCAAGGTTGCAGTTTGTATTCGCAATGTTTACCGCAAGCAGCAGATAAGGTGAAGCGCTATCAAGAAGCGGCTATATAATTTTAAGGAGTTTGTTGTGGGAACTGTTTACGTCACCGAACAGGATAGTTTTATTGGCAAAACGGATGAACGTCTCAGCGTCAAAGCAAATAAAGCAACGCTTTTAGACGTACCTTTAATTAAGGTAGATGGTCTTGTGGTTTTAGGACGTGCTACTGTCTCGCCTGCGGCTGTGTTTGAACTTTTGGAGCGGCGCATTCCTTTGAGTTTTCTTACAGGTACGGGGCGTTATTTGGGGCGTTTAGAACCAGAACTGACGAAAAATATCTTTGTCAGGAAAGCCCAATGGCAAGCTATTGGCGAATCAGCAAGAGCAATTCACCTCGTACAAGGTTTTGTGCGGGGTAAACTAAAAAACTATCGCCATACCCTCTTACGGCGAGATAGAGAATGCAGCGAAATAGATTTGCAAGCTCATATAAGTCAATTAGAACAAGCGATCGCACCTATTGCCAAGACTACTAGCATTGATTCTTTACGTGGCTTGGAGGGTGCGGGGAGTGCGGCTTATTTTGGTTGCTTTGACAAGTTAATTAAAGGTTCGGAGTTTGGGTTTAAAACTAGAAATCGTCGTCCTCCTACCGATCCTGTTAATGCGCTACTCAGCTTAGGCTACTCATTGTTGCGTCACGATATTCAAGGTGCGTTAAATATTGTCGGCTTCGATCCTTATTTAGGATACCTGCACGTCGAACGTTACGGTCGTCCTTCGCTAGCTTTGGATTTGATGGAAGAGTTTCGTCCTTTGGTAGTCGATGCTGTGGTGTTAGCTGCCTTGAATAAGCGATCGCTTAACCCTAATGATTTTACGACAGAACCATTGAGTAATGCTGTTTCACTTACTAAAGAAGGACTGCATACTTTTTTACGTCTTTACGAACTCAAGAAGCAGTCTAAGTTTAAGCATCCGGTTTTGTTGAAGCAATGTACTTATCGTGAAGCTTTTGAGATTCAGGCTCGATTATTAGCTAAGTATTTGATGGGCGAGATTGAAAAGTATCCTCCTTTAGTTTTGAAGTAACCTGATGATGAATGTCGTAATTACCTATGATATTTCCGAAGACAAGCGCCGCACTAAAATTTTCAACATTCTCAAGTCTTACGGACAGTGGGTACAATTGAGCGTGTTTGAGTGTTGCAACTTGACTGACACGCAGTATGCTAAATTGCGATCGCGTTTAAGTAAGGCAATTCAGCCTAATGTAGATAGCATCCGTTTTTATTTTCTTTGTGGTTGCTGTCAAGGTAAAGTAGAACGCATTGGCGGCGAACAACCCCGCGACGAGACTATATTTTTTGCTACTAGCGCGGATGGGTAGGTGTTGAGGCGAAGTTTTTGCAAGAATGCCATGAGATGCTTGGCGTGTAGGAATTTAGGAGCTAAGGGAGGATTAATGTATTCGCGCGTTTGCTGAGATGTATGTATAGCAATGTTTTCGTTGGATTGTCACTGTGTGTCCTACGAGCGTTTAGGGGAGTGGATGATATAATCGTTTTGGTTTCGCGCGATCGTACCTTGAAAACTAAATATCGTAAGGTTTTTAGCAGCCAGCGATTCCAATTAATACAAATCCTTATTAGGGATTGAAACAAGACGGGCAAAAGGGGCGCGATGGGCAGAAAGGTATTCCAATTAATACAAATCCTTATTAGGGATTGAAACAGAGAAGACGGCGCGTACCACTGCCATCGATGCGATTCCAATTAATACAAATCCTTATTAGGGATTGAAACAAGAAATCTGCACCTGCTGGGAAGCAAAATAAAATTCCAATTAATACAAATCCTTATTAGGGATTGAAACTTATGAGGGAACCTACCCACAGCAAACAGAGTACGAATATTCCAATTAATACAAATCCTTATTAGGGATTGAAACTGCTGTACTAATTAATATTCCAGGATTCCAGCCAATATTCCAATTAATACAAATCCTTATTAGGGATTGAAACAGTGTTTGCTCTACAAGCACTGATGCTAGACACGATCTAGCATTCCAATTAATACAAATCCTTATTAGGGATTGAAACATTGAAAAATGACACGTTATCAAGGCTTGTAGTTGATTCCAATTAATACAAATCCTTATTAGGGATTGAAACATTCTTTAATTTTGGGCGTTGCAGGAAACTTTCTAACCATTCCAATTAATACAAATCCTTATTAGGGATTGAAACATCGCGCTTGGCTTGGTCAAGAGTGACGCGGTAGTGTATTCCAATTAATACAAATCCTTATTAGGGATTGAAACAGGATTTTGCAAAAAGTAGTATTCCTTTTCATCTCCATTCCAATTAATACAAATCCTTATTAGGGATTGAAACGCTGGGCAGCTTTAAAATAATTGGCTGTCTTTCAATTCCAATTAATACAAATCCTTATTAGGGATTGAAACGATCAATTTGCACTGATGATAAGCTTGACAGCAACATTCCAATTAATACAAATCCTTATTAGGGATTGAAACCTGAGTTTGGCAAGTTGATCGATCTTCGGTTCCCTACATTCCAATTAATACAAATCCTTATTAGGGATTGAAACAACAGGTGGGTAGCTAGTAGGCGGATTACCACAAATTCCAATTAATACAAATCCTTATTAGGGATTGAAACTGACAAAGGTATGGTGATAACAACTTCAGTGACATTCCAATTAATACAAATCCTTATTAGGGATTGAAACGAAAGACTAGATGGACAGCCAGAGCCAGAAATACCATTCCAATTAATACAAATCCTTATTAGGGATTGAAACTCCACATAATCAGAAACCTCTATATCTATCCGCCAATTCCAATTAATACAAATCCTTATTAGGGATTGAAACGCAGCAGTTGCTTCGCAATACTAGCCCTGCAAGTATTCCAATTAATACAAATCCTTATTAGGGATTGAAACCGATTACGCTTTTACTTTGGGGAACCCGCGTTAAGCCTTTAGATTCCAATTAATACAAATCCTTATTAGGGATTGAAACTCTGCTTTAGAGATTAAAAGTAATCCGCTAAGTAATTCCAATTAATACAAATCCTTATTAGGGATTGAAACTCCCTAGCCTGCAATCGATCGTCCTGATAGGTGATTTTCTCATTCCAATTAATACAAATCCTTATTAGGGATTGAAACTAAAGTTGCCGACTGGCGACACTGTTTATTGTCACATTCCAATTAATACAAATCCTTATTAGGGATTGAAACTGTAAGTAGAACTAAGCTTGATTGGGAAACAATAAAATTCCAATTAATACAAATCCTTATTAGGGATTGAAACCTGAGAGTTGGCAGGACGCAGCAAGCCCGAATTTATTCCAATTAATACAAATCCTTATTAGGGATTGAAACCAATGCCGAAGGTGGGGAAGTGCGATCGCAATAATTCCAATTAATACAAATCCTTATTAGGGATTGAAACACTTGTATTGGCAGTTTTTAGAGTAGAAGAAAAATTCCAATTAATACAAATCCTTATTAGGGATTGAAACAAGTACAAAATCGGTAGATAATCTTAGCCTCAGATGAGGATACTGTGCATTCCAATTAATACAAATCCTTATTAGGGATTGAAACCTGCTCTGTATCTGTTGCAGGTCGCACGCCAGTAACAATTCCAATTAATACAAATCCTTATTAGGGATTGAAACTTTAAACATGGAAAACCGACAGATAAATTTTTATTCCAATTAATACAAATCCTTATTAGGGATTGAAACGAGATGCTCAAAAATGGTAGCTGCTCTTGCCACGCATTCCAATTAATACAAATCCTTATTAGGGATTGAAACAATTTCTAAAGATTCCATAAATCATTCTCTATCCCATTCCAATTAATACAAATCCTTATTAGGGATTGAAACTTATACTACACGGCGACTCATCGGAACGAATGCACTTTATTCCAATTAATACAAATCCTTATTAGGGATTGAAACGGAGACTACGAGCAAAATCATACACACCATCCTAATATTCCAATTAATACAAATCCTTATTAGGGATTGAAACGCCTTTCGTTTTTTTTTGTGCTAGCTATCCTTAAAATTCCAATTAATACAAATCCTTATTAGGGATTGAAACTGTTCATAGGCGATCGCTCTTAATTTTCACTCCATTCCAATTAATACAAATCCTTATTAGGGATTGAAACACCTTCTACTTAATATGAAAGGTAGTTAGAATGCATTCCAATTAATACAAATCCTTATTAGGGATTGAAACAGAAAGAGACGCAGCGATTGCAGCTTCCCGCAAATTCCAATTAATACAAATCCTTATTAGGGATTGAAACCCCGCAAGAAATAGCAGGGCAGCCCCGCCTATCATTAATTCCAATTAATACAAATCCTTATTAGGGATTGAAACTTCCTAATGGGCAAAAGATGGAAGATACCAGATTAATTCCAATTAATACAAATCCTTATTAGGGATTGAAACTTCCTAATGGGCAAAAGATGGAAGATACCAGATTAATTCCAATTAATACAAATCCTTATTAGGGATTGAAACACCTATTTGGTTCTCATAAGCAAAATAAGTTAAATTCCAATTAATACAAATCCTTATTAGGGATTGAAACACGCCAAGGAAGCGGCTAAGAGCAGTCCAACGCGGATTCCATTCCAATTAATACAAATCCTTATTAGGGATTGAAACGAAGCATTTAGCATTTCTAGCCATCGGGAAATTTAATTCCAATTAATACAAATCCTTATTAGGGATTGAAACTCAGACGATGACCGCACCCCAAACCGATACCCTCATTCCAATTAATACAAATCCTTATTAGGGATTGAAACTTAAACCAACTAGCAGAGGTTTATGACGGATTGGAAATTCCAATTAATACAAATCCTTATTAGGGATTGAAACAAAGCCCTACGCGCTAAAGGGTTGCCTGTCGCATATTCCAATTAATACAAATCCTTATTAGGGATTGAAACTCTGCTACCAGATTGGCAAACACTGGTTTGAGTGATTCCAATTAATACAAATCCTTATTAGGGATTGAAACATGCGGTGAGAAGGATGCAATCTGAGCCTCATTATTCCAATTAATACAAATCCTTATTAGGGATTGAAACCTCGGTAATACTTGGAATGCCTCATCGTGGCTAAATTCCAATTAATACAAATCCTTATTAGGGATTGAAACTCTCAAGTCACTTGCGATCGCCCAACAGCCATTGTATTCCAATTAATACAAATCCTTATTAGGGATTGAAACGCCAAGACTTACACTAATATCGCTAGCTTTTTCCAGAATTCCAATTAATACAAATCCTTATTAGGGATTGAAACTTCTGACAAGGAGTGCTACTAGATTCCTGTGGCAGATTCCAATTAATACAAATCCTTATTAGGGATTGAAACACATAATCGCAAAGCATCGCCCATTGAATACTACTATTCCAATTAATACAAATCCTTATTAGGGATTGAAACATGATATCAAACATTTATCTTGCAATCGTCTACTATTCCAATTAATACAAATCCTTATTAGGGATTGAAACATTGCTCGACTGCAAGTTG
>NZ_JYON01000009.1 GCF_000952155.1 Aliterella atlantica CENA595 | reverse complement strand
TTTTTGGCTTTTCAACTATAATGTTTTCATGGTTCGGTGCGCTGCTAGTGAGTTGGGCACTCGCTTTGCTGTCTCCTTCCTCTCTGGCGCTTTACTAATGTAGCAATACTCCTTTGGCTTTGTCAACACCTTTTTTAAAAAAGATCGAGAAATTCCCCAAAGCTAGTTTTCGTAATGGTTTTAGGCAACAATGATTAGTGCATTGTTCTGATGAGGCGTTAAAACCTGTGAATTTTCAATCTGTTATTGCTGTATTAAATAAATTCTGGGGCGATCGCGGTTGCCTAATTGCCCAAGCGTATGACATGGAAAAAGGGGCAGGGACTAAAAACCCTCATACATTTTTAAGGGCGCTAGGACCTGAACCTTGGTCGGTTGCTTACGTCGAACCTTGTCGCCGTCCTACAGATGGGCGCTATGGCGAAAATCCCAATCGGTTTCAATACTATTATCAATATCAAGTTTTAATTAAACCTTCGCCTGAAAACATCCAGGGCATTTACCTTGATTCTTTAAGAGCGTTAGGTATCCATCCTGAAGACCATGACGTTCGCTTTGTAGAAGACAATTGGGAAGATGCTACTGTAGGCGCTTGGGGTACAGGATGGGAAGTTTGGCTAGATGGAATGGAAATTACGCAATTTACTTACTTCCAACAGTGTGGGGGAATTGATTGCCGTCCAGTGTCAATTGAGATTACCTATGGATTAGAGCGCTTGGCTATGTATCTTCAAGGAGTCGAAGCGATCGCCAAAATACACTGGACTGACACTATTAGTTATGGAGACGTTCATCTCCAGGGCGAAATTGAGCAGTGCACTTATAACTTTGAAGCCTCTAACCCAGAAATGCTACTGACTCTATTTGGTTTGTACGAAAAGGAAGCAGAGCAACTCACACAAAGAAGATTAGTTCTACCCAGCTTGGACTATATATTAAAGTGTTCTCATGTATTTAACTTGCTAGATGCTAGGGGAGTTATTTCAGTAACAGAGCGAACTCGCTATATTGGCAGAATTCGGAGTTTAGCGAAGCGAATTGCTCAACTATACCTGCAGCAAAGAGAACAACTAGGATTTCCTTTATTAAAAAATGCTTAGTTAGTAACTAAGTTTGCAGTATGACCATGAAAAGTGAAGCTCAATTTAAATCAGATAAACTTGCGGTTTTAATTGATGCTGACAATGCTACAGCTAGCATAATTGAAGCTTTACTCAAAGAAGTCGCTAAATATGGTACTGCTCATGTTAAAAGAGTATATGGAGATTGGACAAGCACGCATTTAAATAGTTGGAAAGACAAGTTAAATAAATTCGCTATTCAACCAATTCAGCAATTTAGTTACACATCGGGAAAAAATTCTACCGATAGCGCATTAATAATAGATGCAATGGATTTGCTATACACTAACAATTTTAATGGTTTTTGTATTGTTTCCAGCGATAGTGATTTTACTAGACTCGCCTGTAGAATCAGAGAGTCAGGACTAATTGTATATGGATTTGGCGAAAAGAAGACACCAGAACCTTTTCAGAAAGCTTGCGATAAATTTACTTATACAGAAAACATAGAAGAAACGGAGGAAAGAGAGTTAGTTGAAGCTGCAAAAGGTAAAAAAGAAACTCAAAGTAATAAGCCAAAAAGTAGCGCGGAGCTAAAAGCAAATTTAAAATTAGTGAAGCTTGTTAAAAATGCTTATGATGCGATCGCCGAAGAAGATGAATGGGTAACTTTAGGAGAATTGGGAGGACAAATCAATAAACTATCCTCATCTTTTGACTCTAGAAGCTACGGTTACAAAAAGTTAGGAGAGTTGATTAAAGCTATTGATATATTTGAAATTAAGATAACACCACATGAAAATAATCCAGCAGCTAAGGTTTTGTATATTAAGCTAAAAAATTAAATTTTTAAATTCAATGAGTCAGATGAGTGGTATAGTTTTCTGCCTTGCTTATATACTTGGCTTGCTATCCACAACTGTTGAGTGGGGAGGATACGCAATAGTAGCTGTAGGGATAACTATATCTATAGTATTAACTTACACAGCAAGCAGGAGCGATCGCTACACATTCAGACAAGTTAAGCCGACAGTAATGCTAGCAGCTAGTGCACTTGGCTTTTTAGCAACGCTATATTTTCAAGCAAGACTACCTTACCCTGCTGCTAATGATATTAGTCAAGTAAATAACAATACTCAACAGCAAGTTGTTACGGTTCAAGGCAAGATTGATAGCGTACCCCGTCTAACTCGTAGCCAAAAAGGGCAGTTTTGGTTAGAGGTAAGCGAATTTAATAGAAAGAAAGTTACAGGCAAATTGTACGTAACTGTGCCTTTGCTGCAAACTACTGGGTTGTATCCAGGACAGAGGGTAACAGTTAGCGGCGTTTTGTACAGACCGAAACCAGCTAGTAATCCAGGCAGTTTTGACTTCCAGAAGTTTTTGCAGCGGGAAAATACCTTCGCTGGGATGAGCGGTAGGCAAGTAAAGTTAATTAACAGCGAACCGCCGCCTTGGGGATTGTGGCAAATTAATAGGCAAATTGTGCGATCGCAAGTACGCTGGCTGGGGAGTCCTGAAGGTCAGCTTGTAAGCTCGATGGTTTTGGGAAGTAAAGCGGTAGATTTGCCTTATGATATCCGCGACTTATTTATTCGTGTGGGATTGGCTCATGCTTTAGCCGCATCTGGCTTTCAAACTGCTTTAATTCTGGGTTTGGTCCTAACTTTAACTAAACGTTTCGGTACTACTTGGCAATTTGGCTGCGGTGTAGGTGCTTTATTTGTGTTTATTGGCTTAACTGGCTTGCAACCTTCGGTGTTAAGAGCGGTAATTATGGGATTTGGCGCTTTGATTGCTCTAGCTACTGAGAGAAAAGTCAAACCTTTAGGTTCTCTGTTAATAGCAGCAACGCTCTTACTCTTATTTAATCCCTTATGGATTTGGGATTTGGGGTTTGAACTGAGTTTCTTAGCGACTTTAGGGTTAATAGTTACAGTTCCAGCACTGATAAATCGATTAGACTGGATGCCAAATGCGATCGCTACTTTAATTGCTGTACCGATTGCAGCAGCTTTATGGACTTTACCGTTACAACTCTATGTTTTTGGAGTAGTACCAGTCTATAGCTTAATCGCAAATATTTTCAGCATACCTTTAATCTCAATTATCAGTATTGGTGGAATTATTAGCGCGATCGCTGCCTTAGTCTCGCCTATAGTAGGAAGTGCTTTAGCTTGGTTGTTGTATTACCCTACTCGCAGTTTAATTTTGCTAGTAGAGTTGTTCTCCCGCTTACCAGGAAATTCGTACGCTGTTGGCAAAATAGCAATTTGGCAATTGCTAGCAGTGTATGGAGCGATCGCTTTAGTTTGTTTTCTTCCTTGGTGGCGCAAACGCTGGTGGTTTGCAGGTGCGATCGCAGTTGGATTAGTATTAATTCCTGTTTGGCAAATCCAGGCTACAGTATTTCGGGTAACTATCTTGGCGGCTGGTACTGAACCCGTTATGGTAATCCAAGAGGGTAGAAAGGTATTGGTATTTAGCAGCGGCGAACAAAATACTTCCCAGTTTACAACTTTACCTTTTTTACAGCAGCAAGGTATTAATCAGATTGATTGGGCGATCGCAACTAATTTGAATACTAATAACAATTGGCAAGAACTTCTACAGCGTTTTCCAGTTAAAAATTTTTATGCTGCACAAGAGAATGCAAAGCTCTGGGAAAAAGTGCGATCGCTTAAAAGTAGCAGCTTACAAATGTTGCAGGGGGGAGAGAGTGTTACAGCAGGTTCTACAACATTTAAGTTAGTTGATGCTCAAATACCGATATGGCAAATACAAATTCAGAACAAAAATTGGTTGCTAGTGGGTAGTATGAACCTCAAAGAGCAAAATTTAACTAATGCTCAGGTTTTGTGGTCTTTCGGTAAATCATTGGATCGGGATACAGTTGAGGCGATCGCTCCAGAAGTTGTAATTATTTCCTCTAGTAGCACCGATACAGACAGTTTAGCCAATTTACGCACTGATAAGGTTCAAGTGTTCTCAACAGTGCGAGATGGTGCTATTCAATGGACAGCAGCTAATAAGTTTGAACCAACTCTGGAATCACCTGAAACTAATAGCGCTTTGCTGTAGAATTTTGGCTAATTGCTCAGATAATCGGTTATAATTACACCTAAATCATGCCTTATGGAGAGGTGGCAGAGTGGTTGAATGCGACGCACTCGAAATGCGTTATGGCAGCAATGTCATCGTGGGTTCAAATCCCACCCTCTCCGTTGAAAACCAGTTATAGACAGACTTTGAGAGTAGTTGTGATTAAGTGCTTGCTTAAAACTATTTAAGCAATTATCGGATTAATTTAGATAAAACTTGTATTTTGGGTACGAATTGGGTAAAACTTGACTTAAACACACGATCGTACCTAAATTAGTAGCTTCAGTCCTGAGAGTGTTAATCAATACGGGTTTATGCCTCAGCTTAGGCTACACTGGATTAGCTTAATGTAGCTAGACAAAATCTAGAAAAATCATTTTCCACTTAGGAGTATGATAGTTTTTGAAGTTGTTTTGCGATTTTAATTTCAAATTATTATGGAAATTTTGACATTAGGATGGGTTTCGCTCTTAGTTGTCTTTACCTGGTCGATTGCGATGGTAGTTTGGGGTCGTAATGGGCTGTAAGTTAAAGTGGAAACAAATGTTTTAAATGTTTTGGCTATAGCTGCTTTTAGTCTGCTGGTGATTGTCAGCGGTGGAGTTATTTATTTAACAGCAGTAGGATGGAGCGATCGCCGCCGTCAAGATGCCGAAAAGCGGGCAAATAAACCCACAAAGCGCAAGTAGTTTGTGTAAGTGTTAAGGCGATCGCCTTGCGGGAAAAATAAATGTGTAAAGAACATTTTTAGTATCCCCTTGGCGATCGCCTTTTATCAAGTAGGCTTTCTTACTTTTGCAGGGCTGCTGCAGTTTTCGCGCGATCGAGTTTGAGAATTAAGATTCCTAAAGGTGGCAAACACAAATCCACTGAGTAAGAACGGTTGTGACAAGACCATTCATCTGCCCATTTTCCGCCCAGATTACCCATGTTACTGCCGCCGTATTCGCGGGCATCGCTATTCATCAATTCTGTATAAAATCCTAGCTCTGGTACGCCAATACGATAGTGGGCGTGAGGCTGAGGAGTAAAGTTACAGACAGCAATGAGAAATTCATCTGAGTCTTTGGCGCGGCGTATAAAAGCAACTACACTGTGGCGGTTGTCGCTGCAATCTATCCATTCAAATCCTGGTTCGGCAAAATCTTGACTGTAAAGAGCGCTTTCTTGACGGTAAATATGGTTGAGATCCGTCATAAATGTCTTTAACTGCTGATGCGGTGCATACTGTAACAGATGCCATTCTAAATCGCCCCAAACATTCCATTCACTCCATTGAGCAAACTCCATGCCCATAAATAGAGTTTTCTTACCAGGATGAGCAAACATATAACCAAATAAGCAGCGCATATTGGCAAGTTTTTGCCAGGTATCGCCAGGAATCTTACCAACTATATGGCTTTTGCCATGTACGACCTCATCGTGAGATAAAGCCAACATAAAGTTTTCGCTATGGTTGTACCACATGCTAAATGTGATGTTATTTTGATGGAACTGCCGGAACCAAGGGTCCATGCTGAAATAGTCCAGCATATCGTGCATCCATCCCATGTTCCACTTCAAGTTGAAACCAAGTCCGCCCATGTATGTAGGCCACGATACCATTGGCCATGATGTAGACTCTTCAGCAATGGAGAGAATCCCAGGAAAGTAGCTAAAAATTACGTGATTGGTCTGACGTAAGAAATCTGCTGCCTCTAAATTTTCTCTACCGCCGTACTGATTTGGCAGCCATTCGCCTTCTTTACGACAGTAGTCTAGGTAAAGCATAGAAGCAACTGCATCTACGCGGATGCCATCAATATGATACTTATCAAACCAAAATAGCGCGTTGGCTACTAAAAAATTTCTTACTTCGTGACGGTTGTAATTGAACACCAAAGTTCCCCACTCTTTATGTTCGCCTTTGCGCGGATCGGCGTGTTCGTAAAGGTGGGAACCATCGAAGAAAGCAAGTCCATGTCCGTCTTTGGGAAAGTGACCTGGAACCCAATCAACAAGTACGCCAATACCGTTTTGGTGACATTGGTCGATCAAATACATCAAATCTAAAGGGCTACCATAGCGGGAAGTCGCTGCATAATAGCCAGTGACTTGATAACCCCAAGAACCGTCGAAAGGATGCTCGGCAATTGGTAACAATTCTATATGGGTGTAGCCTAATTCCTTAATATATGGGATAAGGTGGTCTGCAAGTTCGCGGTAGGTGAGAAATCGCGCTCCTGGCTTGAGTTCGGAAACTGTGACTACTCTCTCAGGTTCGCCATTAGGTGCGATCGCAGGTCTTTCTGAAGCAGCGTGCAGCCAAGAACCTAAATGCAGCTCGTAAACTGAAATCGGTTGAGTTAAAGGGTCTGTATGACGGCGTTGCTCCATCCAATCGGCATCGTTCCACTGATAAGCGTCTAAATCGGCGACGATAGATGCAGTTTTGGGACGAACTTCTTGTTGAAAGCCATAAGGGTCTGATTTTTCGTAAATATGACCGTCAAAATTCTTTATTTCGTATTTATAACTATCCCCTACTTTCATGCCAGGAATAAATAATTCCCAAACCCCGGTTGGACCTTTACGCATTTGGTTTTTGCGTCCATCCCAATGATTAAAATCTGCCAGTAGCGAGACGTTACGGGCATTAGGAGCCCAAACAGCAAAGTAAACGCCCAAGATGCCATCTATCTCTGCACAATGCGCTCCTAGCTTTTCGTAGATGCGATGGTGGTTGCCTTCAGAGAATAAATGTAAGTCAAATTCTGTTAAGCGTGGAGAACGGAAGGCATAAGGATCGTAAATTACCCGATCGCGATCGCCTTCTCGAACGCGCAGTTGATAATTTGCTAGTTCTAAAGTATCAATCGTGCATTCAAAAAAATGGGGATGATGAACTGAATGCATTTGGTATTCGATCCTCTCTTCTGGCAGGATCACCCATGCTTCGTTGGCATTTGGCAAGTAAGCTCTTACCACCCAAACGGTTTTACCATCCTGTTCTATCGGGTGAGCGCCTAGCACTTCAAAAGGATCTTGGTGCTGATTCCAAACGATGCGCTCGACCTGATCGGGGGCTATGGTTATAGACATGGAGCTACCTAATTGCATATTAATTTGCTTCTATCGTCATATTTATACATATTGTTTACATTTATAGCCAATAACCTGTCAAAGATAGTTGTTGATTTTTGGGCAAAAGTATCACAAGTATCTAACTTGCTAGCAATTAAATTGGCAAAAATGGGGCGAAAGTACGAATCAGTTGACGCAAGCGTAAAAGAAAGACAGTTTCCCTAACTTTAGGACTTAATTTAGGCGGATTGCGCCGAGTTTGCAGTTGGACTTGTACTTCAGCATACTCCGCAGCACTTAATGGTTTGCCATCTATTGGCGATCGCGCTGCAATAATGATTTCTGTGCGCAGTATCTCTTCTGGTGTTTCTACTGTAGGTAATTGAGCAATTGTCTTTGAAGTTCTGATATTTAAAATTACAATTATGCTAGTACCTACCCCCAAAATGAATAACTGGCGTTTGCTTAACATAAATTGCCGATCCTACTGGTTGATTCCTGGTGGTAGGGGTTCTCCACAAAGCTGATGGATTTGGGCAATTCGCTCAAATAACCAAGGATACTGCTCTTGATAATAAGGTATTAATGCCAAGGGACTAAGCAAGGCTGCTGCTGCAATATCGGCAATACTAAAGCGATCGCCAACTAGATACATACTATTTTGCCAGCGCCCTGATAATTCTGCTAAACAACTAGCTATTCTGCTAGCAGCTAATTCTACACTTGCCTGATTAATTCCGTATTGCTTTTGAACTACAGCAATTACCAATTGACTAAACAATGAAGGATCGATTTGCTTGCCTGCCCCAGAGCGATAATCGTAATACACAAATCTAGTTGCCGTACCAATACTCTCATCTAACCAATCTTCGAGCATACTTGCTTCTGTTTGCTGCGGCTTCTTGGCTAGAAAAAATGTCGGTTCGGGGCAATAATTCTCTAAAAACGTCAGGATATGCGTCGAATCGGCGATCGCTTTACCTGTTGCTGAGTCTGGAATTAATACTGGTACAGTTGTTAGTCCAGTCAAAGGCTTGAGTTGAAGAGCGTGCAAGCCAGGAGTGAGGTTTTTTACTTGGTAAGGAATTTTTTTGTAACCCAGCGCTAGCCTTGCTTTGCGGCAATAATGAGAGGTACTAAATTGCAGTAGCAACATCAGCTTGGTACTTATTTAACAAATTAGTATGTGAAATTACTTCCGCCTTACTTATTATTATCTGCTATTCGGTTGAGCAAAACTTATTAATACAATAAATCTCCTACAAAGCTTTTAAAGCATAGCTAGTTGAATTTGGGCGTTTCCACTAGCTCAAGCTGCTTTTCCTTGTAGGAGATAACTTCACCAAGCTAAGAATTAACAGTGTTGAACTAACTAGGGCGAAGTTGTAGGCGATGTAGTTGGGGATGTTGCGGGAGATTCTGCTGGTGATGGACTAGCTTCGCCGCCACCGTCTGTTTGAGTGCAAGCTCCCAGAGAACCTGCTAATACGCTGAATACCAATGCAATACCGATGAATTTTGTTTTCATAACTCCTCTTTCACCAATTGCGACATAACATAATAACGAGCCGCTTGTTGATTAAGATACCTCATTTGTTGACTTTTATTAAACGAGTACATTTGTACTTGCTTAGATATTAGCTTACTCATAATTGTAAAAATATGTAGAGTGAAGCTGTTCAAACTTAATATAAGCTACAAAATCTGTAAAATTGCAGTCAACTAAGTTTGCTTGGGAGTATAACATATTTTTGCTCGGATTGACTACTTCTATAGACATAGTTTTGCGTCAAAGTCGTACGCTGACAGCAATCTAAATCAAAATGTAGCCTAACTTTCGCTCGAATGCGCTGCTGGTAAAACAGTAAAAAAGCACTCAAAGCGAAGGCAATCTATAGGCAAAGAGTAATATAAGCAACGCAGTGCTGCCAAAGATAAAGAAATTCTAATAATGTCAACATTTGGCATTGATTAAAAATCTAAAATAGCCGACAGTAAATGGCAAGAAAAATATATCAATCCTCAAGAATTATGAATCCAGCGACAAAAAAAGTTTCTCAGTCATCTCCAGCAAGAGTTCCCCCGCCAGCTAAAGCAGGTACGAACTTGCATCAGCGAGTAGTTATTAAGCCCGACGAACAACCGATGCCAATTGCATTTAAGAACCAAAAGCCTCCAGCTTGGTTTAAGCGCTTATCCAAATTACAAAAACGCTTTGGAGCAGCAACATTTTTGCTGATGGGGGGAATGTTATTAGTCTATGGCGCAACAGTTTATACTCAGCAAAAATGGAGTCAAGAATACCGCAAGCTAGAAAACTTACAGCGCTACGAGCGGCAACTAATTACTACTAACGAACTACTCAAAAATCAAATGGCAACCGAAGCTGAGACACCAGCTACGGGGCTAGTAGCACCTAATCCATCAGAAGCGATCGTGCTGCAACCAGTGAATGGAGATGCTTCTTCATCGCTGCCAGAAAAACCAGCAGAAAAAATTGAAGTTCCACCAGGTTATTAAAGCAGAACTAGCAGGATGGAGGAAAACAAAATGTATGCTTTATCCTGTATTAACACTTATGAAAATCTAGCGATCGCCTAAGCAAACTTTATCTGTCGGTGAATCCTGCACAAAATGCCTACTTCAGTTCCCCCGTCTCCCCGAACTAAACGCCAGCGCCCTTTACATAAAAACAATCCAAAGGCGCGGCAGAAAAGAAAACAGCAGCAAAATAGACAGCCCCCTAGCAACTCGCGCATACCTTATATCAGGCTGTTGCTAGTTTGGAGCGTACTGCTAAGTGCAGCGATCGCATTAGGGGTAAATTTGTACCAATTGCAAATATTAAAAGGCTCGGTACTGCTAAACAAAGCCAGAAAACAGCAAATAGTCACGCTGCGCCCTTTTATTCCTCGTCGTCCAGTAGTGGATAGCCAAAACAACGTTTTAGCAGTAGATCGCCCTATATTTACCTTATACGCCCATCCCAAACTATTTAAAAAATCAAAACAAGCGATCGCCCAGTCCTTAAGCCGAATCTTGAATCGTCCAGCAGCAGAACTTAGCCAGCAATTTGCTACTCGCAATACAGGAATTAGAGTTGCCCCAGTAGTAACAGAAGAAGCCGCCAAACAAATCGCCAAATTGCGGCTAGATGGCTTAGAGCTAATTCAACAGTATTCTCGCCTTTATCCCCAACAAAGCCTAGTGGCTGACGTTGTTGGTTACGTAAACCTCGATCGCCGAGGACAAGCAGGAGTAGAGTACAGCCAACAGAAGTGGCTAGAACGCCCGCTGGAGACAATTAAATTAAACCGTAGGGGCGATGGGGCATTGATGAGCGATCGCCTGCCTCAAGGCTTTCTGCACGTAGATGATTTGCGCCTGCAATTAACTTTAGATAGCCGCTTGCAACGAGCCTCGCGATTGCGATTGAAAGAACAATTGGCAAAATTTGGCGCAAAACGAGGCAGCGTCATTGTCATGGATGCTAGGGATGGATCGATCCTGACAATGGTTTCCTATCCCTCCTACGATCCCAATGCCTACTACAAATCCGAGCTAGGGTTATTTAAGAATTGGGCGCTATCAGACCTATACGAACCAGGCTCGACATTCAAACCGATTAATGTGGCGATCGCTTTAGAAACTGGCGTAATTAAACCAAATGATGTATTTCCCGATCCAGATACTATCAAAGTTGGCGGTTGGCCGATCAAAAATGCTGAAAAAGAGGACAATCAATCGCTCTCAGTAGCAGGAATCTTGCAGTATTCCAGTAATGTTGGCATGGTACAAATGATGCAGCGCCTCCAGCCGACCGAGTATTACAAATGGATGCAAAAATTAGGAGTAACTAAACCTGTAGGTATAGATTTACCTTTTGAAGCTGCCGGACAAATCAAAGCTCGCAAGCAGTTTGTTTCTTCTCCTATCGAACCTGCAACTACTTCATTCGGGCAAGGATTTTCACTTACGCCAATTAAGCTAGTTCAACTGCACAGCGCTTTAGCAAATGGCGGTAAATTAGTCACGCCTCATGTAGTGCGCGGGTTAGTTGATACTCAAGGACAAATGCACTGGCAACCGCAACTACCTCAGCAACGCCAAATATTCTCGCCGAAGACAACGCAAACTGTAGTGGAAATGATGGAGAAGGTAGTAAAAGATGGTACGGGCAAAGCAGCCGAAATCCCTGGCTATCGCATCGCTGGTAAGACTGGTACTGCCCAAAAAGCTAGTGCAACAGGTGGCTATGATAGCAGCGCGAAAATTACTAGCTTTGTGAGTATATTTCCTGTTGAGTCACCGCGCTACGTTGTATTAGCAGTAGTAGATGAACCTAAAGGTATTGCCTTCGGTTCTACTACCGCCGCTCCCGTCGTCAAATCGGTCATAGAATCTTTAGTGGCAATTGAAAAGTTGCCCCCTAGCCAACCCGTCACGGTTAAAGCTAGTCCGAAGCCAGAAACAAATTGATGTCGCTAGCGAACAGAAGGCGATCGCGACATTAGAACGGCGCTCATCGCTAGAATTAAGAAAGAATATGAAGAATTAAGAAGGTCATCGCATGATTCCTATCGTTATCGAGCAATCTGGTCGCGGCGAACGCGCTTTTGATATTTATTCTCGGCTGCTGCGGGAAAGAATTATATTTTTGGGGCAACAAATCGATGCTAATTTAGCTAACCTTATAGTTGCTCAAATGCTGTTTCTAGATGCCGAAGACGCAGAAAAAGATATTTACATATATATCAATTCCCCTGGTGGTTCGGTAACTGCTGGTATGGGCATTTTTGACACGATGAAGCATATCCGCCCCGATGTTTGTACGATTTGTACGGGACTAGCGGCTAGTATGGGCGCTTTTCTCCTCAGTGCGGGAACTAAAGGCAAGCGCATGAGTTTGCCCAACTCTCGGATTATGATTCACCAACCATTAGGAGGAGCGCAAGGGCAAGCTACAGATATCGAAATTCAAGCAAGAGAAATTCTTTATCACAAAAGAAAGCTCAACGAGCATTTAGCTAACCATACAGGTCAACCTTTAGAGCGAATCGAGCAAGACACAGAGCGAGACTTTTTTATGTCTCCTAACGAAGCTAAAGACTACGGTTTAATCGATCAAGTGATTAATCGTCATGCCGCAGGTAGCCGACCGATGGCAGTTGTAGGTTAAAAACTATACAAGGGCAATATACTTATTGCCCTTGCAGCTAACGAGGAGTTGGCTGGGCTTGTAGATGTTGCAAAAATTCTGCTAATTCTTGATAGGTCAAATATTGGCGCGATGCCTTGCTGTATGTTTGCATGAGGTATTCTTTGCCTTGGTTATTGTCCCACCCTAAACGCTCAAGTTCTTTACTGGTTTGAGCAAACAATTCCAAGTAACCCAAAAATTCAAATAATTGTTCGGGAGTTAGAGTATCGCGCGATTCCTGGCTGTAATTTCGCTTTAAATACTTACGTTGTTGTTCGGCAGTCCACCGCAAGGTTTTCAGCGTGGTTTCGATCGCCGCCATAGTATCTGATAAGTCTATCGGTTCGCTAATTACAGGTTTAGTCTTAACTTCTGCAAAGTCTATCGGTTCGCTAATTACAGGTTTAGTCTTAACTTCTGTAAAGTCTATCGGTTCGGGAATTTCTTCTCTAGCAGAACGCGGTACAAAAGGCTTGACGTTGCTAAATGAAGTAACAGAATTACTTGTAAAATCTGGTTCAGGTGAGGTTAAGGACAAAAGATCGCCTGTATTAGTTGGCGCAAATTCTGGGTAGTCTGTAAAAGTAGATGCAGGTGGCTCAATTTCTAGCTCAGGTGTAGTTGGAGTCAAAAAATCTGGTTCAATAGCAGTGCGATTGCTAAAACTGCTTTCTTCTGTTACATTTTCAACACGGCGATCGCTAAAAGTGCTTACTTCTTCTACATCCGCTATATGTACTACAGGCGGCGTTGGCGGTACTTCTGACGCTTCTTGTGCAGGAGTTGGCGCACTTAAAAGCACTGTTAGCGCCCTTTCTCTAGCTCGATCTTCTGCTAGTTCCAGAGTTTCAGAAGTCGCCATACCTGTAGCGCGGACCACTCCTTCAATTTGAATTGATGCCCGCACAATAAATTTACCTTGATAAATAGTCAATAACTCAGCTAAGAGACAGCCTGTAGGGTAACTTGCTTGAAATTGAGCCAACATAACGAAAAACAGCAAAGGACAATAAAAATTAGCAAAATATGAAGTGCAAATTTAGGATTCGCGCCTTAAATTAGTAACTTCATCTCGATCTTAGTTGGCGATCGCCCTTAGCACCAGTTTCCTAGAAGTCCGCTCGGACTTAAAATATGAAAATGATAGTTCACCCTCAAAAGCTATCTAGCTTAAATAAATAGTGGAGAGAGCGCCCAAAGAGCAGCAATTTCTAAAACAAGCAAATACACGACAAGAGAGTAAAACTTGCTGTAACTTAGAATGTATCTGCAATCTAATTCATGTATTGCACTGATAGTTCGCACGTCGCTCCTAATGAAGTGCATAATTATTGGTTGCAAGCGATCGCCAAAAATCTGATTGCAGAACAAAGCAAGCTGCAAAGATGGAGATCGCTATTATTCAATGCTAGATGGTTCTCAAGTATTGCTAGTCATACTCAGGTTATCGCGCAGCGCCCAAGCTGAAATAAACTACACTAGCAATCGCTCAAGAATCGGCATCACGAGGAAAGAACTAGATAAAGAAATCACAAAAAATAGGTTTTTTGACTAAAGGGCGGTTCGCTACATGGAATTTTCAATCGCTACACTACTAGCAAATTTTACAGAGGACAAATTAGTTGCAGCCAAGGTTTTAGAAAAAAAGCTCGATTGTCAAGACGAGCAAAGTATTAATAAACTGCACATAGTTTTAGATGTACTGGAAAAAGTTGGGATCTTATCCAAACATCTCGGCAAATATCGGCGATTGTACGAAGAAGATTTAATTGAGGCAAAACTGCGTTGTTCGAGCAAAGGTTTTTGTTTTGCCATTCAAGAAGAAGAAGGCTCAGAAGATATATACATCAAGGAAAGCCATCTCAGTACGGGATGGAATGGCGATCGCGTATTAGTCAAAATGACCAGAGAAGGCAGCCGCAGGCGTAGCCCAGAAGGAGAAGTAAAGCTAATCGTCGAGCGCTCCAACCACAGTTTGCTAGCGCGGATCAAACAGACAAATAATGGCGGACTTAGGGCAGTACCTTTAGACGATCGCCTGTTATTTGAAATAGAATTGCAGCCTAGCGAACAAGACTTAGCAGCAGCAATCGATCACCTCGTTCATGTAGAAATTCAGCGCTATCCCTTGGCACAATTTCCCCCTATTGGCAAAGTCGTGCAAATCCTCGGTAGCGATGCGGAAACTGCCGCTGATATCGACTTAGTATGCTGCAAGCACGATTTAGCAAAACTATTTTCCCCAAACGTTCAGCAAGCAGGAGAAACAATATCTGGGGAGATTAGTAAAAATGAACTAAAACAGCGCCTCGATTTGCGATCGCTACTAACACTGACAATTACAGGCGATGGACAGCAAGGCGAAGGAGCAGCAAATTTAATTGAGAATGCTTTTACAATCGAAAAAACTGATAGCGACAACTGGCAGTTAGGCATTCATATCGCCGATGTTGCCCATCACGTTACACCAGAACTTGTAGCATTAGATCGAGAATGCTTAAAACGCGGTAGTGCAGTTTATTTAGGCAAAACAGTTTTGCCTATGCTACCAGAAGGAGTCATAGAGCGCTGCGCCTTGCTGCCGCAAAGCGATCGCCGTTGTATATCAGTAATGCTTACTATTGATGCCAATACTGGCAGCTTAGTAGAGTATGAAATTCAACCTAGCGTCATTCAAGTAGATCGCCAACTCACAGAGCAACAAGCAGAGGAAATTCTTGATGGCGATCTAGAATCAACCCCAGAATCGGACAAATTAGAACAAATTCTCGCCCTAAGTAGAGCAATTAGACAACAACGCCTAACTAGGGGTAGCTTTGAACTTAAATTGCCACCTCGTCCTTATTTTTATCAAGATGAAGGAGTGCTAGGAGCAGTAGTAGTTACATCCGACCAAGAAAACGAGCAAAAGTCCCCTGTTATCCCTTTGATGCTAACAGAGCTAATTTTGCTAGCAAATCAAGTAGTTGCCAATCACTTACAAATTTTAGGCGTTCCAGCAATTTATCGCGGACAATCTGCTCCTGAAGCTGAAGATGTCGAAGAAACAATCAAGCTAGCAGGTAACTTAGGAGTAGAACTAACACTAAATCAAAAAGATCGAGTTCTTCCTAGCGACTTTCAAAGCTTTACTACCCAGTTTGCCGAGTCGCCATCAGAGCAAGTATTAACTTATTTACTGCAAGCGACTCTAAAAAATGCTACCTACAGCACTACTGCCCAACCGCACTTTGGACTAGCTCTAGAGCAGGGTTATACTCGCTGTACGTTTCCTTTACGGCGCTATGCCGATCTGCTGATTCAACGAGTATTACACGCAGTATTTAGCCAAGGACGCGATCGCCGCAACACTCGCGCCAAAGAAAGCGTCAACCTCCGCCATAGTTCTGCTGTTGGCAATATTACTTGGAACGTACTACCGACTGAACTGCAGCAAGAACTAGAAGCCGACTTAGCGCGGGTAATCTTACCCTTGAACGATCGCGAAAAAGAAGTCCAAGATGCTGAAGATGATTTAATGGGGCTGCAAAAAGCACAATTAATGAAACAGCGTACGGGCGACGTGTTTCAAGGACTAATTACTGGCGTACAGTCTTACGGCTTTTTTGTCGAAATTGCCGTTCAAGCCGAAGATGGCAGACAATTACAAGTAGAGGGACTCGTTCACGTCAGTTCGCTCAAAGATGATTGGTACGAGTATCGAGCCAGATTGCAAGCGCTGTTCGGACGCAAAAATCGCGCTTCTTATCGACTCGGCGATCGCGTTGAAGTCCAAGTAAAAAGCGTTGACTACTATCGCCAGCAAATCGATTTAGTTACAGTATCGAGCGAAAAGCAAACTAGCGATCGCGACGCGGATCTCAATGTTTCTCTTGACAACGGTGACGAATTGGACCTTGAAGACGATCTAGATCCATATACCGATGATGAGGAATAAAGCGCCGCGTGTCTAACCAGTCAACATCAATACCATTAATTCTCGGCGTTTCTGGCGCGTCCGGTTTGATATACGCCGTACGCGCACTCAAATTTTTGCTCGAAGCAGATTACAGTATTGAACTTGTAGCCTCCAAATCTACCTACATGGTTTGGCAGTCAGAACAAAATATCAGAATGCCTGTAGAACCGCTGGCTCAAGAGCAATTTTGGCGACAGCAAGCAGGTGTAGAGCGATCGGGCAAACTCTACTGCCATTCTTGGGGAGATGTAGGCGCGAATATTGCTTCTGGTTCTTTTCGCACTTTGGGCATGATTGTCATGCCGTGTAGCATGAGTACAGTAGCTAAAATAGCTGCGGGCTTAAGTTCCGATCTCCTAGAACGCGCCGCTGATGTACAACTAAAAGAAGGACGTAAATTAATTGTCGTGCCTCGCGAAACTCCTTTTAGCTTGATTCATCTACGCAATTTGACGACGCTAGCAGAAGCAGGAGCTAAAATAGTCCCTGCTATTCCGGCTTGGTATCATCATCCGCAAACGATTAACGATTTGGTAGATTTCGTAGTGGCTCGGACTCTAGATCAGTTAGATATTGACTGCATTCCCATTGAGCGGTGGCAAGGAAGTTAAAGATAGTTTTGAATTTTGAGTTTTGAGTTTTGAGTTTTGGGTTGGTTTTTATTTGTTGCCTAAATTGTTGAAACTTTTATGCGTATCATTCTGTTATTGGTAATACTAGGAGGACTAACGCTGTTGTTAGTGCAAAACTGGTCGCCAGTCCTACCTTTAGTATTTTTAGGCGTGACAACTCCAGCGCTACCATTAGCAGTTTGGATTTTATTTAGTTTAGCCGCAGGTGCTAGTACATCTTTGGCGATCGCTAGCTTGTTGCAACTAACCAATTTCTTTAGTCAACCCAAATCTAGCAGCCAGCGCCAAGTCCAACCACCGCCTCGTACTCAATCCCCGCCCAAACAAGCGTCTTACACTGCAACAAGCACTGTACCACCCAAAACCTCCCCTCCGCCTTCAGATCCCGCGATCGATGATTGGCAGGAAAGCAGTAATGAGGACTGGGATTTTGAGGAAGACGATAAACAATCTCCTCCTCAAGATCGCGTTCAAGACTCAAGAAACTATGAAAAAAGCAGCGAACCCAAAAGCGGCTATCAAACAGGCTCAGTTTATTCCTATAACTACCGAGAACCCAGCGATTCTGGAGTTGGTAGGACTGAATCGGTATATGATGCTGACTATCGAGTTTTGACCCCACCATATCGAGAGCCAGAAAAAGTTCAAGAACAAGAAGAGGAAGATTGGGGCTTTGACGATGATGAGTTTGAAGATGAAGATGATGCACCAACGAAAGGCAGATAACTATTTCCTATCGATAATCTTCCTCAACCTTGCCTAACTCAACACTGCTCGACACTCACGTAGCACCAAGCAGAATTGGATGGAAAAAGATTTTCCCGCACGCTTTGCCACTGCTCGCGGGATTCTTGCTTAACTTGACCAGTCATTGCTGCTTCTTGTAGAGTCACAAAAGCATTTAAGTCTTCCAAATCGCATCTAGTCGCGAGCAACTGGCGTAGTTGTTCCTCCGCCTCGATAGTCAAGTAACCAGTTTTTAAAGTTTTTTGTACCAAATCGCTAATTAAAGCCATCCTTTCAACCTTAGATTCATAAGCCAGATAGTGCAATACCAACAGTCAACTCCGGCAGATGCTTGCTCGGATACCTTTAACCCTGTAAGGCTGATGTCATCACAGAATCAATCTGTAAAACTTTAGCTAGTTTGAGTAACCGAATTTGGGTTGAACTCATCTTGGCTTGACGTTGCAGGTGTTAATAAAGTTTCAGTAAATTCTATATAAAAATTGGATTAAGGAAAAGATATTTATTTAACAGAGCAAAAGCGATCGCACTTCATACCACCTCTAAAACACAGTCAGGAAAAACCAATGAGCAGCTTACTAAAAGGAGTAAACTTATACTTGATCGGCATGATGGGTGCGGGCAAAACCACCGTAGGGCAAGAAATTGCGCGGAAATTAGGCTATAGATTTGTAGACACGGACGCAGTAATTGCCCAATTTACGCAAAAATCAATCAATCAACTATTTGCCGAAGTTGGTGAAGGAGAATTTCGTCAAATAGAAAGCAAAATCCTTGCCGAGGTTTGTGCCTACACAAATTTAGCGATCGCTACAGGTGGAGGAATTGTTACTCAACAAAAGAACTGGAGTTACCTGCGTCACGGCTTAATTGTTTGGCTAGACGTACCAACAGACGTGTTATACCAACGCTTGGCAGAAGACAATACCAGACCTTTGCTCCAAAATGCCGATCTATTAACCAAACTGCAACTAATCTTACAAGAGCGGCGATCGCTCTACAAACAAGCAGATCTCCATATCAGCGTCAGCGCCAATGAAACAGCTTCTCAAATAGCCGCACGGATTATTAGCGAAATTCCTACCGTCTTAAAGCCCGATCCCCCATCATCGTCCAACACTTAGCAGCAAATGCAGTTGAAAAATGTTCTTAACGACATTGTTTAGCAAGTGCAAACTAAACTAAACTGCATTGAAGACCTTGCAGCCAAACTATGATCGAAGATCGCGAATACATCAAAGAAATCGAAGCTACTCGCGTACGAGTATTAAGCGAAGCCTTACCCTACATTCAACAGTTTTCTGGTCGAATTGTCGTTGTCAAGTACGGCGGCGCAGCTATGAAAGATAGCACCTTAAAAGATAAAGTCATCCGCGATGTAGTCTTTTTATCCTGCGTGGGATTGCGCCCTGTAATCGTTCACGGTGGCGGTCCTGAAATCAATAGCTGGTTAGATAAGCTAGGAATTGAACCGCAATTTAAAAATGGACTGCGAGTTACTGACGCGCCTACAATGGACGTAGTAGAAATGGTATTAGTGGGGCGGGTCAATAAAGAACTTGTCTCGCTAATCAACAAAGCTGGAGGCTCTGGGGTAGGTTTGTGCGGCAAGGATGGCAATTTGATCAAAGCTCGTCCTGAAGGTCGCCAAGGCATCGGTTTTGTGGGCGAAGTCAATACAATGGATGTGCGTCTTTTGGAATCCCTGCTCAAAGATGGGCATATTCCTGTCGTTTCTAGCGTCGCTGCTGATGAATCAGGGCAAGCTTACAACATTAATGCCGATACTGTAGCTGGAGAAATCGCTGCCGCTTTGGGAGCAGAGAAATTAATTTTACTTACAGATACAGCAGGGATTTTGCAAGATTATCAAGACCCGTCAACCTTGCTTTACAAATTAGACATTCAACAAGCAAGGGACTTAATAGCTTCTGGTGCAGTTGGTGGCGGGATGATTCCGAAAGTAAATTGTTGCGTGCGATCGCTAGCTCAAGGCGTAAAAGCCGCCCACATTATCGACGGACGCATCCCTCACGCCTTACTCTTAGAAATTTTTACTGACAGCGGCATTGGTTCGATGATCGTTGCTTCGGAGTTTCAAGCATAAAGCGATCGCCAAAAATTCCCTAATAACGCGCGGGTTGTCTAAATCTATCTTCCCGCTGCCACCTTCCTCTAGGAGTAATAATTACAGGATTAATTAACGTTGAGTCGCGAATTGTCGGATTAACTAGAACGGGATTAGAAAGCGGCTGATTTCTTCTATTTAAAGGGGTAGGATACGGGTAATAATTAGGATTGGCATAATATCCAGGATTAACAGAACCAAACGGAGAACCTGGAAATGGGTCTTTGTAAATAACTGTATTGCCACCAGGAACTCGATAAATACCGTTTGGTGGTGCAACTATAACTGGCTGTTGGAGTGGGAAATTTCTCCTAATTACTGGACTTGGATAATATCCAGGATTGACATAACCAGAGCGAAAACCCGAAACTTGGTCGCTGTATATAATTTGGCTGTTATCAGGAACTTGCTCAACTGTGCCAAATACTGTCCGTTCGGTTCTAATTACTTGAGCGGTAGCAGGCAAACTTGTTGCAGCAATTAAAACTACACTTACAGGAAATAGCGTCCTCATACCAATCCATTTATTTTGGTTAAACTGCCAGCGCTGAGTATGCATATATTTGTGCCGTTGGGTGAAAAGCCTGACTAAATAATTCGTAATTCGTAATTCGTAATTCGTAATTCAAGAGGTGCAAGCCCCTGACTTTAGTTCAAGGCGCGAATGAGCGAATTGTCGCGTAGCGACTTGACGATCGCGAAATCTGCAAAGCACCCATAAAAAAGTCGTAATTAAATTCTAATAGTTCCACGATTTTACTGCTTCTCGTCTGGGGAATATTTCCTAACTGGCGGTGAAAATGGCAACATCAAGGAAAGATGAGTTCTAAATTTTAGGGAAAAGTGACAGAAAGTTTAGAAATTGCGACCAAAGAGTATCAAGCTGGAATTGCTGCTTTTGAACGCGGACAGTACCGCGAATCTGTCGATCGCTTACAAAAAGCTAGCGCTTTGACTACTGGCAACTCCCGCTTGGGCGGAAAAATCCAAATCTGGCTAGTTACAGCTTATGAAGCCGCCGGACAAAGAACAGAAGCGATCGCCCTATGCGAGCAACTCAAACAACACCCTGACTCGGAAACTAGCAAGCAAGGTAAAAGGCTGCTGTATATTATGCAAGCACCGCAGCTAAAAAGACCCACAGAATGGATGACCCAAATTCCAGACCTTGCCGCAATAGCCGATAATGAAAGCCAAGTCCGTATAGGTAGCGGCAATAATAAACCCAAACAACCTCCACAGCCAGAATTTGTAGATTTAAGCCAAGTAAATACTCAAGACAATCGCTTTATTTGGGTATCTTTAATTGCGATCGGTTTAACGCTAATTGGATTGTTGTGGATAGCCTGAAATTATTTGGAGGTGTTAGCTGTGTACAGAAAATTTAAGCGGGGAGTAGGAGATTTTTGGCAGCGATCGCGTTTTGCCTGGATAATGCTGCTAGCATCGTTGCTGTTATCTGGTTGCGTGCAGTACGACGTAGGCGTAAATTTTGCTAGTCCCCATCGCGGCGAAATTGTCCAGCATATTAAGCTAGGAGAGCGCCTGACAAGTTTTAGCGGCGAATCAGCTACGCAATGGTTAAGTAGTATCGAACGACGCGCTAGGGAACTGCAAGGCAAAGTCAAGCGAATTTCAGCAGAAGAAATTACAGTCAAGATTCCCTTCAACAATGGGGCTGAACTAGAACAAAAGTTCAATCAATTTTTCAACCCCGTTAGCCAGCAAAATGCTACAGTAGCCGCTGCTGAAGAATTGCCGAAAATTGACTCTAAACTCGATTTACAGCAAAATAACCTCTTACTACTGTTACGCAACCGCTTGAGTTATGACTTAGATTTGCGATCGCTGTCTCTAATTGCCAATAACAACAACGTTCTAGTTAGCCCAGGTTCGCTGTTCGATTTAGAATTTCGGCTCAATACTCCCTGGGGTAGTCGCAGCGTAGAAAAAGCTGAAAACTCTATTGCCCCAGAAAATCCTCAAAATCGTCGCCAAATGGTATGGAAGCTGCAACCAGGTCAAATCAATCATCTAGAAGCAGTATTTTGGCTACCTAATCCGCTAGGTATTGGTGCTGTTGTTATAGGTTTAATCGTTGCTAGCGGCATTTTCCTGAGATACAATTTCATGCCCGATCCGCGCACGATATCAAAGCCGTCAGTTGTGCCACAAAACCAAGCAAGCTAATACTTTCAATGCGGTCAAATTTATATTGACCGCATTTTTGCTTACGGAGATAAGCGCTTAACTAACCAACTGCGATTGCTTTGCTGCAAATAGAGCAAGCGATCGTGCAGCCTACTAGGTCTTCCTTGCCAAAACTCAATTTCTCTAGGAATAACTCGATAACCGCCCCAGTGAGCAGGACGCGGAATAACTTGTTCTGCATATTTAGCTTGTAATTGAGCTAGACGTTGCTCCAAAACTTCGTAACTTGCAATTTCTTGACTTTGGTTAGATACCCAAGCACCTAACTGGCTGTTGAACGGACGACTGTGAAAATACTCATCAGATTCTTGAGCAGAAACTTGAGTTACTTGTCCTTCAATCCGTACCTGGCGCTCTAGTTCCGCCCACCAAAAAACCAAAGCCGCTTGCGGATTTTCGGTTAATTGTTGCCCTTTATGGCTTTCATAGTTGGTATAAAACACAAAACCGCGATCGTCAAAGTCTTTAAGCAACACCATTCGGGCAGTAGGTTTGCCATCTTTAGTTGCTGTGGCGATCGTCATCGCATTCGGTTCGGGCAGTTGCGCTGCTAATGCTTGCTCGAACCACTTTTTAAATTGTTGCACCGGATCGGGGTATAAATCTGTTTCCCTCAATCCTTGTTTCGTGTAATCTTTGCGAAGAGCCGCTACACTAATGTCCATCTTATGCAGAAAAATTCCTTGGGAGCTACTTATACAGGTTACTTAAGATGCGCCGTTCAGCCTCATTTCAACGTTTAATTGTCATTGGTCTGAGCGGTCCCATAGTTGCTTTAAACGTTTGGGTTTTGTCTCAGGCTTTCAGCTATTTTGACCATCTATTTACAGTATTAACTGTGTCGGCAATTCTGTCTTTTTTATTAAACTACCCAGTTAAGTTTTTTGAAAGAGTTGGCATTAGCCGCGCTCAAGCAGTGATTATTGTTTTGCTGATTGGCATAACATTATTGGTCTTGCTCGGACTAACTTTAGTGCCGTTAATTTTTGACCAACTAAGGGGGCTGCTGTTGGGGATTCCAGCTTGGTTAGAGATGAGCCAAGATAACCTAGCATGGTTGGACAAATGGGCAAGGGCGAGGCGCTTGCCTCTGGATCTAACTGGCTTTAGCAATCGGATTACTGTCCGCGTAGAAAACCAAGTGCAAACCTTTGCGGGTGAAGCATTTGGCTTTGCATTGGGTACGCTTTCAGGCTTAGTTGATACTGTCCTAGTAGTTGTATTGGCTTTTTATATGTTGCTGTACGGCGATCGCCTATGGCGCGGGTTAATCGACCTCTTGCCATCTTGGTTGGGACCTGCTCTTAGTACATCTTTACGGCTAAATTTTCACAATTTCTTTATCACTCAACTCATGCTAGGGCTATTTATGTTTGTCACCTTGACTCCTATATTCTTAGTCCTCAAGCTACCTTTTGCCCTACTATTTGGGCTGCTGATTGGCGTTGCCGAACTAATCCCCTTTATTGGCGCAACTTTAGGTATAGGTACAGTTACAATTTTAGTTTTATTCCAAAACTGGTGGTTGGCGATTCAAGTGGCAATTTTGGCTGTGGTTGTGCAACAGTTCAAAGATAATATTTTAGCTCCTAGATTAATGGGTAATTTTACTGGACTTAATCCCATCTGGATTTTTATTGCTTTATTAATGGGAGCAGAAATTGCTGGTCTTTTAGGCGCTCTTGTAGCAGTGCCGATTGCAGGCACGATTAAAGGCACAATTGATGCCGTTCGCGCTCAAAAAGTCGATCGAGTTATGCCAATGGCGGTCGACGAATCACCCTAGAAAACGAAGTCGATAATCGAGCGTTCAATGGAGAAAGAAAATGGATGCTGCCAAACTGTTTGAGAGTATTGCATTATTAATTGACCTTGCCCAAAAAGGAGAAATCGATCCCTGGGACGTACAAGTAATTGAAGTGTTCGATCGCTATCTAGTCAAGCTATTTGCCGATCGCCAAACCACAGCCTCAGCTTACGAAGCTGATTTATCCCAATCAGGGCAAGCTTTTTTATTAGCTTCTATGCTGGTTTTATTCAAAGCTAATACTTTAAGCAATTTAGAATTAAACCCCCAAGAACCAGTTGAAGACGAATTAGCCCTATTAGAGCAGGGCAGCATAGGCATGAAACCTAGATTGCATCTAGAACAACAACTGCGCCGTCGCCCTGCAGCTTTGCCACCTCAAAAACGGGCAGTAACCTTGCAAGAACTTATTGACCAGTTGCGCTTGATGGCAACTCAAATTCAAGCTAGCGAGCATGGCGATCGCCCAACTGCCAAGCGATCGCTGCGTCCAGTTTCTCGCGCTCAAATTACCCGCACTACCTTAGAGCTTGCCCACCAAGAAAATTTAACCGAAGTTGCTGGAAAATTAGCTCAATTTCTCAGCAGTTATGCTCAAGGGCGGCGAGAACAACAACAAACATGGCTCAACCTCGAACAATTAGTAGAATTATGGTCGCACGCTATGCCTAGCCATACTATCCACAAGCAACCAGCAGACTTAGCAACCCCGCACCCAATACAAGGCGATCGTGTTGGCGTATTTTGGGCTTTGCTGTTACTATCGGCTCAGTCTAAAGTGGAGTTGTCCCAAGAAGAATTTTACCAAGAACTCAAAATTCGTACTTTGGAGGAGTCGGCGATTGGCGAACTTCAAGATGCCAGCTAAATTGTCAATATTTAATAAAGGCACGAAATCCGAGTAAATTAATAAACAGGTAAATAACTTCCTAAACAATGCCATCTCGATTAGGACTGGCAACTTATTCTAGCTATGAATCTTTGCTCGTGAAGCTTCCAAGCTGGAACCAAAGGATGATGGCAATATTAAATAACTAAAGTGAAATGGCATTAATACCGAGGAGTGAATCTTTATGAAAGCCATGATTCTAGCGGCTGGTAAAGGTACTCGCGTGCGTCCTATTACCTATGTAACGCCCAAACCGATGATTCAAATCTTGCAAAAACCAGTAATGGAGTTTTTGCTAGAACTACTACGTCAGCATGGTTTCGACCAAATCATGGTCAACGTTAGCCACTTAGCTAACGAAATAGAAAATTATTTTCGGGATGGACAGCGGTTTGGAGTAGAAATCGCTTACTCATTTGAGGGGCGAATCGAAGATGGCGAATTAGTGGGAGAGGCGATCGGTTCTGCTGGCGGAATGCGGCGGATTCAAGACTTCTCGCCATTTTTTGACGATACTTTTGTCGTATTGTGCGGCGATGCTTTAATTGACTTAGATTTAACTGCGGCGGTGAAGTGGCACAAAGCCAAAGGTTCAATTGCCACAGTAGTTATGAAGTCCGTACCTAAAGAAGAAGTTTCTAGCTACGGCGTAGTTGTCACTGACGAAGACGGTAGAATCAAAGCTTTCCAAGAAAAACCATCAGTAGAAGAAGCTTTAAGTAACAACATCAATACAGGAATTTATATTTTTGAGCCAGAAGTTTTAGATTATGTTCCTTCCGGTCAAGAGTACGATATCGGCAGCCAACTATTTCCCAAATTAGTAGAAATCTCCGCACCCTTCTATGGCATCCCAATGGATTTCCAATGGGTAGATATCGGTAAAGTCCCTGACTATTGGCAAGCGATTCAGGACGTGCTACTAGGTAACATTAAGAACGTCCAAATCCCCGGTCATCAGGTCAAAGAAGGTATTTATACAGGCTTAAACGTTGCCGTAAACTGGGACAAAGTAGACATTACAGGACCAGTTTACATCGGCGGCATGACGCGGATTGAAGATGGAGCTAAAATAGTCGGACCAACCATGATCGGTCCTAACTGTTGGGTATGTGGGGGCGCTATGGTAGAAAATAGCGTAATCTTTGAGTATTCGCGTCTCGGTCCTGGCGTTCGCTTAGTAGATAAGCTAGTTTTCGGGCGTTATTGCGTAGACAAAAATGGCGCTACTATTGACGTTCAAGAAGCAGCATTAGACTGGCTAATTACCGACACAAGGCAAGCACCACCTTCGCATCCGGCAGTGGAAAGACAAGCGATCGCAGAATTATTAGACAGCCACTAGAACAGTGACCAGTTATGCAGTGACCAGTGACCAGGTAAAAGAGAAGTAGCAAAATACTGTTAATTAACAGCCACTAATTACTATTTCTTAACTGGTAACTGGTCACTGGTTACTGGTCACTGATTAAGATATGTGTACCGACTGAGACTTTGTTCGTAAGTTTGCAATAGCCTTTGCGATTCTGCTAAGGTAATGCGCTTTTCTTGCAAAGCTTGTTCGGTACGCTGGCGGATGCTTTCTACTAAATCCTCGGCATCATATTGTACGTAGCCCACAACTTCTGTCATCGTGTCCCCTTTGACTACGTGTTCGATTTGGTAGCCTTTGGGCGTTAACTGAATGTGAATGGCATTAGTATCGCCAAATAAATTATGCAAATTGCCCATAATTTCTTGGTAAGCACCGCTGAGGAACATTCCCAAGTAATAAGGCTCTCCTGATTGATATGAATGCAACTCCAAAACAGATTTGACATCGCGCAGATCGATAAAGCGATCGATTTTGCCATCGCTGTCGCAAGTTAGATCGGCTAAAATGCCTCGCCGCGTCGGTTCTTCACCTAACCTGTGAATCGGCATAATCGGAAATAGCTGATCTATTGCCCAACAATCTGGCGCTGATTGAAACACAGACAGATTGACGTAATAGATGGAAGCCATAATTTTTTCCAATTCTTCCAAATCGTCAGGAACGTAATCTTGCTGTCTGGTAATTGCCAAAATCTTCTCGCAACAAGCCCAGTAAATGCGCTCTACCCTAGCACGTTCAGTTAGGCGCAAAATGCCTAAGTTAAACCGACTAATGGCTTCTTCTTTAAATTGAGCAACATCGTGATAAGCCTCTTGAAAATTCTCAACGTTAATCGATTGATAAGTTTCCCATAGATTCCAAATAATCGGTGGTTCGCCTTCTTGGGGTGGTTCTGGTTGCCCTGATGGTGCATCGCAGGTGCTAAGAACATCAAAAATTAGCACTGATTGGTGGGAAGCGATCGCTCTACCACTTTCGCTAATCAATGTTGGTACGGGTAACTGCCGTTCGGCACAAGTATCTTTCAACTCCGCCACAATATCATTGGCGTAGTTTTGCATATTGTAATTTTTCGAGGCGTAAAAATTAGTTTGCGAACCGTCATAATCTACGCCCAAGCCGCCGCCAACATCTAAATATTTCATATCAGCGCCCAAAGACGCTAATTCTACATAAATCTGACTAGCTTCGCGAATTGCATCTTTAACGACGTTAATTGCCGAAATTTGCGAACCAATATGGAAGTGCAACAACTGCAAAGAATCTAGCAAATCAGCCGCTTTTAATTGTTCTACAGCTTGGATAATTTCGGGAATAGTTAACCCAAACTTAGCCCTGTCGCCGCTGGATGTACCCCAGCGCCCCATTCCTTGCGTACTTAACTTAGCCCGTACGCCTAAAATCGGTTTAATGCCCAATTGACGGCTAGCAGCAATCACTAAATCGACTTCCTCAATTTGTTCGAGAACAATAATTGCCGTTTGTCCCAATCTTTGGGACAGCATCGCCGTTTCAATGTATTCTCGGTCTTTATAACCATTACAAATTAACAGCGCTCCTGGCGTATCTAAAAGAGCTAAAGCAATCATCAATTCTGGTTTAGAACCAGCTTCTAAGCCAAATTGGTGCGGTTTGCCAAAGCGCACCAAATCCTCAATTAAGTGACGTTGCTGGTTGCATTTGACCGGAAAAACGCCTCGGTAAACACCAGAATAGTTATAACGAGCGATCGCTTTGGCAAAACAAGCATTTAAGCGTTCGATCCGATCTTCCAAAATGTCCGAAAAGCGCAACAGCATTGGTAAACCCAAATTGCGCTGTTTGAGGGCATTTACTAATTCAAATAAATCTAAAGAGCCACCGCGATCGCCTTTAGGAGATACAGTGATATGACCTGCGGCATTAATTGAGAAGTATGGTTCTCCCCAACCTTCTATCCTATAGAGGTCTTCGCTATCTTCTATTTTCCACTGGGACGAAGGCTCAGTTTTAACTAGCGCCACCGACGTTTTTTGTTTGCGAGCTAGTTTGCCATTTTTATCTTCGCCTGTTTCTGGGGCGGATTTTTTTTCAATTGCTGACGTGGCGGTTGACTCTAAACCCATTTTCTACTAAACCTCCATTAGCACCTGACGAATAGCCAGTCTAACAAATCTATTCCCAGACCATCTCATCTTATAGGAGACTTTGTAAGCTAATCTGATTTTTGTACTAATTTCGTAGATTTTAGGGAGATAGTTTTGGAGAGGACATTTCTTGCAATCAAGCCTGACGGCGTACAACGTCAACTCATCGGCGAAATTATCTGCCGCTTTGAAACTAAAGGTTTTACTTTGGTTGGCTTAAAATTCATGAAAGTTAGCCGCGAACTTGCCGAGCAACATTACGATGTTCACAAAGAAAAACCCTTTTTTAACGGACTTGTAGAATTTATTACTTCTGGTCCAGTTACAGCTATGGTCTGGGAAGGCGATGGAGTCGTCGCTGCGGCTCGGAAAATGATTGGTGCTACTAATCCTCTTTCTGCCGAACCAGGTACTATTAGAGGCGATTTCGGCGTAAATATCGGTCGCAATCTCATTCACGGTTCTGATGCTGTAGAAACGGCGCAGCGGGAAATAGGGCTTTGGTTTAAGCAAGAAGAATTAGTTGATTGGCAACCTACTTTAAGCGGTTGGATGCGCGAATAAGACAAAAATAGCCCGCATTTGCGGGCTAATCAATTACTCATTCAGAAACTGGACTTTGTTCGGGTTCTATAGCTTCGCTTTTAACAAATGGTTGAGTTAAAGTTCGTTTCGAGAAACCCCAGACAAAAATTAATGCGATCGCACTAATCATTAACCACTCTGGCGGGACTAAATCGGGGTTGAATACCCGCACGAGCAAGCGCAAGCCTACTAGCGCCACAGTAATATAGCCAGCAGTCTCTAAATGGACAAATTCATCGAGCCAGCGAATAAATAAGCCAGCCATAAAGCGTAAAGTTACAATACCGATAGTTGCGCCTGTAAGTACCAGCCAAGTTTCTTGCGAAACTGCGATCGCTGTTGTGACGCTATCTAAGGAAAATGCTAAGTCTGTAAAGGCAATAACGGGGATAGCTTGCCAAAGTGAGTCAAAGCGCGGTCCGTGATGTTCTCTACCATCATCGTCATCAGAAGTAAAGTATTGAAATACCAGCCATAGCAAATAAGCTGCTCCTAACAGTTCAAACTGCCAGAACTTTGTTACCCATGTAGCTGTCAAAATTAGGCTAATTCGCAGTACATAGGCAACAACTAAGCCTAAATTGAGCGCTCTATTTTGTATCTTAGGATCTTCCAGTCCTTGGGCGATGGCGGCTAAAGCGATCGCATTATCGGCAGATAGCACTGCCTCCAGAAAAGATAAGATGATTAAAACTAAAGCAGCTTCAATCGATGCGTGGTACGGGGAATTTAGAATTTGGTCGAGCATTAACTATTTCTATAATTTGAGACTTATAAATTGCGTATCAGGTTAGATAAATCAACTGTTGCTACTTTATTACAGCTTAACCTCTAGACGATAGATTCTACAGCTTTACTTAGGGAAAGGGCGATCGCTGCTTTTCACTACCGCAAAGTTGTAAATAATTTTTGTCTTTATAGTAATTTTATGTATATTTTATGACTACTGCTTTGAATAAAAACAGTAATATTACGCTTGCCAATCAAAGAGGCATGAAGTTAAATTGCTTTGATATTTTATAAAACTGCTGAAAAATAATTGGCAAAGATACTTTAAAAATAAATAACAAATGTCTTGAGTGCAATAGATAACAAGTAATTGTCTAGTTAGCAGTAAATAATTTAATGTACATTTGTTGGGTAAAAATTTTACTATTTCAACAGTCTTTCTAATATATAAAATTAGCAGTAATAAATTACACTTAACTTATCGTAAAGTGTAAAAGCTAACTGCAAGAGCAACTTTATGGCACATATTAGTCAAACGGAAACAATCATTGAAGCCGGACGTACAGAGAAGCAATACTGGAAAGATTTATGGAAATACCGAGAACTATTTTATTTTTTAGCATGGCGAGATATATTAGTTCGATATAAACAAACAGTTATAGGTATTGCTTGGGCATTAATTCGACCGCTTTTAACAATGATTGTATTTACAATTGTATTTGGTAATCTAGCCAAGCTGCCTTCTAGCGCACCTTACCCTATCCTGGTATTTGCTGCAATGCTACCTTGGCAGTTTTTCTCAAATGCACTTACAGAATGCAGCAATAGTTTAATTGTTAATGCTAACTTAGTTTCTAAAGTTTATTTTCCTCGCTTGATTGTACCTACTAGCGCAGTAATTGTTAGCTTTGTAGACTTTATGCTGTCTGGTACAATTTTGCTGGCTCTAATGGCATGGTATAACTTCGTACCTAGCTGGCGAATTTTGATATTGCCTATATTTATTCTTATTGCTTTTGCTGCCTCAATGGGTGTAGGGTTGTGGCTAGCAGCCTTAAATGTTAAATACAGAGATTTTCGCTATATAGTGCCATTTATTGCTCAGTTTGGACTGTATATTTCTCCAGTAGGTTTCAGTAGCAACATCGTCCCAGAAAAATGGCGGTTGTTATACTCAGTTAATCCAATGGTAGGTGTAATTGATGGATTTCGCTGGGCGATTTTAGGAGGAGAAGCACAACTATATTTGCCAGGATTCATTCTTTCTATGGCTTTAGTTATCTTCCTATTTTTTAGTGGAATTTGGTATTTTCGGAAAACAGAGCGATCGTTTGCTGATGTGATTTAGGTAATAGTTATAAACAATGACAGAACCAGTAATCAAAGTCGAAAATTTAGGCAAAAAATACATCATTAATCATCAAAAACAAGAGCGATACACCGCCTTAAGAGATGTAATGACTAAAACAGCCAAATCTTTCGGCAAAAAAATACTAAATCCTTTTAAAGCAACACCTAGTTCATCTGTAGAAGATTTTTGGGCATTAAAAGATGTATCTTTTGAGATTAACCCAGGCGATCGCGTAGGCATTATAGGTCGAAATGGAGCAGGAAAATCAACTTTATTAAAAGTTCTCAGTCGCATTACTGAGCCTACAACTGGGAGAATCGCAATTAGAGGTAGAGTAGCAAGCTTACTAGAAGTAGGTACAGGATTTCATCCCGAATTAACTGGTAGAGAAAACATATATCTTAACGGTTCTATCTTGGGTATGAGCAAGTACGAAATTCAAAAAAAGTTCGATGAAATTGTTGCTTTTGCTGAAGTAGAAAAATTTTTAGACACACCAGTAAAACGTTATTCTTCAGGAATGTACGTACGTCTAGCTTTTGCTGTAGCAGCACATTTAGAGCCAGAAATACTGATAGTAGATGAAGTATTAGCAGTAGGAGATGCAGCTTTTCAAGAAAAATGTTTGGGGAAGATGGAGTCAGTAGGTTCTAGTGGTAGAACTGTTATTTTTGTAAGCCATAACATGGATAGTATTCGCAGGCTATGTACGTCTGGGATCTATCTTAATTCAGGAGTCATAAAAGACAAAGGTTTAATCGAACCTATAATTGTTAAATATTTGGAGCAATTTCGCGGACAGCAAACTGATAACAATATTATCAGTTTTAATAAGCCTAATGCAGCAAGTTTTTATGTAGATAGAATTGAAATTTTAAAGGTAGATGAAACCCCTAATTACGAAGTCTATACGTGGGATGCGGTGAGATTTAGGATAGTATTTTATTCTCCTTATAATCTAAAAAATGGCTCTGTAGTTATGCAAATTTCCACTCTTACAGGAACAGTATTAAGCTTATGTTCAACTCAACCAGATAGTTGTGTGAAAGTTGATTTTAAGCAAGGAATGAATCAGATTGATTGTATATTTCCCAAATTAATGCTTTCAGCAGGACAATATCTTATAGGTGCTGGGTTAGCAATAGCAAACGCAGAGTGGCTTTTTCGAGAACTAGATAGAGGTGTCATGAATGTCTTGTCAAAAGATATCTTTAACTCAGGACTTGCGCCCGCTTCTTCTCGCTATACAATTCCACAAGAACATCTTTGGGAAGTATAAAGCATAATGCTGAATATTGATAACAATTTTACTTTTAAATGTTGTCCTGTATGCACTCAAGATACAACTTATAAGGTGGGAAATATTAATTATTCTTCGCCAATCTACTTTTCAAGCCAAGAAATATTAGTTAATATGCAACCTGCATTGTGGCGATGTAAAAGTTGCAAGTCAGGTTTTGTCCAAAATATTATTCCCGAAGAAATAGCTACTTATCTTTATACAAATAGTTCTGCTGATAAAAGATGGTCTAGCTCGAAATTTACAGAATCAAAATGTCAAGAAGTCATCAAGGCTTTAAACGCAATTTTTCACTCAGGTTCAAGCGTATTAGATATTGGCTGCAATACAGGAGAACTGCTAGATTATGCTAAGGAAAAAAATTGCAAAACATTTGGAGTTGAATATTCATTAACAAGTAGAAATGTGCTTAAAAGCAAGGGACATACCGCTTACGGCGATCTACTTGAAGCTAACGATTGCTACGACATAATTACGGCATTCGACTTGATAGAACATTTGTATGACTTACCAAGTTTTTTGGAGGTTTGTCATGAAAAACTAAATAATAACGGTTATTTAGTTTTTCTAACAGGTAATATTAATTCTATAAGCTCTTTAATAACTAATTCTAAATGGTGGTATGTAAGTTATCCAGAGCATATTATTTTCCCTTCAAAGCATTACTTCAAGTCTAATCCTAAATTTAAACTGCAAGCATGGATTCCTACTTATGCCAGCAAGTATTTCAAAAGGTCTTGGCTATTTTTCATAGAAAGATTTACTAAAAGTTGTTTATTAAATAGATATAATGGTTTTCCTTCTATTGGTAAAGATCACATATTGATTATTTTAAAAAAATGTCTTTTTGATAATTAAGTGTTTTTAACATAATCTTGATATCCGAGATATTTTGTATGCAAAAGTGTAAGTATATTATATAAAAACATTATTATAATCTAAAAAGGAGCTTAAATTAACTAAGATGTGTAATTTTAAATTCAAAATATAACCATTATGAATAACACTTCTGACAAATTGCAACAATTATCTATAACACCTTCAAACAGACCTGTGTCGCCTTGGTTAGACAAAGAAAGCTGTACATCAATACAAAAAAACGATGAGTTTAAATATCCAAAAATTTCGGTGGTTACTCCCAGTTATAATCAAGACCAATTTATAGAAGCAACTATTAGTTCTGTACTAATGCAAAATTATCCGAACTTAGAATACATAATTATAGACGGTGGTAGCACTGATAAAAGTGTAGAAATTATTCGTAAATATGAGCAATATCTTACCTATTGGGTGAGTGAAAAAGATAGGGGACAGTCTCATGCAATAAATAAAGGCTTTGCCAAATCAACTGGTGACATTCTCTGCTGGATCAACTCTGATGACTTACTGAAACCAGGCACGTTAGACTTTGTAGCTAGAAGTTTTTCAGATACATCTATACCCGCTTGGCTTATAGGTTGTAGTGAAATTATTAATAGTACGGGTTCTGTAATTAAGCTAAAAACACCCAAAAATCTAAGTCTCAAAAGTATGTTATTGTGGCATAAAAACTGGTTTTCTCAGCAATCTACATTTTGGACTCAACCTATGTGGGAAATTGCAGGGGATTTAGATGAAACTCTTTATTATGCTATGGATTTTTCTTTATGGATTAATATGTTTAGGTGTAGTTCGCCTATTATAGTTGAAGATATTTTATCTTGCTACCGCTTTCAAGATCGAGCTAAATGTTTAGTTCAACCAGATAAAGCTTTTGCAGAAATTTTAGTTGTTCTATCAAAAAAACTAAAACCAACGTTAAAAGATGTAAAGTTTAAAACTTTTGTAATAGAAGCTTTGATTAAAGTGGCTGCTGCATATAGTTTGCAGCAACTAAAAGGCAATAAGGTAGCTAAAGTTGGCAGAAAAATTGTCAGAAAAATAGTTTCAACATAATATAGACCTTGCACTTGAAGTCGTTCAAAGATAAAAATTGCCTAGATTAAATTTGCCATATTGAATTTAATACTAAAGTTTAAGACTTTATCACTTTGCATATAAAACATGATCAAAGATACAGTTAAAAAAATTCTAAATTCTTTAGGATTTGATGTAAGAAAATACAATCCTCAAGCTTCTGAATCTAGTAGACTTAATCATTTTTTTACATATTATAATGTTGATTTAGTGCTAGATGTAGGAGCAAATGTTGGACAGTACGCCAAATTTATTAGAAAAATTGGATATTCTGGAAAAATAGTTTCATTTGAACCTCTATCAAGTGCATACTCTCAACTACAACTTATTAGCAGTAAAGATCCTTGTTGGGAAATTGCGCCTCGTGCCGCTATTGGAAGTTATGAAGGAGATATTACTATTAACATATCTGCTAATAGCCAAAGTAGTTCTGTATTAGATATACTTGAATCCCATCTCAATGCAGCACCTGAATCTAGGTATTGTGATACCGAAACAGTAAGACTTACTAAACTTGATACTATAGCTCAACAATATATTACACAGGGTACTAAATCAGCTTTTTTGAAGATAGATGTTCAAGGATTTGAGAAGCAAGTTATAGAAGGAGCAAGTCAAATCTTATCCACAATACATGGTATTCAAATAGAATTATCTCTAGTTCCTCTATATCAAGGTCAATTAATTTTTTCAGAAATGTTGAAATTTATGGAAGAAATAGGTTACGAACTTCATGCTGTTATACCTGGATTCACCGATTTAAAAACAGGTAGATTGCTTCAAATGGATGGGATATTTTTTAGAAAATGAAAGTATGTATAGTTAGCCGTTCTGATGGTAGAAGTGGTGGCTTTGCGGCTGCCTATCGACTTTATCAAAGTTTACTTCAGTCTGGTGTAGATGCAAATATGCTAGTTGAGGACAAACAACGCGATGACTCTACAGTTTTATCTCCAAAAAGCAAAATTGCTAAGGGATGGGCAAAGTTCGTCCCAACTTTGGACGCATTGCCACTATCACTATACCCACAGCGAGAACGTGGTAGCTACTCTATGCAATGGGTTCCAGATCGAGTTGCTGCAAAAATTGCTCGCATTGCACCAGAAGTTATCAATTTACATTGGATTAATGCTGGGTACGTACAATTAGAAACTGTTGCTAAGTTCAAAAAACCGATTGTTTGGACGCTACATGATATGTGGGCTTTTACAGGCGGTTGTCACTACAGTGGAGACTGCGATCGCTATATCAAATCGTGCGGTTCTTGCCCTCAACTCCACAGTAGCAGCGATTGGGACATCTCGCGCTTATTGTGGCAGCGAAAAGCTAAAGCTTGGCAAAATTTGAATTTAACTATTGTTACTCCTAGCGCTTGGTTAGCTGAACGTGCTAGGGCTAGTTCTTTATTTCAAGACTTGCGGATAGAGGTAATCCCCAACGGTATTAATACTCAAAGCTACAAGCCAATCGATAAAAAAACCGCTAAAGATATATTAGGATTACCCCAAGACAAACAGATTATTTTGTTCGGTGCAACTAATGCAGCAAGTGACTTAAGAAAAGGATTTCATTTGCTCCTACCAGCTTTGCAACTCTTGCAGCAATCTCATGGCGATCGCTTAGAAGTAGTAGTTTTTGGTTCATCCCAACCTAGCAATCCACCAGATTTTGGATATAAAACTCACTATTTGGGTAAGCTATATGACGATATTTCCCTATCTTTAGCATACTCCGCTGCAGATGTCTTCGTTGCACCTTCAATTCAAGATAATTTACCCAATACAGTTATGGAAGCTTTAGCTTGTGGTACTCCGTGTGTCGCCTTTAAAATTGGCGGGATGTCTGACTTGATAAGCCATCAACAATGCGGTTATTTAGCTCAACCATTTGTCGTAGAAGACTTATCTCAAGGTATTTCTTGGGTAATAGAAAATATCGAAAGACATCATAAATTAGCGAGCAATGCTCGAAAAAAAGTTGAAGAAAACTTTACTTTTAAGATTCAATCTAGCCGCTACTTAGCTCTTTACAAACAAGTAACAACTTAGATTTTGAACTAAATATGACAATTAAACCCGATATTTTATTTATTCTCATCGAATTCGCTTATTTAATAATTTTTCTCACCTTTGAGTTTACTAACTTTAGCTTTCTAGTTGGGATAGCGTATGTTTTAGCAGGCTTCAAATTCTCTATTGCTGCAACTGCTTCCTCTGATATGCTTGCTTATAATAAAGTTTATGATGGGATAGCAAGTTTTGGTGCAGAAGCAACTTTTCGCCGCCAAGGTTATACTATGGAGGGCAGTTTTTTAAACTTACTATATATTGTCAAATTGTTACATATACCGTTAATAGTATTTCATATAATCATAGTCATTCTTTTTTTACTATCAGTCAACTTTCTATGCCAAGCTCTGGTATCTAAAAATCAAGCAACTCGAATAGCCTTGTTATTTGGCTTCTTCCCAGTTGGCGGAGAGCTTTGTTTTTATCTGTTAAGGCAACTTTTATCCACTAGCTTGGTATTTACAAGTTTAGGCTTTTTATATAGAGATAAGCTAACCAAAGCTTTTGTTATTTTTTCTTCTTCTGTATTATTTCATAGTTCTGCTATCTTATATACTCCTTTTTTCATTGCTAAATTAATAAAAAACAATATATTAAAAATAACACTAATTATGCTCATTTATGGAGCTTATATCTTTTTAATTTCTAATACTGATGTAGGTGGTCAGCTAATTTCTTCTCTAACCGGAGAATCATCAATATACTCTTCTAAATACCGTATAAACACTTTAGCAGATTATACTGTAGCCCAAGGTCAAAGACGAGCAGATATTGGAGTAATTACTGCAGTTATGCTCTCTTACTTTGCTTTAATGGTGACATTTAAAATCAATGCTATCCAAAAAAGTAAGTTGTGGCTATATCATAGCTTCACATTTATATTTACTGTCTTTTATATACTTTTAAATTGGTTGGAAATATTCTGGATATCTTCAAGAGTTAATTTCATTTCAGATATGTTGCTTTTTACATCAAATATATTTCTAAGTATGGAGTTTTCATTCAAGCATAAAGACAAACTAATTTTTTCTACTTTAGCTGTAGCACTTTTTTGGATTTCTACATATGTAATTATTAAAAATTATGAAACCAATGGAGTATTATTTAGGATTTAATTTTAATTTGTCAATCTATTAACATATTTTCATTGTTAAAAAAAATACAATTGTAATATAAACAAAAATTATAAAGAAAACAAATTAAGATTAAGCACATAAAATTCAATAAAATTTATAAAATAACATTTATGAGCTATAACAATTCATTGGTAACACCATTAATCTCGGTTATTGTTGCAGTATATAATCGCTCTGCATCCTTGCAGCGTTGTATTGATAGCGTAGTAGCTCAGACCTATGCTAATAAAGAATTAATTATTATAGATGGTGGTTCTACTGATGGCACAGTTGACATACTGAAAGCGAATAATGAAAAAATTACTTACTGGGAATCAGAAAGCGATCGCGGAATTTATCATGCCTTCAATAAAGCACTAACACAAGCAAAAGGCGAGTGGATCTATTTTTTGGGTTCTGACGATTATTTATGGGATGCTCATACCTTAAAGACTATAGTTGATGAACTAGAAAACATTAAAGATGAAAATGTCAAAGTAGTGTATGGAAAAGTTGCTATCGTTTCTCAAACGGGCGATGTACTGCAAGTAATCAATAAGCCTTGGTATCAAGTAAAAAAATTATTTTTACAAGGTTGTTATATATGTCATCAAGGTGTTTTTCAGCATCAAAGCCTGTTCGCGCAACACGGACAATTCGACGAATCTTTTCCTATCTCTGGTGACTACGAATTATTACTAAGAGAATTAAAATCTCCACGTAGCCAGCCTATATTTCTCCCCGATATTACAGTAGCAGCCATGCAAACAGGAGGTTATAGCACTTCCCCACAGCACAGAATTAAAATTTTGCAAGAATATGCTAGAGCAAGGCGAAAAAATCGCGTGCTTGTATTTCCCTTGGTTTGGCTGTGGAGTTACATAAAAGCTGTGATTTGGTTAATGCTAATGAAGACTTTTAGCAAGCAAACTGTGACATATATAGCCGATCGCTATCGATTTTTTACAGGAAGAGTGCCAATATGGAGCAAAATATCCCAGAGTGAAAACCCGTAAGACAGCTTTCTGCCTTTAACACTCTAAAATTGCATCCTACTTAAAGCAAAGCTTGTGAAAGTCCTGCATATTATCCCTTCAGTTGCTCAAATTAGAGGCGGTCCCAGTCAAAATACCTTGGTATTAGTTAAAGCCCTTCGCAAATGTGGAGTAGATGCAGAAATCGCCACAACTAATGACAATGGTCCAGACTTGTTAGACGTGCCTTTAGATCGGTGCAGCGAGTATCAGCAAGTTCCTGTGTGGTTTTTTCCTCGCTTTTCACCCCCAATCAACTCAGTACGCGAATTTGCCTTTTCCAAAGGGCTAACTAAATGGTTATGGCAAAACGCTTCTAAATACGACCTATTGCACGTCCGCGCTCTATTTTCTTATGCTTCTACCGCCGCAATGGCGATCGCCCGCAGCCAAAATTTAAATTATCTAGTTGAACCTCACGGTTTACTCTGTCAGTGGTCGATGCAACAAAGCACGCTCAAAAAACAAGTTTACCTCAGTGTAATCGAGCGAGCAAACATCAATGGTAGCCAAGCTCTACGTTTTAGCTCCCTGCAAGAGCAACAAGAAGCAGCCCAACTTAACCTCAAAGCGCCGAGCTTTGTCTTAAATCACGGGCTAGCTATACCCGAACTTATCCCTAACGCCCGCCAGCAACTACGAGAATTGCTGCAAGTTCCAGAAGATCGACCTGTAATTTTGTATATGTCTCGGCTGCACCCGAAAAAAGGACTAGATTATCTCATTCCTGCTTTAGGCAAACTAGCACCACAAGAATTTAGTTTTGTTTTAGCAGGAAGCGGTACGCCTGAGTACGCTGCCGAAGTAGAAGCGCTGTTAGTTGCCGCAGGGATTCGCGATCGCACCTATCTAGCTAACTTTGTCTCTGGCGAAACCAAGGATATATTCTTACAAGGAGCCGATTTATTTGCTTTGACTTCTCACTCAGAAAACTTTGGCGTTGCTGTTTTAGAGGCAATGGCGGTAGGCGTACCTGTTTTAATTACACCTGGTGTCGCTTTAGCTCCTTTAGTTGCCCAACATCAACTAGGATATGTAGCCGAACTGGATGTAGAGGCAATTGCTTTTAGTCTGCAATCTTGGCTAAACGAGCCACTGCAAGCCAAACAAATGGGCGATCGCGCTCGGCAACTAGCAAGGGAAAAATATGCATTAGAGCGCGTAGCTGCCAACTTAAAAGACATTTACACAGCTATTCTCAAACGAGAACTTATTAGTTACTAAAAATCTATGGAAACAACTGCAAGCAAACACGATTATGGCTACAGCAACAGTAATGCAGGGCATCATCACGCCTACTTACTACCTGTGCTTTTACCCATGTTACGTACCCACACAGAGCGCAGCGATGCTAAAAAGTTGCGCGTGTTGGATTTAGGCTGTGGTAACGGTAGTCTTAGCAATGCGATCGCCCAAAATGGTTATGAAGTCGTGGGCATTGAAGAATCAGACTCAGGCTTTAAGTTTGCTTGTCAAAGCTACCTAGATTGCCAGTTTATCCAAGCAAGCATTTACGATTTACCCTATTCGCAGTTAGCCGACGCTTTTGATATCGTCATCTCTTCTGAGGTAATCGAACACTTATTCTATCCTAGAGAGCTATTAAAAAATGCCAAAAAATGTCTTAAACCCAACGGAAGCTTGATTTTGACCACACCCTATCACGGTTATTTTAAAAATCTATCGCTAGCTGCGACTAACAAAATGGACAATCATTTTACAGCCTTGCGCGATGGTGGGCATATTAAGTTCTTTTCGGTAAAAACGTTAACTTCTTTACTGATATTAGAAGGATACACAGATATTAACTTTAGTTTTGCTGGTCGATTGCCCTATCTATGGAAATCAATGTTATGTTCTTGTACGCCTACTAAGGAATAGATATTTAGCAGCATAGAGCAATGATTGAGAAAATAACCCCACTAATTTTAACGTTCAACGAAGCGCCTAATATTGACCGCACTCTGCAACATTTAACATGGGCGCAAAAAATTGTAGTAATTGACAGCTACAGTACCGATAAAACTGTAGAAATTCTCCAATCCTATCCTCAAGTAGAAGTATTCGAGCATAAGTTTGAATCCTTCGCTGCTCAATGCAATTATGGTTTAGAAAAAATTCAATCTCAATGGGTACTATCATTAGATGCAGACTATATTTTAAGCGATGAATTAATTGCAGAAATTAAATTATTACCCCCAGAACCAGACGCAGACAGCTATTCTGTTAACTTTAAATATTGCGTTTTTGGTAAAGCATTACGCGGAACTTTGTACCCAGCTAGGCAAGTGTTGTATCGCAAAGATAAAGCTTATTATCAAGAAGACGGACACGCTCATAGAGTAAGTATCAACGGATATTCAAGCGCTCTTGCATCCTATATATATCACGACGATCGCAAATCGTTAGATCGTTGGCTGAATGCTCAAAATAAATATATGATAATAGAATCAAAAAAGATTCTCACAACTCCAAATAGCCAACTTAGCTTTAGCGATCGCATCCGCAAGCAAAAAATTATTGCGCCATTAGCAATATTGTTTTATTGCCTAATTTTAAAACAAGGCATCCTAGATGGTTGGGCTGGCTGGTATTATGCATTCGAGCGGATGCTAGCAGAAACTTTACTATCAATCCGCTTAATAGAAATGGAAAAGTTACTGCATAACCAAAACTAGACAGACGAATGCTCGACATTAACTAAATTAGCGCAAAAAACTGATGACACTCAATCGCAAATATAGGAGACATCAATTTAGCTGTTTAGCACTTGTTGGACTAATTGTCGTCATATTAAGCTGTATTCCGCTCCGCATGGCGATCGCCAAACAGATTGCGCCCGCCCCTCAAGCTATTCTTACTTTGGGCGGCGATATAGATCGGGAAATATTTACCGCTCGCTTTGCCCAAATGCATCCATCCTTAGACATTTGGATTTCTTCTGGCGCTAATTTAGAGGCAACGCGGCGGGCTTTTCAGCAGATTGCGCCGACACGAGTTCATATAGATCGGCGGGCAATTGATACTGTAACTAACTTTACTTCATTAGTTGCTGATTTTAAACAGCACAAATTTCATCATATATATGTAGTTACTGCTGACTACCATATGCGCCGCGCAAAAGCGATCGCAACCTTCGTCCTTGGCAGTCAAGGGATTGCCTTTACTCCTGTAGCCATGCCTACTAATAAACCTGTAGAATCTCGGTTGCACCTACTGCGCGATGTTTGCCGAGCCTTACTTTGGGTGCTTACAAGACGTACTGGCGCTAGCCTGCATCCTAGTATTTAATGCAGAATATAGCTTATTATCATCTTAATTATTTTGCTGCAATCAGTTAAAAAGGATAACACCCTTGAAAAAAGCGTTAATTTGTGGAGTATCAGGTCAAGATGGAGCATATCTAGCTCAATTACTCCTCGATAAAGGGTACACCGTCTGCGGTACTTCCCGCGATGCTCAAATCTCCTCATTTTCCAATCTCGTGCGTTTGGGCATTCGCGATCGCTTAAAGTTAGAATCAGCCTCCTTGAACGACTTTCGCAGCGTCTTACAAGTGTTAGCAAAAATTCAGCCAGACGAAGTTTACAATCTAGCCGGACAAAGTTCTGTCGGTCTTTCCTTCGAGCAACCTGTAGAAACTCTCGAAAGTATTTCAGTAGGTACGCTTAACTTACTAGAGGCGATTCGCTTCATGGGCGAACCAATCAAACTCTACAATGCAGGCTCTAGCGAGTGCTTTGGTGATTGCAGCCAACAGCCAGCAGATGAAACTACTCCTTTTCGCCCCCGCAGTCCGTACGCTGTAGCCAAAGCAGCAGCATTTTGGCAAGTAGCTAACTACCGCGAAGCTTACGGCTTATTTGCTTGTTCTGGCATCCTCTACAACCACGAGTCTCCGTTGCGCCCAGAACGTTTCGTCACTCAAAAAATTATTGCTGCGGCGTGTCGCATTGCTCGCGGGAGCCAAGAACAATTGCATTTAGGAAATATTTCTGTTGTGCGCGATTGGGGCTGGGCTGCTGATTATGTGGAAGCTATGTATTTGATGTTGCAGCAAGAGCAACCTGACGATTATGCGATCGCTACAGGTGAAAGTCATCCACTATCAGACTTTATTGCTACAGCTTTTGCTTGCTTAGGTTTGGACTGGCGCGAACACGTAGTTAGCGATGCGAGTTTGCTGCGCCCTACAGATATTGCAGTAGGTAGAGCTAATCCTACCAAAGCTAAAGAAAAGTTAGGATGGCAAGCACGCCATAAGCTTAAAGATGTAGTAGAAATGATGGTACAAGCTAAACAAGCCGAGTTGGAGCGTACAAATACAACTCCATGCGTTTAGATAATTACACCCTAGGTAGCTATACCCCTGGTGCTACTTTATGGCAGCAGCTACTTTGGTATTTTGTCGGACAGCCATTATTTTGCAGTTATTGGCTGCCCTTTTCTAGATTGAAAGTATGGCTTTTACGCTCTTTTGGTGCTGAAGTTGGACAGCACGTACGGATCAAGCCAGGAGTAAGGGTAAAATTTCCTTGGCGGTTGAGCGTTGGCGATTATGTTTGGATTGGCGAAAATGCTTGGTTAGATAATCTTGCTGCAATTAAGATTGCTAGTCATGTTTGTATATCTCAAGATGTTTATTTGTGTACTGGAAATCACAACTGGAGCCATCCAGATTTTCAGCTAATTACTGCCCCGATTGAAATTGAACAAGGTTGTTGGATTGCCGCTCGTGCCGTTGTTGGACCTGGAGTTACTATTGGCAAAGGTGCAGTTCTAGGATTAGGTAGCGTTACAGGGCGATCGCTCCAAGCTATGACTATTTATACTGGCAACCCTGCCCAACCGCTCAAACAGCGGATTATTTAACTATATTTCCAACTATTTAATAATTACTTTTTATACACTGGGATTGCTCGCGCATTTAAAAGATTTTTAAAATATAGCCTGTGTAATTTTATACATTAAATTTAGGCTAATTATTATATATAAATTTTTTAAATATTGAGACTAAATAACAAGTAGTAACTTAGTTGATTTTGAGCTAAGAGTCAATAACAATTTGTTGCATTTGTTGCTAATAAAATTGCAATGTGCTAATTTGATTTACCGTACTACTACTCCTACAAATAGTATATACTTTTATTTTTGCTTCCGTAAAATTACACTTGTAAGCTTAAATAAACCAAGCTACATTCCTGGTGTAATTTTGTTTTGAGTGTCTACCATCAAACATCTGTATCCGCAGATACTTGCATTTGAGCTTAAAGACTTAAGCTCATAATTTTTAATAAATTTTAATTTTTCTATGACCAAACAATTTGCATCAGTAACTCAGATAAGCTGCTCGATTTGCCCAAAAACCTCAAAATACACGTAAAAACGGCAACGAGTAGTAGCAATTTTTGGCGAACGACGCAAGTGTTTGTTAGACCCAAGTTTAAAGCTAGGAAGCTAGGGATGTTAGATAAATATTGGTCAAAACCTGCTCAAGTCAAATTAAAACCATTGGGAAAAAAAGATAATCAAACAAAACTACATAGTTGTTTAAAGTTGTCTGTTTTCACACAGTTTTATCCTCCAGATTATGCAGCTACAGGTCAATTAGTTGAAGAGCTAGCTATAGAATTAGCTAAGTTAGGCATAGAGGTACAAGTATTTACCGGACAGCCTGGGTACGCTTTTGAAAAAGCATCCGCTCCTTTAAAAGAATGTGCAGATAAATTACATATTAGGCGATCGCGCACAGCTAAGTTATGGAATGCCCGGATTAGAGGCAAAGCAATCAACGGACTGTTATTTTGTCTGCGTTCTGGGTTGCATTTATTAAAATCAGCAAGTCGTGGCGATATCTTGCTGCTGACAACTGCACCACCTTTCTTGCAAATCCTTGGCTACTTAGCTAATCGTTGCTTCGGTACGCCCTACGTTTGTTTGATTTATGACTTGTATCCAGATGTAGCAGTGGAGTTGAAAGTAGTTTCACCGCAAAACTTGCTAGTCAAAAGCTGGGATTGGCTAAATAAAAAGATTTGGCGCAAAGCCCAAAGTGTCGTAGTCTTAAGCTCGACAATGAAAGAACGAGTACAAGCCAAATGCCCAGAAATAGCTCAAAAAATTACTGTAATTCACAATTGGGCTAATCCAGATTGGATCGTACCAATCGCCAAACAAGATAACTGGTTTGCTCAAAAGCACGACTTAGTAAATAAATTTACAGTGCTTTACTCAGGTAATATGGGGCGCTGCCATGAAGCAGACACAATATTAGCAGCCGCAGCACAACTACAAAACGAGCCAATTCAATTTATATTTATTGGCGGTGGCGCAAAACATAAAAGTTGCCTGCAACAAGTAGATCGCCTAAATTTACATAACTGCAGGTTTCTGCCCTACCAGGAAAAGGAAGTTTTACCCTACTCGCTTACAGCTTGTGACTTATCTCTAGTTAGCATCAACGAGGGTATGGAGGGATTAGTTGCGCCCAGCAAACTTTATGGTACTTTAGCCGCAGGTCGTCCAGTAGCAGCAATTTGCGAGGAGCATTCGTACTTGCGATCGCTACTTGCAGAAGCAGGGTGTGGCGATACCTTCAATCATGGAGATGGAACGCAGTTAGCCCAGTTCATTCGCCATTTAGCTAATAATGCACAACTAGCAGCCAAAATGGGTAACTCAGGACGACAATACTTAGAAAGGAACTTTACCCCCGAAATTATTGCTCGGCAATATTCTAAACTATTGCGTCAAGCCGCAGTCAAACCCCAAAAACCTATTTTGCCCAAATTGTTTAAATCTATTTCTCAAACAGTTAAAAAAGAAAAAATTAAACGCTAAACGAGCGAAGCTTGTGAGTAAATATGACTAAGTTATTGTCCTGCACCAGATTGCCGATTGGCAGCTAAATTATGGAAGAGCAACAAAAAACTCAGCATTTAGCCTTTGAGAAAAATGGCAAGCACCTCCAGCCATCATTACCTATCTATTCAAACTCCTTAGCCAACAATAGCGATCGCTCTGACAACGATTTAGACTTGCGATCGCTTTTGACAGTAATGCGTCGGCGAGCAATCACAATAGGCAGTGTAGCGATCGCCATCGCTGTAGGTATTGGTTGTTGGACATTATCGCGGGAACCTAAATACGAAGGTACTTTCAAACTTCTAGTTGAACCGGTAACTACAGAAAACAAACTAGACGAACTAACGCAAATTCCTGGGATCAGTAACATCAACTTGCAGCAACAGGGCTTAGACTACGATACCCAAGTTCAAGTGTTGATCAGCCCTGAATTAATGGAGCCAATTATTGCTAGATTAGCCCAGCGCTATCCAGATATTGACTACAAATCAATGTTGGAAGATTTAGCAATTGAGCGTTTTGAAGCTACAAAAATTTTAGAAGTCAGCTATCGAGCTACGCAACCAGAGCAAATTCAATTTGTCTTAGAGCAGCTAGCTAAAGAGTATTTAAAGTATAGCTTGGCAGAGCGACAAACTACTTTGCGTCAAGGCATCCAATTTGTTGATGCTCAGTTGCCAGAAATGAGAAGTCGTGTCAATAGCTTGCAAAGAGAATTACAAGTATTTAGACAACAATACAATTTTATCGACCCAGAAGTTAAAGCAGAGCAACTAGCAAAGCAAGTAGATGAAATTGAACTGCAACGCTTAGATACAGCCAAAGAATTAGCAGAAACTCGCGCCCTGTACGCAAATTTTCAAACTCAATCTGGCGCAGCACTAGCTGATAGTCCAGAATTTTACACGGCAACAAGTTCGCAAGAGCGAACAGATACACCTCAAGCTTTAAAAGAAGCTCCTGTTTATCAAAAATTAGTAGGACAGTTGCGCGATATCGAAAGCCAAATTGGCGCAGACTCAACTCGATTTCAAGACGACAGCCCGACTATGATTGCGCTACGTCAGAAACGAGAAAATTTACTACCAGTACTGCGGATAGAAGCGCAAAGGATATTAGGAAATAAATTAGTAGAACTGTCAACTACCATTTCTAAATTAGAGGTGCGTTTGGCTCAAATTGTCCAAGCAGAAAACAAAATAGATAGGCAAATCGAACAACTACCAACCTTGGCACGTCAGTACACAGACTTGCAAAGAGAATTAAAAGTAGCAACTGAAAGCTTGAACCGATTTTTAGAAAAACGCGAATCATTGCAGATTGAAAACGCGCAAAATGAAATTCCTTGGCAAATTATCGCCGCGCCCAAAGTCGACGACGAAGATCCAGTTTCACCCAAGATCGCACGCAATTTGATTTTAGGAGCGATTGCAGGCATCATGGCTGGTATAGGTGCAGCTTTATTAACAGAACGGTTAGACAATGTATTCCATTCACCTGAAGACCTCAAAGAGCTAACAAAGTTGCCGCTTTTAGGTGCTATTCCCTTCAACAAAGGACTCAAACAACTGACACCTTTAGCACAAGCCAAGGTAGAAAAGAAAGTAGACGGCTATAAATTGGTACTGCCCAATATTAACAGCCAGCAAAACGAGTCTTATTTCCCATTTATAGAAGCATTCCGTTCTCTGCATACAAATATCAATTTTCTAGGTTCAGATACGCCAATTCGCTCTTTAGTAGTGAGTTCGGCAGAAAAGGGCGATGGTAAATCTACTGTAGCCATACAATTGGCACAAGCTGCAGCATCAATGGGTCAGCGAGTGCTAATTGTCGATGCGGATATGCGCCTACCTCAAGTACACTTACGCTTAAATTTGCCCAACGAGCAAGGTTTGAGCAACATCATTTCAACCAACTTGCCTATATACGAAGTAATTCAGCGATCGCCCATATCAGATAACTTGTTTGCGATTACTTCCGGTCAAATCCCGCCCGACCCAATCAAACTGCTATCTTCTAAAAAGATGCTGAATATCATGGCAGAAATACGACAGGAGTTCGATTTGGTAGTTTACGATACGCCGCCGATATTAGGTCTTGCTGACAGCAGTATCATTGCCAAACATACAGACGGAATTGTGGTCGTTGTCCGCCTAGCTAAAACCGATCGCTCAGTAGTCAAACAAGCATTAGATGGATTGAGGCTTTCTCGCGCCAATGTTCTAGGGACAGTAGTAAATGGCGTAAAAAAACACAGTAGTAGTGCCTACAATTACTACTACTACAAAGGCAAGACTCCCCACGCTAACTCTAATTGAACTGTAAAGCAAGTGTATTAACAAACAGTGAAATACCGAAATTATCAGCAAGCATTACTGCTACTGCCGTTAATTGCAGTAATGCTTAACAGTCCAGTTAAAGCATCTGCTGCAACTACTGATACTACACAACAAATTAGCCGCAGCCTACCTCCTGGTTTGACAATGCGTTTGCCACCTCAAAATTGGCTAAATGCCCGTTTGGGCGATCGCAGCAGCCCAAATATTCAAGTTGTGCCTCAAACCTCTAAAACTGGTTTGAGGCTCGATTTATTTAAATGCCAGCAGCAAACAGCAGCTTGTTTTGTCGGTAGCGTAGTAGCCCAAAATTCACCAGCAGCAGGCAACGAACTAGCAAAACACCAAGCTGCAGCTGCACCAGTTACCCTTGCTAAAAATTTGCGCGGCTATTTGTTAACGCCACAAGCAGGCAAACCAGTTTCATCGCTGATGTGGCAGCAAGATAAACAATATTACACCGTTGAATTGCCAGCTACCTCGCCGCGCCAACAAGTAATTTTTCTCGCCTCAGCGATCGCCCGTTCTGCACCAATCCAAAGCACAGCAAGCTCTCAGGCAATAGCCCAAACGCCACCACCCGAACAAGCACAGCGATCGCCTTTGCAAACTCGCGCTCCTGTCTTAACCACAGCAGAACAACTGCGCCAAGGAGAAGTATTAGTTAATCTACGTTATCGTCAATCTTTCCCTGAAGGAAGTGCCGCAGACACAGGTTTAACAGGTCAACCGACGCTAGGTGTCACTTGGGGAGTAACAGACAATTTAGAGCTAACACTTGATGCTCAAACCGTTGATAACTCTGGTCCTGGTCGTCAAGGTCGGTTTGATGTCAAAAGAATTAATAGCGACGACACCAGCCCAAACTTCTTTCAAGAAATTACCTTACAAGGCAAACACCGAATTTGGCAAAACGAATCGGGGACTCAAGCTTTAAGCGGTGTAGTTGCAGTTTCAGCGGGCGTTCAAGGCAGACCTTACCGTTTTACAGAGGCAAATGGAGCGATCGCCTCTAGCGGGCGCAATAGCGGCTTAGTTACTTCTTTCGAGTTGCCGTTTACAATTTCACCTAGCGATCGCTTGCAACTAACTTTATCGCCCAAAATTGCTTTTTTCCCTAATAGCCACGCTCTCTACTACACTAGACCGCCTAGAAGCGATTCTGAATCTTTTGGGACGACTTTTGGTTTAGCGGGCGGTATCAGCTATCAAGTTCTGCCTCGTCTGTTATTATGGGGCGATGCTTTTATCCCTGTAACTGGCAATAACTCAATCAACCGTGCTACAGGCTCTCCAGCGCGGACAGTTGCCTTTAATGCTGGCTTGCGCTACCTAGTTAATCCGCGCTTGGCTACAGACTTATTTGTTTCCAATAGTTTAGGCAATACAGGAGCGATGTCTGTACTTGGCGATCGCGCCTACACTTCTTTAGGTTTGGGCGTGACCTTTTTGCCTGGAGTTAGTAGCGCCAATCGTCGCTACGCTCAAAGCTTCCGCACAACTGTGCAACCACCGCCTAGCACTGTGGCAGGATTTGGCTTTTTAGACGGCGGTACGGTTGCTAACCAACAACTATTATTAAATTTGCAAGGTGGCAGTCAAGGACTACTAGGCGCTGTTCGTTATGGACTATTAGATGATTTGGAACTAGGTATTTTTCTGGACTACGTTCCTGGCATCATCGACGAGTCGCAATTTGGCTTTAGCGGTAAAGTTAGATTTTTGCACCAAGCAGACGGCGACCCTTTTACTCTTAGCGGTGTAGCTACCTTAGCTCGCTCTAATAACGTACTGATAAACCTTATCAATGACAATCGCAATGAATTTGAGCAAAGAGGTTTAGAAAAAGGTGGCTTTGCTTTTAGCAATGAAGGCGCAGGCGAATTATTTATCATTACCCTTTCTGCTCCCATGCATTACCAATTTGAGGGCGGTAGTGCAGTTTGGTTAACGCCAACTTTAGGATTTATTCAACGTAATGGCTTGCAAATTGCTGGACTGAATTTAGGTGGCTCAGTGCCATTGAGTAGAGATATAAATGCGATCGCTGAAGCTGGGATTAATTTCACCAGTGACGGTAATGCCTTTATTGACAATAACTTAGAAAATGCTATTCCTTGGACTATAGGTTTGCGTTGGCAACCATCCTCTTTATTCGGTATTTCTGATAGTCCCCAAATAGAAGCCTATCTCACTAATAGAGTAGGTTCTTCCCCGTTTGAAACCCTAAGGGTAAGGGCAGATAACGATTTAGCTGTGGGTGTGGGTTTGTTGTTGCCAATCCAATTTTAGAATTGTTGCCCTAGAAGGCGTGTAGAGATTCTGCACTGCAACCTCTCTACACACCCCAGCCTATTTAGTCGCGGTTGGTGTTTGCGCCGTCAAATAATTAGGCAACGAATTACGCAGGCGATCGCCATATAATGCCAAAGCGTTGCCACCCAACAACAATTCCAGGTGTTCTCTGTCATAATCAGCGACTTCTGCCGCATCTTTAACACAATTGTGCAGCACTCCGTCCCAATGCCCGTAATCGCCAGAGAAACAAGCTAAATGCTTGCCTATTTCACCCATCGCTACAGGCAAATAAGCTGGTCCTGGATCGTCTGATTCAAAGGAAGTAAAAATTTGTCCCCGTTCAAAATATTCCATTGGATCTCGATGGCGCAAATCGTAATGCTCGTAAAGACTCGCATCGTCAATCTTAGTTGGATCGTGTTGCTGATTCCACAACAGATCGAATAGATTTTTTGCTTGACTAATCAAATTGAAATTATTGCTCGTGCCTCTTTCCTGAATCATTAACTTAGTAAATTCCATCAGCGAAGGGCGATAAGGAGTTTTGGGATCGAAATCGCGAATCCGCTTTTCCCAATGTTCGTGAAAAGCATGAGCAAGATCGGGCAACCAACCGCAACCGCCTTCCAAAAAGCCTACTCGCAGCGTGGGAAATTGCTCGAATGCACCATCAAATACCATCCGCGCCAGCGCTAGCTGTTGCTGGTTTCTTTGCACGAAAATATGAGTTAAGACAAAAGTCTCTGTATAGTCAGAAATTCCGCCCACCATATAAGAACCAGGTCCGCCATGAATCCCCAACGCAATATCTAAATCTACAGCCGCTTGCAGTATTGGTCTAAAGTCTGGGTGGCTAATTGTCTTGCAACTGCGAATCTCTGGGAATGCATTCGGCGCTTTGGGGTGAGGAATGGGCATATTCGGCGCAACAGCTACACTAATCATGCCTAACTCATTGATACAGCGGTGCATTTCTGCAACTGCTGCATCTACATCCTGCAATGGCAATACGCCAATAGGTTTGAGCCTATTATCGTATCCCCGACAATCGTCCGCTATGTAGCTGTTGTATGCACGACAAAGGGCGATCGCAAAATCCTTATCCAAGATGCTAGAAAAAATTAAGTTCAACGTGCCGTAAATTACATGGACATCAACACCTTCAATATCCATGTGTTCCAAACGTATGCGGTTAAACATAGCGCCCATAGTTGTCTCTGGATGCAATGTCCTAAAGCCACCTTTGCCCATACCTTGGGGTTGCGGAAACATCCGCATTAAGTCATTTTGACCAGTTGCTGGATTATAGTCTACAATTCTTGCTCGTTGATCGCCCAAACTATCAATTACTAGCCCAATGCGATCGCGGTACTCTGGGTCTAGATATTCCCGCAGTACCAGCGGATTTTCTAATTTGTGAGCATCGGCATCAATGACTTTCAAACCTTGATACATAAACCATCCTTAAAGTCAATACAATAAATACTCAATTAAGTTGATAGTTAAGCAGATATTAGTTACCAAGCGAGGTAGTATTTTACTGTTTAATTGTCCCAAACCTGGTAACTGGTAACTGGTAACTGGTCACTGTACTCGGCGCAAACCAAACCAGCGTTCAAAAGACCACATCATTGATGTAGGGATAGTAATCCAAACAGGATACTTAACAAAAGCAGGTTGATTTTTCTCAAAAACTAAGTGTCCGCCAATAGCCAGAACTTGAGTTAGTACCAAGCAAACAGGCGTTAACCGCCAGTCATAAAAGAGAAAAACAGCAGCAGCGATCGCAAGTATGTTGGTAACGTGGTGCAAAAATTGGTTGATAGGATGCTGATGGCAGGCAGCAAAATAGACTTTTGCCTCTTGAAAGTGGCTCAAAACGATTCTCCTACACTCACACTAGATTCGGAAAATAATTGCAACGTTTCAGGAAGGATATCACTAACACTCAAAAAAAGCGACCAACTGAGAATAATTTTGAGTTTTGAGTTGGGGAGTTTCTAGTAGTTTTGAGTTACTGAAGTGCCAAAAATTCAAATCTCTGCTTCTTATCTCCATACCTTCCCCTTTTCTGTTCTTTTACCACCAGCGTAATTGCAACAAACCCTGTTCTGGCTGGCTAAGTTCTTCCTCGTCTAGCCATTCCACAGGTTTGTAAGTACCAAAAAGCTTATCCCACCAATCTACGGCTAGACCAAAATTATGATGCCACATTCCGTATTTGTGATGGACATAGTGAACTGGCATTTTCATCCAAAAGCACTTAGTTGGGTTTTCGTGTTGTAATTGATGAGCGTACGCAGAAAAAGCTGCGTATGCCAAACCGCCTAAAAACCAACTAACTCCAGCTACCCAAGAAAAGAGGAACATTACAAACATTGCTAAAATGCCACCTCGGACGTAATCTCGAAACTCCCACAAAACGCCTTGTCCTTCATTGCGGCGGTGATGATCCAAATGACGTTCGCCAACTTTTTTTGAGACGTGCATCAAACGATGCAACCAGTATTCAACTAAACTAGCAAAAATAAACGCGCTAGCAAAACAAGCAATTGCAATCGATGTGTTTTGTACGAGCATTAGTTCTCCCTTACACCACTTGCTTGATTCTTTAGTGTACACTTTTGCTAATTTTTGCAAGGATTGATGGCAAACTTTTTCCTTCCTCTTTTGACGGCTGTAGCTAGTCGCGTCAAAGACAACTTTATCCAACAAACTCGACGCACTTCCCAGGTACAAGAGCAATACTTACAGCAATTATTGCTAGCTTATCGAGATACAGAACTAGGACGTGAATATAAGCTGAGGGAAATCAAAACAATTGACCAATTTTGCGATCGCATCCCAGTTCTACCTTACAGCAGCTACGAATCTTATACCGAACGTATCGCCGAAGGGCAGCAAAATGTATTGACAAGCGATCGCGTCTTGTATCTCAATCTTACTAGCGGCTCGACTGGGACAAAAAAACTAATTCCAGTTACCAAGCGATTTCAAAATTCATTGCGCCAAGCTAATTTAGCTAGTATTGGCTTTTTAGATGAGGCTTTGCGTTCCCAAGGACGGCAATTTGGCAAACTACTAGCGACAAACTCCGTTCAACTGTTAGGACGTACTAGCGGCAGTATAGACTACGGTCCTGCTAGCGTTGGCGTATTGCGGATGGGTAAGTTTGTCTACGAACAGCTTTTTGCTCATCCTTACGAGACTTTACAACCAGCCGAGAGTTTAGCGCGGCATTATATATGCTTATTATTCGCTCTTAGCGATCCTAATTTGTGCGGAATTGGGGCAAATTTTCCCATGCTTGTGTTACGTACTTGCAATTATTTAGAAAAGTATGCTGAAGATTTAATTCAAGACTTACAAGCAGGAACTATAGCTAGTTGGTTAAAACTAGAACCAGAAATTCGCACCAAACTAGAGCAAAAATGGTCTAAACAGCCAGATAGAGCCGCTCAACTGCGCGAAATATTCAAAAATGCTGGAAAACTGACACCAAAACTTGCTTGGAAGAACTTATCTTTCGTAGCCACAGCGCGAGGAGGAACGTCAGATTTTTATTTTCAACGCTTTCCTAGCTATTTTGGCGATACTCCAGGATTTGGCGCTGTCTACTCCTCAGCAGAAGGAACTTTCGGCATCAACCACGCCCTAAATAATGATGGTAGTATTTTGGCTATTACTAGCGGCTTTTTTGAGTTTATCCCTCAAGACCAGTGGGAAGCAGAACAGCCGCAAACTCTGCTAGCTACTGAAGTTAAAGTAGGCGAACTTTATCGGATTTTAATGACAAATTACAGCGGTTTTTATCGCTACGATATTGGAGATGTAGTAGAAGTTGTCGGCTTCTACGAACAAGCGCCCTTAATTGTATTTCGCTACCGTCGCGGTGGTTTGCTCTCTTCTACCACAGAAAAAACTACAGAATTTCATGTCACCCAGGTAATGCAAACATTGCAGCAAGAATTTAACTTGCCTTTGGAAGACTTTTGCTTTACTTTGTCAGATGATGTAATTCCTGCTCGTTATTTGATTAATATCGAACTTGCACCTAGTCAAAAATTAGGCAATCCGCAAGAATTTTTAGCTAGATGCGATCGCCAATTACAAGCAATTCATACATCCTACGCAGTCAAACGGCGCGATCAAGTCCCACCGCCTAGACTGAGAATACTTGCTCTTGGTAGTTTTGCGATCGTGCGTCAGCGCCAACTGCAAAAAGGGATTCCAGATTCGCAGTTAAAATTTCCCCACATCAACGAGGATCGTAACTTTCTTTCGGGATTAGTAGTAGAGCAAGAAATCAAGCTGGTGGAGGATTTGGATTAACGAAGTCTTTATCGTTTCTACTCAAGGCCAACATCAATAATCCAGCAATAACAGAGACGCTAGCCGCACCATAAAATACTAATTCTATTCCACCGTAGTTTAGCAAAGGTCTAAGGATAATCGGCGAAAGAAACTGTCCTAAAAATCCTGCACCTGTTCCAGCAGCTAGTATGCTCGATTTGAGGCTGGGAACAGCTATATTTGCTAAAGCGCTATAAACGTTAGGAAGAACAATCCCAAATCCCACGCCAAAAAATACTGCTGTGAGGATAATCCAGCCTAATTGTTCGAGGAGAGGAATAGTAGTTAATGTTACAGACATCAGAGCGCAGCCTAACATTATTGCTTTCGCTAAACCTAATTTTTGCGCTAGCCATTTGCTACCCAAAGCTGAGATGACAGCCGCACCAATCGCTCGCGATGCTAAAACCACGCCATTTAAAATTGCCCCCGCGCCGATGGTAGCTTTGAGATAAAGTGGCGCGTAAACTACTACAGAGTACATAGAAATAGAAACTAAACTCAGAGTAACTAGCAGCCAAATAGTAAATGGCTGCCCTAAAACTTGAGTAAGTTTATAACTAGGTACAGTAGTTCTATGCGTTTTTTGTTCTAGGGGCAAAATTGAACGTGCGCCTATAGCTAACGGTATCGCCAACCCATAAAGACAAAAAGCATATCGCCAATGACCAGTACCAACAGCACCACCAAGCAGCGGAAATAAAATACCAGCAATAGTTAGGGTACTGGTAGCATAGCCTAGAGCCTGCGATCGCACTTCGCCATCATACATATTTCCCAACAACCCCAAACTAGCCGCTGCAATTCCGCCACTAGCTGCGCCAATTAACGCCCGTGTCACTAATAGAGGCGTAAAACTATGCATAAAAGCCCCTGCTATCCCAAATAGCGCGTAGAACAACAAAGAGGCAATTAATACCTTAACCCGACCAATCCGGTCTGCAAGAATACCTAGCGGCGGGCTAAACAAAGCTAGCGTCAAGCAATGCGTACTAACTAAATTAGCTGCTAATCCTGGGTCTAAGTCCAGTTCTTGAACTATATCGGGTAAAATCGGCGCTACAACTCCCCCCGCCATCGTCGTCAAAGAACCCGCAGCTAGCAGGATTAATAATTTGCGATCGCTTAATCTTAACGATTTTTTAATAAATTTTGGTGCAAACGCGCTAGGCATATAAATTTACTCGATAAAAATTGGGGAAAGGGAATTTCGTCAAAAGTCTCCTAGGTTATTGACTTCAATAGCCGAGAAGGCTAAATTTTGTCACAGTAATTGCCAACATTAGTACGAATAATGGATTTAGCAACCACCCTCACCAGTCAGACAGTACAAAACTCTGTCCGCAAAGTTGGTATCAATCCTAACTACTGGTATCCCATTGGTTGGGCAAATCACCTCAAGCCTGGTGATATTATGCCCGTAATGGTTTGGCAACAAGCGATCGCTATCTACCGCGATCCCAACGGTGATGTTCGCGCTTTAGAAGATGCTTGTCCCCATAAAGGTATTGCCCTCCATAAAGGCAAAGTTCAAGGCTGTAACCTAGCTTGTGCGTATCATGGCTGGGAATTTGACGGACAAGGCAATTGTGTTAATATTCCCTACTTACCTCCAGAGCAAAAATTGCCCCGCGCTCGCGCCCGCAGCTACCGGGTACAAGAGAAATATAATCTAATTTGGATTTTTCCTGGCGATCCGGCTTTAGCGACTACTAACTCACCACGTGATATTCCCGAATTTGACCAACCTAATTGGTTAATGGTTCCGGTAACAGCCCAGTTTCAAGCCCATTTTTCAATCTGCAATGAAAATACTATGGATGTATTTCATGGCTTTCTCCATCAAAACTTGCAGGAATGGTTCGATCCGGTGCTACTAAGCTTGCGCGAAACAGAAACATCTGTACTTGCCGAATATCAAGTATCCTACAAAAATTGGATTGCCAAATTTTTGGGCTTGAGCGATCGCGCTGACGCTGTAACGACATTACCTGTCTCAGTTTATTACCGCTACCCGCACTACTACACTATACTGCAAGGAATTTCAACTTTATACTTATTTAGACTGCCTTTAGATCCAACCCAAAGCCGTTCTTTTGCCTTCTTTTTTTTCAAAGTCCGCTTACCACAACTGATATCAAAACCGCTTACCCCTATATTGCAAAAGATACTGCAGCGCTTTATGTTAATGAAATTCTTGGCTCAAGATATTGAAATGCTCGAAAGCGAACAAAAAACTTACTTAGCCAACCCGCAAAGGCGTTATGTCGAAATTAACCCAGCGATTATCGCTATTCAGAGGTTAATTGTGCGACAGTACGAACAATTTTTGCAAAAATCGCGTCCAAAAATGTAGTTACAGCATTTTCCTGGTTTTGACTCTCAGTATGGTGGATTAATTTCTAAATAGCCAGTATTATATTTTCTCTAAGTAGGCTATTTATAAAACTTAACATAGCAAATATATAACTGCGAGAATATACTGTTGAGCCAGAGGCAATTAGCATAGCTGGTAAAAGGTGAGGGGAGTAAATTAGTGCAAATTATCAAAGAGTACGTTCAACGCTGGTATGAAAGCGGACTCGATCCCGATGAGTATATTTGTCATCGAAAGCAAGGAAACTTAGTAGAAATCGAAGATGCAGCAACAGGCGATCGCCGCACCGTTTTGAGTTTCTGCACCAACGATGTACTAGGACTTGTCCACGAGGAAGCCGTCAAGCAAGCAGCGATTGACGCAATTCTCCAGTACGGAACTTCTAATAGTTCCTGCTCGGTTTTGAGCGGTAGAATCGGCTTGCACCAACAGCTAGAAGCAGAAATTTCTGCTTTTAAGCATTTGCCACACACCCAGCTATTTCTAAATGCCTGGATGGCAATGCAAGCATTGATGGATGCTTTTTGTCACTTAGCAATTCCAGTGCCAGGTTTTCAGAATACCAGAGAAACGTTAATCTTGACCGACGTTCTCAATCACGGCTGCATTCTCTCGGCAATTGTTAACGCTGGAACTCGCTCCGGTAAAGTATTTGGACATAGCCCCCGCGTCCGCATCAAAGCTTACCGCCACTGCGATCCCCAAGACTTATCGCGCAAATTGCAGCGCCACGCCCGCGCTGACGATCGCATTATGGTCGTCTCTGATGCCGTATTTTCTATGGATGGAGACATCGCCCCACTGCCAGATATGATCGATGTCATGCGTGGCTACGAAGGTAGCGTCCTACTTATGGACGAAGCACACGCTAGCGGAGCCATAGGAGCTACAGGAAGGGGGATATACGAGCATTTTGATATTCTGCCCAGTTATGCTATAGAAAGGGGCGTTGTACCCCTGATTATGACAACTTTTTCCAAGTTTGCCGCCTCAGCTGGAGCAGCGATTAGCAGTCATGTCGCAGAATTAAAACCGTTATTAAACGTATCGCCCACATCAATCGGTACGATCTCACTATCACCTCCACTGACTGCGGCGGCGTTAGAAAGTATCCGTCAAGTCCGCCAGCATCCCGAACTCGTGCAAAAATTACAGGAAAATACTCGCTACTTAAGAACGCGCTTGTTAGAAGCTGGCTTTTTAGCGATCGGTGAAACCAACGTCATTCCAGTTCTTTTACCTACTGAGATCAATCCGAAAATCTTTGCCAGACAAATAATGCAAAATTACGGGATTTGGGTATCGCCAATATGGTTTATTGCCAAACCGCGCATGAGAATTACAACCAACGCGCTGCATACCAAAGAAGATATGGATCGTTTAGTTACAGGCATGGTAGCAACTAGAGATTTGTTGTACAAACCAACAATTAGTGCTTAATTTAGCTGATAGCTGTTAGCAACGGCTATCAGCTAATTATTGTTGCTAAAAATAGGTAAAAAATGTTAAAAACAGCAACTTTCCAAATCCAAACAGTTAAAACTCCAGCAGATAACGAGTTATTTTTGGATGTACCCAAGCTAATCTATGCGGGCGATCCTCATTGGGTGCAACCCTTGCGTAGTAGCATTGCTAAAAATTTTGCACCCGACAATCCATTTTTGCAGTATGGGAAGCTGCAACAATTTATTGCTCTATCAACAGGCGATCGCCCACAAGCGATCGGGCGGATTGTCGCCGCCGTCAACAATAGGCTGATTGAGCGAGAAAATCAAAACGTTGGTGTATTTGGCTTTTTTGAATGCGTAGAAGACTTTGAAGTTGCTCAAGCCTTATTAAACGCTGCTTGTCAATGGCTAAAAGAACAAGGTATGACAGTAGCTAGAGGTCCCATCGATCTTTCTACTCATAATAATTGCTTGTTATTAATCGATGGTTTTGACTCCGAACCGATAATGATGATGCCTTACAACCCACCTTATTATCCAAAATTTATGGATAAGGATGGTTGGCAAAAAGCTAAAGATGCTTATGCTTACAAGTTTGGTTTAAAACAAGACTTTCCTGGCGAATTTGAAAGAGGCTACCGCATCGCTAGCAAATCTGGCGTTACATTTCGTCCGATGCGACTCAAAGGTAAAGAATTTGAAGAAGATTGTATCAAGTTGTATCACCTCTTCAATCGCGCCTTTGTCAATAATTGGAGTTCGTCGCCGCGCACCGAGGCAGAATTTTTAGCCGAAGCAAAAGAGCTACAAAGTATAGTAGATCCTGACATTTTTCCGATCGCCGAATGCGATGGCGAAATGGTTGGCTTTTTCATGGCTATACCTGATTACAACGTTCCACTCAAACAAGTCAACGGCAAATTAGATTGGTTGGGAATTCTCAAATTATTGTGGTATCGCCGTAAAATCGATCGCGTGCGAGTAATCGCCTTTTGTTCTTTGCCAGAATACCGCCGAAAAATGGTTCCTTTAGCAGTAGTACATTTGGGGCTACAAGGCGCAAATAAGCAGAACAAACGCTACGAGTGGGCAGAACTTTCCTGGGTTTATGAAGACAACGATGCTTCGCGCAAACTAATAGAAGCTGGCGGCGCAAAAATCTACAAGACTTACCGCATATACGAAAAAGCCTTATGAAAGCGCTAGTAACAGGAGCAAATGGTTTTACAGGCTCTCATTTAGTCAAAGCTTTAGAACAAAGAGGCGATCGCGTTGTCGGGTTGGTGCGAAAATCGAGCAACCTCGAACGTCTAGCTAATTGCCAATTGCAGCTAGTATATGGCGAAATTACCGACAAAGAAGTTTTGCAACAAGCGATCGCAGGAGTAGACGTAATATTCCATACCGCAGCTTATGTAGAGCTAGGCATAGTAAATGACGCAGAAATGACACGGGTAAATGTAGAAGGAACCCGCACACTGTTAGAAGTTGCTCAAACTGCTGGTGTGGCAAAAATGGTGTATTGCAGCACTATTGGCATATTTGGCGACACTGCAGGCAAAGTTGTAGATGAAAGTTTCAAGCGCACTCAGCAAAACTTCTCCTCAGCATACGATCGCACCAAACACGCAGCCCAAGTATTAGTAGATGAATTTGCAACTCAAGGATTACCAGTAGTTAGCATTTTGCCATCAGGAATTTTTGGCACTGACGATCCGCATTTTGCCCCTGTAGTGCAGCAATTCCTTAAAGGTAGATTGAAATTGTGGGCAGGAGGCGATCGCGTTACAGGTATAGTCCACGTAGACGATCTAGCCAATGCAATGATTCTAGCCGCCGAAAAAGGCACATCTGGGGCGCATTACATCATCTCGGCAGGGGATTTAACAACCCGCGAAATGTTTGCCCAAATGGCAGAAAAAACAGGTATAACCGCCCCTCAAGAAGCGCCCAAGCTTGTAGTTAAGTTAGCTGGAAACTTGCTCGATCCGATTGGACGGATATTTAAATTTCAGCCGCCATTAAGCCGAGAAAGAGTTCACTACATTTACGATCGCTGCGTGCGCGTAGATGCTACTAAAGCTCGGCAAGAATTGGGTTGGCAACCACGCTCAGTTGCCGAAACTTTAGCCGAACTTGTTGCCAATAGCTAACTACTGCTTCAACATTCCGTCTTCTAAATAGGTAATGCGATCGGCTGCATCCACAATACGGGGATCGTGCGTTACCATCAACACAGTACAACCTTGCTCTTTTGCCAAAGACCGTAATAATTCTATTACAGCGTGTCCGCTGCGAGAATCTAAAGCCGCTGTTGGCTCATCTGCCATGATTAATTGCGGGTTTCCTGCCAAAGCCCTAGCGATCGCCACTCGCTGTTTTTGCCCGCCGGATAAGTCACCAGGCTTTTGATTTGCTTGATTTTCTAACCCAACTTGTTCTAATAATACGCGCGACTTTTCTTGCGCTACTTTACCGCGCACACCTTGAATATTTAGCGCTATTTCTACGTTTTCGATTGCTGTCAACGCCGGAAATAAGTTGAAGTTTTGGAAAATAAAACCAATATTTTGCTGTCTAAACTTAGCCAACTGAGCGCGAGACATAGCTGTAACGTCTTCGCCTAGCAAATATACTTTGCCTTTTGTTGGAGTCATTAATCCAGCCAAAATTGACAGTAGAGTAGTTTTGCCCGAACCAGAAGGACCCATTAATAACTCAATACTACCTTCAGAAATTGATAGGTCTATACCTTTCAAAACCTGGAAGCAACGTTTTTGAGATTTAAATTCCATCTCTATCCCTTGAGCAACAATTGCTCCTATTTGGGTAGTAGATGTATCTAAACCAAGATTAGGTAATTGCTTATAAGGAGCAAATCTACTTCGCGAAGCACTCATTATATTAAAATTCTTTAAGTTTATTCAAAGCACCAGCAAAGCTCATGCCAAGATAGTGTGTTTACTGACTATTATTGCTATCGCTACATTTTACTAGCTAGCAATAGTGGACACTTATAGCTTCCGGCATACCTATATAAGTAGAAATGCGAAAGGTGAGTATGTAAGTGGGCAAATATTTAACCTTTGAATACCGTAGCTGGATCGAGACGGATAACTTTCTGGATAGCGAAAATAGCTGAACCGACACACATGACAACAGATATGCCAAAAACAGCGATCGCAATAGTTGGGGTAATTAAAATCACAATTCCTTGAGTAGCGAACGTCCAAATACCTACAGCCCAACATAGAGCCATTCCTGGAAAATAGCCTAAAACAGCCATCCAGACAGCTTGTTCGACAATCGCACCGTAGATAATACGATCGGACGCACCCATTGCTTTAAGAGTTCCATATTCTTGCAGGCGATCGGACACAGAAGAGTAAAGAATTTGTCCGACAATAATGCCACCAACAATCACACCTACACCAGCACCCAAGCCAAGAATAAAGCCGATACCAGTTCTTTGCTGCCAAAATTGCTGAGTTTTTTGCGTTAACTCCTCGCGAGTATAAGCGCGAGTATCAGGGATAGCAGACTCTAGCCTTTGTTGCAGAGCTTGTATATTCTCACCCGATCGCGCTTGAATCAAAATAAAACTAATAGTATCAGCAGAAGTCAAGTCTTTAGGAGGCTCAGTAGCATTGGGATCTGGCTTAGTAAAAGTATTTGTGCATTGAATATCACCAGAACCAGAAGGCAACTTGCAAGATAAATTTGCTACTTGTCCTGAATTAGCATAAGCATTAGAATTTGCCAAATCTGTAAATATAAAAGGATTAGACGCAATCGAGCGATTTCCTTGAGTTAAGCCAACTAACTCTACAGGTAACGTACTAATTTGAGCTACATCGCCAACTTTACTAACATTCAAAGATTTTAGATTAGTGCTATCTACAATCGCCGTATAAGGAGCCTTAATAGCGCTCAAACTACCTTGAGTAATATTTTGGGGAATAAACAACCGACCATCAGGATCGAAACCAACCAGCCTAACTACAGCAATTTCATCAGTGCGATCGCGCCACACACCGCTTTTAATAATCAAAGCTTCCGCCCGTTCTACCCCTTCTACCTCCCTAGCTTGATTTAGATGAGCCAAAGGAATAGGCAAAGTTAATTCAGTATGCACCAAACTTGCCGAAGCCAGCCAAATATCTGCCGAAGAATTATCAATTAACTGAGTAGTAGAACGAATAAACCCCGTAAAAATTCCAGCTTGAATCGTCACCAAACTTACAGCAAACATAATCCCCGCCTGAGCCACCAAAAAGCGAGGAATATCTTCAAGCAAATGCTTACGAGCAATAGAAACCATAAAAGCCGCAACAAAAATTAACTACAGTTTCACAAAAACTCTACAAACTATACACCTCAATTCCTCTGCGCCTTATGCGTCTGGGCGGTTCGATCCAACTTAAAGAAAAGCAAACTCAATAGTGCAAAACTACATTCAAAATATTTTTGAGCAAAACCGATTACAGCAAAAATATGTCACAGCCCACAATTGAATCAATCCTACAAGAAAAGCGTTTATTTCATCCACCCGCTGAATTTTCGCAAACAGCCCAGATTAAGAGCAAACAAGACTACCAACAACTATACGATCGCGCCAAAGCCGATCCCCAAACATTCTGGGCAGAACTAGCCGAGCAAGAATTGCATTGGTTTCAAAAGTGGGACAAAGTGCTAGATTGGCAACCACCCTTTGCCAAATGGTTTGTCGGCGGCAAAACAAACATCTCCTATAACTGCCTAGATCGCCATCTCACAACCTGGCGCAAAAACAAAGCCGCCTTAATTTGGGAAGGAGAACCAGGCGACTCGCGCACCCTCACATACGCTCAACTGCACCGAGAAGTTTGCCAATTTGCCAACGCACTTAAGCAACTAGGCGTACAAAAAGGCGATCGCGTAGGCATATATATGCCCATGATTCCCGAAGCTGCGATCGCTATGCTAGCTTGTGCCAGAATAGGCGCAGCGCATAGCGTAGTATTTGGGGGTTTTAGCGCCGAAGCATTGCGAGACAGGTTGAATGATGCTCAAGCCAAAGTAGTAGTTACAGCCGACGGCGGGTGGCGCAAAGATGCGATCGTCCCCCTCAAAGAGCAGGTAGACAAAGCCTTAGCCAACAATGCAGTGCCAAATTTGCAAAAAGTCCTAGTAGTCAAGCGTACAGGACAAGAAACTAGCATGACATCAGGACGCGACTTGTGGTGGCACGAGTTGCAACAAGAAGTATCAGCCGACTGCCCAGCCGAACCAATGGACAGCGAAGATATGCTATTTGTCCTTTATACATCTGGTAGTACGGGCAAACCCAAAGGAGTCGTACATACAACCGCAGGTTACAACTTGTACGCTCATATGACAACTAAATGGATCTTCGATCTGCAAGATACAGATGTATATTGGTGTACTGCCGATGTAGGCTGGATTACCGGACACAGCTACATAGTTTACGGTCCGCTTTCCAACGGAGCAACAACCCTAATGTATGAAGGCGCTCCTCGCGCTTCCAATCCAGGTTGTATGTGGGATGTAATTGAAAAATACGGCGTTACCGTCTTCTATACAGCACCTACAGCAATTAGAGCCTTTATCAAAATGGGCGAACAACTGCCCAACGCCCGAAATTTATCTTCATTACGTTTGCTAGGAACCGTAGGAGAGCCAATTAACCCCGAAGCTTGGATGTGGTATCACAAAGTAATTGGCGGCGAACATTGCCCAATAGTAGATACTTGGTGGCAAACAGAAACAGGCGGAATTATGATTACACCTTTACCTGGGGCGATTTCCACTAAACCTGGTTCGGCGACATTACCATTCCCAGGCATATTAGCTGATGTTGTCGATTTAGAAGGCAATAGCGTAGGCGACAACGAAGGCGGCTACTTGGTGGTACGTCACCCTTGGCCAGGCATGATGCGGACTGTTTATGGCGATCCTGACCGCTTCCGGCGCACTTATTGGGAGCATATACCACCTAAAGATGGGAAATATGTCTATTTTGCTGGCGATGGAGCAAGAAAAGATGAAGACGGATATTTTTGGGTAATGGGGCGCGTTGACGATGTAATCAACGTCTCAGGACACAGATTAGGCACGATGGAAGTTGAATCAGCCTTAGTGTCTCACCCATCGGTAGCCGAGGCTGCGGTGGTTAGCAAGCCAGATGAAATCAAAGGCGAAGACATAGTTGCTTTTGTCACTTTAGAAGGCACTTATAGCCCTAGCGACGAACTAAGTAAAGAACTCAAACAGCACGTAGTTAAAGAAATAGGAGCGATCGCCCGCCCTGGAGAAATCCGTTTTACCGATGCTTTGCCCAAAACCCGTTCTGGTAAGATTATGCGGCGCTTATTGCGAAACTTAGCAGCAGGGCAAGAAGTCTCTGGCGATACTTCTACTCTTGAAGATCGCGGCGTACTAGATAAACTGCGTAGTGAAGGTTAAACGTTAGGCTGGGTGTATGAATAAAAATATACCCAGCCATCAACAAGACATTTATTTTGCTGCTGTCGGCGATGTTCACGGGCATATGTACGCCATGTTAGGCTTACTCCAAGCTTGGGAATCACGCGATCGGCAAAAACTAGCGTTTGTTCTTCAAGTAGGTGATTTTGAACCGCATCGCCAACAAGCCGATTTAGCCACAATGGATGCACCTAATCGTTACCGTAAATTAGGAGAATTTAGTGATTTTTACAGCAAAAAGGCAGAATTTCCTTGGCAAATCTACTTTATTGGTGGCAATCACGAACCTTACGGATTTTTAGACTTAATGCCAGCAGGTGGGGAAGTAACTAAAAACTGCTATTACTTGGGTAGAGTTGGGTTTTGCGAACTAGCAGGACTAAAAATAGTTGGACTTTCTGGTATCTATCGAGAAAATCTATTTTTGCATACAGCAAGACCTGATATCGCTCAAATTGGCAGCCGTTCAAATAAAGACTACATTGGTTTCATCCAATCTGATATCGATCGCGCATTAGATTTTCAGTCAGCAGACATCCTAATGCTACATGAATGGTCAACAGACACGATAGCAGCAGACGATATAGAAAGTTTTCAGCAGTGGCTTCCCAGTCTCAAATACGAGGTTTTAGGCAATGAGTACGCCCGGATGTTGATTGAATTTCTCCAACCTAAATTGGTACTGTGCGGACATATGCACAAAAGCTATCGCAATCAAGTATCGTTTTCACCTGGTACAGTCACAGATATTTGCTGTCTGGCTAACGTGCAACAAGGAAAAGATGCGATCGCTATTTTCAAACTCGCCCCAGATGGGACAATAGTTGAAGTTAGTAATTAGTTAGGGCAAATTTGATGCAAGTTGCCATTATTAACATTCTGATTGCTGCAATAGTCTCAATTAGCTTAAAACCAGCGTTTGCAGCAACTTCAGCTAGCGATTACCGTTCCTTGGGATTATCTCATCGCGCTGCGGGAAGGTATGACGAAGCGATCGCAGCTTTAAAAAAATCCGTTCAACTCGAACCGCAAAACTCCTCTGGGCGAGTATTATTAGGTTGGACGCAGCATTTAGCAGGGCAAGAAGAAGCCGCCGCCCAATCTCTACTACAAGTAATTTACCGCGATCCGCAGTCTGTACTTGCTTTAAATGCATTAGGAATTGTTTATTTAGTCAGCGGATATCTGCCTGAATCAGTTACGGTTCACACTTGGGCAGCAATATTAGAGCCAAAAAACGAAATCCCTTATTACAACTTAAGCTTATCCTTGCACCGCCTGCAATTATATGGACTTGCGATCGCATCGGCAAAAAAAGCTGCTATTTTAGAACCTAGCAATCCTCATCCTTTGGTAGCTGAAGCAATGAATTATTGGAGTATGGGCGATCGCACTGCTGCAAAACTGGCTTACCGTAAAGCATTGAACTTAGATCCTCTATATAGCGATTCTTCTTTCCTGGCGCATCTCCAACAAGCAGCATTTACTCAAGAGCAAATTGTCTTAACTAAGCAAGTTCTTTCAATTACAAATTAACTTATGCAATTAACAGAGCAAAAATGTACCGCCTGTCATAAAGATGCACCCCGCGTCACCAAAGAAGATATCGCCGAACTCCATCCCCAAGTTCCCGATTGGCAAATTATTGATGTAGACGGACAATCGCGCCTAGAACGTATTTACAAGTTTCCTGATTTTGTCAGTGCGATCGCTTTTACTAACAAAGTAGGCGAAGCTGCAGAAGCAGAAGGACATCACCCCGCCTTACTTACAGAATGGGGAAAAGTAACAGTTACTTGGTGGACTCACGCCATTTCTGGACTGCACCGCAACGACTTTATCATGGCAGCAAAAACAGACCAAATAGCTGCAACTTAATGAGCGACAGCGCCGCCAGTTGCCTTAGTTTTCTTAAAGAAGATAATCGCTACGCCGCTTAACAATAAAGCAATGCCAATAAAGTAAAAACAATCATTGAACGCCATTACATAAGCTTCTCGACGGACAATATTACCTAGAGAAGCGATCGCGCGATCGTGCGCTGTATTCATATCTGCGCCGCGACTAACAAAATACTGAGTCAACTGGTCGATGCGCTGTTGAGTATTAAAGTCATACAACGAAATTGAATCCCCTAAACGATTGGAGTGAAATTGCTCTCGCCTAGTTAATAGCGTTGCTAGCGCCGCAATCCCCATAGAACCGCCTAAATTACGCATCATATTAAATAAACCAGAAGCAGAACCCGCTTGCTCTTTTTCAATTCCTGCTGTAGCGATCGTTGTTAGCGGTACAAAAATCATCGGCTGTCCAATCGCCCGTACCAATTGCGACCATTTTAATTCATCAATACCCGTGTCGTGGGTTAGCGTTGAATTCATAAAACAGCTAACTGCAAACATACTGATACCAAATGCAATCAACAAGCGACTATCAATGCGCTGCATCAATTTTGGTACTAAGGGAACAACGAGCAATTGAGGTAATCCTAGCCAGGCAATTACTTCGCCAATTTGCAACGGATTATAGCCTTGAATCTGAGCTAAGTACAACGGCAAAACATACACCGATCCATACAGCCCAATACCCAAAGAAACATTAACGATACTAGCTAAACCAAAATTCCGCCTTGCCAATAAACGCAGATTAATAAAAGGTTGCTTGCGGGTAAGTTCAATCCAGAAGAACGCTGTCAAGAAAATAGCCGCAATTATCGATAACCGGACAATTAAAGGCGAACCAAACCAATCTTTGCGACTTCCTTCTTCCAAAACTACTTGCAAAGAACCCAACCCAATCGCCATCGAAATAATCCCCAACCAGTCTCCTTGTTTGAGTAAATGCAGTTGCTTTGGTTGAGGTGCGAGTGCATACCAAATTGCCCCTACAAGCACTAATCCTGGAATCACGTTGAGATAAAAGATATAGTGCCAGCTAAAGTTTTCTGTCAACCATCCTCCTACTGTAGGACCAATAGCTGGAGCAAATACCGCTGTAATCGCAAACATTGCCATACCAATTGGCTGCTTGGCAGGCGGTAAGGTGGTCAGCAAAATTGTCAAAGCCATCGGGATCAAAACTCCGCCCGTAAAGCCTTGCAAGGCGCGAAAAACAATCATTGAGGGCAGATTCCACGCCCACGCACAGCAGACAGAAAAGAAGATAAATGCGATCGCATTTCCCAACAAATACAACCGAGTAGAAAATACCCGCGACAACCACCCCGTTAAAGGAATTACTACAATTTCTGCAACCAAGTAGGCGGTAGAAATCCAAGAACCTTCTTCTAATGTTGCTCCTAAAGCGGCTTGAATTTCTTCAAGTGAAGCATTGGTAATCTGAATATCTAGCACCGCCATAAACGCGCCTAGCATCGCTCCGCCAACAGCAATCCAGCTTTTGAGGGGAACTTGGGGCGATCGCATAGTATTATTTGGTTGTCTAACTGCTCCTGTATCAGCCATTGCCGTACTTCCTTGGGTAGATCGAGCTATGTGCTATGCGAAGCTGGGATAATGCCTTTTTGTTGATAAATTGAACGAGTTGCTTGTCTGATTTTCGGTAAGTATTTAGCAAACAGCAGAGAGCCTAAAATACAAAAAACTCCGCCGATTATTAACGTATATGGTGCGCCGATGCGTTCGGCAAGAATGCCTGCAATTAAATTGCCAAATGGGAACATTCCTAGAAATGACATGGTAAATAAGCTCATTACTCGACCGCGTTTGTCATCTTCAACAATTGTTTGAATAACTGTATTGCTCGATGAAATTTGCAATATTGAACCTAAACCAACTAGCAAAAGCATCAATATCGATAGCCATAAAGTGCGCGATAAAGCAAAGACAATAATGCCAGTTCCACACAGCGCGGGCGCAAAAGCAATGATTTTTCCTAAACCAAGTACGCTTTTACGGGTACTTAAATAAATGCCGCCTATTAATGCGCCAACTCCTGATGCTGAAGTCAAAAACCCTAAAGTATGAGCATCGCCGCCTAAAACTTTAGTTGCAAAAATAGGAATAAGCGTAATATAAGGTGTCGCCATTAAGCTAAATAATGCTAATAGCAATAATACCGAGCGAATTAAAGGCGAATTAAAAGCGTATATATAGCCTTCCTTTAATCTTTGTAGTACATTACCTGTTCTAGCAGTTATTTGTTTGGGTTTAACCCTCATTGCCACGAACGCTGCAATTACTGCTATATAACTGATGCCATCAATCAAAAAACAATAACTTGCCCCAACTCTAGCAATTACAATACCTGCGATCGCCGGACCAATTAACCTCCCCCCATTTACTAGCGAAGAATTAAGCGCGATCGCACTTGCTAAATCTGCTCTTTTTTCTACCATTTCGGGAACAAAAGTTTGCCTAGCTGGAGCATCTAAAGCATTAATTACACCTTGAAATAAACTCAAAAAGATAATATGCCAAATATCGATCGTGCCTGTTAGTGCTAGTACGGCTAGTGCTAAAGACTGCATCATTGCCAATACTTGCGTAATAATTAATATTTTTCGAGTATTCCAACGATCTACTAATACGCCGCCAAAAGGAGCAAGAAAAAAGCTAGGTATTTGGCTGGTAAAACCTACTACCCCTAGCATTAAAGGTGAATTGGTTAGCTGGTAGACGAGCCACACTGTAGCAACTTGAGTCATCCAACTACCAATTAAAGAAATACCTTGCCCCGCAAAAAATAGTCGGTAATTTCGCGATCGCAAGGCAGGTATGCCCGTCCAAAAATTAGTTAATATTTTAGTCATGCTTGCTACTCCGTACACCTAGAGTTTGCCGATCGCGGCTGATGAACGCCTCTATCTGCTGGAATGTTTAGAATTGCAACATCTAAAAGCATTAAAACTCTACTTAATAGTCACTTCTACTTCTGCCGACATTCCTGGAGTAATCCGCGATTCGTATCCCTTGATACTTTGGGCATCTAAAACAATCTTGACGGGAACACGCTGAACAATTTTAGTAAAGTTACCCGTAGCATTATCTGGGGGTAGCAAGGCAAATTGAGCGCCTGAAGCTGGCGATATACTCTCTACTCGCCCTGTAAAAGTGTGGTGGGGAAAAGCATCAAGTTTAACTTCTGCTTCCTCGTTAGGCTGCATATTTTCTAGCTGTGTCTCTTTAAAGTTGGCAACTACCCAATATTCATTACCCACAACCGCCATTAACGGCGTTCCTGATTGCACTCTTTGCCCAACTTCCACAGATTTACGTCCAATTCGTCCGCTACTAGGCGCGGTAATCTTGATATAAGATAGCTGCAACTGAGCATCTTTAAGACTAGCTTCTGATTGGGCGATCGCTGCTTTGGCTGCTTGGTACTGACTTCTATTTACATTAGTCTGCACGCCTGTAGCTGTTGCTTGCTGCAATTTACCTCTCGATTCGGCTAAATTCGCTTGCGCTGTGGTTACGCCTTCTCTGGCTTGCGCTAGTTTAGCTTGCGCTTGTGCTACTCCTTGCTGTGCTGCTTTAGTTTGCGCTCTTGCTACTTCATAAGCTGCTTTTGCTGTATCTAACTGCTGACGCGCGATCGCTCCTTGGTTAAATAACGATTGATAGCGGTTGTAATCTACTTGCGCTTTTTGCAAGTTTGCTTGTGCTTGTGCTACTTCTGCTTGCGCGGCGGGAATCCCAGCTTGGGCTTCATTTACTGCTGCTTGTGCGGAAGCGATCGCTGCGATCGCGCTATTAACGCTTCCTTGTGCTTGGGTATTCTGCGCTTGGCTATTTTGCGCGGCTAAGTTAATGTTCTCTTGTGCTGCATCTGCTTGACTTTTAGCAGCTTGAATCGATGCTTGCACTTGCTGCACTTTATTTTGATAGTCTTGCGGATCGAGCTTGACTAATAGCTGTCCTTTTTGCACCAACTGGTTATCGTCAACCAAAACCGCGTCTACTGTACCAGGAACTTTGGCACTTACTTGGTAAATATGTCCCGCCACCGTAGCGTTATCAGTAGTTTGGTGGCTCGATGCATACTGCCAATATCTATAGCCAAATACCCCAGATGCGAGCGCGCCTACGCCTAATACAGCTAAAATTAACCCCTTTGGCTTGCGCTTTGCTTTTGGTTTCTCTGGTGGCGGTGCTGCCTCCTCTTGCTTTTCTGGAGGTGCTATTTGAATTTCTGGCGCTTTAACTACTACTACCTCTGCAGCTAATTCTTTAATTGCTTCTGGCTCTACTACTGCTTGCTTACCGTTCAAAGATGTACCCATGATTGTCATCTCCATAATGTGCGAGTTTTAATAATTTACTTAGCGTACGTAATATTTATGTAAATGTTATCTGTACGTAATTATCTCTTATGCGTAATATTAATTAAAACTGAAAAGTTACGAATCTTCGCCTACCGTTTGGCTAATGTTCGCTACACCTAAGACATATTCGCGATCGCCAAATCTATAAGCTGCGACATTTTCTCGCGATCTTGCTCGGAAATACCATGCAATACTTTTTCCCTAAGTTCCGCCGCTATTGGGGGTAAAACAGTTTCTAGTTCTTTTCCCGCATCAGTTAGCCAAATGCGCCAGATCCGGCGATCTCTAGGATCTCTTTCGCGGCGGATCAACTGTCTTTCTTCCATGCGATCGAGTACGCCTGTCAAAGTTCCACCTACTTGTTGCAACTTTTCCCCAATACTGGAAGTTGGTAAACCGTCTTCGATCCACAAACAGCACAGTACCAACCAGTGAAAAGGAGTTAAGCCAAATGGTTCTAAGCGATCGGAAAAAGCGCGTGTCAGCAGTTGCGATAGCAGCTTAATTCGATAACCCATGTTATACGGTGCTAAAACTTGCTGCCACTGATATACAGGTGTTTGCTCGACAGGTGTAGAAGGCATTTGCAAAATACTTAGTGTGCGTACTATTATTTTAACTTGATTTGGAGAAAATAGCTGTATTTTAAGTACAGTCTTGCGCTTACAACGGGTAAGTTTTTCTAGACTGGAAAGAGTACAGCTAGACTTATTACACAATAATGCCACTTGGACCGCAACAGCGCACCAAATTAGACGCTACAGACGACAAACAGTTTTATGCCTATCCGCGATTTGTGACCCATGTTGATGAAGGCTTTATTCAACAGCTGACGGACTTGTATCGCCAGTCATTGCAACCTAATACGCGGATATTAGATATGATGAGCAGTTGGGTATCACATTTACCCGATGAGATGCAATTTGCTCATGTAGAAGGACACGGACTCAACGGCGAGGAACTTGCTAGCAACCCTCGGTTGAACCATTACTTCGTTCAAGATTTGAACGCCAACCCCAAGTTACCCTTGCCAGATAGAGACTTTGACGCAGTATTAAATTGCGTTTCGGTGCAGTATTTACAGTATCCAGAAGCAATATTTACAGAGATTCACCGCATCCTCAAACCTGGGGGAATCGCAATCATTAGCTTTTCTAACCGGATGTTTTATGAAAAAGCGATTCAAGCTTGGCGAGAAGGATCGGAAGCTAGTCGGGTGGAATTAGTCAAAAGCTACTTTCAGTCAGTACCAGGATTTAGCGCACCTCAAGTTATCGAACGCAAGTCTCCCACCAATTTACTCCAGTGGTTAGGTGCGGGTGGTAGCGATCCTTTCTATGCTGTAATTGCTCGCCGCAATGCAGCTTAATGCTAGTTGTTGCGGAAAGTGGAAGAAAAAAACATATTTGCCTAAATCGAGGCAATAATCGGCTAATAAATATCAGGAGGCGGTTATGACATTTCGTAATGCGCGCAGGGTTGTAGCGGCTTTATTACTCTCAGTGATGCTGCTAGTTACAGCCTGCGCTACACAAGCACCCTCGCGTTTTGACCAAGCGCAGCAAGAAAGCAGCCAACAAAGAAGCGGTCAAGCAGTTGCTAAAGATGCAACTCAAGGTAGTAGTTTCAATAGATATTTTCCTCCTACTCAAGCAGGGTTTGAGCGAGTTTACACCCAAGAGAAAAAAGGCTTTGCTGAAGCGAAGTTAAAGAAAGCAGGTAAAGATGTAGCTGTTTTATCTATTTCCGATACCCAAGGTGTAACAGGTGGCGCTAACCCAGCAGCTAAATTCCAAAACAGCAAGCTGACGATCGCCGGATTTCCCGCAGTAAATCAGGGGAGAAATAATACAGCTATTTTAGTTGGCGATCGCTACCAAGTAAAAATATCTTCGCGCGATGCGTCGTTTACTCAAAGCGATCGCGAAGCTTGGTTGCAAAAGTTCAACCTCAAAGGACTTTCTAGGCTGCAATAGCAGTTAGGGTAAGCGGTTTTTGTACTTGATTTGGAGGCTGATGTGAGCAAACCTATCTTTGAGTTGGTGAATGAATTGCCAACTAATAACTTGACTGTTTCCATGTTGCGATCGCTAGATTTTGTTGCTCCTGGCGAGTGGAACAATTTAGTCGGCTTTGAAAATACAATTCGCACCGTTACAGGTGAAACTGACGAAAGTTTAATTCAACAAATTGGCGAAAGAGCAATTTACCTTTATAACGACCGTTCGCAAGGTTATCAAAGAGCAATGTGGCTTTATCAAACTGTAGATACTACAGATAAAGCACTTGGCGCAGCAGCTTTAGCTAGTAAAGTAGGCGAATCGATCCCGCTTTTAGGTTTTTTAAACAAAGTTACTCCCAAAGCCGATAAAGCGCAAACTATTGACTTAAGTTTGAAGTTAGTCGCTGAATTAGTAGCTTTTTGTCAAATCAACGGTATTCCTGGCGACAGTATTGGCGATTTTGTTGCTTCTTTAGGTGAGTATAGTGGCGAATCTTTGATGCGGATGGTTGCTTTAGTTTGCGTTGACGGATTAATTCCGTTAGGACCTGACTTTATTATGAAAGTGCAATCGAATTTAAGTCAAACTACGCCGCAAGATTTGGAACGTAATTCTACCTTCCAAAACATCAATAACGAGATTCCTGGCGGTAGTTCTGCGGGCAAACTTGGCTTTATTAATCAAAGTTTCGATTCTGTTAAAGGCTGGATGAGTAACTTAGTAACTTCGCGGAATTTAACACCCGAAAAAGTTGTCAGTAATTTGCAAAGAGTCGTACAAATTGCTGACGATAAGTTAGATTATTTAGCTGCCTTTATTGATGTCAGTACCAACTATTACGAACATACTGGTACGCAAACTTTGGCGCGACGTTTAATAGAAAGAGCCGTAGCTGAAATCTAAATAATGTAAATTGCCCTACTTAAGCTTATAAGTCTTAGTAGGGTTTTTACTAGCACTATTTATTGGATTTTTCCGCAGACTCTAACTCACTTAAAATTATTTCCGCCTCGCTACAAATTAGAGCGTGACAATTTCCATTACTTGCAACTATTCCACCCCATTGATTTACATCACCTTGGTTGTATTGCAAAGGACTACCATCAAGATGAGTAAATTGTCCGCCAGCTTCAGTCAATATTAGTTCTGGTGCAGCAAAGTCCCAATCTTTAGGAGCAGATTTACCAGAAAGGGAAATATATACATCTGCTTTTTGCTCGACAATTGTGGCAATTTTACAACCCACACTACCAACACATTGTTGATTTTTGAAATCTAACTTTTGCAGAAGATAGTTAAACCTTTCATCTCTATGAGTACGGCTAACAACTACAGTTAAATCTGATAATTGGCTATGTTCTGATACTGATAAGCGCGTAATTTGTCCGCTGCGAGTTTCTACAAAAGTACCCTCGCCAAGCGTTGCATAATATAACTTTTCTATTTCAGGATATGCAACTATTGCAAGAATTGGACGGTGATTTTTGACTAAAGCAATATGAATTGCGTATTCGTCTGTCCGATCGATAAAATCTCGCGTACCATCTAAAGGATCGATAATCCATACCAATTCTTGAGTTAATTGCTGAGATTGCTCTTTGTAAGTTTCTTCGCTAATATAACCAAAATCTTGTTCGCCTAAATTACTTTTTAATCTATCTAAAATATATCGATCTATAGCAATATCAGCAGCAGTTACCGGACCATCTTTTTTGTTTTGAATATCTAATTTTCCCTCATTAATTGCTCCATGATAGTAAGAACGTAAAAGGTAGGATGCACCCCAACCAATAGAACGAGCGATCGCTAATATTTCTTGTAATTCTGGCATCAATTTATACCTATAGTTGACCCTGGTTCATCCACATTCGCGTCCCAAAAAATTTACAGGAATTAGCTGCAACTTTTGCAGACGCAATCAAAGCATTAGCAAAACTTTTACGCATTATGTAATAACAAAAAGCTCCATGAAAAATATCGCCAGCACCTAGAGTATCTACAACTTTTATTTGAGGAACATCTGTATATTTAATTTCGCTATTTTCTAAGTATTGAATCGAATCCCCACCACGAGTAATGGCAATATTATTAATACCAAATCTATCTAAAAAAGCAAATACCTCTGTGACACTGTTGCAGTTGGGAGGATAAAAGTTATTAGAACAAATAGCGTAGTTTACAAAAGGTAAAATATGCTCAAATCCCGATTTCCAACTGCCACCGTCAATTACAACAGGAATATTTTTAGATTTGGCTAACCGAGCGATCGCTTGTCCTACTGCCATTTGATGACCGTCAATCAAAACAATATCAGTATTTGTCAAAATATCAGCAGGAATATCACTACTATCTACTTGAGTTTTAACAGCATTGAGAGAAACTACAGCCCTTTCTCCGGTACTTTGAGTAACAATAATAGAGGAAACAGGTGGTACTTGAGAATTATTAGGTGCAAGGTCAGCGATTGCAACTTGGCATTTTGCTAAATCTGACTTAATTACTTCGGCAATTGCGTGAGTTCCTAAAGCTGCCAAAAGTGTTGCTTGGTTGCCTAAATAACTAAAAGTTGCTGCTGCATTTGTCGCCGGACCACCTGCGGCGATTGTAAAATCTGAAGCAACAATCTTTTGATTGTTAGTAGGTACATTACTAGCTAGATATATAGTGTCCAAAGTTGTCAAGCCAACAAATAACCCGTTATAAGTTCGCTCAAATCCCATAACATAAATGACCTCTGAACCACAACCAGGAACGCTTTACATAGTTGGTACGCCCATAGGTAACCTAGAAGATATAACTTATCGAGCAGTACGAATTTTACAAAATGTAGACTTAATCGCCGCTGAAGACACGCGCCATACAGGCAGATTATTACAGCATTTTCAAGTAAAAGCACCGCAAATTAGTTATCACGACCACAACCATAGCAGCCGTACTCCAGAGATATTAGAACATTTAGCCAGTAAAAAAGCGATCGCTCTAGTAACAGATGCCGGAATGCCAGGTATATCCGATCCTGGGTACGAATTAGTCAAAGCCTGCGTTGATGCTGGTATTGCAGTAGTCCCTATTCCTGGTGTCAGCGCCGTAACTACGGCTATTAGCGCCTGTGGATTGCCATCAGATAGATTTATCTTTGAGGGATTTTTACCCGTCAAAGGACAAGAGCGAAAAAACCGCTTAGAATCTCTGCAAACAGAAGCCAGAACAATAGTATTGTACGAATCTCCCCACCGCTTGCAACAAACACTAAAAGACTTAGCCGCAGCTTTGGGAATCGAAAGACAAATCGTACTAGCGCGAGAACTAACTAAATTGCATGAGGAATTTTGGCGAGGAACATTGCAAGAAGCGATCGCTCGTTGCAAGCAGCGCGAACCCCAAGGCGAATACACTTTAGTTGTAGCAGGCACTCCACCAGCATTACCTTACCTTTCGGAAGTAGAACTCAACGCCGAGTTGCTCAAAATCATGCAAGGAGGGGTATCGCGATCGCAAGCTAGCCGCCAGCTAGCAAAAGTTACCGCTCATTCCCGCAGCGAACTATATAAATTAGCCTTAGCGATCGTTATGCCTACCGCAGAAACAGAAAATTCGTAGCCTCATTACTTGCCATCTGCGTTTATCTGCGTTCGATATGTATTTATCCCATAGGCTTTATCTCAGCTTCTCCACAATCTGACTTAGCAGTAGAAAATTCACAAATAGAACTAAAAGAACAGTAACGACAGTGAGAACCAGGATTAGGCGGAAAAATCTTACTAAAATTAACTGGCTTTTGTTCGTATCTCCGCAAATCTTGCTGGTGTTTTTGCGCTACTACTGCCAGTTGATTTTCAATCGTATCTAGCTGGCTAGAACTAACAGTAATTAAGGCTGACTTCTTGCACCTTTCCAAATTGTAGAAAGAGGCAACCGCTTTGTGGTGCGGATACAAGTAACGCGCAGCTACTAAATATACTAAAGCTTGCCTTTGGTCAAACGCTGACTTACCAGTCTTAAAATCCAGAATATGCAACCTGCTTCCAGCTTCGCTAAAAACGCAGTCCATAGCCGCATACAAGCGAAATGGATACTCAACTTGTTTAATGAAAATTGGTCTGGGGAAGCCCTCATCACCGCGCGTTAATTGCACGATCTGCTTGCCTGCCAATACAGGATCGCCGTGATAGTTCTTTAAAATTTGAATTACTCGCTGCTGGACTTCCTCGCTTGTTTTGCTCAATTTTAATAACTGGGCAACTTTTTCTACACCGTCAGCTTGACTTAGTAATTCCCTATGGTGGTGAAATTCATACACGCCTTTTTGGGCAAGGATGCCAATCCGCTGCGGTGGTGTAGCTTGGGCAAGGAGTTCTTGAACTATTGGTTCTTTTTGCCGCGCTTTAATAAATCCTCGCTTCATTTGGCAATGCCAGCGTTCTTGCCCCACTGCTGGCGCAACTAATGACCAAAGATGATAGCTGGCAAACGGTCGCCCAAGAACAAACATCACTCAGTTTCAGTAACTACATTGCCCTATAAAAGAAATTTAGGGTTACAGGTGCGTCCCAACTCAAGGCGATCGCTCTTAACACATCGCAAAGGGAGAAGCTTCCTGTACTATTAATGATAAACACTTCCTTGAGTGGCAAAGGATGAGCAGTATTAGCAATTCTCAAAAAATTAAATTCGGCACTGATGGTTGGCGAGGAATTATTGCCGATGACTTTACTTTTCCCAATGTACGAAAAGTAACTAGAGCGATCGCAAGTTACCTCGAAACCGCTTACTCTAAAGACCGTCCGGTTCTTATCGCTTACGATACTCGCTTCCAAGCGGAGAAGTTTGCCTATAGCGCAGCCGAGGTTCTAGCAGATTTAGGTTGGACTGTTAAGATTTGCGATCGCGATTGTCCTACACCTGTAATTGCCTACAATGCCCGTCATCTCAATTCGGCTGGGGCGTTAATGTTTACTGCTAGCCACAATCCCGCGCCCTACTGTGGAATTAAGTATATTCCCGATTATGCGGGACCTGCCACACCAGAGATTACAGATACAATTGTGGCAAATCTTGAAGGCGCAGCAGATACGCCAGTTACGAACAAAGTAGCAGATAAAATCTCAACTTTCGACCCCAAACCAGAGTATCTCAAATTTATCTACACGATCCTTGATGTCGAGCGAATTCGTAGCGCTCGTTTGAAGGTAAAGTATGACGCGCTATATTCAACGTCTCGCGGCTACTTAGATGAAGTTTTGCAGCATTGCGGTTGTGACGTAGAAAGTTTCCACACCTACCGCGACGTACTATTTGGCGGTGGAATGCCAGAACCCAAGGGCGAACAATTAGTCGAACTAGCTGAGGCAGTCAAGAAAGATAATGCCGATATTGGACTAGCAACAGATGGAGATAGCGATCGCTTTGGTATCATCGACGAACAAGGTAATATGCTATCGCCAAACACCGTTTTGCTACTGTTGGCACGTCATTTGAGCAAAAATAGAGGCAAAACAGGAGCAATTGTTCGTACTGTGGCGACAACCCATTTACTCGACAACTTAGCGGCTAAATACGGGCTAAAGATTTACGAAACAGCCGTAGGCTTTAAGTACATCGGCGAGAAAATGCGCGAAACTGAGGTACTTATCGGCGGTGAAGAATCCGGCGGTTTAAGCGTAATCGGGCATATTCCTGAAAAAGATGGCATTTTAGCAGATATGCTCGTAGCAGAAGCGATCGCCTATGAAGGTAAGCCATTAAGTCAGCTAGTAGCAGAAGCCATTGCTGAAGCTGATGGACCTTTGTACAACCAGCGTCTAGACTTACACCTAGATGATGCCCATAAAGCCGCGACAATCGAATCTTTTACTAACAATCCTCCCGCAGACGTTGCAGGGATTAAAGTTAAAGAGGTTGGACGTAAAGATGGCATCAAGCTTTACCTAGAAGATGGTAGCTGGGTATTGTTACGTCCTTCGGGAACCGAACCATTGATGCGCGTTTACTTAGAAACTAACTCTACAGATAAGCAAAAACAAATTGCTACGCAAATGGAACAATCAATCGAAAAGTTAAAGCCAGTAGCAGTTTGAGTAACGCTAACTCCATAGCAGAAGTAAATACAAAGGTCAGAAGTTTTACGATTATTTGACCTTTTCCTAAGAGTAGGAGCAAAATATCTTTTTGCTTCTATTTTTATATGTTAGACCTCTTGCATAAATAATAAGAGTGCTTTACTTAACTTCGCTAATACAGCATCACATAGATTTCAATCTGCATTTATCTGCGTTTTATGCGAGAAGTTCATTTTACTCATTGCAGGCAGAAAGTAAATTTTGTGAATGTTTTTAACGAAACCTAACATTTTGCTGGAAAGAAAAGATGTAGCCTTGAGGTAATAGTCACAAACTCAAGATCGTTACTTTGTAGTTGGCTCGACCCTACTCATACATTGTTTGAGTGCATTAGCTGCGTACTTTAATGCATCAACAATTGTTGTGCAAAGAACGAGCTTAATATTTTGAGGTGATAAACCATGAAAAACATCAAATACGATGTAGTAGCTTTATCAGTAACTCTATGGTTCAACAGATACGGCGACCACGACCATAATGGTTTGATGTACGTATTGCAAGAACATCAAGATATTATTAACTATATTAAAGACGTTCAATCGGGCAAGCTGGATGAGGAAGAATTAGCGAGGAAAAAACAGGAGCTAATTCTTACTTACGATCTAACTGGAGATACTCGTCGGATTGAAGAATGGCTTCCCGACACTCAAGAAAAAGCTAGGCAACCTCACCCTTTAATTGTTCCTTTGGTGCTACGCGCAAGTGTAGGGGATACTATTACTATAAATTTAAAAAACGAAATAAAAAATCGTCCAGTTGGAATTCATTTAGTTGGTCCTGGTACTGACGCAAACAATGATGGCAGCCACATCGGCAAAAATCAATCTAGCCTGGTAGATTGTGGAAAAGAAAAGTCTTTTGTTTGGCAGTGCGATCGCGAAGGAGTATTTGTCTTTCACGATGCTGGCGATTTTCGTGGCGACGAACGAGGAACCAATGTACATGGACTTTTTGGCGCTTTAGTTGTCGAACCTAGTGGTGCGCGTTGGACAGATCCAGAAACAGGAAGATTGCTAAGTAGTGGTTTATATGCAGACGTGCATCAGCGATCGCAGGCGGAATTAGAAACACTCAAGCAAGAAGGTAAACTAGCACCCTATCCCAACGCCAACAATCCTGAATCGCTAACTAGCGAATATCCCGAACCGAAAGCATCTTTTCGAGAATTTGTCATCTTTTTTCACGACGAGCCAGAATGGGTTCCTCCCCACACACCATTAGAAACTAATCCTTGCGATGACCCGAACGCTTCGCAAGCAGAATTAATGCACGAGCATACAGAAGGCTCTTTGATGCCTGTTAGCTATCGAGCAGAACCAATGATCTCTAGAGAACGAGAGCTTTGGAAAAAGATGAAGGATGGGGAAATCGATCCCCATAATATCGTAGTCAATGAAGAACAACATCACTCAAGCTGGTTATTTGGCGACCCCTGCACGCCAGTTTTCAAAGCTTATTTAGGCGATCCTGTGCGGATTCGCTTAGTTCATGCTGGCGTGAAAGAAACTCACGTTTTCCACCTCCACGTATATGAATGGAACGCGATTCCCTTCCATCGCGACTCCAACATCATCGATGCAATTACAATCAGTCCCCAAGTAGGTTATACAATTGTGCCTTTTTACGGAGCGGGGAATCGGCAAATGGTTCCAGGCGATGTAATTTGGCACTGCCATCTGTATCCGCATTTTCATCATGGGATGTGGGGAATATTTAGGACTTTTGACAAGCTGCAAGCAGGTATAGATGGAGCATTGTTTCACAGTAGAACAGGGAAGGAATTAACGCCAGCAGAATTAGCGGCAATTAATGCAATTGGCGATCGCATTAGAAAAACTAGAGCAAAAAATCAAATCATCCGTCAGTTAGGGCGTTATCCTGACCTTACGCCTATACATAAATTAGTGCCGCTACCAGATCGCGAAGCTCCACCCGAACCAACTCCTTCGCATCCTGGTTATCCTTTATTTATTGCTGGAGAAGTTGGGCAAAAGTCATATATACCACCTTGGCATAAGCGGCAAAACAAACAAGATACCTTTGAAGGTTTGCCAGTAACAGATTACGACTATCGTCAGCCTACGCAATTAGAACTTAACGCCTTCAATCACGATCCTCGACCTGGTGAATTATTTACAACTTTTGCCTATCCAGACAGGGATAAAAGCTTGCATAAAATTGCTAAATCTCAGACAGTCAAACACAATATCGATGTCCTGATGACACCGATTAAATATAACGACTATGGGTGGTGGGACCCTCACGGACATTTGTATGTATTAGCCGATGAAGATCCTGGCATCCAAACTTTTTCCGAACTTCTCGACGAAGCGGTTCACCACGCTACTCATCGCCTGCAAGCTGAAGATCCGCATATAACTCCAGAACGAGCCAGACAAGTAGTGGCAAGTCGGGGAGTAACTATTGAGCCAACTAAGCAACAGCCTTTATTTTTACGCTGTCGTAAGACTGAAGTAATGCAATTGACTCTGCACAATCGTCTGGAAAGGTATATTGCCGAAACGCCCTTCGATAGTGCTTTTCCTAAAGGCATTGAGAGCAATTGTCTAGAATTCGCTAGCTATCGAGGTGAGTGCGGTTTGCACGTTCACATTGTCAAATTTGACCCAATTTGTTCAGACGGAGCTAGCACTGGTTGGAACTACATGAGTGCGCCGCGCTTTGGTAAAAAGTTAGTTTATCGTTGGTGGGCTGATGAAGAATTTGGCACAATTTTTACTCACGATCACCTGTTTGCTAACTATCGGCAGAAACATGGTTTATTTGGTGCTTTGTTGGTAGAACCTGAAGGCGCAACTTTTCACGATCCTAAAAATCCATCTCAAGAAATCTTAGTTGGTCAAAGTGCGGTAATTCGCTATCGAGAGCAGGGGCAAGAAAAAGCCTATCGAGAATTCTGTTTTGGTAATGCTGATTGGGTTCCTCTATTTAAGCAAGCTGCGACTACAAATCCACATTCAGGGCATAATATGGGGGCGATCGCGCATGGTAACGCCCAAATAACACAGAACTTTGTCGCTCAAGCGTTCTATGAAGTAAAAGATAACCCCAAAAAAATCCTCCAAAAAATCAACATTACCTATGGAATGCCCTTGGAACCGCCAAATATGCAGGATTCTCACGATGATAATGGTGTGTTTGGAGTAAACTATCGTTGCGAACCTCTAAGCGAGCGCCCAAACGATCCTAGCGAGTGGTTTAACTCAAAGAAATTTTTTATCAACGCTGACGAGCATGGTAGCGAAGCTTCAAAACCTTTCCAATATGGCGATCCCAATACGGCTGTTTTCCATACCTTACCAGGCGAACCCGTACGCTTGCGTCTAGTACAGGGTTCTCATGAAGAGCAACATAGTTTTCAATTGCATGGTTTGCGCTGGCAGAGGTTTTGGCAAGATAAAAATTCTCCCCTACGCAATCAACAGACATTAGGAATATCTGAGGCTTTTTCCTTCAACCTCGATCGCAATTATGGCGCTGGCGATTATCTATGGAAATACTCAAGTGCTGAAGATTTATGGCTGGGTTGTTGGGGAATTATTCGCGCCCACGATCCTAATTCATACGCAAGTCATAAACCATCACCGTTGATGGCAGACTATACACCGCCCCAACCACTTTGTCCCCCACCGTTAGAGCAATGTCGTCGTTTTAAAGTAGTAGCAAAAGCGAAAACCATTCCCTATAGCCCTGTCCTTAAAGACCCATTTGGCTTAGTTTTTAATTTAGTAGCATGGGCAGAGCCAGGTGAAATTAGTTGTCATCCAGTTACAACTCCTGACGATGAGCCGCTAGTTCTGCGCTGTCGTCAAGGCGAATGGGTAGCTATTGAATTAGTAAATCAAATTCCTGACGAACTAGAAGTAGAACCTTTAGCGCCTGAATTACCTCACGATGATGCTGAGAGAAGGATATCTAATAAGGTTTCTATTCATGCCGACCTACTGACCTATGATGTAATTGCACATGATGGTGCTAATGTAGGCATCAATCAAAATTCTACTGTCGATAATTCAGAGGCAGAGCCAAAAGGCGAAAAATCTCGAACATACTACTGGTTAGCCGATCGCGATGTTGGGGCTGTTTTACTCCAAGATATGGCAGATTTTCGCAATCATCGCCATCACGGTCTAATTGGTGCTTTAGTCATAGAAGATCCCAATACCATCCCCTACGCGGTTGCTGATAATACAACAACTGCTGCACTTGTGCCTAACGCTGTGTGTTGGCATGGAGCTAGAGCCACAATCTATCACAAATATACTCACAATAAGACTGAAGAAATGGTCTTGCTCGTGCAAAATGGATTGCGATACTTTCTACACGGTAATCCAGCGCTACCAATTGGGGATATTCCTGGCGATGTTGGCGAAGATGGACCTGATACTGAAGATCAAGGGTTAAAGGGATTTAACTACAGAAGCGAACCTAGTAGCCATGCACGGGGTTATGCATTTACGCCCTCTACGCCTGTATTCAAAGTCAAGCCTGAAGCTAACGTCAAACTACATTTAGTTGGCGCTTGCGATAAGCCCCGCAACCATAGTTTTACTTTACACGGTCATTCCTGGAAGGAGTGGGAATATTTGGGTGAAAAAAGTCCAGAAACGTCTTCTACTTCTGGGGTTACTTCTGGCTTTGCTCAAACTTATCATTTCACTGCCAATAAAACACCTGGAGATTATATGTATCGTAGTGGTGTGCTTAAGTATGATGTGGAACAAGGATTGTGGGGGATTATGCGGGTGAGAAATACCTGTTGAACTTAGAGAGTACGAACGCAGATGAACGCAGATAGACGCAGATGCAATCGAGGTGACATTGCACTAGCAAGATTTAATACATCAAACTGTTGGACAACCTGAAAAGTCTGCTAATTACGGTTGTTCGACTTTCCCTTTTTAAATTGGCGATCGCTGTTGACACTTCTGCTATTAATTTGCTAGGTTAACGTTAACGTCAATGTTGAGATGCAACTGTGATGGCAAAAATGCGGATAGGAGACTTAGCTCAAAAAGCTGGTGTAACTCCCAGAACAATCCGCTACTACGAAAACTTAGGCTTAATTAGCCCTAGCGAACGCGAAGGGGCAGGCTTTCGCTACTATACAGATACAGAATTAGCTAGACTCCAGAAGATTGATTGTCTCAAGTCGCTAGGATTGACTTTGGAGGAAGTTGCTAGCGTGATCGATCTGTATTTTGAAGACTCTACAGGGATTAAAGGTAAGCAAAAAGTGCTGGAAATTTTACACCGCCATCTGCACGAGACTGACGACAAAATTGAAGCTTTAGCTCAGTTCCGCAGTGAATTGCAAGCAAGTATCCATAAAATTCAGCAGTGCATTGAGACAGGAAGCAGTTAGTATTTATGCTTGAAGCTAATCGCGATCGCTAAACCTAGTTATTTTTTAACAGCAAACTAACGTAAACGTAAAGGTTAAAGCATGATGAAGGTATTCGAGATTCAAAACAAGTTTGGCTTAGAGTCCCTCACCTTAACAGAACGCCCCGAACCTAGCCCTAGTTACGGACAAGTGTTAGTTAAAATGCGGGCTTTTTCGCTCAATTACCGCGACTTGATGGTAGTAAAGGGTTTGTATAATCCCAACATACCTTTACCTTTAATTCCTCTATCTGACGGAGTAGGGGAAGTAGTTGCAACTGGCGCAGGAGTAAAGCGCGTAAAAGTAGGCGATCGCGTTGCGGGGACATTTTTCCAAAATTGGTCGTGCGGTGGGCTTACTGAAGCTGGATCAAAATCAGCACTAGGCGGAGCAATAGATGGCGTACTAGCAGAGTATGTCGTACTGCAAGAAAATGGTGTCGTCCTCGTACCCGAACACCTCAGCGACGAGGAAGGAGCAACTTTACCATGCGCCGCAGTTACAGCTTGGAATGCCTTAGTTACATCTGGCGGCGTAAAAGCTGGCGATACAGTATTAGTGCAAGGTACAGGCGGAGTATCTATATTCGCCCTGCAATTTGCCAAAACTTTAGGCGCAAGAGTAATTGCTACATCTAGCAGCGATGAAAAATTAGAGCGAGTAAAGCAATTAGGCGCATCAGATACGATTAACTACAAACAAACGCCAGATTGGGGCAAACGGGTACTAGAACTTACAGATGGCGTAGGCGTTGACCAGGTTGTGGAAGTCGGTGGCGCTGGGACTTTAAATAACTCGCTGCGGGCTGTACGTCATGGCGGACAAATTAGTTTAATTGGCGTTCTTACAGGCGGTAGTGGCGAGATAACTACAGCATCAATATTGATCAAAAACGTGCGCGTGCAAGGCATTTATGTAGGTTCAGGGCAGATGTTTGAGGACATGAATCGAGCGATCGCATTTAACAAAATCCAACCAGTATGCGATCGCGTATTTGACTTTTCAGACACAGTAGCAGCCTTGAAATATATGGAAAGTGGTTCGCACTTCGGCAAAATTTGTATTCATTTTTAAGGAAAAAGCAGATGCCACAATTATTTGACCCTTATCAACTCAAAGACATTACTCTCCGCAACCGCATCGGTGTTTCTCCCATGTGCCAATACAGCGCCGAAGACGGCGTACCTAACGATTGGCATTTAGTTAATCTCGGTTCTCGCGCTGTTGGCGGAGCAGGGTTAGTTATAGCTGAAGCTACTGCGGTAGAAGCAAGAGGGCGAATTTCTCCTGGAGACTTGGGTATTTGGGCAGACAAACATATCGAACCCCATTACCGCATGACCAAATTTATCAAAGAGCATGGAGCAGTACCAGCAATTCAAATTGCTCATGCAGGGAGAAAAGGTAGCGCCGCCCGTCCTTGGGAGGGCGATAATTCCCTCAAAGATGAAGAAGGTGGATGGGAAACAGTAGCACCAAGCGCGATCGCATTTGGCGGCGAACTTTGGCGCGTTCCTAAAGAAATGACGCATCAAGATATTCAGGAAGTGCAAACTGCTTTTCGTTCCGCAGCCCTCCGCGCCTTAGAAGCTGGATATGAGTGGTTAGAATTGCACTTTGCTCACGGATATTTAGCACATAGTTTTTATTCGCCGTTATCTAACAAACGCACAGATGAATATGGCGGTAGTTTTGAAAATAGAATCCGCTTTGTAGTAGAGACAACTCGCGCCGTTAGAGAAGTATGGAGCGATCGCTTACCTTTAACTGCTCGTTTATCTTGTTATGACTGGGTAGAAGGCGGTTGGACAATTGACGACTCAGTAGAACTATCGAAAAAGCTCAAAGCCGAAGGCGTAGATCTAATTGATTGCAGTTCTGGCTTTAACTCTAGTGACTATAAAAACTATCCATTTGGTGCGGGGTGGCAAGTACCATTTGCCGAAAAGATCCGCAAAGAAGCGCAAATAGCAACAGCCGCCGTTGGTTCTATCACCCAAGCCATGCAAGCCGATGAAATAATTCGCAACGGTAGAGCAGATATAGTCCTATTAGCTAGAGAAATGCTACGCGATCCTTACTGGTCTTATCATGCTGCGCTAGAATTGCAAACTAAAGATGCAGCCAAAGAGTTATTACCCGTTCAGTACGGCGGTCGAGTCTAAACTGAATTTTAGTTACCGAGAAAAATAAAAAATTGGGTGGAGACAAGAGCATGAGTGCAATTATTTTTGATTGCGACGGCGTACTAGCAGATACAGAACACGACGGACATCTACCAGCTTTTAACCAGACTTTTAAAGAATTTAATCTTCCCGTACAGTGGTCGGAGGCTGATTACAACGAAAAAGTTCAAATCGGCGGTGGTAAAGAGCGGATGGCAAGTATATTGACTCCTAACTTCGTGCAGAAAGCAGGATTGCCTAGCGATGCTGAAAAACAAAGCAAAATGCTAGTCGAGTGGCATCTACGTAAAACTGATATTTATAAAGAAATGGTCAAGGGCGGACGCTTACCAGGACGACCTGGAATTGCTAGATTGACCAAGGAAGCGATCGCCGCCGGATGGACGTTGGTTGTAGCTTCAACTTCGGCTGAAGAATCAGTACGCACTGTATTAGAGTTCGTTGTAGGCAAAGAACAAGCGGCACATTTTCATGTATTTGCAGGCGATATGGTACCGAAAAAAAAGCCCGCACCGGATATTTATTTGCTAGCTAAAGAGCGATTGAATTTATCGCCCCAAGACACGCTAGCAATTGAAGATTCCCACAATGGACTTATGGCAGCAGTCGGCGCAGGATTTCGCTGCCTAGTCACTGTTAGCACCTACAGCAAACACGAAGATTTGAGCGAAGCCTTACTTGTGGTATCGGATTTAGGCGAACCGAACTCACCAATGCGGATAATTGCTAACCGCAGCCGCGCTAAACCTGGTGACTACATCACCCTGGAAGACGTAAGAGCTTGTATTAAAACTTAAATCTTAATTAGGGGCGTAAGCTCTAACGTTATCTGCGCTTAGATAAGAATATAAAACGGCTAACATCCTGTGCCGGACACCGAGCCAGAGTTGCCAAGTTTACTTTTCTATCTTTATTGCTAGTTGTATCGACATAAGTGTAGGCAAGGTCGATATTTTGCTCGTTGACATATACTCCCCAAAAATTTTCATAGCCGACAGTACCAGCACTGACAGAATTTATTTTCACTGCTTGGGGTACTTTATCTCCACAAGGTTCGCACAATTTATACATAGTTTGACCTTTTTCTAGGCGCGATACAGCCGCGATCGCTTGCTGCTTTGTAATGTACGCACATTGATCTGCAAATGCTGCCGAACCTAACGCCAAAGTAAAACCAATTCCCAACCCAAATACTTTACCTAATTTCTGCACGTTCATAACTTCACGGACATTGACTGATAAGTGAGACAGCTAGGGATTTGTTATGGTTCCTAGATAAAATAAGCGGTAGACGCGATCGCATCTACCGCTGGGAACATTCTTGCTTTTAGCCTAATTGCTCTCTTTCGTCGCTGCCTTTTCTTCAGCGCTCGCTACATCCCCCAATCGAATCTGAATTTTCGGTCCTGTAGGTGCAATTCGCACGATTGTACCGTCTACAACTGGCACTTGAGAAATTCGCTCATCACCGACAAAAGTTCCATTTGCACCCCGACTAATAAGTTCCCATTTTCCGTTACTTTCCCGCAGTTCTAAGTGCAGGCGCGAAACTACAGAACTATATAGGACAACTTCATTATCTGTTGCCCTGCCAATGCGAATCAGAGATTTGTCCTCAAATTTCCAACTCTGCATTGGCGTAGAATTCTGCGGATGCAAAAGCATTAATGTAATCACTTGCCAGTATGTTATCGCGCGAAAGGGCTAAGAAACTTGGAATATGAAGGTGACTAAATCTCCCTTACCAAGAGCAATGCGATCGCCTGCGCGTAAGCGATGGCGGTTGCCTAATGATAAAGGTAAGTTATTTATGTACGTGCCATTAGCACTGCCTACATCTTCAATATAATAGGCATCGCTTTCTACGCGAATGTCAGCATGAACCCGCGAGACGATTTCGGAATTGGGAAAACCTGCTACATCAACATCTGGCGGTATGCGATCGTTGGGCTTGCCGATATGAATTACTGATAAATTGGGCGGTAATTCAATTAATGTATCTGTCTGGACGTGCAAAAGCCTAGCTATTTGTAATTGTAGTTGCGTTTTAGAACTAGGAGCGGGCGATGCAACTGGTGTTGGCGCTGCTGGCGGTTCTGCAGCCATAGTAGGTTCAGGAGGTGGCGGCGAACTTGGTTGTTGAGACATTGTTGGGTTTGGCGCTGATACTTCTGTCTCAGGGACGGGCATTGCTTCTGTTCTATTAATGATAGAAACTAAAGGGTCGGGCTTAACGAGTGGCTCTGGAGCCATCAGATCGGGCGTTGGAGAGGAAACATCAGTAGCAAGACTTGGTTCTACTTCTGTCGCTCCCGGCTCGTTAGCAAAATTAGCGCCACCTAAACCGACTTCTGTCTCTTCGGTTGTACTCATAATATTTACACCACTATGTCCTACTTCTGTTGCTTCTGTAAGATTAGAGCCACATTGACCGCAGAATGTAGCATCTGATTGAACTTCTGCCCCGCAATTAGGGCAATTTGTCGTACTTGGCAAAGGCGTATAACAAGCTTCGCAAGATTGTGCGCCTTCGGGGTTGGAGTGATTGCAGTTAGGGCAGACGATCATATATCAGATAGGAATAAAAGGATTACTTTACAAGTTTGGGGTAGAAAAAGATACTTTTACCCATCTCAGTTTTAACCTGAGCCAATCAAAAGCAAAGAGAAATAACTATTTTAAGGCAAATTCTCCGATCGCAAATCTTCACCCGCCGCTCGATCTAACAGCCACCACAGTTCGCCTTGCGGTTGAATCAATCTACTGGGGTAAGTAGATGCATCTCCATTGGGGGCAAAAATCTCTGCTAGTGCTGGCTTTTTGCTTGCACCTGCAACTACAAACATTACATAACGAGCTTGATTGATTAATGGATAGGTAAAGGTAATGCGGGGTTGTCCGTCTTTATTGCCGACTGTAACTAAGCGATCGCTTACTTTTAACGCTTCTGTATGCGGAAATAAAGATGCTGTGTGTCCGTCATCTCCTATCCCCAGCAAAATTATATCGAAGAGCGGAAATTCTCCTGGTGCTACTTGAAAAAATTCTTGCAACTCCCGTTCGTGCTTGCTAGCTGCTACTGCTGGATCTGCTTTATCTGTAGGCATAGGATGAATGTTGCTAGCAGGAATATCGACTCGATCGAGCCAAGCTGTACGCGCCATGAGTTGATTGCTTTCGGGGTCATCTGCTGGTACGTAGCGTTCGTCTCCCCAGAATATATGGATCTTATCCCAAGGCAATTTTTGCTGGGCGATCGCTTCATACAATGGTTTTGGCGTACCACCACCTGATAAAGCAATTGTACATACTCCTCTTTCGGCAATCGCTGTATTAATTTTTTCTAAGGTAACGACGCGCGCTCGTTCGATCAGTGCCTCTACATCCGGTAAAACTTCTACTATTTTTTTCATGCTTTGTTTTTCGCTAAGACCTTATCAAAGCTACTACATTTTACGTTCTCAGTGTCCCAAATCACCCTATCATTTAAACAAGTACGCATTTAATATTACTGTTAATAAATATTTTATTAAACTGAACAAGACTATCTAGTTCTACGTGCTTATTAGCTTTTCCCAATAATAGCTTGCTCTATTTTTACATCCATCTTGCTATACTTTTGCCCGGTGAAATAGTCAAAAAGCTTTAACAATAAGATGCATACATGGCAATATAAATTGCCAGCATAAACTTGTATTTTAGTGCCAGTTAATAAATAAATATTAATATAAATCGATTTTATATATGATGCTGTAGATACGATCTGTATAACAAACTCCATAATAATGACACAACAACGTTTAATTGTTTTCACGCGCTACCCAGAACCAGGAAAAACAAAAACTCGTTTAATACCAACTTTAGGTGCGCTAGGAGCAGCAACACTCCAGCAGCAAATGACAGAGTACGTGCTGTCGCAAGCAAAAGCATTACAAGGCATTCATCCTATTTCCATAGAAGTGCGTTTCGTTGGTGGCGAACAGCAATTAATGCAAAATTGGCTAGGAGAACATTTGCAGTACGTGGCGCAAGGTACAGGCGATTTGGGTTGTCGGATGGCAACAGCGCTTGCTGAAGCTTTTCAAAACAAGATAGAATTAGTAGCAATTATTGGTAGCGATTGTCCCCAGTTGCAAGCTGAGTTAATCTACCAAGCATTTCAGCTATTAAACCACGATCGAGATTTAGTTCTCGGTCCTGCTTTAGACGGCGGTTATTATTTGATTGGGTTAAGACGTTTAATTCCAGAACTATTTACTGGCATTGACTGGGGAACTGAGCGAGTGTTGCAACAAACAGTTAATATTGCTAAAACTCTCAACTTAGAAATTGCCTATTTACCTACCTTAGCGGATGTAGATCGCCCTGAAGACTTACATATCTGGCAAAATATTATTACCAAGCCGTAGAAGCGTTTATGGCGTGTAAGCGATCGCTATCCTCAATCGTATGAAAGACTTAAAATCCCTTAGTTATATTGGTATATTAGTTTTAGCTGTTCTAGGTGCAGTTATGGCAATAACTAACCCCGATAAATCTACTTATGAGGAGTATGCAGTCGAACAACTAACAACTTATCTTACCGATGATGTTTGCCCTCAAGTACCTAAAGCTTTTGCAAGTATAGTCAGTAACTCCTGTGCTGCAATAGTTGATTCTAGCCGCCCACACATTCAGCAGATTATCGCTAGAACTACCCAAAGACAAAACTTTATCCTGTTTAGTATTTATCGTACTGATTTATCAATTAGTCCTGCAGTTCCTTTTTATCGTTTTCAAACAGTAGGTATTCTGCAAAACTTTTATACATATTCTGCTGAAAAGCAATAATCTAAGTAGTTTTTCTGATTCGGTGTAAAAGTTTTTACTTAGCAAAAAGTACAAATAAATATTTTTAAACTATCTTCATTAAAGATTATCAAAAACCACCCAAACTTTAGATAGATCCAGTTAAAAAATAATTCTTTCTTAAGGAATAGGATTGTGTAGAGCGCAACAATTAGCATAAATGAAGTCAAGCATTACTGTTGAACACTCGGTGATGCTTTAATTTATTGCTCATAGACTTCATCCTCTGCCGACTTAATATCCATTACAAGAGAGAATTGAATTATGTTTTTTCACAAGAAAGAAACTATCCATACAGTAGATATCAAAGAAGCAGATCCTCGTTTTGCTCAACTACTTTTAGAGCAATTCGGTGGAGCTACAGGCGAACTTTCTGCTGCATTGCAATATTGGGTACAATCTTTTCATGTTGAAGATCCAGGCATCAAAGATATGCTCCAAGATATTGCCATTGAAGAGTTTGGACACTTGGAGATGGTAGGAAAAATGATTGAATCCCATACAAAAAACGTCGATCAAACAGAAGCTTATAAAAGCACGTTATTTGCTGTACGCGGTATGGGTCCGCATTTTCTAGACAGTCAAGGTAATACTTGGACAGCAAGTTATTTAAATGAAGGTGGCGATGTAGTACGAGATCTAAGAGCAAATATTGCTGCTGAAGCTGGAGCGCGTCAAACTTACGAATCTTTAATTAAGTTAGCTACCGACGAAGGTACAAAAAAGACGCTCGTACACTTGTTAACAAGAGAGATTTCCCATACCCAAATGTTTATGAAAGCTTTGGATGCAATGGGTAAATTAACAGATCCAATGTTTGGCAATATTCAGCCAGATGAAACCGTTGATATTTACTACAACCTATCATCCAATGGCAAAGACGAACGCGGTCCTTGGAACTCCGAACCCACTTTCCGCTACGTTGCTGACCCTGTAGGTGAAGCTCAACCTAACTAACAGTGACCAGTGACCAGTGACCAGTGACCAGTTAATCTAACTTAATTAGCGAAAAATTGCATAAGTCAGTAGGTAAATACCTGCTGACTTTTTAATATCTAAAATATAGATACAAAATATACAGAAAGTTAGCCAAAACGCGATCGCATAATAAATACTATATTTGAGTTGAAACTTACAGCCATACACTTACAAAATGCCATCTGCTTATCTGTTGGTGTCTCACGGTAGCCGCGACCCGCGCCCTCAAATTGCAATGGAGGAATTAGCTAAACTGATTTACCAGCATCAAGAGCGGATCGCAGCAAACAATTTTTATAATAGCAATCGGCTAAAATCTCGTAGTTCTCTAGCTTATTTAGCAAAACCCCTAGTAGAAACAGCTTGCTTAGAACTAAGTTCGCTACCATTGCACCAGCAAATCGTCGAATTTAGCGATCGCGCTTTAGTCGAAGGTTACGATCGCCTTCAAGTAGTACCATTATTTCTTTTAGCTGGAGTTCACGTTACAGAAGACATTCCCCAAGAAGTAGATCGAGCAACAGCAATAGTTGGGCAAAAATTATCTATAGATTTGCGATCGCATTTAGGTACTCACCCTAATTTAATGCGCCTGTTAGCAAGCCAAAGGGCAACTAATACAGCAGATGCAAGCATCCTACTCGCTCATGGTAGCCGCCGCCCTGGTGCTAAAGTAGCGGTAGAAAGAATTGCCAAAGAGCTAGGTGCATCAGTAGCATACTGGGCAATACCGCCAAAATTAGCCACAAGGGTACAAGAATTAGTAGATATTGGTCGTCAGCGGATCGCAATTGTGCCATACTTTCTATTTGCTGGCGGGATAACAGATGCGATCGCCTCTCACGTCACAGAACTAAGCCACCGATTTCCATCTGCTCATCTCCAACTCCTAGAACCAATTGGTGCTAGTGCAGAATTAGCTAATTTAATTATGGATTTATTTGAGGAATGAACCACAATACGACAAGAAAATATGTAGGTAAAGTCTATCTAGTAGGTGCAGGACCAGGAGATCCAGGACTTTTTACTCTCAAAGGCAAGGCTTTGTTAGAGTGTGCAGATGTGGTAGTTTACGATGCTTTAGTCAGTCCAGCAATTTTAGCTAGCATCAACCCTCAAGCTGAAAAAATCGACGCGGGAAAACGTCGAGGTCGTCATTCTCTAAGCCAAGAGGAAATCAATCAAATATTAATAGCCAAAGCTGAAGGTAACGCCATAGTAGTTCGCCTCAAAGGCGGCGATCCGTTTGTATTTGGTCGCGGTGGCGAAGAAATGGAAGATTTAGTCAAAGCAGGGGTATCAGTAGAAGTAGTCCCTGGCGTAACTTCAGGAATCGCCGCACCAGCTTACGCAGGTATTCCCCTCACTCACAGAGATTACAGTTCTTCAGTAACCTTCGTTACAGGTCATGAAAAAGCTGGTAAGTATCGTCCTGTGGTCAAATGGAGTGCGATCGCTCAAGGCTCAGAAACTATCGTAGTTTATATGGGCATTCATAACTTGCCCTATATTATCGAGCAACTACACGCAGCAGGCTTAAGCTTAGATACGCCGATTGCTTTAGTTCGTTGGGGTACGCGACCAGAACAAGAAGAATTAATTGGAACTTTGGCAACGATTGTAGCGCAAGTAGAAGCCGTCCAATTTAGCGCACCAGCGATCGCTGTTATCGGTCAAGTAGTAAATTTACACGATATCTTATCATCAGTGACCAGTTAGAATACTTTTATTTGGTTGCTAATCAATTACAGTTTAAATTGCTTGAAATTGCTGCATTAACCAAGCGCCTACCGTACTTTGGTCTGCTACTCTAGTACGCTGCAAAGCTTCCTCTAACAAACTAAAGGATAATCCAGGCAATAACGTTGATTTTGCGATCGCTTGACTGCCACCATTAGCAATAGTAAAAGCTTTCAACTGGGCTTTTTGCACATCTACTATCCAATACTCTTTTACTACTAATTCTTCATACATGAGCCGTTTATTACCTAGGTCGCTAGAAAGGGTGCTATCAGAAATCTCAATGACTAAATCGGGTGCAGGGTATGTATTTAAGTCCACAATTTTAGTTAGCTGAGGAATTAAATTTGCCCTTTCACCTACATAATACGAACAATCTGGCTGACACTCTTGCAGTCCTAATTTACGGAAACTACAGCCAATCTGCCCTTTTAAGGGGATACCTTTTAGAGTACAAAATAAGCTAACTGCAAAAAGAATTATTGTATGGTCACAGGAATGAGCAAAGCCTATAGGAGCCATATCAATCAACATCCTGCCATTATGATAGAAACCTTTTGCTTGCTCGTAAGCTGGATTTTCAATTGTTTGGATATACTCGTCCCAGGTTGCTACAGTCCAAATATCTGTAGCTAATTGTGTCGGTGCTTCCATATAACTACATATAAACTTAATTACTGCTGCACATCCTAATTGTAATGACTGCTGTAAAAACTCTCCAAGTTCAAGAAAAAGGCGATCGCTTAGACCGTTATTTAGCTGCAAATTTATCCGATTTATCTCGTTCTCGCCTGCAACAGTTAATCGAGCAAGGAAACGTGCAAGTTAATGGTAAAGTTTGCACTTCCAAAAAAGTTGTCGTCCAAGTAGGCGATTTGCTAGCTGTAGAAATTCCTGCTGTCCAGCCTTTAGAACTGAAAGCTGAAGATATCCCTTTAGATATCCTCTATGAAGATGATTGCTTGCTGATTATTAACAAGCCAGCAGGTTTAGTCGTGCATCCTGCGCCCGGTCATCCAGATGGTACTTTAGTTAATGCCTTGCTAGCTCATTGCCCAAATTTACCAGGTATTGGCGGCGTGCAGCGTCCTGGAATCGTGCATCGTTTGGATAAAGATACTACAGGAGCGATCGCGATCGCTAAAACCGATTTTGCCCAGCAAAACCTGCAAGCACAACTTAAAGCAAAAACAGCAAGGCGGGAATATTTAGGCGTGGTTTACGGTGTCCCATCGACTGCTAGCGGGACAATTGACTTACCTATCGGTCGTCATCTAGTAGAGCGTAAAAAAATGGCTGTTGTCCCTTTAGAAAAAGGCGGACGCACTGCTATCACTCATTGGCAAATTCAAGAACGATTGGGTAACTATACTCTTATTCATTTCCAGCTAGAAACTGGGCGCACCCATCAGATTCGCGTCCATAGCGCCTACATTGGTCATCCTATTGTCAGCGATCCGCTTTACAGTTCGGGTAAAGATATCGGTGTCAATCTACCTGGTCAAGCCCTCCATGCTTGGCGACTTCAATTGCAACACCCGATAACTGAGCAGTCAATCTCTGTTACCGCTCCTCTTCCCTCAGCTTTGATGACGCTTTTAGAGGTTTTACGGCGGAGAATTGCTGCAATTAGCAGTAATATTTAGACATATATTCGTTATATAAATTTACAAAACTACTTAATTGAGTATTAAGGTTTTAGCCAAAACCGTTGCTAGATAATACTTTTATAAATATTAAAACAATATTAACTTTCTACTAAAACCTGAATTAAGTATAAATACTACAAAGTTGTGTTGCGAAAATTGGAGGCTTCAAAGAGATGAAAGACTTACTGGGCATCAATTGCAGCCTCTATAAGCTTTGTAAAGTTATCATTAATAATTCGTAATAAACAATGGAACGGCAGCATTGTATAAACATAACCTAGAGAGGATAAATCACAGGGAAAGCCATGAAGTAATCGAGTTTGCTAAATTCTCATATAAAAAAGAAACTTCTCAGATTTCTTAACATTGTGAGTAACCATCAACTGCAACTTGAAAATAGAGTATTTCTGCTTAACCTGTCTTATCTGATTAACATTTGCATTTTTAATCAAAACTGCACTCAACTAAAGCAAGTAGGAGAATTGAGTTCATGTTAGACGCATTCGCCAAGGTAGTTTCTCAAGCTGATTCAAAAGGTGAATTTTTGAGCGGCAATCAGTTTGATGCACTGTCGAATATGGTCAAAGAAGGTAACAAGCGGATCGACGCAGTAAACCGAATCAGCACAAATGCTTCTAGCATTGTTTCTGATGCTGCTCGCGCATTGTTTGAAGATCAGCCTCAACTAATCCAACCAGGCGGAAATGCTTATACAAACCGTCGGATGGCTGCTTGTCTGCGCGATATGGAAATCATCTTGCGTTACGTTACATACGCATTAATGGCTGGTGATGCTAGCGTTCTTGACGATCGCTGCTTGAATGGTTTGCGTGAAACATATCAAGCACTTGGCGTACCTGGTGGTTCTACCGCTTCTGGCGTGCAAAAGATGAAGGACATCGCGATCAATATCGCTAACGATCCTAAAGCTCCTGGAATTGTTCAAGGTGATTGCAGTGCCATCATGTCTGAACTAGCAAGCTACTTCGACCGCGCTGCATCTGCTGTTGCTTAATTAATTCAAGTTAATTTATCGCTTGAAAAAATACATTGCAAAACAAGTTTAAGGGAGAAATCTAGAAAATGAAAACACCAATCACCGAAGCGATCGCCTCTGCTGATACCCAAGGACGTTTTTTGGGCAATACAGAACTACAATCAGCTAACGGTAGATTTGCACAAGCAAATGCAGGTCTAAACGCTGCTCGTTCTTTGACTCAAAACTCGCAAAAGCTAATCGACGGTGCAGCTAACGCAGTTTACCAGAAGTTTCCTTACACAACTCAAATGCAAGGACCTCAGTACGCTGCTGATTCTCGCGGTAAGTCTAAGTGCGCTCGCGACATCGGTCACTACCTCCGCATGGTTACATACTGTCTAATTGCTGGTGGTACAGGTCCAATGGACGAGTACCTAATTGCTGGATTGGATGAAATCAACCGTTCCTTCGAGCTATCTGGTAGCTGGTACATCGAAGCTTTAAACCACATCAAAGCAAATCATGGCTTGAGCGGTCAAGAAGCAAACCAAACCAACACCTACATCGACTACGCAATTAGCGCTCTAAGCTAGAAACTAGCTAGTTTGCCCGGAAGAATCAGTGAGTGTTGGCACAACCGCTAGCAGTTACTAATTTTTCCGGGCATTGTTTTTCGCATTTGAGTAACAAAATTTAAAAATTGCGTGGGGTAAGCTGTTCATGAGCGCATTAATGGTGAACAATTTGGCAGCAGCAGGATCGCTAGGTCTATCAGCGTTCGATGCATCATCGAGAATCGAACTGCGACCAGACTGGACAGAAAGCGATTTGCAAACGGTAATTAAAGCCGTTTACCGTCAGGTGTTGGGCAACGACTACATTATGAAATCGGAGCGCCTCACCTCGGCTGAATCGCTGCTACGGCAAGGTAGCATTACAGTGCGCGAATTTGTCCGTGCTGTAGCTAAATCAGATTTATACAAAAATAAGTTTTTCTATCCCAATTCCAATCAACGCTTTGTAGAACTCAACTTCAAGCACTTGTTAGGTCGTCCTCCCTACGATGAAAGGGAACTTAGCGATCATACAGGGATGTGTGAAGACCAAGGCTACGATGTCGAAATTGATTCCTACATCGATAGTATTGAGTACGAACAAAAATTCGGTAACAGTGTAGTTCCTTACTATACCGGATTTATGGTTGATGCTGGAGTTAGGACAGTAGGCTTTAACCGGATGTTCCGCCTGTATCGGGGTTATGCTAGTAGCGATCGCGGTTCTGTTGGCGGTAAGTCTCCGCGTTTGATGCGCGAACTCGGTCAAAACCAAGCAGGAACAATTGTTAAGCCCTCTGGTGGTGGTTCGAGTTGGAGACACGGCGCAGCTATTCCTAAAGACGCTGCTTCGACCAAAGCTTTAGGCGGTACGCCCCAAGAAAGCGGACGGATGTATCGAATTGAAGTAACTGGAATTTTACAACCAGGCTATCCTTCTGTGCGTCGTAGTGCCACAGCAATTATGGTTCCCTACGAGCGGTTATCGCAGAAATATCAGGAAATTGTCAGAAAAGGCGGCAGAATCGTCAGCGTTACGCCCGCCTAGTCCCAATTGTAGAGACGTAGCAGTGCTACGTCTCTACGTCACCGTAATTTTGTCAGGGAATAGGGGTGTAATGCATCATGTCTATACAGGCAGGTTAAAAAATTCGCCCGTATCCAAATTAATCAATTGCAGGAGATACATAAATCATGTTTGGTCAAACTGCACTTGGCAGTAGCAGACTCAGCGGCGCGGAAAATCGAATGTTTCGCTACGAAGTTGAGGGTATGCGTCAGACTTACGAAAACGATCAACTCAGCTATCCAATTCGCGCTAGTGGCAGTTTCTTTATTACAGTGCCATATAACCGCATGAATGAGGAAATGCAGCGGATCAATCGTATGGGTGGCAGAATTGTTAGCATTCAGCCTTTAAAATTGGACGCTGATAGCAACGCTAAAACTCAAGCTGCAACAGCCAACCAAAATCTGGAAGCAAAAGGCAAAAGTAAAGCTACAGCAGCCCAGGAGAGCGAAGGTCATAGCTAACTTTACAGGAGATAATAACTAATGTTTGGTCAAACAACAGTCGGGACTGGCGGAATTTCTTCATCTGCTAGCCGCGTTTTTCGCTACGAAGTTGTTGGCTTACGCCAAAACGAAGAAAACGACAAAAATGATTACGCGATTCGTCGTAGTGGCAGCGTATTTGTTACTGTTCCCTACGATCGCATGAATGAAGAAATGCAGCGCATCACCCGTATGGGCGGCAAAATTGTCAACATCGAACCGCTCACTGCCCAAAGCTAAACAATGCTGGAGTCAAGCGCCCAAGAACAGCCTGAAGCAATAGCACAACCATTAACGGTAGAGCAAGCGATCGCTAATTTGCGCTCTCTCGATCTGAGCTTGCGCTACTACGCTGCCTGGTGGTTGGGCAGATTTCGCGTGCGCGAATCTGCTGCTGTAGAAGGATTAATCCTTGCCTTGGCAGATGAAGACCACCGCACCGAAATGGGAGACTATCCCCTGCGTCGCAATGCTGCTAGAGCTTTAGGCAAAATTGGGGATAAACAAGCTGTACCAGGATTGATCCGCTGCCTAGATTGCTCGGACTATTACGTGCGCGAGGCAGCAGCCCAATCTTTGGGAATGCTAGGCGATTTTACCGCAGTTCCTCCTTTAATGCAATTACTATCTTTAGGGGTGGATGCTACGGCGCAAGTGTCAGGACGACCTCATGCAGTTGAACCTTGTGAAGCAGCAATTGAAGCTTTGGGGAGTTTGGGCGCAACTCAAGCAGTACAGCTGATTCAGCCTTTTCTCAATCAACCTGTAGCTAAGGTGCAATATGCCGCAATGCGGGCTTTGTATCAGCTTACAGGGGATGATAGTTACGGTCAGCGCTTAGTGCAAGCTTTGGCTGGTGACGACCTGAAGTTGAGGCGGGTGGTTTTAGCGGATTTAGGTGCTGTTGGCTATTTGCCTGCTGCTGGGGCGATCGCCAGTTGTGCGGTAGAAAATAGTTTCAAACTATTTGCCCTCAAGGGACTATTGGAACATCAATCTAATTCTGGTACTGGATTGTCTGATGGGGCACTTGAGGTGATGGGATTGATGGATTCTCTGTTGTAACGAACCGCATTTACGTAGTGTAGCGAAGCGTTTAGAGCGCGAAGAAATGAACGATCTAGCCTGCCGAGATTTAATTCAAGCTGTAGAACGTGCGAGTTCTCCGGCTCAGTTGGTTTCGGCGGTGCAGGCTTTGGTTGCAAGTGGTGAGGCTGCGGCTATTCCAACTTTGATTGCTGTGTTGGGATATAACAATCCTGTGGCGGCTGTAGCTGCTGTTGATGGATTGGTGAGTTTTGGGGCGGTGGCTGTGCAACCTTTGATGGAGCAGTTGGATGAGTATAACTATGGGGCTAGGGCTTACTCGATTCGCGCTTTGGCGGCGATCGCTGACCCTCGTGCTATGGATGTATTAATTCCTGCGGCTGCTACTGATTTTGCCCCTAGCGTTCGTCGGGCTGCAGCTAAAGGGTTGGGGAGTTTGGACTGGAATCTGCTAAGTGGGAAGGCGCGATCGCACTCTCAAGCTTTGGCGCTGCAAACTCTGCTGTCTATTTTAGATGACCCAGATTGGTCGATTCGTTATGCGGCTGTAGTTGGCTTGTCAGCTTTGGCTCATAGTCCCGATTTAAGAGCGCAAATTCAAGTGCATCTCAAACAAATTGGGGATGCTGATGTGGCTGTGCGATCGCGCTTGCTATTGGCACAAAAAGTTTTATCTGACGTATAAGAACAAGGTCAATATTTATGTCAATTCCTTTACTTGAAGTTACGCCCAAAACGCAAAATCAGCGCGTTGAAGGTTACGAAGTTCCTGACGAAGATAGACCGAGAATTTATCGCGCTACAGATGTTAGCTCCGATACGGATATTAACGATTTAATTTGGGCTGGCTATCGCCAAATTTATAGCGAACACTTGATTTTGGAAAGCTATCGCCAGCAATATCTAGAGTCTCAGTTGCGTAACCGGGCGATTACAGTGCGCGATTTTATTCGCGGCTTAGGTAAGTCTGAAGTTTATCGTCAGCTAGTAGGCGAGACAAATTCTAATTATCGCTTGGTTGATATTACGTTTAAGCGGTTTTTGGGACGCGCTACTTATGACAAAGACGAACAAATTGCTTGGTCGATTGTCATTGCTACGCGCGGTTTAAATGGCTTTATAGATGCGATCGTCGATGGCGAAGAGTACCGCCAAAGCTTTGGTAATGATGTAATTCCTTACCAACGCCGCCGCTTTAAAGACCGCCCGTTTAATTTGGTTAATCCCCGCTATGGCGATGACTTCCGCGATCGCCAAAATTTACGCGCTTTGGCTGGGCGTTCTTACTATCAAACTCGTCAAACTGGCGAAGTAACTAAAGAAGTAGTTCGTAAAGCAATTCCTTTCAACTTCCTCAACATGGCTGGTAGTATTCTCTCACCGGAAGTCAACTATCAACGTGCGATCGCAACCGCAACCTCCCAAGTCAAGAATATAGAAATTCCTGACATGACTCGCGGGGAAAACTCCATCGAACGCACTGTTAAACCCAAAGAAGCTGCTTTACCCTACCGCTACATCCCCAAAGCTAACCCCAAAGTTTAAACCAACACCTAGCTAAAACTATGTCTATTCCCTTACTTGACTACAAACCCTCCTCGCAAAACCAGCGAGTAGAAGGCTATGAAGTCCCAGGCGAAGATACTCCTTGGATTTATCGCATTGAAGACTGTAGCAATCCTAACGATGTGCTGGAGTTAATTAACGCAGCTTATCGCCAGGTGTTGAGCGAACACCAAATTTTGCAGTTCAACCGTCAAGTTCAACTTGAATCGCAACTCAAAAACCGCTCGATTACCGTGCGCGACTTTATTCGAGGATTAGCTAAATCCGACGCTTTCCGTAATTTAGTTGTAGAAACTAACTCTAACTACCGCGTAGTGGAACTTTGCCTCAAAAGATTGCTAGGCAGATCCCCATATAGCAAAGACGAAGAAATTGCTTGGTCGATCAAAATTGCTACCCTAGGATGGGGCAGCTTTGTTGATGCTTTAATCGATAGCGAAGAGTACCGCAGCAGTTTTGGCGATAATACCGTACCATATCAGCGCCGTCGCTATAAAGATCGCCCGATCAACTTAGTTACACCGCGTTATGGCAACTACTGGCGCGACAAACTCGAAACTGAGCGCTACAAGTGGGGCGATATCAATAACTATATGGATATGGCACGCAGCCTAAATATCAGAGTAGTTACACCCCAACCAGTTCAAACAGCTAACATTCAAATTCCTGACATGACGCGGGATAATAAGGAAGCAGCCGTTTCAGTCAATCCTTCGGCTAGTTTTCCAGTACGGTTATAACAGTCAAATTTTTGACTTTTAACCATTTAATTTATTAACCTTACTAAACGGAGATAAGCAGCATGGCACTGCCGTTGCTTGAATACAAACCCACAACCCAAAATCATCGCGTCCGCAGCTTTGGCAAGGCAGATTTAAACGAAGAAACTCCATACATCTATCGCATTGAAGATGCGGATTCTGTAACTGCAATTCAAGACATTATTTGGGCAGCCTACCGCCAAGTATTCAGCGAACACGAGATTTTAAGAGCAAACCGTCAGTTGCAACTAGAGTCTCAAGTCAAAAATCGCAGCATTACAGTCCGCGACTTTATCCGAGGACTTGCTAAGTCAGCGCGGTTCTATGATGTAGTTGTTTCGGTTAACAATAACTATCGCCTCGTAGATATTTGCCTCAAGCGTTTGCTCGGTCGTGCAGCTTACAATCAGCAAGAAGAAATCGCTTGGTCAATTAAAATTGCTACTCTAGGCTTCTACGGCTTTGTAGATGCTTTGATGGATAGCGAAGAGTACACAGAAGCTTTTGGCGACAATACCGTACCATACCAGCGCAAGCGGATGGAAGGTCGTCCTTTTAACTTAGTTACTCCTCGTTACGGCGAAGACTTCCGCGAAACTGCTGGTACAGTGAAAAATGACTGGCGCTTTACTTTGGAGCAATACTATAGCAGCAAGAGCAAAAATCGCCGCCTGCCAGAAGGAGATCCTGGCAAGTACCGCGAAATGGCAGCATCAATTAACAAGCAAAACAACTACGCGCAAAGAGTCTCTGCTTTTGACCTCGACTACTTGAGCTTAGTACCTACTCGCACAGTCAAACGCTAAATTCATTTTAGAATTGCTCGATCGCACTTTCTGGGCTTAGTTTCTATTTAAATATGGCAATTACCTAGCATACAAGTTAGATTTTGTCAATTTTAAAGGGCAACTAAGCCCAGTAATTTTTTACAAAAAAAATCGCATCACAAGACTGACGCGATTTCTTATTATTTAAGCAATTTTAATAAATTATTGCTCTTTTGTGGCTAACTTTACGTTCGTTGCCAAGCCTAGCATTTGCAAGAAGCGAATAGTTAGCCAAGTTAGGTCAAATTCCCACCACTGCAAGCCATGACGAGCCGAGTATTGATAAGCGTGGTGGTTGTTGTGCCAGCCTTCACCAAAAACGAGTAAAGCTACCCACCAGCAATTAGTAGAATCATCACCTGATTCGTGGCTGCGATAGCCAAACTTATGTGTAGCACTATTTACTAGCCAAGTGCAGTGATAAACTGCTACTACACGCACAAAAATTCCCCAAATTACAAAGGGCCAGCCGCCAAGCAACAACAGCACAACTCCCAAAGCAACTTGAATCCAAATCATGTTGTTTTGAAAAAACTGATAAACGGGGTCATCAGCAATATCTTTAATAAAGCGGGGAACCATCTCTTGAGCAGGTGCTTCGTGTAGCATCCAACCTAAGTGACTCCACCAAAAACCTTTTTTAGAATCATGGGGATCTAAATCTTGATCTGAGTACAAATGGTGAATGCGGTGCATCCCAATCCACTCAAAGGGACCTCCTTGGCAAGCAAGCGTTCCGCAAAATACTAGAAAATACTCTAGCCACTTGGGAGTTTGGAAGCTACGATGGGTAACAAGGCGATGGAATCCCAGAGTAATACCCAAGCCTCCAGTCACCCAGTAGAGAAACAGACCAACACCTACTGCTGCCCAGCTAAAGTTGCTAGGTAGAAGCGCAAACAAAGCGCCAATATGCAAAGCAGCAAAAAAAGCGATGTTAACCCAATTAATAGGGGTTTTGGTTGAGGTGGCAATCGTCATGCAGTAACCTTAGTACGAATGGTCTAGTCCGATCTACGCGAAGCCTTAAGATTCACGCATCTCGATGGCGAAAATAGAAATGAGTAACAGCTTTAATATCCTGCACGCAGCAGAACAAGCACTATTTCCAATTTTTTCTGGAATTGACTCCCAGGTCAAGCATAACCTGAAAAAAGTCTTAACGGCTTTTCGTCACCACCGCGTAGGAGGGCATCATTTTGCTGGAGTTAGCGGTTACGGTCACGATGATTTAGGCAGACAGACTTTAGATTTAGTATTTGCTCAGGTAATGCAAGCTGAGGCAGCGATAGTCAGAGTGCAGTTTGTATCTGGCACTCACGCGATCGCTTGTGCTTTATTTGGGGTTCTCCGCCCTGGAGATGAAATGTTGTCAGTTGCAGGTCCTCCTTATGACACATTAGAAGAAGTAATTGGCATTAGGGGTAACGCTCAAGGTTCACTACTAGAGTTTGGCATTGATTACCGCCAGTTGAATCTAACCAAGGAAGGAACGATTGATTGGCAGGGTTTGAGCCAATCTGTAAGCGATCGCACGTCTTTAGTATTAATTCAACGCTCCTGCGGTTACTCTTGGCGCTCTAGCTTATCTATTGCTGATATTGAAAAAATTATCGCGATCGTCAAGCAGCAAAACCCTAACACTATTTGCTTTGTCGATAACTGCTATGGAGAATTTATTGAAGATCGAGAACCAACGGCTGTAGGCGCGGATTTGATGGCAGGATCGCTAATTAAAAATCCTGGTGGCACAATTGTCACAGCAGGCGGCTATGTCGCTGGACGTGCTGACTTAGTAGAAGCTGCTGCTTGCCGTCTGACAGCACCAGGGATCGGTAGTTCTGGTGGTGCGACCTTTGACCAAAATCGCTTGCTATATCAAGGCTTATTCCTCGCTCCGCAAATGGTTGGCGAAGCAACCAAAGGCAATCACCTCACAGCTTACGTATTTGACAAGCTTGGTTATCCAGTTAATCCGCTGCCAATGGCTCCTAGACGTGATGTAATTCAAGCAATTAAACTAGGTTCAATGCAGAAATTAATTGCCTTCTGCAAGGCGATTCAACAGCATTCCCCGATTGGTTCTTACCTAGACCCCGTTCCTGGGGAAATGCCAGGGTACGAGAGCTTGTTAGTCATGGCTGGCGGCACATTTATCGATGGCAGCACCTCAGAGTTTTCTGCTGATGGTCCTTTGCGCGAACCTTATGTTGTATTTTGCCAAGGAGGAACGCATTGGACTCATGTAGCGATCGCTTTAGAAGCTGCGATTGAGGCTGTAGAAGCAGCCTAAACTTCTAATAAAATTTGTTTAGCCGTTAAAGCGAGTTCTGGAAAGGTTGGAGACACAATCTGCTCGTCACCTCTAAATACAGCTTCCTCATAAAAGCCTTCTATCAAGGTAAGTACCTTTACACCAGGTGGATACGTGGAACTGTTGGCAATAAAGTCTATAACCCAGTATTCAGGAATTTCGACAATATTATACTCAGCCCGTTTGCGGCGATGGTCAATAATTTGAGTTCCCTCACTAACTACCTCTACAACCAGAAGTGGAGGTGAATCTTCTAAAACCGCTGACTTATCTAGCAATCCGTGCCATTGAGCGTTCGTCACTACGCAAATATCGGGAATTCTTGATGTATCTCTTCTGCCTACTTGAGGAATCCGCACGCCAATCGAGCTATGTAAAGATATCCAGTCTTTACCCATTTGCTTGATTTGAGCTTTGAAAATATCATTGAGAGCATCAACGATTAAAGCGTGTTTGCCTCTAGCTAGCGGCATCTCTACTAACTCCCCATTGACCAACTCATAGCGATCGCCGTTATCTAAGTTACAGTATTCCTCAAACGTTAAGCGTCCTGTTGGTGCTTGAATCATCGCGATCGCTTCCTAGATAGCAAGAGTATTATCTTTTATTGTGGCTTACGGCAGGTAGTGAATTGAGCGATCGCTCAGTTAACTGCCATTGAAGCTGTACAAGCAGTCTAAGTTAAAGTAATTATCAAATGTCAAGCGTTCTATGGCTAATTGGCGCGATCGCTACCAAACTTAATTCTATAAAAAATTACGGCAAAATTTTCCGAAATTATCTAATTCATTAGTGTGTAATAGGTGGATTCTTCATTTACTAGCAATCTAAACATGAGTTTGCAAGGAAAATGATGTGAGCGCAAAACGGTTATTCACTAATACAAATTCCAAATTGAGGGGAATATTGTCATGCCCAATCAAATTGAGTCTAATACAGTCGAGGGGAGTAGCTCAAAGAATATAGAGGCGCTTTGTCCGCGCAGAACTTTGCTGTTAAGCGAACCAACAATACGTTGGAATGAAGTGCCGGAGGCAAATTACTATATAGTAAGGTTACTCAAGGGTTCAGAAATTTACTGGCAACAACAAGTAAGCGAAACAGAAATAGTTTATCCTAGCAATCCACCTTTAGAACCAGGAGTCATTTATTCACTAGCTATTGAATCTGATAATAATTTTGAGTCAGCAAGTGTTCTAGATACAGAATTGAAATTTAAGCTTTTAGACTCAACATCTGTGCAGAAAGTAGAAACTAGAACTAAGCAAACTAAAGAACTAAAATTAGCGCCAGAAGTAGAAGCATTTGTTTTGACTAATTTGTACTTAGAATATGGCTTAAATGCTGAGGCAATTGAGACTTTAGAAAAATTAATATCTGCTGGTACTCAAAGCTTCGCAGTTTATCGCACCTTAAGCAAACTTTATCGACACATAGGTTTGAACTTGCTTAGTGAAGAGCGCTCTAAAACAGCACTTGAACTTGAACCTGCTATCGATGCTACGGAACTCAAAATCTTAGAACAAGAGGTAACAAAAGTGTTAGAACAGCAATTTGATAGTAATATTATTACAGAACAAGAGGCTAATATTTCAGAGCAACAAGGCATCAATAAAGAAGTTTTAGTAGAAAGTCGGGAATTTTTATTCTGTGCCGTAGGACAACGTTGCTCATCTGGAGGAAAACAAGGAGTATGGTCTTTATCACCAATTCTTGGCTGCTACTGTCACATACAAGGTTAATAGGTTGACTATAATTGTTGCTTTTCTATAAAGACAAAAATAAATTGAATAGAAAAGCAACGCTCATTTGTGTATGTAGATGCTTCAGGAATTCTATGTCAGCCAATAAGTACCTCTATCAATTCTGTTTCATTACTACTGTTTCTATCTGTAATGCAATTATATCGCAGCCAATTTACTCGCAAGTTCGCAGCGATACAAGCTTATCTACAAAAGTTAATACATTAGACAACAGTAATTTTACAATTACTGGTGGCAGCAAAGTTGGAAATAATCTTTTTCATAGCTTTAAAGAGTTTTCTGTACCTACAGGCGGGTCGGCTAGCTTTGATAACCTACAGGGTATTAACAACATAATTAACCGAGTAACAGGTGGCTCTATATCTAATATTCAAGGTTCAATTCAAGCACAAGGTAATGCAAACTTCTTCCTACTCAATCCCAACGGTATTGTTTTTGGTCCTAATGCTCAATTAAATATACAAGGATCGTTTCTAGCAACTACAGCAAATAGTATCAAGTTTGCAGAGGGTCCCTCATTTAGTGCTAATGAAACTCAAAGTCAGCCATTATTAAACATCAATACCCCTACGGGTTTGCAATTTGGAGCGAATGTAAAACCCATTGTTAACCAAGCTCAAGTAGGAGGCAATGGTTTTGGTCTCCAAGTGAAACCTAACCGGACTTTAGCTTTGGTAGGAGGTGATATAACTCTGGAGAATGGAGCAATGTATGCACCAGGTGGAAGGATTGAGCTAGGAAGTGTTGATGATAATAGTTTCATAAGTCTAACTCCAGTTGGAGATGCTAGTATAGGCTGGCGTTTAGGATATGAAAATGTACAGGAGTTTCGAGATATTCTTTTGTCTAAAGCTCCTACGGAAAGTTATTTTCTACCTTCGATTGTTACTACAGATACAGATACTAACAAAACTTTTGGGCAAATTTACTTTCGGGGTAAAAACATTACCATTACAGATACTTCAATAGTCTCAAGCTTGAGCCTGGGAACAGCACAGCGTGGAATTATTGATATACAGGCTTCTGAGTTTTTGGAGGTGAGCAAGAGCAGTCAATTGTTTAGTAATGCTAACTTGAACAGCCCAGAATTAACAGGAAGTTCTGGTGATATCAAACTTGAAACACAGCGTTTACTTATTAGCAATGGTGCTTTTATTGATGCATCTAGCTTCAGTGCAGGACGAGGTGGAAACGTAACTATAAATGCCCCTGAATCAGTTGAATTAAGAGGTGGCGGGTTATTAACTCAAATAGCTACTCAAGCATTGGGTGAGGGTAATGCAGGAGAAGTGAAAGTAACAACAGGTAAGTTAATTATTAGCGATGGAGGACAAATAGCAAGTTCTACTTTCAGTGCGGGTGATGGTGGAAGTGTAATTGTAAATGCCAATCAACTTGTAGAAATTAGCGGGCAAGCCGAACAACCCCTCACTGGATTGTTGGCTGGAACCAGGGAACTTGCAACAGGAAACGGCGGCATCATAAAAATTGATACAGGGCGCTTGACAATCCAAAATGGGGGAACTGTATCAGTGGAGGCTACTGATAATAGTACAGGTCAGGCAGGAACCTTGGATATTAATGCTGTAAATTCTGTAGAAGTAAGTGGCAGAGGTAGTAGTTTGCGAGCGAGTAGTAATAGTCCAAAACCTGCGGGAAATTTAACAATAACTACCGATCAATTGCTCGTTCAAGATGGTGCTGAAGTTAGCGTCAGCAGTACAAATATTGGAAATGCAGGAAACTTGGAGATAGTTGCTCGTACTGTTAGTTTGGATAATGAGGGAAAACTTACAGCTACAAGTCCATCAGTCACAGGTGGTGGGAATATATCTTTACAGCGTTTAAACTCACTAACACTAAGGCGTGGAAGTGAAATATCTACCAGCGCTCAGGGTGAGGGAAATGGAGGTGATATTACTATCTCTACTAATTTATTAACTGCCTTAGAAAATAGCAATATCAAAACAACTGCTGAAAGGGGTAGAGGAGGAAAAATTACTATCACAACTCAAGGTATATTTATTTCCCCTGATAGCCTAATTGATGCCGCTTCCGAGCAGGGTATAGATGGTGTAGTAGAAATAGATAGGCTAGAAAACAACCCTGAAAATGCATTGCTAACTTTACCAGCAGAACCAGTAAATATCTCTGGATTAATTGCTCAAGGCTGTTCGTCAGGGGCAGGTAGTATAGCAAGAAGAGGTAGCGAATTTGTAGTCACTGGGCGCGGCGGATTGCCGCCTACTCCTAAAGAAGCTTTTAGAGGTGATGTTGCTTTGGTAGATTTGGGCAAACCAATTCAAACTGAAACAACTCAAGCACAGGTAGTTGCACCTACTAATCAAAAACCACTAGAATCAACACCACTTGTAGAAGCTCAAGGATGGGTAATAGGCTCTGAGGGTGAGGTAATGCTTACTGCTTCTGCATCTAACGTTACGCCCTCTATTCCTTGGATGCAATCTAATAGCTGTCATGGGTAATTACCCTTTTTGGTCGTCAATAGGCTTAATTTTACTAGCTAGCGCGATCGCAACACCCCTAAAAGCACAACTACCGCCACCTCAAGATGTGCTACCGCCCACCGAGCAAACCCCCGCACCATCTCCCACGCCCGCGCCGCTACCTCCTCCTGAAGATTTACTTCAACCTGCCCCCTCTACACCCACGCCTCCAGAACCCATCCCTGGCGAAGTACCAGCAACAATTACAGTAGAAAGATTTGAGGTAGAAGGAAGCACTGTATTTAGCCCAGAAGAATTTGCACGAGTTCTTGCCCCTTATACAAAAAGACCAATTTCCTTTGCCGAGCTTTTTCAAGCCCGTTCTGCTGTTACTCAGTTGTATGTAGATAAAGGCTATATTACTTCTGGCGCTTTGATCCCACCGCAAACACTCAGAGGTGGTGTAGTAAGAATTCAAGTAGTCGAAGGTAGCTTAGAAGCGATTAATATTACTGGCACTAAAAGGCTAAATCCAAATTATATCCGCGATCGCATTGCCATCCGTACAGGCAAGCCCCTCAACCAACAGCAACTACTATCCGCCCTGCAACTACTACAACTTAACCCGCTAATAGAGAACCTTTCTGCCGAGCTTGCAACTGGTTCTCGCCCTGGTACGAATATATTAGATGTCAATATTACAGAAGCACAAACATCCCATATTCAAATTCTGGCAGATAATGGGCGATCGCCTAGTGTCGGTAGTTTTCGCCGCCAAGTACAGGCAAATGAAGCCAACTTACTCGGATTGGGAGACAGCCTGAGCGTAGCTTACAGCAACACCGATGGCAGCAATAGTTTAGACACTAACTATACATTACCGCTCAATGCTCGCGATGGTACTCTTAGCTTTAGCTACGGAACCTCAGCTAGCGAAGTGATTGAGCCTCCCTTTAATGAACTCGATATTAACGCTAGCTCTCGCTACTACGAATTAACTTTACGTCAACCAATTATTCAAACTCCCAGCCAAGAATTTGCTCTGGGTTTAACAGCAGCACGTAGAGAAAGCGATGCTTTATTTTTTGGGGGAGTACCTTTTCCCTCCCCAGGTGCAGACGAACGAGGACGTACCCGCATATCAGCCTTACAATTTTTTCAAGAGTGGACTGCTCGTAACAGCAACGAAGTCATCGCCGCTCGTTCTCAATTTAACTTTGGCATTGGCGCTTTAGGTTCGACAATCAATGCTACTGCGCCAGATAGCCGCTTTTTTTCTTGGCGGGGACAAGCGCAATGGGTGCGTCTTTTGGCTGCTGATACTTTGCTGTTAGTCCGCGCTGACGTGCAATTGGCAGATAGAGCGCTCGTACCGTTGGAACAATTTGGACTTGGTGGTATTAATAGTGTTAGGGGTTATCGTCAGGACGCTTTACTGACTGATAATGGCGCTTTTGCGTCAGTTGAATTGCGTCTACCAATTTACCGCCAACCTCAACAACGATTAGTCGTACAGTTAGCACCATTTGTCGATCTTGGTACTACCTGGGACAACTCTAGCAGCGTTGACGGCAATACTTCCGAATCGAATACTTTAGCATCTTTAGGTCTTGGCTTACGCTGTCAATTGGGCGATCGCTTTACTGCTCGATTGGACTGGGGTATTCCTTTGGTTGATATTTCTTCAGGGGATAGAACATGGCAAGAAAATGGCTTATATTTTTCCGTAATCTACAATCCATTTTGACGAATTACTCCTGCCAAAAGGATTTTGCTAGCTGGAACTTGCTCGTCAAACTAACTCTAGCTGTAGCGATCGCGTATTTAGCTCCAGAACAACTACTAGCTGCTACTGTTAGGCAACCTATCGCTGCTTCTGTATCCGTATCCCAGATTCAAGGTACAGATAGTTTGCAGTTATTCCAAACAGGCAAAGAACTATACCAAACAGAACAGTTTGCACGAGCGATAAAAGTTTGGCAGCAAGCCCTACAAGCCTATCAAGCACAAAATGATATCGCCAATCAAGCGATGGTGTTAAGTAACTTATCTTTGGCTTACCAACAACTCGGACAGTGGGATGAAGCAAAAAAGGCGATCGCAAATAGTCTCAAACTGCTCCAAACAGACAAAGCTAAAAATCTACCCATCTTAGCTCAAGCACTCAATACTCAAGGTAGCCTGCAACTAGCTCTCGGACAACCTCAGCAAGCTTTAAATACTTGGCAGCAAGCAACAGCTAGTTATACCCAAGCTAAAGACGAAATTGGTATTGTTCGCAGTTTAATCAATCAATCTCAAGCACTACAAGCTTTAGGACTTTATCGCCGCGCTTTAGTAACTTTAACAACTGTCAATCAAAAGCTACAAAAACAACCAGACTCTCAACTTAAAATAGCAAGCTTGCGTAGTTTGGGTAATACCTTGCGCGTAGTCGGCGACTTGGAACAATCGCAACTGGTATTGCAGCAAAGTTTAGCTTTAGCTCAGAAGCTCAATTCAAATTCAGATATTGGTGCAGCTTTATTTAGTCTAGGTAATACCGCTAGAGCGCAGCAAGATATTAAAGCAGCATTGGGTTACTATAGGCAAGCTACAACAGCATCTACAGGAATTACTCAAACTCAAGCCCAGCTAAATCAGCTTAGTGTGTTAGTAGAAACAAATCAATTGAGTGCTGCACAAGAGTTGTTGCCGCAAATTCAAGCAGAAATTGCTAGTCTACCTCTCAGCAGTAAAGCAATATACGCACAGATCGATTTTGCTCAAAGTTGGCAAGAAATGAGCAAAAAAGGCAAGATTACTGCCTCTTTGCCAGCCATTGCTCAGTTATCAGCTATAGCTGTAAAGCGATCGCAAATTTTAGGAGATAAACGTGCAGAAGCTTACGCACTAAACAACTTAGGCGGATTGTACGAGCAAACAAAGCAGTGGAAAAATGCTCGACAACTAACAGAAAAATCGCTACTTATAGCTCAAGCAATTAATGCCCCAGATATAGCCTACCGCTCCTCTTGGCAGCTAGGGCGAATACTTAAAGCCCAAGGAAATACGGCAAGTGCGATCGCTACATATACTGAATCTGTCAATACGCTCAAATCCTTACGCAACGATTTAGTAGCGATTAACCCCGATGTGCAATTTTCTTTTCGTGAAGAGGTAGAACCAATCTATCGAGAGCTAGTAGATTTATTGTTAAGCGACAATCCGCCAGACACATTGTTAAATAAAGGTCGCCTCAACGTGCCAGTATCCTCAACTGTAAGTCAGCAAAATTTACTACAAGCTCGTAATGTAATCGAATCATTGCAACTAGCTGAGTTAGATAACTTCTTTCGGGAAGCTTGTATTGAAGCTAATTCAGTCTTACTTGACAGCATCGCCGATAAAGCAAATGCCAACGCCGCAATAATCTACCCAATTATTTTACGCGATCGCTTAGAAGTCATCGTTAAATTGCCTCAGCAACCTTTACGCCACTACACAATCGCTCAATCTCAAAACCAAGTCGAACAAACTATAGAGATGCTGCGCTACAAGCTAATCGAGCCAGATCGAGTTAAAGATGTCAAAGCCTTGTCCGAACAAGTATACAGTTGGTTAGTTCAACCTGTAGAAGCAGATTTAGCCAAAACCAAAGTTAATACTTTAGTATTCGTGCTTGATGGCTCGCTAAGAAATATTCCCATGTCTGTGCTATATGACGGCAAACAATACTTAATTGAGAAGTACGCAGTCGCCTTGAGTCCTGGCTTACAACTACTCGATCCCCAACCGTTAGCCAAGAAAAAGTTAACAGCATTAACAGCAGGGCTTAGTACCGCACTGATTGGTTCGCCTTATCCATCATTACCTGCTGTCAGAGAGGAATTCGAGCTAATCAAACAAGCTGGAGTATCGACAAATCAGTTACTCGACCAAAAATTTACCAGCAAAGCTTTAGCAACAAAGATCGATTCATCAGCTTTTAACGTAGTTCATTTAGCTACTCACGGACAATTTAGTTCCCAAGCGAAAGATACCTTTATTTTGGCTGCGGACGGACCAATTAATGTCAATCAACTAGACAATATCTTACGCACTCGCCCTCAAAAGAGCCAAGATGCGATCGCTTTATTAGTCCTAAGTGCTTGCGAGACAGCAGCAGGAGACAAACGTGCTGCTTTGGGACTTGCAGGAGTAGCTATTCAAGCGGGGGCGCGTAGTACCCTGGCTTCTTTGTGGCGAATTGACGATGAAGCTACTGCTATATTTATCGGCGAATTTTATCGAGAGTTAGCAAAACCAGGTGTTACCAAAGCCGAAGCCCTCCGCCGCGCTCAAGTAGCTTTTTTAAAACAGTATCCTAATTACAACCGCCCTAATTATTGGGCTGCTTATGTTTTAATTGGCAATTGGCTGTAAACGGGAGTTAAAAATTAACGATCTCTCCTCCTGCTGTTTTTTCTCCCTTGCTCTCACTTGCTGAGGTTGCAGCTACAACCGACTCAGATTGAACGTTGCTTAAACCTACAGATTGTAAAAGCTTTTGCCAATCAACTTCTACAGACTCATCTGGGAAATGCGATCGCATTGCTGCTAAATCTGCCACAGTATCATACCAAATACCGTTTTCAGCATAAAGAGCAATCTTTTGATAGGGCGTTGCTACGGCTATTTGTTCGGCAATATTTGAGTCAAGCTTGACTCGCTGCACCCAACCTTCGACAAAAATCGGACCAGACATAGTTTGCGCTTGGCAACGCACTTTAAAATACCAATGATACATCTTGCCCACTTTGAGTGGTGCGGACATAGATTCAAGACTCAAGCTCACAATACTAGGAGTTTGAGGCAGATTAATCGTCGTGCGATAAACATCGTTATCTTCCGCATCTTGCAGTACAAACTCGCCCGTCTGAGTTAAACCCTGTGCGTAAGGAACGTAAAACAAAAAAGTAGGATGACTTTTAGCTGTCAAACCCCAAACATTAGTTACTAGCCGAGCTTTTTGTTGCTCGTTAGTCATAAGTTTCTGCTCTGTTGGTACTAAAGCAGTCAAAGGTATATCTACATTCAAGCAATTGCTGCGACTGCCTGCGCCTCTGGCTCTGCCGCTAGGAATGCCTGTAAATGGTAACTTTGGCGAAACAAAACTTACTCTGCCCGATCGCCCAGGTTGCTTTTTTGATGACGAAACTGGTATTTGAGGTTGCGATCGCTTGGGAGTGCTATCGGCAAATTTATTGACATATTCAAATGTTTGTGCATCTGCTGCGTTCGTCCATGTTGTTTGAGCCAGTACCAATGCAAATGCACCGAGTTTATACTTGGTAAAACTGGCTGGTGCGGTCTTGTTCATAGCTAAGTTCATCCAAGTCCATAGTTTTTTTGTTTAAATTGGTACTGATATTATTTAAATCTATAGTGCCTGTAAATTACTATACTTGTAGCTGAAAATACTAAAGTTAATACTGAGGGAACTAACGGAACCCATCCTCCTGAAAGCAAAATTCCCAAACACAAACCATACAAAGCTATTAGTGTAACAGCGATCGCTAGTAGCAGGCGGAAAAATTGTTTGCAGTACCATACCAGCAAACCTCCAACTATCGACCAGTTTGCCATCCAAAGTATCTCACCCCACGCCGACCAAACCCATAACAAAGGTCTTCGATCCAAAACTGTACTAAGAATTTGACTGACCATTTGTGCCTGTAAAAACACTCCTGGTAGTTGCTTTGCCAAACGCGGTTGATTAGCGCTATAAGGTGTAAACCAATAATCATTGACACTTGTGGGCGCAGTAACACCAATAAGGACGAGACGATCTTGCAACTCGTTCCTAGTTTGAGGACTAATCCGATTTTTTAAAATATCGTCAAGACTAACTTGCATCGCAATATCCCGAACATGGCGATATGGGCGGTAGTTGAGCAACACTTGATAACCTCTCAAATCAGCTTGTTTGTAGGCTCCGCTATTAGCTGCTAGCCGCTCAAACACAACATTTCCCAACTGCAAATTGCCTTGACTTGTCACTTTTGCCTCAATACCTTCAGCAGCCAAATAATGCAGTGCTAATTGCAAGCTAAAAGCGTATTGCGTAGTACAAGGAGAATTCGGCGGCGGATTGAGATGAAGAATCTGGCGGCGCACTGTATTGTCATCATCAGCTAGCACGTCGCTAAAGCCGATACGTTCGGGCGCAACTTCTGGAGGCGGTGGAATCCCAGGATTGTTAATATCGGGATCGCTAATTTTGCACAAACCAATAAAGCGATCGCTTTTTTGCAGATAATTAACTAAATCTGGATAAGCCTTGCTTACAGCTACATCTCGATAAATATCTAAACCAATAGTGCGCGGGTTGTATTGTTCGAGTTTGGCTAATAATTGACTCAAAGTGCGATCGCTCAAAGATCCTTGTCTTTGCTGTTGTGCTTGAATCTCCGCTTCGCTAATTGTGACTACCAAAATTCGCGGATCTGCGCCTTCCACTTGTCTGAGACGCATTAGCGCGTCGAAAGCTTGTAACTCTGCTGTTTCTAGTATTCCTAGCTGGCGGATACCTACAACTAAGCTGGTAGTAGCAATACTAGCAAGCAATACACTACAACACTTGCGCCAGAATTGCGGCGGTAAGCAGTGCAACCGAGTGCGATCGCTTTGATTAATTGTAGTTGGCAGTTGTTCGGTTAGCGGTAGCCTAGTCTCATCGCTGTAGCCAGGATCGCTTAAACGCTCTAAAATCATCTGAGCGTTGCTAGGTCGGTGTTGTGGTAATGGTGCAATTAATTCATCAATTAAATGTGCTAGTTGGGCTGATATTTGCGGCGCTCGATCTCGCCAAATTAATTGATTATCAGCGTTTTTAGGCAATTCTGCTGGATAAATACCTGTGAGTAAATGGACAAAAGTGCGCCCCAAAGCAAAAAAGTCAGATTCTAAAACTGCTTGACCTTCAATTTGTTCTAAGGGCGTGTATCCTACGGAGTAAACTTGAGTAACATCGCTCCAGCCCAATTTGCTAATATAAGTACGGGTAAGTTCTCTAACTGTGCCAAAGTCAATTAGTACCAGTTGCCCATCAGGACGCAACATAATATTAGATGGCTTGATATCTCGATGCAGCAGTTTCTCGCCATGCACGCCAGCCAAAATAGTTAAAAGTTGTTTTAACCAGTCAATTGCAGTTGTTTCCGAAATCGAGTTATTTTCCTCTAAATACTGCTTGAGATTTTGCCCCTCAACTTTTTCCATCACCAAGCAATGCAATTTCTGCGCGTCATTTAAGGACAAAACAAAGTATGCATCTACGCGAGGAATCCCTGGATGTTGCACACGCTGCAATATTTGCGCTTCTTGCTCAAATAGCCTCACCAACTTAGGGCGATCGCTATTTAACACCTTCATTACTTTTGCCGTACCGCGATCGTCAATTTCAAAAATTTCTGTATTATTCAACTCGTATAGATCGCGCAATGGTCTAACTAGCTGATAGCGATCGCCTATCAGCAAGCTAGTACCGCAATTTTGGCAATATCCTAAACCGTCTAGGTTGTGCCTGATGTGACACTTGGGGTTGATACAGTAACTCATATTCGCACCCAACTCCAAGTTCTTTGCAGTTTATTATTCTGGTAAACGGTATTGATTGACTATTCGTTTTGCAAACTCTGGTACGTGAGCCTGTAATTTTTCTGGGTAGTTGCGTTTGAGGTAAAGATAATTGCGCGTAAAGTGAGAATCAATCGAAAAACGAGCGTATTCCAAGCCTTTAGGACCAATTTTCTCAATTACTACACCCATCAATTTTGCTGCCCACATTGGTAGCGTCACGCCTTTGTCGTAAGCAGGAATGCTTTGTTGTACGGCAGATGTGCGATCGCCTTTAGACATAACTGGTTGCGTTTGCAGTTGCTCTTTGACCAAATCGAGCATTTCTTGCCCAGTATTATTTCGTACTACAATCCATTGCCAGCCAAAAGGTGCGCCCATATAACCAACTACTAAATCTGCAAGCGAGTTGACATAATCAAAACAACTCATGCAAGAAGGAGCAAAGACATCTTTTAATTGATTTGTCTTCAGTCCGAAAAACGGTACAGTTTCGGTTGAACCATCTTCGTGTTTGAAGTGAACGCGAAAGTCTTGCATAAATTCGTAATGCACGACAGTTGCGGGCGATTTGCTAGTTGTTTCTAAAAACTTCTGCAACCCAGCGCGGTTAACGTTATCTACGCAAGGCGTACCTAATACATAAAGCTTCTCTAAGCCTAACTGCTTTTCTACTGCCCGTAATGCCTGAATTTGGCAGCCTACACCAATTACTAGCAGCCTTTTCATTCCCGATTGTTCGATTTGTTCGAGTACCGAAAGATTAGGCGAAAGTGTTGGTTTATTTACTCTAGCTTTCAGGATATCTTCAGGAGTCCGAGCAATTATCGGCATTGGTGCAAAGCGATCTTCTTTGGTATTTTGGACGCAGACAACACCCTCAACTAATCCCTTAGTTAGCATTTCAATCGCGATCGTGCTAACGATCCCAGTCCACTGCGCTCCCTCAATTGGTGCTGTTTTTTGCGCCGCCATCATGCCCTGATTGACACCAAAATACAACTCGTCAGGATCTTCTAAATTGCGGCTGCGAGTATGACTTTGGGTTTCTAACTCGGCTATATGTTGATGAATAAAAGCGCAGGCATCCTTGACATAATGAATATAGTATGTATCGCACAAACCGCATTCGCTACAAAGTTCTTTAGCAGGGCGACGGCTAGAAGGTTTTAAAGCTTTGGCTTTCTTATGTTGGGCAGAGTTGGGGGAAACTAAAGTCATTTAGCTAAATATACAAAGCAAAAATGTTATTTTCCAACCATACCGCACAGTTAGTTCCGCTTGTGTTGAGACAAGTTAACATTTCCCAATTGCGATCGCCACACGAGCTTTGGCAAAATAGATATAGAAAAATCGCCATACTATTTTTAGTATGCGATCGCAAACGGTGTTATGACTATTGCCACCTACAAATGGACAATTGAACGCTACCATCAGGCGATCGATGCGGGGTTGTTTGACGACGAAACCGTTGAGCTATTGCGCGGAGACATTATAGTTATGCCCCCAGAGCGAGAAACCCATGCATACTATAACAGTGAAGTTGGGGATTATTTGCGAACTATTTTAGGCGATCGCGTCAAAGTCCGCGAGGCGCACCCCATCACATTGCTTAATGACTCCGAACCAATCCCAGATTTAGCAATTGTTAAACCACTAGGGACAGTTTATCTCGAACACCATCCCTATCCTGACGATATTTTTTGGCTGATTGAGTTTTCTAACACCACCCTCAGTAAGGATCTAAATGAGAAAAAAGTAGTTTATAGCGAAGCAGGGATTGTTGAATATTGGGTAGTAAATCTTCAAGATAAGCAACTGACAATCTTTAGAGATTTAGACAACGGGCGATACACCACCGAGCAAACATTCAAAACAGGCTTTGCGTCTCCTCTTGCCTTTCCTAATGTCCAAATTTACCTGCAACGACTGATGAATTAGGTATTTTTGTACAGGGTGCTTTATGTAACTAAAACGTAAATACAGTCCTCAGAGTCCCCGTGATAATCGTGCCATTGCTATCTTGATTAGCAGGATTGGTAATTACCTGTACCAAGGGCGTAATCCGCACGTTGTCGTTAAACGGAAAATTATAAAAAGCTTCAAAGTTTGTTTGCGTACCATTACCAACATCGCTTTCAATAAAAGGCTGACTTGCAGCAATTCCGGCTACCGCACCAGGAAAGAAAAGATCGCGCACAGAAACGCCAGCCATCCAATAATGAGGATTTAGATCGCCAAAGGCAGTATCGTTATAGCTACCGTAGCCGTAACGCCCAAATATTCCTACTTGCCTAGATATCGCCAGTTCAGCATTTGCGCCAAATACATCAAATCGCCCGTCAAATATCTTGCCACCACTGTATTGCAAGCGCAAAGCAAAAGCTCTAGAAGGTGAGTATTCTAACTCGACAACGCCTTGATAGGGATCGCCAAACAAACCGCGATCGCCATTTGTAGCATTAGGATAAAGCACTCTATTTAGTAACGATAAACCTGTAGGATTGCCCTCATCATTGGGACTAAATGCTGCTGCTGCCTGATACAATGCTCTCAGCTTAAATGCTCCTCCACCTGGATTCCAATCAACAATCGCACCAGCGCTTTGCCCGTTAATTGGTAAAAGGAGATAGTTATTAATAAATGTTTGACTAGAAAAGTCTTGAAAGCTGGCATTAGAATAACTATTGCGATCTATATAGTCTGTAGCGACGAGTACGGAGCCTAGAATCACTTGGAAGTTGTCAATAGGTTGGAAAGAGTAATACGCTCGTCCCAGCCCGATCTCGCCGTTTCTAGGCGGTCTAGCAGAGAAGTCTAAAACGCTACCAAAGTTAGGTTCCAATACTCCTGTAGCGTTATCTCTAATGCCATTACTACCTGTATCTAGACGAATTTTGAGTAAATCTGTACCGCTAAAACTGGTGTTAAAATCTATGATAGAGCGGTAAAGCACTGTAGCATTAGGGTTATCGTTGGCAAGTTCTACGCCTGCTGCATTGATAATGCGATCGCCGCCAAAACTGCCAGTATTAGCAGCAAAGATTACTTGTCCTGTCAGTTTGGTAGTTGTAGAAAATTGATTAGCTTCTAATTCAGCATTGCGGGCTTCTAATCCATCTACTCTACCGCGCAAAGTTGCTAGTTCTGCAGAAAACTCACTTTCTAATCTTTGCAATATCTGTAAGTCTTCACGAGAGACGCTATTTTCTACTCCAGTTGCAATCAATTCATTGACTCGATCTAAAGCTGCATTCAATCCTGCTGCAAATTCGTAGCGAGTGATAGAGCGGTTTCCCCGAAAAGTGCCGTCAGGATAGCCAGCAATTACTCCGTAACGTTCTACTAATGATTGCAAAGCTTGAAATGCCCAATCTGTAGGCTGCACATCTGATAGTTGAGATACAGAAGTAACGCGATTTTCTACTGGATTTTGGGCTACTGGTGAAGTAATCTCTTCAGTTTCTCTTTGGGCTGGCTCAACATTAACTGTATTATTTTGTACTGGTTCGGCTAGTACAGAGATACTTTGGATAATAGTGCAAAGTAGAGTTATTCCGCAAGTTTGGGGCAAAGAAATTTTGCTCATTGCTTGTATCGTGGTGTTGAAGGTTTACTGTACTATTGCTACTTGAGCGCTAGCTCGATAGTATAGTTTGCCACATATAGCTACTTAATGCTAGAGCAATCAAAAGCGATCGCCTATAATTCAGTTATCTTTGGCTCTTTGATATATATGGTAAAAATAGAAGACAAGCTCACTCTACAAGAGTTTCTCGCTTTACCAGCAGAAGATGTATATTATGAGTTTGTAGACGGCTATGCAGTACCTAAAGAGCCTCCTAAATTCTTCCATTCAACTTTACAATCGGCATTATTATTGCTATTGCATACTTGGTGTAAAGGAAAGGGAAGAGTTGTTCCAGAATGGGCAATTATTATAAAGCGTCAAGGTGAAGATTGGGTTCCAATACCTGACTTAACTTATATTTCTTATGCCAGACTACCTGCAAATTGGAAATGTAATGAAGCTTGTCCTATTGCACCTGAATTAGTAGTTGAAATTATTTCTCCAGGACAAACTGAACGTCAATTTACAGACAAAGCTAAAGATTACTTTGAAGCTGGTGTATTTAGAGTATGGATTGTTAATCCTGAATCTACAAGTATTAAAGTATTTTTTGCAGATGGTTCCAGTCAATTATATACAGGTGAGCTACCAATTACTGATGCTTTGTTACCTGGTTTAGAACTAACTGTTCAAGGATTTTTTTTAGAAGCAGGACTAATTTAAGTTAAATTAAGTTGAAGATAGAACTTAGATTTAACACAAAACCTGGCAATATATCTTCTTCTGATAAAGTTGCAGGATTCTGGACTATTTCTAATTGTCTCCCCAGGCGATAAATTTCTACTCTCGCGTCTTAGGATCTATTAACCAGCCGAGTTTTGCACCATTTAATTGGTAAGATAACTTCATATTACGATGCCCTGTTTCTCCTCCTGCTGGTAGCATAATAATTATTTCTCCTGTAGCTGTACGTTCTAATCTTAAATCGCGATTAGCCTGACATAATTCGTAGAATTGATCGTCAGTTAATTATAAAACTGGGTGTAAATTTAGTGTAAGTGCAGTCATGTTAGTTTAACATTATTTAATCAAGATTCTATTTCTGCTAATTCAAGCCAGCGTTCGGTAGCAGTATCAATTTGTTGGGTTATATTTTCTACCTTCTCGTAAAGTTCCCGTACTTGCGTAACAGCGCCAGGAGGAGCAGAATATAGTGCTTTTTCTACTTCTGCTTTTTCTACTTCTAATTGAGCAATTTTAGTTTCTAGCGTTTCAAACTCGCGCTTTTCTTTGGATGACATTTTGCGCGGTTTATCGGAGTTATTTGGTGGTTGGTACTTCGGCTTTTGATTTTTTACTTTTTCTACTGGTACTGCTTCCTCTTCTTCAGCTTGCTTATATTCTAAATACACTGAATAATTTCCTGGATACTGACGGATATTTCCACCAGGTTCTAAAGCAAAGATTTTGTCTACTACGCGATCTAAAAAGTAGCGATCGTGAGATACTGCGATCGCGCATCCTGTAAAATCTTCTAAATACTCTTCTAATACAGCAAGTGTCTGTACGTCTAAATCGTTTGTCGGTTCGTCCAAAATCAGTACATTAGGCGCACCCATCAATATTCTTAGCAAAAATAAGCGCCGTTTTTCCCCACCCGATAACTTATGAATCGGCGCATATTGCTGATTTCCAGGAAACAAAAATCGCTCCAACATTTGCGAAGCACTAATTTGAGTACCATCAGCAATCTTGATAAATTCGCCTTCTTCTTTGATATAGTCTATTACTCGTTGATTCTCGTTCAACGCTGCAAGTAATGCTTCCGAATGCTGATCGAAATAACCAATATGGATAGTAGAACCAATCTCCACATTACCGGAATCTGGCTTAACTCTACCAGTAATCATATCCATCAAAGTTGATTTTCCCGCACCGTTACCGCCAATAATACCAATTCTGTCTTCAGGGCTAAATTCGTAGGTAAAATCTTTAATTAGCGTGCGGTCATTATAACTTTTAGAAACATTGTCTAACTCAATTACTTTTTTACCAATCCGACGACTAAGAGTAGAAATATCAACTTTACTTTGAGCTTGTTTAAACTCAGTTTCTTGCATCGCATGAACGCGATCTATCCTAGCTTTTTGTTTGGTACTTCGAGCTTTAGGACCTCTTTTTAACCATTCTAATTCGCGTCGCAATACTCCTTGATGCTTGCGTTGGCTGCTAACGGCTGATTCCTCAGCTAAAGCTTTCTTCTCTAAGTAATAAGAGTAATTACCATTGTATGTATAAATATCACCCCGATCTATCTCTATAATCCGATTAGTAACGCGATCGAGAAAATAGCGATCGTGAGTAATTAGTAATATTGCACCGCGATAGCGATTTAAATAACTTTGCAACCACTCTACAGATAATGCATCTAAATGGTTAGTAGGTTCATCCATCAACAATACATCTGGTTCGGAAAGTAAAGCCGCAGCAAGTGCAATGCGTTTGCGATAACCACCCGATAAAGTACCTATTTTTGCCTCAAAATCAGAAATTCCTAACTTAGTGAGAATAATTTTTGCTTGAGTTTCCAATTCCCAAGCACCGTTAGATTCCATCTGCTGCATCACAGTAGATAAACGAGACATTAATTTATCGGTATCTTCAGGATGATGAGCGAGTTTATCTGATAATTCTTCGTACTCACGCACCAAAGCCATCTGTTCGCCACTATCTGCAAATACTTGTTCTAAAACTGTATTATTTTCATCTAAATCTGGCTGCTGAGGTAAGTAAACAATTCTTGCACCAGAATTGACTAAAATTTGCCCGCTATCAATTGGTTCCAAACCTGCGATCGCTTTTAATAGCGTAGACTTACCCGAACCATTTGTGCCAATCAAACCAACCTTATCAGTAGGATCGATACTAAAACTTGCCTCTTTGAGGATTTCTTTAATCCCAAAGTCTTTTTTAACTGATTGCAGCGTAAAAATACTCATAAATATATACCGTCAAATTGGCGGGAGGCTTGCAAAATAACCATAAACTTGGCACTTTCCTTAAATTTTAGGGTATCAGTGAGGGAGGGAGAATAGAACTCGCCGCACCATCTACCAGGAGAAAACCGCATTATGGACGTTAAAGCCGCTGTAGCCTTCGCTGCAGGAAAACCATTAGAAGTTACCACAGTGCAATTGCAGCCACCCCAAGCGGAAGAAGTGCTAATAGAAATTAAAGCAACAGGTGTATGTCATACCGACGCTTATACCCTCTCTGGTAAAGATCCAGAAGGGCTATTTCCGGCGATTTTAGGGCATGAGGGGGCAGGTGTAGTTGTCGAAGTGGGTAAAGAGGTCAAAAGCTTGAAAAAGGGCGATCGCGTCATCCCTCTATACACTCCCGAATGTCGTCAATGCGAATACTGTCTCAGCCGTAAAACTAACTTATGTCAAGCTATTCGTTCAACTCAAGGGCGCGGTGTGATGCCTGATGGTACGAGTAGATTTTCTATCGATGGGCAAATGCTGCATCATTATATGGGGACATCTACCTTTGCTAATTACACAGTTTTACCAGAAATAGCTGTAGCCAAAATCCGCGATGATGCACCTTTTGACAAAGTTTGTTACATCGGTTGTGGTGTAACTACAGGTATCGGTGCAGTCATTCATACAGCCAAAGTAGAACCAGGTGCAAATGTTGTAGTTTTTGGTTTGGGTGGAATTGGTTTAAACGTCATCCAAGGGGCGCGAATGGTAGGCGCAAACATGATTGTTGGCGTTGATATTAATCCGAATAAGCGCGAATTAGCTGAAAAATTCGGCATGACTCATTTTGTTAATCCTCAAGAAGTTGAAGGCGATTTAGTACCTTATTTAGTTGATTTAACAAAAGGCGGTGCTGATTACAGTTTTGAGTGTATTGGTAATGTCAACATCATGCGTCAAGCCTTGGAATGCTGTCATAAAGGTTGGGGAGTTAGTGTAATTATAGGCGTTGCAGAAGCAGGAGCAGAAATTTCTACTCGTCCTTTTCAATTAGTAACTGGAAGAGTTTGGAAAGGTTCGGCATTTGGAGGTGCAAGAGGTCGTACAGATGTACCGCAAATTGTCGATTGGTACATGGAAGGTAAAATAAATATTGACGATTTAATTACTCACACAATGCCATTAGAGCAAATTAACAATGCTTTCGATTTGATGCACAAAGGTGAGTCTATACGCAGCGTAGTAACATTTTAGTTATTATTTGATTAGGTATGAGGAGGCTTGATTATTTCCACCCCAGTACAAACATTTATTAACTTCAATTCTATTTCTTGGGTAATAAAGATGTATTTATCCGTTCGCTTAATCCGTATAGATGAACCGACCAAAGGAGCATTTTTATGAGATGGATAAGAACTAGAAGTCTTAATTAGTCGTGACAGTACATGGAAGTTTTTATGATTTTTACCAGTGCAGAAGTAAACAATATACCTATAGAAGAACTATTACCAGAAAAAAGAGTTACTTTCTACAATCTAAGTTGGCGTTCCTACGAGCAAATTATAGCGGCTTTAGGAGATAAACGCGCATCGCGCCTTACATACTATCAAGGAATATTAGAAATTGTGATTCCGTTAGAAGCACATGAAAGTGCTAGCGCTCGCATTGGTATCTTAATTCATATTTTGGCGGAGGAACTAAACCTAAATATCAAAAGCATGGCTTCTACTACCCTAAATAACCCCGCTCTAAAAATTGGTGCTGAACCTGATAAGTGTTATTACATTCAAAACGAACCAGCCGTTAGAGGTAAAGTGGTAAACTTAGCAGCCGATCCACCTCCAGATTTAGTTTTAGAAGTTGATATTACTCATACTGATATTGATAAAAATAAACTATATCAAGATATGGGGGTATTAGAGTTTTGGCGTTATAATGGCAAAACTTTAACTGTTTATCTACTTAAAGAAGGTTAATATCAAGAATCAGCAAATAGCTCTACTTTTTCAATATTAACTAAAGCTGCAATCTACGAATCTTTAGCTCAATGCAATACTCAAGGAGAAAGCCAAAGCAAGCGAACTTTTCGTGATTGGGTAAGAAAAAAAATCGAGCAATAAAGCTTAGAAGTATAAACAGAACTAAAAAAGTAATCTTAAAGATACACAATGCATACTTCCTAAGAAAGACGCGATCGCCCTCCTACCTCCTTAGCATTGAGAAAGTTCGCGCAAATGCGTCAGGAGTTTAGATAAGTTATGGATTCATCTACCCGACCTTTGGCTGTTGTTACAGGTGCTTCTAGCGGTATCGGCTACGAACTTGCCAAACAGTTTGCCCAAAATGGTTTCGACCTTATAGTTACAGCTACCGGAGAACAAATCGATCGAGTAGCTCAAAACTTCCAGGATTTGGGTGCAGAGGTCGAAACAGTGCAAGCAGACCTTGCTACCTACGACGGCGTAGAAGCCTTATATAGCAGGATTAAAGCCACTAATAGACCAGTAGATGCGATCGCTATTAATGCAGGTGTTGGTGTTGGCGGTGATTTTGCTCGCCAGACAGACCTTAAAGATGAGCTAAACCTGATTAACCTTAATGTCGTATCAACAGTTCATCTTGCTAAACGAGTATTAAAAGACATGGTTGAGCGCGGTAGCGGTCGAGTCCTATTTACAGCCTCAATTGCTGCTTTGCAACCAGGACCATTTGAGGCAGTTTATGCAGCCTCAAAAGCATTTGTCAAATCTTTTGCAGAAGCAATCCGTAATGAATTGAAAGGTACGGGTATTACTGTTACTGCGCTGATGCCAGGACCTACAGAGACTAACTTCTTCCACCGCGCAGGAATGGACGATACAAAAGTAGGCGCAGATAAAAAAGACTCCGCAGAGCAGGTAGCCAAGCAGGGTTTTGAAGCATTAATGCAAGGCAAAGATCATATTATTGCAGGTTCGCTCCAAACAAAAATTCAAGGTACGGTAAGCCAAGTTTTATCAGATACTATCAATGCGGAAACGCACCGCAAACTTAGCGAACCAGGATCGGCGAATAAGTAATTACTCATAATTCTAGTTGCAACTTAAAGTCAATCCTCCATCGATCGCACCTAACAAGACTGTAAAATATGACAGTTGTGTTCTGTAGCGGACGAGTGATTGAGCGTTATACCTTGCCTGAAATGGGCGAACTTTGGACTGAGACATACAAACTTAAAACTTGGTTGCAAGTAGAAATTGCTGCTTGTGAGGCGCAAGCAGAACTAGGTTATATTCCAAAAGAGGCAGTTGCAGAAATTAAGGACAAGGCGAATTTTGACCCCAAGCGCGTCTTAGAAATTGAGACAGAAGTCCGCCACGACATGATCGCCTTTTTGACTAATGTAAATGAATATGTAGGCGATGCTGGGCGTTATATTCATTTAGGCTTAACAAGTTCAGATGTATTAGATACGGCTTTGGCGCTGCAATTAGTAGCTAGTTTAGATATTTTATTAGCGCGACTAGACGATCTAATTACTGCGATCCGAGTTCAAGCAAGGCAACACCGCCATACCTTCATGATTGGGCGATCGCATGGCATTCATGCCGAACCGATTACTTTTGGCTTTAAATTAGCAGGGTGGCTAGCAGAAGTATTGCGATCGCAGGGTCGCCTTACTAATCTCCGCACTACAATTGCTGTCGGCAAAATCTCTGGTGCAGTCGGTACTTACGCCAACGTCGAACCGCGCATCGAAGAACTTGCTTGCCAAAAATTAGGGCTGCAACCAGATACAGCCTCAACTCAAGTCATTTCCCGCGATCGTCATGCTGATTTCGTGCAACAACTAGCTCTTTTAGGTGCTTCTATCGAAAGATTTGCAGTAGAAATTCGCAACTTACAAAGAACTGACGTTTTAGAAGTAGAGGAATTTTTTGCTAAAGGGCAAAAAGGCTCCTCAGCTATGCCGCACAAGCGCAATCCTATCCGTAGCGAGCGGTTGACAGGTATAGCCAGAATACTGCGCGGAAATGCGATCGCTGCTTTAGAAAATGTAGCCTTGTGGCACGAAAGGGATATTTCTCACAGCGCTGTCGAGCGAGTAATTTTACCCGATAGCTGTATTGCTACCCATTTTATGCTGGTAGAAATGACCGATTTAGTGCAAAATCTGTTAGTCTATCCCGAAAATATGGCGCGGAACATGAATTGCTACGGCGGTGTAGTCTTTAGTCAACGGGTACTGCTAACTTTAGTTGATAAAGGTATGAGCCGCGAGAAAGCTTATACTGTAGTCCAATCATGCGCTCATCAAGCTTGGAACCAACCTCAAGGCGACTTTCATGCCCTAATTAGTCAAGATGATCGCGTCCGCCAATTGCTATCGCCAGCAGAAATTGAGGCTTGTTTCGATCCCGCCCACCATCTCAAGCATTTAGATGAAATTTATCAACGATTGAGTATCTAAATGTGTGAAACTATACATATCAAAGCTTGTTTTTAGAGCGAGTTAGGCTGTAATTAACAAAGCCGAGCCAATTTCAATATGCTTGAAGTCCTAGCCGCGCTATCAGCTTCGGCGGCGGCGGGAATTAGAATCGCCCTGCCTCTCCTCGCACTCGAATTATTGCGAGGAGAGTGTTTGTGGTCTAATGTTCCAGTTTTAGCTCATATTTCTGGGCAAGTGCGATTGGCAATTCTTTGTAGTTGGTCTTTGCTAGAAATAATAGTCTCAAAAAAATTAATGGGACAAAGAGCGCTGCAAATTGTCCAGTTGATATGCAGTCCCTTTGCAGGAGCTTTCGCAGCAATATTTACCCTCCAATCGATTGCCGCTCCTAATTGGATAATCGGTTTAATTGGCGGCTTATTTGCTTTTGTATTGCAAGCTGTACAAGCAGGCTATTTTTATCGTCGGCGCGGTTTTCCTGTCTGGTTTGTCTGCGGACAAGATGTTTTAGGCGTATTACTAGCTGTTTTAGCTGTTAAGCAGCCTCAAGTCGGAGGAATCATCGCTCTTGGTTTATTTTTGCTAGCAGTTGGCAGCTACCAAGAGTTAAGTCGATGGTATTACCGCAAGGATTCGCGCTAATGCTTGTTCTACAAAATCCCGACAAAATGCAATAGTCCCTTACCAGTAATTAGTTCGATTACTAAAGCAATAAACCCTAGCATGGCAATTCGCCCGTTCCAAACTTCAGCAGTTGTAGTCATACCCCATTGCCAACTTTCTTGAGGATACATTTTGACTTTTTTCTTTAACTGCGTGACTTGGGATAATTTGAGGCTAGGAGATTTGAGCGCATCCACTACCAAGTCCGATAATGCTTGAATAAATAACGGGTGAGTATTGGGTGCAGCTACGCGGTGGAAATTATGAATACCTGCGTGTTCGGCAACTTCGCGGTACTCGATATCAATTTCTTGCAGCGTCTCAATGTGTTCGGAGACAAAGCTAATTGGCACTACAACTAAATCTTCTACTCCCTGCGCCCCTAATGCTTGAATTGCATCTTCAGTGTACGGTTGCAGCCACTCTACAGGACCTACTCGGCTTTGATAGGCTAATGTGTAGTCGTTAGGGCGATTGAGGGTTTGCATAATTAGGCTAGTGCATTCCTCAATTTCTTGCTGATAAGGATCGCCTGCTTCTTCAACGTAGCTGCGCGGAACTCCATGAGCGCTAAAAAATATGTGCGCTTTGTCAGGATTAGGTAATTTGTTTAATTCCTGAGCGATCAAATCTGCCATTGCTTGCAAGTAAGCTGGCTGCTTGTACCAAGAGGGAATAACTGTGTATTCGATTTGGCTGAGTTTTGGATCTTCTAACCAAATTCTTTGCAGTAGGCGGAAGCTAGAACCGCTGGTACTAATAGAAAATTGAGGATAAAGCGGTAAAATTACCAACCGATCGCAGCGATCGCGTTTGATGCGGGCGATCGCTTCTTCTGTAAATGGATGCCAATAACGCATCCCGATATATGTTTCTACTTCTTGCCCTAATTCTTGCAAGCGTTGTTTGAGAGCGTAAGCTTGTTCTTCGGTAATCCGGCGTAAAGGAGAACCGCCGCCAATTTGCCTATAGTTGTCTTGAGATGTTTTTGTCCGCCGAGTGGAAATAAACCAAGCTAAAGGTCTTTGCAGCCACTTAAATGGTATGCGAATGATCTCTGGGTCGGCAAATAGGTTAAATAGAAAAGGACCCACATCCTCTAGTTGATCTGGTCCACCAAGATTGAGTAATAGTACCCCAACACGACCCATAACAGTTACAATGCCCTAATCTTTTTTCAGCTTTGTCACTAATTTTAACAATATATCTTTACTAAAGGAGTTACGGTGGCGACTATTTTACGAGCCTGGAGTTATCGATATCAATGGCTGTACGATGCTATATCGCGTCTAGCAGCCATAAGTGTAGGTGGAGAAGCTAAATTTCGCCAGTTAGCCTTGCAAGGACTTGCAATCGCTCCAGACACTAAGATTTTAGACTTATGTTGCGCCTCTGGTCAAACAACTGGGTTTTTAGTGCAGCGTTCGCCAAATGTAACTGGATTAGATGCTTCGCCGCGATCGCTAGAAAGGGCAAGAAAAAATGTTCCGCAAGCTGAATATATAGAGGCTTTCGCCGAATCTATGCCGTTTGCAGATAATAGTTTCGATTTAGTGCATACTAGCGTGGCATTGCACGAAATGCAGCCAGAGCAATTGCGCTCGATAATTAAAGAAGTTTGCCGCGTACTCAAGCCTGATGGTGTATTTACACTTATAGACTTTCATAAACCCACAAATTGGCTTTATAAACCTGGAATATCTTTATTTTTGCTGTTATTTGAAACTCAAACAGCTTGGCAACTACTGCAAACGGATTTAGTAGAGGTATTAACACAAGCTGGGTTTAAAAAATGCGATCGCTCTTTTTTTGCAGGCGGTAGCTTGCAAGTAATTCAGGCTTACAAATAACTTCTAGGTTACTTGGGCGCTAATCCATTGCAGGTAAGGATCGAAACCAGCAACTAGAGGAATAGCAATAATTTCTGGCACTTGGTAAGAGTGCAATTCCTGAATTAGTGCAGAGATTGTGTCAAACTGCGCTAATTCAGTTTTGATTAGCAATTGCCATTCTTGCTCTTGGTGTAATTCTCCTTGCCAGGTGTAAATCGATTGCATTGGTATCAAACTCACGCAAGCAGCTAGCTGAGATTCTACTAACGATTTAGCGAGTTCTTTTGCTTCTGCTTCTGAGCTTGCAGTTACCAGGATAATTCCATATTTAGCTGCTTGAGAATTTTCTGCCATTTAATTGAGATACAGCGAGTAAACTTGACCGTCAACTAAAAGCCGCGTAATACCTTTAGCTTGAAGGTGATAGCGAGCTTTTTGCAGCATTCTGCTGTCGGGGATTTTAATTACTCGATCGCGCTTAGTTGAGAAGCGTCGAGCGACGCGGTGGTTATCAAATATTGGTAAAGTCTTTTGATGCACTTCTTGCGCCGGAATTTGCCCTAAATCGCCAAATTCTCGTAAAGGGCGAGTAATCAATTCTGAAGCGCGATCGATAACTAAATAGCAAGTTCTAGGCAAAGTAGCTTCTGATAGCGGTAAAACTTGAACTAATGCTCCAGAAGCCGAACGCCGCTTGACTAGCACTGGTGTTTCTGGTTCGTCATCTTCGTCGTCTAAGTAGTCTAAGTCTTCATCTTCATCTAGTTCTTCATTGTCATCTGCTTCATCTAGCAAATCCTCACCTAACATCTGTGCAACTAAGGCACTATTTTCTGCATTCGTTACTTCATCGTAAGGCTCTGCGCGATCGACTTCCTCTAACTGAGCTTCTTCTATCCTGGGTAAAGGTTCGCCCCCAATAGGAACGGGATTGGGAATAATCTTCTTTTTGGGTAAAACTGGAGTGCTATTTTCTCGCTCGACAGCAGGTACAACTTGCTCGATTTCTGCTATTAGTGGCTGAGATTCTACTTGTGGCGTGCTTTTTGCCGAACGCCGTTGCCGTTTGGGAGGGCTGGGAACTATTTCTAACTCTGGTTCTGCTGCGACAACTATTTCTGGCTCTTGCGGTTCTGGAGTTGGTTTAGCTCCATCTACGCCAGGTACTCGCGCTGCACGTTTGGACGCGATTAAAACCTCGTATTCATCTTCTGCCAAAGTGCTTTTCAACAAGCGACTGATAGTTGAATTACTCACTCCATAACGATCTGCCAATGTCGAAGTTGTTTCACCTGTGTGCCTGTACAGATGAATAATGTCATTTTTAACAGATTCCGAAATTTTTTTTCCAGTCATAGTTATAGATCGATCCTACGCTCGCCTCCGCCCACGCTTCTCACGGCGAGAACGACTTGATATTTCATACTCTAGGGCAGCACTAATTGCAAACAGCACGCCACTAAATACCCAAAATACTTCTAACAACGCTCCACTTTGGTAGTTTTCAATGTGATTTTGCGCGTAGCTAAACCACACATCTCCAATGTAGAGCGAAAATACTGCCAATGCGATCGCTAACCACGATTGAGAGAAACGACCGCCCCAGAAAGTCAGTAGCAACATTGTAGCAATAATTAATAGCAGCACGTCAGCTACAGTGTAAAACAAAGAAACAGATTCTTCTAACACTGCTGCCCACCCAGGCACATTAGTAACGTCCGCAGAAGTTGTGGGGTTGCCTGATGTTGATACCCAAATCCCCAAACTAATACCAACTAAAGCAATTACACCTACAAGCCCCCATTGCCAACGTTCTAAATTTAGCCTTCTTCCAGTGAGTGCGGAAACCATACCACCACCGATAAATAAGTAGGTTGCGATAAAAAATAAATCGGCTGGCGATACATTAGTTGCTTCCTGTTTGAGAATTAATTCCCAATAAGCCAAAATTAAATTTCCTAATAGATACGATAGCATCCCAAAGCCAACGCCTAGCCAAAGGCTGCGCCCGCTCATAATACTAGGACTGAGCAGGTTTCTAAAGCACAAAATAGCGGCTGCTAAATAGGCAACCGATTGAAATATATAAGTGCTGATGATATAGCCTTCCGAACGTCTAAAAACGCCTTCAGCATCGGCAACTGGTAAGCTAAAAAATAAAGCCGATAGTAGCGCCAGTACGCTCCAAGCGATCGCTAGTAATACAATCGTTTGCAGCGATAGCCAAGATTTAGAACTATTTGCTTGATTTAAAGGTTTGTTCATATAAACTACTCCTAGGGGTAACGGAGCAGCGATCGCTGCGTCTGTACGTAGTTCTCAACGCTTTTGGGATCTGTTCGTGACATTTGCTCGCTAAAGAACTTAATATTACTGCCACAGCTTACCAAGGCTAGATTGATTTAGCCACTGTAAAAACCCCGATTGCTCGACTTCTGGCATATCTTGAAGCCCACTCATAACTTCACGGGTAAATTCAGTATTGCCAAAATATCTTTTGCCTAGGCGATGCAATTCTTGTAATAAGTTCAATATTTGCGCTTCTTGCCATGATGGTAAATTGCTAGCGCTTAGAGGATCGATAGCTAAAAGATAATTAACTGCTTCTGGAGATTTTTCTGTCAAGTCAACTTTATCTAAAAAGTCTTTAAAGTCTTTTTGAAATAATTTTGCTTGCCTCGGTCCTAATAAGTCTTCAATCTCTATATATACTGCTTGCAATAGTAGTAAACTGCCTTTGACTAATTTCTCTAGTTGGTAATTAACGTTATTTTTATTTAATTGCTCTGGTTTGATTTTTCCCCAAACTGTATAGCGGTCTGGTTCTTCAAGTAGAATGCAAGCTTTGCCTTGGTTATCAGTCAAATCTCGCCACAAAGCTAAAGCTTCTTCTTGCCGCTCTGGGGGAAATGATTTTAGCAATCGAAAAGTTTGTCTTTGATAATTAATAATCGGAATTTGGCGATCGCTTGTTGGGTGCTGAATATTAAAAATTTCTACATCTTGTCTTTTTAAAATAAACATAACTTTTTGAGCTTGAGAGCAAGTTAGGTAATTATAGGTTGCCTAGCAGATAGAGCATAGTAGTTATCTTTATAAATTAATTTAAGTAGCATTGGGTGACAAGGTTATTGGCGATCGCAGTTTTTATTAATTAGCGTTAAATAAAAATTTTCCCCTTGCTTGATTAGCAAAGGGATTTTGGATCGCTGGGCAATTTTACCTATCTGTATTTATTGCGGAGTTTGAGGTGTAGTTTGCCTTGGTGGCTGTTGGGGCGCTTGTTGCAGTGTAGTACGGATGCGGGGGGCGGCTAGCAACTTTTTAGTGTCAGCAAGTAAGCGATTGCCCCACAGGTTTTGCTTGAGAAATTCTAAATCGCCGTAGCGGCTATCGATTTTTAAAGCGGCTTCTCCTGCTGCTAAACCGCGATCGCGATCGCCTCTAGCATACAAAGCTACGCCTATTGCTAACTGAGGTTCGGCAGCTTGTTTTTCAATTGCTAAAGCATTGCGCCAGTTAGTAAGCGCCCCTTCAATATCGCCTTGTTCGTATTTGATTAAGCCAATATTGTTAATTGCGGGCCAAAATTTCTGATTATTGGCAACTGCTTGGTTGTATTGGGCGATCGCATCTGATAAGCGATTGAGCTTGTAATAAGAGTTGCCTAAGTCGAACAGAGCATCAGGATCGTTCGGTTTTAACTTCAAACCTGCTTGAATATTGTCAACTGCTGCTTGGTATCTTTCTTGTCCAAAATTTGCCGAACCTAAAGCAAACAAAATCGCTGGGTTTTTCGGATCGAGCGCTCTCGCTTGTTGCAAAGGGGCGATCGCTTCGGCAAACTTATTTGTTTGCAGGTACAAACCGCCTAATAGCAGCCAAGATTGGTAAGTTTTAGGAGCTAATTGAGTTGCTAGTCTGGCTCTAGGTAGTGCTAGTTCGTATTGTTGAAATTGTGCTAACTGCGCTGCTTCCTGTGCTAACCCCAAGCCTTGTTTCTCTAGTTGTGCGGAATTGAGTTGCACTGTATAAGGAACTAACGCTTGCCCAAAAGCAGGTAAACTTATTCCCCAAAAACCACAGACAACTAGGAATGACAGCCAATAATTGCGATTTGGCACAGTACCGCCCCAACGAATTTCAAATAACCTTCAGCTAGCTTAGACTATCTTTGCCAAAATTGGCGATCTTACAACTTTACATTTAGTTAGGAGAGGAGCGACGTTTGGGCATAAATTGATACTTAAGCGTAACTGCCATTAGATAGAGCAAAAATTTTTCTGACTATGACACTCTATCTCTATATAAGCATATTTGCTTGAGAATTTTTTAAGGTTGCTCTACCCAGTATGCGTCGATTTAAGCTTCCAGGATACTGTTGACTGCAAAAATGCAATGTTATTTATTTAACCAAAATAGAACATGAAATCAACTAATATTAGTCAAGTTAGCCTAGTAGTAACAACAGTGTCGTTAGTAGGATTGACCACATCATTACCTGCTACGGCAGCAACCCTGTATAACGTTCTTGACCTCGGTGTTGCTGGAGAATCTGGTTTTACTACTGCCACAGGTCTCAACGACTTAGGTCAAGTTATTGGAACTTCTCGTTTCCTTGAAAGAGCTAACGAGTCTTTCCGCACTGCGCCTAATAGTCCGATTAATCCAGCCACAGATATTGTTGCTAGTTTAAACGATGTTGGAGTAAGTACGCCTAACGATATTAACAACTCAGGGCAATTTGTAGGAACTGGTACTTCCTTTAGCAGGTTTACAGGCGGCTATCTTTCTCAGCCCAATGGTTCTACAGGAGCAGAAAATATTTTCATTGGCAATGCCAATGGTATCAATGATTCAGGACAAGTAACTGGCAGAGCTTTAGTTGTAGATCCGGCAATATCAGAACCTATATATCATGCCGTACTTAGAAATTCAAGAGAAGCTGGGCTTATAGACTTAGGAACTTTAGGAGGAACTAATAGTTCTGGCAATAGTATCAACAATTTAGGTCAGGTAGTTGGTAGTTCGGAAACGGCTGACGGTCAAACTCGTGCCTTTCGCACTACGGTAAATAGTGCTATTAATTCAGCAACAGATGACTTAGGAACTTTGGGCGGTTCTTTTAGCGCTGCCAATGATATCAACGATTTAGGTCAAGTTATCGGTAGTTCAACAACTGCTAGCGGCGATACTCGTGCTTTCCTTACTGGGGCAAATAGTGCCATCAACTCAAGTATAGACGATCTTGGTACTCTAGGCGGCTCGTTTAGTATAGCTTACGGCATCAATGAGTTAGGGCAAGTAGTGGGCGATTCCGAACTTGCTGATGGATCGGATCGCGCCTTTTTATTTGCAGATAACACGATGTTCGATATCAACGATTTGATTCCTGAAACGTCTAACTTTGTCCTAACAAGCGCTAGAGGAATTAACGAAAAAGGACAAATTGCTGCTACTGCCTTCTTTAACGATTCTCAAACAACTCGTGCTGTACTTTTGACACCAGTTCCCGAACCAGCAAGTATGCTAGGCGTACTAGCTTTTGGTGCTAGTGCTGGTATTCTACGCAAGAAAACCAAACGAAAAGAAACAGTGTAGCTACTGAATAATCAGGGCGATCGCTTCCTACAAGCAAGCATTAATGTTGGTGTAACATTAATGCGGACAATCGATCCTAAAGCGATATATAGCAAATAATCATTTCTTAACTATATGTGAATACTGGCAAACGATGATAAATTTTCACTGAATATATAGTTACTGAACATCAAGCGATCGCCTTGATACATAGGTTGCATCTACCACAGTCATAAATTCATGTATTCACAACAAGCATAAAAGCAAATAGTATGAGTCGAATAAGCATTGGTTTGACAGCCCTAGTGTTAGGAATGACTAGCGTGTTTCCTCAATCTTTATCTGCAGCAACGTTATACTCAGTTCTCGACTTAGGTATTCTTTCCGCAGAAGGTGGCGAAACTTTCGCTACTGGTATCAATGATTCAGGTCAAGTAGTGGGTACAACTTCAGGGAGATTTGGAGAACCTCAAGCTTTTCGGACTGCACCGAATCGACCAATCAACCCCCTCACAGATGAAATCGATTTAGTAGAAGGTATAACTCGTGGATTTGGACTAGATATCAATAATTCTGGGCGAATTGTTGGTACTTATAAGACAAGAAGAGGATTTTTTAGAGATGTTGGTTTTCGCACTGCACCTAATGGAGTGATTGATGACACGTCCCTAATATCTAATCGGGAAAATATTTTTTTTGGTAATATCGATTCTGTTCCATTTGTGTATGGTGCTAATGGGATAAACGACTCAGGTCAGGTAGTTGGCAATGGTCTAATTCAATCTGACCCATCTGTCTCAGCCATAGATTACTTTGGTGTATTAGTAGACGACCCAAATAATGCTACCGAGCAAGTAACTCAGTTAGGTGGTGTTATACCTGAAGATATCAATGACTTGGGTCAGATTGTTGGTACTATCGGCGGGTTTGTTGCAGCAGGGTCGTCTGGAGTCGATCTTGGTTCTTTGACTCGCGCCTTTCGCACCGCCCCTGATAGTATAACTCCAGTCGATCTAGGTACTCTTGGTGGTACTGCTAGTAAAGGCTTTGATATCAACAATTTAGGTCAAGTGGTGGGCAGTTCAACTACCGCTAATGGAAATATTCACGCCTTTCTTACTGCTGCCAACGGTGCAATTAATCCAGAAACAGATGACCTTGGTACTTTGTCGGGAAGCAATTTTAGCGAAGCTCTTAGTGTAAATGAACTAGGTCAAGTAGTTGGATATTCTACCCTAGCTGATGGCATCGATCGCGCTTTCTTCTACGATAAGGGGACAATGTTCGACCTGAACGATTTGATCGCTCCAGCCTCCGGTATCGAACTTAGACAAGCTATAGGAATCAATGAAAGAGGACAAATTGTTGCTAATAGCTCCTCCCGCGCTTATTTATTAACTCCCGTTCCCGAACCTGCAAGTATGCTAGGGGTACTTGCTTTCGGTGCTGGGGCTGGTATTTTGCGGAAAAAAGCTAAACAGAAAGTCAAAGCATAAAGCAATTTGCGATCGCTCGCAAGTAAGCATAAGTGCCTTCAACAGTCATTTGCTAGGTGTAGGTCCTAGAAATGCATCGTAAATTTTTGATGGTAATAATTACTTAACGCTAGTGTAAGCGTTTTGACACATATCTAGGGTTGGCATCTACCGCAATTATTCAATTACGTTACAAAAAGCATGAAAGCAAATAACACTCAACTGAGCCTTGTAATTACAACCCTAGCTTTAGCAATAAATACATCATTCTCTCAATCTGCATCGGCTGCAACCTTATATTCGGTTCTCGACCTTGGTGTTGTATCTGGAATTGATACTGTCGACGCTATTGATGTTAACGATTTAGGTCAAGTTCTAGGCGAATCAGGCAACATTGAAGATGGACCTATAACTTTTCGCACTGTACCCAATCGCCCAATCAATCCAGCCACAGACATTGTAGAGGTAAGAGCAGACGATGTAACTTTTTCTAAGGATCTCAATAACTCAGGTCAAGTTGTAGGTATTATTCTCGGTGGATCGAGAACAACTTCTGGATTTATTACAGAACCCAATGGTTTAATTACAACAGGTTTATTTCCAATACAAGAAGTTGTCGCAATCAATAACTTAGGTCAAGCGATAGGCTCATCCTCTTTTTGTATAAGTTTTGATTGCAGAATCAGAGGCAGCGAACCGATCCGCATTAATCCTGATGGCACGACCTCTAGCCTTTTTGCATTAGACCGAGAAGCAGCAAATGGTAGATTATCTGGAGGAGCTATAAATGACTTGGGTCAAGTTGCTACCAGCAGCTATCGTTCCGCACCTAATAGTCAGATAAATCCAGAAACAGATGATATTGGTAGTCTTGGTGGTGGTGGAACATCTGGACTAGATATCAACAACTTAGGTCAGGTTGTTGGTAGTTCTACAACTACGAGCGGCGAAACTCGTGCTTTTCGTACTACTGCCAATAGTGCAATTAATCTTGAAACCGACGATCTCGGCACTTTAGGCGGTAACGATAGCGTTGCTAATGCCATCAATGAATTAGGTCAAGTTGTTGGTTACTCCGAACTTGCTAATGGCGATGTTCGTGCTTTCCTATTCGATGAAAATACAATGTTTGACCTCAACGATTTAGTTGCTGGTGACGTTGATTTTACATTTACTGAGGCTGTAGGTATCAACGAAAGCGGACAAATTGCTGTCAATGGATTTTTTGGTAATGACAGCCAAAACTCCCGCGCTTTCTTGCTAACACCTGTTCCCGAACCTACATCTATGCTAGGCGTACTTGCTTTTGGTGCTGGCGCTGGGATTTTGCGTAGACGAGCTAAAAGAGTGTAGAGAAATTAACTGCAATCGCAAATTAGCATGACCAAATAATTTGTAATTCGTAATTCGTAATTTATGGTTTCAAGCCCCTAAATTTATTTACGGAAAACAAGAAAGTGAGAAGCATCTGTATTCAAGCCAAACGTCGCGCCCTGACTTTAGGCATGGGGTATTAATGCGCGTTCTTCGCGCTCTTTGTAATGCGCGAATTGGAGTGAAGCTACTTGACTTCACCAAGTAGCTTTAGTCAAGTACAAATACTTAAGGAAGTATGGTAAAGTTTGCAAGACTATAAATGTTTTGATAAATAGCCAAGGTCAACATCTACCACTGTCATACATTTATTTACATCGTGATGAACATGAGAACGAATAGTAAGCATCTCAGCCTTGCCTTAACAACTCTAGTAGCAACTGCATCATTCACTCAACCTGTGTCTGCTGCAACCTTATATTCAGTTCTTGACCTTGGTTCTATTGCTGAATTTGATGATGTTGGTGCTTCAGGACTCAATGACTTAGGTCAAGTTGTTGGCAATTCAGTTCCCAATATAGGTCAACCCGTAACCTTTCGCACTGCACCCAATCGTCCAATTAACCCAGCAAGCGATCGCATTAACGTCAATTCAATCACCTTCGCCAGAGACATCAACAATTTAGGGCAGGTTGTTAGCGTAGATCCGCTAGGACGCCAATCATCTGGCATACTCACAGGTGCTAATGGTTTGCCCGACAATCTTTATCCTGTAATTAGTGCTAATGCGATTAATGACTTAGGTCAAATAGCTGGTCTAGCTTTAGTTGCTGGTTGTAGCCGTCCTGGTCCTAGTTGTAGCGAACCAGCAATTTACAACGGGGTACGGGTAGATGTTGCCGATACTGGAGCAACAACTATAGTCGATCTTGGTGTCAGCGATACCGCCAATGGTATAAATGACTTGGGTCAAGTTGTTGCTGGTCAGTACCGCACAGCGCCTAATAACGTGGTAAATCCAGTAACTGACGATATTGGTAGCCTTGGTGGTGGTGGAACTTCTGGAGTTGACATCAACAATTTAGGTCAGGTAGTCGGACGTTCCCTAAATGCTAGCGGTCAACCTCGTGCTTTCCGGACTGCGGCAAATAGCGCAATTAATCCAGAAACAGATGACTTAGGTACTTTGGGTGGCAAATTTAGCACAGCCACAGCAATCAACGAATTAGGTCAAGTTGTTGGTTCCTCAGCACTCGCCAATGGCGATGCTCGTGCTTTTATCTACGATGAAGGCAAGATGTTGGATATCAACGATTTGTTGATTGGCGATTTAGATTTTACGCTTACAGATGCCGTAGGTATAAACGAAAAAGGGCAAATTTTGGTTAATAGCTCTCCTGTTAGAGTAGACGAACAAGGAGAAGTCATAACAGATTCTCCCAGAACTGGCAATCAAAAGTATCGTGCCTTTCTGCTGACACCCGTTCCCGAACCTGCAAGTATGCTAGGGGTGCTAGCGTTTGGTGCTGGCATTGGCGTGCTGCGTAAAAGAGCTAAACAGAAAGTTAAAGCGTAAAACATAAGCTGAAATTTGTAGAGCCAGATGACTAATAAGCAGTCGTCTGGCTTTATTTTTGCTAACCTTCGCTAAGATGCGATCGCACCCCAAAACAGCACCCAACAAATGTAATACACTACCCAAATAGAGCTATATAAAAAAGGATATAGAAATGCCCGATAATCTCAAAAGTCAGGCTGTTACTCAAGGTACAGCGCGATCGCCTAACCGCGCAATGCTACGCGCTGTCGGCTTTACAGACCAAGACTTTACTAAACCCATTGTGGGCGTTGCTAACGGCTACAGCACGATTACACCCTGCAATATGGGCATCAATAAACTTGCCACTAGAGCCGAAGCGGGTTTGCGAAATGCCGCAGCTATGCCGCAAATGTTTGGCACAATTACCATTAGCGACGGGATTTCAATGGGAACCGAAGGGATGAAATATTCCCTGGTATCGCGGGAAGTAATCGCTGACTCCATTGAAACAGCTTGCAGCGGACAAAGTATGGATGGAGTGCTGGCAATTGGCGGTTGCGATAAAAATATGCCAGGAGCGATGATTGCGATCGCCAGAATGAATATTCCTGCTATCTTTGTCTATGGTGGCACGATTAAACCTGGTCATCATAACGGACGCGACTTGACGGTAGTTAGTGCTTTTGAAGCTGTCGGACAATATAGCGCCGGAAAAATTGATGAAGGGGAACTTTTAGAAATCGAACGCAAAGCTTGCCCTGGTGCGGGTTCTTGCGGTGGGATGTATACGGCAAATACAATGTCTAGTGCTTTTGAAGCAATGGGCATGAGCTTGCCTTACTCTTCCACAATGGCAGCAGAAGATGAGGAAAAAGCCGACAGCACTGAAAAGTCAGCTTTTGTCTTAGTTGATGCTATTCGCCAGCAATTATTACCTCGGCAAATTATTACTCGCAAGGCTTTTGAAAATGCAATTTCGGTAATTATGGCTGTAGGCGGTTCTACCAATGCAGTCTTACATATGCTGGCGATCGCACATTCCGCCGGAGTAGAGTTAAGCTTAGACGATTTTGAAACTATTCGCGCCCGCGTCCCAGTATTGTGCGACCTCAAACCCAGCGGTAGATATGTAGCTACAGACTTGCACAAAGCGGGTGGTATTCCTCAAGTTATGAAAATGCTTTTAGCTCATGACTTGCTACATGGCGATGCTTTGACTATTACAGGCAAAACAATTGCTGAAGTCTTAGCCGATGTCCCCGATACGCCGCGCCCAGACCAAGATGTAATTCGTCCTTGGGATAATCCTATGTACGCCCAAGGTCATTTAGCTATTCTCCGAGGCAATTTGGCGAGCGAGGGGGCTGTTGCCAAGATTACAGGAGTGAAAAAGCCAAAAATCACTGGACCTGCTCGCGTGTTTGAATCTGAAGAAGATTGTTTGCGAGCAGTTTTAGCCGGACAAATCGTTGCTGGTGATGTAATTGTGATTCGCTACGAAGGTCCCAAAGGCGGTCCAGGAATGCGCGAAATGCTAGCACCAACGTCAGCAATTATCGGTGCTGGTTTGGGCGACTCTGTAGGCTTGATTACGGACGGGCGCTTTTCTGGTGGTACTTATGGCATGGTTGTCGGTCATGTTGCCCCAGAAGCGGCTGTTGGCGGAGCGATCGCTCTGGTGCGCGAAAATGACACAATTACTATTGACGCTCATTCGCGCTTGTTGCAACTCCATGTATCGGATGAAGAGTTGGCTTTGCGCCGCGCCCAGTGGCTTCCACCTGCTCCCCGTTATACTAGAGGCGTATTAGCCAAATATGCCAAGTTGGTAGCTTCTAGTAGTGTTGGGGCTGTAACCGATTTAGACAGTGACCAGTAACCAGTGACCAGTGACCAGTTAAATAATATAAAGGGGAAGCCCCACTTAAGAGTTTTTATTAGCCTTGGTCACTGGTTACATAATGAATAAAGTATTTATATTTGGGCAAAATCCTTTACTTGCTCAAGTCATAGCTAGTTGGGCGCAGACAAAAGATTTTTTGACTAAAACTGCTGATAGTTTTCAGGAAACAACTTCAGATGCAATGGCAAATGCGATCGCATCTTCAACGTACAATTGGCTGCAAACCCATCCTGTAGCGGCGCGGCTGTTTCATGCTTTGCTCTGGGCAATCGATCGCCCAATTATTAGTTTATGCTTGTTGCTAGTTGCGATCGCTGTTGCTAGCAGTATTGTTAAAGCTATTAACCGCTTGCTAGAACTAGCTGGATTATCCTTACTTAAAGCGCCGTTTCAGCTTGTTAAACTAAGCTGGCAAGGTAGTATAACTACAATTAATCGTTGGTTTGTCCGCCAAAATACTTCAGATTCAGCATTAGTTGGTAATAGCAAACAGCAGAAAATTGGAGCAATTACTACTAGGATAAAAGAGCTTCAGCAAGAGCATAACGAGCTTATGCAAGAACTCATAGCCCTGTTAGCTGCTGAGGAAGTAAATAAACGAGCAGATTAAATTAGCACCTCTAGCAAACTTTGGCAGCATATTAGCTGAGAAAATTAACTGCTGATATCAGTCTGTACAGCCGTTATGAAAATTTGCACAATAAAATCAACAGTGCATTTGTATTTTGTCAACCCCCAAAAGATATTTTTATATTTACACCTAATATCTATCAATTTGGAGTTGAATGTTGCTGATTTTTATTCTTCTTCAAGTTTAATTTGGTAATGATTAATGTAAAATAATAAAAATCAATAAATTTTACTAGCTTGCACTTACCTTTAGATAACGTACAATTATTTACTGCTGCCCAACCAATACTTACTCGCGCTAAAACGCAGGTAAACACAACTGCAGCTAATATTGTTCCAAAAGTTAAGCAACCTGGTATAACAGTTACGAGCCAGTTCATTGCAAGCGCCAAATTCGCCGCTTGAGAAATGCCTCGTCGTAGAGACAACTAAATATATAGTTGCTAATTTATAGGTAAGTTTGACTTGCCTATCTACGACTTGTCTATTATTAACTATGAGTTTGTCAAATTCCTCTAACCGCAGCGAACTAGAAAATCGCGAACAGCCGTTAATTCTAGCAGTAGATGATAACGATGATAATCTCCAATTGTTAAGTCAACTATTGGTATTAATGGAGTGTTCTTTTATTACTGCCACTGATGGCGTTACCGCCTTAGATTTAGCCCAAAAACATCTACCAAAATTAATACTGTTAGATATGATGTTACCAGATTTAAGTGGGATAGAAGTTGCCAATCGTCTCAAGCAAAATGCTCAAACTGCATCAATTCCAATTATTGCTGTAACAGCGATGGCAAGAGCAGAAGACAAAGAAAGTTTTATAGTAGCAGGCTGCATTGATTATATTACTAAACCTTATATTATTGACGATTTAGAAATGACTATTCGCCGTTATGTTGGGGAGTAAAAATATAAATATATGTGTTTAGATGTTAGGCATTAGGTGTTATGATATCGACTTTATTGTATTTTTAAATAAAGCTCGTTAACATAAGCTCCAACGCCATAATATCAGCATTTTATGATTGGTTGCGGACTTGAGGCGATTTTGCCAAAATAGCAACTGTGGCGCTACGCCCTGTATCTAATTTGGCATTACTTAATAAGTCAATTACAGGTACTCCAACTATCTCCTCAATTAGCGATTTCAGTTGTGGTTGGAGGGCATCATCTAATTCTACCCGTACTTGTTGCGCTAAATTTTCTTGACCATTTTCAACTAAAACTTGTTCTGGTTGCGTAATTGAATCTTCTAGTACAATAGCAATTTTGTCATCAAAAATCTGACAAACTACACGACTGGGATTATGCTCTAACTGATTGCGATACAATGATTGAATTCGCTGCGAGAGAGTTCGTTCTACTTGTCCGCGTGTTGGAGGGGATGATTCCATAGATTAGTCAGTTTCTCTAAAAAACATCTATCATCAGATAGATAATAAATCGAAAGTGTGTAATTTTATTAAAATTTATAAAAATCACTCTAAAGGTAGAGTGATAGAAACAAATAGCTGTTTTCTAAGGATAAATCAGAATTTTGTAGGTATTTGGCTGCGGAGATGTAGCCCGTTCCACCGCAATTGATAGCTCTTGGAGAGAAAAGCGATCGCTAATTAAAGCATTAACATCTATACGCGAGTTGAACACAATATCAGCAGCTAGATTTTGCAAGCGGTAGGAAGAACTATAACTACCCATTAAATCGATTTCGCGCCGATAGAGAACATTGGGATTAATGGCAATTTCTACTTCATCAGGAAACTCGGCAAAAAATAAGATTTTGCCACCTTTACGAGTACAATCTAATGCCTGAAAGAAAGCTTTATCGCTAGGAACAGCCAAAAGAGTAGTATCGACTCCCATTCCACCAGTCATTCCTTGAATCAAAGCTGGTAAATTAGGATCGCGGGCATCAAAAGCTGCTTGGGCGCCAACACTCAAAGCTTTTTCAATCCGGGAAGGAAGTAGATCGGTAGCGATCGCTTTACCACCAAAATACTTAATTAACATAATAAACATCAAGCCAATCGGACCTGCGCCTGTAACTAGGACAGTTTCGCCAGGAGCAATCTGCGCCTTTTTCACTGCCTTGAGACAGCAGTTAGTAGGTTCGACAAAACTAGCTTCCTCAAAACTAACTCCATCAGGAATCGCAATTAATCCACCATTGCGAACAATATGACCTGGAACTTTGACATATTCAGCAAAACCGCCACCGCTAGGGTTAAAACCTGCCGTTGTCGAGATGTTTTTATACTCGTCGCACATAGAAAAATTGTCATGAAGGCAGTAACTACAACGCATACAAGGAATGTGGTGCATGACAACCACTCTTTGTCCTACTTGCCAATTGCTAACTTCATTGCCAACTTCCGCAATAACTCCTGCTGTCTCGTGTCCAAATATACGTGGTGGTTCGTAAAGCGGGTAAAGAATTTTTTTAATATCTGACTGACATAAGCCTACTACTTGTACCTTGACTAATACCTCATCGCTGGCTAATGTCGGTACGGGCAATTCCTCGTAACTTAGCTGATTAACGCCTCTAAAGACTTGTGCTTTCATATCGATTTTTTAACTCCTTTGCGATCTTAGACTTTATCGAAAAAAATGAAACTAGGGAAAATAGTCCCTTTGGTATAAAAACTTTCCGAGGAGAGATATCTAAATAACCATATAACAAGTACACTGTGTTACATCAGTTATTGACACGATGCTAGGCAAGTTACTCCAAGGGCGTTATCAGATCATCGGGATTCTCAGTGCAGGGGGCTTCTGTCAAACCTATCTTGCCAAAGATATTGCTATTGCCGATAGCCCTACGTGTGTAGTTAAACACCTCAAATACTCTGCTCAATCCTCAATCTCGCTGCCAAGTCTAAGCGAATTACTAGATAGAGAAGCTGAAGCGCTAAAAAAGTTAGGCAAATACGATCGCGTACCGCAATTATTAGCTCATTTTGAAGAAAAACAAGAATATTACCTAGTTCAAGAGCTAATCGAAGGCTATCCGCTAACAGATGAATTAAACCCCGAACAGCTTTGGAGCGAACACCAAGTTATCTACTTCTTGCAAGAAGTATTGACTATTTTGGAGTATATCCACAGTCACGGGCTAATCCATCGAGATATCAAGCCTAGTAACTTAATTAGGCGCAGACATGACAATAAATTAGTGCTGATAGACTTTGGCGCAGTTAAGCAAGCTTGGACTCAAGTAATTACAGAAGGAGGCAAAACTTCGACCAAATTTGCCTTCGGTGTAGCAGCAACTATTGCCATTGGTACGCCAGGATATACGCCACCAGAACAAGAACGAGGCATACCGCGCCCGAATAGCGATATTTATGCATTAGGAGCGATCGCCATTCAAGCCTTAACAGGGCTAGCTCCTACCCAGCTATTAGAAGACAATAACACAGGCGAAATTTTGTGGCGGCACTACAGAGAAGTCAGCCCGCGCCTAGCAGAAATTATTAGCAAAATGGTGCGCTACCATTTTAAAGAACGCTACCAGTCAGCAACAGAAGTAAAACAAGATTTGCAGCTACTACTCAAGCCGCAGATCCCCCAAATCGCCACAATTCCTACAAAAGTTGTTACCAAACAAAACTACTCCCGACAACTGTATAACTCAAAAGTAGCGATCGCGATGGTAGCAGGCGTTGCTTTAGTTTTAACGGCGATCGCTGGCGGCTATTACTTGCTCAAACCCACAGCACCAGCTTCCGAACAAAAACAGTATTCCCTATTCACAACTAATAGACACAGTCCTTTCGCAAAAATTTTCCTAGCAAAAACTTTATCGGCTCATTCTCAGCCCGTTTGGTCTACTGCCATTAGCGCCAACGGTCAAATATTAGCGAGCGGCAGTCAAGACAATACAATCAAAGTTTGGGCGATAAATAGCCAACAACCAATTTACACCCTGTTAGGACATAAAGATACAGTGCGATCGCTAGCTATCAGTGCAGATGGACGCATCTTAGCTAGCGGTAGCGGCGATACAACAGTTAAGTTATGGAATTTGCAGACAGGCAAGCAATTTGGTACGCTCCAAGGACATAATAGCCCTGTATGGTCGATTGCGATGAAGCGCGACGGGCAAACGTTAGTTAGCGCTTGTGAAGATGGTACGATTAACATTTGGAATTTGCGTACCGGAGCGTTGCGAGAGATTAAAGCGGCGCATTCTAGTCGAATTTTCTCTGTTGCCCTTAGTCCTGACGAACAAACTATAGCAACAGGCAGCAAAGATAAAACTATCAAGATTTGGCACTTGCCTACAGGCAAACTTATCCGCACAATCAACGGACATACAAATGCTGTTCGGGATGTCTTATTTAACCCCAACGGCAAAGAACTTGTCAGCGCTAGTTGGGATAAAACTATTAAAGTTTGGGATTGGCAAACAGGCAAACAATTGCTGGTGCTAAAAGGACATAGCGATCGCATTGTCAGCGTTACCTTCAGCGCTAACGGTCAAAATTTAGTTAGTGCAAGTATTGATAAAACAATCAAAATTTGGGATATACATACAGGTAAAATGCTGCAAAGCTTGCCTGGACATTCTGACTGGGTTTTATCGCTAGTTAGCGACCCTACTGGGCAGACTTTGGTCAGTAGCAGTAAAGATAAAACAATTAAAATCTGGCAACGGGAAATGTAATACTTTACTGTATAGGCGATCGCTTATAATTTTAATTAAAAAAAGTTTATCTCCCGTTACTGCAAGTAAGCAATCTTTAGCATAAGATGGCATTGATATATTTGTTGCTGTAATTCAAATCGTTAAAAGTTGGTAGCAACTAAACTCAAAAAATGAGTTAGCAAGTAATAACAGTTTTTCCTCAATATTCAAGGTAGCGCGAAAAAATGCTAGATACTAAACCGCAACAAAACACTGCTACAAGTCCAGTTCGCCGCAAATCGAGAGTACCGCTAGCAATAGGTATATTCAGCGTCATAGCTCTTTCAACTGCTACATACGGATTTTATCAATGGCAAGATGCTCGCACCCAAGCTAGAAATAATTGGGAAAATGTCCAAAGTCAAAGTTTGAACGGTCATAGTAAAGGCATTTGGTTTGTAGCTACAAGTCCCGATGGCAATACCTTCGCAACTGCTAGCGATGACAATACAGTTATGTTGTGGAATGCTCAAACAGGACAACCTTTGCGTACTCTTAAAGGACATACTGCGCCTGTTTTATCGGTTGCTTACAGCCCAGATGGGCAAACTCTAGCAAGTAGCGGCAAAGATAAAGTAGTTAAACTGTGGAATCTGCAATCGGGGCAACTCATTCGCACAATTCAAGCAGATCAAAAAAATGTTAGGGCTATAACTTTTAGCCCAGACGGACAGGAGTTAGTTAGCAGCGGTTGGAATGGTGTTATCAAAGTTTGGAATCCCCAAAACGGGCAGCTACTTCATACTTTAAAAGGACACGTTGAGGGAGTATTTGCTAGTGCTGTTAGCCCTGATAGCAAAATCATCGCTAGTGCGGGTAAAGATAAGACCGTAAGATTGTGGGATATGCAATCTGGTAAGCTGCTCAATACAATTACCGCTCATGCTGCGCCAGTAAGAGCGATCGCATTCAGTCCTGATGGCAAAACTTTAGCAACTGGTAGCGGCGACAAAACTATTAAGTTTTGGGATGTAGCTACAGGTAAGCCAATTCGGACGTTAGAGGGACATACAAATTTTGTAAATTCAGTTGCCTTCAATCCTCAAGGCAAAACCTTGGCTAGCGGTAGCGAAGACAAAACTATCGATTTGTGGAATGTTGAGACAGGCGAACTTATTCGTACATTCAAGGGACATACAGGCGTAGTTAATTCTGTCGCTTTTAGCCCCAATGGAGAGTATATAGTCAGCGGCAGCGACAAAGGCGATAAAACCGCAAGAATTTGGCGGCAAGAGTAAGGAAGCACAAGGGCAAAAGTTAAAGGCTGAGAATTTTTCTTTGCCTGCAAAACCTATTACTCTCTAAGTTACCAATACCACCACGTCCAACTAAAAAGCTTGTCACTATTTAGTCGTGACAAGCTTTTTAACTATGAGTTTGCAGAAATTTTGTACTGATGTAATCATCTATTATTTATTGTCCATCAGCGCTATCTAGCTAAACGTACCGCCATCGCGATTGGAAGTTTGGCGGAAGCTAGACTGATTTTTATCTTGAGTGTGATTCCAGTAATCAGTACCTTCAAGACCTACTTCTGCTGCAACACGGTTTAACATTGATTGTTCGCGGTTTTTAATCAAGTGAGCGTGGCGCATCATCAAAGCACGAGCTTGTTCTTGAGTAGACATACTGGGTTCCTCTGTGTTTTTGTTTTTCTATATTTTTAATATATCAGATAATTCTGTAGCATAAACTACAAAATTGATGTTCTTAACAAAACTTTACAATTACCAAGAATACCCCACTAAGACAAACAAAAGACTTAACCTGTATATAGCGGGTTTGCTACCCGAATAATTCCTATTGATGAACGTATTAGACGAACTATGTTTGATGCACTGGCTGACCGTTTAGAATCTGCATGGAAAAAATTGCGGGGTCAAGACAAAATCACCCCAGCAAATATTCAAGACGCACTGCGGGAAGTTCGCCGCGCTCTTTTGGAAGCAGATGTTAACTTGCAAGTAGTTAAAGATTTTATTGCTGGAGTTGAAGCCAAGGCACAAGGAGCAGAAGTAATATCTGGAGTAAGACCAGATCAACAGTTCATCAAAATTGTTTACGACGAATTAGTAGAAGTAATGGGGGACACAAACGTTCCTCTAGCGCAAGCTGAAGTAGCGCCGACAGTAGTATTAATGGCTGGACTGCAAGGAACAGGTAAAACTACCGCTACCGCCAAGCTAGCATTGCACCTAAAGAAAATAGACCGCAACTGTTTGTTAGTAGCGACAGACGTTTATCGTCCTGCAGCGATCGATCAGTTAGTAACTTTGGGCAAGCAAATTCAAGTTCCAGTGTTTGAAATGGGTAGCGATGCAGACCCCGTAGAAATCGCCAGACGTGGAGTAGAACAAGGTAAAGCAGAGGGCGTTGATACCGTAATTATCGATACTGCTGGGCGCTTGCAAATTGACCGCGACATGATGGGCGAACTAGCGCGGATAAAAGAGGCAGTGCAACCGCAAGAAACACTGTTAGTTGTAGATGCGATGACAGGTCAAGAGGCAGCAAACTTGACGCGCACGTTCCACGAGGAAATTGGCATCACAGGCGCAATTTTGACTAAGTTAGACGGCGATAGTCGTGGTGGTGCAGCGCTATCAGTAAGACAAATTTCCGGTCAACCAATTAAATTTGTTGGCGTAGGCGAAAAAGTAGAAGCCCTGCAACCGTTTTATCCCGAACGGATGGCATCGCGGATTTTGGGCATGGGCGATGTATTGACGCTAGTAGAAAAAGCCCAAGAGGAAATCGATCTTGCCGATGCCGAACAGATGCAAGAGAAGATCCTGTCAGCAAAATTTGATTTTACTGACTTTCTCAAGCAATTGCGCTTGCTAAAAAATATGGGATCGCTAGGCGGCATCATTAAAATGATTCCTGGCATGAATAAGCTCAACGCCGACCAGCTAAAACAGGGAGAAACCCAGTTAAAACGCTGCGAAGCCATGATCAAGTCGATGACAGCCCAGGAACGCAAAGATCCCGATATCCTGGCAAGCTCGCCTAGTCGCAGGCGGCGGATTGCTAGCGGTTCTGGTTATAAAGAGAGCGATGTTGCTAAGTTGGTCAGCGACTTTCAAAAAATGCGCGGTCTCATGCAACAAATGGGTCAAGGCGGTTTTCCTGGAATGCCTGGAATGTTTGGAGGTATGGGCAATCCGGCTGCTGCGGGCAATCGTCCCCAACCAGGTTGGCGCGGCTATAACGATCCTGGGAGTAAGAAGAAAAAGAAAGAGAAGAAGAAAAAAGGTTTCGGTACTCTGTAGAGATGGGGAGACAAGGAGATAAGGAGATAAGGAGGACAAGGAGACAAGGAAGATAAGGAAGACGAGGGGGCTAGGGGGATCTATATAGTGATAGAATAGTAAATTCAGCAATAAAGCGAACAACTTTAATAGGAGCATCAATTTTCAACATGGTCAAACTGCGATTGAAGCGCTACGGCAAAAAGCGCGAAGCAAGTTACCGGGTAGTAGCAATCAATAGCCGCGATCGCCGCGATGGTCGTCCTTTAGAAGAATTAGGATTCTATAATCCTAGAACTGATGAAGTCAAACTAGATGTTCCAGGAATTGTGCGTAGACTCCAACAAGGCGCTCAACCCTCGGACACTGTACGTAGTATTCTACGTAAAGCTAATGTCTTTGAACAAGTCGGTGCTACACCAGCCGCCGAGTAATATTGCAAATCAACGCCCAAAAACAAAAATGACTGATTATGCTGGCTTGGTGCGCTTTCTCATCGAGCCATTTTTAGAATCTACGGACAATTTAAGCATTGATTGCGAAACGTCGTCAAATGCAGCAAAAGTGTGGATTCGCGTAGCCTTTGAAGGCGAAGACAAAGGGCGAGTTTTTGGTCGCGGCGGACGCAATATTCAAGCAATTAGGACTGTGCTAGCTGCTGCTGCTGCTTGTTCTGGTCATTCAGCACATTTAGACATTTATGGCAGTCAGCCTAGTAATAATTCCTTTGATGAGGTAGCCCAAAGCGCTGAACCGCCGAGAAGGTCTAGAGAACAACAGCGCGAACCGATAGCCAAACCTACTCTTAAGCTGCGTTCTCGTGATTCAGAACGAGACATCTAAGCAGGATCGAGTTCAGGAGTCGGTTCTACCCCGTCAGAACCGCTCTTGACAAGGCGATCGCTATACTTAAACCAACTATCGATAAAAACTTTATGGCAGAAGCGTCGACGATTCAACTGCCGACTATTGAAAGCGCGATCGCCTTGTCGGGAGAACGCGAAGAAAATCTCAAGACTATAGCGCGGCAAACAGGCGCGGCGCTAGTTTTACACGGGCAAGAGTTATATATTTCTGGTACGGATAAGCAAGTCGATTTGAGTCGGCGATTGGTGCAAAGTCTTGAGTATCTGTGGCTCAAAGGTAAAGCGATTACTCAAACAGATATTTTGACAGCAAGACAAGCTTTAGATACTCAGCGTCAAGACGAACTCCAAGATTTGCAGCGGGACGTTTTGGCTAAAACTCGCAAGGGTGAAGAAGTCCGCGCCAAAACTTTTCGCCAAAGGCAGTATATTCGCGCCCTGCATCAAAATGACCTAATTTTTTGTACTGGTCCTGCTGGTACTGGAAAAACGTTTTTGGCTGTAGTTGTTGCTGTGCAAGCGCTTCTTGCTAATCAGTACGAACGGATAATTTTAACTCGTCCGGCGGTGGAAGCAGGGGAAAAACTTGGCTTTTTGCCTGGAGACTTGCAGCAAAAGGTAAATCCTTATCTGCGTCCGCTCTACGATGCTATTAATGAATTTATCGATCCTGAAAAAGTTCCGAATTTAATGGAACGCGGGGTAATTGAGGTAGCGCCTTTGGCTTATATGCGAGGTCGTACTCTTAATAATGCTTTTGTAATTGTCGATGAAGCGCAGAATACTACTCCCGCTCAAATGAAAATGGTGCTGACTCGTTTGGGTTTTCGATCGCGCATGGTTGTAACTGGCGATATTACTCAAACCGATTTGCCTTTGAACCAACAGTCGGGCTTAACTGTGGCTTTGAAGATATTGCAAAATGTGGAAGGGATTGCTGTTTGTGAATTTTCACAGAAAGATGTGGTGAGGCATCCCTTGGTGCAGAGGATTGTGGCGGCTTACGAACAATACGAACATTAACTTATGAGTGCTACTTTAAAGGAATTTTTGGAACAGTGTGAAGCGCTTTCTACTCTGCGGTTGATTGTAACTAGCAGTGCTGCGGTTTTGGAGGCGCGGGGTAAGATTGAAAAGCTTTTTTACGCCGAGTTACCCAAGGGTAGGTATGCAAATATGCATACCGAGGGGTTTGAGTTTCATCTGAATATGGATGAAATTGTGCAGGTGAAGTTTGAAACTGGTGAGGCGAAGCGGGGGAATTTTACTACTTATGCGATTCGACTTTTGGATAAGGAGGGAAAGTCGGCGCTGAGTCTGTTTTTGCAGTGGGGGAAGCCAGGGGAGTATGAGTCAGGGCAAGTTGAGGCTTGGATGGCGCTTAGGGAACGATATGGGGAGGTTTGGGAGCCTGAGCCTGTAGGGAAGCTATGAACGCGCTAAGAGGGCTTTGGGTTGGTTTGTTGGTGTTGGTTTGGTGTTTTTGGGGTGGGGTGGCAGAGGCTAATCAGTTGAGCGATCGCTTGGCTAGTTTTCCGCGTTGGGAGAAGTTGTCTGTGCAGGTGGCGAAGGGGGATTTGGTTTATCCTGATTGGATGGCGGGTAGTTGGAATGTAAAAAGTACGCTGGTTGATTTGGCTGCTCCTTTGGCTCCTGATATTGTTACGCCTGGCTTTGAGAGCAACCGCCGCACTTTGAATGAGCCTGTAAGTTTTACGGTGCGGTTTGTCCAAGAGCGTTTGTCTACTGGCGGGTTGAAGGTGCGATCGCAGCCTGCGGTTGTTGCAGATCGAGCTTTTAATGGTCTGAATCTGGCACGCGCTTATTTAGATCGCTCGGTAATCGCTGTTAAGGTCGATCCTAAGTCTCCTAATAAACAAATTACTCTCTTGAAGGGCGATCGCGCTCTTGTTTCTTTGGTTACTGGACGGGCTACCGAATCTCCCCAATCAGATAGGTTTGTTGCTGCTGAGGTGTTTCAACAATTGTTTAAGGGTGGTTCTCAACCGTATTTTAATGAGGTGGAAAGCACTACTGCTTATCAATATCTGAGCGATCGCACTGTTGAGGCGGATCAGGTTACTGCTGTTTATCTTTCTCCTCAAGAGCCTCAGTATTTTATAGCTAATTCTCGTCCTGTGGCTTTGTATCGCTATCGTTTGGAGTTTTCGCCTGCTGATGTCTTACCATTCGAGCAAACCTACACAAATTTACCAAAGTAGAAAAGCGCGGCGTTGACTCTTTATACTGGATTGACCAGTAATTTAGAAAGTTGTTTGCGGTTATCTTTTAAACCACTACCAACTTCTTTAAATAGCTCACACCTGCTTGTTTGGCACGCATTAGATAGTTTCATTACATTTACCAAGTCTATAATTTCATGGGGCTACTACTAGATCGTTTTTATTAATACCTTGTCTGCTAGCATTTTCTAACTGCGTGATAATTAAGTCAGTCGCGGCTTCAGCTTCTAAAGGTTGGGAAAATAAGTAACCTTGCCCGTATTTGCAGTTAAGTTCTGCTAGGCGAAATAATTGTGATGGTGTTTCTACACCTTCAGCAACTACATCCATACCTAAAGCATGAGCCATTTGGGCGATCGCCTGCACAATTTCTAAGCCTTGATCGTTGGCTGTCATCCGATTGACAAAGCAACGGTCGATCTTTAAGGTATCGATAGGAAAGCAGTGCAAATGGCTTAAAGAGGAATACCCAGTCCCAAAGTCATCCAAATACAGCAAAATACCTAAAGATTTGAGTTGAGATAGGATTTTATGTACGGGTTCGTCATTTTTCATCAACAAACTTTCGGTAATTTCTAGACGCAGACTCAACGGGCTAAGGTTAGTTTGTTGCAAAATCTGGTCAATTTGCTCGATTAGCTGCGCGTGCTGTAGTTGTTTAACAGAAAGATTGACGCTAATTGTTAGCGGTGTCATGTGAGGAAATTGCTCGTGCCAAGCGCGCGTCTGCTGACAGGCTTGGCGTACTACCTGTTCGCCAATAGCGACAATTAACCCCGTCTCTTCAGCTAGCGGGATAAATTCAGCAGGTGAAACAAAACCGCGTTCGGGATGCTGCCAGCGTACTAAGGCTTCAAAGCCAGTAATTTCACCAGTTTCTAGCAACACAATTGGCTGATAATAAACTCGAAACTCTTGTTGCTCGATCGCTCGTCTGAGATCGTTTTCTAATTGCAGGCGCTTGACAATTTGCGTATGCATCGCCCTGTCGAACACTTCGTAACGATCTTTGCCTAGTGCTTTAGCGCGGTACATGGCAATATCGGCGTTGCGTAAAATGTCATCTAACCAGCCTACATCTTTACTACCCAAAGCAATGCCAATACTTGTAGAGATAAATACCTCATTGCCATTGAGTTTAAATGGTGAAGCTAGCGACGTGGCAATCCTTTGGGCTACAGATATAGCGCGATCGCACTTTTCAATATCGTCTAGTAAAATGCCAAACTCATCTCCACCAAAACGGGCGATCGTATCTCCTTGGCGCAAACACGATTCTAACCGCCTTGCCGTCGCCACTAACAGTTCATCGCCGATCGCATGACCTAGACTATCATTAACTATTTTGAAGCGGTCTAGGTCTAAAAATAGCAAGGCAAAGGCATAACCATCTTCAGTTTTCGCCCGCTTAACTGCTTGTTCTAGTCGCTCCGTAAATAAAGTTCTGTTGGGCAAATTAGTCAGCGCATCGTGATAGGCATTGTGTCGCAGTTCTTCTACAGCGCGTTTGCGATCGCTAATATCTCTTAAGGTCAACACAATTCCGCCAACGCTAGAATTCTCTATGAAGTTGTTGCCGACAATTTCTACATAGCGCCATTGCTCTTGACCGCACTGAACGTATAATTCCAGTAATGGTTTAGTGGGATGATGCAGGCACTCTACTAAAAAATTCTGCATTAATGCCTTATTTTCCTGGGAAAATAAGTTTAAGATGTTGCTACCAACTAAGTTTTCTGGGCAACAACACAAGAGGGCTTCTACCGAGCCGCTGATGTAGTTAATAGTCCAATCGGCATTTACAACTAGAATTACCTCAGAAGCGTTTTGCACCAACGCCCGAAACCGCTCCTCGCTCTCAATTAGGTTTTTTTGCTTGGCTAAAGCAAGCTCCGTCATTTGTTGTACTTGAGCGAACCGCCACAATAAAAAGCCGATAACTCCTGTAGAGATAAATAATGCTAGTGCAGAGCCATAAATTGCCTTGTCTTTTGCTAATTCCTCTTGTTGACTATAAATGCTTTCTAACTGGCTAATTTCCGCTTCTAGCAGTTTGTAAGCTGGATCTACCAATCGTTCTTCAATGGCGATCGCTTGGGCAATTTGCCCTGCACTAATTAATTTAAACTCTGTACCTATTGCTTGGTTGTATTGGGCATAAAGTTGAAAAAATTTCTTTAACTTGTGTTCTTCTAGGTCGAGGCTGTTTAGTTGTTTGAGTGTTTGTGCAGCGCGATCGCGGGCAGATTGCAATTCGCTTAGTGACTTGGTATCTAGCTCTTTACGAGCGATCGCTTGCCATTCTAATATACTGATTTGACTTAGTTCTGCTTCAGTATCAGTTAGTAAATGCTTGACCTCAGCACTCCTATTCACACGTTGATTTAATCCTACAATCAATGTTGCTGTAGTCATCGCAACAAGTAATGCAGCAACTAACGGTGTTGAACGCGGTAATTGATGTTTACCTCGGTCGTTGCGACTATTTACATTTTTGTTGCTCTTAAAAAATAACATTGCATATATAAAATTCAATTATCAATATCCTATTCTTTGCTATATGAATATTCGATTGTTTTGATTAACTCTTGTATGAACTTTCCGATAAAATATGGCGCTTAAAATAGCGATATTACTTAAGTAGTAATAATAAATACACGCATTTTTAATATTTCTAGTAAATTATCCGTAATTACCGCGAATAGTTAAATTTAGTTTGCGTAAATACACGGAAGTAGTTGAAGGTGTTTTAAATAAAATTGATTCATAAATTGCCTGGGTGAGGATCGCGAACAAAGTTGCTAGAGAAAAATAAATTACTATATCTTAGGTACAAAAAAATGAAACTATACATTTATAACCAATGTTTTAGAGATTACAGACAAAAGTTAAAACTTATTTCAGAATAAGCAGAATTGAAAATAGAGGTATTGAGATGCCTGCGATCGCCAAGCACAACGATGTCTTAACCGTTATCATCATTTTTGCCGTAGAACCAGCCAGACAGCAGGAATTGATAGATGCGATCGTTGAATTTTTGGAAGTAGTCAAACAGCAACCTGGTTTTGTATCGTCCAGCATTCACAAAAGCATTGATGGCGTGCGGGTTATGAACTACGCGCAGTGGCAAAACCAAGAAGCTTATCAAGCATTTATCAGTAATACTCAAGTCCAAGCAAAAGGTGAGAAACTCAGAGAGTTTCAGATTCACGAATACCACCGCTATGAAGTTGTAGTTTCCTTACCAGACAACGCTACACTCAAAATTGCTAAAGGCGGTTTGATTCATCTAGCGGAATTTCGAGTCAAACCAGAAAACCAGATGCGGTTAGTAGAATTAGAAAGAGAGTATTTACCCTTGGGGTTGCAAAATCCAGGACTAATATCTGGCAATTTCCACCGATCGCTTGATGGCGTACATAATATAAATTACGGTCAGTGGCGCAGCTTTGCAGATTTTGAAGAACTGGTTAAAGATCCCAAGTACAAACCTTTGAGCGAGTATTGGCAAGGTTTAGCCGAAAATGAGTTTCATTTGTATGAGGTAGTGCATACTGAACCTAGCGATTAGGGATTTGGTAGAAGGTGAAAAACTGCTCTTTAATCAACGTGCATCGCCAATTAAAATAAATGGCGACCAGTATAAAGGATGCTTGTCAATTAAGCTTAGTTTTGCCTGACGCAGTGCTTCTCCTTTGGTCATTCCCTTTTTCAGATTTTGGTAGAACTCAATCATCAATTGCTTGGTTTCTTCATCTTTGGCTAGCCACAAGCTAGCAATTACAGACTTAGCACCAGCACGTTCAAACAGATATGCTATACCTGCAAATTCTTCGCCGCTAGAATTGGCTTGAACTGCTGTTTGACAAGCACTGAGGACGACTAAATCGGTGTTTTTTAGTCCTAGCAGTGCAGCATCGGCGATGTTGAGATTGCGATCGCGAAACAAGATAGTATTAGCTGGTAACTTTAGATCGGGACAACCACCAGGACGGAAACAACCGTGAGTAGCTAGGTGCAAAATTGGAAAGCGAGGAGCCTGAATTTTAAAAGTATCGAGTTTAGCTTTAGCACCTAAGAAAGCCTCACTTCCTGGCAAAAGTGGAGCAATACTTTTAACTTCATCTTCTGCGCCTTGCAAGCTACGCCCATCATTGGGGAAGGGATTACCTAGAGCTAATAACGTTTCCTTGTTCTGATTTGACTGAGGTAAAGTACGACTTGACAGGCGAGTGAGATTATTAACAGGGTATTTTTGGATTAGATACTTGCCTGTTTTACTGTCAATCAGGGTTTCAAAAGGAATATAACGTAGTTTACCTGTAGCAATGATACTCAGTTGCTTGGCTTGATTGGCGACAATTTGCCTCTCTATAGGGCGAATCAGGATGTCGTAAAGCTTAGAGCTAGTAGCGCGGTACTTGTTGAATCTGCCATCGGTTATTTCTTGGCGATATTGAGTAACTAATTCGTCAAATACTTTCGGATCGATTTTTTGTTGGGTGACAGTCAGTTTATCTTTAGTGAGGACAAATATAGCGATCGTATTTGGGACATTAGTAGTTCCAGTGAGTAATACAGGTTGAATAACCACCGTTTCAGCAGGAATATTAGCCCGTAGCATAGCAACATCTTCAGGTTTAGTCTCAAACAGTTCGGCTACTTCTGGGAAGCGGCGGGAGATAGTTTCGGCTTGTTGATTAACCTGTGCTTGTAAAGTATTGACTTGTGATGATAGCTGGGGCGAAAATTTTTGTTGCAACTGCAGACGCAAGCTCTCTAGTTGACGGTTAGATTGATTCCACTTCCCAATTGCTTGTTGTGCTTGAGGGTTAGTGACTTTTGCATCAATCAGGCGGGAATAATCAGCAAGATCGGCGCTAGTAGTGAGGTTGACCCACTGATAAGCACGTTCTGGTTGTTTTTGAGCAATCAGTAAGTTAACTAAAACAATTCCTGAAATTTGGTTACTCGCCAAAAACTGTTGGCGATTTGTTCGCTCCAGCCCGCCACGAATTTGTAAAGTAATTTGCACCGACTTTTCAAGATTTTTGATGGCTTCAGATGGTTGCTTAGTGTCTCGATAGACTACACCAATATTACTCAGCGTCGTTGCTTCTGTATATCTGTCGCCTACTTCTCTAATAATTGGTAAGGCTTGCTTCAAATAATTCAAAGCTTGCTGCGGTTGCCTAGTAGCGTTATATAGTTCACTAATATTATTCAGTGTTTTAGCTTCCACTGAGCGAGCGCCTACTTCTTTAGCGAGCGGCAAAGCTTGATTGTAATAATTCAAAGCTTGCTGCGGTTGCCCGATAGCTCTGTAAACTACACCAATATTACTTAGTGTTATGGCAACGCCATAACGATCGCCTATTTCTCTGAGAATCGGTAAAGATCGATTGTAATAATCCAAAGCCTTCTGTGGTTGTCCAATAGCTCTGTACACTAAACCAATGTTACTTAGCGTGGTGGCGACACCCGATCTGTCGCCTACTTCTTTGGAGATCGGCAAAGCTTGATTATAATATGCTAGTGCTGTCTGTGGTTGCCCGATAGCCTGGTAGACTGAACCAATATTATTGAGAGCCGTAGCTTCATCTAAACGATTGCTGACTTCTCTAAGAATCGGTAAAGCTTGACTGTAATAATCTAAAGCCTTCTGTAGTTGCCCAAGGACTCTATATGCTTCACCAATATTACTCAATGTTATGGCAACGCCAGAACGATCGCTAATTCTTTTGAATATGGGGAGAGCCTGGTTGTAATAATTTAAAGCTTTCTGTGGTTGCCCAATATTATAGTTAAGACCAATACCAAGGAGTGCGATCGCCTCAGCTTCCTGGTTTTTGACTGCCCTTGCTACAGACAAAACTTTTTGGTATGTAGCGATCGCCTGTTGTGGATTCCCTTGCTGTGTCTGTTGTCTAGCTTGCTTTTGTAGTCTTTCTAGTTCCTGCTGCTGAGTTTGTGTCTGTGCTTGGGTAGGTTGAACTATTGGTGGTACAGCCACGTTACTCAGACTAATGCCCAACACTAATAGACTGCTCAAAAGTTTTTTCACGTCTGACACCTACTTGCTAAGATGTTCAATTACCGCAATTTGGTATAACTTCACTTGTTTACCCCCTACTTTCAAGTAGAAAGGATAGGGCTACTGCAAATATGGTATTAGCAAAGTATTAGTAGACGCTGAGAATTACTTAAGACAATATGGTGCGTTGCAAGGCAACACACCCTACAAGAAGCGATCGCTAATATTCGGTTAGAACTCTATGGAAGTGAAAAAGTTAGAATTTAGCTGATTATTCTATTTTCTAACTATGCCTCACTCCTACTTCGATACAGAAAATAACGGTCACAAATCCTTTGAACTACCAGGCGCGAAACCTCACTACAATCCCGATCGCCCAGGGCAAGTTGAGCATATATACTTAGACTTAAATTTAGATATTCCCAACCAAAGCTACAGTGGTACTTGCACCATTAGCTTAAAACCAATTTGCACAGGCATTAACAGCTTGTCACTAGATGCGGTTAATCTCAATATCGAGTCAGTGCAAGTTGATGGTATAAATCAAGCCTTTGATTACGACAAATCCAAGCTAGATATCAGGCTAGAGCCAGCTACCGAAATCGGCAAAGTTATCCAAATTGCGATCGCCTATTCTGTCGAAAAACCCCAACGCGGACTGTATTTTATCGCTCCTGACAAGCACTACCAAAGCAAACCTACGCAAGTTTGGACGCAAGGCGAAGATGAAGATTCTCGTTTTTGGTTTCCCTGCTTTGACTATCCAGGACAACTAGCAACATCAGAAATCAAAGTCAAAGTTCCTAACCCATTTATTGCGATTTCCAACGGACGCTTAATCGATACCCAAGCAGACGGCGATTATAAAACCTATCATTGGTTGCAAGAACAAGTCCACCCTACTTATTTAATGACGCTAGCAGTAGGAGACTTCGCCGAAATTCAAGATGAATGGCAAGGTAAACCTGTAACCTACTACGTAGAAAAAGGACGGGAAGAAGATGCGCGGCGCAGCATGGGCAAAACTCCCCGCATGATAGAGTTTTTCAGCGATAAATACGGCTACCGCTATGCTTTTCCCAAATATGCCCAAGTCTGCGTTGATGATTTCATCTTTGGGGGAATGGAAAATACCTCTACAACCTTACTGACAGACCGTTGCTTGTTAGACGAAAGAGCAGCTTTAGACAATCGCAATACAGAAAGTTTGGTTGCTCACGAACTGGCGCATCAATGGTTTGGCGATTTGGTTGTGATTAAACATTGGTCTCATGCTTGGATTAAAGAAGGGATGGCTTCTTACTCGGAAGTCATGTGGACGCAGCAAGAATATGGCAATGAAGAAGCCGCCTATTACCGCTTGTTAGAAGCCCGCAACTATTTAGCCGAAGATAGCAGCCGTTACCGTCGTCCGATTGTTACTCACGTTTACCGCGAAGCAATTGAACTGTACGATCGCCATCTCTATGAAAAAGGTTCCTGTGTCTACCACATGATTCGCGCCGAACTAGGCGATGAATTGTTCTGGAATGCTATTCATACCTTTGTGCAAGATAATGCTCACAAAACTGTCGAAACTGTAGACTTGTTACGAGCAATAGAAAAGGCGACAGGACGCAATTTGCTATTTTTATTCGACCAATACGTTCATCGCGGCGGACATCCCGATTTTCAAGTTGCATATTCTTGGGACGCTGATAGCAAATTAGCCAAAGTTACAGTTACTCAAACCCAAGCAAAGCCTGGTAGCACTACCGATTTATTCGATTTGAAGATTCCGATCGCTTTTGGCTACGCGCAGGAAGGAGGCGAAAGTCAATTTAAAACGTTTGCAGTGCGACTATACGAACGCGAACAAAGTTTTTACTTCCCCTTAGAGGAAAAGCCCCAGTTTGTTAGCTTTGATGCTGGTAATAACTATTTAAAAACTGTAACTTTAGAGTACGCCTTGCCAGAGTTGCAAGCACAGTTGCAATATGACCCCGATCCAATTTCGCGCATCTATGCAGCAGCAGCTTTAGCCAAAAAAGGCGGTTTAGAAGCAATTAAAGCCTTAGCTACCGCTTTAAAGAGCGATCGCTTTTGGGGTGTGCGTGTCGAAGTAGCAAAAAGTTTGGCAGAAATTAAACTTGACCAAGCTTTTGAGAGTTTGGTAGTTGGGTTAGAAGATGACAATGCTTTGGTACGTCGTTCTGTAGTTGAAGCTTTAGCGCAAATTAAAAATAAAGATAGTTACAAAGCCATTAAAACTTTGCTCAAAAAGGGCGATGCTAGTTACTACGTTGAAGCCTCAGCCGCTAGAGCGTTGGGCGCGATCGCGTCTACGATTTCCAAGGAAGAAAAAGCGGTTAAATTGCTCAATTTAGTCCTAGAACAAAGAGCAGGTTGGAATGAAGTCGTGCGTTCTGGTGCGATCGCTGGTTTAAGTCAATTAAAGACTTCACAAGCAGCGCTTGACCTAATTTTAGAATACACTGAAGCGGGCGTTCCTCAAGCTTTGCGTTTGGCAGCAATTCGGGCGTTAGGTGCTATTTCTAGCGGTCAAACTCCTGTTAATTTGGAGCGCATACTAGAACGCTTAGAACAACTAGCTAATGAAACATTTTTCCTGACGCAAGTTTCGGTAGTTGTCGCTTTAGGACAAATGGAAACTATCAAAGCAATGGGCATTTTAAGCGCTTTAGCTAGCCAAACTCCAGATGGGAGAGTGCGCCGCATGGCGGAAGAAGCAGTGCAACAAGTGCAAGCCAAAGCTGGTTCCCAGCAAGCAACCAAACAACTGCGCGAAGAACTCGACTTGCTCAAAGCAGCCAATCAAGAACTCAAAAGCCGTTTAGAAACCCTAGAAGCCAAGTCCTCTACCAAAGGCTAAATTACTCTATCAGTGACCAGTTGCCAAACCTGGTCACTGTTCTTTACTTTTCTTATAAATACTTTGTACTTTTAAATACTATAATTAATAAAAAGATAAAAATAAGTAGCTATTCTAAAGCCATCTGGTGATAGGAAATCTACGAAGGTTGTAAATCAAAGTTAGCAATCCTTCAAAGTATCCAACGTACACTTCCCAGTTTGTGAGGCAGATCGAGGCGTGGGTCAGTATCAACTTGCTCAAAGTAATCGCAGTTACAATCCAAAAGCGATCGCCAAATACTACCGTTTCCGTCCCTGGTTAGTATTAGGACGAGTTATAACAATAGTTTGGTATTTTTCTGGATTCATATTTAACTTGCAGTGGGACGAATGGCTAGGCAAATCGGCAGAAAACCAGCCAAAACGTGCAATTCAAATCAGAAAAATTCTGACTCGCCTCGGTCCTACGTTCATCAAAGTCGGTCAAGCACTATCGACAAGACCTGACTTAATCAGAAAAGATTACTTAGAAGAATTAGTTAAGCTGCAAGATCAGCTACCACCATTTGACAATGCGATCGCGCTACGCACCATTGAGACAGAATTAGAGCGTCCTTTAGAAGATATCTACAGCGAAATCTCTCCTCAACCTGTAGCTGCTGCAAGTCTGGGACAAGTATATAAAGCGCGTTTGCATACTGGCGAAGAAGTAGCAGTAAAAGTACAACGTCCTAACTTACGTCCAGGATTAAGTCTTGACCTGTACTTAATGCGATGGGCAGCAGGTTGGTTATCTCCTTGGCTACCGCTCAACCTCGGTCACGATCTCAGAACAATCGTAGACGAATTTGGTACGAAGTTATTTGAAGAAATTGACTATCTCAATGAAGGGCGCAACGCGGAAAAATTTGCCACTAATTTCCGCAACGATCCACGCGTCAAAGTCCCGTCAATTTACTGGCGTTATACAACCACCCACGTATTAACTTTAGAGTGGATTAATGGCTTCAAGCTTACAGATACTCAAAGTATCAAACAAGCAGGGTTAGACCAAGATGCAATTATTGAAATTGGCGTAACTGCTGGCTTGCAACAGCTTTTAGAACATGGATTCTTTCACGCCGATCCCCATCCAGGTAACTTATTTGCTACCCTCGATGGTCGCATGGCTTACATCGACTTCGGGATGATGGATCAGCTAACAGAGGAAATGAAAGAAACTCTAGTAGATGCGCTGGTGCATTCTGTCAATCACGAATATGCAGATTTAGCAGAAGATTACGTAAAATTAGGCTTTCTCGCACCAGGAACAGATATTCGCCCGATCGCACCTGCATTAGAAGCGGTACTAGGAAATGCGATTGGTGAAAGTGTCGCCAATCTCAATTTCAAAACTATTACTGACTCCTTTTCGGAGTTGATGTACGAGTACCCTTTCCGCGTTCCAGCGAAGTTTGCATTAATCATTCGCTCGTTGGTGACGCAAGAAGGTATCGCTTTAAGCTTAAATCCTGACTTTAAAATCGTAGAAGTTGCCTATCCATATATAGCCAAGCGCTTGTTGAATGGCGAAACACCGCAATTACGTAGACGGCTACTGAATTTGTTGTTTAAAGATGGCAAATTCCAATGGGAACGTCTGGAAAACTTGATTGCGATCGCTCGTGCTGATAATAGCTTCGATTTGTTACCTACAGCACAAATGGGTTTGCAGTTTCTCCTTTCCGATGAAGGCAAATTTCTCAGACAGCAACTTGCGATCGCTTTTACCGAAGACGATAGATTGCACACACAGGAAGTACAAAGGTTGTGGGATTTAATCAAAGATGAATTGCAGCCTACAAAGCTAATATCTGTAGCCTTTGGTGCGATCGGAGAATTGTCTAAAGAACGCACAGCAGCTTTATTTCCGGCTTTAAACGCCTTTGCTGCTAGACAAGATAAGTAAGGAAAAGGGGAAGCAAATCATCTTCCCCTTTTTAGTTAAGAAATGTAACAATATTAATTTATAGTTGAAGTAGTACCAAATTTAGAATTTAAAAAAATGTCTTACTATTTCACCCCACCTTACTTTCTAGTATTTGCAGGTTTATTTATATCTTTGACTTCTGGATCTGCCTTTGCGGCGACGCTGAAACAAATTGTGGCAAAATGGTCGAGCGATCGCGCGGAGGCGGCTGTAGCTAAGTTACCCACAGGACAATTGATCGTGCCTTTTTTGGGAATCAACGCTGGGATTTTAATGTTCTTAGCTGCTGGTTTGGAAGTGTTTGGATTTCCAGGTTGGCTTGCTTATGCTGCTGCTGTACCTTTAACTTTGTTTATTGGCATCCTAGTTTGGTATCAGTTAGGCAGTATGTTGACTTATGTAGAACAAAAAGGATTTGCATCTTTAGATTTAGATTCTTGGCAATAGGGAGAAGTTGATGCAGGTAATTCGGATTCCAGCACTTAGCGATAATTACATTTTCTTGCTGCACGAACAAAAGGAAAATATTGCTGCTGTTGTCGATCCGGCGGTAGCGCAGCCAGTGTTGCAAAAACTGCGATCGCTTGATGCGCGATTAGTGGCAATTTTTAATACCCACCATCACCACGATCATGTCGGCGGCAATCAACAATTGCTGCAAAGCTTTGATAATGTTGTAGTGTATGGTGGCGCAGAAGATCGCGGCAGAATTCCAGGACAGCAAGTGTTTTTGCAAGAAGGCGATCGCGTCACATTTGGCGATCGTACTGGCGTTGTCTATTTCGTTCCTGGACATACTCGCGCTCATATAGCTTACTATTTTGCTCCTAATACAGCCGCAGAACCAGGAGAATTATTCTGTGGCGATACTTTGTTTGCTGGCGGTTGCGGGCGATTATTTGAAGGTTCGCCGACGCAAATGTTAGAGTCTTTAACTAAATTGCAAGCCTTACCAGATGATACGCGGGTATGGTGCGCCCATGAATATACGCTCTCAAATCTGCAATTTGCCTTAACTGTAGATGGTGACAATGCTGATTTGCGATCGCGTTTTAGTGAGGTTAAGACTCTGCGCAGTCGCGACGTAGCAACTGTTCCTTCTACATTAGGTTTGGAAAAGCGTACTAATCCTTTTCTGCGCTGGAATCAGCCGAATTTGCAAGTGGCTGTTAATAGTCAAGATCCTGTTCAGACTTTTGCTAGGCTGCGGGGAATGAAGGATCGGTTTTAGGTGGTGATAGAACGAACGCTGATGCACGCAGATGAACGAGGCAGTACGCCCAAAGCGGCTTTGCCGACTTGTAGCACCAGAACAGCAGATGTAAAACTGCGCTTGTTGCACTAGCGAGTTTTGTAGACGCTGTATAGGCTATGAGTTTTAGCTTATTCTATATTTTTTATTTGTATAGGCAACTACTATAAATATTAATACTCATCTCTTACATTTGGCAGTTAATAGTCACAGTAATAGTAAGTAATTTAGAAACTATTAATCCATATAGGGAGAATTGGTATCTATCTTATTTTATATCCTTTTGACGATTGCTTAATTAGCAAACAACTTTTTCTAAAAACTAAATAATAAAGATTTGGTGGCGCAATACTATAGTTTACATAATTTTGGAATTGATAAACTTTAGTCTTCTGTGCAAATTTAAACTTATTTAATTAAAGTGAATACTATTAAAATATCTGATTACATATGCAATTACTTCCACGTCCTCAAAAACAAAGTGACAAAATAGGTAATTTAAGGCAACAGCAAACATTCAAGCAATCGTATTTGCCAAATAATGAAGAAATAAACCTTGGCGATCGCTCTCAAGAACGCGTAGCAGTTTTTATTAATAGCTCAAGTTTATTTGCTGCAGCAACGCATCTCAATATTGAAATTGACTACAACAAATTACTTAGTTGTTTGACAAAAAAACGTAAATTGCTGCGGGCTTATTTCTACATAGCTACTGATTTCACCAACAGAAAGCAGCAGATATTTATACACCAAATGCGTCATCAAGGCTACCGCGTGATTACAAAAGAATTAATTCAACGTTCAGATGGTTCCAAAAAAGCAAATTTAGATGTTGAGATAGCCGTTGATATGTTGACAATATCAAAGTATTGCGATGCTTTAGTTCTACTAGGCGCAGATGAAGAACTTATGTATGCGGTTAACACTGTTTCTTATAAGGGAATCCAAGTTGAAGTAGTAAATTCGGGCATATTGAATGACGAGATACTGAGTGTTGCTGACTGTTATACCGACATAGAAACCATTAAACACGAATTTGCAAAAAAGCGCGTTAGATAATTTGCTCGTAGTTTGATGAATAATATCTACTCACTATTAGATCGTTCAAAAATTGTTATTAAAACAGTTAACGACGAAGAGAAGTATAAGTATTTTGAATAATTAAGGGTGTGAAGATATGTCATACACAATTGTTACTGATATATGTGAAGGCTTTGCTGATTGTGTCGATGCTTGCCCTATTGCTTGCATTTATCCTGGTAATGGCAAGAATGCTAAGGGTATAGAAACCTGGAACTGGATTGATTTTTCTACTTGTATAAATTGCGGTATTTGTTTTCAAGTTTGCCCAGTTGCAGGCGCAATTTTACCGGAAGCAAGACCAGATTTACAAAAAATGACCAATAAAGTTGTGACTTAATTATTTGAAATAAAAACTTTAAACAAGCTAAGATAAATAACTTGAAATTATTGAAACTGGGCAGGCTCAAACTAACTAACCCAGCTTCAATATAATTTGTTTTAACCTTCGCTGCCAGTAGTTTTTCCTGTGCGTAGTTCTAACAAATCTGGCGTAGCGATAAAACCAAAGTAAATAGCGATCGCTGCAGTAATTGCGTGTAACCAAACATCATTACCAAAAATGGGAATAAAGCCCAAAGTTGATTGGGTAGGCGGAAAAAGTCCCATCACACTTAGCAAGCCATAGAAAATTGCTAATCCACCGCTATAAAGACGGGCGCTACCCAGCGAAGAGGATGCAGCAAGTCCTAGAACACCTACCGAAAGATGAACGATATTGTGCAAGACATTGATAGGGAATAATCCTAACAAATAACCGTATCCGGTCGTAAATGCAAGACCAGCCTCATCAGGTGTAGCTGCTGGTTGTTGAACAAATGCATGAATAAATCCCATCACGCCAACAAGTGTAAACATCCCGCCCACAATTAAAGCAAAATACTGTCCTGGTTTCATACTCAAACTCCCTGCTATTTAGAGAAATAGAAAATCTTTAAATCTCAATCTTTGCCTGGCAATTGATAAAAATTGCTCGACTGACTTCTATCCCTAATTTACAGCGATCGTTTTTAGTAATGTTCCTACTTTAGTTCTATTTTCAGACATATCAAATAATTCAAATTATGTAATATTACTTACAAATTTTATTAACATTTTAACAGCAGTAGATCGCTATTAAACAGTAACAATAATTATCTACGCAAATATGTAAACTTCAACGTCATGAATTGGAGTAAATCTTTGATGATTAATCTTAGTTAGTTCTAAAATTATCATTTTTACCTTTCCGCCTTCATTACGAATTAGTGTTATTTATTAGGTAGTCCAGCCAGTTGAAAAATTTGCTGGGGAGTAAGTTCTAACCCTACAAAAATTGAGTCAGTTATAGGAGTTGACTTTGTATAAGTGCGCGGAGGAGCATCAGGATAAAAAATAGTAACGCTACGTGCTTGGGAATCAACTATCCAAACGCGTAAAACTCCGGCTGCTAAATAATCTGTAGCTTTTTGGTTTAATTCCCCAAAAGTTTGCCCTGGTGAAATGATTTCGATTACAAGTTCGGGTGCAACTGGACAAGCTGTGTCTTCAATCCAGTCAGCAGCAAGGCGATTGTATGATACATAAGTTATGTCTGGGACAGGAACCCAGTCTGCATTATTACGTTTTAACAGCACTGCCCATTCTGAATATAGATGACCCCGATTTTTAGCCCAAATATCTATAAGAATGAGTAAAGCTTTTTGAACACCAGCATGAAATCTTTTCGGTAACACTTTTGTTACTACTTGTCCTTCAATAAATTCATTCGCTACATCACATACTGGTAAAGCCAAAAACTCTGCAAGAGTGAGTTTTTTATTTATCTGAATCATAGCTTTATATAGGTAGTTATTGAATGCTATTAAATAAATTATGAAATTAACTTAGTAGTTGCGATCGCTTATCCTGAAGACAAGTGTATTTCTAAATAGATAAGTTGACTTTGTTGCCACGCCCGAAAAAATTGCTACTACTGCTATCAATCATATTAATAGCGCTATCTTGGTGGGGAATTGCTGCAGCACGAACGGGGCTAGTAATACGCACTCTAGAGCGCGATCGCATTCCCTTAGTATATGTCGCCCCCCAACAATCACAAGCTATCCCTGGCGTTCTGATAGCTCACGGATACGCAGGTTCTAAGCAGTTAATGCTAGGTTATGCTTACGTATTGGCAAAAGCAGGCTATGGCGTGATGCTGTGGGACTTTAATGGACATGGCGCAAATCCCAATCCATTACAAAGATTCGATTTGCAGCAGAACTTGAATGTAGCGTTATCTGCTTTGCTAGAACAGCCAGAAATCGATCGCACTCGTCTAGCACTGTTAGGACACTCAATGGGTAGCGGTGTTGTTATGTCTGCGGCAATAAAGCAACCTCAGCGCTTCGCAGCTACAATTGCTGTTTCACCCACAGGTGCGAAAGTCTCCCCGCAAGTACCGCGCAACTTACAACTACAAGCAGGTAGTTGGGAAGGCAGATTTATCTCCAATGCTCAAAAATTGCTAGCTGCTGCTGGCGGTAATAATTCTAACTTTGCCTCTGGAACTGCACGAGAATTAGTCGTAGTGCCAAATGTAGAACACATCACTATTTTATTTAGCGATCGCTCTGCCCAAGCTGCCCTAGGTTGGCTCAATAATACCTTCAATCAATCCAATTCTAGTAATTACCGCGATCGCCGCATGGCTTGGTATGGGTTGCATTTAGTTAGTTGGTTGCTGTTAATAGCAGCAATAGCGCCAAGTATTGCTAGTTGGAACAAATCTTATCTAAAAAAAGTGCCTCCCGCGCGGCGTTGGGTTGGACTTGCGATCGCACCTATAATTGGCACAATTAGTTTAACCGTCTTAAATCGCAGCATCGAACTAGAAAGTTTAGCTGGAGTGCAAGTAGGCGGAGCAGTTGGACTTTGGTTTTTGTTTGCTGGTAGCACTTGGCTAGCATTTTTAGCGCGTTTTCCGCGTCCTACTTTTCGCTCTCTAGGATTAGGTTTGGGACTATTCGTGCTGTTGTGGCTTGCATTTGGAGCAATGGCACAAGTTGTTTGGCTGCAATGGTGGCTAATTCCCACTCGATTCAAACTCTGGTTGCCCTTAGCTGTTGCTTGTTTGCCTTGGTTTTTAGCATCTGGTATCGCCCAACAGCAAACAAGTAGAGGCGAACGATTTGGCTGGTGGTTTGCTCAAAGTGCAATTTTAATTGGCGGCTTTCTATTAACTTTGAACTATTTGCCCCAATTAGGCTTTATGTTTCTCCTCTTGCCTCTATTTCCGCCTTTGATTGCCGTTCTCTCGTTAGTAGTTGCGTTAATAGATAGGGCATGGGTTTCGGCGCTTGCTAGTGCGCTGTTATTTGGTTGGATTTTGGCTGCTGGCTTCCCGCTAGCTTAGGGGCGCGTTGCAAGGCAACACACCCTAGAAGATTGCCCTAGAACATAGTTGCGATCGCACCCTATATTTAGGTAAAATCGTATGTTCGTTCATATCACTTGCTAGATCCTGACGGGTTAAACCCAGATAGTTGAATTTCAATAGGAAAGATTATGTCTAAGCGCGTACAATTAGTTTTAAACAAAGATATCAGCAAACTGGGAAGACTAGGCGATCTAGTAGAAGTCGCTCCTGGCTATGCCCGTAATTATTTGATTCCCCAAAAGTTAGCCGTTCGCGCTACTCCTGGTATTCTCAAACAAGCCGAACGTCGCAAAGAGCAGGAACGTCAGCGCCAAGCCGAACTCAAAGCCCAAGCAGAAACCCTCAAAGCTAATTTAGAAAAAGTTGGCAGCTTTACAATAGCCAAGCAAGTCGGCGAAGGCGAAGCAATTTTTGGTACAGTCACAGATCGGGAAGTTGCAGCCTTAATTCAAGGCGCAATCAACCAAGAAGTAGATAGACGCGGCATTACGCTTCCAGATATCAGCAAAACAGGTACTTACAAAGCTGAAGTCAAATTACACCCTGAAGTTACTGCCACCGTAGATATTCAAGTAGTAGCTGAATAACTCCACTGCCTATGAATTAGTAGTTTATGATAGCTAATAGCTCCTCGCTCTTAGCTTTTTTGATTTATGTTGGAACAACTCAATTTTCAAGGCTTGGGCGATCGCCTCCCTCCCCAAAATATTGAAGCGGAAGAGGCAATTTTGGGCGGCATTTTGCTAGATCCTGAAGCTATTAGCCGCGTTAGCGATCGCCTCACAGCTGATGCCTTTTATATCAGCGCTCACAAAGAAATTTATCAAGCAGCGTTAAAACTCAACAGTCAAGGTAAGCCTACAGATTTACTTAGCATCACAGCTTGGTTGACTGACCATGATTTATTAGCAAAAGTTGGCGGCAAAAGTAAGTTAGTCCAATTAGTAGATCGCACCGTATCGGCAGTAAATATTGATGCTTTAGCAGCGCTGGTAATGGATAAATACCTGCGGCGCAAGCTAATTACTGCTGGTAATGAAATTGTCCAACTTGGCTATCAGACAGAAACAGAACTGCCAATTGTGCTAGACGGAGCAGAACAAAAAGTTTTTAATATTACTCAAGATCGTCCCCAGCAAGGTTTGATTGCGATTTCTGACACATTGATCGATACATTTCAGGACTTAGAAAACCGCGATCGCGAACAGGCATTACCAGGGCTTTTGTCAGATTTCTACGATTTAGACGCGCTTACAGGTGGTTTCCAGCGATCGGACTTAATTATTGTTGCCGCTCGTCCAGCAATGGGCAAAACTGCTCTAACTTTAAATATTGCCCGTAATATTGCTAATCGCTACAAAAAGCCTGTGGCTGTATTTAGCTTAGAAATGTCTAAAGAACAGTTAGTACAGCGCTTGCTAGCTAGCGAAGCCGGAATCGAAAGTCAAAGAATGCGATCGGGGCGGATCAGTCAAAATGAGTGGGAACACTTAAGTCGAGCCTTTGGCAACTTGTCAGAACTGCCGATCTATATAGACGATACGGCAAATATGACAGTAATGGAAATGCGGAGTCAAGCTAGGCGTTTGCAAGCAGAAAGAGGCAACGAACTAGCGCTAATTATGATCGATTACTTGCAGTTGATGGAAGGTAGCAGTAGCGACAACCGCGTGCAAGAGTTATCCAAAATCACGCGCAGCCTCAAAGGTTTAGCCCGCGAGTTAAAAGTTCCGGTGATTGCCTTATCTCAGCTTAGTCGCGCTGTAGAATCTCGGACTAATAAGCGTCCTTTACTTTCAGATTTGCGCGAATCTGGCTCATTAGAACAAGATTCAGATTTGGTATTGATGATTTATCGAGACGACTACTACAACGCCGATTCTCCAGATCGCGGTATTACTGAAATCATTGCTGCCAAACATAGAAATGGTCCGACAGGAAACGTTAAACTATTATTTGACCCGCAGTTTACCCGATTTAGAAACTTAGCCAGATAACGATTATTAAGCCAATTGGCTCCCTCAGACTGTTTGGTAATAGCGATCGCTATAGGGAAACAAGTCGTCATCAGGTTTAGCAACTGTAATAAAACACCGATGCTTAACCAACTCAATTTGTTCTAACAATTCTAGCTCTTCATCCTGGGATTGCCCCAAGTTGAGATTGTTTTTTCCGTCAACGTTGTAGTAAATATTGCCATCAATCTTATAATCTCGGCGAAAACTCGTTCGCCACTGGGAATTACTACCCCAACCATACGAACTATCTTGGCATCGTCGGTTCGGACGCTGATAAGTCCAGTACAGCGTTGATGTTTCGGCAATTGATTTGTTAATGTTTGCTATACCACCAGCTAGGCAAGTACCAACACGCGAAAACATCATGTTTCCTAGCATCAAAGCATCCCAAAGTATAGCAACAACAGTTATCTCTGCGTGTTGCTGCTTATCTTGCATCACCTCAACTATTTCATGATAGAACGGTGAAAATTCTCTAGAGATTGCTACCTCCAAGCCTAAAGAGCGCATAAATTCATGGTAATTGCTGTTTGAGATTTCTACTTTTGTACTAGCATTTTCAGCATTTTCGTCACGCAAGCGCGATAGTAGCAGATCGTTGACGCGAGAAAGCGCATATAGTTGCCACAAGCCTTCAATTGAAGCGTTTGGGATTGAAGACCTACTATTTGCTGCAAAATGATTTAACCAGGCTTTAACTGCAATTGCATTCGCACACCAAGGATGCAATAAGTCTGCATAGAGATTAGTTCCTTGATAGCTAGCGATCGCATCAAATAGTTCTCGATAAGGTGCTTGGGAAATATGCATTGCTTGTAAACCAATAGTCTGAAAAACTGCATCACTTGGCAACTTTTTACAAACAGGTGCAGCATTATGTCTGTGAAAAATCTTGAGCGTGAGTTTGAGCAAAATAGCGGACAAACTCATCATAAGTTATTGGTAGGCGATGAGTAAGGGTAGCGATCGCATCAGTTACAGGCTCTCCTGCACCATCTGCCCAGCAAGTAAATAGTTCTAATTCAGCATCTAAGTACCATTCTGGTTCGCCATTTGTCAGTCGTGCTGCCTTCAATTTTTGCGGAGTTACATTGACGTAAGCGACTGGGCGATTCAACGCTTGAGCAAATTTTTCTGCAACTTCGTCAAACGAAATCGCTTCCGCCCCAGTGAGAACGTATGATTTATTTTCATGTCCTGCTTCAGTTAAACAAACTGCAACAACTGCGGCAACATCACGAGCATCGACATGGGAAATTTTAGCCTTGCCAACAATGTTGTAGAAAGCCCCTTGCTGGGCGATTGTAGGCGTAAACCAGCGCATATTTTGCATCAGCATATTCGGGCGCAGATGCGTCCATGTAATGCCAGAGGTTTCCAAGCGTTGTTCAATTTGACGATGCCATTTCTGGAACGTGCTAGGCAATTGTCCTGCACCCATAACTGAGAGTTTGACAATATGTTGCACTCCTGCTTTTTGAGCCGCATCGATGAAATTTGACTCTAGTTCGACTTGATGGGGATCGCTAGTCATGACCAAAAAAGCTCTCTCAACGCCTTGTAATGCAGCCTCTAGCGTGTCAGGTTGGCTAAAATCTCCTTGAGCAAGTTCAATACCTTGCGCTGCGAGTTTGGCTGCTTTATTGCGATCGCGCACAAACGCCCGCAACGGCAACTTTTTCTCAGTCAGATGGTTAACTACTTCACCACCAATGTTTCCAGTTGCTCCACAAATCAAAATCGCCATTTGTTTGCCTCAATCTACTAGCAATCGCACAGATCAGATACTGTTGCACTAAAAGCACGTTAGGACAAATCTACCCACACTGTTTTTGTTTGCAGATAAAACTGTAGCGCTTCCCAGCCTTGTTCGCGTCCGTAGCCGCTCATTTTATAACCACCAAAGGGAGCAGATGGATCGAAATGACCGTAGGTATTTACCCAAACAGTTCCAGCCTTGAGTAAAGCCGCTGCTTTGTGGGCTTTTTTAATGTCGCAAGTATGAACGCCAGCAGCAAGCCCGTACTGATTGCTATTCGCAATTTGGATTGCATCTGCAAAGGTATCGAAAGGAATAATCGATAAAATAGGACCAAAAGTTTCTTTGCGGGCGATCGTCATGTCGCTATGCACGTCTGCAAACACAGTCGGTTCGACAAAATAGCCTTTGCCCGTACCGATATCAGCGGCTTTCCCACCTGTAACTAACCGCGCGCCATCTTATTGTCCGATCTGCATATATTTGAGAACTTTGTCGTATTCGCCTTTATTAGCGAGCGGTCCCATTTGACTTGCAGTATCGAGCGGATCTCCTGGTTTTGTATTCAATGCTTGCTGGCGTACGCGATCGATTACTTCGTCGTACACCGACTTTTCAACTAGCATTCGCGAACCTGCATAGCAGATTTCACCTTTGTTGTAGAACATCCCATCATAGGCGCTCTGCGTTGCTACATCTAAATCTGCATTGGCAAAAATAATGTTGGCACTTTTGCCACCAAGTTCCATTGTTAAATGTTTCAATGTGTCTGCTGAGTCTTTAATCACGCGAATTCCGCTAGCAGTCGATCCGGTAATTGCCACTTTTTCGATACCAGGATGCGTCGATAAAGCATTGCCAACAGTCCCCCCTGGACCCATAACCACATTAAACACGCCTGGCGGTAAGCCTGCTTCTGCCATCATTTGCGCCACTTTCAGCGCCGAGAGCGGAGTTGCTGAAGCAGGTTTGTGGATGATGGTATTTCCAGCAGCTAAGGCGGGGGCAAACTTGCTAATTGAGAGAATTAGCGGAAAGTTGAAGGGAGTAATTGCTGCTACTACCCCAAGCGGTTCGCGGAGTGTATAAGTATGCAGTCCTTTTGTAGTCTGTTTGACGGAGCCTTCAATCTTGCTTGCCCATCCCGCATAGTAGTGGAACATATTAGCAAGATGGGGAATATCTACAGTCATCGAATCTGTAAACAGCCGTCCCATTTCTTTGGCTTGCAAAAAAGCAAGTTCCTCGCCATATTTGAGAAACAGATCCCCTACTCGCCACAGAATCTCACCTCGCTCGTGTCCGCTCATTTGTCCCCAAGCACCTGCGAAGGCAGTTGCCGCAGACTTTACAGCAAGTTCAACATCTTCAATTGTTCCTTCTGCAACTTGGATAATTTCTGCTTCCGTAGTGGGATCGATCGCCGCAAATGTTTTACCACTATGGGAATTACGCCACTCTCCATTGATATAGAGCTTATTTAAGGTAATTGGAAAGTTAGGACTCGCTGATGTTTTGGATTGTAAGGTAGGTTCGCAAACTTTCATGGGCATCTCCTAAAAGCATTGGTGAAACTTAGCAACAATTTAGGGCGATCGCTAACTATGAAAGAAAAAATCAAGATTATTCATTGATTCTTGCTCAATTTATGGCAATCTTGCGCTCAAAGTTGTTTGCGGTAGTTGCTAGGTGTTGTGCCTGCAAACTTGCGAAATTGAATTGTGAGTTGATTTTGATTGGCAAAACCAACTTGTGTGGCGATCGCCGCAACCGCAAGCGCAGTTGTCCTCAATAAATACTTTGCTTGTTCAATTCGTTGTCTGATTACATACTGATACGGCGATATGTCTAAAGATTGCTTGAACAACCTGGAGAAGTGATACTGACTCATCTCCAACTCATCAGCGATCGCTACAATAGACAAGTCTTCTGTTAAGCGATCGTTGATATAAGCGATCGCTTGCTGTAATTTCCGCTGCGGTAGCCCGCCGCTATATTCGCGTAAAGGTTGCAGCAAGTTTGAGTAATTTCTTAACAGGTGAATTGACAGCGCAATTGCCAGCGAGTCTGCAAATAATCGACTACCGAACTGATTGGATGCAAGTTCTGCTGTTAGCGCTCTACCAATGCGATCGATAAACGGATCGGGCATTGCATATTGAGGCATCAGTTCGACTCCAGCTATTACAGATTCATAAGCAATTTGCCTTAAGCGATCGCTTTCTAGAAATAGCAAAGTAAAGGGGCTTTCTCGAGCCCAATTTGCCTGATGCTGAACTGTCGCTGGAACGATCGCAATATTATTTCCACCACCAAATTGCTCTTGCTGTCTGCGTCCATCAAACCAACGTTCCGCTCGAACTGTCACATTAGCACTGTGAACCAAGAGCATATGCCTCGTGTGAGCGTATTCAGGGGTTTCCCAAGCAGGTTGTTGATGTTGTTGAACGTAAATACCATTCCACCCCAAATTATCGCTCGATCTTAGCGACGGACGAGGCAAAATCTGTAAAACGTTATCTTCCTGAGTAAAGTCAACAGTTAAAGGCTGCGTGTTTGACATTGCACTTACTCAACTGAAATGATGTCGTAACCTACTAAAAATGCGTTATGTAGCAAATTATTCTCGGATAAAACATCCTAAATCTATTGGAAAGAGTACAAGTTCATCTGCATAAACAGAGAATACTATTTTTATAAAATATCTGCTTTTCTGGGAATCTAGACTCAATATATTACTAAATTGACCATTGTCTTGAAAATCCAAGGCTTTAATACCATCTGTATCGCACATTTCTATAAGAAACCAATGCTCTTTACCATTCAGTAGTAACGAGACTTTAATTCGAGCATCCGTAATTTTGCAAATATTAACAATTACCAAGTGCATTTCATTCATTACATCTACCTCTTACTTGCAAATTTCATAACCTGTCCATACCTGTTCAAAATTTGCGCGAGTCATTGTGTAGCTACTTCCATTCCCTAAAGAGTTATATTCGTTGCCAATATTTATGGCTTCAAGAGCGATCGCCAGTAACATTGTCTAGATGGATGCGATCGCGTGTAATTTTGTAGCAACTAACTTATGCAACCAATGGATACCGATACTTTGCGCTACAGTAACCGTAAGCTTTACAAAGACCGCAATTTACTGATTATTTTTACAGTGTCTTTAATCGCCATTCTGGGAGTTGCTAGCGTTACGCCAACTTTTCCGAGATTAAGAACAGCGTTAAATGTCCCTGTAGAAAGAATTGGTTTATTAGTTACAGTCTTTACCTTCCCTACAGTTATCTTAGGTCCGATTATTGGTATCCTTGCCGATCGCTTGGGTAGAAAAAAGATCCTCGTTCCTTCGCTAATACTCTTTGGTATAGCTGGTTTCGCCTGCGCTTTTGTGCGCGATTTTAATCTGTTGCTGCTGTTGCGCTTTTTGCAAGGTATTGGTGCAGCTTCTTTGCTTTCTCTGAGCGTTACTTTAATTGGCGATTTATATGTCGGCGATAGGCGTACTACTGCTATGGGTTACAATGCTAGCGTCAGTAGTATAGGTACAGCTATTTATCCAACGATTGGCGGTGCTTTGGCAACTATGGGTTGGTATTTCCCGTTTATGTTGCCGATAGTTGCTATTCCTGTTGGATTATTAGTGCTATTTGCCCTAAAAAACCCAGAACCGCAAGGACAGCGCAATCTCAAAGTCTATCTACAAAATGCTGTCAAAGCTCTGAAAAATCGGCAGCTATTTGGACTTTTTATCGCTAGCGCTGCTAATTTTGTGCTGTTGTACGGCGCTTATGTCACTTATTTACCCAGTTTAATCGCCGATCGCTTTGACGCAGAACCTTTTACAATTGGGCTATTTCTGTCTAGTATTTCTGTTGCGATCGCTTTTACTTCATCGCAATTAGGTAATTTAGCGCGACGTTTTTCCGAAACCATTCTGATTAGAGCATCTTTTGTTTTCTACGCTGTAGCTCTATTAATTGTGCCTTTTGTACCGAATTTGTGGTTTTTACTGATTCCTACTACACTTTTTGGTATTGGTTTAGGTATAGGTTTTCCGAGCATTCAAACCCTTTTAGCTGCCTTAGCGCCTAAAGAGTACCTAGCTACCGTCATCTCTGTTAACGGTACTTTCTTCGGCTTAGGACAAACTTTAGGTCCTCTACTGATGGGTATAGCCTATGGTATCGGCGGAATCAATAGCGTATTTTTTGCTGGTATTGGTTTTGCGATCGCTACATTAATAGTATTTAGATATTGCACTTGTCTCTAACTCTTTGGAGTATTCATGGAAGTAAAAATATCCTATACGCGGCTTTTAGTTGCCGATTTGCAAGCTTGCTTTGAATTTTATCGAGATGTGATGGAATTTAAGGTAGTTATGGAAGCTTTGGCAGATGGCTATGCTGAGTTTACTACCCCAGATATGAGGCTGTCTTTATTTAGGCGGCAAGAAATGGCAGAAATGATTAGTAACGATCGCCAACCTTTAACTGTAGAGTGCCAAGATCGAGTCGCTTTGATTTTTACTATTCCCGATCTAGATTCAGCCTATCAGGAACTCAAAGCTAAAGGCGCTCAATTTGTCACCGAACCGCTAAATAACCCTTATTACTCGCTCAAAACAGTTTACCTGCGCGATCCTGATGGCACTTTGATCGGACTATTTCAACCTGTGGTTTAAAACAGCTATTGCTTGCAAGCTAAAGATTTGTAAAAACTTGAGTTCGCGGGGCGATCGCCTCGCGATATTTTATTTTAATTGTCAATAATTTTTCTTATTGCTAATAAATGGCAAGACCGTTCAAAAGCTATTAATTTCTTGTGCTGACAAGCTTTTGTCAATTATTCTCATTTAGCAGCAACTAAGAAATCGCCTTCTTTGACTGCTTCCTCTGGGGTAAAATGCTTGTCAATCAGTTCGGGAATTTGATTTGCCTCAACTTTGCTGTAGCGAGTTTTATCTGGCATCATGACAATATTTGGTCCGGCTTTGCAGTGCTTGAGACAACCAGTACCTTTGATACTTACTTCATCTGTCAAACCGCGATCGCTTAAGGCTGCTTGCATAGCTTGACACAACTGTTTACCACCCCGTTTCATACAGTCAGACTTTTGACATACCAAAATACTTGCTTTACTTTTAGCGCTCTTGGCTGCAACTGGAATGCTAGTCTGCTCCTGACTAATTGTTGCGGGAATTACTTGTTCGGCTTTGAGCTTAACTTCGCCTGTTTTGCGATCGATCTTTTTCTCGCCTAATATTTGCAACCAATCGCCAGGTATTAAACGCAATCCAAAACTATACCGTAAAGACTTAGCAATTTTTAGAGTACATTCGCCTTCTGAAGTGGCAATTAACAGCCGTTTGGGTTTATATTCTTCAAACTCAAAGCCCAAAAATCGTCCTTCTAAGCTGAAATTTACTACTTGTTTGCTCATTGTTTTTACCTTCATCTTTGCAAAGTTACAGACATACTTACCTGCGAAATACTCAGAGACGTAAGCAATGCTACGTTTCTACCCGCGCCAACAACGTTCCAAATGGCGCACCATATCTTGCCTTGATGTATTTAATTGCCTCAAAACGCTCCAGAGTTGAACCGCTGCCACCGCATCAGTAATTTGTATCTGCAAAGGTTTATCGATAAAGCAAGAACAGGGAATAGCTAACTCCTGTAAGCGCCAGTAAACCTGCCATCGATCCGCCCAATTCACCTCAACCATTACACTTGGTTCGGTTTGACAACTCAACGACTTCAAGACAATTACCTCCAAAGATGAAACAACGAGCGCAGTAGCTTTTAGCCAATTACTCTACTAAGTACGCATATTAGCCATTTAGCTTCTTTCATATCAGCATACACTAAATGCAAATAATTCTCATGAATTTTGCAAAAAGATATTAGTAACAGCCGCAAAGAGCGATCGCAGGGAACAGCGCTTAAATTTAGAAGTGATAAGGTGTAGGTAAATTCCAGCAAGTAGGAACTGATTGCGGATCTAAGGAGAGAAACACGATGTCAGAAGCTCAAACACTATTACGCAACTTTGGCGAAGTCTACGACAATCCAGTTTTGTTAGATCGCAGCGTTACAGGACCCGTTTGCGAAGGCTTAAATGTAGCTCTAGCAAGCTTCCAAGCGCTGTATTTGCAGTACCAGAAGCATCATTTCGTGGTTGAAGGTGCAGAATTTTATATGCTGCACGAATTTTTTGGCGAAAGCTACGAACAAGTACAAGGTCACGTCCACGATATCGGCGAACGCTTAGACGGTATTGGCGGCGTCCCTGTAGCTAGTTTTAGCAAATTAGCTCAACTATGTTGCTTCGAGCCAGAAGAAGACGGCGTGTACAACTGTAGAGCGATGGTAGAGCATAACTTAGCAGCCGAGCAAGCTATTATCGGTTTAATTCGCCGTCAAGCAGCCCAAGCAGAAAGTTTAAGCGATCGCGCCACGCGCTACCTATACGAAACAATTTTACTCAAAACCGAAGAAAGAGCATATCACCTAGCTCACTTCCTCGCCCATGACAGCCTGACTTTGGGCTTTATGAGCAACGGAAAAAATTAGCATATTATGTAGGGTGCGTTTTCAAAACGCACCCTATTACTTAGTAATCGTTGAGATTTCCGTAGCGTTTGACTCGGCGTTCTGCCCAGCTAAACAGACAAATACCCAGTGCAAAATACAGCCCACCATTAATTAGAGCAATACTTAACTGCGGTAAATCTAATGGTAGCTGCCGCGCCATCAAGTTGCGTAATATGCCAGCACCAGGACTCATTGGCAGCAAATTTCCTACTATTCGCATACCACCTGTCCATTCTTCAGTCGGTATGCTCATCAAAAATAGTAGCCCAAACTGGAAGATACCTGAAACTTGCCCAACGCGCTTGAAAATTAATGCCAAAGAACCCATTGCAAACGAAATACCATAGGCTCCTAGCAGCACCGTCAACAGCGGTAAAATCAGGCTAAGAGGAAAAGCCAGCCAACGCCCAGTCAATGCCATAATAATTACTAAAATCGCGCCAATCAGCCCAAATTGCAATAGCAAGTCAGCGATCGCCCGCGAGAGGAAAACCTGCGACGCGCTAAAAGGCGAGATAAATAATTGCTCTAAAGTCCCTGTCTGGGCTTCTCGTTGCAGAGTACCAGAAATACTCGTCATCACAAACAATACCAGCGTCCAGAGGACATAGCCGACAATAATTGCATCTAATCTGTCACCAAATTTTAATCCAGGTCCAGCAATATAGCTCGCACTGAGGAACAACCCGTAAAAAGTCAGCGTAGCGATCGCAATCCCGCCAATTGATTCAAACAGATAACGCCGAAACTGAATTCTGCCACGCTTTAACTCTGCTAAAAATAGTTCAAGCATAAATACTGTTTGCTGGAGTCGGATGAGATTGAGTAAGTTTGAGGAAAATATCTGTAAGATTTGCCCGTTCGGTTTCCAGGCGCACAATTGGTAAAGGTTTCAAAATTTCTAGTACCGGATAGAGCAACTTAGGATCGGGAATACGAATAGTAGTATCTGCAACGAGCGCACCTATAGAAATTAGCTTGCTCATGCGATCGCTGGGAAGTTCGGCTAATTCCACCCGATAAATTGCACTAGAAAACTGCTCGATCAAAGCTGCGGTTTGCTGTTGAACGACAATTTGCCCTTTGTTGATAATTGCTACGCGATCGGACAATTCCTCAGCAATATCAAGTTGATGCGTTGTCAGTAAAATTGCTCTACCTTCGCTAGCAATCTCGCGTACTAGGCGCTTTACTGTTTGAGTTACTTCTACATCTAGTCCCAAAGTTGGTTCGTCTAGAAGTAATAATGGTGGTTGATGAATTAGCGCTACTGCGATCGCTACTTTTTGCTGCATCCCCCGTGAGAGCTTTTGTACCATCGTCCGATCCTTATGGCTAAGTTCAAAGCGATCTAATAGTAGGCGCGATCGTTGTCTTGCTACGCGCCGCGATAGACCTCTTAGCACGCCAAAATATTCTAAATTTTCTGCTGGAGTCAAGCGCCAGTAGAGATTGCGGTTTCCCTCTAATACAGCACCAATTAATTGTCGCGCTTGCTCATCGCGATGCGGATTGCGATCGTTTATCCTTACAGTACCTCGATCTGGCAATACCAACCCTGCAATCATTTTGATCGTTGTCGTTTTGCCAGCACCATTTGGACCGAGAAAGGCAAGCACTTGATTGGCATTAATTTCCAGCGATACATCTTGCACTGCGTAACTAATTTTGTCTTGAAAGCGATAAGCTTTTTGCAAGTTTTGAACCTGGAGCAGAGGCATTGCCACACTAAATGAATTCTGTATTATGAATTGTAACAATAATGATAGTAGGGTGCGTTTTCAAAACCCACCCTACAGTCTAATAAACAGCAAATTTTGTATCAGTAGCAATGGTTCCTACAGAAGTTGAGTATCGAGACAATGCAGAATTACCCCGCGATGGAGTAGTCAATCTTTATTCCCAGTGCGGATGGTCATCAGCAGAAAAGCCGGATGTACTGTTGTTAGCCCTTGCAAATTCGCAAACAGTAGTATCAGCGTGGCATTTAAATTCGCTAATTGGACTTGGTAATGCTATTTCAGATCGAGCATTATTGGTTTATTATTCCCACTTATTAGTGTTGCCATCATACCAAAACATGGGTGTAGGTCGAGAAATCATGAAACGGCTTCAAAGTCGTTACATTGATTTTCATCAACAAATATTGCTAGCGATAGATAGTGCTGCTCCATTCTACGAAAAACTTGGTTTTAAGCATTCGCGTGGTGTTAGAGCAATGTGGATATATGATGATTCCGACATCGATACTGTCAAAGAAGACTAGCTTGCCAGGATATTGAGCGTTTTACCGTATAGCAGTTTGCTACTTTGCAGGTGTGATTGATTTAACTCATGAATTTTGCGTGGGATGAGAGAAAAAACGAAGTTAATATTGATAAGCATGGCTTCGATTTTGCGGATGCCGAGCGGGTATTTGATTTGCCTATGATAGTTGAACTTGATGAGTGTGACGATTACGGTGAAGATCGATGGATTGGGATAGGAATGGTAGATGGAAGAGTTGTGGTAATTGTTTACACCGAGCCTAATGAAGCAACAATTCGGATTGTTTCACTAAGAAAAGCTATCTCTCACGAAAGGAAACGTTATGAACAATACCTCAAGAACCGATTGGGCTAGAATTGATGCAATGACAGATGATGAGATTGACACGTCTGATATTCCGCCTCTTACAGATGAGTTTTTCGCAAAAGCAAAATTACGTATGCCTTCTTCATTGGCTACCGTTGCTATTCATGTCGATCCTGAGACTTTAGCTTGGTTTCAATTGCAAGGCGAACAAGCTGAACAACATATGGCTGCTGCCTTGCGAATCTATGCTGAAGCACAGAAAAATGCTGCTAGTATGCGCCAATCAGCTTAGAGTATATAGCGATCGCATCTTCAGAGTTCTCCAGCTAAAAACAGCTTCTAGTTGCGACAACAATCTCCAAAATTGCTAAATAAATAGCAACGAAAATTACCTTAGACCCTTAAAATAGTCAGGATTTGCATATTCGGACTACGAATTAACTACTATGCCCCGCCGCAACGACCTCAAAAAAATTCTGCTGCTTGGTTCTGGACCGATTGTAATTGGACAAGCCTGTGAGTTTGACTACTCCGGTACTCAAGCTTGTAAAGCACTGCGCGAAGAAGGTTACGAAGTGGTGCTAGTCAACTCCAATCCGGCTACGATTATGACTGACCCAGAAACAGCCGATCGCACGTATATCGAGCCGCTGACACCGGAATTAGTCGAAAAGGTAATTGCCAAAGAACGCCCAGACGCTTTATTACCGACAATGGGCGGACAAACAGCGTTAAATATTGCTGTTGCACTAGCGAAAAATGGGGCATTGGAAAAGTATGGCGTAGAGTTAATCGGCGCAAAACTACCAGCAATTGAAAAAGCTGAAGATCGGCAATTATTTAGAGAAGCAATGGATCGCATTGGTGTAGATGTCTGTCCTTGCGGTACAGCTTCCACAATCGAAGAAGCCAAAGCAGTAGCTCGTTCCATCGGCTCCTACCCTCTAATTATTCGCCCTGCCTTTACAATGGGCGGTACGGGCGGCGGTATTGCTTACAATCAAGAAGAATTTGAGGAAATGGCGCAAGTAGGTATTGATGCAAGTCCCGTTTCGCAAATATTGATCGATAAATCGCTCCTCGGTTGGAAAGAATACGAACTAGAAGTAATGCGCGATTTAGCAGATAACGTCGTCATTATCTGCTCGATTGAAAACTTAGATCCAATGGGTATTCACACAGGAGACTCAATTACTGTCGCTCCCGCCCAAACATTGACAGATAAGGAATACCAGCGTTTAAGAGATGCAGCAATCAAAATCATCCGCGAAATTGGTGTAGAAACAGGCGGATCGAATATTCAATTTGCTGTTAATCCCGTTAATGGCGAGTTTATCGTTATTGAAATGAACCCCCGCGTTTCTCGTTCTTCGGCGCTAGCTTCCAAAGCGACAGGGTTTCCCATTGCTAAATTTGCGGCAAAATTAGCTGTCGGTTATACCCTAGACGAAATTAATAACGACATTACTAAGAAAACTCCAGCTTCATTTGAACCAACTATCGACTATGTAGTTACCAAAATACCTCGGTTTGCCTTTGAAAAATTCCCTGGTTCCGAACCAGTGCTGACGACACAAATGAAGTCTGTAGGCGAAGCGATGGCGATTGGACGTACGTTTAACGAGTCGTTTCAAAAAGCGTTGCGGAGTTTAGAAACTGGACGTGCTGGCTGGGGTTGCGATAAACCAGAAAAATTACCCAGCGGCGAACAAATCCGCGCTCAACTAAGAACTCCCAACCCAGAAAGGATATTTGCTGTTCGTCAAGCAATGCTATTGGGTATGAGTAGCGAGGAAATCTACGAACTTACAGGGATCGATCCTTGGTTTTTAGATAAAATGCAAGTTTTGCTAGAGATGGAAAAGTTCTTAAAAAGAACGCCATTGCAGCAGTTGACAAAAGAGCAAGTGTATATGGTGAAACGCGAAGGATTTAGCGATCGCCAAATTGCTTTTGCTAGCAAAACTAGCGAAGACGAAGTCCGCCAATATCGCAAACAATTGGGAGTTATCCCAGTTTACAAAACTGTAGATACCTGTGCGGCAGAATTTGAAGCTTTTACTCCTTATCACTACTCTACCTACGAAGAAGAATCAGAAGTTAGAGCATCTGACAAGCAAAAAGTGATGATTTTAGGCGGTGGTCCCAACCGGATCGGTCAGGGAATCGAGTTTGATTACTGCTGCTGTCACGCAAGTTACGCCCTCAAAGCTGCTGGGTTTGAGACAATTATGGTCAACTCCAACCCAGAAACAGTATCTACAGACTACGATACGAGCGATCGCTTGTATTTTGAACCGCTCACTAAAGAAGATGTCCTCAACATCATTGAAACAGAAAATCCGATTGGCATCATTGTCCAATTTGGCGGTCAAACCCCATTAAAATTAGCCGTACCATTACAAACTTATCTTCAGCAAGCACGCTCATCTACCCAAATCTGGGGAACTTCGCCCGATTCTATCGACACGGCTGAAGATCGAGAACGATTCGAGCAGATTTTAAATCGCCTGAATATCGCTCAACCACCGAACGGGATCGCCCGCAGCTATGAAGATGCTTTAGTAGTTGCAGGTAAAATCGGCTATCCAGTAGTTGTACGTCCTAGCTACGTCCTCGGCGGACGGGCGATGGAAATTGTCTACTCGGATGCAGACTTGGAACGATACATGATTTATGCAGTCCAGGTAGAACCAGATCATCCGATTTTAATTGACAAGTTCCTGGAAAATGCGATCGAAGTAGATGTAGATGCGATCGCCGATAGCACAGGTAAAGTAGTCATCGGCGGGATTATGGAACATATCGAACAAGCTGGAATTCACTCTGGCGACTCTGCTTGTTCTTTACCTGCTATTTCTCTTCCTAGTGCAGTTTTAGACAAAATTCGCACTTGGACGGTACAGCTAGCTAAGGCGCTAAATGTAATTGGATTAATGAATATTCAATTTGCTGTCGTCAACGCCCACAGTTATAACCCCCAAGTTTACATCCTCGAAGCCAATCCCCGCGCTTCTCGCACCGTACCTTTTGTTTCTAAAGCAACAGGAGTACCACTGGCGAAACTTGCATCTTTAATCATGTCTGGTGAAACTTTAGCGTCTTTAAACTTTACAGCCGAAGTTACACCCGCGCATATTGCTGTTAAAGAAGCTGTATTACCGTTTAATAAGTTTCCTGGTACGGATACCATTTTAGGTCCTGAGATGCGTTCTACAGGCGAAGTAATGGGCATTGACAGCGATTTTGGACGCGCTTTTGCTAAAGGCGAATTGGGAGCGGGTGAAGTATTGCCACTCAAAGGTACAGTATTTGTATCGATGAGCGATCGCGATAAGGCTTTGGTTGTACCAGTAATCCAAGACTTTATAGCTTTAGGTTTTCACGTACTAGCCACAGACGGAACGCGAAAAGTTTTACAAGAACATGGGCTAAAAGACGTGGAATTAGTGCTAAAACTTCACGAAGGTCGTCCCCACGTCCTAGATGCGATGAAAAATCATCAAATTCAATTGATTATCAATACGCCTTCAGGAGAAGAAGCACAAACAGATGCGCGGTTAATTCGGCGCACAGCGATTACTTACAAAATCCCCATCATCACCACAATCGCAGGAGCTAAAGCCACCGCCGCCGCTATTCGCTCCATGCAATCTACAACTTTAGATGTCAAAGCACTACAAGACTACTTGCAACCGACAGTAGCAGCGCGTTAGTCGCCTAAGAGGGACAAGGGAGACAAGGGGACAAGGGAGATCGTAGCTTAATCTTCAACTCAAAATTATTTCCTCCTCCCCTGCTCTAATTACGAATTAGACTGCTCCCTATTCCTCAAGGAGTAGCTATTTTTATTCATAAATGTTACAATTGTTAACAATCATAAAATTAAATAAAGATTAATAACAAAGCCAAAAAGTTAAAAACAACATAGTGTATATTTAACGCTCCAAGTATTGAAAGTTGATTTGTCCATCTAGGTCTGTTCTTACATCTGGTTGTGGATTGTTGTAGCTATAGACAATGTTAAAAAAATAGGTTCTATTAGCTCGGCGCTCCAGTCAACAAGCATATAATCTGATTTCCTAAGCCACCCGCCCAGCCCATCAATAATACACAAAGTAGCGATATGAAGACCGCTCAAACTGCCACAGACCTAGTGCGTACCTACCTGCGCGAGATCGGACGCGTTCCACTGCTCACCCACGAGCAGGAAATTCTCTATGGTAAGCAAGTACAGCGCTCGAGCGCCCTACAAGCTACTAGAGAGTCGCTGATGGCTCAGTTGGGACGCGAACCAAGCTTAGATGAATGGGTTCAAGCTGCGAACATAGCAAACAGCGAGGAACTAACAAAAGCGATCGCCGCAGGCGAACTTGCCAAGCGCAAAATGGTAGAAGCAAATTTGCGGTTAGTGGTTTCTGTTGCCAAAAAATACATTAAGCGCAATGTCGATCTCTTGGATTTGATTCAAGAAGGTACGATTGGGATGCAGCGCGGTGTAGAAAAATTCGACCCAACTAAGGGCTATCGGTTTTCAACGTACGCATACTGGTGGATTCGCCAAGCAATTACTCGCGCGATCGCCGAAAAAGGGCGGACAATTCGCTTACCGATTCATATTACCGAGAAACTCAACAAAATTAAGAAAGCTCAAAGGCAGCTATCTCAAAAGCTAGGACGCGCTCCGACAGCAGGTGAACTAGCAACAGAGTTGGAATTGACGACTAAGCAAGTAAGGGAGTATTTAGAGCGGGCGCGTTTACCTTTGTCTTTGGACTTGCGCGTAGGTGATAACCAAGATACTGAGTTGGGAGAACTATTAGAGGATACAGGTGCATCGCCTGAAGAATTTGTCATGCAGTCTTCGTTAGCTAGTGACTTAGACGTATTGATGGCAGATTTGACTCCCCAGCAAAGGGAAGTGTTGATCTTGCGGTTTGGGTTAGCAGACGGACAAGCGCTGACACTAGCAAAAATTGGCGATCGCCTTAACATTAGCCGCGAACGAGTTAGGCAAATTGAGCGCGAAGCTTTGACCAAACTCCGCAAGCGTAAAGCTGATATGGATCAATACTTGGCTAGTTAGTGAGGTAAACTACCCCATAATTAGTTCGGTTTCACCAACTACAAGGGGGCAGAGAGGTTGTTACATTAGTTTGCATAAGCCGATAACTACCATACATTAACAGGTGACTCTCAACCAAAGTTGGATTTTGGGAGTCAAAACTAAACGGAGGTATAACGTGAGCAACTCATCTAACCAAATCTCGGAGTTTTTCAGTAGTGAGTCAGAAAATAGCAACTTGCTATGGCATTACGTGCAATCTCTGAGTCCAGAAACAATTGCTCAACTTTCTAAACCTGCTTCCTCTGAAGTATTTCAAGTAATGGAGCGCAATATAGTTGGGCTTTTAGGTGGTTTACCTCCCGAAAATTTCGGCGTGACGATTAGCACCAGTCGCGAAAACTTGGGTAGACTTCTAGCTTCAGCAATGATTAGCGGTTACTTTTTACGTAATGCCGAACAAAGACTAAGTTTTGATAATGCGATCGCCGCCGCAGAAACTACAGTCAGCGAATAAGTAGCGGGTGTGTCAATTTCAAGCTCGGTTGAATTATATCAGCCGAGCTTTGTGCTATGGAAACCAAGTAGAATCTGGCTTGATAGCTAAAAGTATTTGTTCATGCCACAGAAAACAATTGGTGTTGGTGTAATTTGGAACGAGCAAGGGCAAATTTTAATCGATCGCCGACTGCAAACAGGGGTATTAGGAGGCTTATGGGAATTTCCTGGCGGTAAGATTGAGCCAGGTGAGACAGTTGAAGAGTGTATCAAGCGAGAAATTTGGGAAGAGTTAGGGATTGAGATCGAAGTTGGCAAGCATCTAATCACAATTGAACACATATATACTCATTTGCACGTTACTCTGATCGTCCATCACTGCGATTATGTCAGCGGTACTCCTCAACCGTTAGAATGCGATGAAGTGCGTTGGGTAACATTAGCAGAAATTGACGAATTCCCCTTTCCTGAAGCAAACGCGCAAATTATCGCCGCCTTGCGTCAGAATGTATAGAGCTAATTTGCGAATAATCAAGACTTACGAGGTTGCGATCGCCTCTCAAGTTTCAATCCCTAATAAGGATTTGTATTAATTGGAATCCAAGAGAGTAGAGCTAGATCCCGCAGACCTTTAGTTTCAATCCCTAATAAACGTCAGTTCGGGATAAGAAAAGGAGGAGGCAAGTAAGCTGAAATTAAGTTTAACGATTCAGCGCCTCCGTCCTATGTCTAGTTTAGAAGAATTGTTTTGTCAGATTGATGATTTTTGCAGGGGTT
>NZ_JYON01000008.1 GCF_000952155.1 Aliterella atlantica CENA595 | reverse complement strand
CCCTTCAATTGCGCGAAAACATCCATAGCGGTATGAAAGTTGGTAGAACTTCTTTCATCTTCCGCGCTCTGGGGACTCCGTGCTACGCACTGGCTCCCCTTTCCTTCTCTATTAGTCTAAAGTTCAGAAATTTAATCGTGATGCAAAAACAACACCTCTCATTGGCTCTATTAATAACACTACCGTTCGTACTTGCGACATCGGTTTGGGCATATTCCCAGAATAACAGCCAAAATAAGTTGATTTTTGCGGAAGACTTTGAAAATGGAGACTTAAGCAAATGGGGAAAAACAGTTGACACTCAATTTAAAAATAAAAAGTTTACGCCACCAGGAAAAGAAGATTGCTGTCAGTATTCAGTGCAAATAGCTACATCTCCTACCAACCCAAGCGATCGCGTTGCTAAGTTTACTCTATACAGAAACGATCCTGACGTTTCCGGTAGCAGGCGATCGGAACTAAGGTTAAATGCTGTTGCTCGTAATTCTGAGTATTGGTACGGTTTTAGCACTTACCTCCCAGCAGATTTTAGCAAAGATCGCTCGATGGAAATTATCAGCCAGTGGCACAGTAAACCCGATAAAAACTTAGGCGAAAATTGGCGATCGCCTCCACTATATCTCAAAAGTTTTAACGGTCATTGGCAAATAGCGAGGCGCTGGGACTCTAAAAGAGTAACTACAAAAAACACGCCTGAAGGTAAAGAAACAATAGATTTAGGAGCATACCAGACAGGCGTTTGGACTAACTGGGTATTTCACGTCAAATGGTCGCATCAAGCTGACGGTTTAGTTGAGGTGTGGAAAAATGGCAAACTTGTACTAAGAAAAACTGGACCTAATACCTACAATGACAACATAGGACCTTTTCAAAAGATCGGTATCTATAAGCCAGACTGGAAGTATCGACCGCACAAGTCTAAGATTACTCAACGAGTTGTTTATTATGACAACGTACGAGTAGGAAGCGATCGCGCCAGCTACAAGGATGTTGCACCATAAACAGGGGAAAGGTTAATAGATGAACCTTTCCCCTGCAATCGTGAGTGTATTTTTACTGCGCTTTGAGGTTATCAAATGTAGCTGGATTGTTGCGACTACCAACGCCAACTTTGCCACCCATAAATGTTGAGTCTTTAACTGTAGAGAGCAAGCTACCGTTACGATACACCTTTGCTGTGTCGCCTACTTTCTCGATTTTGATGTTGTAGGTAGTTCCAGCGGTAATTGTGGAGCTAAAGTTAGCAATTTGAGTAACAACGCCATCTTCTACTTTAAAAACTCCATTAGTATTGTCATCGTCTTTCTCGTTGAAGCTAGCAAAGTAGTAGTTTTCTAAGTCTTGGTAGTTATAGATAATTGAAAAATCGTCCCAACTGCTCGAACTTGCTGTCGCACTTGCATCTGCTGTCAAAGTGAAGTCCCCTGCTAGCGATGTTTTATGAACGGATATATTGCCATTGGGAGCAGTAACGTCTTTGGCTGTATTAGTTAGCATATATTTACCGCTACCTACACTCCAGCTTCCACCTGATGCGACTGTAAAGTTGCTTGCAGATGCAGAAAAGTCTTCAGAGATGATTGTTGTTGTAGGAGTTGGTGCTGGTGTTGGCGCTGGTGTTGGTGCTGGCTTAACTTCTGGTGCTGGAGAACCAAGGGAAACTTCAGCAAAACTAGAACTACTGTCACCTAAGCGATATTCATCAGTATATAGATAACGAGGAGCGGGACCTTTGAAATTTGGATCGCCTTTATACAAGCCTGTTTTGAAGTAAGGTCCTTCACCTTCATCGTTCCAGTAAGTGCGCCCTTTGTAGTCTACTTTCTGAACGTATGAGCTATCGCCTGTTTTCATCCACAACTTCATAAATCCATCTTTGTCACCAGTCCATTTTACCTGCATGACAAAATCAACCCATTTGCCGCGAATATCAGAGATTTTTGCCAAAGTGTAGCGATCGCATTGAATATCTGTACTATCTCCTTTATGCTGAAATTTGAAGACAACGTTGCTACCATTTCTGACAATATACGAGCCGTTCGCGCCACAGGTAAAGTTACCGTTACGAGGTGTAGGATAAGTTGCCCATTGTGAAAAAATATCCATACCTTCATTAGTATCTTGCCAGTCTGAAGGAAGATACATTGACCAGCCGTACCAATAAGTTTGACCAATTTGAGTCTTCTTCATTCTGAGTTCAGAACGTTCGCCACAACGATTTACCCAATGTCTAAAAGCCTGTTTTCCGGCTCTAACTGGATGAGCGGTATTGTTGATAAAAGTAGAAATATTTTCTAATTTATTACAGCTAGCTCCACCTTTCGCGCCAGAGGCTTCTATCCCACTAGCTTCACTAATGCTTTCGCTAACTGACTCTATTATCTTTGCTTCCGACTTATTCACACCTAGAGCCAGAGAAAAAGTTGTGCTTAATAATACTGCTCCTAAAGCTACTGGCAGCGATAACTTATTTAGATATTTTTGTGGTTTTTTGTAATTAGCAATCATGTTTAATTCCTTATTTAATATATTTTTGCAGCATAAAATAAGCGCCAAAAAGCGCTGTTTCATTGAGAGAATGTATTAGCAATAAGTTGAATCTTTAACTTGGCTTCACAATCTCGTCTACAAATTAAGGTTATTTCATATTTTCTTAATACTCCAACAGCGATTCTACTGATTTGTTGTTTTCAATGTTTTCACTGATAAAATTTTTGCCAGCTATTAGTAACATCCTTTCGCACGAGTAAATCTACCGAATCTAGTATTTGCAGCCTTGTTGTAAGTTAAACAATATCTAAAAACCAGTCTGCGTCTGCAATATCGCCGTTTGAAAACTTAGGCAAATATAGTATTTTCTGTCATTCAAATAAAAATTAATCTGCCAAAAGCTAGAGTTTGAGGTTGCAAAAATGCTTTGAATCTAGAAAGTATTAATTCTATAGATGGATGTTATTTTTGCAAGTCTATTAATAGATTTGTCCAGCTTCTTTCAGATAACAGTAAAAATACTGACAGTAAAAACTTGGGTCATTTAAATAAATCTAGAGACAGAATAAATGCGATCGCAGCAAAATAAGAATCCCCATCAAAATTACGTACTTTTACTGAAACAACTTCAGTACGAGTAATATTTTTTCTACAAACAATATACTTGCCCTTCAAGCTTTATCCCAACACTCCAGGCACAATTCCTGTTTTAAACTTTTCCGTTTTTGAAAAATGAGGTAAACCAATGAAAGCTGTATTACTTGCTGGTGGACTTGGCACTCGTTTGAGTGAGGAAACAACAATTAAACCGAAACCAATGGTAGAAGTTGGTGGCAGACCGATTTTGTGGCACATCATGAAAACCTACGCTGCACACGGCATCAATGATTTCGTGATTTGCTGCGGCTACAAAGGCTATGTAATCAAAGAATACTTTGCCAACTACTTCTTGCATATGTCCGATGTCACCTTTGATATGCGATTCAATCAAATGAACATCCACTGCGGATATGCCGAACCTTGGCGGATTACCTTAGTAGACACAGGCGATACAACCATGACAGGCGGAAGACTCAAGCGCGTGCGCGAACACCTTGGCACAGAAACCTTCTGCTTTACGTATGGAGACGGCGTTAGCGATGTCAATATCACCGAGTTAATTAACTTCCACAAGGAGCAAAAAACCCTAGCAACACTAACTGCAACACAACCACCAGGACGTTTTGGGGCAATTTGTTTAGAACAAGACCAAACCAAAATCACCAGTTTCCAAGAAAAGCCCACAGGCGATGGCGCATGGATTAACGGCGGTTATTTTGTCTTAGAACCCGAAGTAATTGATTTTATAGCTAACGACTCTACAGTTTGGGAACAAGAACCATTAGAAAAGTTAGCTGATATGCATCAGCTAGCAGCGTATAAACATAGCGGTTTTTGGCAGCCAATGGACACCCTACGCGACAAAAACAACCTAGAAGACCTGTGGAAGAGTGGTAAAGCTCCCTGGAAGGTGTGGTGAGTTTAACAGTGACCAGTAACCAGTGACCAGTGACCAGATAAAAGAGAAATAGGAAAACACTCTTGTCTCAGGAGGGAGCAGATTTAATGTGCTTACCTATTCTTCCTTGTCCCCCTTGTCCCCCTTGTCCCCCTTGTCCCTAAAAACAAAGAGTTCATTAAATAAATCCAGCATCAGCAGTGGAGGCAAAAATACTCATGTATGATTTTGCGATCGCAGGTGGTGGTATTGTTGGTCTTTCTACTGCTATGGCTTTAGGACAACAGTATCCAGACGCGCGGATTGTAGTCTTGGAAAAAGAATCGCGTTTAGCATTTCACCAAACGGGTAACAATAGCGGTGTAATTCACTCTGGCATTTACTACAAGCCAGGAAGTTTTAAAGCTCAGTTTTGTCGTGATGGCAGTCGCTCAATAGTAGAATTTTGCCAAAAACACGACATTGACTATGAAATATGCGGCAAAGTCATCGTTGCTACCGAGGAAAAAGAACTAACGCAGCTAGAAAAACTGTATCAGCGTGGCTGTGAAAATGGTTTGGGCGTAACTAAAATTAGTGCCGAACAAGTCAAGGAAATTGAACCGCACGTACAATGCTTGGCAGGGATTAGAGTACCAACAACAGGGATTGTAGACTACAAACAAGTTTGTCAAAAATATGCCGAAATAATTGCAAGTCAAGGCGGAGACATACGACTTAACACCAAAGTGGAAAAAATAGCCACCATTACTAGCAACACTCATGTAATTGCTACAAACAACGGCACATTTGAAGCCCGCTATTTGATTAATTGCGCTGGATTGCATAGCGATCGCCTTGCCAGATTAGCACAAGTAGAGCCGCAAGCCAAGATCGTGCCATTTCGCGGCGAATATTACGAACTCGTCCCTGAAAAGCGCTACCTAGTCAAAACTTTAATTTACCCAGTCCCCAACCCAGATTTTCCCTTCTTGGGCGTACACTTTACCAAAATGATCGATGGTAACGTCCACGCGGGACCTAACGCAGTTCTCAGTCTCAAACGCGAAGGCTACAAAAAGACAGACTTTGACTGGCAAGACTTTATCGAAGTTATGACTTATCGCGGCTTTTGGAAACTAGCAGCCAAACACGCAGATGCAGGCATACAAGAAATAATTCGCTCCTTTAGTAAAGCTGCCTTCGTGCGTAGCTTACAAAGATTAATTCCTGAAGTACAAGCCGATGACCTCATCCCCACCCATGCAGGAGTACGCGCCCAAGCACTAATGGATGACGGCAAGCTAGTAGACGATTTCTTAATTATTCCTGGTGAAAACTCAGTACATATCTGCAACGCACCATCTCCAGCAGCTACCTCCTCCCTCGAAATTGGCAAAGCCATTGTCAAGCAAATTCCCGCACCACAACATACACCAGTTGCAATCAACATATAGGACTTATGAAAACACTTGTCACCGGAACCGAAGGCTACATTGGCTCAATGCTAGCGCCCATGTTAATCGAACGCGGACACGAAGTTATTGGCGTAGATACTGGGTTTTACAAAGTCGGTTGGCTATACAACGGGACTGAATATACAGCCAAAACCCTAAACAAAGATATCCGCCACATTACAGCAGATGATTTGCAAGGTATCGATGCAGTAGTACACATGGCTGAACTATCAAACGATCCAGCCGGACAATTAGCACCGCATATCACCTACGACATCAACCATAAAGGCTCTGTACGCCTAGCTGCTTTAGCTAAAGCAGCGGGGGTACGTCGGTTTGTCTATATGTCTTCTTGCAGCGTGTACGGCGTTGCTACCAACGAAGATATTACCGAAAAATCGCCCGTCAATCCGCAAACAGCATACGCCAAGTGCAAGACAATGGTAGAGCAAGACGTGCAGCCGATGGCTGATGATAGTTTCTCGCCGACCTTCATGCGTAACGCTACCGCCTTTGGTGCTTCTCCTCGGATGCGGTTTGACATTGTACTGAACAACCTTGCAGGACTTGCATGGACAATCAAAGAAATCAAAATGACCAGCGATGGGACACCTTGGCGACCCTTAGTTCACCTATTAGATATTTGCCAAGCAATTGTCTGTACATTAGAAGCACCACGAGACATCATTCACAACCAAATTTTTAATGTCGGCGACACAGCGCAAAACTATCAAGTCAAAGAGATTGCTGAAATAGTTGCAGACAAATTTACAGGCTGTCAACTCAGCTTCGGTGAAAATGGTGCAGACAACCGCAGCTATCGAGTGTCCTTCGAGAAAATCAACAAACTCTTGCCAGGTTTCAAATGTGAGTGGAACGCGCAAAGAGGAGCAGAGCAACTGTTTAACTTATTCTCGCAAATCGATCTCACCGAAGACATCTTTTTATCGAGAGGATTCACCCGCTTAAAGCAATTAGAATACCTAATCCGCACCCAGCAAATTGACAGCGAATTCTTTTGGAGCAAATAATGTTACTGAAAAACACCTCTAACTTAGCACCGCCCGCTAATTCAAGTACCATTAAAGAGCAGTGGCGAAAAGTCAAAAAATTAAAAGTTAGCTTCAGACCTTATTGGCATTTAGCAATTTATTCTTTAGCACAACCATTGCGCTTATTGCCAATAACTTCAAAAACAATTGGACCGCCCAAAAAATTGTATGAATCAAGTAATGATTGGCACAAAAAAACACAATTAGGCAGTTACAAAGAAATATATCCAGCCCATCACTTTCAGCCCACAGCACCCATAACACCTGACAAAAATATTAGCGAACATTTTGCTGGTTTAGAACATTACCTACCTACAGCATTTGTAGCAGAAATACCACAAGGAAGAATGTGGGGAAACAACGGCAGTATAATTAGCCCAGACGACGGACTAATTAGCGACGTATCTACAGAATTTACTACCGAACATAGCAAATTTATTCCCGATCGCCAAAAGCATTCGATCTTCCGTCAATTCAAACTACCACCAATTTCTGAGATTGAGGGAATAGTAGCAGCACTATCTGTAAGCTACGGCGATGTTTACTACCATTGGATGCTAGACTTACTACCGCGCATCGAGCTATTAAGGCGCAACAACATCGATCTAGAGCGAATCGACAATTTCGTAGTCAACGCCACAACAGCCAAATTTCAAAAAGAAACATTAGCACATCTAGGTATCCCAGAAACAAAAATCATCGTCAGCCAAAGTGGCTCACCATTTCACATCAAAGCCGACAAATTAATAGTTCCCTCCTTACCCAGACAACGCGGTGGAAGTATGCCCAAATGGGCGTGCGAATTCCTCAGAAACGCCTTTTTAACCGATACTAACCTCAACAAATACACCGGACAAGAACGCATTTACATCAGCCGAGGAGATGCCCAACATCGGCAAGTAAAAGACGAAGCCAACATCATAAATTATCTCAACAAACTAGGCTTCAAAAGCGTCACATTAAACGCCATATCAGTAGTCGAACAAGCGCAATTATTTTCGCAAGCAAAAGTCATAGTATCCCCACACGGAGCAGGACTAACCAACTTAGTATTTTGCAACCCCCAAACCAAGATAGTAGAATTTTTCTCCCCCAACTACCTACATCCTGGTTACTGGAGACTAAGCAATCAAACGGGCTTAGAATACCACTGCTTGCAAGGAGACAATCAGCCCCTCACACCCCAAACAAGACCAAAAACAGACAACATCACCCTCAACCTAGAAAAACTAGCAAACCTCCTCAACCAAGCCAATATCAACTAATCCTCTACTTATCTCCTCCCTGCGCGTTTTAAACGCTTCGCGATCGCGTCTAAACTCTGCGCTACACTATCATGAACGCGGTTCGTTTAAGCCCAAATCAAACATAGCAAAAACCATGAAATTCACAGAAACAAAACTCCAAGGCGCATACATAATCGAACTAGAGCAAAAAGCAGACAGCCGAGGCTTCTTCGCCCGCACATACTGCCAGAACGAATTTGCCCAACACAACCTCAACATCAACGTCAGACAATGCAACCTCTCCTACAACCACATCAAAGGAACCCTCAGAGGAATGCATTATCAAATAGCCCCAGCCACAGAAAGCAAACTAATCCGCTGCACCCAAGGAGCAATCTACGACGCGATCGTTGATATGCGCCCTGATTCACCCACTTACTTACAATCAATCGGCGTAGAACTATCAGCAGCCAATCATGTAGCCTTATACGTACCTGAAATGTTCGCACACGGCTACCAGACCCTCACAGACGGAGCAGAAGTAGTATATCAAGTCAACGAATTTTATACCCCAGGATACGAACGCGGCTTGCGCTACAACGATCCTGCACTAGATATTAAATGGCCCTTACCCGTAACCGAAATCTCTGAAAAAGATGCCAATTGGTCCTTATTAGAACCCGTGTATGCCAAAGTATAAAGGAGCAAAAATAGTAGCAGCGATCGCCACATTCACAACTTTAGCAGCCCAAGACGTACAAGCAGCCATTATCGGACGCGGTACAGTCGAAACCAACACTGGAGTTTACGGCATATTAACAGAACCAGATTTTGTAGTAGAAATTGCCCAACTAGATCCATCAGGTTTTGACACGCTACCAGGTATCCCGATATTTGCCAAAACAATATCTGCCGCAGATGTGGGTATTTCCTATACAGTTACTACAGCTACTAATCCCAACTTCAGCGAAATTACCGCTTTATTAACCGATGGAGTTAGCGATACCATATTTTTTGGAGTAACTGGATTTCCTTCAGGTACAGGGGTAGCTACAGGAGTAGGTGAATCGGCATTCACATTCAATAATGCAACCGACTTTCAAGGAGCGATTATCGACAGCTTAACCATCACCATCGATAGTTTTGCACCTGATAGTCCTGGGCAAAATCCAAACGGCGATGGCATTTGGACTGATTACTCTGCCAAGTACAGCCTCAGCGTACAAGGAAGACCCGTACCTGAACCTGATACTTCCTTGGGTTTAGGGATAGCTGCAGGGTTTGGAATTCTTTTTGCTAGAAAACTCAAGCGATCGAGGACAAATAATTTAACTTTAAGCTAAAGACAACCGAGAAACTGCCTGCTGTGATTAAATCAATTTTATTCCTGGTACACCAATGGCAACCAACGGCACTAACGCTGCTGACATTTTAGAAGGAGATGACAAAAACGATACCATCAATGGTTTAGGAGGTAATGACACCCTTAAAGGCAAAAGCGGGAACGATCGCCTCAATGGTAATAGTGGCAATGATACTGTCGATTATGCTCAGGCAAATAACGGAATTGTTGCGAATTTAGTTCGGGGTGTTGTCGTTTCACCTATATACGGCAAAGCATCCCACCTAAAAGTCATGCCCCTAGGCGACTCGATTACCGCAGGCAGAAACAGGGTCAACCCCATACCAGGCGCTTATCGCAACCAGTTGTGGGCTGACTTTTCGGCTGACAATTTAAGCTTAAATTTTGTTGGCTCCCAGTCAAATGGACCTAATAGTTTAGGCGATCGCGACCACGAAGGACATCCTGGTTGGCGCATCTTTCGGATCAACGATTTATTCGTAACTGGCTCGTTAGACAGCTACCAGCCAGATGTTGTGTTGTTAGGAATCGGTACTAATGATACGCGGACGAAATCATTAGATCGAATGTCTGAAGATTTAGGCAACTTAATCGATACTATTACCGAGCATTATCCTAATACGCAACTATTAGTTAGCTCGATCCCGCCAATAGATGCATCTATAAATGGAAATACCAGATCGAATAATGCTGATAACTTCAACAATCTGCTCCCCAACATAGTTGGCGATGCCCAAAAACAAGGTAAAAAAGTAGATTTTGTCGATGTGGGAGGTAGCCTGAGTGTTAACGATTTAGTCAGCGATGGCATTCACCCCACTGCTGACGGTTACAAGCAAATGGGAGATGCTTGGTACAAAGCCTTAGTAGATCGCGATACTCTTACAGGTATCGAGAACGTAACTGGTACAGCCTACAGAGATACTTTAATCGGCGATACTGGTGCTAACGTTCTCAGGGGTGGCGGTGGTAAAGATATCCTTACAGGCGGGGGTGGTAGCGATACTTTTGTCTACAAAACAGCAAACGAGGGTGCAGATCGAATCACAGATTTTGGTGGTAACGATCGCTTCAAGTTTTCTGCTAGAGGCTTTGGGGGTGGCTTAGTTGTCGGAACCGAACTGAGTACCCAAGCATCGGCAACAGGTGTGTTCGTTAGCGGTGAAAATCCAACTCCCCTCGGCACTAATGCTAATTTCTTGTACTCCGCTAATACAGGCATCCTCAGCTTTGATGTAGATGGAACGGGGTCGCATTCTGCCCTAGATATTGCCAAAATAACAGGCACACCATCACTTAGTAGCAGTCAGATTTTTATCACTTAAAAACAATTGGAGCTTAATTCATGATTATTATCGATCGCGCACTTGCAGCAAGAGCAGAAGCAGGCAACCCCGTCAAAGTTGGCATGATTGGCGCTGGTTTCATGGGCAGAGGCATTGCCAATCAGATCGTCAACTCCGTACCAGGAATGGAACTGGTTGCCATCTTCAATCGCAATATAGACGGCGCAAAACGAGCTTATACAGAAGCCGGAATTGAAACATTTCAAACTGTTAATACAGTAAGCGATTTAGAAGATGCGACTTCTCAAGGCAAGTATGCAGTCACCGATGATGCCATGCTGCTATGTCAAGCAGACGGCATCGATGCTCTAATTGAAGTCACCGGAACAATTGAATTTGGCGCTCAAGTGGTACTAGAAGCGATCGCCCATCGCAAACACGTCATCATGATGAATGCCGAACTTGATGGGACAATCGGACCTATCCTCAAAGTCCACGCCGATCGCGCTGGAGTAATCTTAAGTGCCTGTGACGGCGATCAGCCAGGGGTACAGATGAACCTCTACCGCTTCGTCAAGAGCATTGGACTTACTCCTTTATTGTGCGGCAACATCAAAGGCTTGCAAGACCCATATCGCAACCCTACAACCCAAGAAGCCTTCGCCAAACAGTGGGGACAAAAAGCCCACATGGTAACGAGTTTTGCCGATGGCAGCAAAATATCCTTCGAGCAAGCGATCGTCGCCAACGCCACAGGCATGAAAGTAGCCAAGCGGGGAATGTTCGGCTACACGTACAAAGGGCATATCGATGAGATGACCAATATGTACGATGTAGACCAATTAAAGGAATTAGGCGGTATCGTCGATTACGTCGTCGGTTCCGCACCAGGTCCAGGAGTCTTTGTATATGGCACTCACGACGACCCCAAACAACAACACTACCTCAATTTATACAAACTAGGCAAAGGACCGCTCTACAGCTTCTACACCCCTTATCACCTCTGTCACTTTGAAGTACCGCTATCAGTAGCTAGAGTTGTGTTATTCCAAGATACGGTATTAGCACCTTTATCTGGACCTCAAGTTGATGTAGTCACAACAGCAAAAATCGACCTCCAAGCTGGAGAAACTCTTGACGGCATCGGTTACTACATGACCTACGGACAATGTGAAAACGCCGACATTGCCCAAGCGCAGAATCTCTTGCCAATGGGATTAGCAGAAGGTTGTCGCCTCAAACGAGACATTCCGCGCGATCGCGTTCTCACCTACGACGATGTGGAATTACCCCCAGGTAGACTTTGCGACAAGTTGCGTAGCGAACAAAATGCCTACTTCAAGGCGGCAAAGGTTCCTGTAAGCGTAGGTTAATTCGTAGGGTGCGTTTTGAAAACGCACCCTACTGCTATGTTATCTCTTCTCGTCTGCCTAATCGCGGACTTCGTTTGTGTAGGAGCGAATTCCATTCGTCCCACACTTTTGCAAAAAGCCGATCGCACATTCATTCTCCTCACAAAATTATGTTTATTGACGCGCGGACATTGCCGGAAGATACCATTATCGAGTGCGACATCTGCATTATTGGCGCAGGAGCAGCAGGAATTACACTGGCGCGGGAGTTGATCGACCAGCCATTACAAGTCTGTATGCTAGAAAGTGGCGGCTTAGACTTCGATGAAGTTACTCAATCTCTTTATGCAGGGGAGAATGTAGGAGAACCCTACTACTCTTTAGCAGAGGCACGAGCGCGTTATTTAGGCGGTTCTACCAACTTTTGGGGTGGATGGAGTCGTCCGCTCGATGAGATTGATTTTCAAGATCGCCCTTGGATGCCTTACAGTGGTTGGGCTTTTACTAAAGCTGAGTTAGATCCATACTACGAGCGCGCCCAAAAAGCCTGCGGACTTGGACCTTATCAGTACGATTTTGCCGATTGGGAAGAGGCTCTAAAACAGCGTCAACTTCTCCCCATTCCCACATCAGGAGACTCGTTAGTTACTCAAGTTTGGCAAACTATCCCGCCTTCACACTTGCGTTTTGGCGCAGCTTATCGCACCCAAATTGAACAAGCAAGCAATATTAATACCTATCTTCAGGCAAACGTCTTAGAAATAGCTACAAACGATACCGCTCAATCTGTAACTAAATTGCGCGTTGCTAGCAGTGCAGGCAAAGAGTTTTGGGTTGCAGCCAAAGTATTTGTGCTTGCTAGCGGTGGGATTGAGAACCCACGCTTGCTATTAAACTCTCGTCAAGTGCAAAACACGGGATTGGGCAATCAACACGATTTGGTGGGCAGGTTCTTTATGGAACACCCAATTTTAAACTCTGGCAAAGTCCAATTTCCTCACCATACTAATTTGTACTCGCGCAAAGATGTTCCCGTAGATGGAACGCTGCTATCAACAGGCTTAGGCTTATCTAGCCAAGTCCAAGAGCGCGAACAACTGCTTAATTTTACAATTAGGTTTAACCCGTTCTTGCATGAAGGACTAGAAGCACTCAAACGTCTCAGTTTTAGACTGCAACAGAGCAAAAACCCTGATGCTTTGCAAACGATCTTAAAAGACCATCGTAAGATCCCGCAAACGAGCGTAATTGAGGATGTAGGCAAAGTAGTTGTCAATCTAGATCGCGTTGTTGATAAAGCTTACACCAAGTTTTTTAGCAACAAATCCAGCGCTAAAAAAGTAGCTAATGTATGCTCTACTCGCCTAATTGCCGAGCAAGCACCTAATAGAGATAGTCGAATTACACTTAGCAGCGATCGCGATAAGTTAGGCTTAAATCAGGTGAAATTAGACTGGCGCTTGAGCGAGATCGATCGCTACACAATGAAAAAGTCGCAGCAAATTATCGCCGCAGAACTAGATCGATTTGCCGAAAATGAACTAACTGACAACAACATCGATTGGCATTCTCTGAGAGGTTCCTATCATCATATAGGAACAACCCGTATGAGTACAAACCCCAGACTTGGTGTTGTCAACGAACACTGTCAAGTTCACGGCATTGACAACTTATATATAGCTGGTAGCTCAGTGTTTCCTACTAGCGGTTTATCCAATCCTACCTTGACTATTATTGCTCTAAGCATCCGACTTGGCGATCGCTTAAAAACGCATCTAGGCGGCGCTGTTGGCGCAGCTAGCAGCTTTGTAACTATTCCGTAATTGGTACGGGGTGCGTTGACTTGCAACGCACCCTACTGCTGGCTAATTTTGCCCAGAGCGATACACAACCGTTGCCAAAAGCATCTTAACGCCAGGCAATATAATTTGCGATCGCTACCTTCGCCAAGCGAACAATAGAACTACTTGTCGTATCAGTATCCATGTTCGATCTCTTTAATTACGAATTACGAATTATGAAAGTTCTACACCTATGGAAAAGTGATTCTGCTCAATATGGTGGCGGCGGAGCGGTATCGATGTATCGCCTGCACTCTGGACTTAGAACATCTGGCATAGATTCAAACATATTGTGCGAACGCAAAACAACTGATTCTCCTTACGTCCATACCATTGCATCTACTCCTGGTTTAACGCTACTAGATAAACTACTCAAACAAGTTACATCTAGATTGGGGTTAAATGATGTTCATCGGCTAAGTTCCTTCAAAATTAACCAACATCAAGCTTACATAGATGCCGATATCTTGCACTTTCACGGCATTCACGGCGGATTTATCAATTATCTAGCGTTGCCTAGCTTAACTGCTAATAAACCTGCTGTATTTAGCCTGTGCGATATGTGGGCAATGACCGGACATTGTGGCTTTAGCTTCGACTGCGATCGCTGGAAAACAGGTTGCGGCAAGTGTCCGTACCCCAATACCCGTCCGGCAATTAAACGCGATGCTACCCACCTAGAATGGCGGCTCAAAGATTGGATTTATAACCACTCCAACTTAAGTATTATTAGCAAAAGTAGTTGGCTAACGGCGTTAGCGAAACAAAGCCTGCTCAATCGTTTTCCCATTTATCAAATTGCTAACGGTATAGACACAACAATCTATCAACCATTAGATCGAGAGCAATGTCGTTTAGAACTAGAAATTCCGCTAGATAAAAAAGTTCTCATGTTCTCCGCAGTGGAGCTAAATGATTTTCGTAAAGGTGCCGATTTGCTGCTTAAAGCCCTGCAAAACTTACCTGTATCTCTCAAAGCTGAAACTGTACTTTTGACATTTGGTAAAGCTGGTGAAGAGATCGCTAAAGATGTTGAGATGCAAACTTATGACCTCGGTTACATTAGCGACGAACAACAAAAAGCGATCGCCTATTGTGCTGCGGATTTATTTTTATTCCCCACGCGAGCGGAAACTTTTGGCAACGTTGCTTTAGAAAGCATCGCCTGCGGTACGCCAGTAGTTTCGTTCAAAGTTGGCGGCGTAGGCGATCACGTCAGACACGATATTACGGGCTATTTAGCTACGCCAGAAGATTACCAAGACTTTAGTTATGGCATCGTGCAACTACTAGAAGATGACAACTTCCGCACATCTTTAAGCCAGCAGTGTCGAGAAGTCGCCGTTCGAGAGTATTCCTTAGAATTGTGCGTGCAACAACACGCCGAACTATATTCGCGTCTACTGCAAAACTAACTATGATTTCTACTTCACCTCAACAGCTACGAACTCGGTGGGAAAAAACTTGGACTTCAGGAGGCTTAAAAACTCTTGCCGCAAATACTTGGGCAATGTTTTGGATGCGATTTGCCAGCTTGAGTTATCCTGGGCGTTTTGCTACTTGGGTTGCTACTTGGTTTGCACCTCCTTACAAAGCTCGCCGTCACTTAGCGCGATACAACGCTCAAGGTTACGTCGCGCCGAGTGCAAATATTTATCATCCCCAATTACTGCGGGGCGCTCATGTATTTATTGGCGATCGCGCAACGATTTATCAAGCTAATGATGGTGGTACGGTAAAATTAGGCGATCGCGTCCACTTACACAACGATACCTGCATTGAAACTGGCGTTGGCGGTAGCCTGAAAATTGGCGCTGATACCCACATTCAACCGCGATGTCAGTTTTCGGCATACAAAGCAGTAATTGAAATTGGTGCTAACGTACAAATTGCTCCTAATTGTGCCTTTTATTCCTACGCTCACAGTGTGGCATTAGGCGAACTAATTCAAAAACAACCATTGCAAACCAAAGGCGGCATTTATATTGCTGACGATGCTTGGATCGGCTGCGGAGCGATCGTTTTAGATGGAGTACGTATAGGCAAAGGTGCGGTAATAGGTGCGGGGGCTGTAGTCACGCGAGATATTCCTGATAATGCGATCGCCGCCGGAGTACCAGCCCGCACGCTTTCTATGCGTAGCAATTAGCTAAGTCCACAACTATATATAAATCCCATGCGCTTCAAACTTCCCCCAATTGTGCAAAACCTGTTAAAAGCGACGAACTTTTGGCAAGATAATTATTGGATTTTGCGAGAGTGCAAATACTTTCGTCGAGTTGCAATTCTAGCATTGGTGTTCACAATCTTAGCAGCAGTTTTTGAAGGCTTCGGGGTTGGGTTTATCTTAACTTTCATCCAAAGTATCACTAGCCCCGACGCTGCACCGATTCAAACGGGGGTGGGATGGTTTGATAACGCAGTTTTGGGCGCAAACGATCCCCCCAATATCAGAATATATCGCATCTCTGGGCTAATTTTGCTCACTACTCTCATCCGTTTAGGCTGTACTTACTTGGGCAAGCTTTACAGCCAAGTTGCCCAGTTTACAATGGCTTATCGGCTGCGATTGCAGTTGTTTGAACAGTTGCAAAGACTAACTTTGAGCTACTTTGCCAAAACTCGTTCGGGAGAATTAGTCAACAGTCTTACCCAAGAAATTAACCAAATTGTTCAAGCTTGCGATGTTGTTTCGCTGTTCCTGATTAAGGGTTCGACGCTGCTTGCTTATTTGGTATCGATGTTTTTGCTATCTTGGCAACTAACAGTTATTTCCATGCTGCTATTTGGCTTGCTATCTATCGGGATCACAACGCTAATTCGGCGCGTGCGAGAAGCAAGTTTTGTCACATCCAAAGCTTCGGGTTGGTATGTTTCTGTAGCGCTAGAATATATCAGCGGGATTCGGACAGTACAGGCGTTTGCAGCCCAAGACTTTGAACGCAAAAGGTTTTACGATGCTAATACCCAACTTTATCAAGCTTTTCTAAAATCTAGAGCCGCTCAAGCATTGGTAGAACCGCTTTCGGAAGGCATGGCGACGGCGATGCTAGTTGGAATACTCATTGTTGCTTTTACAATTTTGATTCCTGGCGGGCATATGCAAACTGCTGCTTTGCTGACATTTCTATTTGTTTTGTTGCGGCTAATGCCTGTTCGCCGCCAACTTGATGGCGCTAGAGTCAAGTTGAGTACATTTCAAGGTCCTTTGAACAACGTCAAGGAGATGCTACGCACTGATAACAAGACTTATATCCAAGATGGTAAAGTGCAGTTTGCCCAATTGCAAAGAGCAATTGAGTTTGTATCTGTAGATTTTGGCTACGATGCCGATTATTCAGTATTGCAAGACATCACATTATCCATTCCGCGCGGACAAATGACAGCGTTGGTGGGATCTTCTGGTGCTGGTAAATCCACCTTGGCTGACTTAATTCCCAGATTCTACGAACCAACTCAAGGACAAATTCTCATCGATGGCGTAGATTTGCGCGACTATGAAATTAATACACTGCGGCGCAGACTAGCTGTAGTTAGCCAAGATACATTTATCTTCAATACTTCTGTACGCAACAATATTGCTTATGCGGTAGAAGATGCTGACGAAGAGGCAATTTGGGAAGTAGCAAGATTAGCGAATGCACTAGAATTTATTCAAGAATTGCCTGATGGCTTTGACACTCAGCTAGGAGAAAGGGGAGTAAGGTTATCAGGAGGACAAAGACAGAGATTAGCGATCGCTCGTGCTTTGCTACGCGACCCTGATATCTTAATCTTAGATGAAGCTACAAGTGCGCTCGATTCTGTCACCGAAAGGTTAATTCAATCAGCATTAGAACAGTTATCAGTAGGTAGAACAGTAATTGCGATCGCTCACCGTTTATCCACAATTGTTCGCGCCGATAAAGTAGTAGTGCTAGAACAAGGGCGCATTGTCGAACAAGGTGGCTACCAAGAATTATTAGCAAGGCGCGGTAAGCTGTGGAACTATCATCAAATGCAGCATGAAGTAAGTCAAGCAAGCTAAAACGCATTCAATTCAACTATTAGCAAAAGTATAGGGTGAATTTTGTTCGCCCTATATGTTTGCACCCAATCTCATGTATTAATTGAGGTAAAATTTTCTATGCAAAATACCAGAAAAAGCAGAGTTTTACTTTACGGCAACATTAACACCAAAGATTATCGCGCTAAAACCCTAATCGAGATTCTAGAAAATCTAAAGTATTGCGTTTCATTGGTATCTCCTGATTTTTACAGATCCAGAGAAATCAAACAAGCTTTATCAGTTGAAAAATTAATGATTGTATTCTGTTGGCTGGAGCTTTTTATTAAAGCTGCTTTTACAGATGTAATTTACTTGCCACCCATGAACGCTAGATTTATCAAAAGTGCTACTTGGGCAGCAAAAATATTTAACAAAAAACTCATAGTAGAAATGTATTTCTCTCTCTACGACACATTAGTTAGAGATAGAGAAACAATGAAAGAAGGTAGCAGACAAGCTGAAGCAGTCAAGCAAAAAGATATATTAGCTCTTACAAAAGCAGATTATATTATCCATACCTCTAACTCGGAAATTGATTACTGGGAAAAACTACTAAATATTAGTATTAATCGAGAGAAAGTATTTATATCTCCCGTATGCAATGTTTCTACCTTAATTCATCAAAGAGAATTTCAGCAAGATGGAGTATTAAGAATTTGTTGGTGGGGGACATTTATCCCGTTGCATGGCTTAGATAAAATCCTCCAAGCAATGAAGATATTACAACAACAAAATTTAAAATTTACCTGCGTTTTATTTGGCATCAATAACAAATTTTATACCGAGTACGAAAACAAAATTAAATTAGCCCAAATAGAACATCATGTTTTCTTAAGAAAAGATTTAAGTTTCGCCGATGATTCCTTGCCAAAATACTTAGTAGAAAAATGCGACTTAGCATTGGGAATATTTGGCGATACGGATAAAGCCCGCAATGCCGTACCGAACAAATTAATTGAAGCATTATCTATGAAAATACCTACTTTGACAATGGATGCACCCGCATTGCAAGAATTTTTTAATCCAGGTGTAGACTTTTGGGTTTGCCAAAATTCACCAGAAACGATCGCCGAATCAATCACCAAAATTGCTCAAAATAAAGCTAATTACATAGACTGGGGAAAAACCCAACAAAAAACCTTGAATACCTTTAGTGTTAGTCAATATCAAGACATCCTCAGCAAAGTTTTATCCAAAGCTGAAGAGCGATCGCTTACATAAATAAACATCCACTTTCATCCGCGTTCATCTGCGTTTATCTGCGTTCGTTTGTTCTTATTTACCATCTCCAAAACTATTAACTGGTCACTGGTCACTGGTCACTGGTCACTGTAACTATGCTCCTCCCCAACTCACTATTTGAAGTCAGCGCCTCTAGCTTCAAACGCAAGCATATAACAGAATTTCTGCGCCGTGTAGGCTCTATTATATGTTTGCTATTACTTGACAGTATGGCAATAGCTGGAGCAGCCTTTTTAGCTGTTGTATTGCTTAACGATTTGCCTAGATGGAACGAATTATTATCGCTATTACCAGTAGAAATCATCTTTTCTATCTTAGTAATGAGCGGACTGCATTTATACGATCGCTTGCCTTACAGACAAGCTTACATTTTGGCAGCATTAGGATTTAGCATTCCCTGGCTGGGAGCCTTTTTGATCGGCAACCACTACCACATATTAAAAGACGTAGATCGAATATTATTGCTAGGCTGGTTAATTAGCTTATTTTTAGGCGTAACTGGGCGCAGACTCTACGATACATTCACCCACAACTGGCATATATATAGAACCGCAGGCGCAGCCACTATATTTGTAGGCGATACAGCCGCAGCAGCCGATTTAGAAAGCACATTCCCGAAAATATTGCCAAATTTGCGAGTTATCGGGCGCATTTCGCCGACAGCCAAAAGACGCGATCCAAGTGCAATTGGGGAAATCGACGATTTGCCAGTATTATTCGATCGCTATCAAGTCCGCTGCTTAATCTTAGCCGCTTCTGCGCTGACTTCTGGGCTATATCAAACTGTCATGCAATATTGCGATTATGCAGATATCCAACTATTAGTCCTGCATCCACCTTTATCTACACGCAAGAGTTTAGGCGTTTTCAGCCATCGGGTAGGCAATACACCGATTTTAGAGGTGCGCCAATCGTGGAACTATACACTGCAATTTATCGGCAAACGCATTGTTGACTTTGTGGGTGCTGGTGTAGGATTGCTGGTTCTCAGTCCCTTTTTGCTAATAATTGCGTTAGCAATTCGCTTCGATTCACAAGGTGGGGTATTTTTCCGCCAACAACGACTAGGGCGCAGCGGGAAGCCTTTTTTAGTTTGGAAATTCCGTACTATGGAGGTAAATGCCGAACAACGGCTGAAAGATTTGGAACAACTTAACGAGTCGCAAGGGGGAGTGTTATTTAAAATCAAAGCAGATCCCCGCGTTACCCGAATTGGCAAATTTTTGCGTCGAACAAGTTTAGATGAGTTGCCGCAACTATTTAATGTCTTGCAAGGTCACATGAGTTTAGTTGGTCCGCGCCCTCTGCAACTGCGCGATTGCAATTTAGCAATTGAATCTAATCGAGATGATTTTATCAAACGTCTCACCTCAATGCCTGGAATGACTGGTTTGTGGCAAGTCAGCGGGCGGAGCGAAGTTGCTTTTGAGGATATGTTACGCCTGGATTTGCGCTATATAGACCGTTGGTCTTTATTTTTGGATCTGCAAATTATTTGGCGCACTATTCAAGTTCTGTTGACAAGAAAAGGCGCTTATTAAAGCAGTGACCAAAATAATTCGCGCATTACGAATGCGCGAATGCAATTAATCATTAATTCATTTGGGTACGGGGTCCCTGACTTCAATCATGAGGTGTTAATTACGAATTACGAATTGCCGCTTTGCGGCTTGACCAGTTATTTTAATTGTTGGGCTGGGCGTGGGGACTTAAACCTTGCTACAAAAGTAAAAACCCCGATTCCTGGTGCGAAATCGGGGAATAGTTTTTAAACCACACACAACATAACAAGGAAAACTGCGATCGCTTCTCTACCTTTAGGAAGAATGCTAAGAAGCACTCGCCAAGAAGTTAGTTAATGGCGTACCACCTTTGCGACCAACCGCAGGAATTTCGCGCATTTGCACTGTCGCTTTACCTGTACCATCATCAGTAATAGCTGTACCAGTGCCTTGATGTCCGTTCGTGACGAACAATTGGGGATGATCGAAGGGGGCTTTTTGATAGCGAACGCGATCGTCTGTTAGCGCTCTCATAAACGCAACTAGCGCGTCTTTTTCGGCGTTATTTAAGCCCAAGTTCTCAATATCTGGATCGAGGTTAGCGATATTTTGCTCGTGGAAATCACCGCCACGATTGTAAAAATCAACTACTTGGCGCAGCGTCAATTGTCCGCCGTTATGGAAGTATGGGGCTGTTAGTTCCACATTTCTAAGTCCTGGAGTTTTAAATGCGCCATCTACAGCAACGCGCTCGTTGGGGCTAATAGGCGGGTCGAGATTAGGATCGTTAAACTTGCCTTGTTGGGCTAACCGCGATTCTGACAAAGGATTGCCAAAAGGATCTAAGCCGCCTAGTCCTAAATCTTCTCTAGTCGGTCGCACACCAATATCATAGAAGCCGTTGTCATAAACAGCAACTTCACCATCACCCATCACCATCCGCTCTAGTCTTTCATTTTTGACATTTTGGACTGAAGCATTGGTAAATTCTGGACCACCATGACAGTTGATACATTTAGCTTTGCCTTCAAATAACTCTTTACCTAGCTTTTGTTGAGCGCTCAAAGCATTTGTATTGCCTTCCAAGTACCTGTCTATTGGTGCATCGTCAGAAACTAAAGTTGATTCGTACATCTGCACTGCTAGCCCAAAAAATAGTGGGAAGTTGTACTCCATTTGGGAAAACTGAGTTATCGAGCTAGGATCGGCAGTTCCTACTTGACCTGTAAATGTTGGTTTGCCGCTAGAATCGATGGTAATTAAGCGATCGCTTTTCCACCACTGAGGTTGAAAGGCAGCTTGTACTAAGGCGTTGTATTTTGCTCTCATCCCTGGCATGGGAGACTTACTATAAGAACCTAATACGCTGTCGTCAGGATGGACTTTTTGCCTATTCAAAGGAACTAAAGGCAGCATTTTTTTACCTAACAAGCTAAATGGTTTGCCTTTGTAAGACATTTCCACTTCACTTAACGGCGGTCCTACTGCTTGAGAAGCTAGGCTAGCGTTATCTAAACTAATCTGCACCTCTTGCAATTCTCCAGAACCATCTGCTTTGACAACTTTGGCATTGACATCCCTTTTCCCAAAGGGGTTAACACCATTAAAATCATTTTGCGCTCTACCATCCCAGAAGTTGCGGAAGTTGAAGACAGCATTAATAGCGCTGGGGCTATTGCGTCCGGTTACGCGCAATAAGTTAGTGTTATTAACCTTAAATACTGGATCTAGGTCCGGTACACCTACTTCTTGCGCTCTGCGTAGGAATATATTGGAAAATAAAAAGCCAAATAATCCTTGCGAACCAGTAACATCGTTGCGATCGGATATTACTGTTGATTTGCGATTGTTGATGTCTGCAAGTTTGTGGAATGGATAGTCGCTGGGTTTGAGTTGGTAGTTGAGTCCGCCTAGCTCGAATGCTGTATCGGGATCTGGGCTACCATCTGCATTTACCCGCAATAATCCTGGGCTGAGTTGATGTTTAGAACGGCTATCGGCTCCAGCATGGAAGTGACAGCTAGCACATGATTGGGTGTTGTCGCTACCTGTTTGCATATCCCAAAACAATGCTTTGCCAAGAACGATCGCGGCTGATTCGTTGCTGACAAATTCTGCCAGATTACTAGGTTTGGGAATCGGTACGGTTTTGAGCGAGGCTAGCTGATAGGAAGGTGCAGCATCAGGAACTTCTTGCGCCCATAGCGTTGCAGACATACTTTGTCCTACGATCGCCGCGATCGTCAAGAGCATAACTATGCCTAGCCGTTTTTTGAGTAATTTTGATACCTTAAATTTTAACCAGTCGAAAACCGCAGCACCTCTATGAGGTCTTCGACTCTTTTGATGTTTAGTCATGTATCGTTTTTTACCTGTAATTTCTTCAGTAATTGTTTTGTCGATTGCTATTTGCTGTTAGCTTGAAATACACCTAGCTTTAATAACTGGTAAGACTTAGAAATACGCAAAATTCTCTGTTACTAATCTGCGTAACTATATGCGTCTGTTAGTAGAAAAACGCTTGAACATTTTTAGACTGCAGACAACTATCTGCCTTAGCTGAGTATCTAAATTACATTTGTATAAATTAGCTAACTACAGCGTTTGCGCCTAAGTAGAATCACTACTTATCTATGAGGAAATATAACACGCTAGTTTTTCAGTCAGGAAAACTTTTACCAAACTTTAGTAAAAATAAGCACACTGTATGATTTTGATAAAGATGCTTGGCTCTATAAGAGTTTATAGTCTTAAACACTAACTGTTGCAGATTATAGCTATTCGCTAGTTAGTAGAATGCGATCGCTTTAGTGTCAATTTAAGTAATATTTATTACTTTTCTTTAACCGAACTTTAAGTATAACTATTTAGTCTTTGCTGTAATTTATGCTTGTAAAGCTTACTGAAACTATACTTGGGTTGTTGCAAACTCAGGCACAATTATGTTTTTTCCGCAAACCTCAGTAAATTTACTAGCCACACCTAAATTTTTGTGACAAGCTTGCTACTGGTAGAAGTCATCTACCCTTCTGTAGAAATTACTTAAGTATTTCCCACATATTTGCAGTAATTAAATATACAAAAAATTGTTGCGACACATCTCCACTGCAAGCTCAAAATTTAGGAGAAAATTTTCTATGCGTACCTCTAGATTTGTCAAACATTCAACTATAGCCGCAGGTATTGTAAGTTTACTAGGTTTATGCAATGCTAACTCCGCTCGCGCTGCTGTGCTTAACGGTGGTTTTGAAAGTGGATTTAGCGGCTATACAACCATAGGAGATACGATCGTGCATACAGGCTCATTTAAGAGCAAATACGGTAACGGCAAGTCTCAAGCAGTAATTTCCAACACTCCAGGCGCAGAAGTTGACTTTACATTTTCTGGTAAACCATCCGTGTCTGCCTCTGCACTCGAACAGTTTTTAGGGTTAAATGCAGGTAGTTTAAATGCGATCGCAACTAATAGCGCAGTTGAAGGATCGGCAATCAAACAAACCTTCTTTGGCAATGCTAAAGATACTATATCGTTTGATTTTAGCTTTCTCACAGACGAGGATACATGGTCGCAACAAGACCACAACAAGCCCAACCCCAATTACAACGATTTTTCCTTCTTGACGTTGCAGTTTGAAGATGCGCCAGCGTATGTCTTTGCGCTAGCCGATACCTACTCAGATTTCACTAATTCATACACAACACCATTTATTTACGAGACAGGTTTTCAGAACAAATCGCTATCATTAGCGGCTTCCGGAAACTACACAATCGGCTTTGGAGTTGTTGATGTTGGCGATGAAAGTTTCGCTTCTAGCTTATTGGTTGACAACATTAAACTCACCTCATCGCAAAACAAACCCGTTCCCGTACCTTCATCAGTAGTTGCTTTAGCAATGTTTGGGTTTAGTGCTTTTGGCACGTATATCAAGCGCGGACAGCGCAAGTTAAAGGCATAACAGCAAAAATCCCCGATGTAAGTATGCGATCGGGGATATGAATATTTTAGGTCGCTAACACTACATTTGCCGAGACTCAATAGTATTAGTCAATCTATCTAATGCGCCTGTCAGCTTTTCTTGAGCGATCGCTGCTGGATCGGGCGCAGCTTGTGCTGCTTCAGCAGCTTCACCACTGCGAACAAATCTTCTTTTGGCTTTCTCAAAAGCACGAATTAGGAGAAAAATACAAAAAGCAATTACCAAAAAGTTAAGGATTGCTGCCAAGAATACGCCGTATTTGATGCCGTTGATTGACAAATTCTGCAAATCGTTGACTTTAGCTGCTTGCAAAGCAGGTGTAAGAATTGCTGGAGTAATAATGTCTTCCACCAAGGAAGTGATAATTTTGCCAAATGCGCCGCCGATAACTACCGCAACTGCCAAATCGATGACATTGCCTTGCATGATAAACTTGCGAAAATCCGCCCAAAAGCTGTTATTAGCGCGTACCATAGGTTTTTATCCTGTAAATCCACAAGTTGACTTTAAATAGGTGGATTATACAGGCTATTGCTGTTTTAGCTCAATTGCGATCGCCCAAATCTATAGAAAGTTTTTATAGTCTGCATAATAAATTAAACTTTAGACAGATGCAGAAGGTAGCAGTTAACCTGTGCTTAGGGTGAACTGCTACCTGCTTTAAGTTATAAATTGCCAGAGAGTGTTTACTTAGCGCTAGGCTTAAGTGCCAATAACATCTCCACCTGGCTAGTAGAATCGTTAGGACTGCTCGCACTCATGCCAATACCGCGAACTGAGTCTATAATTGCTTTACTCTCAGGCGGAATAGAACCTACTTGACCTTTGGTAGCAGCTACAGCAAAGGCTTTTTCTACATCTAGGTAGAAGTAACCACCATTCGGCTTGGGGAATGAACCTGTAACAGATTTAAAGGTATCGCTATTATTTAGGAGTTGGCTGGGTTTATTTGCGATCGCATCAGAAATCGGTCCGCCAAAAGCCACAAACACTGTATCATTATCCAACCAGCCATGTCCTAACAAAGCGCCTTGGGCGGGAACTTGCCACTCAGTAACGCTTTTACCGCCAATATCTCTCGGTGCTACGCTAACTAAACCAGTTTTAGCAAGATTATCAAGCTTACTCAAGGTAGCTTCTGCTTGGGGGCGATTGGTGGTATCAATAATTAATGCTCCCCCAAAGCCTACAGGTGCTAATAACCCTTGTTGTGAAGAAATAGCACCAAAGGCAAATTCCCCATCCATCCAGCCGAAAATATCTTTATCTAAGTCGAGGTTGTAGTTTTGCAGTTGCACTCTCGCTAAATCTAACCCTAAATTCAACTGGGGAATATTTTTCGCTTGTTGGCTAAATGCATTCCAACTCTTACTAATACCTGCGCCAGAGACTACAGCGATTGTCTCGGCGGGAAATACTTCTAGTAATTTACCTGACGAAGTTTGGTACTGATTTTTGAGCAATTGCGGATCGACATCTGCAACAGCTTTCATTCTCAAGCCTGCATCATCTACCCCAATACCTGCAGCTAGCGCTTTAACTTGTTTCAACTGCGCTAAGGCTTCTGGGGGAATTTGCGCTGAATTGGGGCTACTTTTGATTAATTGCTCTACTACACTACCGTAGTCAGGTAGATATACTTGAGCGAGGGGATTTTTTAAGTCAGTACCTTTAGCAAGCAAGCTACTTGCACCTTGTTTGCTAGCAAAAGAAGGTTCGCCTTTGAAGGTATCAATTGCTTTTTCGATCGCTTGCTTGGTAGGTGCGATCGCTACATAGTCGTTATTGATAATTGTGCTATATGTAGGCTGGCTTGTACCTTGGCTACTCTGGGTAATTTTTAGCCCTTTGTAATCAGTTTCTTGAGTTTTGACATCTTTGAGGGCTTTGAGCTTATTGGCAAAGTTCAAAGCACTAATCTTGTCTCTAATTTTGACTACCGCTAGCACGTCAAAGGGTTCTGAAGATGCTGGCGTTGCTTGCGTAGATTTAACTGCATTAGCTGGCAAAACTGCAACCATTACCCCACCAATCCAGGGCTTGATGTCTTTTTCGTAGTCGATATTAGACTCCGTTAAAGCTTGTTTATTAAGATCTTGCAAGCTTTTCATCACCAAGTCTTGCGCTTCTTTTGTGCCAAACTTCTGCAACTTTGACCAAGTTTGAGCATCAGTAGAAATGAAGCTTGCCATTAATGCTTCATCAGGGACAATTTTGGCACTAGCTAAAGGACTAGAACCATCTCCAAACCCGCCTCGAAAATAAACATAAGCAGTTACACCGCTTGCCACGACTACACCAGTAGCAAGGACGGGAAATAAAAGATTAGATTTTTTTGCTGGCATTATATTAACCGTAGATGTCTAAAGTCGTGGGATAAATAGCGATAACTAAGCGACTATATCCTTACTTCACGACAAACGGTAAAAAATCCGCAAATTCCTTTATAAAGAGTTAGCGAGCGCCTTACTCAATTACATCTAAATAGCAATTAAAATGCTGCCTAAAACTCTACATCTTTGCTTTTTCAGCTTCGCTCGTTTCCGCATCTATATAGTATAGGCGACGGTAGAGTAATTCTAACTGACCGCCATATTCTTGAATTAGTGCTATTTGCCGTAAATACAAGCCCCGAAATGCATTAGCAAACAACAAGGTAAAAATAGCCACAATTAGCCCCGATGCTGTAGAAACCAGCGCCTCGCTAATTCCTGAAGTAACTTGTGCTGATTGACTACCGCCTACCTCACCAATATTTAGAGAAGCAAAGGAAGCAATTAAACCTAAAATTGTACCGAGTAACCCTAGCAAAGGTGAAATGCTAATAACTGTGTCAAATAAAGTGTTAAATCTTTTGAGTAACGGTATTTCTGCTTGAGCTTCGCTTTCTAAAGCGAGGCGAAATTCATCTGGTGTTGGTTGTTCTAGTATCAGCGCCGCGATGAAGATCCGCGTCATAGGTAAGTCGCCGTTTTGCTTGAGCTTATCTAATGCTCCGCCCATGTTTCCCTGGCGGTATAGCTGCAATACGCTTTTGACAACTCTGTTTTGACGTTTGTTCAGACGCACCCAAAAAGCCAGACGCTCGATAACTAATGCGATCGCGATTATCGAAAGTCCCAGCAGTGGATACATCACTATCCCGCCTGCTGCGAATAAATTTTTAAATTCCATATAACTTGGTTTTTAGCGCTACCCTACAAGCTGGATCGGGAGTATCTGATGTATTGAGAATAGTCGCAACTAACTCTTGCTTGGCGATCGCAGGCTTTAGAAGCAAACATAATAGTTTTCCGATTATAAAACGAGTAAATTCCTGTGTCAAAAGACAAGCTGTCAAACTTCGACTAGAGATTAGAGTCTTAAATATTGCAACTGCAATCGACACTAGGCTAAAGATTTAAAACTTGCATCTAAAAATCAAATCTAAAAATATTGATGATTTTTAGGAGTAAATATATGTATTGACGCTCTAGACATCTATAATTAACACAAGTAAATTAATGACAATAGCACTCAATAAACTATGAGCTTATCAAGCATTGCTAGAGAGCAGCGAGAAAAAGAAGCAAAAAAACTCAATTCTTTTCTAACGCTCGGTTTAATTGGCTCCCTAGCTCTGCACATAGGGGTGCTAAGTCTAAATATTGGCAATTTAACCAAAAAAGTAACGGAAATTAAAGACGAGCCACTAGAAATAGAGATCGTCGAACTACCAGATCCGCCCAAGGAAGAAAAACAAACGCCACCAACAAAAATAAGCTCGACTAGCAATAATAATAGTGACGCGATCGCTTTAAGCAGCAATGAGATTACAACTACAAGAGCATTTACACAGCCAGCGCGATCGCCAAAAGCTGCAAAAATCGCTCCATCTCAACCTTCAATTAAGGCTGAAAAGCCACCTATAGCAGTTGCACCTATTAAAGTTGAACCGTTGAAAACTCAACCAATTCCCCAACAAAAGCCCAAAGCAACTATAAACCCCCAGCCACAACCAGTTGCTAAAGTAACTGCACCTACAGAAATTGTTACTAAACCAAAACCTACTGTTAGTTCTCCACCCCTTATATCTGCAAGTCCAAAACCAGCGCCACCAATCCAATCAGCTAATCGCCCCACATCTCCAGCACAACAGCCAAGCGATCGCCAATTAAGAAATATACTCGCAAGCACCAGAAACGCACAGCCAAAGCCCAGCAATAGCGTTCCAGTAAGTAACCCTGGTGAAATAAGCGATCGCCAAAGCAATATTGCTAATAAATTGAGAAATCAAGCAGGAAGTAATCCTGTAGCTAGCACAACTAGAGGCACAAGTAATACTACCAGTCAAACTACTCCAGGTAGCGGTTCGAGTAGTAGTGCTAATAGCAGTCGAATTGCTAGAGGTAGTGGCTCAAGTAGTAGTGCTAATAGCAGTCGAATTCCCACAGGTAGTGCAAGCCAAGGTTCTAGAGTCACTACAAGTCGAAGAAGTGGCTCAACCGTACCTACAGCAACGCAAAATTCTAGAGCGACAAATTCTCAACCAGATAGTAATCCAAACTCAAGAGCATCAGACGGTATAGGTTGCGTTCGTTGTAGCAAACCAAAATACCCAGAAAAAGCGCGGCGACGGGGCTTGGAAGGCAAAGTAGAAATTAGCTTTGATACAGACAGTAAAGGTAATGTCACTAAAGTGAGGTTAGCGCGTTCTAGCGGACACTCAGAGCTAGATAAAGCAGCTTTAGCCGAAGCAAAACGGTGGAAATTGAAGCCTACAAACGGTGGAACGCGGGGTGTTGTCCCCATAGACTTTGCCATAGAGGGATCGGAGCGATCGCGCCAACGTCGAGAACGGCGCAAAAAACGTCAACAAACCGAGCAAAGACGCACTACACCAACTACAGAAACAGCAAATGCACCGAGATCGTCGCGTCGCATTAGAAATATGACACCCAGCGAAACTGCATCTTCACAGCCTCTAACTCGTCGCATCAGAAATAGAACATCTACTCAAAACGCCACAGCACCGCGTCGCACTCCCATAACTACGTCACGGAGGCGTGTAGAAACCCTAGCACCACGTAGAGCGGGAGACGTACCACAACGCCAACGTCAAAGAGCAGCAACATCGCAAGCTAATGGTCAAAGTAGATTGCGTCAATCTTTGCGCCGTCAGCGCCCCGCTGCAAATCGAGCTACACCCCAAAGTCAAACAAAACTGCGGCAATCTTTACGTCAATTGCGATCGCAACCTCCAGCCAGTTCAGCTAATGAGTAGATAAATGCGTGCAAGTATGAAAGGGAACAACTAATAAAGGCAAAATTGGTAACAACCAATTCCAAGACCACAAACTAGAGTTGAGAACGTCTACATCTGATGATAGCAGCGCATCTATGCGTTCTTGCAAGCGATCGCGCGTAGCGCTGCAACTAAAAGCAGTACAGCAACTATCGGCAAACATAGAGCAATTGCTAGCTACTTGCAACAAAGATTCCGCCAAAATCAGCGGGTCTACTTGTTGCGCTGCCCAATAGTCGGCACGCATTTCCCGTAGTAGTAATAATTCTTGCCATAATGCTTCTGTTTGGGGCAGCCAAGCAGTATAAGAGCGCACCCAACCAAGCCAAAAAAACCAGAAAGGATCTGCGTAATAGCAATGTCCTTGTTCGTGTTTAAACACCGATTCTAAATGCTCGTTGTCTAAGGTGCGTAACAAGCCTTGAGTGACAATCAATTCCGGTTGCCACAAGCCCACTAAAGCACTATAGGGAACAGGATTATCGAGAACGCGGCTACTTACACCTAGTAACTTATGTTGAGGACAATTGCGAATTCGTCTTTGCAACAGCCAACTTTGGCTAGCTTGCTTGAGTAACAAAATGCCCGCTAGTCCCAGAAAACCTGTAGCTAGCAGGTAACTAAATCGTCCTTGCCACTCCCACAGCAGGGGTACTTCTTCCGCTCCCATATAGACTATAGAAATAGCCGTCATAGTTAGTAGCAGTGGCGGCAATACGAATAACGACATCGCCTGTTGCCACCGTCGATCCCAACTACATTGAGAAGCAGAAGAACTACGAGTTCTTAACCACCCAGTCAAACCCAAAGCAGCCAGAATCATCATTAGATGCATTACTTTTTCTCCCTTGCTTGACGTACAGCATCAATTTTTTGGGCGATCGCTCTTAATTGTTCTACACTAGCAGCATCTAGGTTATCTGCGAACGCGGCGACAATTTCCAGGTTGCCCACAGCCAAAAACTTATGTAATTGCTCGTGAGCTTCAATTGCTTGTGCTTGCTGCTTGGTCACAGTTGGTCGCCAATAAAAAGCACGACCTTGTTTATGGCACTCTAGCCAGCCTTTTTTTGTCAAGCGGTGCAACACAGTAGTTACAGAAGCATAAGCTAATTCTCGATCTGGGTCAGCCAAAATGCTTTCATGCACATCTTTCACACTTACGCAACCGAGCTTCCAGATGATATTTAAAATTTCTGACTCCAGCGGACCTAGAGATAGTTGTTTAGGACGGTAATTAGGTAAAGGAGCCACTTACATTAAACCTTTTTTCTATTTACTTGCGATCGCAAATTGCCCAACCTTAAGTTTGACAGCTTGTCTTTTGACACCGACGGTTACTTTATTTACTTTAATATAAGCTCAAATTAAATTAACTCAAAACTTGGGAATTTCTTACTTTTAGGCTGTTGTGCCAATAAGTAGATGAATTTCCTGGTTTTACTATGACAATATTGTTCAATTCATAAGCATGAAATTATATTTCCTTCTGCCAAGCATTGTTTTATTTAACTATGTGTTTATATCCGCTGCTACAGCTAAACAAATTACGTTAGCAGACTTAAAAAAAGCAAATAATAGCCCTAACTACGAACGACTAATTCAAAAATTGAACGCAGCAAAAATTAGTCAATCTAATATCAAGCCTGCTACTGAAGCAAAGTTATTAGCACAGCAACCTGACGATCTAGAAGAAAGTCAAACAGAAGAAGAAATAGAAATTGATGCTAGCGACGAAAGCGATTCTAGTCCTAAAAATACACTAGAATTTGAGTTAGAAGTAGAGGGAAAAAGAGAAACTTTTTCGCCAACATCCTCCCCAGTTTACGAAATTACTACAGAAGAAATTGAACTGCAAAACCCCAACAGTTTAGCAGAAGTTTTAAGAGGATTACCTGGATTTGCAATCAACGACGTTGGTTTTGGCGCAGACATCCACACAGGTACATACTTTCGCGGTAACTCTATTAATCAAACAGTATATTTGCTTAACGGCAGACCAATTAATAATAATATCAATACCTATCATGGCACTACCGACTTAAATAGTATTCCAGTAGGTGCAATTGAAAAAGTAGAACTATCAAGCGGCACAAGTTCGACGTTATACGGTTCGGAAGCCTTTGGCGGCGTTGTCAACATTATTACCAAACAAGGACCAGAAATTCCGACTTTTAACGGTGTAGCTGAATTTGGTTCTTTCAAACAGTCTCAATATCGCGCTAGTTACGGCGGTACTTTTGGCTCTTTGAGGTTCAACTTAGGCTATGAAGAGTACGAAGCAGAAAACCGCTACCGCGTACCTGAAGGCGCAGCAAACCGCGACGCGGAAGGATATTTATTTAACGGCGATACTTCTACTAGCAACTATTTTGGTAGTTTAGGGCTAGATTTAGATTCTAGAAACACCCTAAGTTTGGATGCATATAAAATTAGCAGCCGTAGAGGGTTACTTTATTTTGGTTTCCCTTTGCAAAGAGATAGATTAGACCACGATGTACTTAATGTTGGTTTATCTTGGCGCTCTTTGCTGGGTAATGGGGAAGATTCAGTTTTAAAAACAACACTTTCCTACAACCAAGACTACTTTAATACCTACGGACCGACGCAAAACGTTTTTTACCGCACAGGTACGCTCAATTCGCGCGGACTTGCAGCTAGAGTAGAACACGATTGGCAACTAAACTCTAGTAACAATCTGCGTTGGGGAGTAGATTTACAAAATCAGGACTTGAATGGCGATGTTTTGAGTACAGCGCCTAATCTCAGCCGCCTAAATGAATCAGAAAGTAGAGATAGGTTTAGCACCGCCCTATTTGCTTTAAATACGTGGAAAATTAATAATGCATTGCAAGCCGATTTAGGTTTGCGCCAAAACTTTAATAGCGAATTTGGCAGCTATTTAAACCCCAGCGTGGGCTTGAGGTGGGCAGCTAGCGGTAATGTTGCCTTACGCGGTAGTTGGGCGGGAGTACAGCGCAATCCAGGCTTAGATCAGCTATATATTTTCGATACAGTACATAACTGGTTGCCTAACCCAGATTTAGAACCAGAAAAAGGATCCTCTTGGACAGCAGGAGTAGATGTTAAATTATCTCCTAGCTTGACTGGACAATTTACCTACTTTGGTAGCAGTTTAAGCGATCGCTTGGGCATCCAAAACGGGCGTTGGGCAAATATCGGGCGTGTCAATACCAACGGTTTAGAAGCAGCGCTAAGGTGGCAAATTAGCCCCCAGTGGTCAACTTTCCTCAACTACACTTATACAGATGCCAAAATCAAATCGGGTGCAGAAGCAGGGTTGCAATTAGGTTTAATACCTTTTTCAGTAGCTCAATTTGGTGTAGGCTACAACTCTAACGGCTGGCAAGTGAATTTGTATGCAAGTTATTTCGGCGGGGCGCGTAGAGCCTTCTTTCTCAATCCTGGCGATAGTAATACTGATTATTCGCCTTCGTTTTTAAACTTAGATTTAGCAGCGCGAGTACCTTTGTGGCGAAATTTGGGTTTAAATCTTTATCTAGAGAACTTGGCAGATGTGCGTTACGAAAAATCTAACCGCATCTATCACCCTGGTTTAACTTTTCGAGTTGGTGTTTCGTCAGATTTTTAGCTTAAGGTGGTGTCAAAAGCGAACTAAGATCCAATACAAAGCCTGGTAATACGTCTTCACCTGACAAAGTTACTGGGTTTTCTAGTATTTCCACATCACGATTGGGGCGATATATTTCTACTCGTCGGGCTTCTACATCAATCAACCAACCCAAAAGCGCACCATTGTCTATATACTCTTGCATTTTTAGCTGAGTTTGTTTGAGCGAATCGGTAGGAGAAAGCAACTCCACGACAAAATCAGGGCATAAGGGCAGAAATTTGCGCCTTTGCTCAGGAGTAAGGGCTTGCCAGCGTTCTAACTTCACCCACGCCGCATCAGGGGCGCGGACTGCACCACTAGGTAACGTAAAGCCACCATTAGAGTCAAAACCTTTGCCTAAATTATGCTGTTTGTTCCAAATTCCTAGCTGCACCGAAAGCTCAAAGTTATTGTTGCTAGTTTCTCCCCCTGTTGGTGGCATAATTAACACTTCTCCCGATGCTGTGCGCTCAAACTTCAAGTCGCCATTATTCTGACATAGCTGAAAAAACTGCTCGTCTGTTAGATCGATAGTTAATTGCAATGTTGGCGGTAAACTAACTGTTACTGCATCCATAGCTTAATCTAGGTAAAGGCATACTTTCTAATCTAACTATTTTTAACGGTTTCCACACTAATAATAAAAAGCACTGACTCAAGCTTAGAATAATAATTACAGTATTGTAGTTGAGAGCGATCGCAACTTAACAAACACAATATAAATGCTGAAGAATTAAAACGGCGCTAAGGCTTATGCAAAGTCTCTTTACATAAGCAAACTTAACTAGGTAGAAATAATTAAATCCAGTCTAAGGCAAGCAAGTTTAAATAAGTTTTGGCACAAATCTCAACAGAGTTTAATAAAAGGAGAGTGCCCATTTTTCAAAAACTTCACTTTTTATTGGCAATCTTAAAATAGATTGACCAAATACTTAATTAAGAAATTATTTTAGTAATTTTCAATTTTAAGTTCTAAATTTATCATTTAAACGGGTTATTCTTTTTCCAGGTGCAGCATTACCTAAATATATTTGGCGAGACTTGCCAGGAATAATAATCCATCCTAGCTGTTGTAAATGATTTTTTAGATTAGATATTGTTACACCTAGCTCATCAGCTATTGCATAAAGGTGCTTCCAGTTAGTTAAATCCCGTCCGACTTGCATTTGCTCCAAAATGTACTGGGGCATCAGTAAGTAGCTTGCAAATCTTTGAGCTTGCCATTCAATTTTTTGCAGTTGTCCGCTAACACTACGACACAAAAAGGGTTGCATATTGACTTCTAAACCCTGCTTGATTCTTTCTTCAAATATACCAGCTACGTTTCGATCGATATGAAGTTCCCAATGTCCAATTTCATGCGCTAACGTAGATTCACCAAATCCTCCCTTTAGTTGAGGAATATCTTCATTTAAAACAATTTGGCGCTCTACAGGAAAAATTAGTGCTGCTATTTGCCCTTGTTTGTCAGCAGGGATGCTTTCCCAACAAACCCCTATATCTAAAAAATCTGCAACACGAGTCGCATCAAAGGGCCATTTTGGAGCATATTTAGGAGTCTCCTTCATTCTTTTAAGCAGGTTATTTGCCTTAGCTTCAATCTCTGTATCTTGAATGAAACGATACGGCTTGAACAAGCTCAACTTTGTGTCTCCTCAGTTTCTATTTGTGTAGCTTCCCGAAATATCCTTTGGGCAAACTCAGGATTTTCCTGCATTCGCCGGAATAGAGCGGGCATTGTTTTATAATTTTGCTTGATAAAGTCCTCATCACGCTGAGGAATACGACCAGCTAAAAAAATTAATTCTTCTTTATTTAAATCTAGATAGTGTGCTAGTTGTTGTATTACATACTCTTTGGGCGGATAATCTGCGCGATCGTTTTCCAATTTAGACAAGTATGTAAAATCTAGCTCTACCAGCTTGGCTAGTTCTCGTTGACTGTATCCCTTATCTTTACGTGCTTGACGGATAAGTTGACCAAAAGTTTGACCCACGTTTTTAACCTACTTGACTCTATATCATATTAAAACTTGACGAAAAAATCAATATGAGGGTACTATTGTTGTTGATTAAAAAGCCAACTACAAATACAAGATTTATGGCGTGGCGACCTTCTGCAAGTTTTCACCTTTGGTCATTATTTGAGCCAGCGATAGGGCAAGAAAGCTTGCATTGCGATATGAAACGAGGCTTTAGTAAAGCACGTTCCCAAGAGCCAGCTATTAAGGCTTTGAACGAGACAAATACTAAACAGCAGCAAATTGGACATTTAGCACAAAAAGGAGTGTACGAATTCCATCAAAATAACTTGATACTGGATCGAGCAAATAGCTTGCAGCAAGTAACAGAAGCTTTATCTTTAAATCAAGAACCAGAGGAAGTTCGGCAAAGAATAATCAGTGTTTTAAAGAGATATCAAGAAGATCCCATATTACTTGGTAAAGAAATTATTCGTTTAAGTAGAGGAGACGAGGGAATTCCCAAACCGATCTTGATTGAATACAGTAAATATCAGTTTAATTTATATGCAGCAACAGACTGTATTTTTAGAGAGCCAGATGGAACGCTACATATTCTAGATTTTAAAACTGGTAAAAGTGAATTCGATCTAAGACAAGGTTATGTCTACTTACTAGCAGCCAGCTATTTATATCCCAATCAACCTGCTATTGCTTCATTTTACAATCTAGAAAATGGAAAACGGTCAGCAGAAATTGCTGCTACACCTATCCAACTAAAAGCAATTCAAATTGAGTTTTCAAAAATAGCTCAAAAACATCAAAAAAATTTAGCAAGCTATCGCAAAAATCCAGATTTATTTGACCAAATTTTTCCAGCAAATCCTGGGAGTGCTTGCCGCTCCTGCTCATTTAATTCAATCTGCAACTATTCTGTTATAGAGGTTTCTATATGACTGCTATAGTTTCTGTGGCTCAAGAATCGGTACATTTGAGCGAAATTATGCCCCTAAGTATTTTATCGCCACTTAACTTAATGTGTTTCCGAGTAACGCCAGAAATTGATAAAGAATTAGCAAATCGTTTGGGTTTTCGTTTTAGCCGGAAATTTCCTGGAGTTGTTGTGTCATGGCACGAAGGATATTTTTGGGTTTTAGGAACACTCGGTCAACAAATGCCAAGTCCAAGCGAATGGCGAGATGCGATAGCAGAAATTCAAGAAGATTTAAAAGCAGACATTGGCAATCGCTCCTACTCAATCCAGTGGGTACGTCAACCATCAGTAACGCCAAAAGTTTCGGCTGAACTTGCAGGGCAAATATTAAAAGTCAATCGTTCCCTACCAGTTACTCCTATTTTTTCTAAAAACGGAGTAGAAGTTGTACGCAAAGCAGATATATGGGCAGAAACAATTGAATTATTAGACGGACTAAAACCATGTTTAACGCTAACCATTCGTAGCAAGATTGTTTCTATAGTCAATTTGGCAGATTTTTTTGAGCAGCATCCTTATCGGCAAAATCCAGAGCAGCTTTTAGTAGGTTTTAAAGTTCAAGAAATAGAACGCGGTGGCAACTGTACTATTACTGAAATTGTTGGCACGCTTGGAGAACAGAGGGAAGAGTTGATCGAGTTAGCGCAAGGCTCAGTTAGTAAAGCAAAGCTGATAGAAGCGCCAGCAGAGCAACCTGTAGTGAGCGTACAGTTTGGGAAGAATAAAAAGCAGTTTCGTTATCCTCTAGCAGCACTACGCCCATGCGTTACAGCAGAAACCTCCGAGCGATTTCAAGTTAAATATGGAAATTTACTTAAAGTAGCAAAAATTCGCGACCGAGAACGACAAACTCTGATAGAGTCTAATAAAAAATTAGCTCAAGCTGCTTTAGCTAGTTATGGTTTTAAACTAGAGCGCAGTATTAATAGTCGTGAGTATCCAGGTTTATTCTGGCAGCCATCAACTCCCCTTGACCAAACTCCGCTCCTCTTCGGTGGAAATTTTAAAGGGATTAGAGGTCAAGTCCTTGTTGGTTTATCTCAAGGAGGTGTTTACCGCCGACATGAGGATTATCGCGATTTATCAAGAAGCATCAGAATTTCTGCCTTAAAACTTTGTGATTCGAGTGTAGGTGCTTTTTTGGAAGGTACTAATGGAGATAGTATCAAGCAAAGGCTAAAAAAGTATAAATTTAGTAGCGATGTTGTAAATAAAAAACATCTATCAGTTAAAGATTTAAACGGTGCTGTTCTTAGAGCAGAGGTAGAAAAAGCGGTCAATGAATTAGTTATTATACCAACTGATATTGTTTTAGTGTTTCTGCCCCAAAGCGATCGCAATGCTGATGATGACGAAGGTGGCAGCCTCTACCAGCGCATTTATTCTCAATTACTCCGGCGTGGAATTGCAAGTCAAGTTATTTATGATGACACACTTAATAATGTCAATCATAAACAAATTCTTAATCAAGTAATTCCAGGAATATTAGCAAAATTAGGTAACTTACCTTTTGTGCTTGCTGAACCTTTAAAAATTGCCGACTATTTTATTGGCTTAGATATTTCAAGAGTTGCTAAAAAACATCTACCAGGAACTTTAAATGCTTGTGCCAGCATTCGTCTCTATGGTAGCCAAGGGGAGTTCATCCGCTATCAGTTAGAAGACTCGCTAATTGAAGGGGAAGAAGTTCCTCAACGTCTTTTGGAAACATTGCTACCTGAAACTGAATTAAGAAATAAAACTGTTTTGATTTATCGTGATGGTCCTTTTTGTGGCAAAGAAGTAGATCATTTATTGGAGTGGGCTAAGGCAATTGAAGCAAAGTTTATTTTAGTAGAGTGCAAAAAATCTGGAAGTCCGCGACTGTATAACTTGAATGGCAAAAATATCACTGCACCAACACAAGGATTAGCCTTAAAATTATCGCCACAAGAAGCAATTTTAGTAACGACTAAGGTTAACGATAGTGTTGGCTTGGCTCGCCCCTTACGTTTGATTGTGCATCCAAGAGGACATCAAGTGTCTATCGAAAGTGTTTTAGAAACTACGTTGAAGCTTACACTACTACATCACGGAGCCTTAAGAGAACCTCGGCTACCAATGCCATTGTTTGGCTCAGATCGTATAGCTGAGTTACGGTTGAAGGGGATTTACCCTCGTAGTATGCTTATGGGCGATCGCCAGTTTTGGTTATAAATAAAAACAACATTACTACTTTGTAAATGTACTTTCCACCAATCTTCTACCGAGTCTTAATTGTTTAGGAATACTGTCTAAAGTAGCGAAGTAAACCAAACTGAATACTAAGTCAAAGTTACCAACATTGGCATTGAGCAAGGCAATATCGCTAGCAATGTTGGAAACAACCGCCAGAATAACTCCTAAACCAGTATTTAAAATAACTCCATCAATCAAGGCAGCTACAAACTTTCTTTTAAAACTTAATTGATTAACAATAATTGGGCGATCGCTCATAGCAAAATGCAGGCTCCTTGAATTACAGTTAGCGATATTTTTTCAACTTGGTAGGAGTAACAGAATTTAGAAAGCAATCTAACGTTGTTACTCCTCGGCAAACAAGCGAAAATTCACTGAACTATATATGAAGATCCAGTTGACGTGGCTATTTCTACGGAAAAGTGCGCTCCTCGCCTCAGAGAAAAGTGCAAGTCAAAAACGGGCGCGATCGCCCGAAATCGCTCCAAAACTGTCTTTTTCAGTCAGTATCTACCCAAACCGTAACAGCAGCAACAGCAATTAGCATTTCATCGTTTTTATCGTGCAAAGAAGCGATCGCCCGACCTTGAACTACCATCCCGCCAGTCTCTACAGTTAAAGACTTGCGCCCAAAAGGCAACACTGCCAGCACTTCTGCTTCCCGTACTTGTTCGGGATATGGTACGCCTACTTTGACTTCAACGATCATCTTGTCAGGATCGCTCAATCCTGCTACCTCCCAGACACCAGGTAAAGCATTATGAGCGATCGCATTACGTACCGCCCTAGCAGCGGCTACGGTTGGCTCTTGCCCGTGTTGATCTATACCCATGCCCATCTCAATAATTAGGCGTTTTTGCACCATTGTTGTTATTTCCTCAAAACTACCCAATTATTTCAAAATCTCGTACTTACCGCCGTGTTCCAGCGCTTTTTGGTAGGCTGGACGAGCATGAATGCGATCGAGAAAACTCTTAAGCTGTCGATAACTTGCATCTAAGCCTAGCTGCGCCTCTGCTGCCTCTAGTGGAAAGCTCATCGCAATATCGGCTGCGGTAAATTCCTCGCCGACAAACCACGTACTTTTACTTAATTCGCCTTCTATATAGTCAACGTGCAGCTTAATCTGAGGTGCAATCAGTTGGGTAGACGCGCTACAATCTCCTAAATCAAAATGGTTGAAGATCAACTTCATTACCAACAATGGCATTGCCGAACCTTCGGCATAGTGCAGCCAATATTTGTATTGCCACCACTGGTCTGTACTAGGCGCAGGAGCTAGTTTTCCATTGCCATAGCGCTCGACTAGGTACTCGATAATTGCTCCCGACTCTGCCAAAGTCAGCGAGTCATCGGTAATAACTGGAGACTTGCCGAGAGGATGTACTGCGCGTAATGATGCTGGTGCTAGCATGGTTTCCACATCGCGCTCGTAACGCTTAATTTCGTATTCGAGTCCGAGTTCTTCCAACAGCCAAAGGATGCGCTGAGAACGAGAGTTGTTTAAATGGTGGACGACGAGCATAAAATTCTTAGTTAATTGTTCTTATTCATTCTGTAAGAAATTGGTAGTTACTAGATGAAACAAAGCCTCAAGTATTTATTGTTGAGTTTGGGTGTAATTAGCTTAGGTTTTGTCAGCTATTTTGGCTATACCTTATGGCGGATTTTAAATATTGGCACAGCTTACCAAGCAAAACAATTTTGTTCGGGCGTGTTTGTCTCTGGGCGCTCAAAAGAATCTGTTTTCGATCGAGACGTTTTAGCTGAGATTGAAGGCTTATCGGCACTGGAGAAGTCCATTGTCAAGTCAATTCAAGTTAAAATCAATCGATCGCAACAATCTGCAACAGCTAATATTTTCGGCTGGGCAAAACATCAAGCCATCTTTCGTCCTGGGCTTGGTTGTACTCTAGTTATCGATACTACTGAAGCTCGCTTGCGATCGCAAGTGAAGTCACTGCCCCTAGTTCCCCAAAAACTAAACGAAAGGCGATCGCTAAGACAAGTGGACTCAGTACCACCGGAAATTAACCAAAGACAACTTAAACTAGCTCTGGACTCGGTTTTTCGTCCCCAACAGCATACTAGGGCTGTAGTTATTGTCTATCAAGGTCAGATTGTTGCCGAACGTTACGCACCAGGCTTTTCCGCTCAAATGCCTTTACCTGGATGGTCGATGACCAAAAGCGTAACTAACGCACTTGTAGGTATTCTTGTCAAGGAGGATAAACTATCGCTCAAGGATAAAAACCTGATGCCAGAGTGGAGCGATCGCCGCAGCCAAATTACTCTAGATTCAATGCTGCACATGAGTAGCGGACTGACGTTTAACGAAGATGAAGGAAGCCCTCTAGGAGATTTGATTCAAATGCTATTTGGTCGAGCCAATACGGCTGGATATGCTGCAAATCAACCCTTAGCAGCTACTCCAAATACTAAGTGGCAATACTCCAGTGGCACAACTAACATTATCTCCCGTGTTATCCGCAACGCGATCGCCAGCGATGCCGATTATCTAACTTTCCCCCGTCGCGCCTTGTTCAATCGCCTGGAGATGCAGAGTGCTGTTATCGAACCAGATGCATCGGGAACCTTTGTCGGTTCGTCTTTCATGTACGCTACAGCAAGAGACTGGGCGAGATTTGGTCTACTTTATTTGCAAGATGGTGTGTGGGAAGGACAACGCATTTTACCGGAAGGTTGGGTAAAGTACAGTCGCACGCTCGCTGAGCTTGCACCTCAGAAAAATTATGGCGCTCATTTCTGGTTGATGAATGTGGCTGCATCCTCTGAGCAAAACCAGATTCTCACTGCTCAAGGATTTCAAGATCAATACATTGCCATTATCCCTTCACATCAACTCGTTATCGTCCATCTAGGCAAAAACGAACAAGCAACGCGCCAGCAATTCATTCCTCAAATCTTAGCGGCTTTTACGAATTGATTTATCATAACGAAATACCCATAAGCACGTAGATTGTGTAAGTTTCGATCTACCTCCCCAGTAGAATGTATATCACCTTCGGCATGGCTCAAAATCGTAGTTAGTAATCTAAGAGCTACACACACTCAATGCAGAGCAACATCGTTACTTCCATTACTGACAAAGCCATCAACTACGATGAAGCCGAGCAGCAATTTATTCATCTGCTCGATTTAGAAGATTTAGACAGCCAACTAGAAAAGCAACCAGCGCTGGCTGACGAGTTTGAAAAAGCACTTGCAATAGCCATCGATCGCGCTTACAACACAAATTCTAGCGACGACGCGGCGCGCCTATTTTTGCAACGGATACTGTATCGAATCAATCGCCTGCAACTATTTTGGTATGACGATTTGCGCCACTATACCAACGAGCGATCGCTTTATCTGCATAAAGTGCGCGATCGCATTGAAACACCTTGGCAACAGTGGGAGCTTTCCCAGCTAGATGTCGAAGCAATCAAACAAGAAGATGTCAAGCAAGCGTTAACCGAGAGAAGCGATCGCGATCTCGATCCGCCGCTATCTGCTGACAGCATCTACTTGCGCGAACAAATGACTGAAGCTGGCTACCGTCGCGTACTAGCGATCGGCTCTTTTGACGGTTTGGTTGAAGGTAGTCGCCTTTCTCGCATCTTAGGCGGTGCTGCAAATGAAGTCCATGCCACTTTGATGCGGGTACTGATTGAAGAATATGGCAACGGTCGCTTATCGCGCAAGCATTCTACTTACTTCGCGCAAATGCTAGAAGAGTTTGGCATGAATACCGAGCCAGAAGCTTATTTCGATCTAGTTCCTTGGGAAGTCTTAGCTTGCGCCAACCACAACTTTTTGATGACTGAGCGCAAAATATATTTCCTCCGCTATAACGGTGGTTTAACATACTTTGAGGTAGCAGGTCCGGCTGCTTATAGAAACTATCTCGCCGCCGCACAGCGCTTAGAATTGTCTAAAGAGGCGATGGGGTATTGGGAACTGCACATCAGAGAAGACGAACGTCACGGACAATGGATGCTGACTGATGTATCTATTCCCTTAGCCGATCGCTACCCAGATAGAGCCTGGGAACTCGTACTTGGCTACGATCAAGAGAAATTGATGGGCGATCGCGCAGGCGATGCGATCGTGCGATCGGCTAAAGCTGCTGAGTAACAATTCTCTATCGCACATGAAAACCCCCCATTTCCTGGGGGGTTTAACGAGCAAGAGGAAATCTAATCGCAATTACAGGCTAGTCATTATCTGAACTAATTCTGTAGATAAATTTTGCTGGCAAGCAGTTTGCTTTGTAAATAATACACCTGCTAATAAATAGATATTTGGAGAATAAAAAGCCATTTGTTCTTTTTGTAATTCTTTAATTCTATTCATTACTTTTGGCTCTGAACTATAATAGCCAAACTTGAGCGGTGAAATGATAAAATTAGCTATACTATACCCTTTTGTTAATGCATAATCAATTGCACCTACAGGATTAGAATAGCTAGAAATCATTGCTAGGACATTTTCATAGCCTAAAGATAGCAGTTGTTTAGTAACAGTAATTCCGTCTATACCACCATGCAAAAATGGCTGATATAATTTATTGTCTAGCGCGGGTAGATAAGGTGGATTTGAGATTAGATAAGTTCCTTGAGGTTTAGCAATGTCAAACAAGGAACGATTGTGGATTTTATATTTATTACTTAGATTGTAAGTTTCTATTTTTTCTCTAGCAACTTCGCAAGACAGTTTGTTAATTTCAAATCCGTGTACTACACCAGCAAAATTTGTCTTCAGTAATGAGTTTATAACTGGACTACCATCACCCGCTCCAAACTCAATAATAGTTTCCGTACCTACGCAGTTGTTCAATATTAAACTCTGCAAGCAATAAGAATAGAAACTTGACTCTTCTGGGCAAAAGAAAATATCTTTTAACGCCTGGGGTGATGTAAGCATTGACATACTGATAAAACTACTAAAACAAACGTACTGTTCTAGCGTTTCTACTGCCATCTACCGTTAGTCTTATACCCAATGGTTACTAAGTAGTTGTGCTTAAGCTAGGCTATTTTTCTCCTAAAATAGTTGATTCTGTAAATATTTTAGACAATCTAGTTCAGCTAGATGCTTGTATAGATAATCACAGAGTCAATTAATATAACTAAATGAGTTTAAAAGATATGTTTGCAGTTTGAGCTTTAGAGTTGGCAACTTATAGCAATAAGCGATCGCACCTATATTAGCAAGCAAGCAAGTGCTAGAAAGCCACAGCAACACGTAAGTAGGAACCATAACTACGCCGATTGCAAACCAAGTATAAACGTGCCACAACATCACTAAAGCAAAAATACTCGCCATCCCAGCCGACGGCAATAGTTGTAGCTTGGGGCGTTGCATCGCTGCAAGCACCATTGTCAACGTAGTAGCAACTAAGTTAGCTGGTACTAAAAAAGCACAAAGACTAACGCAATGGGTACGCGACAACTCGGCTAGATTGGCAAAGTCAAACATCAATTTTTTCGCTTCTTATCGGTAAGACTTATAACATCCTCTCTCTATCTCTTTAATCCTAGTTACTCCTGCTTACATTTATTGACATTTGCGGAGTGCTAGCTAAATTTAATTCTGAGAAATATTAATATCCCGCCACAATAGCCAGAATTACTTATAATTCGACCCTTGAACAAATTATTTGCACTCTGTCAACCCTACGACTGATGTAAATTGTTTGAAAACTGATTTATCTAGTTAATAAAAGTTCATAGTTAAACCAATACAAACTAAGTACAAATAACTATTAGAGGCATTAATGCAACTAAAACCTATAAGTCAACAAGTAGTCGCAATTGTTGGAGCATCTAGCGGCATTGGTAGAGAGACAGCTTTGAGATTTGCCAAAAAAGGTGCAAAAGTAGTCGTCGCTGCTAGGAGTCAGTCAGGGCTAGTATCTTTGGTAGAGGAAATTAAGCAAGCAGGCGGCGATGCAGTGTACGTACTTGCCGATGTGAGCGAATTCGAGCAAGTAAAAGCGATCGCCGACAAAGCAGTAGAAACCTACGGTAGACTTGATACTTGGGTACACGCCGCAGCTACAGGAGTTCTTGCTCCATTTGACCAAATTACGCCAGAAGAATTTAAAAGAGTAATTGACGTTAACCTCAACGGGCAAGCATACGGCGCAATGGCAGCGCTGCCCCACCTCAAAAAAGAAGGGCGCGGGGCGTTAATTCATATATCTTCAGTAGAAGCTAGACGTTCGATTCCCTTGCAAAGCCCTTATTCAGCTTCTAAGCATGGAGTAGAAGGTTTTTTAGAAGCATTGCGCGTAGAGCTTCAACATGAAGGATGGCAAATTAGCGTTACCAACGTCATGCCATCAGTAATTAATACACCCTACTACAACAAAGTGCGTACCAAGTTAGGTGTCAAGCCGACAGGAGTACCGCCATACTACCAACCTAGTATTGTTGCTGACGCAATTTTGTACGTAGCCGAACACCCGACGCGCGACTTTATCGTGGGTGATGTAGGTAAAGTATTGGACGTGATGCAGCGCGTGTCGCCATCGCTAGTAGATAATTTATTATTATTAATTGGCTTTGCCGGACAACGTACTGACGAACCGAAGTCAGAAGATGCGCCAGATAATGTCTTTGAACCGATTGAAGGCTACGACAGAGTAGAAGGTGACTTTGGTAATTTAGCCATACCCACCTTCACTGACTGGTTAGATATGAATCCTCCGCTCAAATGGGGTGCTGTAGCAGCAGCAGCCTTGGGAGTTGCAGCAGTTATCGGCGGGTTATTTCCAGGTAAAGATGCTTAGAATAATTCGTAATTCGTAATTCGTAATTACGGATTGTTTTGGTTGCTGGTTGATAATTGGTGCAAATATATCTTCCTTAGCAGTTAGCTAATTTAATCCCCACGAAGGAGACAAGCTTGCTACTAACTAAGATATTTTCATAGAAACACAGATTGTTGAACCTTAATCCTAGATTCAAGATTAGTTTATCCACAAACAGTATTTAACTGTCGAACAGCCAAAGTGAGGTTTTATATTATGAGTGACGAGCAAAATCAAGTTCTTCCCGAAGAGCCAAGCGAAGCGGAACCTGGTAGAGGTGCGCCAGGTGACAATCACTACGGCGTGCAAACAGCACAAGCAACAGACGTTAATGCTCCAGATGCTATTATCCCATCTAATACTGATACTGAGTTAGATGTAAAGCAATTAGAAGCTTTTGAAGAGCAAGAAGAAGTTGAAGGCGAAGGCTTTACTACTACTGACGGTTATGTAATTGATGAGTCTGGTAGGCTTGATAACTTTGCAGTTGAGCCGCCAATGTATGTAGAAGGCGAAGAACCTAAAATATAAATGTTGTTGGGAGTGCTAGCGCTTAAATAGCCTCCCAGCTTAATTATTTGCAATAGATGTATTTAACTTTGCTAAAGTAGCTAGAGTTTGTAAAATTATAGCCAAATCTATAGAGTCACTTTTCCAGGGGTAAATCTAAATGAGATTACTCCTAAGCCCTCTATACCCTCAGCAAAAGCATTAGAAACTGCGTTTCTCAGGATGTGTTATAGCTCCCGCTCAAATCAGGATTAATTAACGTACTATTTCCTGATTTATACAATCAACGAATTATTCATTCACCAATAAAGGTGTATTTTTGGGTAGCTTTTTCATTGGAATTAGGAATTACATCCATATACAGGAAAATAGCTTTACTTGTATGTGATTTTTCAGTAACGATCGCTTTAATTCCAACTAACTCTGCTTTGTAAGGCAGTTGTTGCATAAATTTGTCATGAGGAATCTGTACGAACTCTCGGTCGTTCCTCCCAATACTGGCGTTCTGCTTTCAACCACTATTCTTTCCCATAACTGATGTCTGCTCGTATTAGTTGACTGTAATCTCTCATAAGGAAGAATAAAGTTTTCCCCTTGCCGTTGTTTTGTGTTACAACTGTAGTATGCATATTACAGGCAAGCCGCGTTGAATGTCTCGGCAAGGATAAATCATGGCGACGTTTAAAGATATTGTTAATTACTATCGACCGTATCATACGATCGCAATTTTTAGTATTGCTGCTGCTAGTATCTTTGAAATTGTCGAGCTAGTGGTTCCTTACGCGATCGGGCAGATTTTGAATGTCTTGTCGCGTCAACCAGTAGATAAGCCTGTTGAAAGTGCGATCGCGCTGTTTGCTCAAGTTTCTGGGTTGCCGCAAAATCAGTTATTTTCAGTTGGCGTATTATTAGGGTTAATCTTTGTCGCTACTGTAGTTAGAGCGCCAATTCAACTTTGGACTACTTGGTGGTTTCATTGGGATATTGCTTTGCGTTCGCGGCGCGATCGGGCGCGTACAACTATTGAAAAGATCCTGACTCTACCATTAGAATTTTACGATGAAAATAACCCTGGACGAATTGCAGGCAGGGTTGCAAGAGGTTTAGAAAACCATACTTGGACGTACCCAGAAATTGCTGGACAATTGATACCCAAGCTGATTCGAGTCTTAGGTATTTTTGTCATTATCCTGCTAATCGAGTGGCGGATTGCTCTACTTTTTCTAGTTTCTTTTGTTGTTATCCTCGGCATCAGTCTTAAAGACTTGAAGCAGTTGACGGAACAAGAACGCAAGCTAGATAAGTACATGGAGAATACTCAAAGCCGAACTTCAGAACTTGTCACTAACATCAAAACAGTAAAAGCTTTTGCCACAGAAGCGCAAGAACTAAAGCGCCAACGCCAGCGGTTAAACCGTGAATTTAAGGTTGTTGAGTACCGTATTCACTTGGGATACATCAAGCTAGCTACTTGGCAAAAAACTATTGTTCAGTTCTGCGTTTTTGTAGTTTTAGGCTTAACTTTGACGGCTACTTTAAGCGGTGAAATTTCGCTGGGACACTTTGTTACTACTTTAACTATCTCTAACATGGCTTATGCAGAGATGGAGCCAATTAACAACCTTGCCGAAATTTTTGCTCGTCGTTATGCTTCAATGTTACGCTTTCACGAATTGATGCAGGAACCAACAGGTAGCGATGCTGCAAGTCTGGCTGTATCTTCCTCTGCTGATACTTACAGTTTTACTGGCAAGTTGGAATTAGTTAATGTTAGTTTTGCTTACGAACCAGAACTACCTGTTTTGCAAGACATCAATCTACTTATCGAACCAAATCAAACTGTAGCCTTGGTTGGGCGTTCGGGTTCGGGTAAATCTACTTTAGTTAAGCTGCTATTTCGCTATTTTGAACCGAGTAGCGGTCAAATACTGATTGACGGTCAAGATATCCGCAGCTTAGATGTTGCTAACTATAGACGAAGACTGGCGATCGTGCATCAGGAAGTAGATGTTTTTAACGGTACTTTGCTGGATAACCTTACCTACGGTAATCGTCAAGCTACGTTTGCACAGGTGCAGGAGGCTTGTAGAATCGCTAGAGTTGATGAAGTAATTGGACAGTTAAGCGATGGGTATTACACTGTAGTCGGCGAACGCGGTGTGAGGCTATCGGGAGGACAAAGACAAAGATTGGGAATTGCTCGCAGTCTTTTAGTTAACCCCGATGTTTTGATATTTGATGAGGCGACATCTAGCTTAGATTATGAGTCTGAGCGATCGATCCAGCTTGCTATGCGATCGATTTTGGGTACTCGGACTACAATCATCATCGCCCACCGTCTTAGTACAGTACGCGAAGCAGATAAAATTGTCGTGTTAGATCGCGGCAAAATTGTGGAAGTAGGCAGTCATGCAGAGTTATTGCGCCATCCAGGTATCTACCGTCGCCTGCACTCTTTGCAAGAAACTGGAGAACTTCTAAGTTAAACCCTTTATCTGCAGTAACATCTTAGTTGCCGCAGCTTTGCCAAATATCTTGCATTTTGCCAAAACTCTGTGTTAATATTATAAATCGTGGATCTCATGGGTCGATGTCCGAGTGGTTAATGGAGACGGACTGTAAATCCGTTGGCTTGCGCCTACGCTGGTTCAAATCCAGCTCGGCCCACCTCACGATTACTTTATGAGTTTTGAGTTATTGGTTTAAAACTCAAAGATATTCACCGCCCGTGTGGCTCAGTGGTAGAGCACATTCTTGGTAAGAATGAGGTCACGAGTTCGATCCTCGTCACGGGCTTTTAGGAATTATTAGCGGGTGCTGGGCGATCTTTTTTCATCCAATAGCCTCTTAGTGGCTTATCAATCTCATAGCCTTTACACCACTTCTCGATCGCTTTACCCGATACGCCAAAATCTTTAGCGATTTGCGTTGTTGGTTTCTCCCATACTAATTTTTCTAGTTCTTCTTTAAAAGGTCGTTCTACTTTCCTAGTATGCACTTTTGCATCTGGGTTAACTTTTCGGGTTTTGAGATCGACTCCAAATTCTTTATAATTACGCTTAGAAGCATTTTCAGTTAAATCTAGAAAGTCTTCCCACCAGTAGAAGAGTGTAGGTGAGTTTGGTATTTTAGTCGCTATATGGCAACCTCCAAATTTAACAGATGGATAAACTACTCAGTCTATATCCGATAAGTACACTGCATAAAATTCAAAGTCGTCAGCTTTATACTTTTTTTGATGATTGCCTTTAGAGTCTGTCCAATAACTAATGTTGTTTACTAAGTTCTTACTTGCGTACTTCGCTTGCATTCGGCAGCATTTGCCATCTCTGTAAGCGATAAAGTCAAAAGGTAAGTGTTCGCATACTACAGCAGTAAAAATTGAGTAAGCTTTAGCTGTTAAGTCGGCGATCGCTTTAGTTGCAGCAATATCCGCTTTGCTTTTTGTGTGGTGCATAAATTTGGCGTAATTATTTATACATTTTAACTGTGTTTCGTAATTGAGATACAGATTAAAATCTCTCTCCAACATCATCTCTAGATAAGTGCGATACAAAAGTATTATGTCTTGCAAAGAAAAACCTTACCTAATGCCATCTGCTATCGATCTGCTACCCCGCCTGCAACTTAAATCAGTACGGCAAAACGGCAAACAATACTATGTGGATAAAAGCCAACGCTCATTACCCAGCGTGACAACAATTCTCAATGCAACCAAACCGCAAGAAGCAAGAGAAAGGTTAATGAATTGGCGATCGCGTCTTGGTACAGAAGAAGCCAACCGCATTTCTACTACTGCTAGCCGCCGAGGAACGCAAACCCACAAATATATTAAACGCTACTTATTAGGCGAAGACATTAGTTGTCCTGATGCTAGTCGTCCTTACTGGGATAGCATTCAACCAGTGTTACAAAATATTGATACAGTTAGGCTGGTAGAAAGCCCTGTCTGTCACCACAAATTAAACTATGCTGGGGTAGTAGATTGCGTTGCTAGCTATCAGGGTATTCCCTGCGTCTGCGAGTGGAAAACAGCAGACAAACCCAAAGGTTCTATAGAGCGATTGTACGATTATCCTTTGCAACTAGCAGCTTACTTAGGCGCAGTAAATCATTCTTATCAAGAGTACGGCATACAGGTATATAGCGTTTTGCTGGCGATCGCAATTCCAGAGACAACAGCCGAAATATACTGGTTAGAGAAAGCAACAATTGAGTTTTATTGGCAGCAGTGGCAACAAAGAGTTGCAGACTACTGGCAATACAGAAAATAACTTGAGACAAAAGCAATTGTTAGTGTAGTGCTTTGTTTAGGAGTATTTATAAACTTATTCGCTGAGATCGTGCCGAAGATAGAAGTATTTGCTACCAGCTTTGTTGCATTATTGCCATTAGTATTCGTAAAAGTATATACAAGGCAGGTAGCTATTAATACCCAAGTTATATCGGACGCGATCGCGCCTCCAAGTCAAAATCTTACGCTAACTCAAGCTCTAAAAAGCGCGGCTGACATTGCTACCTACAGCGCCGACAATGCCCCAAATATAGATATTAGCGGCGCTTTTCCCCAACAAGAATTTGAGCTAATTGCTGAAGCTGGCTTGCTAGCTGCACCCTTACAAAGAGATTTGGGTGGTTTGGGTTTAGGGTTTGATGCTAGCATTACCTACCAAACTTTGACGATCTTAAAGCACATCGGGCGGGGTAATTTAGCTGTTGGACGTATATATGAAGGACACGTTAACGCGCTGCAACTAATTCAGACATTTGGCACTAAAGAACAAATCGAGCAATTAGCTAGCGATGCACGCGATCGCCAAAAAATCTTTGGTGTTTGGAACGCTGAAGCAGAAGACGGAGTAAAAATTATCCCTCTAGCAGATGGACAGTACCGCCTAGAAGGCTCTAAAACCTTTGCTTCTGGGTCGGGGTACGTCGAGCGTCCTTTTGTCAATGGAGCTTTGAGCGATGGCAGTTGGCAGATGTGTATTGTACCGATGGATGAAGTCGCTACAGTCAGCGATCCTGCTTGGTGGCAACCAATGGGAATGCGAGCTACTGCTAGTTATAAAGTAGACTTTACTGGCGTGGAATTAAGTTCAAAATGGCTAATTGGCAAACCAGGAGACTACTTTCAACAACCTTGGTTAAGTGCTGGGGTGATGCGTTTTGCCGCAGTACAATTAGGCGGAGCAGAAGCAATATTTGATGCTACAAGGCAATATCTAAGAGAACTCAATCGCATAGACGATCCCCACCAACAAGCGCGAATTGGTAAGATGGCGATCGCAATTGAAAGCGGTAATTTGTGGCTTAAAGGTGCAGCAGACTTAGTAGCTGCTTACTCGCCGATATTTGGTGGCTACCCAAACCAGGCGCATCCCCAAGCAAAACAATTAGTTGCTTACGCGAATATGGTACGCACCGCAATCGAGCAAATCTGCATGGATGTAATCCAACTATGCGAACGTACGGTAGGTACTCGCGGTTTGCTTCCACCGCATCCGATAGAAAGAATTATTCGCGATTTGACTTTATATCTGCGTCAACCTGTCTTCGATCTAGCTTTAGGCAGTGTTGGACAATACGCTTTAACTGAAAATACCTTAGTTAATGACTTATGGTAGCAATAAATGCATTAACTAACCCCGAAGCATTACCATTACATTTGGTAGATGCGATCGCTTGCACTTCGGCGCTGGTAGTTGCACCGCATCCTGATGATGAGACATTAGGTTGTGGAGGTGCGATCGCTCTATTACGCGATCGCGGTTGCAACATACAAGTATTAGTAATTAGTGACGGTACATTATCTCATCCTGGTTCTTGCAAATATCCCGCTCCCAAATTACGAGCCTTGCGCGAAAGCGAAACAATCTCAGCTTTGGCAGTATTAGGAGTAGAAGCAACAGCAGTTACCTTTCTACGTTTACCAGATGGCGGCGTTCCTACTTACGAACCTGAATTTAGTCAAGCAGTTGCTAGTTGTCGTAACTATTTAACCCAGTTTCCACCGCAACTTATTTTTTTACCTTTGCGCTACGATCCGCATCCAGATCACCGCGCTAGTTGGAAGATAATTTATACCGCCTTAACCAACTTAAATTTATCATCGCGCCTAATTGAGTACCCAATTTGGGATTGGGATGAAACACAACGCGGAAGCTTGCCAAATCTGCCAAGCTGGCGACTAGATATTAGTTCAGTAGTGCAGTTAAAACAACAAGCGATCGCACTTTACCGTTCCCAAACTACTAATTTAATTGACGACGATCCAGAAGGCTTTCGTCTGACAGCAGAAATGCTGGCAAATTTCACTCGTCCTTGGGAAGTTTATATGGACGCAACGATATGAATGAAAACCAACCCAATACCTTACCACCTGATTACTTCGACAAACTCTACAGCGAAGATCCCGATCCTTGGAAGTTTGAAACTAGCGAATACGAGGCAAATAAGTATGCTGCAACAATAGCTGCTTTGCCCAAACAACGCTATTGTTCTGCCTTTGAAATTGGCGGCTCTATTGGCGTGTTAACCGAAAAGTTAGCCCATCGGTGCGACTCTTTGCTGTCTGTTGATGTCTCCAAACTAGCGCAAGATAAAGCAATTAAGCGCTGCGAGAATTTACCGCAAGTACGCTTTGAGATTATGTCTGTACCAGAGCAATACCCAGATGAGATATTCGATCTCACTTTAGTCTCAGAAGTTGGTTATTACTTATGTTGGGAAGACTTAAAAAAAGCCCAACAGTTGATACTACAACACTTAGAACTAGGGGGACATTTGCTCTTAGTCCACTGGACGCTATACGCCAAAGATTATCCACTCTCTGGCGATGAAGTCCACGACTCGTTTTTAGAATTAACTCCTACCCAACTGCGGCATTTGCAAGGTAAACGCGAGGAACAGTATCGGCTCGATTTATTTGAGCGAGTTTGATTTGTCGTATTCTAGAATGCGATCGCATTGCCTAAATATACAAGTGCTTGCCTCACCCTAATGCAGTTTCTATCTGCGTAGCCTACGGCAAGGCTTACGCCTACATCTGCGCGGCAGGTGCTACAAGTCGGCAAAGCCGCTTTGGGCGTACTGCCTTGTACATCTGCGTTCGCACTCATAACCATACAAGCGATCGTATCTTTGCCCTCTTCGCCAGCTATCAAGATACAGGCGCAGATCCCAAATAGCTTGTTTAATATCTACCAACCCCCAGCGCTGCGCCCAAATACCTGCTTGTTGATGTTCAATGCGCTCAAATAATACATTAAATGTCTGCGATTGCCTTAATTCTTGCGCCAGCCAGTCGGCTTGTATTCCTAATGTTTGAGCTAAAACTTCAATTTCCTGGCGATCGCATCTATAACCGTTAAGCATACTCGACCACAGCGATCGCAATTGATAGCGCGATCGCAAACGAGTAACAATTGCTTGGGCAGGTTCAACTAAAAAAGCTTGCTGTTGTTCTCCCATCGCCGTCCATTGGCTTAATTGATTCGACAACCCCAGATCGGCGCGTCCATGCTGTCTTGCTGAAGTCATTACCCGCACCAGAGGACTGTGACGAAAACGGGCATTTACCCGTAATAGAGCCTGGTAAAACGCTGCATCTTCAGGCGTGCGTACAGGTGGTAAACCTCCAGCTTGCTTGTACATCTGAGCCGTGACTGCTAGGCTCGCTCCATAGTGTTGATAGTGGCGGGGAAAAGGATCTGCAGGGTTGGGATCGAGATAAGTTTCTAATTCAGCAATTAGATAGCGGTATCCTACCTCGCGCAGGTGACAAGCTTTGGCGTAAGGAGCTAAATTAGCGCGACTGTAGCGATCGGTAATAATCCTACCTCCAACTGCATCCGCGCCCATAGCTATTTCATGGAGATTTGCTGCAATCCAGGTAGGTGTAACTTCAGAATCGCCATCAGTAGAGGCAATAATCCCTGTTTTGCGTCCTAACGACTCTAAGCGGCGATAAGCTTCATCCATTAATATCTGTCGCACTCTGCCAATATAAGCTTGGGATGGCGGCAGAGTTTTTTCAACTACGTGCAATACTAGCTTGTTTTGCTGGGCAAAGTGACGCGCGATCGCCGCAGAATCATCATTACAGTTATTTGCTAGCAAAATAACTTCATAGCGCGTGGCTGCAAAAGGTTTTCCTGCTAGATCGATTTGATGAGCTAAAGCTGTAAGCGTTGCTGTCAAAGTTTCAGCTTCATTGCGTACTGGAACAATAACGCAGACTTCGCATTCGGGTAAAGGCGGTGTTTTAACTAAATATTCGCTACATGGTTGACTAGAGATGGATTGTGGTGAGTCAGGAAATAGATCGAGGCGCTCATCTCCCATAGCACCTCTTTTGTCCTACCGCAGACATCCGCCAGGTACAGCACATTAGATTTTGTTAAGCTTTATAACTGTGTCTATTTTGATGCTAGAACTTAAAAATAGAATCTGTCCGCTGGAAGATTGATGAGGAATAAATACCAGTAGTTAAGCGTGGCGAAAACCTACCCAATTTGTTTTCTACGCCTACTTGCATTCAAAAACAAACTAACTAAAGTATTAAATATCACTATATTTTTTGCTGCGTCAAGTATATTTGCTTAACCAGTACGACCTCGTAATTCGTAATTAAGAGCAACTAAGTAATTCGTAATTCGTAATTAGGATAGACGCAGTAGTGACCGCTAGAGCAGTTGTTGGGTAGCAGGTGCGATCGCACCTGCTAATTGCTTAAGGATAAAAACCCAACTTAGGTAGTCCTAGAGTTTCATCCCAACCCATCATGATATTTAAACACTGCAAAGCTTGTCCTGCTTGTCCTTTAATTAAGTTATCAATTGCAGACATGACGATCGCACGACCAGTACGCGGATCGACTTCAATGCCGATATAGCAAAGATTGCTGCCGCACGCCCATTTAGTTTGCGGATATACGCCGCGATCGCAAATCGTCACCCAAGGAGAATTACGGTAAAAGGCGCTATATATTGTCGTCAAATCTTCTCCTACCAAGCCAGGATCGCGCAAAGTAGCATAAACTGTAGCCAAAATTCCCCTTACCATCGGAATTAGATGCGGTGTAAATTGGACTGTAACTTCATGTCCAGCCAAATCGCTACAAATTTGCTCAATTTCTGGCGTATGGCGGTGGCGAGCAACACCGTAAGCTCCCAAAGAATTATCTGCCTCTGCTAGCAACATATTAACTTTTGCTTGCCTGCCGCCTCCAGAAGTCCCAGATTTAGCATCAATAATTGCTGTTTCTGGCACGATTAAGCCTTGCTTGAGGAGCGGTGACAGTGCTAGTAAGCTAGCAGTAGGATAGCACCCAGGACAGCCGATTAGTTGACTATCAGCAATGCGATCGCGATACAGTTCGGGTAAACCATACACCGCTTTGCTAGCAATAGTGCGATCGTTGCGTTCTTTACCATACCAAGTTGTATAAGTTTCTAAATTAGTAAAGCGGTAATCGGCAGAAAGATCCAACACCTTGCAGCCTTTTTCGATTAAAACTGGTGCGATTTGACAAGCTAACCCATTTGGCAAAGACAGAAAAACTACCTCACAACGGCTAGCTATTACTTCTGGGTCTACTGCTTCTATCTGCTGACGGACAATATGACCTAAATGAGGGTAGAGATCGGCAAAAGGCTTGCCAGCACTGCTTTCACCACCTAAATAAGCAAGCTCTACACCTGGATGATCCATTAACAGCCGGATTAGCTGCACTCCACCATACCCCGACGCGCCAACAATCCCAACCGATACGCGCCTCATATCACCCATAATTATTAACCTTTAAGAGATTTAACTAAAAAATTCAACTTTTGCTGAATTCTATATCAGGTTGCGTTTTTATGGGCGAAAGTTTTTGTCAAAAACTGACAATAGCTTGAAGTAAAATTGTATTAGTTATTACTACAATCTTTTACATTATAATTCTCTGAAAATTAGCAATCAAACCCAAAATTGCTGATTCTATTTCTTTCTCCCTTGTCCCCTTGTCTCCTTGTCTCACCAAAATAATAGATTGCAAAAGTCAAGGTTATCTCTGTATCTGTGAGAAACAAGCTACAATCAAATTAATCCAAGCTTAAAAAAACTTTACGGCTTCCTATACTTGAAAGACTCTGTGCAACAGCCTAAGACCGCCACAAAACAACCATTCCAGTTTGATTCTATCGAAGACGCATTAGTAGACCTCAAAGCCGGACGTAGCCTAGTAGTAGTCGATGATGAGAGCCGAGAGAATGAGGGTGACTTAATATGTGCCGCGCAGTTTGCTACGCCAGACACGATCAATTTTATGGCAGTAGAAGCGCGGGGATTAATTTGTTTAGCAATGACAGGCGAGAGATTAGACGAACTCGATCTGCCTTTAATGGTTAGCAACACTACAGATAGCAACCAAACAGCTTTTACAGTTAGTATTGACGCTTCTCCAGCTTTGGGGGTAACTACGGGTATTTCCGCCGAAGATCGCGCCCGTACTATCCAAGTTGCGATTAATTCAGCAACAAAATCTACAGATTTACGCCGCCCTGGACACATATTTCCCTTGCGTGCTAGAGAAGGGGGAGTGTTAAAACGGGCAGGACATACGGAAGCAGGTGTAGACTTACCACAATTAGCGGGTTTATATCCAGCAGGAGTAATTTGCGAAATTCAAAACCCCGATGGTTCGATGGCGCGTCTGCCACAATTAATTGAGTATGCCAAAACTCATAAATTAAAAATTATCAGCATCGCTGACTTAATTAGTTACCGTCTTAAATACGAGCGCTTTGTGCGCCGCGAGACAGTTACTAAACTACCAACTCAATTTGGACAGTTCCAGATTTACGCATACCGCAATACGCTAGATGATTCCGAACACGTAGCGATCGTTAAAGGCGAACCTGCTGATTTTGCCGATCGCACTGTCATGGTACGGATGCACTCAGAATGCTTGACAGGAGATGCTTTAGGTTCGTTGCGCTGCGATTGCAGAATGCAGTTGCAAGCAGCCTTGAAAATGATTGAAAATGCTGGCTCTGGGGTAGTAGTGTATTTGCGCCAAGAAGGGCGAGGAATTGGCTTAATTAACAAGCTAAAAGCCTACTCGTTGCAAGATATGGGACTAGATACGGTAGAAGCAAACGAGCGCTTGGGATTTCCTGCCGATTTACGTAATTATGGTGTAGGAGCGCAAATTTTAAACGACTTAGGCATAGAGAAAATTCGCCTGATTACCAATAACCCGCGTAAAATAGCTGGCTTAAAAGGCTACGGCTTAGAAGTAGTCGATCGCTTACCGTTATTGATAGAAGCAACTGACTACAACTCTATATACCTAGCAACCAAAGCCGAAAAGCTAGGTCATATGCTATTGCAGACATATCTAGTAACTGTCGCAATTCACTGGAAAGACGAACCTTTATCCGTTACCGAGCGCTACGATCGCCTAGAAAAATTGCGGCATCTAGCTAGAGATCGTCATTTATTATTGCAGGAAGAAGCAAGACCTGTAGCGATCGCTTTATTTAGCGAACCATCATTAACAGTGCATTTAGGCTTCGATCAAGCAAATATTGCATCTGCGGACTGGTACAAACACAAAAACCATCCATACTTGAGTGCGATATCTCAAATCCTAGACGATTTAGCAAACTGGGATTCGTTGCAACGCTTAGAATTTCTCATCTCCCCAGGTAGCGATCCATTAACCAGCCTACAAGTAAATGTAGATCGGCAAATTCTAGATTCAAACAGCCTCCCGTCAGCTATTTGCGATCGCTTACAAACTCAAACAATCTACTGCTTTGGCTGTTGAAAGTAGGGTGCGTTGCAAATCGACGCACCCTACTACTTAATTTACTACGTAGGCAGATTGCAGCGCCCAGACAATGAGAGCTGCGATCGCACCCAAAAGCAGAGTAGTTGAGATCGCCACTGCTTTGGGCGTATCTGCGCCCTTGAACTTCATAATTCCCCGATTCAAGTCTGACATAAGGCGATTAACTCCTCTATCGCTAGATTTCTAATCTGTCCGACTTTATTTTAGTCTCTCTAAACAGTAACGATGTCGCAAGTCAGAAAATTATTTTCTAATTCTGATTGCTTCCAAGCACGACCATCCAAAGCCATTTGCTCGATTAAACTTGCGATCCGCAAAGCTTTTAAAGCTTGCTCTCCACCTACAGAAGGCTGATTGCCGCCTCTAACACAGTTGACAAAATGCTCTAATTCTGCATGGAGAGGCTCAATATTACTGGTATATACTTTTTCAATCAAACCATCTTGACGATAAAGCACCTGACCGTAGTCTGTCATGTAGTTAGCAGTTGTCTGACGGTGAATCAAAATTTCATTGTTGAGAAAATCTGCTTCTGTCATCGAATTTTTACAATGAGCAGCAATGCGGCGAATTTTACGGTGCGTGACTTTGCTAGCAGTAAGAGTAGCAACAATCCCATTGGCAAAACCAATCGTTGCCGTAACGTAATCTAAATAAGGACGTGGCTTGTTAGCTATGGATATATTTAAAGATTCATTCGTACACGCGCGACTACCACTAGCAGTTAGCTTAACTACAGGTGCAGCAGCTAGTTCCAAAAGCAAATCGATATCGTGGATCATCAAATCCAAAACTACCGATACATCATTAGCGCGATCGGAGTAAGGACTCATCCGGTGAGCTTCTATCGCTAGCAACTGCTCAGTTTTCAGCACTTTGCTTAGTTCTTGGAAAGCTGGGTTAAAGCGCTCGATATGACCTACTTGAAGAATGCTTTGAGATTGAGCCGCCGCATTTACTAATGATTCTGCTTCCGCAATACTAGCTGCGATCGGCTTTTCAATTAAGACATGAACACCTGCTTGCAAGCAATCCATTCCTACAGAATGATGCAAGTAAGTGGGAACAGCAATGCATACTGCATCTACATGGGGCAGCAAGTCGCGGTAATCTTCAAAAAAACGGACTCGGTACTTGCTAGCAATATCGAGTCCTCTTTCTACATTGATATCAGACACGCCTACAAGTTCGACATCTTTGAGCAAACTGAGTACGCGAGTATGATGCTGTCCCATATTGCCCACCCCGATCGCACCAATGCGGATCGGTTGAGGCTGATTGCGCTGCACGTGAACGTTTTTCTGTGGCATAGATATGCTATTTTCCACTCCTTGTCTTCTCCTCAACCACCAAAAGATAGAAACGCCAAAAACTGGCGTGTATATTCAGTTGCTAACTCTAGAGCGCCGTAGGTCATCCAGATAGTAACATAGTGCTTATATTTATAAAGAATCTCAAAATTAGCTTAAGTTCCTTGTAGTATGTAATATTTTCGGCACTGAATAATACTGCCTATAGTGTTATGTTTGCTGTTGCCTTTATGGGCGGTGTTATGTGTCAGTTTGTTGCCCGTCCATTGGTTGGGGGAGCAGGGGAGATAAGGGGGAATACAGGGGGATCGATCTTGACCGAAAAGTAGAGGAAGTTATCGATTTGCATGAGTAAAAATTCCAGTGATGCAACTAGAGAATTTTTATGCGCGTTCATCACCTTAATTGCGGTTGTATGTGTCCACTTGGTGGGTCGCTGTTCGATGGCTTTAGTCGCGGTTTGACTGCTAGGCTTGTCTGTCATTGCTTGCTTATTGAAACTAATCGAGGGCTAGTTTTAGTAGATACTGGCTTTGGTCAACAAGACGTTCAAGCGCCGTACTCGCGGCTTAGTCCTTTCTTTATCTATCTCAATAACATCCAGTTCGAGCGCAAATATACGGCAACAGGTCAAATCGAGCAATTAGGCTTTAGTCCGCGCGACGTGCGGCATATCGTACTTACTCACCTCGATTTCGACCATGCAGGCGGTCTAGAAGACTTTCCCGCAGCAACCGTTCACGTTATGCAGTCTGAAGCTGAAACAGTAAAAGATCGGCAAGGCTTTATTGCTAGTCAGCGCTATCGCCCTAGTCAGTGGGATGAAGTCGAACGCTGGAAATATTATTCTAGTGGCGGCGAACCTTGGTTTGGCTTTGAAGCAGTACGCGACCTTGAGGGCTTACCACCAGAAATTTTACTCATTCCCCTCGCTGGTCACACGCACGGTCATGCTGGCGTTGCTATCAATACGCCGGAGGGCTGGCTGCTGAATGCAGGGGATGCTTATTTCTATCGCCACGAAATGGCTGCTCAATACCGCTGTACTCCAGGTTTACGCGCTTACCAGTGGATGATGGAGGTAAATAGGGAGGCGCGTTTGTATAATCAACAGAGATTGCGGGCATTATCGCGCGATCGCAATTCTGAGGTGCGAATGTTTTGCAGCCACGATGCAATTGAGTTGGAAACGTTTGCTAAATCTTTCTCTGCCGCTCTCTAAATATCAATGGCATGAAGATTTCCTATAGCTAAAAGTTAGGGAGCGATCGCGGTCGTGTCGTTCGTTAAAATCAACATTATTCGCTCCCGATTAAGGCACGATGCACCCACGAATACGCCACAGAATGTAGAGGTGATAGAGTGTTGCTTTCACCCTGAACCCGCTTTGATAAAACTGTCATCTAGTACACCATTCAAACTCCTACTTTAGTTACTAGGCAAGCACCTTAGACATAAGTCATTATATTGAGATATATTAATTAGTACGCTAAATTTTTTAGTAAATAAACGGACGGGCGATCGTGGGTAAAACTAGAGATGTCGATGAGAATCACAAAGTTAATCCCGAAACGGAGGAGCCTCAAAGTCATGGACTCAACGGTAAAGATCTAGAAGTTGTTACAACTGGCGACCTATTTGCTGCAATGTTGAATTCTTTGCCTCAAGAATATCAATCTGAGGAAGATTCAAAGAGTTTCACGACAAGAAGAGAAAAGGGCAATGGTTATCATGCTGAGGAAGAACTAGGGAGTGTTACAACTGGCGATCTGCTTGCTAGTATGCTCAATTCTATCCCCCAGGGATATCAGTTTGAAGAACAAGAGGCAGAGACACCAGCAAAACCACCGTTTGGCGATCGCCAACGCGGATGGTTAGCTCCTTTATTGCTTGGTACGGGACTAGGGCTAGGTTTAGCAGGGTTAGGCTTTTTTGTGTTGCCTCGTCGTCCGCAAGCAACCCCGCCTGCTGTCACTCAACCGCAACAATCAACTGCGCCCAGCCTCAGCGTTACTATTGCACCAGCAACAATTACTCGCGTTGCCCGCACGCTCAATACTACAGGCACAGTCAGCGCTCGCGACCTTATACCAGTATTACCACAAGCTACAGGATTGCAAATTCAGCAAGTATTAGTAGATGAGGGCGATACTGTTAAGCAAGGACAGACATTAGCTGTTTTGGATAACTCAGTATTGAGAACTCAAATCGACCAAGCTAAAGCCGAGGTAGAGTCAAAACGAGCCGTAGTCAGGCAAAGGCAAGCTGCATTAGCTCAATCTCGTGCCACTTTGGCAGAGGCAAGAAGTAATCTAGAGCGTTACAGGCAATTAGCAGACCAAGGAGCAGTTAGCCGCCAGGAATTTGAAACTCGTGCTACTACAGCAACAACAGCAAGCGAAGCTGTCAGCGTTGCTCTAGCAAATATTAGCAGCGCTGAAGCTGACGTGCAAAGTAGTATTGCTAGCGTCCAACAGTTGCAAACTCAACTATCACAAACTTTAGTCCGCGCTCCTGCAAGCGGGACTATTGCCGAACAAAGCGCGCAAGTTGGCGATGTAGCCAATGGTACGCAGAAAATCTTCTCAATCATTCAAAATGGCGCTTTAGAACTGCAAGCCCAAGTACCTGCAACACAATTACCTCAAGTACAAGTCAATGCGCCTGCGGTAGTTACTTACGACCCAGATCCCCGCGTACGTCTCCAAGGCACAGTTAGAGAAATAGCGCCTTTGGTAGATCCGCAAAGCCGCGAAGCCACAGTCAGAATTAGCTTACCATCTACATCATTGCTGCGATCGGGAATGTTTGCTCGTGCCGCAATTACTACTGCGACTGTACCAGGCATTACCGTACCTGCCAAAGCTGTGTTGCCGCAAACAGATGGTAGTGCTACCGTTTTTGTTTTAGGGGCTGATAATACAGTCCAAGCTCGGAAAGTAGAAGTAGGCGAAGTTGTTAGTAATGGCAACGTAGAGATTCAAAACGGCTTAAAAGCAGGCGATCGCGTTGTAGTTGCTGGTGCTGGCTATCTCAAAGATGGCGACAAAGTACAAGTAGTAGAAAAATAGCTAAATATGTCGTTTAACCTGTCTGCTTGGTCGATCCGCCGCCCCGTACCGACAATAGTTCTGTTTCTATTTTTGACAGTAGTGGGGTGGTTTTCTTTTACCCAGCTAGGAATTGATATTAACCCTAATATCGATATACCAGCAGTCACGGTTACTGTTACTCAACCAGGGGCAGGACCTACAGAATTAGAGTTTCAGGTGACTAAGCCTGTAGAAGATGCTGTAGCAGGCTTAGGCAACATCGATAATATAGTATCTACTGTTAATGACGGCGTATCAACAACAGTTATTAACTTCGACTTGGGGGTAGATAGCGATCGCGCTACCAATGATGTCCGCAACGCTATTTCCCAAATTCGGCAAAATTTACCGCAAGATATCAACGAACCAATCGTCCAACGCTTAGAATTTGCGGGCGGGTCGATTATGACTTATGCCGTCGTCTCCGAGCAGCGTTCTGTAGAAGAATTAAGCAATTTAGTAGACGAAAATATTAGCCGCGCTTTGTTGTCAGTGCGAGGAGTTGCTGAAATTCGCCGCGATGGTGGCGTTGACCGCGAAATCAGGGTAGATATAGAGCCTTCGCGATTGCAAGCACTGGGAATTACCGCAACTCAAGTTAACGAGCAAATCCGTACTTTTAACGTCAACTTACCTGGTGGGAGAACAGAAGTAGGCGGGAGCGAACAAAGTATTCGGACTTTGGGTAGTGCGGCAACTGTAAAAGATTTACAAAATTATCAAATTGTTTTACCCAATGGTAGTTTTGTGCCTTTGTCTAGTTTGGGAACTGTAGAAGATAGTTCTGCCGAACCGAGAACAGCAGCTTATCTTAACAATCAACCTGTAGTCGCTTTTTCGGTACTGCGTAGCACTGGTACGACATTAGTAACAGTAGAAGAAGGAGTAACCAAAGCTGTAGAGCAACTGCGAAAAACTTTGCCAGGCGATGTGAAGTTGGAATTAATTTTTACTCGCGGCGACTTTATCCGCCAATCTTATGAAAATACTGTAGATGACTTAGTCCAAGCCTCGGCGCTGGCTGTAATTACAATTTTGGTATTTTTGCGCGACTGGCGGGCGACATTAATTACAGCGATCGCTCTACCTCTATCGATATTACCTACTTTCGCCGTTCAATACGCTTTAGGCTATACGCTCAACAACATGACTTTGCTAGCTTTAGCGCTAGCAGTAGGTAACTTAGTAGACGACACGGTAGTAGAAGTTGAAAACATGGAAAGGCACATGGCGATGGGCAAAACTCCCCGTCAAGCTGCCTTTGATTCATCTGCAGAAGTTGGTTTAGCGGTACTTGCTAGTGCGGCGACAATTATTGCTGTATTTTTGCCTGTTGCTTTTATGGGCGGCATTCCTGGGCAATTTTTTCAACCTTTTGGCGTAACGGTTGCTGTTTCCACTATATTTTCTACCTTAGTAGCGCGGACGATTACCCCGATGTTGGGAGCTAATTTGCTCAAACAAAAGGAAGTAAAGCGCCAAAATACACCTCGTTCTCGCCAACGCTTTCAACCTTATCGGCAATTACTAAGCTGGGCATTGCGGCATCGCTTGACGACAATTAGCATTGCGATCGCATTTTTTATCGGTAGTTTAGCGCTAATACCTTTAATTCCCAAAGGTTTTATCGACAACGGCGATTTGGGAATTTCTACAGTTGCCATAGAACTACCCCCAGGCTCGACTTTAGCAGACACTAGCAATGTAGCCAAACAAGCAACTAATATTCTGCGGCAAAGTCCAGCAGTGCAGAATGTATTAGCAACGCAAGAAGTAGATACAGCAACGCTCAACGTCAACCTCAAGCCTAAAGAAGAACGGGAAATATCTCAAGCAGAGTACGAACAAACTATGCGTCCGAGGTTGCAAAAAATTCCTGGCGCGAGAATTAGTTTTCAAAGCCAAGGAGCAGCAGGAAGTAGCAAAGATTTAACAGTTCTGCTCAAAAGTGAAGATCCCCAAGCTTTAAATCAAGCGGCTGATAATTTAGAAAAGCAAATGCGAACCCTGCCAAATTTGGTAGAAGTAGCATCTACAGCTAGCCTAGTTAAACCAGAGATACTGATCGTACCCAATCCCGCTAGAGCAGCCGATTTAGGCGTAACAGTTCAATCAATTGCTCGAACTGCATCGCTAGCTACAATTGGCGATAATGAAGCTAATTTAGCTAAATTTAATTTAAGCGATCGCCAAATTCCGATTCGAGTCCAAATCGCCGAACAAGCGCGGGAAGATATTAATACTTTGAGAAATCTGCGCGTACCAGGGGCAAATAATACTTTAGTACCGCTAGTAGCAGTTGCCGATATTCGTTATGGTAGCGGTCCTGCGGAGATTAATCGTTACGACCGTTCTAGGCAAGTATCTGTAGAAGCAAATTTACAAGGTATTGCCCTAGGGGATGCAGTAGAGGCTGTAGACAAGTTACCTGCTTTAAATCCATTACCGCCAGGAGTAGTTAGACAAAGCGCCGGAGATGCAGAAATTATGCAAGAAATCTTCGGACGTTTTGGCATCGCTCTAGCGCTAGCAGTAATGTGTATTTATGCAATTTTGGTATTGCTATACAACAGTTTCCTGCATCCAGTCACAATTATGGTTGCCTTACCCTTGTCATTGGGTGGGGCGCTATTAGGCTTAATGGTTGCTCAAAAAGCATTGGGTTTGTACGCACTAATTGGCATTGTGCTGTTGATGGGAATTGTCACTAAAAACTCAATTTTGTTAGTAGATTATACGCTGCTCAATTTAGAAGAAGGCAAAACGCAAAGACAGGCATTGTTAGAAGCTGGGATATCGCGCTTGCGCCCAATTTTAATGACTTCCCTAGCTACAGTAGCGGGAACTATTCCCTTAGCCTTGGGGTTAGGTGCGGGGGCTGAAGTTCGCAGCCCGATGGGAATTGCAATTATGGGAGGCTTCACAACTTCAACGCTGCTGACGCTAGTAGTAGTTCCAGTATTATTCACTTATATAGACAATCTGCAAAAATGGCTTGTTGGGCTACTTAAGCGCGGGTGGAAAGGAAAGCCAAAACAGAAGCAACTTGCAGAATAAATTATATCCCCGCACCTTGTACAGACGTAGCACCCGGTAGAGACGTAGCACTACTACGTCTCTACACATCCTGCGTGTCTTCACCAAAAATTAGCGTATAATAGCAATACCCTGCGGGCGTAATTCAGTGGTAGAATGTCACCTTCCCAAGGTGAACGTCGTCGGTTCGAGTCCGATCGCCCGCTTAAAATCTATTGATTAATTCAAAACTCACTGCAAAGAAGTTATCTTTATTTTTGATTTTTAACTTTTTATGACTAACTATAACGCTCAAGCAAGCCGTGAATGGTGGGCGCAACGCTGGCTAGATTTATTAGACTCTTATCGCTTCAAAAAACGCCTAGAACGGGCAAGAAACTACTCAAGGCAGGGAAACGTCCTAAGCATCAAATTTGAGGGCGCTAAGGTTCTAGCAGCGGTACAAGGGACAGAAATAGAACCTTATAAAGTCACCTTGTCTTTAGAACCATTTACTGACGAACAGTGGGGTTATGTCATAGAAACTATGGCACAACGGGCGGTTTTCGCCGCTAAACTGCTGGCGGGAGAAATGCCCCAAAATATTGAAGAAGTATTTACAGCTAATGGTTTGTCGTTGTTTCCATTTACCCTAGCTGATATTCGCAGCAAATGCTCTTGTCCTGACAAAGCCAATCCTTGCAAGCACGTTGGCGCTGTATATTATCAATTGGGCGATCGCTTTAGCGAAGATCCTTTCGTTTTATTCCAACTACGCGGTAGCTCTAAAGAGCAAATTATTGCCGCTTTGCGTCAGCTACGTAGTGCTAATATTACAACCGATGCAGCCAACACAGACAATACTGAGGATACATTTGTTACTGCCGATAAGACAAACATCGAACAATTTTGGCAGTACGAACGTCCTCTAGATCCCAGCTTAGTTGTAATTGCGCCATCACCTGGAGGCGAATCAATTTTAGATATTTTAGGACCAATTCCACTCTCGATTGATGGTACTGAAAACTCTAACTTCAATTCCACTGTATCGGAGGCAGTGATAAAGTATTTGGATAACGCTCTTACACAAGTTAGCCAAAAGGCTGCACTTTTTGCCATGAGTTTAGAAGCAAATAGATCGGTCTAATGTTTCTATAAGCTAAATGGTGCTAGGCTCAAGCAACCTAGCTAAACTAAAAAATCTCGTACTATGTTTTTGCTATGCCTGAATTTTTAAGACTAGAAGATGCTGTCGAATTTGCTGAAAATCCAGAACCTCGTTGTCCCTGCGTGTTGCTCCTAGATATTTCTGGTTCGATGCAAGGTGAAGCCATCAATGCCCTAAATGAAGGGTTAAAAGTATTTAAAGAGGAGCTAAACAGAGATAACCTAGCTAAAAAACGCGTAGAAGTTGCTATTGTTACATTCAATAGTAACGTTGATATAGTTCAAGACTTTGTTACTGCAGACCAATTTGAGCCACCAACTCTATCGGCTCAAGGTTTGACTGTCATGGGTACGGCAATTCATCGCGGGCTAGATATGGTTTCTAGCCGCAAAGCGCAATACAGCGCAAGTGGAGTAGCTTACTATCGCCCTTGGGTGTTTTTAATTACTGATGGAGAGCCGCAGGGGGAGCCAGAAAGCGTTGTAGAACAAGCAATGCAACGAATTAGAGATGATGAAGCAAATAAGCGCGTCGCCTTCTTTGCTGTGGGCGTAGAAGGCGCAAATATGGAACGTCTATCGCAAATTGTCGTTCGCAGCCCTTTGAAATTAGTCGGACTAAACTTCCAAGAGATGTTTATCTGGCTTTCGGCAAGTATGCAGAGAGTATCGCAATCGAAAATGGACGAGCAAATACCTCTACCGCCTCCTGGGTGGGGGATTGTTTAACAGTGACCAGTGACCAGTGACCAGTTAATTTGCATCTTGCTCGTTGTAAGTCTCGCACCTATGGTTGAATCTTGATGAAAAACTTGGTTACTGGTCTAAATTTGTTCTCATAGAGGGCGAGGGCGAATATTATTCCATTTCTTTCTTGTCCTCTTGCCTTTTCTGTTCGCCAGTTACAGCAGGTGCGATCGCTTTTATTGTTTTACCTGCTAAGGAAAACTCGGCGCTATCTAAACTAGAGGTAGAAAATTCGGCGATATTTAAGGTTGGTACAGTAGGGGTATCTGTATCGCTAGCAACTTCGGGTTGTTTTTGTTCGTCTCTGATTGCTCTTAGAGTTTGCGCTAGTTGCATTTGTTGGTCTAATTGCTCGGTAGAAGATACTAAACCACTCAAACCATCTACTATTTCGCGGATATTTTGTCGGAATCGAGGATCGCCCGTTAGTTCGTCTAAATCGGCTGTGATTTTTTGGGCGTTCTCAAATGTAGCTCGTGCTGAATCTAAAGTTTGTTGTAAGACTAATATATTGCTGGGATTATTGAGAGCGTTAGAAGCATCGCGCAAGTTTGCTGATGCTTGAGCGGCGTTTGCTGATAATGTTTCTAAGTTTTGCAGTAGTTCGCCTTGAGTGACGCGGTTGATTGTGGGTGAAAGTCCGCCAACTGTAACTTCTAGTTGTTCGCTGGCGCGGTTGATGTTGTTGAGGGCGGTAACTAAAGAAGACCGATTCGTTGTCACTAATTCGTCAATATTAGTAACCAAACGATTGACTTGAGTAGCTGTGAGGCTGAGTTGATCGGCTGTTGTGCCAAATCTATCTACTGTTTTGGTAGCAGAATTACTGACTTGATTGGCTGCTTGCTGTACCGATGTTGCTGCTGCTGAAAAGGTTCCTAATTGCTGCCTAGTAGACCTAGATAAAACTGAAAGTTCGCGAGAAAGTTGAGCGACTCCTGCTGCTGCATCTGCTGCGTTTTTAACTGCTGAATCTACATTTGCATATAGTTCTGGATTGCTGTAAACAGCAGCAAACCTTGTTGAAGAACGGATCAGCGCGTCAATACTAACACCAACTTGCCCTTGCAGCCGAGAACCATTGCAAACAATTAAATCGGGGTCGCAATCTTCATCTAAAGGTTTGGCGACAACTAACCCAGTTGGTAACTGTTTTTGCGGTGTAATATCAACGCTTACTTCACTAATTAGCCCAGATTGATTTGCCTCAACTAAGACGTTACGAGGAATTATTATATCCGCTGGACTAATTTCAATTTCGACTTCAACACCATTTGCGCCTGGTCGAATAGCAACAATATTGCCAACATTTACTCCCCGGTAGCGGACTATTGCGCCCTCTTGCATACCGCCCACATCAGCAAAAGAAACAATGGCTGTATAGCTGCGTCTGCCTAATTGTACGCCCCGCAACCACAAAATACCGCCGACAAATAGTCCTAAGCCTAGCAGTATTAATAATCCTACAGAGCCTTCTCGAACAGTACGCGATCGCATTTTTACTCCTCCTACCTCTAATTCAACCAATTACTTGAATTGGTCCTTCTATACTGCCACTGAAAAATTGTCTAATTAATGGGTGGTCTGTAGTTTGAGTTTCGCTGACTGTTCCCTCCCACTGCACTTTACCTTGATATAGAAATATAATCCGGTCTGCGGTGCGACGGATAGTGCTATCTTGGTGAGTCACGATTATATACGTACTGCACACTCCTTGCATACATTGCAACTGACGAATTAAGTCTTCTATGACTGTAGAAGCAATTGGGTCTAACCCTGCGGTTGGTTCATCGTATAGTAATACTTCTGCTGCCTCTTTGGGCTTGTGGGGGTGTGCGGTAATGGCGCGAGCAAAGCTAACTCGTTTGCGCATTCCACCCGAAAGTTCGGCAGGGTAGCGATCGCCAACTCTACCCAAGCCTACCATCTCTAGATTTTGATGTACGATCTTACGGATTTGCGATCGCTTCAATCTAGAATGTTGGAACAACGAAAATCCCACGTTTTCCTCGACTGTCAGCGAGTCAAACAAAGCTGCTTGCTGAAATACCATGCCAATCCCAATTGGATCGCTAGCATCCTCGATTAAACCTTGTCTGCGCTGACCTTGAACGTAGATTTCGCCAGCATCAGCCGCTAATAATCCAGCAATAATCCGCAAGATTGTAGATTTTCCCGTTCCCGAAGGACCAATAATTGCTAATGCCTCTCCTTGGTGAATTTTCAAATCTACATTATCTAAAACTACATTGTTGCCAAATTTCTTACTAACGCCTCTTAATTCAATTATTGGTTGACTTGTCGTAGGTTCTAGAGTCTCAGTGGCATCTAATTTTTGCATTTGTCTTTACTTCAAGTCCATTTACTTAACTGCATCAATACGGTTGTCCTTGTGAGTAAGCGGTAGCTGAAGATTGCAACCTACCAGGACTTGATATTACCTACAATTTTGGCTTAGAGTAAAACGGACAAGCTACTTTCCTGCCTAAAAGTAGATTTTCTCCAGTAATTAAAACTTGTGCTAGTAAAAAAGCTGGCAAACGAACCTACCAGCCTTAATTAATAGAAATATTAAATTCGATAACTTGGAGCAAAATTCTCCTGCACAAAGCAACTACAAGCCATACACTAAATAATTTCCAGCAGTGCGATCGCTCTTTTGCCTACGCACTCATTTCTAGCATTCTTTGCATCGGACGCAGCGCTGCTAGTCGAATTTCTTCAGACATAGTTATTTCTGGAGTACGATTTTTCATCGCCCAGTAAAGTTTCTCTAAAGTATTCAACCGCATATAGGGACACTCGTTGCAAGCACAGTTAGCTGTGGGCGGCGCAGGGATAAATTGCTTATGTGGAGCGTCTTTTTGCATTTGGTGGATAATACCTGGCTCTGTGGCTACTATAAATGTGCTAGCAGAGGATTTTTTGCAGTGGTTGAGCAACGCAGTCGTCGAACCAATATAGTCGGCGTGGCGTAGTACGCTGGTTTCGCATTCAGGATGAGCGATCGCTTCTGCTTTTGGATGCGCCATTTTTAGCTGCACGATCTTCTTTTCGCTAAAGGTTTCGTGAACGATACAACTACCTTGCCACAATAATAAATCGCGCCCTGTTTGTTCCATCACGTAGCGCCCTAAATTGCGATCGGGAGCAAAAATAATCGGTTGCTCTGCGGGAATCTGCTTGACAATCTGCACTGCGTTGGAGCTTGTGCAAATAATATCGCTCATCGCCTTAATTTCAGCAGTGCAGTTGATGTAGGAAATGACTAAATGCTCTGGATGCGCGGCTTTAAAAGCTGCAAATTCTTGTGGCGGACAACTATCAGCCAAAGAACAACCTGCTGCCAAATCGGGTAGAAGTACCAATTTTTCGGGGTTAAGGATTTTTGCCGTTTCTGCCATAAAATGCACCCCAGCAAACACGATAACATCCGCATTGGTGCTAGCAGCTTGCCTAGAAAGCCCTAATGAGTCGCCAATATAATCGGCTACATCTTGAATATCTGGTTCTTGGTAGTAATGAGCCAAGATTACAGCATTTAATTCTTGTTTAAGGAAGGCGATCGCCTCAAATAGATTTAGCGGTAATTCATTTGGCGGCGTGAGATGGCGTTTGGTAAGTGCAGTTGTAAACACAAATTTTTATTTGCTTGAGATGGAAACAGGTTACATTTTGAATTATAGTATTTTTCACTAAAATTAAGAGGGTGGTAATTACCTAATTTGGTTTTGGCGAGTAGATAGCCAAATTAGTTAACTGTTTCTGGTCAAAATAGCTTGGGGTTTCCTATCCTAAAGAAAGACAGGTAAGGAATACGGGATGACCAGTCAGAGAAAAAACGAACAAATAATCAAAATCGCTGTCGTAGGAGATATTCACGATCAATGGGAAGCTGACGACGCGATCGCCTTGCAGCAACTAGGAATTGATTTAGTCTTATTTGTCGGCGATTTTGGCAATGAGTCGGTAAATGTAGTTAGAGCGATCGCAGCGGTGGATTTGCCCAAAGCTTGTGTATTTGGCAATCACGATGCCTGGTATAGCGCGTCTGACTGGGGTAAGCAAAAATGCCCTTACGATCGCACGAAAGAAGATTGGGTACAAGATCAAATCGATTTATTAGCAGAAACTCATGTCGGTTATGGCAAGCTCGATTTTCCCGCCTTAGATTTAACTGTAATTGGCAGTCGTCCATTTAGCTGGGGTGGAAATGTTTGGAAAAATGCCGAATTTTACAAAGAGCGATTTGGCGTGACAAGTTTTGCGGAAAGTGCAGCAAAGATGATTGCAGCAACCAAAAGCGCAGCTTGTGAAACAGTAATTTTCTTAGGGCATAATGGACCAGTAGGTTTAGGCGATCGCCCTGAAGATCCTTGCGGTAAAGATTGGCAGCCGATTGGCGGGGATTATGGCGATCCAGATTTGGCTGAGGCGATCGCATCTGCGCGATCGTTTGGTAAAACAATTCCCTTAGTTACCTTTGGGCATATGCACCACAGCTTGCGACATACCAAACAGTATTTAAGAAAAGCAATTTTTGCCTCTGATGGTACGGTGTATTTAAATGCGGCTCGCGTGCCGAGAATTATTCAAAATAACCAAGAGCGCTGGCGCAACTTTTCTATAGTATCTTTGCAAGCTGGTTTAGTTTCCCAAGTTTCTTTGGTTTGGGTAGGACAAGATTTTGCAGTTGTATCTGAAGAAATTATCTATCAAAGCGCCAATCAAGTAGTGCAGCCTGCCTAAATTGAGATACAATAGTTATCTGTCAGTTGATGACCCACTGGCGGATTGCTTGGAGAGGTGGCAGAGTGGTCTATCGCGTCCGACTTGAAATCGGAAGTCGCTGCAAGGCGACCGGAGGTTCAAATCCTCTCCTCTCCGTTGTTTTAAGCCTTACGTAATTCATGGGCGATCGCACTTATTAGCTATTATCTCCCCTGTTTCTAAGTAACTGGTTCAAGATTGCGTCTAACCGCTCTACTGCCGCATTTATACTAGCAATGGTGGCATCGTTACGAATTTTATAATCTTCATAATCAGCCCGATTATCATCTACTATATCGCGTAAACGTTCTATTCCAGCTAGTGTTCTGCCTGCTGCTTCTGCTAGATCGTTGATTGACTGATTAGTTGCTGCAATTGATTGACGATTTTCTGCAATTCCAGCACTGTTAGCTGCAATAGCTTTTGCGTTTGACTCTACCAAAAGCTCTATACGAGCAAGACGAGTCTCATAATCTTCGTCGTCGTTATTCATCGTAATGTGCTTTATAATGTACTTACCTAATAATATACTGTACTAATGCCTAAATCTGACGAGCAAAAAGCAGTTAGCGTTTATATGCCTTTAGACCTTTACCAGCAATTAGTAGAGTTTAAGGAAAAAGAAAATATCCGCAGCGATTCTATGGCGATAAACTTGCTGCTAAGACAGTGCTTTGGTAATCCCACCCCTGATAGAAGCGATCGCGTCAATAGAAAAATGAATCAACTTAAAGCAGAAATTGCCGATATAGCTAGTAGATTGCAACAAGTAGAACAAAAAATTGCTAAGTAATCAATAAATTCTCAGAAATTAAGAATAACAGTGCTAGACTGGGCGTTTTCCTAACTGCGATCGCATATTTCGAGGGTAAATTGGCAGAAGAGAGAGCTTTTTGGTTAGCATGGTCGCAAATTAACGGTATTGGACCAATTTTGCTGCGGCGCTTGCAACAGCAATTTGGCACGCTAGCTGCTGCTTGGAGTGCCGATCGCACGTCGTTATTAGCAGTAGAAGGTATGGGGCTGCAAGTAGTCGATAAAGTAGTAAAAGAGCGATCGCGCATTCATCCAGAAACTTTTCTGCAACAACACCAACAGCAAAATCCTAGTTTTTGGACTCCCAACCAAACCGATATTTATCCCCGCTTGCTGTTAGAAACGGCTAGTCCTCCCCCAGTGTTGTATTATCGGGGCAAAGTAGACATCCAAGAAAATCTAGGCTTTACTCCCTCAATTGGCATTGTCGGTACTCGCCACCCTTCAGAATACGGCAAACGATGGACGCGCAAAATTAGTACAGCTTTGGCTAAAAATGGCTTTACAGTTGTTTCGGGAATGGCTGAGGGTATTGATACTGAAGCACATCACGCTTGCTTAGAAGCAGGAGGAAGAACGATCGCAGTTTTGGGAACAGGTGTAGATGTTGTCTATCCGCCACGCAACAGAGAACTGTACCAGCAAATTTTGCAGCAAGGTTTAGTAATAAGCGAGTATCCAGCCAAAACACCGCCAGATCGTCCGCATTTTCCTCAACGTAACCGAATTATTGCAGGAATGAGTCGAGCGGTAATAGTTATGGAAGCGCCTGTGAAATCTGGTGCTTTAATTACTGCTAGGTTTGCTAATGATTTTTGTCGGGATGTGTACGTTTTACCTGGATCGTTAGATAACGAGCGATCGCAGGGTTGTTTGGCTTTAATTAACAATGGTGCAGGGGTAATTTTAGGAGTAGAGCATTTGTTAGAGATGCTTGGTGCTATGCCTCAACTTGATGCTACTCCATCATCCCAGCAATTGGAGTTATTACCTAGCCCAGATTTAGCGCCAGAACTTCAACAAGTATGGAATGCGATCGCTTTAGAATCCATGCCCTTTGATGCGATCGTTCAACAAACTAATATGTCTGCGGGTGCGGTTTCTAGTGCTTTATTGCAGTTAGAACTTACAGGCTTAGTGATGCAATTACCAGGAATGCGCTATCAAAAAGCTTAAATGCTATCTATATCGGTATTTACTATTTCTTGAAATCGAGGATCTTTACGGATTAAATCAAAACTGGAATCAACTTTTGCATCATGCATAAGATCGCCTGTATCAAAAACTAACACTTGCTTTAAATTCTCAATTGCTAGCTCGGCATTATTTTGTTCGGCATAACAACAAGCCTTATTGTACCAAGCAACAGCGTGTTCGGGGTAAATTTCAAGCGCTCGATCGAAGCAGGCGATCGCTTTTTCATACTCTTGGATTTTGCATAAAGTGTAGCCTTTATAAAACCAGTTAGAGTAGTTATTTGCTTCAATTTTGATCGCTTTATCGTAGCAATTTAATGCTTCTTCATATCGTTCTAAATTGTCTAATACAATGCCTCTATTCAACCAAGCTAAGTAATAATCTGGTTTTAACTTAGTTACTTTTTCGTAAGAAATTGCCGCTTTTTCATAGCGATACAAATTATGTAGAGCAAAGCTTCTCCCGTACCAAGCATACCAGGCAAGATCGAAGGCGGGTTGAATTTTTAAAGCTCGATCGTATGCATCTATTGCTTCTTCGTATCTTTGCAGTTCTTCTAAAGCAATTCCTTGGCTATACCACACTGTATAATCGTCTGGTCTAATTTGCGCTGCTTTTTCGTAACTAGCATAAGCATCCGCATATCTGTCTAACTCAATTAATGTCCAGCCTTTACTGTACCAAGCTTCAAAAGCATCAGCAGAAATCTCAATTGCTCGTTCGTAGCTAGCAAGTGCTTCTTCGTAGCGTTGTAAGCGATTTAATGCATCAGAACGGCTTTTCCAGGCTTCGTAGTAGTCAGATTTAAGTTTAATTGCTTGGTCGTAAGCGGCGATCGCTTTTTCATATTTTTTCGCTTTAGCTAAAGCATTGCCATTTTCATACCAGCGCTCGTAGGGTTTACGCATTAGCCTGCGTAATAGTAAAGCCAGCCCAACGCCTACCAAAAGCAAAATTCCTGAAAAGCTATTAAATAAACTAAAACCCTGGGCGATTAGTAAATCGGAAACACCTAAACTTTGAGCGATCGCAAAAGCTAAGGAGGATAAAAACCTATTTAAAGGCTGTACGTACCATAGCACCATAAATAGAACAATTAGTGCCGGACCGCTAATTTTATTTAACTTTACTTGCAATTCGTCCGGCAACCAAGGTGCGATCGCGCCATAACCATCTAAGGAAGGAATTGGCAGGGAATTGATAATAATTACGTATATTTCTAAAAAAATTAATAAAGCTAAAGCAGGTAAAAGCCAATTAGTTTCGCTATTTGCAGATAATGACAGCAATCTAAAGATAATTGCCAAGAATACTGTTACAATTGCGCTAGAAATTGGTCCTGCCGCAGAAACGGCACTTTGCCACCAGCGATTGCGAAGACGGTGATGATTGATATATACTGCTGCTCCTGGCAAGGGAATACCACCAATCAGCAGAAAAAATAGGGGTAAAATCAAACTCAGGTTAATATCTGTATATTTAAGCGGGTTAAGTGTCAGATAGCCTTTATCTTTGACAGAAGTATCGCCACCCCAATAGGCAACTATGGCATGACCAAACTCATGCAGGCAAACTGATAAAACCCAGCCAACGCATACAAAGACTGCAACCTGCAACACAATGACTTGCTCCTAATTGGACTTATTTGGGAGTTCTTGCAGATAGATGTAATTTATATAATATCCAAAAGGATTGTCTAAATGCTCCTAACTACCAAGCAGAAAGTTCTCTAATTCTGGCACATCTACCCAACAACGTCTTGCGTGGGATTGATGAGATAAATCCATTAATAGCTGAGAATAAACGCCTTCTTTTAGGGCTGGAGTTATTGCTGTACCGCGTTCAATGCCTGCAACCCAATTATCTACTACCCTAATAAATGGGGCAATTCTGCCATCTGTATAAGTTTGCTCAAAAGCAAGCCTTTTGGGAATTTCAATTTCAGTTAGAGGTTGTCCGTCAAGACTTGCCCAAAGATGAAAACCGTGAACGTAATCTTTTTGATTGTTGCTACCCAATACTAACGTACCGCGATCGCCATATATTTCTATCCAATGCCCGCGCCCTTGATAAGTACAAGCGCTGATACATACATTGCAAGGTGTGCCATTAGCTAGTTCTAGCATCAGCATACAGCTATCGTCAGCATCTACGCTCTTCATCTCGCCGCTAATCGCATCGGGGCGTACAGCAACGGCTGTACTCAACTGCGCTGACAATCGCCTAACAGCACCAAACAACCAATGGATGTAATCAAAAGTATGGGAACCCAACGCCCCCAAAGCACCGCCACCTCTATCTTTTCGCGCATACCAGTTCCAGGGTTTTGTTGCATCAGCGCGACTAGAAACCAACCAATCTATCTTGATTAAGCGGATTTGCCCTATATAATTTTGGGCTAATAGTTCTGCTAAATGCTGCCATGCTGGTACAAAGCGAAATTCAAAGTCTACTGTAGCAACAACGTTGTTAGCTAAGGCAAGCTGGTACAAATCTAATGCTTCTGATGCTGATAGGGCTGTAGGCTTTTCTAGTAATATATTTTTCCCTGCTTGCAAGGCTATTTTTGCCATCTCGTAGTGTAAAAATGGCGGCGTAGAGATGCTGACTGCTTGCACTTGAGGTAAGGCAACAATTTCTTCTATTGAAGTGCAAGCTTGGGGAATATGGTGAGATTGGGCGATTTCTTTAGCTTTATCTAAATCGCGGTGATAAACTGCAACTACTTCAGTGCGAGGGTTTGCTTGTAAGCCAGGAATGTGAACTTTTTGCCCAAATCCCGTACCTACTACTGCTACATTAATTTTTGCCTGGGTTGCTGGTTCCAAAAAAGATACCATAGATTGACTAGAATGCGAGTGCAATCTATATTTTGAACCGCTAAGTTGCCAAAAATGCAACTAGCCTAAATTTGATTTCTTACTGCTGCAGGCTGAAGGGTTTTGTACTCTACAGCTTGCATCTGCTGCCGATTTTCGTAGTTTACGGGCGCATTATCGATTATTTCCATATTGAAGCGATAACCGACATTGCGGACAGTTTGGATTAAACTAGGCTGTCTGGCATCATTTTCAACTTTTTTGCGTAACGATAATACGTGAGTGTCAATTGTGCGGGGATTGTCGATAGCATCGGGCCACGCGCGACGGAGTAATTCGGAGCGACTCAAAGCTTCACCGCCAGCTTGGGCTAAAACATACAGTAAACTAAATTCTTGTGGCGTTAAATCGATAAATTCTCCTTGAAAACGGACGCGGCGCTGTACTAAGTCAATTTGTAATAAGCCATAGTCTAGGTAAGCTGGCGCTACAGGAGTACGTTTGCGGCGCAGTAAAGCCTCGACTCTTGCCATAAATTCTTGCATCCCGAACGGCTTAGTTAAATAATCGTCCGCGCCTGCTTGTAAGCCTGCAACTACATCAGCTTCGGTATTGCGTGCAGATAGCATCAATACTAGCGGTTGCTGCTGCAACTGCAACCAGCGACAAAACTCAATGCCATTACCATCAGGCAATTCAGAATCGAGAATTACTAGCGTTGGCTGCTGGCTCAAAAATACATCTCTAGCTTGGGTCAAACTGGCTGCTTGATACATCCGATAGCCCACTTGTTGCAAATGCCAACTTAAGAGCGACCTAAGATGAGGATTACCTTCAACGATTTCGATTGCCACCAAACCCACTGTACTCAATTATCCTTATGCGTCACTTGTCAAGTTATCAAAGCCTGCGTTTGGGTTTTGTAACTATAGCTACTTGCTGCCGATATCTATGCAAATCAGGCAAAAATTACTAAATAAATTGGCAATTAAGTGAAAATCTTACTTACGAATAATAGTGAAATCCTTTGTAGAGCGAAACACTAGCCCAATAGATACATTCTTTTGAGCAATTTGATTGAGTACAATTGTCTTATGTTGAAGTGCGATCGCCTAATTTTTTCAACTTGCCTAAGTTTAGGAAATTCGTTTAGGATAGTTTACACTTTAATTATCGAACTAGCAGACACATTATCAGTAGTTATTGAGTAGGAGTCAGTGTAGCTTTCCAAATTTTGTTCTTAGTTACAAAATCAAAGCAAAAAACGGCATAAATGTCAAATAAATTGCTCCTTGTAACCATGCAATACAAATTATTATTTATTTTCAATTTTGATTATGCTGCAAGATACTCAAACCATCCGCTACTACCAGAGATTAACCGATGCCTTAGTTGAAATGTGGCAAAGAGGTCATCGCTCAGATGATTTACGTCTTTTCTTAGATGGATACTTAGCTGGTTTACGACACAGTCAAGCAATGGAACCATACTTAATTCATCGCTTAGAAGAAGAGGCAATTCGTTTCCTTTACGATCCTTTTAATTTTGAAACGCCGCAGCCACAAGCAGAAGCAGATTATTACTAACAGCTTATTTTTGCATAAAAAATCCCCTCAATCTCAATTATTTGAGAGCGGGGGCTTTGGATTAACAGTGACCAGTGACCAGTGACCAGTGACCAGTTAATACCCATCAATGAAAGAAAGGGGATTCGATCGCGAAAATATTTGGTTCTTAACCATTAGTAAATTAAGGGGCTTCTACCAAAACAAATTTGTTAACTGGTCAATAAAAGCCTTAAGATGCTAAAGCGACTTCTACCATTTGCTGCAGTTCGCCTTTTTGGTACATTTCAATCAAAATGTCCGAGCCACCAAGAAATTCGCCGTTAAGGTAAACTTGGGGAATTGTGGGCCAATTGGAGTATTCTTTGATTCCTTGACGCAGTTCAGGATCGGCGAGAATATCAACTGTCTCGAACGGTACTCCTAGAGTATTCAATATTTGGACTACATTGTTGGAGAACCCGCACTGAGGCATGAGTTTACTGCCCTTCATGAAGACCATAATCTTGTTTTGCTGAACTAGATCGTCAATTCTTGCTTGTAATTCTGGAGTCATAGGTTTGGGTTTTTCTTAAGAGCAATAATTATTTTAAAGAGCGATCGCGCTTATTGAGTTACTAACTGCCAAGCTTGGGGAGTATAAGTTTTTAGCGCCAAAGCATGAATGGCTTCTGAAGACATTGCTTGGCGCAACGCACCATAAATCAGCTGATGTTGCTGTACCAGTCCCTTTCCTTCAAATTGAGACGATACAACTGTCACTTGATAGTGATCGCCGCCGCCAGTCAAGTCCAGAACTTGAACTTGAGCGTCGGGCATTTGTACCTTAATCATTTCCTCAACCTGCTGGGGACTAATCATGCCAACTCCTAACAATCGCACTTTGTTTCAACTCTTTTCTACTTTAACTACTTCTGCTGAGAAGTTGAAGGGCGGTTGCTACCCGAACTACTAGCGCCACCGGATCTAGGCAGAGGCGCATCGACAAAGCCCAATTCCAATAATTGTTGGTAAGCTTTTTTGCCTAATTCGCGCGTAGGGTTTTGACTGCGGATAACTTGCACGAGCAAAGGCACAGCCAATTCTGGTTTGTTTTGCGCTCTATGGACCAAAGCTAGTTGATATGTAGCATCGTCGCGCAACTGGGCTGTTTCTAGCGCCTTTTTGCGTTGAGTATCGGCGAGGCGATTGTCAATTCCTGAAAAGCTAGTGCCTAGTTCTTGATAGAAATTGGATACTTGATTAAATACCTGACGAGCATCTTGGAGTTTCTTGGCAGCTAGAGTGTAATTTTGGGCAGAAATAGCACTACTAGCCTCGCTCATTAACCGTTGCCCTCCTTGCACGCTTAATAAGCTATTATTTTGTGCTTCTGGACTAGCGACATTAGGATTTGTAGAATCTAAAGGTTGTGCTTGACTAGATTCCGGTTGCTGTGGAGTCTGAGCATTAGCTGGTAATAGCGTCGTCAAAACTAATGCTGCCGATAGCAAAGCAAAATAGACAGGGTGAGAGAAAGTGCGAATATTTCCAGCAGATATCATGGCGTGACTAGGTACTTGGGCAACATCGAACCAATTGAAACTTCGGGTATCTTACCTTTGATTGGTCTTTTTACCAAATCGTTTAACTTGCCAAAGTTCATGGGACGTAGACTTAAACTAGCTGTAATTAGTTCCAGCACTTGTAAGAAAGTCTCTTAATTTTCTGCTTTTTGGGAGCGATTAACGCAATTTGTGCTGAGACTTTCTAGCACAGTTGCCAAATCATTTGTCAGTTGTTTGGCGTTTTGTTTGATAGAACCTTGATTGTAGTCAATAGCATTTATAGGAGCGCCAATTTGAATGCATACATCGCAACCTTGTTGGGGAAAGCTTTGACTGTAACTCAGCCCAATCGGAACAATTTTGACATTTAAGCCTGGATGAGTAGATTCTGCGCTCAAAGCCAAACGAGCTAATCCTGGTTTGAGGGGGTGCAAGGAACCATCGCGGAAAATATTGCCTTCAGGAAAAATAACTAGCATTTCCCTTTGGAGTAATACATCAACACCATGCCTAAGCGTGCTAATCGACGGGCGATCGGTATTTACAGGAAAACCCCCCAAGCGGCGCACAAACCAGCCCTGAAGCCCTGAAGCTTCATTTTCCGACACCATAAACCTCAAATCGCGTCCTGTTACCCCGCGCCCTGTAACGGCAGGAATAACGATCGCATCCCAGCGCGAGCGATGAGTAGGAGCAAGAATTACAGGTCCCGTAGTAGGTAAATTTTCTTGCCCGCTCGCAGTAATTTTGCCAAAGTAAAGCGGCAAAACAACCCGCAGACCTAAAAAATACGCCATAGGAGCCAACCAAGGCGAAACTTTTGAAGTTACATCACCAGTAGGAGGTGGCGGCACAGCATCTTCTTGACTCACACTTGGGATAGTTAGGGATGGGGCTGAAACGTTGTCGATTTGCATCACCATGATGACGGCTGGCTCGTGGAAATAACTAGATTAGTACCAAAGTAAGTTTTTTTAGGTATTGCTGTCTTCTTACCAAGGACACTTTTAGTAGCGTCATGCTGTTAACAAGCTTGAGTTGTTTGAATATGAGCAGTTAGCATTGCTGAAATAAATTGTCGCAAATCTGCATAACTAGGTGAAGCTAGACCGATGAGATATGTAAAAGCACTCGAAAGTACCATTTTGCTATAGCAAATTACTATCATGAACGCACGCACTACAAAAGCTTCAAGACAGATGCAAATATTTCCTGACTTCAAAGCTTTTTGCCGCCAGCAAAGTAGTCAGCCGTCAAAGTTAGTGTCTATAGGACAAAGTACAAATCTACTAGGTAAGCTGCTAGACGGGCGTTACCAAGTTGTGCAAGTTTTAGGTGCTGGGGGATTCAGTCAAACCTACCTCGCTCAAGACATCCATAAACCAAGTAAACCTACTTGTGTTGTCAAACATTTCAAACCTGCTAGTAGCGATCCTAGCTTTATCCGAACTGCTCAATGTTTATTTCAAACAGAAGCAGAAATTCTGGAGAAGCTCGGTCAACATAACCAAATTCCGCAGCTATTGGCTTACTTTGAAGAGGAGCAAAATTTTTACCTACTCCAGGAGTATATCGAAGGTCAACCACTTAGCGCTAACATCCAACCTGGTTGCCGTTGGTCGGAAAGTCAAGTCATTCAACTGCTGCAAGAAGTTTTGGCTCTTTTGGTATTTATTCATACTCATGGAGTCATCCATCGCGATCTTAAACCTGACAATATAATCCAACGAAAGCGCGATCGCAAATTAGTTTTAATTGACTTTGGTAGCGTGAAGCAAATTAGAACTCAAACTGTAACTCCTCAAGGTCATTGGAGTGCTACTATTCCCATCGGTACTCACGGTTACATAGCAGCCGAGCAAGGACAGGGTAATCCTCGTCCCAACAGCGACCTTTACTCACTCGGCATTATTAGCATTCAAGCCTTAACGGGATTAATTCCTACAGAATTTCAGCGAGATCCTGATACAGATGAGATTTGCTGGCAGCAAGAGGCTAAAGTCAGTGTCGAGCTAGCCTCATTTATCGGCAGACTGGTATCCTACCACTTCAAAGACCGCTACCAGTCAGCTAATGAAGCACTAGAAGCCCTCCAACCGTTGACTAGCCTTCAGTCTTCAATCTCTTCTAGTTATTCACCTAGTCAGGTAGAAGCTCCTGCTCAACAATTATCAACGCCCTCCATCCTGTTATCTCAACTTCCTGCTTCTGAGCCAAGGCAAATAGAAGTTCCTGCTCAACAATTATCAACTTCCTCCATCCTGCTGTCTCAGCTTCCTACCTCTGAGCCAAGCCATAAATCAGTTTTCACTATCAATTCATCAGAACAAGCAATAGAGTCCAAAAATAGAAATTGGATTTGGGCGGGAATTAGCACAGGTTTAGCCTCTGCTGTAGCTCTCTCTACTGGAATTTCTACATTATCAGATAAGCCTATGGGAGATGCTTCTAAACCAAATAGCCCTGCGTCAGCAAGTGTTTCTAAATCAGATAACACCTCAAAAGATGCTCGTAACCAGGGAGGCGCAACAGCAAATAATTCCAATTTAAGTGGCTCTCAAATAGAAAAGCTCACTCAAGCTATGAATGAATTAGTTGCAGCTAGTAGACTCACCAATTTAAATAGAGTGCAGTCAGCTAGAGAACAGCCTTCTAGTCTTTCGAGGAATAGACAAGTTGTTGCTGCTACTGCTAATTCTCCTGTCGAGCAGCCCCAGATTAAGTTAATCAGAGAACAACCCTCTAGTCTTCCAAGAAAAAGACAAGTCATTGCCGCTACTCCTGTTGAGCAGCCTCAGCTAACTAGCATTAAAGAGATTTCTGATAAAAAACTAGAGGAAATAGCCGCTATTGCTAAATTGTCTGCGGAGAATCGTAGGCTGAATCAGGCTTCTGAAGCTTTGCTTGCTGAAGTTAAGGTGCTAAAAGCGATCGCCACTACCATCAAGTCTTCTGCAAAGAAGCACGAACACAAGATTTCTAATCATGTATCTACCGAACAACCAGAGAGGGTAATTGCAACTGCTACTAATCTTTCTGAGGAAAACCAAGAGGAGTCAATAACAACGTCTGACGAGCCTGCAAGTGAGTGGCAGGCAAGGGTAGTGGCAACCCGTACCCGTCCTTTTACTCAGAAGCAAGAGGAACCAATAACAACTCCTGCCAAGTTGTCTACTCAAAAAGAGCCATTATTACCAGATACAGAAGCTTTGTTTGCCCAGCAGCAAGAACAAGTAGAACTTTCTGCTCCTCCACCTGTACAAGAATTAGCAACATCACCCGATTCTGCTGATGTACCTGCACAAGAGGTAGAAACAGTGACAATTCCTGCTACGCAGCAGCAAGAGGAACTAACAGCAACGCCTGATGATGCCGCAACTGAGTGGCAGGCAAAGGCAATGGCAACCCGTACCCGTCCTTTTACTCAGAAGCAAGAGGAGCCAATGACAACGCCTGTCGAGCTACCTACACAAGAATTAGCAACATCAGATTCTACCGATGTACCCGCCCAAGAGGTAGAAGTAGCAGCACTTCCTGCTACGCAGCAGCAAGAGGAGATAACAGCAACGCCTGATGATGGCACAACTGAGTGGGAGTCAAAGGCAATGGCAACCCGTACCCGTCCTTTTACTCAGAAGCAAGAGGAGCAATCTACCCAGCAAGAAGCACCAGCGCCAGATTTTGTAGATGTGGCTGCTCAAGATTTAGAAGTACCTCTAAATTCTCAATCAGCGCAGAATTCTCAACTTCCTAGCGATGCCAAGAACAATAATTCCTCGGTCATTAGTCCTGATGGTCAGTTGCTTGTTGGCATCAGCACGAATAACACAATCAAAATTTGGAATATGCATACCGGAGAAGTATTAAATACCCTCAAGGGACACTCTACTAAAATTCAGTCTCTTGCTATTAGTTCTGATGGTCAAACTCTTGTTAGTGTCGCAGCCAATACAATCAAAAACTGGAATTTGCATACCGGAGAACTGTTAAATACTTCTACAAATAGTCTTGAATAGCTTGTCATTTTCAAAGCTAATCGAGCTTCATAAACTTATAAACTTTATTCGCCAAAACCATGCTAACTAAATCTGAGAAACTAGCTCAACGCATTCAAGAAACTCAGGAGTTTATTAGTGACAAAACTAGCCAAGATGCAACGTTTGCGGCAATTAGTCAAGAATTAAAAAAAATATCTAATACCCTTAGCAAAGGAAAACTCGTAGTTCAAATACTTAGTAACAATTCTGTTGCTGCTCAAGCCCTTCATAACTTCTTGGGCAATTATAAAACACTACAAGATTTTTACCAATTTTGTATTGATACTCTGCCTAACCAGCCTGAGCAAAATACCCCAATGTCAAATGAGCTTCAGCAATTGGCAAATTGTGATGTTTTGTGCATAGTTGTTGATTTGAAGCAGATGTCCGAAAACGAGCAATGGGTCATTAAACAAGCTAGTAATACTTATGCTGTTAAAAAGATTGTAGTGGTAGAAGTACCGAATAATAGTTACTTAGATCGGATGACTCAAGCTAATATATCTGAAGTTGAAGCTTGGATGCAAAGTTATAATTTTGAGCCGTCTATTGAAATATTTCCTGTGTTTTTGTCTCCCTTTTATCCAAATGCTCAGTTACTAACAATTGAGCCTAATTTAGAGGACAGCCTCGATAAATTAGGTAAAACTTTAGAAACCTTAGTTAAACGCAGACCCGAAGATATTCTTATCAAGAGAATTACTACACAAACACTATTTCAGATAGGACAAATTGAGCGTATTTTTGATATGGATGCAGAGTTGCTAAAGCAACAGATCCGACAAGCAGAAGAAAAACTATCTAGTTTGAGACAGAGCGATTCTACAGAGGGTTTAAAAGAGCAAGCTGAACAAGCACTTAAACAAGTAAATGAAGATAAAGAAAAGTTTTTTAGGCAGGTTAAGCTGGAATTTAATCAGTCAAAAGCGGAGTTACTAGATGGATTTAATAGAAAAAGTATTTTATATAAAATTCAATCTTTTACTGATAATCTCCAACCGTCTGTAGTTAGAAGAGGAAGTGCTAAGTACGTTCAACTTCAGGCAGATAATGCCCAGAACTCTGCTGATATTAACATTGATATGATGCATCTTTGTTACTCTAATCTAAGTTTTTGGACGATCGCCCAGTGGGAACAAATTTATACATCCTATGGAGAGGGAGGATTAAGTTATTTTTTTCAGAAAACTTACACCACACTAAATTTAATTCCATCCTTTAAATTTAGAGCTTCACTATTTCAAACTAATTGCGATCGCACTTGTTTTCAAAAAAGCCTTAAAGATTTAGTCGCAGGTGTTCGTTGTGAAAGCTACTACAAAAAAGTTTCTGTAGGAAGTTACTTGATTAGGCAGGTTAGAAACCAATGGATGGGAGTAATGTTCTTACTGACTTTTATAACTATGACTGGATTGTCTTCCTCTAACAGGAGAGATTTTATGAAAGATATTTTTAAACCTTTATATGGATTTAAAAACCAACCTATTTTACTAACTCTTGGATTAGCTATTCCTCTTTGCTTTTTATTTCTTTTACTATTTTATAACTACTCTCAAGATAGCCAGCAAAAGTTAGAAGACGAAGCAAGAAAACTAAAAAAGGAATTACAAAATTACTACCAGTCTTTTGCAAAAATCAGCGTAGAAAAGTTGTCTCAAGACTTAATTAGTGCATTAGAAGCAGAAGAAGAACGCTTGCGAAGAATTATTGATAGCTTTCGAGAACATCTCATAGCTCATCTTAGCGAACTCAAAACCGATCGGGTTTTTATAAAGAGCGATCTAGAAAACTTGCTCGTTCAACAAAAAGGTTTGGATAAAGCAAGAGCCGACCTGCAAAAACTCAAGAGGATCTAAAGTTTGCTCTATATATTAAGTATTTTTTGCGGAAGATATTATTCAGGCGATCGCTCGTCTGATTTTTTTATAATTAGGCACTTGTAAAGTGCATAAACCAATAAAACTAGCCCGATAAATTTAATGTAAGAGTTCAGTTGATAGTTATGGCACAAGTTCTGGAGTTTGGTCAAAATATTGACGAAGCTGCTGATAAATTAAACGAGCTTATAGGGATACTCGACCAAGCCTGCGACCAAATGGAAGAAGCGTGTTCAGACCTTGAATCTGAAACTGAAACTTTAGATGGGTCTGCTGAAAGCTTAAGTAATAGTTTAGAAACTTTGACCGAGGCTTTACAAACATCCCTAGATGAATTCAATAGTGTTGAAGAAGAGACAACAACAGAAATTGATACTCTGCAACAAGCTATAAACGACCTGCAAGCAAAATTAGATGAAGCTTCCCAGGCTGTAGAAGCAGCGCAGAGTAATTTTGAGTCAGAGGTTAATAATAGCCAAACAGAACTAGAAGGAAGCTTTACTGAGTTAAAAGAATCTTTTAGTGAGTTGACAGAAGCGATCGCCAATGTAGAAGAAACTTTAGCACAAGGTAAGGAGACAACCCAAAGCACCTTTGATGAATTGATAGAAGCGATCGCCCAACTGCAAAGCCAAGTTGAAGAATTTCAATCTCAAACCGAGACAAGCTTTGAGGAGCTAGATAACGATATTAGCGAAACCCACGCTGCAGATATTGAAACTCATTTTGGCAACTTTAGCGATCGTCTAACTGGAGAACATACAGAACAAATTACCTCTAGCTTTGACGATTTTGAAGTTAATTTTAGCGACTCATTTACTAGCTTCGGTAGTGAAGTTGAAGGACACGGAGATGATTTGAAAGCACGAGTTACCGAAATTCTGCAAACAACTGGCGAATACGCGGGAGAAACTCTTACAGGCGAATTGCAGGATGCTTATAGCAATGCAATTGACAATTCTGTAGAAGCACTAATTTCAGAAGTTGGTGAGAATATTGCGCTGATGAGTATGGGTTCAGGGGTAACTACTTCACTAAGTCCAGTATTACCACAGCTAGTTGCTGCCCAAATAGCAGTTGAAGCTATCAATAGCGTGCTTGATGCGATCGACATATTTTAAAAAGGTAACAAATATGTGCTTGGTTTTTCTAATTCCACTAACGATTGGTTTAGTAACTGGCTATGTATTTAAAAATTGTGTTGCTGATATGGCGGAACTCCTAATTTTGGCTATAGTTTTTAACCTAATTTTGAGTTTAGTTTTAGCACCTTGGCAACTCCAGCTTGTAGTTTTGGTACTGGTTTTAGTTGGGAGTAAACAAATTTTGCCAGCTAGAGATTGTCGACATAAGTCTGAAGAAAACAATAACATGAGGATGTTTTAAAAATGGATGCAGAACTGAGTCAAGCGCTATCATCTTTATCCCAAATGGCTACCCAATTTCCCCAAAGACTGAACACCTTAGTTGAGTTGTCAGGGGAAGTTCAAGCGGAAGCTGATGCATTAGTAACTAATATTGAAGACAAACAAAATCAGGTTACACAAATCCTCGAACAAATTCAAAATGCTCTAAGTGAATTGCGAACAGAAGTTTCCGAGCAACAAACTCAACTAGAAGGAGAAGTTACCGAAGTAGAAAGCAGTATCGAGTCCTTGTCTGGATTTATTGCAGAAGCACAGGAGCAAATAGGTAACGAGTTAGAAATGGCTCAAGGAAAGATGTCAGACCTCAAAGAGCAATTAAGTGAAAGTAGTTCATCTACCGAAACCGCAGGTCAAGAAACTGAAACAGCACTAACAGAAGCCCAAGAAAAAATTAAGTCAAGTCAAGAGCAATTAGGCTCGGTACTAGATACAACCAGTCAAGAAGTAGAAGCTTTGCGAGAGAAGTTGGAGTCAGTCAAAAATGCGATGACAGAGCAAATGAATCAGTTGACTGATGAAATGGACAATGCTCAAGAAGAGGTTGCCACCAAGATTCAAGACATGGCAGATGAGTTTACCCGCTTGCATGAGGAGTTTGGCACAAATTTAACCGATGTAAGTACAAATATCGTTAAGGCGGGGACAGATGAATTGCAGGAGCAAGCCGAACAACAAATAGAGAACGAACTTAAAGAACTAATTGAAGCGTCTGTCAAGCAAGTGACAGATACGATCGCCGAAATGAGCGACAAAATTGCCGATTCTGAGTCTGAGGCATCCAATGCTCGCGAGCCGCTAGAACCTTTATTTGATGAACTAGCTGATTTTATCAGTCCGCTCGAAGATGGCATTGAGGGCGTGAAGGTGGCTGCTGATTCAGTTGGGGTTGGTTTCGGTTGATTTTAAGCAAATTTATTCAGATAGAGGTAAGCAATGGCTACGCTTGAAACTACAGCAAGGGAAACGGCTGCAAAGCTAACAGCATTATTAGATGAAGCTGACGAGGCACAATCAGGTTTGACAGAGGTGCGAGAACAATTGGCACAAATTTCCGAACAAATCGAGGCTGATTGGTCTAGTTTAAGCGATCGCGCTCAATCGCTGTTAGAGCGGGTTACTACTGCTAGAGAAGAGTTGAGCGCAGAAGCGGATTCGGTCAGTGAAGGGCTAGTTCAACTCAAGAGCGATGTGGAAGCTTGGCAAGATGAGACAAGTCAAGGACAAGAGGCAACAACTTCAGAGATTACAGGTTTGGGCGACGAGTTAGAAACACATCAATCAGAACTTGAAGGAACTTTGCAGGAAGTCGAAAGTTCCCTCAGCGCTCTTAAAGAAAAAGTTGAGGAAGTAGAGGGACAACTCGAAGAGGAAATTGCTCAGAAAGAAAGTTATTTGCAAAATGATATCTCTAGTCAAGTGCAAACCCATCAAACAGATATCGAGCAGCGCAGTTCAGAGTTGCAAGCTTACATTGGGGATGAATCTATTGGGGCGATCGCGGACATGGTAGCAGATTTAGCGACTCAGCTTGAGGATAAAGTAGAACAACTAAGCCAGAAGAAGCAAGAATTAGAGGAGTCAACGGAAACATCAGCCCAAGATTCAATCAGCCAATATCAGCAGAACCAAGAAACAGTATTTGGCGACTTGATGAATACGGCTAACGAGCTAGAGCAAATGATGGCACAGTTAAGCGATCTAGTTGACCGAGGAGGAACAACCGTTGTGAGTGCGAAAGATACCTTAGTAGATGGAACCAAGACAACAAATGTAGGACTAGAAACGGCGCTAGGTTTGATTGAAGAAGTAAGAAAGTTGTTAGAAAGATTTATGATTGGATGAGGTTTAAGGCTGACTAGGAGGCTCAGAGCAAGTCTTCTAGGTCAGCCGGAACGCGTTAAAGGTTGAAATTTTGATGCCGCTGTCCGTTAAGCAACCTAAACTGGTAGATATTTTCAGCAACTCTTTACTCAAGTCAAACTTAGTACCCATTATCAATCGGTCTAACAACTATGTTTGTTTCATCTTGGATTCTTAGATACTCTTCCTTGCGATCGAGTATTGCTTGGTGTAACTGCTCAGAAGTTAGGTTAGGACCATATTCCTCCCAGAGTTCTATGCCTATTCGTACGCTCAAATCATCGGCTGGGACATATTGACGGTCTGCTGCTATAGCTCCAGCCCGTAGTTCTAATGAATTGAAACCCGCTGCCATACCCACGTATCCATAGTGGATATTAGACCAGATATCGTAATTATATTCGTGTTCATCATCACCCGGAATAGGGAAGGTAGGCGGCTCATTGCCGTCAAATTCCAGCATTGTTGAAAGTTTAGGTTTATGATCCCAGTCTCCACCGGATCTAACTTTCAAAGCCCATGCAGCTAATGCCGCTGCTTTTGATCCTTGTGAAAAACGACCCAATCTGTTGAGCAGTCGTATGTTACCTACTTCGTTGATATTAGTAACCATCTCCATATGCATATACGAAATGGTTCTGTCAAAACGCTGGTGTCTAGCGAGAGGATTTTGAAGAACTTTGTGGGAAAGGTTGTCTCGGAATCCTCTCGCTTCTGATAAACGCTCATTGGCTTCCTGGAGACGGTTTCTGGCTCGATCGACACGAGCAATTAGACTCACAATTTAGACCTCTTTAACGTAGGGAATTTAGCAATGGCAGGGTAGTCGGTTTATCAACTAACAGCAATACGAGTAAGTAATAGGTTTCCTCACCTGTTTGCATCAAAAATTTTTGGCAACAAAACCTCTAAACTTTGTCTAGAGATTCTTTGGCTTTTGCCAATAAATCTGTAGCTGTCTCAGCCTCAATCTTTGTCTGATTAGAACCATCTATTAGGGCAGCACTAGCATCAATTACACTGGAAGTAGCTGTCTCAACTGCACTGCTTACTATGCCCATTACTTCCTCTACTTTTTGACTTGTAGTTTCAAGCTGCTCAAGAATGTTATTTTGAGCTTCGCTGACTTGGTCTATTGTGTCTTGCGCCGATTGCTCTGCGACATCTTCTACTACTTGCAACTTCTCTGTAAGTTTTGCGACTACTTCCTCAAGCTGCTCGGCAAAATCAGTTACTCTTGTCGTAATTTCTGGCAGGCATTGCTCGAAAATATATGTTTGTAGGGCTTGCGATCGCTCTTCTATAGTTGTTCGATCGCTTTCTAGTTCGCTATCTACTCCTTGTAAATAGTCTTCTGTTTGAGAAACTGATTGTTCTGTTTCCGAGCCGATTTCTTTGTCTTGCAGAGTATTTAGGGCATCTTCAGTCGCTTGCAAACTTGCTTCGAGTTCTGGTGTTACTGCTTCAATACCGTCATCTAAAGCCGCGATCGCAGTTTTAGTTTCCTCTACATCTTGTGTAAACTCATCTCCTAAAGCTTCGACCCTACTTTTAAGTTGCGCGAGTATCTGACTGACTGACTCGGTATCTGTAGATAGTTCGCTTTTTGCATTTACAGTTTTGTCGAGTAGAGACTGAGCGCGATCGCTCAATTGCGTCCAAGCCGCCTCAACTTGTTCTCGAACTCTCGATACCTGTGCTTGCGATTCTTGCAAGCTCGTCTGAGCTTGTTCAGCTTCCCCAAGCAGTGCTGTCAATTTAGCTGTCGTTTCTGTCGCAGCGGCTTGCAAATCAGACATTGCTTTCTCCTTCGATTCTCGTTAATTCAGTCTGCGAATCTAAAACATCACCAGAAGCTCAACTCTGAACTAAATTCATCATGTCTACGGATCAGTTCTCAAAAGCCGCCCTATATGCTCGCTCTGCGAACTCGAATGCTGCATTAGTTTCAGAGGTTGCGACCGCTCCGCTTACTCCCGCCCCTCTGCCAATGTCGCTTGTCGAAAGCCGGTGAGTTTCGTGCAGAAGCGTCTGCACAAGCTCTGCCTCCGATTTGAATGCTTCGGGTCCAAGGAAAAATCCATTTTCACCAAACGCAGTCATTCCAGAACTTGGAAGATTTGGTTCATACTGTATCATGCGTCCCCCAATGCGAACTTCAACACTCTCTCCAGCAGCGTATGCTGCACGAAGTTGCGTCATCTCTTCAGCCTGCAGCATTGACCGCGCTTCAGTGATGACAGCGTTCTCTATGTCGGAGAATCCGGGAACCTTAGCAGCCTGACCTGCCTCCCTAGCAGTAGCCTCGCCCGCCTCCCTGGCGGCATCTGCAACTTCGTCTGCACCTCTAAGGGCATCTACTCCTTTAGCTCCAAGCTTACCAGCAACTGCAGCCTCACCAACAAAGGGAATAATACCGGCTGCTGAGAGACCAGCATTTACCCAGTCGCCTTCTGCTGCGTACCAAACGCCATTAAGCGCATCAGCAGGAGCGCCTATAACTGGGACAAGACCTGCCACATCCAAAACGGTGTGACCAATATCGCTCAAATTATCTTTTAGTTTGCCAAAGAACCCTTTTTCTTCAGGTTCCTTGGGAGCCTCTTGCTTAGGCTTGCCTAAAAGTTCTCTAGCTTCTGACAATTGCTCATTGGCTGACTGGAGAGTGCTTCTAGCTCTATCGACTTGAGCCATCAGACCCATGATTCAAATCTCCTTAAAGTAACGAATGTTGCAATGGTAAGATAGTCAGTTTATTTCGCTCTACTGATAGCGATTTCAGAAATTGGGACTAAAAAACTTAGTTGAGCGTTTGCTCCACGTCTTCGAGAATCGGCAATATCTTCTCTATATGCCCAACTGCTTCAGCAATTTGGTCTATCACCTCTGCAAACCTCTGATTCATCTGTTCGCCATTGTTTATCCCCGACTCACCTAAAGCTGATAAAGCTTCAGCCAACTGTCCTGTCTCGGTAGCTATCTCGCCCAAAGCCTCAGTGAAGTTTTGATTTATTGCTGTAATTGCCTCTTGAGGGGCTGTGTTTAAAGCATCATCTAGGGCAACTAACTGGGTGCTACTTTCCTCCATCAGCTTGCCAAAGTCAGCCATCAAAGTTTCTAGCCTTTGACCTATATCCTGCCCAAGGGTGTCAAAACTTCCAAGTAGATCGGTTTGATGTTGATTAAAGCTGTTTTTAGCTGTATCAACCGATTCACGCAGCACTTCAATGTCACTGTTAGCGCTATCCTCCCAAGTATCAACCTCAGACTCAAATTCTTGAGCCTGCTGAGTCAATTTGTCAAAACTTGCCTGCGTAGTTTCGGAATCTTGCTCAACCTCAGAAAGTATTTCTTCCTTGCGACTCTCCAATTCAGCTAATTGGCTCTTAATCTGCTCTAGCTCGTCTTCAGTCTGACTTTGGAGTTGCCCCGCCTTTTCCTGAAGATTGCTCAAACCTTCCCTAGCAGTTGCTAGTTCGCTCTCTAGGTTTTGCTCGGCTGCTTGTAGTTCGCTGTTGAGCGCTTCAAAACTGCCTAAAGCCTCCTCACTTGCAGCATTCAAGGTTTCAGCTAGAGTTGTGGCAAACTGCATAATCTGACTAACTTCATCTGAGGCGCGATCGCTCTCTTGGGAAAGTACCTGCGCTCGCTGCTCGCATTGTTCGAGGAGAACGTTGATATCTTCTGCCATAGTTGTTATTTAGAAGTGATGTAATAATTGTGCGATCGCTGCTTTTATCCCAAAACATCTTGAACCATATCCAGAACTGGTTTAATGTCATCGATAATGGCAACAACTTCGTCTACCTGGTCTACAATGCCCAAAAGTTTCTCATCCAACATTTCACTCGATCCTTCCCCCGCGTCGCGCAAAGTGGATGTAGCTGTAGTCAATTGGTCGGCTGAATCGGAAAGCTCATTTACAGCTTCTTCGATAAACTTTTGGCTAAGTGCTGTCAGGATATCGCTCGAACTCGTGTCCAAGCTACTTTGCACAGTTGCTAGTTTATTGTTTCCCTCTTCCTCTACCCTAGAAAAATCGTTAGTTAAAGATTCCATCCTCTGCTTGAAATCTTCCTCAAAGGCATTAAAGTTTTCCGTTAGAGATGTTTGGCGCTCGTTGAAGCTATTTGTCGCTCCATCCATAGCTGCTTGAAATTCCTCTAGATTGTTCTGGGAAGTCTCTAAATTATTCCCCGTCTCAGACTCAAGCTCCTGAGCTTGCTGGGATAATTTCTCAAAACTCGCTTTTGCAGTCTCAGCATCTTCATTAACTTCTGAAGATATTTCTTGCTTGCGACTCTTGACTTCGGCTAATTGGCTCTCAATCGAACCAACCTTTTCCTGGGTTTGGCTGTGCAACTGGCTGGACTTCTCTTGAAGAACGCTTAAACTTTCCTTAGCATTTGCTATTTCGCTCTCCAAATTTTGCTCGGCTGCTTCTAGTTTGCTACTGAGTGCTTCAAAGCTAGCTTGAGCTTCATTGCTGGTGTTACTAAGATTTGTGGTTAGTGTTGTTACAAACTGCACAATTTGATTAACTGCATTAACAGCGCGATCGCTTTCTTGAGAAAGTACCTGCGTTCGCTGCTCGCATTGCTCGATTAGCTCGTTAATATCTTCTGCCATAGTTGCTATATAAACCATTGAGAGAAAGTACAGGCTTATTACCACCGCGAAAGCTAACTGGTATTGCTGTTGTACGTTAGTCTTGTCGGGATACTTTTAGTCACTTATGCAGTTTGCAAGTAAGCATTTGAGCAAAATCAGACCAATAGCCAACTTAGCTAACATACAATGTTATGCAAATGCGTTGATTCTAGATAGTTCCGTACTGCCGAAAAAAATTTTCTCTAATATGCATAACGACCTACTTGGCGCTCGAAGAGTTAGACGTAATGCTTAAAACACTAATTCACGAACAATCCTTAAGTAGGCTGCATCGGTTCTTAACAATTAGAATAGATTCACTGGCTGCTAGGCAGGCATTACAGGGAGAAGGGACATGAATGAGCCTAGAGATATTATTAGAGAATTTTCTACATTTTGTATTCTGGAAGACCGCAACAGCTACAAAATTCCCGTTTTGAAATCCGATCGCGAATTAGAGCGGACAATCGGCAATCTAGTTAATGGTACTGCCTCAAGAGTAAATAAAGATGCTTGGGCGAGATACTTTCTCATAGTTGCTAGGCAAACTGACCCTCAATTTACAGCTTCTCTAAATATTTCAGCTTCATCTGACTACGAATTGCAACACACAATCGAGCGTCTGATTGAGTTAGCACCAGAACCAAATCAAGATGTTCGGGTTGTATATATAGATATTATTGCCCGAACGAGCGATCGCGTAGTTGCTAATTATCTCCAAAACTCTGTTCCAGCCTCTAAAAAACTCTTATCGGCTCATGTCCAAAAAGTCTGCTGGTATGCTGCCAAGGATTTTTATGAAAAGCGGATACAATTTTCTAATCTTCGCTACCAATATCCTTTAGAAGAATGTTTGCAAATTGCTAGTTTAAGGGCTAGCGAACCAACCAAACTACTAAAAAATTTTGATTTGAAGTATAGGCGAATTACTATCAAAAGCTATGCAGAGAAACGCCTTTGGGGTACAATTTCTGACAAAATTAGAGCGCAGAATATAGAGGCAAAAACAAAAAGTTTATCAGATGACGGTATATTGAGAACGCTAGCAAAAACAGAATTGATAGAAGCCCTTAAGGTTACAAACTATCAGCTAGAAATTAATTCTTACTGCCTAGCTTTACAGTGCTACAAAGAAATACATCAGCCAAAACAAATCGAGCGCGACAGACTAGCTGCACCTACTAAAGAGCAATTACAACAAATTGCCGATCGCTACAACCAGCGCTACCAGGAATTCAATATTTTAAACTCTATCGATTTAAATGATATTACATTTATATTAAAAACCTGCGTTCAAATTATCCGAACTTACCGAAGCTCCGATTCTGTTATAGGACGAATTCAGGAATATTCAAATATTTTAACGGGCGATCCATTAAATAAACTCATAGAAGCGGAAGAAGTATCAAACCAAAATGAAGAAGTAAAGCAAATCAAACTCATTATTATTGATAATTTTATAAGTTTACCTGATATTGCTCAAAAGACTCTAAAACTTTGGTTTGGTCTAGAACTAACTCAAAATGATATTTTGCTGTTACTTGGACAACTACTTGGTTTGCAAAAACAGTATGAAGTTTCGCGCAAAATCAAACAATATAAAAAAGTGTTGTTAAAAGCCTTGGTTCAGGAATTGAGTGAGAAATATGCAGAAGTTTTTCAGCCCAATAGGCTAGATCGAGTTATCGAGCGGCTCCAAGAGCCTGTAGATGAGTGCCTAAAAAATTATTGTAAAAGTTTTTTTTACCCACCTTTAGACAGTCACTTACAACTATTCGAGCAAAAAGATAAATTATTACTGCATCTACATTATCGTCAGCAATTACACGAACAAAATATAGCCGAACAGTTACGAATTTCTGTAATTGAAGTGAATGCGAGGTTGAATGAAATTAACTACTCGCTGCAAGCAATTTTTAAGCAATGGGTAGAAACTACTTTAGACATTGCTCTCGATCTATGCAATTCGGCAGAACAAAAGCTAGCTAGCTTTGTCAAAACATGGTTACAAGATTGTGCCACTTTAGAGGTGTGAAGGAGATGGAGATGATGTTAAGCTTTGATGATTTAATAGCTATCGATTCTGACTGTACTTGGCTAGAATTCTCGCAAGAAGACCAAATATCAGCATGGCAACAGGTAAATAAGCAAATTTATTCTCACGATGCTGCTCGTTGGAATGCCTATCAAAATTATCTTTGTCTCAATGCTTTTCAAATATGGTTGGCAGCAGAAACCGATTTACAAGACAAACCAAAGGTATGGACTCAGCCAAGTGAGTTACCTAGTTTCTGGGAAGTGGTTAATGGTACAGTCATTACTTTGGGTAAGACACGATTGGCACTTGTTCCTAGCGAAACGATGAATCTTGAAGAGTTGCGCGTACAGCAAGAATGGGTTGATATTCCTACCTGGGCTGCTGATTACTATCTAGCTATCGAGTTAAACTTGGCAGAACGTTGGCTTAAGGTGTTAGGATACGCTACTCACGAACAGCTTAAAAACGAGGGGAAGTACGATCCAATGGATCGCACTGTCTGTTTAGATCGAGCAAGCTTAATTGAAGACCTCAACGTGATGTGGATAACGCGGGAATTATCTACCAGTGGCAGTCCAGCAGTCAAACCTCTACCGAGTTTATCTAACCAAGCAGCAGAGGCATTGCTAGATCGACTTAGCCAGCCACCTTGCTATTCTCCACGACTAGATGTTCCATTTGAGCAGTGGGCGGCACTGATAGCTCATCCTACTTGGAGACAGCATCTTTATCAACGGCGATCGCAATATCTAATTTCCGCCAAAACTCCTGTAAATCTGAGCCAATGGGTTCAGGGTATTTTTACCGCCGGATGGCAGGTTGTTGAGGAATTAGTTAGTCCTACAGTTTTAGTTCCAGTTGCTAGAAGTGCTAATCCCATCGAGCGAGCAAAGCAAATCAACTTGGGCGAACACTCCGTTGCTTTAATTGTTACCCGTATCCCAGAAGATGAGCCTGAAGTTAGTATTCTCCTGCAGGTAGAACCAACAAGCGATCGCATTACCCTACCTGAAAATCTGCAATTAAGTGCATTTGATGAATCTGGAACTGTTCATCGAGAAGTTCGAGCAAAAAATGCTACTCCTTTTATTGAATTGCCGCGTTTAGTTGGCATCCCTGGAGAACAATTTAGTGTCAAACTATCTGTTGGAGACTTTAGTATCACAGAAGATTTTGTAATTTAGACAAGTTACTACCAGCAAGTGTTTTAAGCATAATAAAGTTAGCAATTTTGTAGCCAAGATCGATCGGGGACACTGCATTTAGGCGAGGGTGCAGAGCGATCGCCTTATCTCATGTAGCTTAATTACACGTGCGCTCCGCGTACTAGAACTTTAACTTATATTAGATACAATACTTAGTTATAAGATATTAAAGGAGTAATGCTTATAGACCCTTGCTACGTTAGTTATAGCCTAGTATAAAAATATACAATTCACTTGAAAAATTAGAAACATAAGCTTATTCTAAAATAATAACAAGCGATTTATAAAACATAGATAAATACCGATTTGCACCGAGGAATTATTATTATTTTACTCTGTGTCTATCGCAACATAGTAATGTCAAATAACCCAACTTTTATGCTTTGCATCTAGCTGGGATGACTAGCTTTATATATTAAAAAACATTACAAATACCTTCAGCAGCCAACTATTTAAAGCTTAAGATAGTTAGTCTAAACAGGTGTAAAATCATGAGGTTTATCGACGATCCTCTTAGTATTTTAAAAAGCGGTAGAGCCAAGCTTTGGATGCTGCTAGTAGGAGTAAATCAATATCAAGACCCACAACTAGCTCCTTTAAACTTCGCGGTTTCAGATTGTGAAGGGTTGGCAGAAGCATTGAAAGAAGCGACACAGAGCTTTCCTAACCAAGAGGTAATAATTCATTGTCCTCCTGTTACAGAAACATCAGCACTTGCAGCCATTCGTACCAGTCTTCAACGGATTATTGATGAAGCTAATTCGCAAGATACTGTCTTGTTCTATTTTTCAGGACATGGAATAGTAGAACCTACAACTAAGCAGCCGTTTTTGTGTCTCGCTCCAACTCAGACAAACAACTTGCAGGACACAGGTTTAGGATTGCAGGAATTGCTACAGCAATTGCAGCTTTGTGGTGATAAGCAGTTAGTGTTGTTAGATGCTTGTCATAGCGGTAGCGTAGCGCACCTATGGGGTGGAGCAAGGGGAGAAGCGCTGCAAACTCAACTAGATCCTACTCATGAGTTAGCAGAAGTTTTACAGCGATGTGCCGCTCAAAGTAGAAGTTTTTGCGCTTTATTGTCTTGTGATGAAGGACAACGAGCGTGGGAATTTCCCGACTTAAAGCATGGAGTGTTTACCTATTACTTAATGCAAGGATTGCAAGGTAAAGCAACCGATGCAAAAGGAATAATCGAAGCTAATAGTCTTTATAAATATGTTTATAGCCAGACTCAGCAGTATGTTGATTCAAGAATGAGGAAACTATGTCTACCCGATCCGCACAATTATAAGCAAACTCCTAGAGTAATTATGTCAATGACTGGGGATCTAGTTTTAGGCTTGAATCCAGAAGCAGTCGATTTAATTGACGACTATGAAGAAAGCTTATTGGAATACAGGGGCAAGTTCAACAAGGCGATTCAAAAAGAATATCCACTTAGCCAAAATACTCGCCAACTGTTGCAACAATTGCAGCAACAGTTGGGACTTAGGGAAGAAGATATCGTTTCAAATGAAGCACGTATTGTTGCAGTTTACGAATTAAAATTGCAACAGTACAAGCAGGAAGTTAATCAGGTCGTTTATCAACAGTATCCGTTCAGCCATGATACTCGCCAACGACTGCAACAGCTACAGGAAAATATAGGACTAAAAAACGAAATAGCTAAGGCAATTGAAGCCCAAACTATTGAAGCGTACGAGCAAAAACTAAAGCAGTACGAACAAGCATCAACTGTAGCTATTCATCAGCGTTATCCCCTGAGCGAGGATGATGATAAACAGTTACACAAATTGCAGGAAAGTTTAGAAATTAGAGCAGAACTTACTAAAGCAATTAAAGCCCAAATTATTGAAGCGTACGAGCAAAAATTAAAGCAATACGAGCAAGCATTAATTGTAGCCATTCATCAGCAATATCCCCTCAGTGAGAATGCTTATAAACAGTTACATAGATTGCAGGAAAGTTTAGAACTTAAAAATGAAATAACAAAATCTATTAGTAAACAGGTTACTCAAGCGTACGAGCAGAAATTTCATCAATATGAAGAAGCACTTGTTAGAGCTATTCAACATAAGTATCCGCTTAGTGATGACAAGCGCGAATTTATAGAAAATTTGTGGCGAGTTCTCAATCTTAGTGAAAGTTGCTCTGTTCGAGCGTACGAGCAAAAATTGCAGCAATGCGAACAAGTATTAACTGTAGCTATTCATCAGCACTATCCTTTAGGCGATCGCTCTTACCAACAGCTACAACTACAGCAAAAGTTAGGAATTAGACAAGAAATAATCGACATAATTACGAGCCAAGTAACTCAAGGATATGAAGGCAAATTAAAGCAATACGAGCGAGCACTTACTGTATCCATCTATCAACAGTACCCGCTTAACGATGATGCTTATAAACAATTGCAACAATTGCAGCAAAGCTTAAAACTTAAAAAGGAAATTGTCAAAGTAATTACAGCACAAGTCACTTCCGCCTACGAGCAAAAATTACAGCAATATGAAGCAGCCTTGACAAGAGCAATTCATCAGCAATATCCACTAGGTGATGAAGATCGCCAACAGTTGCAACTGTTGCAGGAAAGCTTAGAACTTAAAAATGAAATAACTAAATTAATTTCAGTGCAAGTCACTTCCGCCTACAAGCAAAAATTACAGCAATATGAAGAAGCCTTTACAAGAGCAATTCATCAGCAATATTTCCGTTAGCAATGAAGACCGCCAACAATTACAACTGTTGCAACAAAGCTTAGGACTTAGAGAGACAGTTATCAACACAATAGAGGCGCAAATCACTTCCGCCTACGAGCAAAAATTACAGCAATATGAGGAAGAATTTACAAAAGCAATTTATCAGCAGTATCCACTGAGCGATCGCGATCGCCAGCAGTTGCAAATACTGCAGGAAAGCCTAGAACTTAAAGAAGAAGTTATAAAAAAAATTGTAGCGAGAGTTGCTCAAGCATATGGGCAGAAACTAAGACAATATGAGGAAGAATTTACAAAAGCAATTTATCAGCAGTACCCCCTAAGTCAAGATAGTTGCAAGCAACTGCAATTATTGCAGCAAAAACTTGGGTTGAGCGATCGAATCGTCACCGCGATCGAGACGTGCAGTTCTGCGCCAATACAGGCGGAATACCAAAGAAAAGCGCAGCAGTATGAAAAGGCTTTTGCTAGAGCCATTCAACGGCAATTACTTATTGATAACGATCGCCAAGTTTTAGAGCCGCTAAGTGATGACGATCGCCAAGTTTTAGCACATTATCAGCAAGTTCTCAATCTCAGCCAGGAAATTACTCAATCGATTGAAGAGAAGGTTGCTCAAGCATACGAGCAAAAATTGCAGCAATATGAGGAGGCATTCACTAAAGCAATTCATCAGCAGTATCCCCTTGGTGAAGAAGAGTGCCAACCTTTGCAGCTTTTGCAGCAAAACTTAGAACTTAGCAACGAAGTTACCGAATCCATTGCGACAAAGGTTACTTCTGCCTACGAGCAAAAGTTACAGGATTACGAAAAGGCACTTACCTGGGCTAGCAAACGGCAGTATCCATTTAGTGACGAAGATCGCGAATTTCTAGAATATCGTCGGCAACAACTCAATCTTAGGAGTAGCATTGCTAGCACGATAGAGGCGAAAATTACGGAAAATTACCCTAGGAATAACATTGCTAGCACGATAGAGACGAAAATTACTGAAAATGACCCTAGGAATAACATTGCTAACCCAATAGAGGCGGAAATTACTGAAAACGATCGGCAGACATTGCCAGAACTCAAGCAATTTGTCGCTCCAAGCAGCGAACAGCCAAGTCTTTCTGGTAAAAGCATTTGCCCGCCTTTACCTACTAAGCCGAAAAGAGAGCATAAGCAAAACCCAGGGCGAGTGCAACTTAAACCCATAGTTTTGGCAGCTTTTCTCGGTATAGGTGCGATCGCTTATTATGCTTACATTGAGCAATCTGCAAAGGCAAATTTATCGCAGGCTAAAACTTTAATAGCAAGTAAAAAATACGCAGAGTGTGTAGCTCAAGCAAAAGCAGTGCCGCAGATAGCACTTTCCTATGGTAATGCTCGCTCGATACTAAATCAGTGTCAGAGCCTTGCCCAAGAGGAGAAACTGCTAACCCAAGCCCAAGATTTGGCAAAAAAGAACAACTTCCAAGCTGCGATCGCTACAGTCAACAAAATCCAGGCAGGTTCAAATCTTCGCACCTCGGCGGCTCATCTTAGCGATCGGTGGTCTGAGAACCTGCTCAAGCAAGCTCAGGAGCGATATAAACAAGCTCATGACTTTCAAGAGTTTAAAAATGCACTCGACCTAACTACAGCTATTCCTAAAACTAGCCCTGTAGCTAAAAATGCTGAGGAAATGAGACAGAAATGGAATACTGAGTGGCGCAAAAATGAAACTTATTTAGAAGAAGCTCAGAACGCATTGTTAGAAGGGAAGTTGCGGCAGGCAATAGACCGAGCTAATCAAGTTAGAATCCTCGGACAAGAGGTAAAGCGAGATAATCTGTACTGGCAAAATAATCTCAAGCCAATTATTGAAGAAGCAGAGCAGCGTCTAGCAGGTAATCAGACATCTTCACGTATCGGCTCGAAGCTCGTTGGTCCCAAGATTGTCGGGGCTAAATCTATTCGATCTAGGAATGTCACTCGCAAAATTGTCAGAACTAGACCTGTTCGACCTAGGAATATCGCCCCCAGAATTGTCAAGGCTAGACCTGTTCGACCCAGGAATATCACTCCCAAGATTGCCAGGGCTAGACCTGTTCGACCCAGGAACAACGCTCGCCCTGGGGGCTTTCGTCAAGAAAACCGATGAAGCTACTGGCTGTCCTAGTTCAACTAAGGGGCTTATTCTCGCGATCGCCAAATTTTGATTGTTTTGTCGCCACTAACACTGGCAAAAGTTTTACCATCTGGGCTAAAAGCAACAGATAAAATCCGTTGCGAATTTTCCGAAAAGTCACGAATTTTTTGTCCAGTTTGCAAATTCCACAACTTGACAGTTTTGTCCCAACTACCGCTAATGAGAGTTTGACCGCTAGGGCTAAAGGCAATAGAGGTAACATCATCTGAATGTCCTTCCAGCGTGCGGGATGTATCCTGCCTTCCCAAAGACCACAGTTTAATCGTATCGTCACCACTACCACTTGCAAGAGTTTTGCCATCTGGGCTGAAAGCAACTGAGTAAACTGGATTTGTATGCTTTCCAAGTGTGCGGAGCCATTCACCAGTTTGCGGATTCCATAATTTGACAGTTCTACCTAAACCACCACTAGCAAGCATCTGACCGTCAGGACTGAACGCTATTGAAGTAACTGATTGATTCTCTACTATTTCGCGGCGCAACTTTCCAGTGCTTACGTTCCATAACTTAATAATGGTATTGTCTCCGCTGCTACTGGCGAGAGTCTGGCTGTCAGGGCTAAACATTACAAATGTAACAGCGCGGTCTGATACTTTACGAATTGGTTTCCTTGGGTTTAAGTTTGCAAGCAGTTTTCCCCGCTTCCAATCCCACAGATTAACGGTTGCATCTAGACTACCACTAGCAAGAAATCTACCATCTGGGCTGAAGGCAATGGAATTAACTTGATCCGAGTTGGTAGGAAGAGTTCGTTCTAGAGTTTCAGCTTTTAAATTCCAAATCTTAATTGTTTTGTCCGCACTGCCACTGGCAAGGAAGTTACCGTCGGAACTGAAAGCAACGGAACGAACTGGAAGTGAATGCCCACCTTCGACACTGCCAATAGTGTATAAAGTTATGGTTCCCGATCGCCAAGAAGGAGTTAGTGCAGTTCCATCTCTAGTATTTTGGGACAACTGCTGAGGGTTTTGAGCAGATAATTGGTTTACTTTGATTTGACTACCAGCCTGTGTCTGAGCTAATGCTTGGTATCCAAAGAAAAAAGCCGAAGAATTAGATATAAGTAGTGATGAAATACTTATTAAAGAAGCGGGCGAGGTAATAGAAATACTTTTTTTAAAAAACATTGCTGTACCAAGTTGATAATTTATCTGTATCAAACTCAAAAAATAGAAATAGATAGCTGCAAGTATCTTGACTCAAGAATAGCTAAGAACAATAATTTTTTCAAAGATAATGTATAATTTTTAGCTAGTCTTAGATGCGAACAATGTAATTGCTAATATTGAGACATTATTTAAAGCACAATAGTTCAATAGCACCTAAAGCTATTTACTTATAGCACAGTAGTGAAATATTTATATGCCATAAATTTGTATATAAATTGTTGTAATTCACGTAAGTTTCAACAGATTTTGCTGTAATTATTAATACTTGAGAACATAGACTATCGCGCTCTTTAAAGTATTGACTATTTGCAACAATTTTTATGTTTTTAGTTAAGTAATAATGCCAAATTTTTATTCTAATTTGTTGGATTTTATACTTAAATAATGACTGTTAATAATAGCAATATTATTGCTAAATAAGAACGGTTCTTATGCAATCTGGAAGATAAAAGCGTTATGTTTTATTTATTTGCCTTTTTTGGGCAAACCAAGTTTGTAGTTGTTGGCGACAGTCAGATTCTAAAATACCACCTACAACAGCAAGACGATGGTACGAACAAGCACTATCAGGGATATTAGCAACAGTGCGAATAGCGCCCGTTTTAGGATCGTCTGCGCCATATACTAACAATTCTATCCTTGCTTGCGCGATCGCCCCAGCACACATCGGACAAGGCTCTAAGGTAACGTACAAAGTACAACCATTGAGATGCCAGTTCTGCAAAGCTTTACCAGCTAACCGCAGCGCCAGAATTTCCGCGTGAGCAGTAGGATCGCGATCGCGTTCGCGGCGATTTTGAGCTTGGGCGATTAAGTTCCCATTGCCATCGATAATTACAGCACCTACAGGAATCTCACCTGCATTTCCTGCATCTTGGGCAAGTGCGATCGCGCGTTGCATCCATTGTTTGTGCTGCGCGTAGGGTGCAGCAATAGCAGACTTATCCACTAGCAAGTAAAGAATCTAACTGACCTTGTTTATCTAGCCTATAGAGGTCGTCGCAGCCGCCTGTATGGCGATCGTTGATAAAAATCTGCGGAACGCTGCGTCGCCCATTAGCACGCTGCGCCATTTGATTTCTAGCTGCTTCATCGCCATCAATTTTGTACTCGGTATAATTTACACCCTTCCACCACAGCAGCATTTTGGCGCGAATACAGAAAGGGCAAGTTTGCCAAGTATAAATCTCTACATTAGCTTTAACTCGTTCGGGGTGGCGACCAAGGACAGGATTAAGAAAATCCAACATAATATCTATCCTCTGTTGAATGTATCTACCTATAGCCTAGATCGAACAACCCATCAATACCACCCCCTACTATTACAGACGTAGCAGTGCTATACGTTCGCATTTCCTGCCTCCCTATTACTGCTATATTTCGCCATTCTCTGCTCATCCCAGACGTAGCAATGCTACGTCTCTACATTCCTCTTGTCCTCCTTGTCTTCCTTGTCCCCTTGTCCCCCACATCATCAGCAGCAAAACTTCATCATTTAAGGTATCCGCCCTTTGGTAGACTTGAGAACTGGAATTGCCATTCATCATCAGCAGTTGAGAGGACAGACTTCGTGGAAAATACACTAGGTTTAGAGATTATAGAGGTAGTAGAGCAAGCGGCGATCGCTAGCGCTCGGTGGATGGGTAAAGGGGAGAAAAACACCGCCGATCAAGTGGCTGTAGAAGCCATGCGCGAACGGATGAACAAAATCTATATGCGCGGTCGGATCGTAATCGGTGAAGGCGAACGCGACGATGCGCCTATGCTTTACATCGGCGAGGAAGTTGGTATCTGTACCCGCGAAGATGCAAAAGCATACTGCAACCCAGATGAATTAATTGAAATCGATATTGCTGTTGACCCCTGCGAAGGTACAAACCTAGTTGCTTACGGTCAAAATGGTTCAATGGCAGTTTTGGCTATTTCCGAAAAAGGCGGTTTATTTGCAGCGCCAGATTTCTATATGCGAAAACTTGCCGCGCCAGCAGCAGCTAGAGGTCATGTAGACATTAATAAATCTGCAACTCAAAACCTGAAAATTCTTTCTGAGTGCTTGGGACGTGCTACTGAGGAATTAGTAGTAGTGGTAATGGATCGCCCTCGTCACAAAGATTTGATTCAAGAAATCCGCCAAGCTGGAGCTAGAGTCAGACTAATTAGCGACGGCGACGTTTCTGCAGCTATTTGCTGCGCCTTTGCTGGTACTAACATTCACGCCCTCATGGGTATCGGTGCAGCACCAGAAGGAGTAATTTCCGCTGCTGCTTTACGCTGTTTAGGCGGGCATTTCCAGGGTCAATTGATCTACGATCCAGAAGTAGTACAAACAGGTTTGATTGGTGAAAGTAAGGAAGGCAATCTTGCTAGACTCAGGGAAATGGGTATCAATGACCCAGATAAGGTTTATAACGCCGAAGAACTAGCTTCAGGCAATACTGTACTGTTCGCAGCTTGCGGTATTACTCCTGGAACTTTGATGGAAGGTGTCCGCTTCTTCAAAGGCGGTGCTAGAACTCAAAGCTTAGTTATTTCCAATCAATCCCAAACAGCCCGTTTCGTCGATACCATCCATATGTTCGACGATGTAAGGGCGCTGCAACTACGCTAAGAGGCTACAGGAGGTAAGAGGCGAGAGGCAAGATACCTGCTTACTCCCTCGCCTTCTATTATTGGAGGACACATGAACATTGCTGTGGTGGGGCTAAGTCACAAGACTGCCCCAGTCGAAGTTCGAGAAAAGTTAAGTATTCCAGAACCGCAGATGGAAAGCGCGATCGCTCACCTCTGTAGTTATCCGCATATTGAAGAAGTCGCCATCCTTAGCACTTGCAATCGTCTGGAGATATATATTGTTACTCGCGAGACGGAGCAAGGAATTAGGGAAGTCAATCAGTTTCTTGCCGAACATAGTAAGTTACCCATACCAGCGTTGCGGCAGCACTTATTTGTGCTACTCCACCAAGATGCGGTTATGCACGTCATGCGGGTAGCTGCGGGGTTGGATAGTTTGGTATTAGGAGAAGGGCAAATTCTTTCTCAAATCAAACAAACCCACAAGTTAGGGCAACAATACAACGGCATCAAATCTATTCTTAATAAGCTATTTAAACAAGCAATTACAGCAGGCAAGCGCGTTCGCAGCGAAACAAGCATCGGTACGGGCGCGGTGTCGATCAGTTCGGCGGCGGTAGAACTAGCACAAATGAAAGTGCAAAATTTGGCTGCTTGTCGGGTGACAATTATCGGTGCGGGGAAAATGTCTCGCCTTTTGGTACAGCATTTGTTGTCCAAAGGTGCAGTTGAAATTACAATTTTGAATCGATCGCGCCAAAGGGCAGAAGAGTTAGTAAGTCAGTTTAGTCAAGTTACGCTGCAAATTCAACCGATCGCGGAAATGATGGCAACTGTAGCTATGTCTGACTTAGTATTTACTAGCACTGCTGCAACCGATCCGCTCTTAGATCGGGCAAAATTAGAGGCAGCTTTAGAGCCAAATCGTTCGCTGATGGTATTTGACATTTCCGTACCGCGTAACGTCCATGCAGACGTGAACGGCTTGGAAAACGTCCAAGCATTCAACGTCGACGATTTGAAGGCTGTAGTTGCCCAAAACCACGCTAGTCGGCGCAAGGTAGCAATGGAAGCTGAGAAGCTTTTAGAGGAAGAAGTTGCAGCCTTTGATAGCTGGTGGCGCAGTTTAGAAACTGTTTCCACAATTAGATGCTTGTGGGATAAAGCTGAAGCAATCCGCGAGCAAGAGTTAGAAAAAGCCTTGTCTCGTTTAGGTTCCGAGTTTGCCGAGAAGCATCAAGAAGTTGTAGAAGCTTTGGCGCGGGGAATTGTTAATAAAATTCTCCACGATCCGATGGTACAACTACGCGCAGAGCAAGATATTGAAGCTAGACGGCGTTGTATGCAATCGCTGCAAATGCTGTTTAACTTGGATACTAGAGAAGCCATTTAACAGTTACCAGTTACCAGTTACCAGTTACCAGGTTTAGTAAGCTAATTTCATGTTTGGCTGTGCTGCTAATAGCAGCACAGCTATTTTTTCATCTGGCGATCGCATTTGTCGCCCCAAACTTTATAATTCCTACACAAATTATCAAGCGATCGCCAATACAATTTAGCCGTAAGCGATCGGCTTAGGTTATGGATTCATCTTTATTAGCTCAAATTATTCAAGATTTAGACCAACACGAAAATTCAGTGCGGATAAAAAAGCTATTATTTTACGTCTGCAAGCGCGTTTGGCAAAACGATCTGACTGTGATAGAGCAAGCAAGTTGGCAAGACTATATTCAAGAATTAATTAATAAAAATCCCACAGTAGAAAGACTAAAAAGAAACGTATATGGCATGGCTAAAACTACTAATAAGCCAAAACAATATATATTAATAGCCGATACCCTAATTAGTTACATTGAAAAATTATATTCTATCGACGAAGTAACCCAAGCCAATATTATTAATTCTCAAGCTGGCTCATCTAACTCATGCAACCTAATTAAAGCATACGATCCTTGGCAATTAAAGCTAGTTATTACAGCAGCACTCAATCCCTTAAAAGCGAAAATTTTTATCTTTCACACCTTGTACGAGCAATTTGATTTTAGCGAACGAGATTGGATAAATCTTAGAGCGCAACAACTTGACGACTTACTCCAAAACTTATTCGATCTCTACCCTACCTTTTCTGAACTTAAAAAGAAGTTAGAAGACACAGCTAATATTATGGAAGACTTAGGCGGAAACGTACAAATAGCCCAAACTATCAGCCAAGCATTCAGACCATATTACACATAAAATCTAACCTAGCATTCCTTCACTACTCCCAACTCATTCTTACTTCGCGCCCTTCGCCTACGGCTTCGCTGCGCTGACGCGGTTCGATAAAAATCATAATAACCTCAAAAAAGTCCATAAATTTATCAAACTTCTTGCAAAAGTAGGCAACGCTCTGTAAATTGGCAATCCTATCTTTTTCTTCCTTGTCTATTGAATTATCGACTTATGCAAGAGGTTTATTCATTACACCTCACAAGTGGGCATACTAAGCAAGTCGTGAGTTGCTAAAGCTATGGATGTGAATGAATTTCTTGGGCGCTATGCTGCCGGAGAAACGGATTTTAGTAGAGCTAATTTAAGAGGCGTAGACTTATTTGCTGCCGATTTAATTAGCATCATCCTAGTGCAAGCAGACTTACATGGCACAAACTTAATCTTTGCTTACCTCAACCGAGCGCAACTATACAAAGCAAACTTAACTTGCGCTAAGTTAAGCGGTGCTAACCTAACTCAAGCAGACTTACACGGCGCTATACTGCACAATGCTGACTTACATGGGGCAATTTTACAAAGTGCTGACTTGCGTAGCGCTGATATGACTTTAGCTAACTTGCTAGATGCCAACCTGATAGATGCTGATTTGCGTAACGTCAATTTAAGCGGTGCAAACTTAACGGGCGCAACCTTACGAGGGGCAAATTTACGTCAGGAAAGAAATGAATATACTGCTAACCTTCGCAGTGCCAAACTATATAAAGCAGACTTGCGGGGTGCAAACTTAGCTGGCGCGGATTTATCTAGAGTAAACTTACGCTGTGCCAATCTTGTAGATGTGAATTTACGCGGGGCAAATTTATGTAATGCCGATCTTAGCGAAGCAGATTTAAGTTTTGCCTCTCTTAACGATGCCAACTTAGACGGGGCAATACTTGGAGGGGCAAATCTCAGTAATACGAAATGCGAAAGAATGTCAGCGATTGATGCTGATTTAACTAATACTAATTTTTCAGGTGCGGTAATGCCTGATGCCAAGCTATGTAGAGCTAATTTTACCGAGGCAAATCTAAGTAAAGTGAGAATGAATAGGAGCGATCTAAGTCGTGCCGATTTATGTGAAGCCAATTTAAGCGAGGCTTGCTTAATCGATGCTTTTATTGCGCGGACAAATTTTACCAATGCTAACTTGAGTAATGCTAACTTATTTAGAGCAGAACTTAGTAGCGCTACAATGTCAGGCGCAGAATTGCAAGGTGCTACTATGCCTGACGGTACAACTTACGAGCAACCTTAACAATTACAGCATTTTTTCGAGAAACTGTTTTGCCCGATCGCATTGCGGATTGCTAAAAAACTGTTTGGGCGTTGCATCTTCAGCTAATTGCCCTTTATCTAGAAATAAAATGCGATCGCTTACTTCTCTAGCAAAGCCCATTTCGTGGGTAACAATCGCCATTGTAATTCCAGTTTTTGTTAAGTCTTTCATTACTTCTAGCACTTCTTTTACCATTTCCGGATCGAGGGCTGATGTTGGTTCGTCAAATAGCATAATTTCTGGTTTCATTGCCAAAGCCCGCGCGATCGCAACTCGCTGTTTTTGCCCTCCTGATAGCTTAGATGGATATACATCTGCTTTTTCTGCTAATCCAACTTTTGCTAACAATTCCATTCCTTCGTTTTTAGCTTGTTCGTGAGGAAGATGCTTGACATTTACAGGCGCATACATGACATTTTTTAACACCGTCATGTGCGGAAATAAGTGAAAATGTTGAAATACCATGCCGACATTTTGGCGTATTTTCATAATGTCGGTTTTACGGTTAGTTATATCGATATTATTGATATAAATCTTGCCTGAAGTTGGTATTTCTAGTAGATTCATGCAACGCAAAAAAGTTGATTTCCCCGATCCTGAAGGACCAATGATGGCGACAACTTCCCCTTGATGGATGTCTGTAGTAATTCCTTGCAATACTTTAAGATTGCCAAATGCTTTATGTAGATTTTCTACATTGACAGCTACTTGAGATTTGCTATCAAAATGGCGGTTAACTACTCCGTTGAAGTCTTCGTTCGAGTGCATATCCCCCCCAAGTTAAGCTCATAACTAATAAATAATAGACAACGCCTGCAAATAATAGCGGTTCAAAATAAATGTATTTTTCTGCACCAACAATTTGAGCGCGGCGTAATAAATCGGCGACACCAATAGTTGAAACCAAAGCTGAATCTTTGAGCAAAGCAATACTTTCGTTTACTAATGCAGGCAAAATATTTTTTAATCCTTGCGGCAATATAATATCTTGCATCATTGGCTTATAAGGAATACCCAAAGATAAAGCAGCTTCCCTTTGTCCTTTATCAACTGCCAAAATTCCCGCTCTAATTGTCTCAGAAATATAAGCTCCTGAATTGAGGGTAAATGTAATTACACCTGCTAGTAATGCTGGAATATTGTATCCAGTTATTTGCGGCGTTGCGTAATATACTAACGCTATTTGCAACAGTAATGGTGTGCCTCTAAATACAGATGTATAGGCTGTTCCAAACCACTGCAAAGGCTTGATAGTGGAAATTTTGAACAAAGACAATATCACGCCCCAAATAAAGCCTAAAAACGCCGATAATGCAGTAAATAGTAAGGTGACGCGAATACCATCAATAATATAGGGAATGCTAGGGGCTATTTTACCAAAACCGAAGCCTGAATCGCTGATAGTTTGAGTTGCAGCAGTTTCTTTTCCGTTATTTTCAAACCACTTTTTTACTAGCCTTTCTATTTCGCCATTTTGTTGCATTTGCGCCAAAACGCCGTTAAAATCATCGACTAAATCCGAACCTTTGGGAAATGCGATCGCGCTGCCTGCTTCTCCAACATTTGGCACTGTGTTAAACTCTAAATCTGGATTATTATTAATAAATCCTCTAGCAATTGTATCTTCAATAATTGCTGCATTAATTCGTTTGGATTTAACTTCTTGAATAATTTCAGCAGTTCTATTTAAGGATCTAAGTTTAACGTTTTTAAATTCTTGCGCCGCTTTTTCTTGAGTTGAACCTAGTTGTACGCCAACAGTTTTTCCTGCTAAAGCTTCAGGTGATTTTAAATTGCTACCTTTGGGCGCAACAATTGTATTTTTGGCTTCGTAGTAAATATCGGAAAAATCAACATTTTTCTTACGTTCTGCTGTTGGTGTCATTCCCGCCATTGCAAAGTCAGCGCGGCGCGATTGTAGCGCGGGAATGATGCCATTAAAGTCTGTATCTCTAATTTCTAATTGTTTGCCAAGTTCTTTGGTAATATACTTGGCAATATCGACATCAAAACCAATAATCTCATCGCCTGTAGCAGTTTGGCGAAACTCATAAGGTGGATAGTCAGCAGACGTTACCATAACTAATTTTTGGTTTGCTGCTGATTGAGCTATAACTTTATTTCCGCTAATAATGCTGAAAGCAACTACAACAAAAAGTGTAATGAAAAATACTAATTTATTTCTTTTCATTGTGACAGACTTTACCAGTCAGTGGCGTAAATTAATAAAAAGGGAAATTTACAACTAATATCTACTATCTTAAGAAGTATTTATTTTAACTATGAACATAAAAAAATTAGAAAATAAATGAAGTTCTAATTACACCAATAACTACATCAGGATTGCGCGAATCGTGGTTTGGTGCTGTTAGCCAGAAAAAACCAGGAGTAATGGAAATATTGTCATTTACCTGATATCTGTAAAATGCTTCAATATGCATACCACTATTGCGATCGCTTCTACTTTGCACGCCATTTTCTAGCGGTAAACCAATTGCACTAGCTAAAGCATCGCTGCTGGTTTCTGTCAATCTTGGTTGCATTCCCACGACAATCCCGCCTAAATTGCCTTCTCTACCCAAGTCAGGAAAAGATAAGGTGACGGCATAATTAAATATACTGGCATCTCCTCTAACGCCAAGCGATCGCGCGGCTGTATAACCAACCCAACCACCTAGTTCAAAGCCGTCTGTAATGCGGTAATTAGCTTGTGCGCCGTAGCCATTACCAACAACGGGACCTGCACCAATTACTTTTGCTGCATTGCTTCCAGCTAAAGTATCAACGCCATTGCGCGGCGAATATGAGTTGATGTAAAGTAAGCCAAGTTTAGCGCGATCGCCTGCATATACCAATTGACCAAAAGCGCTATAACCGCCGTTAAATAAGCCAGAATCTTCGCCAGGATTATTTGGCGCACCTGTAGATGAGTCTTCACCAAAATAGCCAAAATCAAAGCTAATTGCTGGGGTAAAGTTATAACTTGCTGCTATACCTGCTTGATTACCCAAGGGAAAGTAGATAGGGTTTACTTGACTGAAATTGGAAAGCGCGCCTGTAGCTGTATCGATAAAGGGAATAATTGTATCTGTTACATAAGAAGCATCGATGGTATTGGCTTCTAGGTAAATTCTCAGCCTGTCGCCAATGGGAAAACGATATTCTAGTTGGCTAAGTCTTACTTCGCCGTTTTGCGTCACGCTACTAGGTGTAAAGCGCGTTTCGTTGGAGACTCCGCCAAGTGCTACGTTAGGACTTCCACCAAATGTTGCACCTGTATCGAATAATCTGAGGTTAGTCATTTGCAGACGCGCTCGCAAGCGATCTTGACCTGTAAAACTGGTGTTAAAGTCTAAGCGAGCGCGATAACCAATAGTAGCGTTATTTGCTGCATCTGCGTTTTCGCCAAATGCATCGCCAGTATAAGTTATTAGTTCGCCTACTAGCTTGGTTGTGGTAGAAAATTGGTTGGCTTCTAGTTCTGCTGCTTGTACTTCTAATGCATCTACTCTTCCTCGCAATGCAGTTAGTTCGGTAGCAAATTCTGCTTGGAGTCTTTGCAGGGTAGATAAGTCTTCTTTGCTGACTAGGTTTGCTGTCGATGTGGCGACCAGTTCGTTTACTCTGTCTAGACACGCATTTAATCCTGCTGCAAATTCGTATCTAGTTAAGGCGCGTTCGCCTCTATATGTGCTGTCTGGATACCCTGCTATGCATCCGTAGCGTTCTACCAATGATTGTAGTGCCTGAAATGCCCAGTCTGTAGGTTGTACGTCTGATAGTTGGGAGACTGATGTTACTTGTGCTAGCGCTTCTAGTTCGCTACTTTTTGCTATTTTACTGTCTGCTAGGAAAATGCTCGCTGAAATTGCTATTCCTATTGCTAGGTTTGTTAATGCTTTGGTCACAGTCTACTCTCACACCTTTTAGCTAAAGCTAGTGCTAGAATATACTGCTTTTTATCGCGGGTATTTTGTGTTTAATAATACTAAATATCGATGAACCGCCAATAGTGCGTATAGTCGCCAAGTGCGCCAAAGAAGAGAGGATGAAAAGTTATTAAGTTTGATTTTTAGGAGATTTTTTAATGAATGTTTAAGCTACTGTTGGGTTTGTTTTATGTATTTGATAATTAAGGGGGTAATTTTTGTTTCTATTTGAGCGATGATGTAGCGATCGCTTTCTTGCCAAGTTCTAGGTTTATCGAATATACAGGGTTGTAATATTCCCCACAATAATCCTTCTTGGCATAAGTGAGCGTGTATTAATGCTTTGTGTCCGAAGGTTTTTTGCTCGAATTCTTTGTTAACTATTTCTGAATTTGCTGTTTCCACATCTTCTATAAAGATAGATGGTTTTGTGTTTAGTGCAGCAGCAAATAAGGGATCTTCTTTTGCTAATGATTCTGGTTCTTGCTTCCATTCGTAGTCGTCTACATCAGGTATTTCGGGGGTGCGTCGCCAACAGCTAACTACTATACCTACTTTAGTTTGGGGGTTGCGTGCGTATAGGAAAATGCGATCGCATTTCAATTCTTCCCCTAATACTGGTAATAATTCTGCAAATATAACGCTTGGTTCTTTATCTTCCCTAAAAATATTTGCTAAGTTGCTCGGTAAATCTGTCATTACTATTTTAAAAGCGATCGCTGGTATTTGATTTTGCGATCGCTTCTGCAAAAATACTTCTATCTGATGAGAGATATTAGAGCGTAATATTTACGACTTAAAACCAAAAGTGTTTCATAGAATAAATTCGCAAGCTCTATTTTTAAATCGTTCGTAACAAGTTTGCAGCGAAGTTTCAAAGTCGCAGAAGTTAAATATTTCCACTCGATCTATTTGCTGATATAGCTGGTCGTCTGGAAATATTTGCGATGTATCTTCGACTTGACCGAGAATTATTGATTCTGCTTCTGGGTTGTAATTATTCAATCGCCGATATATTTGCGATCGCACAAGTTCAGCTAACTTTATATACCAATGGGGAAATCTATTTCTATTCGCTATTAATGGTTCTAGTAATGGTAGTTTTAAAATATTGGCTTCGCTGACATACATTACGGCAAATTCTGGCTCTTCCTTTTCCCATAAAGGCGTGAGGGCGACAAAACCGCGTCCCTCGTTTTGCCATCCCTGATAAGCAACGTAGCCAATAGCGTCAATGTTCTTGATGACATAATGCCGATACAGTAACGCTGGGTGCATGACTAAAATGCTATCTACATCATCATGGTCTGGTCTAACTATTGCTACGTCTGATGTTAACAGTTGTTTGTAAAACTGCTTGCTAGTCTTGAGTCTGTATCTATTAGTCATACGGTTCAATTTTGGTTCCTAGCTTATACCAGTTGCATTAACTCAAAAAGGTTTTATAGTGGTACGCAAGTCGAGCCTCGATTGGATTTAGTTACTTTATATTTATTTACATTGGGCAGATGTTAGTATAAAGGCATACAGAAAAGTTATAGACCTCAATATTGCTGTTGCTTTATAGGCAGTATGCTCCAGCTAATCCAAAGAAAAGTATCTGCTCTAACTTGTTGTCATGAAGGAATGATAGACTCAGACTCGCTTAAGTTTAGATTTGATAACTCATTGCAGCAGAAGGACTTAGAGCTACTCCAAGCACTCAAATTAGGTGAAACATCAGCCCTTAGCAAGCTTTACGATCGCTATGGCGCTGTTGTTTATGGTTTGGCGTTGAAAATCCTCAAAGACGCTCAAGAAGCAGAAGATTTAACTCAGGAAGTATTTGTTACTCTGTGGCATAACAATACTTACAATCCGGCGCGTGGCTCTTTGAGTAATTATTTGGTAGTTGTGACGCGATCGCGGGCGATTGACAAATTGCGATCGCGCACATCAAGGCGTAAGTTTCTCGAACGTTGGCGACAAACTACTAATACACAACCATTTTCGCTGTCAGCTTCCGAGCAAATTGATATCTGGGACACTTCCCAGCACGTTCGAGCAGCATTAGCACAACTTCCAGAACGCCAGCGGCAAATCTTGGAGATGGCATATTTCCAAGACCTCAGCCAGTCAGAAATTGCTAAAACATTAGATATACCTCTTGGTACAGTGAAAACTTCGGCTCGTCAAGCCTTAAAAAAACTCAGAGATATTTTGTCTTTTTTAACTAAATAATTGCCCTATGTATGAATCTTCAACTCCTAAAAATATCGAAGACTTAACTGTGGGCTATGTTCTTGGCAATCTATGTCCCCACGAAGCTGAGGAATTTATTCAGCTTTTAGCAGAAAACCCCCAGTTAAATCGTGAAGTAGAGCGATGGCAGGAAGTATTAGCACTTTTACCCTACGGTTATACTCAAACGCCGCCAGCGCGAGTACATGATGCTATTTTGAATGCAATAGAAAAACCAATTGGGATTACACGCACACCAAAGCAGTTAGTTTTGCCTTGGAATAAGACGATCGCGGGAACTGCCGCAGTTTTGGCGTTGGCTTTGGGTGTGGATAACTACTATCTGCGGCAAAGCTACAGTCAGGCTAAAGAGGTAGTTGCTATATTGCAAGGTGCGGAAAACCATGTTTTTGCTTTGAAGGGTAAAGAGCAATCAATGGCAGTAGGCAGCGTGTTTATGGATTTTGAGGCAAATAAAGCAGCGATTGCTCTGCAAGATTTGCCGCCGCCTCCTGTAGGTAAAGCTTACTGGCTTTGGGCTGTAGTTGAGGGTAAGACAATCCGTTGCGGACAGTTTAATGTGAGTTCTAGTGGCGCGAGTTTAGATAAAATTGCGATTCCGGCTGGTGCTTATCAAGAAGAAGCTGAAATATCACAGCTATTTGTCACCGTTGAATCGTCTGTAGCGCCTACAAGTCCTTCTCAAGAAGTTGTCATGGTGAAGGTTTCTTAAATTGGGCGATCGCTTGTCCTTGACAATGCCTAATACAAGCGAGTTATACTACTTGTATTATTTATGTAGTATATGCGTCAAGATATGCACCATCTTCTAGTAGATCGAGGTTCTACTAGGAGTTACCCGCCAAAAAACCGGATTAAGCAAAAAGTAGAAGACGATCCAGAGTACCAAGGATTGAGGTATCTACCTAATTGGCAAGATAAAAGTCCGCCGAAGTATTTTAATGAATATCTTGCTCCCCTACGTCGCTATCTCAAAAAACAAGTAGGTCGTAGTTGGGATGAATTATATGCAGAGATTAGGGCAGCAGTTAAGCCAAATTCTACTACTAATATCCACGTTTACCAGCATTTAGAAAGGGAAGTAGAAAAGCACGTTAAGTATATTGACGGTAAACCTTATTGTTTAGATAACGGCGGCTATCCAGTCAGAGGTTTGTATGTGTGTCCAGATAGTGGCATTCTCAAACCTGCGCCGCGCTGGCAAAAAACACCGAAATCTCAGCCGATTACCAAAGTTTATCTAGATAGCGATCGCTGGTACGAGCAAATAGACGGTTTGTGGTATCTGATGCGCGTTGAGACGCAGGAAAAATTACCAAAGAATGAGGAAGTGCGAAAGATAGATAAGAAGCAGTTGAATAAAAAGCAGTTACGACAATTGCGCGAGCGTATTGAGGAATTAGGTAAGCGGGTTTAGAGGAGTACGAATAAAATTTGCACCTACACAAACAAAACCCGCCTACGTGAGTTACAACTTCTAAGATGTATGCTAAGCTTTATAGAAATCTAGGTAATGCATATTTTGAACGCAATACCAGATTGTGTTATAACAAGCTTCGTAGCGGTAAAAACTATCTCGCTTAGATTTGCTGATGTAATCTTTTAAAGCTACAACTACTTGCGGCATTTGGTCTACGAGCAAGATTTCTTTGAGTTCGTTAGCTGCATTCAAAAGCTGGGAGTTACGACGCGATCGCCGATCCTCGGCATAGTAAATTTCTGTAGTATCCACTTCAGTAAAAGTTTGGATGAAATGGACAAATGTAGATATTGCTGTGTGATTACCTGAATCGATTCTGCCTAAACTATATGCTGCATGAAGCAGAAGATAACTATTTTCTGTAGGGCAATAAGTCGAGTTAAAGCTGCGATCGCATCTAGATTTGCCAACCCAAAATTGCCTAAATCTCCCACAGCTATCCAAAGATAAGAATCATTTTGAGCAGTGTTAAGCAGATTTACTAAAGCTGCGGTTGCTAGTTGCTTGCTAGGCTCGATTGAGGATTTGTAGTGCGATCGCATCCCCTAGAGAACAATCTGGAAAATAGTTAAGTGCTTCTGCGGCTAGTAAGTAAGCGCGGTAGCGATAAAGATCGCCGCAATCGCCTGGAAAATCTATTAAAGCTTGGATAAAGTCTTCTTTTTGCTCTTTTGCTACATCTTCTCGCCTAAAACAGTTGAAAATCTCGGCTTTGTAGTGCCGCTCGAAGATGCGGTAAGTGCTGGTTGCTAGATTGTTGGGAACGTGGTTAAAGAAATAGTGCCAATCATTCATTGCCTCCTACCCATTTCAAATTATGGGGCGAAAGGGACATTGCTAAATTATACCTTGGCAAAACTTTAAATACTTAAATCGATTGTTTAAATTTTCTTAGTCTGTGCTTGCGCGAATTCCATTGCCCTGAATTGGACGATCGCATAGGGGGTTGGAGACGTTGCACTGCAACGTCTCTACACAAAAACGATTTTACTCCCTAGATATGCTCTAATCCTTGGGGATTGCTTTGAATTTCTGCTGGCGTTCCTACGGCTAGGTTTTTGCCTTCGGCTAATACCCACACGCGATCGCATAAGCACTGAAATCGCCTTGACTGTTGAAAGCGATCGCCGATGCTGTAGTTGCGGTAAAGGAACCACCTATATCTAATCTGGCATTAGCACCAAAAATAATCCCACTTGGGTCGATCAAAAACAAGTTTGCCTTTCCTAGTACGCCCAATGTACCATCAATTTGTGACTGATTGCCACCAGTAACGCGAGTAATAATATTATTTACACCTGGGTCGCTAAAGTAAACGCCGCGTCCAGCATCGACACCAAACTCTTGAAAATTGTGAAAAAGATTATCGCCGCGTCGCGCTCCGCCTTCAATGCGATCGCCGCTCGTACCTCCACTGAGGGGAACGACTGTGGAACGCTCGTTGCCTAGCGTGTCATCGGCGATCGGTTTGCTTTGTGCTATTGCCCAATTTATCTTTCCTAGCAGTATGCCACTGACGACAATCGTACCAGTTAGCGCTATTTGCCAACTGCGATGACTCATCTTTATTGTCTCCTCAGTAGTAGTCATGTGAACGATAGCAAGCATTGCCACAGCGTAGACAAAGATAGAGCCTAAATGTAGCCGATAGCACAAGCAGCAGTTGTTAAATTTATACTTTGTTACGACCAGATAATATATTTTTGTTTGCTGCAAACTTTTCCCACAACGTCCTACCTTTCGCCCGAAGAAATTCCTAATTTCTCTAACCGTTTTGATTGATATATTCAAAAGCACATAGTTGAGGAACCGAGTTTTGAATTGGTTATCGGGTAATGCAGTCTAAGTTACTGATGTGAAGATATCAGACTTCTCTTAGGGTGTTGCTACCCGATTCTTTCTGGCTCTGTCCAGTCTGAAGCTATTTATGGATTGTTGCAGGTATACTAACTTTTTAATTTAATCTTTATTTATTACATGGAACCTGAATTTGACTTTTTTCAACACTGGTATCCTCTTTTACCAATAGAAGATTTAGACCCCAAGCAACCAACAACAGCAACACTTTTAGGGCTGCGTTTAGTTATCTGGAAACCCAAAGCATCTGATTTTCGCGTGTTTTTAGATAGTTGTCCTCACCGCCTTGCGCCGCTAAGTCAGGGACGTATTGACGATCGCACGGGAAATTTGATGTGTAGTTATCACGGTTGGCAATTTGACGAGCAAGGGATTTGCACTCATATTCCCCAAGCAGAAGATCCAGAAATTGTCAGCAAGCAGAAAGACAATCTGTGTGCTGTATCACTACCCGTTCGTCAGCAACAAGATTTACTTTGGGTTTGGCTAGATGCTAATTCCAGCGCACAAGCTGATAGTACGCCTTTACCTCTGTCACCGCAAATTGATGCTGACAAAGGCTTTGTGTGGTCTTCTTTTGTGCGGGATTTAGAATATGACTGGCAGACTTTGGTAGAAAATGTTGCCGATCCCAGTCACGTTCCATTTGCTCATCACGGCGTACAAGGCGATCGCAATAAGGCGACACCGATGCTGATGGAAATTGAGCGATCGCAACCCAACTTAATAGTCGCCAACGTTCTTGGGCGCTTGTCTAGCACTATAACTTTTGAACCACCTTGTCGCTTGGAATATGCGCTTAAGTTTGGCGATGGCAGCAAACAATTTGGACTTGTTACCTACTGCCTGCCAGTATCTCCTGGTAAATCTAGGATTGTAGTTCAATTTCCCCGCAACTTTGCTAAAACACTTCATCATCTCACGCCGCGTTGGTGGGAGCATATCAACATCCGCAATCAAGTTCTTGATGGCGATATGGTTCTTCTTCAGCAGCAAGAGCATTTTCTGCAACAAAGACAACTAATTGAAAGTTGGAAAACTGCCTATAAGTTACCGACGAGTGCAGACCGATTTGTAATTGAATTTAGAAAGTGGTTTGATAAATACAGTCACGGGCAGTTACCTTGGAGCAAAGTTGGACTCAATGTTCCCCAAACCTGGAATAATCACGATCGCGCCCAAATCCTCGATCGCTACAACCAACATACTCGTCATTGTAGTAGTTGCTCTAGAACGCTTTTAGTCGTGCAACGCTTGCAAATATTACTTTTAATCTACTTTGCACTTACTGTTTCCGCTGTTGCGCTGTTGCCTGATGCATGGAAAGTTAAGTTAGGCTTGCCGCTTATTGTGACAGCAATACTGGGCTTAGGAGCTTACGCTTGGCTGAAGTTCTGGCTAAGTCCAAAGTTCTACTTCGTAGACTATATTCACGCACAGAAATAGATGCTAAAGGCATATCTCTAAAACTAAGAGTCGCATAAACTAGATTAGTCACAGGTATGCTCTGCATCAAGTGTGGCTAGAAATTGGTTTCGATGGATTGAAAAGGCAGTATTTACCATGCAGTGTAAAATCATCAAAATTTTGGAGTTTGGTCTTGTTATGCTCTAATGTAACTACGATTTGCGATCGCAGCCGCATCAGCCAAGAGTAAGAATAAATAGGGCAAATTCCATTCACATCTACACAGACAAAACCCGCTTAATTGCGGGTTTTCAAACTACGGTAAGCTATGCCAAGCTTTGTAGAAATCTAGGTAAGGTATATTTTGGGCGCAATGCCAGATTATTTTATAGCAAGCCTCGTAACGGTAAGAACTATCCTGATTAGATGCGCTGAGGTAGTCTTTTAAGGCTACAATTACTTGCCACATTTGTTCTCTAAGCAAAATTTCCTGTAATTCATTGGCTGCTTTTAAAAGTTGGGAGTAACGAGGCGATTGCCAAGTTTCTGCCAAAGCACTGGTACGAGCTAATTCATCAAAAGTTTGAATGAGATCGATGAGGGTTTCAAACCCATTCTTATTTCTTATTTCGCTTTCCTCTAACATATAAATTGCTTCACGTAAAAAGTAGCTATCCTGTGCAGAAGTAATCCTTTGAGTTATAACGGCGATTGCATCTCTATCTCCAGCTATCAATCGCTCTAAGTTACCAACAACCTTGTTATTAGCAGAATCAACTTGAAGGTTTTTGACAAAATTAACAAAATCAATCAAGGTTGCTAGCGCTAGTTTATTATCAGGCTCGAATTGTAATAAACTAGCGGCAGATCGACAACGAAAATACTCATCTTGAGTTGTTTCCAATCTCTCAGTAAGAGCGGCGATTGCCTTTACATTCTTCGGAGCGATTTGGACTAAATAACTAGCAGACTGATTGAAGATAAATCCATCAGTATTAGTTGCAATCATGTGGATGAAAGCAGCGATCGCATCTGCATTCCCTTCATCAATTTGCCACAGAGCCTTAGCTGCATCAAAACAAATGCAATCGCCTTGATTTATCTGTAAAAACTCAGTGAGAGCAGCGATCGCGGTTTGATTACCTGTAGCAATTTCTCCTAGACTTTTAATAGCATCCCAACAAATATATTTATCTGCTGTTGTCTGTATTAGCTGAACTAAAAATTTTATTGCTGTTAGGTTGCCTGTAGAGACTTCTCTTATTGCCTTAGTAGCATATCTAATTATGCTCCAGCGACAATCAGAATTAGCCCATCCATCAGTATTAGCCTGAATTAAATTAGCTAATGTAGAAATTACTACCGGATTGTCTGGATCGATCTGCATCAAGCTACGAGTTATATGCCAAAGATCGGAATCATCTTGCGTAGCTTCAAGTAGTAGAACTAATGCTGCGATCGCACTTTTATTGCCTGGATCGAGTTTTCCCAGTTTCTCGGCAGCTATGCGGAGAATTGTTTTGCTTTCTGTAGTATGAACTAGATGGACAAATGCAGAAACTACTCTGTTTCTATCTGTTTTTTCTAATGCTACTCTGGCGGCGGTAACTAATGGTTCAGGAAATGTTTGCCAATCTTGCTTATCTTGACGGAAAAAAGCATAGCTCCATTTGAGGATTTGCGATGCGATCGCATCCCCTAGAGAACAATCTTTATAGTAGTTAAGTGCTTCTGCGGCTAGTATGTAAGCGCGGTAACAATAAAAGTCGCCGCAATCGTCTGAGAAATCTATTAAAGCCTGGATGAAGTCTTCTTTTTGCTCTTTTGCTACATCTTCTCGCCTAAACCAGTTGAAAATCTCGGTTTTGTATTGTGGCTCGAAGACGCAGTACGTGCTAGCTGCTAGATTATGGGGAACGTGGTTAAAGAAATAGTGCCAATCATTCATTGCCTCCTACCCATTTCAATATATGGGACGAAAGGGACATTGCTAAATTATACATTGGCAAAAGCAACTACGTAAGAATTAAGAAACGATTATTTGTGAGCCTCCATATACGCTCTTAGTAAGGTATTAATTTGAGTTTGATAGCCTCGCCCCTGAGACTTAAACCACTCTAATACGTCAGCATCAATACGTAGCGTAACCTGAGCTTTGTTTTTAGCAATAGGTAAGCCTTTTCTCACAACGGCTTTAGCAAATAATTCTGGTGTAATTTCTGGACAATCTGACAAATCGATGTCTTCGTCAGTCATGGCATCAAGTCGTTGCCAATCAGTCTGAGATTGCCTGGAAGTATGTTCGTTGTTCATATTTGGTTGCTTTTCTCGCAGAAATAACTCGGATGCAATCGTTACGTTCGCTATAAACAACGGTAATAAGTCGCCCTTGCAATAAGCCAAATGTCACAAAACGCTGTTCTCCATAGCTGTAGCGATCGTCCTCGATTGTTACTGTATATCCATCAAACACAGGGGGAACGTCAATAAAATCTATCCCGTGTTTGTCAATATTAGCAAGGCGTTTTGCTTCATCCCATTCAAACTCCATATTCAGCTATAGATATGTCGATTTTAATGTAACTACAATTTGTCGTTACAGTCGAACAGTTAAGAACAAAAACAAAAAAGGCGAATTCTATTTGCTTCTGTGCAGTGCAACATCTCTACACAAAAACGATTTTATTGCCCTAGATATGCTTCTAATACTTGGGGATTGCTTTGAATTTCTGCTGGCGTTCCTACTGCTAGGTTTTTGCCTTCGGCTAATACCCACACGCGATCGCATAAGGACATAATTACATCCATGTTGTGTTCGATAATCAAAAAAGTCATGCCTTCTGAATTCCATGTGTCAATGCGATCGCATATTTGATTGATTAGCGTCGGGTTTACGCCTGCTGCTGGTTCGTCTAGTAAGATTAATTTAGGATTGGTCATCAATGCTCTTGCCATTTCTAAAAGCTTGCGCTGTCCCCCAGATAGCGCCCCAGCATATTCGTTTGCCATGCGAGCAAGTCCCACTGACTCTAACAATTTTATTGCCCGCTCTCTCGATTGCTTTTCTTCGGCTGCCACTTGCTTGCGTTGCAACCAAACTTGCCAAAGGTTTTCTCCTGTCTGCTTTTGCGCGGCTAAGAGCATATTTTCCATTACAGACAACCGCGACAGAGTACGGGCAACTTGAAACGTTCGTACCATCCCTTGTTGGGCGATTTGATGGGGTTGCAAGTGTTGGATTGGTTCGCCGTCAAAAACTACTGTGCCGCGATCGGGACGGATAAAGTTAGAAAGTAAGTTAAATAGTGTCGTTTTTCCTGCGCCATTGGGACCAATTAATCCGGTAATGCTACCTTTGGTCACTTCTATCTCTGCATTATCTACTGCCTTGATGCCGCCAAAGCTTTTAGCAATGCCTGTAGCAGTCAATAACGGCGATAAAGGTGGTTGGGTTAGCGTGTCCGGCAAACAGCCTTCTAGCTCCTCGTAGGAGGCGTTATCGTTATTTACCAAGGGTTAGTTCCTCCTTTTTTCCTAAAATGCCTTGAGGTCGCCAGACCATAATTATCATTAATAGCAGCCCAATTACCATGATGCGGAATGCACCTAAACGCGCTTCATCTAAGGGAACAATTTGGGGTAAAAAATTCCTCGTTGCTTCCTCATAAGTAAAGAAAACGATCGCCCCTAGTAATGTGCCAACATTATTACTAGCTCCACCCACAACTACTATAATCCAAGCGTAAAACGTACTTATTGGTTCAAAATTACTCGGATAAACTGTCGTTAACTGCCACGCAAAGAAAGCACCTGCAATTCCAGCGATCGCACCTCCGAGCATAAAAGCTTGCAACTTATACCAAAATACATTCTTCCCTAAAGCTTTGGGTACTTGCTCGTCTTCGCGGATGGCTTTGAGAACTCGACCCCAAGGCGATCTCACTAAGGCTTCTAATAACCAAAATACTAGCGCTACTACTACTAATAGCACTACCATTAACCCAGATTTTTCATATCTACTGTAGTCATTTAAAGCCGATAGTCCGGTAATGTAAATTGTCAGCACGAATGCTACTGCTAGAATCCCTAAAATCGCTCGCGTGGCAAAGGAAAAGCGGGTATTTCTTTTACCTTCTCCTTTTCTTACCCAACTCCACAACCGCCACAGACATAAACCTGCAACTGCTGTTAATAAAGCGATCGCTACCAGTTTAAATAGGGGACTGGGGACAATATTAGTTAAGGGCAATGGATAGCTTTGCAACCCTTGCACTCCATCAATCAAGCCATTGGGTGTAGGTAGCTGCTGATTGTTAACGATTAAGCGGACTAATTCCGATACGCCAATTGTGACAATTGCTAAATAATCTTCGCGCAAGCGTAGCGTAGACAGCCCAATTAATAGCCCTAAAAGTGCAGCCAACGCACCACCAATTAAAGCCGCAACAATTAGCGGTACTCCATATAAGCTCAATACTACAGTGGTGTAAGCGCCTACAGTCATGAACGCCACATGACCAAAATTAATTAGTCCGGTAAAACCCCACTGCAAATTTAAGCCCAAGCTAAATAAAGCAAAAATTCCTGTAGATATCGTCAGAAAAATTAAATATCCTACCATTGCAGTTTATATAAAAGCGATCGCGCTTCAAAATAAAATGCATTGTACCTTAGCGCAAGCAAACGTTTGTGGCGATCGCAACTTTTAGCCAGGGATATATGCAATTTTCTTTAGCTTTACCCTTTACCCATTAACCTTTACCCTCTTTATAGTTAATGTGATGTAAGCACTTAAATTGAGAATTCCTATGGACGCTGCGGCACTTTGGCAACGCTACCAAGACTGGCTGTATTACGATGAGGGGCTAGGATTCTACCTAGATGTCAGTCGGATGAGGTTTGATGATGCCTTTGTAGAGGCTTTGCAGCCGAAGTTTGACAGAGCCTTTGCGGATATGGCAGCTTTAGAGGAAGGAGCAATAGCCAATCCTGACGAAAACCGGATGGTCGGTCATTATTGGCTGCGCGACCCAGATTTAGCGCCTACTCCTGAAATCAAACAAGATATTATCCAGACTGTAGAAAAGATTGAGGATTTTACCAAAAAAGTCTTATCAGGGAATATCCATCCGCCTCAAGCTTCTCGTTTTACTGATATCATTTCGATTGGGATTGGCGGTTCTGCCCTCGGTCCTCAATTTGTCGCTGAAGCTTTATCGCCTGATTTCCCGCCTTTAGCAATTCATTTTATCGATAATACAGATCCGGCGGGGATCGATCGCATTCTCACGCGCCTGCGAAATCGGTTAGCTAGCACGTTGGTTATAGTGATTTCCAAGTCAGGAGGAACGCCCGAACCGCGTAACGGCATGATTGAAGTCAAAAAGGCTTACGCTGGGCATAACTTGGATTTCAGTAAGTATGCGATCGCAATTACCAGCGAAGGTAGCAATCTAGACAATTTGGCAAAATCGGAAAACTGGTTAGCTACTTTCCCCATGTACGACTGGGTAGGCGGACGAACTTCGGAATTGTCTGCTGTAGGACTATTACCCGCAGCTTTGCAAGGCATTGATATTTGGGCAATGCTAGCAGGCGCAAAGGTTATGGATACCCTAACGCGCGTCCATGATGTCAAAAATAATCCTGCGGCAATGCTAGCTTTATCTTGGTACTTTGCTGGCAACGGACGCGGTGAAAAGGATATGGTTGTACTGCCATACAAAGATAGTTTGTTGCTATTTAGTCGCTATTTGCAACAGCTAGTCATGGAGTCGTTGGGTAAGGAAAAAGATTTAGACGGCAAAACTGTCTATCAAGGTATTGCTGTCTATGGAAATAAAGGTTCTACTGACCAACACGCCTACGTTCAGCAGTTGCGCGAAGGTGTTGCTAACTTTTTTATGACCTTTATTGAGGTTTTAGAAGATAGACAAGGCGCATCCCCAGAAGTAGAACCAGGTGTTACTTGCGGCGATTATTTATCTGGCTTGCTACAAGGTACAAGGCTAGCACTGTATGAAAATCATCGCGATTCAATTACGGTAACTATTCCGCAAGTTAATCCACGTACTGTCGGCGCTTTGATTGCATTGTACGAAAGGGCTGTAGGTTTGTATGGTTTCTTAGTCAATGTCAATGCTTACCATCAACCAGGAGTAGAAGCAGGGAAAAAAGCAGCAGCGGTTATTTTGGATTTGCAAAGACAGGTATGCCAAGTGTTGGCTAATGAAAGTAAGCCTCTATCTTTAACGCAATTAGCCGAAAAAGTTGGGGCAAGCGATCGCATTGAGGCAATTTATAAAATTGTCCGCCATCTTTACGCTAACGGACGCAGTGTAAAGTTGCAAGGCAATTTAGGCGATCTAAACAGTTTACAAATTTCTGCCCTTTGATATATTTCCGTTTCTATACCACGTTTTGGTAAATTCTTGTTCACAATTAACATCTTTTTAGAATTTACCGCATTAGATTTGAAGTATATAGCTTCAATCTAGAGGAGGCGGGTATGAGTTCAGCTAGGGGGATCGAGGTTCGTCAACTCACAGCAACTAAGGGGGGAATGACCAACTTTTACACCCCCCAATCTAGCGACGAAACTATCCTGGTACAAATACCAGCTATTACAGTTGAAGATTTGTTTGTCCACAAAGCGCAGACAGATCAGTTATTAGTAGTTAAAGGTCGATTTGTGCTGGTGACATTGATTAATCGTCAGTACGAGTATATGGTGTTAAGCGATCGCCAACCTGTAGTAGTAACAATTCCCCCAGGGGTATTGCATGGGGCGATTAACTTAGACCCCGAACCGTGTGTAGTAATTAATGCTGTACTGCGTCATGGTGCTGCTAATCCACGCGATTATATTCCCCGTCAACGACCTTTTCCTTACGATTTAGTTGCAGTTCGGGAATTATTAGTAGAAAGCGATCGCCAGTTTGATGCGGGAGCGATCGTAACTTCTGCTATTCAACACTAATTTGATTGACCTAGATTTGAGATGAGCCAGGATGAGGTGAATAAATGGAAAATTTTGGCTTTTCATCCCTTACGGGGATTATACGGAAAATTTCCGTATAGTAAATAGTTAGCCTGCTCAGTCTTTTAGTTGAGAAGGCAGATTTTGTATCAAATGCCAACGCTAATCAAAATCAAGCTTTGTAAGTGCGATTTATGCCATGTATGTCTCAACCAACCCAGATTCTAAATTCTATTGAGCTATGGTTGCAGCAAAATAGAGCCAGTGACTTAGAGCAGTTTGGGACACGTCCAATTTTGACACCCAAGCAGATTGAGGAAAAAATAGCCATATTGCCATATAAGCTACCAAAAGAAGTTATTGAACTTTATAAATGGCTGCATAGCGGTCATGAACTTTTCCTTACCATGCCTGACGGTAATTTTGATAGGCAAATGTTTCTAAATTTGGATCGAGCCATCTCGCTTTCAATAGATTGGGAAAATTCTGGTGTGTTTACAGGGATGAGGACATTTCCTTTAATAACAGATGTATATGATGCCATTTACTGGACTGTTGGTTCCAATAATCAACAAGATGTAGCACCGATTTACAGTAATGATGAGGCTACATTTCCATCGACACCCGATGCCGAAAACTTGACTGCATTCCTGACACATGAGTTTGAACGGTTACAAAGCAAGAGGAAAATAGATGAGTAGATTCCGCAGGCTAACCATTCGCTTGGAGCGGATTGTTATGTACTCATGGTTAGTAGCAAAGATTTGGACGACCGCTCAACTTTATCGTTATTAGTGGAAAGCGATCGCTCAATTTCGACATTGTAGCGATCGCAGAAAGATTAATCTGCAATGGCATCTGTTCGGATTTGACCAACAAGCTAGCCATGAGTAACCTAGCTCCATCCAGAAAAGTGTGCGCTCATTATAGCCAGTAGCCAGTAAATACTATGGTAATTGCCATGAGAACAGGGCGATCGCCAATCATTGAATAGGTATATGCAAGCAAAAGGTAAACTATAAATTGAAAGCTAACGGTGAAAACTTATGAAGTTGACTGTGACACTTGACCGTGATGAAGATGGGGTTTGGGTTGTAGAATGCCCTAGTATTCCTGGTTGTGTCAGCCAAGGTCAAACTAGGGAAGAAGCTCTTGAAAATATTAGAGATGCTATTACCGCTTGCATTCAAGTTAGGTCAGAACGTGGGCTACCGCTTACGATTGAAACTTACCAAGTAGAGGTAATGGCATAATCATGCCTTCGTCTCTTCCTGTTCTCAGTGGACGTGAGATCGTCCAAGCATTGGAAAATTTTGGTTGGCAAGTTGTACGTCAAAGCGCAAGTCATATCATTATGGTCAAGGAAGGCGAACAGGTAACGCTCTCTGTTCCTGACCATCGTGAAGTAGCCAGAGGTACGCTTCGCAGTCTTATCCGTGCTGCCGGACTTACAGTACAAGAAGATGAGCAGTAAACATAAGTTGGGCAAGTCATCTTTCATTTCACCTTTTCCTTTCAAGCAAACAGGCTGCTCGTAGCGGAATGTGGTGTGTAAAGGAGTTAATAAAACCGGACTGTACATAAACAATTAATAGTGGCTTGGACATGGGAAGGCGATCGCTTGCTAACTATTGCTAGTAGATTCTGTTTTCCTCATAGCCATAGCTTCAGGCTGTTTTGGGTATTTTGTGTACCACCAAGCCCAAGCAATCAATACTGCTTGTAAAGGTAGTCTTGCCCAGTAAAGGATTTGATTTTGAGGAATGCCCTCAATCTTGATGTTATGTAGGGTCATGTATATATTGGCAGGGAAAACGCCAATAAATAGCGCAATTAAGAGCCATGCTGATAATACGCTTACAGCTGGAATCATCAAGCCAATACCGCCCAAAATCTCAAGTACGCCGCTAACGTAGACAGAGGTAAAGGCAGGAAATATTGGTGGAACGATACGGGCGTATTGTTCTGGTCTAATAAAATGAGTAATACCAACGATGATGAGGCAAATAGAAAAGATAACCCGTAGAAGTTCTCTACGCCGATTGAGAAGGCTATTGCTTGAGTTCATAAGTCACAGGGTATAACTTAACAGAACGATAGCTACTTCTATTGCGGTTTGCTTCTATCTCAAGATATTTAGTAGGTTAATCGTATTGACTGCGATCGCATCTATAAAAAGCAGTAGAGACGTTCTATAGAACGTCTCTACGATAAAAACCTATATTAATAGGTTCTATTCTATGCCTTCAATCCGGTCTTCAACTTCCTGGTACAACTCGCGCAACATTTGCAGATTGCTTTCGCTAGTTTCCCAGTAACCGCGTCCGTTGACTTCTAACAAGGTAGATACAACTTTGCGGAATGAATGGGGGTTCAGGTTCATCAAACGCTGGCGCATTGCTTCATCTTGAATAAACGTTGAATTGGTATCTTCGTAAATCCAATTATCTACAGCGCCCGCTGTTGCACTCCAGCCCATCGTATTGACTAAACGCTTAGAAAGCTCCCTTACGCCTTCGTAGCCGTGATTGAGCATTCCTTCGTACCATTTGGGGTTTAACAGCTTGGTACGGGCATCTAAACGTACTGTTTCTGATAGGCTGCGGACTTGGGCGTTGGCTGTAGTCGTGTCTGCAATAAATGAAGATGGCATTTTACCGTCTTGGCGCAGACTTGCTACCAGCTTAGTTGGATCGGAGTCGAAATAGTGACTAACATCAGTCAAACTAATTTCTGAAGAATCAAGATTTTGGAAGGTGACATCAACAGTTTTTAAAGCTGTTTCAAAAATCTGTTGCGATTGATCCATCATCCCTGGATCGTCAGCACTAAAAGCATAGGATTTGCGGCTAAGATACATATCTTGCAACTCGGCTTCGCTATCCCAAGTGCTATTTTCTACAGCTAGGTTGATATTTGATGAATAAGAACCAGAAGCATTAGAAAATACGCGGGTTGCGGCTTGACGCAAGTTGATCCCCATTTCCTCGGCTTGCGCTAAGGCGTGTTTGCGGACGTAGTTCATAGACGGCGGTTCGTCGGCTTCTGCTGCCATTTTCACGGCTTTGTCTAACAAGTTCATTTGGTTGATGAACAAGTCGCGGAATACACCAGAACAGTTGATGACTACATCAATGCGGGGTCGTCCTAATTCTGCTAGGGGAATTAGTTCTAGCTTATTGACTCTACCTAAAGCATCTGGTACGGGGCGCACGCCTACCATCCACATTACTTGAGCGAGAGATTCGCCGTAGGTTTTGATATTGTCGGTTCCCCAGAGGACGCAAGCGATCGTTTCTGGGTAGTTACCGTCATTTTCTGCCTTTTGCCTTGCTATTAGCCGATCTACAACGATTTTGGCGGAAAGCACCGCCGCCGTTGTGGGGATAGATTGAGGGTCTAAGGCGTGGATGTTTTTGCCTGTAGGTAGCACGTCTGGGTTGCGGATGGGGTCGCCACCAGGTCCAGGTAGGACGTATTCGCCTTCTAGGGCTTTGAGTAATGCGCCTAGTTCGTTGTCTGCACAAACTTGTTGCAAACAAAATTCTAGATACTCAAATAAAGGCTTGAGTTCTTGGGTGTCTACTTTGGCATATCCTGCTTGATGCAGTGCTTCAATCCAAGGCTCTTTTTTGCCCATGTTGAAGAAGTTGAGTTTAGCGACCTTGGAAACTCGCCCTTCTGCGTCAGTTTGAGCTTTTACCAAGGCTGCAACTGCTGTTCTAGTTGCTAGAGTAATTTGTTGCAGTAGTTCTACGTCTTCTAAAATGCCTTTATCGCTATTGGTGTAAACTTGCTCGATATTGCGCCCAATGCTGTTAGCAATAATGCGGGGAAGGCTCAAGACTTCTTGCTCCAAGCGATCTAGGCTGGCAATATTGACTAAAGTTGCGATCGCTTCTTCTGCACTTGGTGGTTTACCAATGACGTGCAGCCCGCATGGTAACAGCCGCGATTCAATCTCCATCAACTTGCGATACACCATGCCCACAATATTATCTCGCTCCTGGGCAGTCATATCTCTAGCATCGGTTTCTGGCAAAGCAATATCTTTATCTAGATTGACGATGCGGCATTTATCCATAATCGTATTGACGATGGGAATGCCTCTACCGCTGTCTTTGAGGGTTTGGTAGGAAGCGATTAGTTCGCTAAGTTCCTTCAACCCTTTATACAAGCCTGCATTTTCTGCTGGTGGCGTGAGGTAGCTGATTGTTTCAGCATAACTGCGACGTTTGGCGATCGTTGCTTCGCTGGGATTATTGGCGGCGTAGTAATACAGGTTAGGAATTGAACCAATTAAGTTATCTGGGTAACAATCATTCGACATTCCCATCTGCTTGCCAGGCATGAATTCTAACGATCCATGCGTACCGAAGTGCAATACTGCGTCAGCTTGCCAAATTTGCTCTAAATACGTGTAATAAGCTGCAAAACCATGATGAGGACTTGCAGAACGCGAAAATAACAGCCGCATCGGGTCGCCTTCGTAGCCAAATGTCGGCTGTACGCCAATAAATACGTTACCGAATTGCTTGCCGTAAATTAGTAGATTTTGTCCGTCGCTGTTGAGATGTCCTGGCGGCGGTCCCCAATTTTCCTCTAAACGCTGCGAGTATGGTGTAAGTTGTTCGTACTCTGGTACGGACATTTTGTAAGCAACGTTTAATTCTGGGCTGCTATATTGTGCTTGGGCATCGTGGATAACTTCTTGCATCAAGGCTGCGGCTGAATCTGGCAAGTCTGGCAAGTCGTAGCCGTTGTTTTTCAACGCTTGCATAACTTCGTAAATCGAGCCAAATACATCTAAGTATGCTGCAGTTCCCACATTGCCTTTGTCTGGTGGGAAGCTAAATACAGTAATTGCAACTTTTTTCTGCAATTTCGGCTGACGGCGCAGGTTAGCCCATTTTAAAGCGCGTCCGGCTACAGCTTCAATGCGATCTTGTAGTGCGATCGCTTTTCCTGTATTTGCATCTCTTCCCGATAAAATTATCGGCTCAATTGCACCATCTAATTCGGGAATAGCAATTTGCAATGCTACTTGAATCGGATGCAACCCTAAATCGCTGTCTTGCCATTCTTGGGTAGTTTGAAATACCAAAGGCAAAGCTACCATATAAGGGCGATTTAGTTTCTTTAATGCTTCAATTGCTTTAGGATGGTCTTGTCTTGCTGGACCTCCGACTAAAGCAAAGCCAGTTAGAGAAACTACTACATCTATTAGCGGCGCACTAGATGCATTGTCCCAAAAATATGCATCCACTGGCTTAGAAAAGTCTAAACCACCAGCAAATACAGGAATTACTCTTGCGCCCATTGCTTCAAATTCCTGCACCATTGCTACATAATGGGCATCATCGCCAGTTACTAGGTGAGTGCGTTGTAAAACTAAGCCCACACAAGGCGCTAACGGATCTTTGAGATCGGCAGAAATATCTTTGCGGCTGTTATACCAATTAAGGTACTCTTTGACATCCTCAAACATCCGCGTAGATAGGGGATGCCAAATACCCATGTCAGGATACGTTACAGGTTCTTGGTACTTTAACGCGGCTCCTAGTTGGGCTTTAACATCTTTGAAGATGTATTTATCTGCTAGCATCAGCAAGAAGTTCTCTAGGTTCTCTGATGAACCTCCTAGCCAATACTGAAAGCTCAACATGAAATTACGTGCATCTTGGGCTTTGTCTATAGGCAAGTATTTCAGCACTTTAGGCAAAGTCTGTAGCAACTTCAGCATCCCATCTTGGAAAGAAGCGCCAGACTTTTCCTTGCGATTACGCATAAATTGAGCGATCGCACTTTTTGATTGCCCTAACTGCGCCATCGAAAAGCTGCCCATTTTATTGAGGCGCATTACTTGCGGCATCGAGGGGAAGATTACCGCTGCATCCAATCTATCTCTATGCGGTTCTACTGCTGCTACTACTTTGTCTGCTAAGTCTTCAATGAAAATCAAAGAACCAATAAAAATATTGGCATTAGCAACGTCTCGCTGGAATTCTGAGTAGTTTTCAGGCGATCGCAATTCCTCAATTAAGTAACCTGAAATTTCAATGGCAACTGCTGGGTGGTTGTCGTTGATTGACCGCACCGCTTGCGATAGAGCGCTTTGATACTGCGACTCTAACACGACATAGACCACCTTAATAAGCGATCGCCCCCGCAGGTGGTCTGGTGCGATGTGTCTGATGGTGGACTTGACGTGAGTGAACATATAATAAAACTCCCCTGTGCTGCGTGTTTTGCACCTTGGATCTAAAAGCGTTATTAATTGGTGGTTTAATAAGTCAGTTAATAGGGAATTGGTTTCCTTTGACCTTGGGCAGAATTGACTCTGCCGTAAGATCGATTAATGACTCATCTAGTGTTTTTATCAGAAAACGCTTACCAAAAGAGAACTTGAGCGCTTATATGACACAATTTGATAAAAATTCCGCAATAATTCTTTGCGTTTATTGACAGAATCTATAGTAGTTACTCAATTTTGGTTGCAAAAACTTTATTAGACGTGGAAAACTTTGATATAGTAATCCTTTCCAACGGTCCAGGAGAAATTACAACTTGGGTGCGTCCAGTTGTTGAAGCGCTGCGGCAACAATTGGGCGACGATCGCTCGAAGATACGAATATCAGTTGTATTATCGCCTTGTCCCAACGGTACGGGCAAAGAAGCAGCGATCGCCAGCAGTTACCCAGAAGTAGATAGAGTACAAGCAGCCGAACATTTCTGGCAATTCTTACTTCGAGGCAAAACAGCCGAAAATTGGCAATGGCGCGATCGCGGTGTAGTTGTGTTTTTAGGCGGCGATCAAATTTTCCCAGTAATTATCGGCAAACGTCTAAACTATCGCACCGTAGTATATGCCGAATGGGAAACCCGATGGCATCGTTGGATCGATCGTTTCGGAGTCATGCAAGCAAAAATTATTCCCCAAAATCGCCAATTCGCCCATAAATTCGCAGTAGTAGGCGATTTAATGGTAGAAGCAGGGCAAACGCAAACAAACGATAGTAGAGACGTAGCAGTGCTACGTCTCCCAACCGAAAACGACACCCACAACCGTCCACCCAGCGCAGAATTAATTGGATTATTACCAGGTTCAAAAGCAGCAAAATTAGCCCAAGGAGTACCGCTATTATTAGCTGTTGCTGAAATAGTCAAAGCCGAACGTCCGCAAACACAATTTGTAATTCCTGTCGCGCCAACCTTAGATTTGGAAACCTTAGCTAGTTTTGCTAATTTGCAACAAAATCCAGTAATCGAGCAAATCGGCGGAGTCACAGCCGAACTTATTGTCGATCCATCCCCAATACTGAAAACATATAGCGGCTTGTGCGTCCAGTTGTGGACGCGATCGCCTGCTTATGACTTATTATCTCAATGTTGCCTTTGTTTAACTACTGTAGGCGCTAATACGGCTGAATTAGGTGCTTTGGCTGTACCAATGATTGTCTTATTGCCTACACAACAATTAGATGCGATGCGTGCTTGGGATGGTTTGCCAGGAATACTTGCCAATTTACCTCTAGTCGGTACAACTATGGCAAAAGCTATCAATTGGACAATTTTACATCTGCCTCGGCGCTTGTACGCTTGGCCCAACATTTGGGCAAAATCTGAGGTAGTACCAGAGTTAGTTGGCAAACTTCAAGCTAGCGATATAGCTAACATGGTGCTGGACTTTTTAGCACATCCCGAAAAACTCGCCCAAATTAGCGATCGCCTGCGAAGCATACGCGGCGAAGCCGGAGCCGCCCAAAAACTAGCTACTCTAGTCCGCGAAGAACTACAAACCCAAACACATTCCCACCCAAAACTCTTTTCTTCTAACTGAAAACTCAAAACTCAGAACTATTCCTTCATTCCATCTCTACGCCCTAATTCGTACACACCGCAACCTATACAAGCAATAACGCCCATTGAAATTGCCCAACTTGCGCCTAAACTTAGTTCTACGCCGTAGTTACATAACGCGCCTAAAGCTAAAAATGGCACAATGCTAAAAATTGAAGCGTAGAAAGCATTTTGAGATTCTCTAGCTGGGCGCGTCTTTTCAAATTCTTGCTCGCTGATGTAAAGCGATCGCTCGGCAAAATTAAACCAACGCTGTAGTTGGTGCATAATCCAGGTGCTAAATGGCGAAAAGCCAAGATATAGAGCTAAAGACCACAAACTAGCCCCTGCGATCGCCGTAGCATTTAAATCAAACCTAAACGGAAAAATATCGCTCAACATGAGTTAGGTAATTTTTGAGAAACAGATGGCGCTTAAAGAATTTTAACGATAAAGCCCTCAATTAACAAAACCTTTGCTATCTCAACCTTTGAAATTGCTGTGTCTTGCTGCTTTTCCTAAAAACTGTGCTTTGAGCTACATGATAAGCAGCCTTCAATCCTCTTATCCTCCTTGACATTAAGCAATCATCAAGTAAAATTTTTCGTTGACATCCTTAGTCGATAAGGGTGGATAAAAATTATTAACGCCGTAGTAAAAACTAACCAAAAATATTCGCTCTTGCCTGATTTAAAGTTACTTTTAACTGCCATTTGGGAAGTATATGTTACACAGTCGCGATCGCTAAGAGCGCATTTGCAGATTTTCCATTCTGCGGCAAAATTATCCAATGGCAATCTATGACAGTAAATTACTAGCCAGTTATCAATGTCCGTGTGTTTTGTTGAGGAGTGTCAGAATTATGAGTCACAAGTCTAAACCCCATTCACCTTTGCTAAATAAGCCTTACATTTCAATGCTGTCATTAGTTGCGATCGCGATCGTTTCTATACCAGCTTCCCTCTCCGAATCGCAGAGCGTCAAAGCATTAGAAACTGAAGGCGAACAAATAGCAAGTAGTAGAAGCACTTGGCGCGGTGCTTCATTTCCCGTTGAGAATTTTCGCGGCTATACATCCCCTTTTGGCTATCGTCGTTCGGCGACAGGAGGTTCTAACTGGGAATTTCATGGCGGTTTAGACTTAGCTGCTCCTCAAGGCAGTTATATTCGTAATTGGTGGGGAGGCACAGTTGTCAAAGTTGCTGATAAAAGCGCTTGCGGAACCCATATAATTATTCAATCTGGGCAGTGGGAACACAAATACTGTCACATGAAAGGACACGTAGAAACTGCGGGAGGCGATCGCTATTTGGTAGATCGTCAAGGTGGTATCCAAATTAGAGAAGGGCAGCAACTCGGCGCTGGGACAAGAATTGGTAGAGTAGGCATGACAGGACGTACCACCGGACCTCATCTACACTGGGGGCTAAAATATGGCAACAATTATGTAGATCCAGCCTTGGTACTTAGAGCTATGTACGCTCAACAACCAACCAATATCCAACAGTCGTCGATTAGCAAACAACAGCTAGTCAATAGTAAAGTTTCCGAATTCTAAGCAAAAAGCCAGGAGATGCAATCAGTAACCAGTGACCAGTTAAGAAATAAAACTAGCTAGTATTAACTGTGTTAACTGGTAACTTTTTAACTGATGCTGTTAAGTTCTCCTGGCTTATAGTTCGCTAAAGCTTATTCCTAGCGAGAAACAGCTAACTGTTCCTTATCTACCTGCGTGTATTCATCAACAATTTGCCTAAAAGCATCGCCATCAATGGTTTCTTGCTCGATCAATTGCTCTACCAGGAAGTCCATTAGCGATCGCTGCTCTTGCAAAATTTCTAATGCTTTTTGATAGCATTTGCCAATAATTTCTCTTACTTGCGCGTCGATTTTACTAGCTATTTCCTCAGAAGACTCGGAACGTTTCATCCAATCACGACCTAAAAATACGTCGTTATTTTGGTCTTCTAGCAATATTAACCCTAGATCGGTCATTCCAAACCTAGTTACCATTTGCCTAGCTAAATTAGTCAATTGTTGCAGGTCTTGTCCTGCACCTGTAGTAATTTCCGATCTACCAAATACAACTTCTTCTGCGGCTCTACCCCCTAAAGTAGCAGTAATTCTAGCAAGAAGCTGCGACCTAGAAATCAAGCCTTGTTCCTCATTAGGTGTAAACCAAGTTAAGCCTTGTGCTTGTCCGCGTGGAATTAGCGTAACTTTCTGTACGGGGTCGTGTTCTTTAATTACAGTTGCAATCAAAGCGTGTCCAATTTCATGATATGCAATCAAACGCTTGCTCTTGCTATCAACTAACGGCGTACCTTCCATTCCTGCTACTACTCGATCTACCGCATCGTCAACTTCGAGGATGGTAATTGCTTCTTTGCGCCGTCTAGCTGTCAAAATTGCAGCTTCGTTGAGTAAATTGGCTAAATCTGCGCCCGAAAAGCCTGGAGTGCGCCGCGCGATCGCTTCTAAGGATACAGAGGGGTCGACTTTTTTGTTCCTAGCGTGGACTTGAAGAATTTCCAATCGTCCTTTCAAGTCCGGCGTATCGACGATTACTTGTCTATCGAAGCGTCCTGGACGCAGCAAGGCTACGTCTAACACATCAGGACGGTTAGTTGCAGCAATAATAATAATGCCTGTATTTGCTTCAAAGCCGTCCATTTCGGTAAGTAACTGGTTGAGGGTTTGTTCTCTTTCATCGTTACCACCGCCAATTCCTGCGCCTCTTTGTCTACCTACTGCATCAATTTCATCGATGAAGATCAAACAAGGAGCATTTTCTTTGGCTTTCTTAAATAAATCGCGGACGCGGGATGCACCCACACCGACAAACATTTCGACAAATTCCGAGCCAGAGATGCTAAAAAATGGTACTCCAGCTTCACCAGCGATCGCTTTTGCGAGTAATGTTTTCCCCGTTCCTGGCGAACCAACTAATAGTACTCCTTTAGGAATTTTTGCGCCTACTGCGGTAAAGCGTTCTGGCTGTTTCAAGAAAGTTACTACTTCTTGCAATTCTTCTTTAGCTTCGTCGATTCCCGCGACATCGCTAAATGTTATGCCTGTTTTGGCTTCCATTTGGAACCTGGCTTTTGATTTACCAAAGTTCATCGCTTGACTACCAGCATTAGCAGAACGGCGCAGGAACAACAGCATTAAAGCGACCAAAGGCAAAATCCATAACAAGTTGAGCAGAAACCACATAGCGGCTCTGCTATTAGCCGAAGAATTGACTTCTATCTCTACATTCTTACTCCGCAAACGCTCAATCAGTTCTCGATCGCGCTCTAGTATTCTTACTTCCTGCAAAGGCGCATCAGCACTTTGTCCTGCTAGTTGCACCTTGGCTATAGGTTGTTCTGGATCTAGTTCTACTCTGCTAACTTGTCCTGCATCTATTTTTTGTAATAGTTCGCCATAGGTTAGAGCATCTTTTTCTGCTTTTTGAGCGATCGCCGGAGTACCAATCAGCATTGACTGCAATATTAACAGCGATCCGGCTGCCAATCGGCGCAGGTTTTGCTTTGCTACACCTTTATTTCCAGCTATCTTGTTATCTGATTGCTGACTTTTCAATGCTTTTTTGCGAGAACCTATCATATTCAACTGCCCTCTGTCTGCGGGATGGCGATCGTTATTTACTAATTCAAACTTTGTATCAGTCAAAGCTTGAACGCTTTACACAAAATCTATTTTAACTTTCTTCTCATCGTCGCTGTCACTCTGGCTTAATTACGCTGACTAAAGAGCGATTTGCCAAACTAAAAATAACTAGCTAAAATAAGTGTAATCGTAATGACTACGACTTGCAACAATTGAGGATGAAGATTACATAAGCGCATTGTTCGCAAATAATTAGCCTACGTGAGAATAATATGGTCAAAATAGTTGGAATTGGCGGCAGTTTACGGGCTGGTTCTTATAGCCAGATAGCATTAGAGCTAGCTGCAAAGCGAGTAGAGGTATTAGGAGCAGAAGTAGAAGTTCTCGACTTGCGGCAGATGAACTTACCCTTTTGCAGTGGGGAAGATGAGTATCTTGATTACCCCGATGTAGAGCAGTTACAAAATACTGTAAAAGCAGCCGATGGATTGATTCTATCTACGCCAGAGTATCACGGCAGCTTGAGCGGCGTACTCAAAAATGCGCTCGATTTGATGAGTTTTGAGCAGCTTGACAATAAAGTTACAGGATTAATCAGCGTGTTGGGCGGTCAACCTAATAGTAACGCCCTCAACGATCTGCGAGTAATTATGCGTTGGGTACACGGTTGGGTAATTCCCGAACAAATTGCGATCGGACAAGCCTGGAAAGCATTTTCACCAGACGGCAAGATTGTAGACGAAAAGCTGTCGCAAAGGTTCGATGCATTTGCCCAAAGTTTAGTAGACAATACTCGTAAGTTAAGGGGAATTGATTAGTTTAGTGACCAGTGACCAGTTAATCAGTTGCTTTGCTTAGTTGAAACAAGGAGGACTACAGGGGTGCATCGACGATCCCCCTGTAGTCCCTTTCTTAATTACGAATTACGAATTACGAATTACGAATTAATGGTGATGGTCGTGGTGATGGTGATAGTGGGTATGAGGTACAGCTAATTGTGGGTTAACTGCGATCGCTTGTTCTGATAGCAACTCTTCAATTAGGGGATTAGCCCAGTCTGCAGCCATTTGGAGAAACTCTGGGCGATCGTTGACGCAGGGTAGTTGGACGTAGTTTACTTCTGGGTGCTTGCGTTGCAATGCATGAATGATATGGTCTACGTCTAAGAGAGTTTCGTGATTTTCTGTAGCAAAACCGATAGGCATAAAGACGATCGCTTTTGCACCTAGATCGATCAAGTTTTTGGCTGCGACAAAGGTGTTGGGCTGCGTCCACTCAATTAAGGGAGTATCGTGATTGAGCCAACCTACAGAAATTAAGGGATAGCGCTCGATCAGTTCGTCTCTGACGCGATCGTATAGTGTTTGGCTTTCGACAATCCCAGACGTGAAACCTTTAGCTTTGTGGGGACAACCGTGATTCATCAACACGATCCCAGTTTGCGAAGGTAGATAAGCGCTGGCTAAATCTGCGGCAATTTTTTCTTCTACCATTTGCGCCATTAGTTTGATGTAGGCGGTTTTGTCGAAGAAAGAAGGAATATAGCGCTGTCCTTTGAGCCAGTGTTCGCCTTCATCAGCAAGCTTGGTTAAAGCTAGGTTGACTTGCTCTACTGCTATCCCGCTAGTAAAAATGGAATCTACAACTAATAGAGGGTAGATTAATAACTTATCAAAACCCTGAGCTTTAATTTCTGTCAATACCTGGTCGGGTAAGAAAGGAGCGCAGAAGTTAAAAGCTTTGAAAACTTGAATGCGATCGCCCCATTTATCTTGCAAGCACTTTTCAATACCAGCCCTTTGCGCCTCAAAAATAGCATTGTGAGGCGAGATAAACTTATCGTGTTGGTGATCCCATTCATGGCGATCGAACATTGCTAGCAGCTTTGCCAGGGGCGGATAAACCCACGTTGGTACAGGGGCAAACTTAGCAGTGAGTAGATTTAAAGCTTGTTCGTTGTAGTTAGCGAAATCTTCGTAGCTCTCGACTTCACCGTAACCCATTAATAAGACGGCAACTCGGTCTTTACCTGTTGCTGCATTGAGTGTATCAGTTGAGTGAGATTTTTCAGGAGTTGCAACCACTATGCGTTCCTCGGCTGGATAAATTTTGAAGTGTTCGACAATCTATTAAATACTTAAAGACACACCTAACTTGCAGAGCTATGGTGCGTCCTTTTCTTAGGTTAACATCCCCTACTGGGGGATCGCATTAAGTAGTTTTGAGTTTTAAGTTTTTAATTTTGAGTTAATTTTCAGTATTTATCAAAACTGGGTGGGGAAATAATCTAAGTAGTTTGGAGCCAGCGAGTATCTACTAAAACTGTTGCAGGGATAGGAAAAGATTGAGACTTAAAACTATTTAACAACCTTCTAACTCAAAACTCGCAACTATATTAAAGAGCTACTCTTACAGCATCGCGTCCTTCCTGCTTGGCACGATATAACGCGGCATCTGCTTGGCGAATTACTACTTGCCCTGTTACGCCATGTTCTGGAAAACTAGCCACACCCAAAGATAGCGTAATTTGTCCTAGTGATTCGTGGCGATACTGTACGCTTAAGTGCTTAATTCCTTCTCTAATTTGCTCGGCGCGTCTGTTGGTAATTTCCAGAGACACTTCCGGCAAAATCAGAGTAAATTCTTCGCCACCATAACGACAAGCAATATCGGAACCCCGAACGTATTTTTGCAAAAACTGTCCCAATTCTTTAAGGATACTATCGCCCGCCTCGTGACCGAAGGTATCGTTAAAACGCTTGAAGTGGTCGACATCTAGCATAATAACTCCTAACGATTGTTGCTTACGATCGCATCTTTGAATTTCTCGCTCTAAAGATTCTTCCATGTAGCGGCGATTGAATAAGCCTGTAAGCGGATCGCGGATGCTTTGATTTTCTAATGTTTGGCGCAGTTTAATATTTGCTAGCGCTAAGGCAATGTGTTCGGCGACGGTAATTGCTAGCTGTTGTTTTGCTTCTATGGGAGTTGCTGATTCAGGAGAGCTTAAATAGAGCATTCCTAAAGCTTCGCCTTGGGCGATCATGGGAACGCACAAAGAGGCGGCAGGAATGGGGCGATCTAAATGTCGGCATTGCAAATTACCATGCAGTGTGCCAGCAAAATGAGGTCTACCCCGCCGCAATGCCCAACACTCGCTAGGTGAAAATATAGAGTTACTGGTTAGAGGTGGCGGTCCCCAGCTAACAACTACCTCGACCAGATTTTTGGAGGCATTAGTTAAGAAAATGCCGCCTGGCAAGTCAGGGAACATCAGTTTGAGAAAAGTAGAAATTGCTGTGTAAGCTTCTTCAGTAGTACGGCAAGCTTGTAGCACGTCGCTAATTTCGCTTAGTAATGTAATTTCGTGATTGCGCTGTTCTAGTTGTTTGACTGAGAGGCATAGTTGCTCGTTAGCTTTTTGCAGTTCTACTTCTGTCTGTCTGCGTAATGTGATATCGCGGAAAATGCTTTGAGCAGCAATAGGTTTGCCATCAACAAATTTACAGCTAGCACTGCCTTCAACTAGAATTTTATGACCTGTTTTGGTCATAAAGCTAGTTTGGATATTGTTAAGTCTCTCGCCACCGATTACGTGTCCAAACAACTCTTGACAATGGGCGTGGTCGTCGGGATGAATGATGTCAAATAGGGAAAGCCCAAAAATTTCCGATTCGCTATACCCTAATGTCTCCAACCAAGCTCGATTGACGTATAAGAAACGACCATCTAGAGCGACACTTTGAATTAAATCGCTAGCATTTTCAAATAAGTCTTGGTAACGCTGTTGGCTTTCTTTGAGTTCTTGGGCGGCTAAAAAGCGCTCTGTAATATCAATACCACTAGCAATAATGTACTCAACTGCACCTGCAGGGTTGCGGAGGGTAGTGTTTGACCAGGCAATTAAGCGCCGACTGCCATCACGAGCAATCCAGTAGGCTTCATACTCATTGGTAGGTGTTCCTGTCAGTAAGTCTCCGATCGCTTTTTCTACTATGTTTACTTGTTCTGGTGGTACAAATAAACTCCATAAGTAACTGCCTTTGACTTCATTGCTGTAATAGCCTGTTGCTTGTTCCGAGGCGCGGTTGAAGCGGACTATTTTGCCTTGAAAGTCGCATACTACTACTAATGAAGCGATCGTATCGAGAATGGCAAAAGTAAAATCGCGTTCTTGTTCTAAGGCAACTTCTACTTGCTGGCGTTCGCTAATTTCTCGACGCATAAAGTAGTAAACGATCGCCAGTACGGCAAAATTGAGCAAAATGCCACCGAAAAAAATTACGCTGGAATTGCGGGTATTGGCTTGCAAAGATTGCGATCGCTTTTGCAACGATTGATTTTCGGCTGCTTGCATAGATTGAATTGTTGTTTCAACCCGATCTGACAGTTGTTTGCTTTGTTCCATTAGCTGAGGAACTGAAGCGTTACCCAACTCCTGAGATTGACTGATAGTAATCGTTTGCTCTATCTCTATTAATTTCTGCGCGATTAATATTTCTAATGCTGCTACGCGACTTTGTCTAACTGGGTCATTTTTGACATCTTTTTTTAGTTGGTTGAGTTTTTGCTGAATTTCTTCTCTAGCTTGATAGTACGGATCTAAATAACGTACTTCAGAACTTCTAAGATAGCGATGTTTGGCGATCGCTACTTTTTGAATAGATGAATGTATGTCTTCAAGTTCTTGGATGACTTTATAGTTACTTACAGGCAAATCCCCAACCGCCACGATATTGCTCAAGCTGCGGTAAGAATAAAATCCTGCACCTGCAACCATTACCGATGTCAAACCCAGGGCTATAGCAATTCTTTGAAAGAATTTTTGGCGATTTTTATGTAGTTTTTTGTGTTTCTGGGCGATATTCTCTAATTTTAATACAGTCCGGCGTAGCTCAATTAGCTTCACAACTTGCTGCCCTAAAGACTTGAGCGCTTCAATTTGCTGAGGTTCGAGTTCTCGCGCTATAAAGTCAATTACGACTAAACTGCCCAAAGCGTAACCGTCTGATGTAATTAGTGGTACGCCAGCATAAAATCTAATATTGGGGTCGGAAGTAACTAATGGGTTGCGGGCAAAACGTTCGTCTTCGAGGGCATCAGGAACAATAAATATGTCTTGCTGCAAAATTGTATAAGCGCAAAAAGCAATCTCGCGGGGTGTTTGCGCTGCTTCCAAGCCAATTTTGGCTTTAAACCACTGACGGTTGGCATCTATTAGGCTAATTAAAGCAACAGGAGTACGGCAAATAGAGGCAGCTAAAAGAGTAATATCGTCATAAGCTTTTTCAGGAATGGTATCGAGAATTTGGTACTGACAAAGCGCTGCAAGCCTTGATGACTCGTTTGTAGGTATTGGTGGTGCGATTTTTGTGTCCATTATTTGCCAATTACCCACTTAGGGTTTTTCCTTTCCTTACCAAACGTGTGGATTTTATAGATAGAACATCAAGCAATTAAACAGCGTTGCACTTTGGAGCATTTTTATTTTTAGCCATAGAGATGCACTTAATGAGTTCAATTGCCCAAGAATATTTTTCATTCTGCTATATTACTTTTTATAAAAATTATTTAAACTTAGCTAAAACCTATTAATTAGAAACTTGCTGACTGCTTACTTACTATTATTCATTTTATTTTTTATTTTCGTAATGAATGTTTTTATTTGTCCTGGCATTCACGCACCCGAACTAACACGAAGTTTTGTAAGGGAGTTTGAACTTCTATTGTCTGCCAATTCAAGCTGGGATATCTCAGGAAATTTACGGATTTTTCCGGCTGAGGGCTATAAAAATTTATCTACATTCCATATCCTCCGATTTTTGCAAGAATGCTACGGTAATCCTCGCAGCGCTTTACCCTTAGTATTGATTAGTTTTAGTGCGGGTAACGTGGGAGCAATCGGCGCAGCTTGGGGATGGCAGATAATGGGCGGGCGCGTTCGAGCGTTAATTGCTGTAGATAGCTGGGGAGTGCCGCTAGCGGGCAATTTTCCGATCCATTGCCTCAGTCACGATCGCTTTACGCACGATACGGCGCTACTATTCCATCGTCGGGAGGATTTCTACGCCGATCCACCAGTAGAGCATTTAGAATTGTGGCGATCGCCTGCTAATGTTACTGGGTGGGTAGTCAGTTCTCAAGCAGAAGTAGCGCGATCGCGTTACTTAAGTGCAGCCCAATTTTTATATATTCTGTTGAAACGATATATTGAGGAGATTAGTGACGAGTCTGAAGTTATTTAAAAATTATTATGTTTCCTGTTGAAGAACCTTCCGCTCCCAACAGCGGGTTTCGTGCCTTGCTGAAAAATCGCTCTTTTCTAGCGCTGTGGAGCGGACAAGTAGTATCGCAGGTAGCAGATAAGATATTTTTTATCTTGCTGACTATTCCTTTACTAGAAAGCTACCCATCGCCCTCCAATTGGGGAGCTAATTCTGTACGCTCTGTTTTGCTAATTGCTTGCACTCTACCAGCAATTTTGTTTGGCTCTGCGGCAGGTATTTTTGTAGATCGCTTCCAAAAAAAGCAGGTTTTAGAGGTTTGCAATTGGAGTAGGGGACTATTAATATTGTCGTTGCCATTGCTGCCCAAACTATATATTGTGCTAATTTTGATTGCTTTTTGCGAATCTGTAATGACGCAATTTTTCGCTCCGGCTGAACAAGCAGCAATTCCCCTAGTGGTAAAAAAAGAATCTCTACTGTCAGCAAATGCCTTGTTTACAACAACGATGATGGGCGCTGTAATTGTCGGCTTTGCGGTAGGAGAGCCGTTATTAGCTTTAGCAGAAACTTGGGGAGAAAGCGGGCAAGAAATATTAGTAGGTGGATTGTATCTGTTAGCTGCGGCTGTATTTTACTTGATGCCTTTGCAGGAAGTTAGAAGTACAGATGCTCAGATTGAGGTACATCCTTGGCATGATTTTAAAGCGGGTTTGGCTTACTTGCGCCAAAACCGCCTAGTAAGTAATGCGATGATCCAGTTGACTGCACTTTACTCTGTATTTGCCGCGATGACGGTACTCGCAGTTGAATTAGGCAGTAAGATTGGCTTAGAGTCCAATAAGTATGCTTTGTTAGCAACGGCTGGAATCGGCATGGTATTGGGTGCAGGAATCTTAGGTCATTGGGGCGATCGCTTTCATCACAAACCTTTACCTTTAATTGGTTTTTTATCTATGGCTATTGCTTTAGCTGTATTTAGCTTTAGCGATAGTGTGGTTATAGGCTTAGGCATCAGTGTATTTTTAGGTCTAGGCGCTGCCTTGATTGGCGTACCCATGCAAACGGTGATTCAACAACAAACACCCGCGAGTATGCATGGCAAAGTGTTTGGATTTCAAAATAATGCGATTAACATTGCTTTAAGCTTGCCTTTGGCAATTACTGGACCATTGACAGATGCACTTGGCAATTGGGTCGGTTCAGCGGCTTTAGGCTTACAGCTAGTTTTGCTGGGTATGAGCGTGTTTGTGACCTTAGTTGGTGTCTGGGCTTGGCACAATACCCGCCGAGTTTTACGCAATGTAATCTAACTTTGACAATAGCTGCTGATTGTTACTGTCAAAGATAAGAATTCATGTCAACATTAGAGTATTGTTTTACATTAAAATGCATCTTTAGCTACAAATAATACTGCAATCAAATTAGCTGTTGCGTGAGGTTTATCAAGTGCGATCGCCAAATATCTCAGACGGGGACTCCATTGCTAAGATTAATTCCGTAAAAGTTCAAGAAGTATCTAGAGCAGCTATATCTAGCCCTATACGCGCTACTGGGGGATTTGCCTTAATTGACAGTCTCAAACGTCACGGCGTTGAGCATATTTTTGGCTATCCTGGTGGGGCAATTTTGCCTTTGTACGACGAATTGTATAAGGCTGAAGCTGCGGGCGGTATCGAACATATTTTGGTTCGCCACGAACAAGGTGCGGCTCATGCGGCTGATGGCTACGCGCGGGCTACAGGTAAAGTAGGCGTGTGTTTTGCCACTTCAGGACCAGGAGCAACTAACCTAGTTACAGGTATTGCTACGGCGCAAATGGACTCGATCCCGATGGTAATTGTCACAGGGCAAGTATCTCGCGCGGCGATCGGTACGGATGCTTTTCAAGAGACTGATATTTATGGAATTACCTTGCCCATCGTCAAGCATTCTTTTGTAGTGCGCGATGTTAGAGATATGGCGCGAATTGTCGCCGAAGCATTTTATATCGCTAGTACGGGTAGACCAGGACCAGTATTAATTGATGTTCCCAAAGATGTAGGCTTAGAGGAGTTCGACTACGTAAGCGTAGAACCTGGACAAGTAAAGCTTCCAGGGTATCGTCCTACAGTTAAAGGCAATCCTCGGCAAATTAATGCAGCGTTGCAGTTGATTCAAAAAGCACGCCGTCCGTTACTGTATGTAGGTGGTGGTGCGATCGCAGCTAATGCTCATGCAGAAATTCAACAGTTAGCTGAGTTATTTAATATTCCCGTTACTACGACGTTGATGGGTAAGGGTGCTTTTGATGAAAATCATCCTCTAGCCTTGGGAATGCTAGGAATGCATGGCACAGCTTATGCTAATTTCTCAGTGAGCGAGTGCGATTTACTAATTTGTGTAGGTGCAAGATTTGACGATCGCGTTACTGGTAAGTTAGATGAATTTGCTTCTCGCGCTAGGGTAATTCACATCGATATCGATCCGGCGGAAGTAGGTAAAAACCGCGTTCCCGACGTGCCGATTGTCGGTGACGTGCGCTTAGTATTGATAGAATTGCTGGCTTTATGTCAAGCAAGCGGCAGTGCTGCACCTAACCAAACTCAAGAATGGTTAAATAAAATTAGTAGTTGGCGGCAAGATTACCCGTTGAATGTACCTCACCACGCTGATAGTGTGTCGCCTCAAGAGGTAATTGTCGAACTAGCTACTCAAGCGCCGGATGCTTACTATACAACTGATGTTGGACAGCATCAAATGTGGTCGGCACAATTTTTGAAAAATGGTCCGCGTCGCTGGATTTCTAGCGCGGGATTAGGCACTATGGGTTATGGCTTGCCTGCTGCTATGGGTGCTAAAGTTGCCTTACCGCAGGAAGAAGTAATTTGTATTAGTGGCGATGCTAGTTTCCAGATGAATTTGCAAGAATTGGGGACGTTAGCACACTATGGTATAAATGTCAAGATCGTAGTTGTCAACAATGGTTGGCAGGGAATGGTACGGCAATGGCAGCAAGCTTTTTATGGCGAACGTTATTCGTCCTCAAATATGCAGCCAGCAATGCCAGACTTCGAGATGCTGGCAAAGGCTTATGGGATAAAGGGGATAACGATTCATAGCCGCGAAGAATTGCCAAATGCGATCGCGCAAATGCTGGCACACAATGGTCCAGTGTTAGTAGACGCGCACGTTACCAGAGATGAAAACTGCTATCCAATGGTAGCGCCAGGCAAGAGCAATTCGCAGATGATTGGTTTGCCGGAACGCCCGCAACCACAACAAGTAGAACCAGTTTATTGCAGCAGTTGTGGGGCTAAAAATATTGGTAACAATTTCTGCCCTGAATGCGGTACTAAGCTGTAGATAAGGGTAATTTTAATTATGCGATCGGCGGGATAATATTTTATCCCGCCGATTTTCTAGTTAGCAATTGGTACGTTTTGAAATGCTTGGGTGTTGGGGATATATATATCTACATTGCTGACTTCTTTAGGAATCTGTAGCCATACATAAGCATCGGCTGAAGTTTGATTTTGAGTTTTCATTGAAAACAAAGATACAGAACCCGTTGATTCACCAGACACGGCTTTGTAAGTTGCGGTAGTTTGGAGATTGCGGGCAGTTGTCCCCTCTAGATAAATAGAATCACTGTAAGTTGTCACTTGTGGTCTAAGTACACGTACACGCATTTGGACGTTAACTATATCAGGCTGCCCTTCAACTCTATTAACTCTGAGTAATTCTATTCGTCCTTTGGTTCCAAAAACAGGTTGCACAAATTGACCAGGTTGAATGGCTGCATTAGTTGCAGGCGCTTGGGTGGTAGTAGTATTGGGTACTGTTGTTGGTGGGACAGAATTTACTGGGGGGACAGTATTAGGGGGAACTGCGGAGTAGGTTGCAGATGTACCATCGTTGGTTTGTGCATTCAGCGGTACTTGATTTTGGGCATTGGAGTTAGCAACAGACAAAGTATTGATACTATCTTTTATCTGGCTGAGTTCTTGCCGCAATTGGGAAACTTGAAATAATGTTAAGCCCGTACCCAATAAAGCTAGACTAGATAGTAATAATGCGATCGCAGATAAAGCTTTGTTGCCTCTATTATTGGCATACTGGACAACAGTAGGACTGGGAGGAGTATTTAAACCTCGATCTTGGGCTGCCATAGTGTTAGATAAGAACTACTATCAAATTTTTGTGTACTACAACGAGATGCGATGCGCCATAAATTTTAATTGGCAATTGGCACGTTTTGAAATGCTTGGGTATTGGGAATGTAGATATCTACGTTGCTAACTTCTTTAGGAATTTGCAACCATACATAAGCGTCGGCTGAAGACTGGTTCGCTATTTTCATTGAGTACAGAGAAACTGTACCTGTTGATTTATCATCAACCGCCTGGTAAGTTTCGCTAGTTTCGGGGTTGCGGGCTGTTGCCCCACCTATATACATAGCATCGCTGCCAACTGCCTCTTGCGGTCTTAGCAAGCGGACGCGCACTTGCACGTTTACTACATCAGGCTGACTTTTAACTCTATTTACTTGTAGTAATTCTACTTGTCCTTTAGTTTTAAAGGCAGGCTGAACAAATTGCCCTGGTTGGATGCCAGCATTACTTACAGGGGCTTGTGTAATAGTAGGATTGGGTGCTGTAGGCGATACAGTTGTTGGAGGAACGGTATTAAGAGGAACTGCGGAGTAAGTCGCAGATGTGCCATCATTGGTTTGTGCTGTCAACGGGGCTTGAGTTTGGGCATTGGAATTAGCAGCAGATAAACTATTGATGCTATCTCTTACTTGGCTGAGTTCTTGCCGCAGTTGAGAGACTTGAAATAATGTTAAGCCCGTACCTAATAAAGCCAGACTAGATAGTAATAATGCGATCGCCGCCAAAGTTTTATTACCTTTATTGCTGGGATACTGGATAACAGTGGGACTAGGAGGAGTATTTAAACCTCGATCTTGGGCTGCCATAGTGTTAGATGCCAAAAATAGTTTGTATATTAACTGAATTTATGGTAGATACAATCTCTGCGACTGGTTTTTCTGAGCCTAATAGCCGGATTACTTAAGCAGTCATTGTAAAAATTATATCCAAGGTAAATTTTCAGGGGTTCTGTCTGGGGAAAGGTTTACTTAGATTTGGTAATTTGGGGCTGAAAAATGCCTAAAATCTAACATCGCGATCGCAAAATAATCAGATGTGGCAATTATTCAAAAGTAAATCGGTAAAGTTCGCCAGTGGCATGACTAAACAGACAAGTTTAGTTCTAATTTTGCTCAACGCCCAGTTCAGCATTAGCCAACCAGTTGCAGCTAAAAGAAATATTCAGGGCATTTACGCCCAGTCTGCGCTACCCGATCTGTTAAAATCTCCTAATTCTGTTTGCCCAGCGCAGTTAGGTACGGCAATAGATAGGATTATCGATCGCCCCCAATTTAGCAGATCGCGTTGGGGAATCGTCGTTCAAAAATTAAATAATGCTCAAAATCTCTATAGCCGCGATGCAGATAAATATTTTATTCCCGCTTCAAACCTCAAACTACTAACAACTGCTGCGGCTTTACAAAAGTTAGGGGCAAACTTTCGGTTTCGCACTTCCATTTATGGCACAGATGACGGGCTGCTGCGCCTTGTGGGAAGGGGAGATCCAAGTTTGACAGATGTGCAGCTTACAGCATTAGCAAGGCAGTTGAAGCTTACCGGAGTGCGTCAATTAATATATTTAGGAGTTGAAGGCGATCGTGCTGACGATATCATCAGCCCAGATTGGGAATGGGGAGATATTCAGGCAGATTATGGCGCACCCATTGGCAGCTTAATTTTGAATCAAAATGCTGTAACGTTACAGCTATTACCGCAACAAGTAAATCAACCATTGCGCCTTGTTTGGCAAGATCCAATTGCTGCAAGAATGTGGCAAGTTGATAATCAATCGGTGACAGCAAAGCCAAAATCACCAGCAGAAGTTGTAGTAAATAGAGATTTAAGCGGTATTTTGCAGATAAGCGGACAGTTAAGCGCCGATTCTCCACCTGAATCAGTAGCGCTAGCTGTAGTCAACCCAGCAGAAAATTTTGTGCAGCATTTGCGCCGCGTACTATTGGTTGCAGGGATTGCGGATAATAGCGACAGGGTAAGACTAAATATTATTGAAGTGCAAAAGCAACTAGCTAAAGCACCTGAACTTGCAGCCATAAATTCGTCGCCCTTATCGCAGTTATTAATAGAGACAAATCAAAATAGCAACAACTTGTATGCAGAAGCGTTGTTACGGGCGTTAGGAAGTAGGGTAAATTCCTCTAATAGTAACTCGCAAAAAGGAATAATTGCAGTCAAACAAGCTTTGACAACACTAGGAGTAGATGCAACTGGGTATGTATTAGCAGATGGTTCGGGATTGTCGCGGCATAATTTAGCAACGCCAAAAGCGATCGCCCAAACCCTCAATGCAATGGCAAAGTCACCCCAGGCGGCTATTTATCGCGCCTCCTTGCCAATAGCAGGCGTTAGCGGTACGCTGAAAAATCGCTTGCAAGGTACGCCCGCTCAAGGTATTGTCAGTGCTAAGACAGGGACGATAAGTGGTGCTATTGGGTTGTCAGGGTATATAGAAGCGCCAAATTACGAACCTCTAGTTTTTAGTATTATTGTCAATCAATCAGATCGACCTACGACAGTTTTAAGACAAGCTGTTGATGAAATTGTCGTTAATCTTGCCAGCTTGCGTCGTTGCTAAATTTGGGCAAACTAGGATAGCAAGATTTATCTGGGGGTAAAAGTATGGCGCAGCAGAAGATTTATCTAGGGTTGTATCTCCTGGTTACGATTCTAGTTAGAATGTGCAACTTCCTAAAGAGATTCACAAAGAAGGGGCGCGTCATGCAGTCTAAGAAGTACGCGAATCGTCTTAAACGCTAACGTGATGCAGGTAGTTAGCTTATGGCGACCTGACTCGGTGCGGTTTTTACTAGCTTACAACGAGCGCGATTGCGAATCGGGACGCGGTTTCTCTAGTGGATTAGGAAGAAATTGCTTAAGCGATAATGCAGCACTACAATTAAACCAAGGGCAAAAAGAACCGAAACGTACTGCCTTTACCTAATTCGCTTTCAACTGCAATCTCGCCGCCTTGCAGTTCAACTAGACGGCGGGATATAGCTAAACCTATCCCCGTACCTCCAGAATGACGCGACCTGGACCTGTCTGCTCGATAAAAGCGCTCGAATATATGCGGTAAATGCTCTGGAGCAATCCCAATGCCTGTATCTGTAACTGCTAACCACAGCGAACCTGGCTCTACCCAGGCGCAAAGTGCGATCGCACCTGTAGGTGTATAAAGTAGGGCATTACCTAGCAAATTTACTAATACTTGTTCTGTGCGATCGATATCTGCTAATACTAGCGGCAATTGCGGCGGACATTGCAAACTTAAAGTTGGTCCTTCTTCTAACAATTGATCGGCAAATCTTTGTACTAATGACTCTAATAAGGGACGTAAGTTAACAGGTTGCAAGTTAATTGCCAAGTATCCTGCTTCAGCTTTAGATAGTTCTTGTAAATCGTTAACTAACCTTTCTAAGCGCTTAGTTTCAGTTGCTATTTGCAGATATATTTCTGGTGAAGGTGCTATTCCTCCTTCGGCTAGTTCTTCTAAATATCCCCGCACAATGGTTAAAGGTGTCCTTAGTTCGTGTGTAAGATCGCTAATTAGTTCTCTACGCCTTTGTTCTACTCCTTCTAAACTATCTGCCATGCGGTTAAAACTAGCGCTGAGGCTATTGAGTTCGGGAATATCGCTCGCAGGTAAACGCCGATCTAATTGTCCTGATGCAAACTGCTGAGTCATTTGTTCCATTTGCGTCAAACTTTGGACGATACGCCGCGATAGCCAATAACTCAATGCTCCTGATGCTGTGGTACTAGCAATTACCGACCAAAATGTGCCGCGATACCAAGCATTTTCAAAGCCTTCAATTAGTTGCGGACGAGCGTAACGCAACCGAAAACCCGTACCCTCTAACTGTTCTAGCTTCAGAACGAAAAAGCGCGGCGAAGAAATTTTGCCGATCGCAACCAAACTAATTATCCCCACAGTCATTACCAAAATGTGAGAAAAAAATAAGCGCGATCGCAATCCCCATCTAGTCATTAGCTTTCTCGGTCTTCAAATTTATAACCTACACCCACTACTGTTTTAATAAAAGTCGGATTGCTAGAATCTGGCTCAATTTTCTTCCGCAACCGCGCCACATGAGTATCTACTACTCGTTCATCGCCAAAAAAGTCGCTACCCCAAAGTTTATCTATTAATTGGCTGCGGTTCCATACCCTGCCAGGATTGCTGACAAACATCGTTAATAAGTTAAACTCTAATGTTGTCAAATCTAATAGTTCTTCAGCATCTTTACTATTTAGATGGCGGCTAGCAGTGTGCGCGTCTACATCAACGCTAAAATGCTCGGTGCGATAGGTTTGATGCTGTCCGCCTTGGCGCAAACTCCGCCTTAGTAGCGCTCTTACTCTCGCAACTAATTCTCTGGGACTAAAAGGTTTAACTAAATAATCATCTGCGCCAGTAGACAAACCAATTACGCGATCGATTTCTTCACCTTTAGCTGTGAGCATCAATATATAAGGATCTTTTGTCCCAGGCTTTTGCCTGATTCTGGCGCATAGTTCTAGTCCATCTAACCCAGGGAGCATCAAGTCTAGAATAATTAAATCTGGCTGTTGCTCTTGAACTAACCGCAATGCATTCAAACCATCAGGACTAATCTGGCAAGAAAATCCTTCTTTTTCTAACGATAGTTGAATCAGTTTGGCAATCTCCGGTTCGTCCTCGACAATCAAAATATCCATAAAGCTGTTGGCGGTAAGCTATAACCTATTCAAACAACTATCTTCATTATCCAGCTAGAAACTAATAGTTTGCTGTGAAAAGCAAGTTGGTTGTGGGTAATATAAGCGAGGCTTACTGCTGATGTCGTTGAATTATGTAGGCAAGGATGAGAAAAATTAGATTCTAGTCATGAAGTTGCATCCAGGGAGGAAAAATAGTGCTAGCAAGACGTACTCGAATTTGGCTGTGGATAGCAGCGCTAGTGACAGCTTTGATGGGAGTAGTCAACCTCCTATCGGCTGTGTCTCTTAGCTATTATGACCGGATTCAATGGCTAGATGGGTTTTATACTTTTCCAATTCGCGCCACAGGACGTATGTTTGCCGCCATTACTGGCTTTATTCTGCTGATGCTCTCAGCTAATTTGCTCAGACGCAAGCGGGTTGCTTGGTTGCTAACTGTGGGATTACTAATTATTTCTATAATCAGCCATTTAGTCAAAGGCTTAGATTATGAAGAAAGCTTGCTAGCTGGGGCTTTGATCGTGCAATTATTGTTGATGCGGAATGTATTTACAGCCAATAGCGATCGCCCTGCTATTACTCAAGGAATTAAAGCATTAATTGGTGCTTTGCTGTTTACATTAGCTTATGGCATAGCAGGTTTTTATATCCTCGATCGCCAATATTCTGTTAACTTCGATCTTCAAAATGCAGTTAGCCAAACTTTGGCAATGTTTTTTACCGAGGATAATGCAGGGTTACAGCCAAAAACGCAATTTGGCGAGTTTTTTGCTAATTCAATTTATATCATCGGATTTGCTACGCTTAGTTATGCTTTAATCATGTTGCTACGACCTGTCTTACTGCACGATCGCTCTGATGCTGTAGACAGAAAACGAGCAAAAGCGATCGCCCAAGAGTACGGTCAGTCTTTTTTAGCTAGGCTGGCTTTACTTGATGACAAAGCATACTATTTTAGTCCTTCTGGTGCAAGTACAATTTCTTACGTAGCCAAAGGACACAGCGCGATCGCTTTAGGCGATCCTATTGGTGCAATTGCAGATAGACGCGAAGCTATTATTGGTTTTCAACACTTTTGCGCTCGCAATGATTGGTATCCTGCTTTCTATCAAACTTCGCCTGACAGTATAGATTTATACAAATCTTTAGGCTTTCGCAGCTTGCAAATCGGCGAAGAAGCAATTATCGATCTGCATAAGTTTTCGCTCAAAGGTAAAGCTAATCAAAATTTGAGAACTGCGATCAATCGTTTAACTAAAACCGGACATGAGTTTGCGTTTTACACTCCACCAATTAGCGATCGCATATTAGAACAACTTAAAGTCGTCAGCAATGAATGGTTGCAGTTGATGCATGGCGCAGAAAAAAGGTTTTCTGTAGGTTGGTTTACTGATGACTACGTGCGAAATTCTCAAGTGGTAGCGGTACATACTTCCAACGGGGATATTTGCGCTTTTGCTAATATATTTCCTGCTTATCAAGGTAAAGAAGTAACTATAGACTTGATGCGGCGACGGCTGGAGGTAGAAAATGGCACGATGGAATTTCTCTTTGCTTCTATGCTGCAACAATATCAAAAATTGGGCTACGACAGTTTCAATTTAGGCTTATCAGCCTTATCTGGAGTTGGAGAAACCAAAGGATCGCCGCATCTAGAAAGAGTTTTGCATTACCTTAGCGCCCACCTCAACCAGTTTTATAGCTTTGAAGGGCTGCACTCATTCAAAGATAAGTTTAATCCCCAATGGCAGCCGCGCTATTTGATTTATCCTACTTTAACGGCTTTGCCAAGTATAATTACGTGTTTAGTCAGGGCTGATTCTGGCGATCGCTTGTGGGACTATTTCAAACCCGATCTCTAGCGCATTGCCTCTCTACCGAGCATAAACATTCCAGCTACGCCTAAGCTAACTAACCAAATATATTGATGCCAATAGTTTCTTACTTGCTCTATCGTACTTAGTTCGGGATGCAAAGAATATAGATACAAAGTTAGTATTGCTAGTGTTAGCGCTCCAAAGCCAACAAAAGTTAAACCTGCAATAATTCTTGAGGCTTGTAAGTCGTCATCTGTAATTTGTTCTAGCTCGATTTCTGCTAGCTGTTGCAGCGAGTTTTCAGCTAATAAGGAAGTTTTCTGCAAGTTAGTAGCTAAATTTTGCGGCAATATTGGCACTAATGTGGCTACAGTTTTACGCCGTAGCAAGCCTTCTGTATCTCGCAGCAACTCCACTGGTGAGCGATCGCTAGTAATGATATTTGGCTCTGCGTCTGGTTCTAAATTCATTACTTGCCTCTAGTACCGATGGTAGCGATCGCCCAACTCATGCTGAAATTATGAATTAGCTGCCTGCAATTCGTCAAGCCGCAAAGCGGCAATTCGCGAATTAGTCAGTACGCGAAGAACGTGCTACCAATTGAAGACTACCTTGCATTAAAGATTTTTGGTGGGGACGTGTACCCAAATTAATTACGAATTACGAATTACGAATTACGAATTATTTGGTCAAGCCTGGCTAACACTTCCATGCTATGAACTATAGGATTTACTTTTACAAATGTCTCGCGCAAGATGCCTTGAGGATCGATGATAAAACTATGACGCACTGATGCAATACCCAGCCACGAACCGTAGGCTTTACTAACTTCGCCTGTTGTATCAGCTAGTAAGGGAAACTTTAAGCCTTCCGAGTCGCAAAACTCGGCATGAGATTCTACTGAATCTGCGCTAATGCCAATAATTTGCGCGTTTCTATCGATATATTTGGGTAAATCTTGCTGAAACCGTCGCGCTTCGATTGTGCAGCCTTCGGTAAAGTCTTTGGGGTAAAAATATACTACTACCCATTTGCCTGCATAATCAGACAAGGAAACTTTGCCGTCGCCTGTATTTGTCGGTAAGGTAAATTCAGGGGCAGGGCGATCTACAGGAGGCAATTTGCCGCCTATAGCGCTAGCTGCTGGTACGTTCAACCAGCTAAGGAATGTTAGACAAATAGCCAAGATGAGACTAAGGGCAGTACGACGCGATCGCATTTTATTAACCAATTGTAAACTTATTTTAAGCTTACCAATCAATCTGTATGTTTGGGCGTAGCTGCTACTTCTAGATACTGACTGTCAATGAGAAAAGTACCTTTGGTAAAGCGTACAGCCCAATAGCCACCAGGACGGCGATCGCTAACCGTGCCTTCTTCCCCTAGCGATATGATATCGGCAGGACGAAGCATTGGCATTGGTTCGGCAGTTTTGAGATAAGGAGGAAGGGCGACAACTCTAACTTGTGCGCCGATAGTAAATTCTTGAGACATAATTTAGCCTTTGCAGGGTGCAATTATTGCACCCCTAAACTTAAATTAATAAGCAAGTACGCTCGGTTGCTGCCAACGATTAACAGCTTTGCCAATGACAGCAAGTTCCGACATCAAATGGTCAAAACGGTCTGGAGTCAACGATTGAGGACCATCAGATAGAGCCTTAGCGGGGTTGGGGTGAACCTCTATCATTAACGAATCTGTCCCTGCGGCGATCGCTGCTAGTGCCATTGAGGGGACATATTCCGCTTTTCCCGTACCGTGACTGGGGTCAATCATAATCGGTAAGTGAGTTAGCGATCTTAAAACTGGGATTACAGATAAGTCTAGAGTATTGCGGGCATACTGGCGGTCAAACGTGCGTATTCCCCTTTCGCAAAGAATTACATTTGGGTTGCCTGCTGCCATAATGTATTCTGCTGCCATTAGCCATTCTTCAATCGTTGCAGACATTCCTCGCTTGAGTAAAACGGGTTTTGGCTGTGCGCCGACTTTTTTGAGCAGCGAGAAGTTCTGCATATTTCTCGCGCCTACTTGCACTACATCTGCTACAGATGCGATTTTGTCGAGTTCTGCTGCATCCATAACTTCGGTAATAATGCCAAGTCTTGTCTCCGTTCGCGCTGCAGCTAGCAATTCTAAAGCACTCTCGCCGTGTCCTTGGAAAGCGTAGGGAGATGTACGGGGTTTGTATGCGCCACCACGCAAAAATTGCGCTCCGGCGGCTTTGACGCGCCGTGCTGTTTCGACAATCATTGTTTCATTTTCAACGGAACAAGGACCAGCAACAACTACAACTGGATGGTTTTGCCCAAAGTGTACTGCGCCGCTGGGAGTATCGACTACGACATCGCTTGCTTGTCCGTGACGAAATTCTAAACTAGCTCGTTTGAAAGGTTGTTCTACACGCAAAACTTGTTCGATCCAGGGACTTGTTTCTTGGATTTGTAAAGGATCGAGGCTAGCAGTTTCGCCGACTAAGCCGATTACTACTTTATGCTTGCCAATAATTTTTTCTGGAGTTAAACCGCGATCGCTTAATTCTTCGCTGATGCGGGCAATCTCAGCTTCGGGCGAACCGCTTTTCATGACCACAATCATTTTAGATTCCTATATCTACAAATATCCGAGCCTAAATAAAAATCTAACACTCCCCTATTAAATAACAGGGGAGTGAATGCAAGTGAAATTTGCGAATATTTTTGATTTTTTAGCCCTGATTATATATTAATTATAACTTTGGGCTATGTAGGTGCTGCTAGCACGAGTTAAACGTTTTTTTGCCGAGTCGAACGCCAAGCTGACATCATGCGTCCCCAATTTACAGTAAATTCTTGCCAACCGAGTTTACTGCCTGCTACTTCCTCATCCCAAGAAGCAGAAAGTATGCCATAAGTAAGACCTAACACGCTCAAACCCAAAAAGCCCATACTTACTAGCAATACAGTTACATGGGGAGGATGAAACCAACCACGACTTAGGACGATATAGCCAGCAATTAGCGTTGCCATACCTAGAACTGTTGGTACGCCACAAAATACTGCCATCCGCCGCGCCATGCGATCGCTAACTACTTTTGGCACTGCCATTTCTTCTTTGGTAAATGGTGGCGCTTTTTCAGTCTTTTTGCTACTTACAGCGGCTTTTGATTGTGGTTTGCTAACGCTAGGCTGTTTTTTCTCTGGTTTGCTAGCAGTTTTTGCAGGCTTGCTAGCAGGTTTTTCAGATTTATTCGCAGGTTTCCCTGCTTTTGCTGTCTTTTTACTCGGTTCAAAAGGTAGAGGATTGCGCTGGGGTTCGGCAGCCATTAGTTCAACTCCTTGTTTAACCGCGAATGCCCAAGCGAGCGATCAATGCTTGATATTTTTCCTTGTTTGACTTTTGCACGTAGGCAAGAAGTTGTTTGCGTTGACCAATGATTTTCAATAATCCACGTCGGGATGAATGGTCTTGTTGATTTGCTTTAAGGTGTTCGCTCAGGCGGTTAATCCGCTCAGTTAGCATAGCAATTTGAACTTCAGAGGAGCCTGTATCAGTTTCGTGAACTTGATAGTCAGCGATTAATTCCTGTTTGCGCTGTTGCGTCAGTGCCATAAAAAGTTAGTTTTTGATTAATGCAGCAATTTACCATATTACCACAGTCTCTTAGGTGGCGAGATTGGGGGATGGGGAGAATTAAATTATTTTCTTCCTTGTCCCCCTTGTCCCCTCATCTACAAGCAGGAGGGAGAAAATTTCCTACTTCTTGTTTTTAAAGTAAGCTTCCATTACTTGCAATACCATTGGCGCACAAATTTTTCCACCGCCACCACCAGAATGTTCGGCGAAGGCGACAACGACAATTTCGGGCTTGTTGCTGGGTGCATAACCGCCAAACCATGTATGCGATTTGTTGCCAAATGCTTCTGCTGTGCCACTTTTACCGGATGCTGGCGGAATTGTAGGCGAGTTTAACGCTTTGCCTGTACCGCCATCTACTACTTGGCGCAAGCCTTGACGCAACACGCGTACGGTGTCTGGCTTGAGATTTAAAGATTTGCGCCAGGATTTGGCTTCTTCATTATCTTTTAATAAGTGTGGCTGGATTAGATAGCCGCCATTGGCAGGTACGGCGAACATCATTGCTACTTGCAGGGGCGTTACTTGCAAAAATCCTTGCCCGATAGACATATTCACGGTATCGCCTACACTCCAGGGTAAATCTAGGTTTTCCCGCTTCCATTTATCGTCTGCAACTAAGCCACGTGCTTCTTCTGAGGCTAGTTCTATGCCTGTTTTCTTGCCAAAACCATAGCGGCGCGTCCAGTCAATTAATGTCGATCCGCCTATACCTCTGCCTATTTGATAAAAGAATGTATCGCTACTCCATGCTAGCGCCCCTGCAAAGCCTAAAGGTCCAAATCCTGCTAGGTTCCAATCACAAAATCTAGTACCGCCAATATTCATGCAAGCGTAGGTGGAAAGTACGGTATTGGGAGCAAATTTGCCTGATTCGATCCCTGCTGTTGTGGTAATAATTTTGTACGTACTAGCTGGCGGAAAACCCCTTAAGGCGCGGTTGACGAAAGGATGGTCTTTGCTTTGCAAGCTTTTCCACTGGCTGGAGGTGATGCGTTTGGTAAAGATGTTAGGGTCGAAATCTGGGCGGCTAACCATTGCTAGAACTGCGCCGTTACGCGGATCTAAAGCAACGATCGCTCCTTGACGATTTCCTAATGCTTTTTCTGCTGCTTTTTGTACGTTTAAGTCTAAGGTTAAATGGACATCTTGCCCTGTTTTTGCCTGTTTTCGTCCGACTATGCGAATAATTCGCCCTTTGCCATCTACTTCTACTTGCTGACCGCCCCATTCTCCTCTTAGCTTTTGCTCAAAGGCGGATTCTACTCCCATTTGTCCGACTATATCGCCCAAACGATAGCCTTGCTTGCGCTTTTTGGCTAATTCTTTGTCGCTCATTTCTCCGGTATAACCGAGGACGTGGGCGGCTATTTGCCGATTGGGATACTCTCTTACAGCTTCAATATATACTTCAACGTCTTTTAGTTGGTTGTGATATTCTGCAAGGGCGGTAATTTGGGCTTGATTGAGATCCCGCGCTACTCTCACTAATGTAGGCGAGTTGTAACCTGCTTTATCTAAACGCTTTTGAATTTCTGCTTCGGGTGTATGCAGAATTTGAGCTAGGCGTTTTCTTGTCGCTGTCCATTCTACGTTTTTGGGAGCCATTGGCCATACGTACACGGCATGAGATAGACGGCTGCTAGCTAAGATTTTGCCGTGACGGTCGAAGATGTTACCGCGTTCTGGTTGTTTGGGTAAAGTCCGAATCCGGTTGCTTTCCGCTTGCTGGCGATAGCGCGTCCCTTCCATTATTTGCAGGTAAGCAAGGCGGCTACCAATCCCACCAAACATTGCTAAACTTATGCCCAGCATGATAAATAATGACTGGTAGTTTTTACCTACATTACGGGTAGTGACATTTTTGTTAATCCGAGCAGACCGCAAAAAGGACATATTGGGGATAATAAAATCTAAGCTTAGGCGATTTTACAGGCGATCGCATTTAGGTAGTTGGTTGGGTAGCAGGACGGAAAAAGTAGTCCATCCTTGAGCGTTTTCAACTTCGATCGTACCTTGTAGTTGCTCAATTAGCTTTTGGATCAGGGCTAATCCTAACCCAGTACCTCCTTGTTTCCAGGGGTCGGCGTTGGGAACGCGATAGAATTTATCGAAAATATGTGCCAACTGATTTTCAGGGATTTCTACTGAATTACTGACCGTAAATAAAGTTGCGGCTTCGCTAGCTTGGTAGCAAATGCTCAAGACAATTTCCCCACCTCGTGGAGTGTATTTGCAGGCATTATTCAGTAGTTCTGCTAATATCCTCTCCAAGCTGGCGCGATCGGAAATTATTAGGGGCATGGGGGGAAGATTTAGTTGTAAAGTTTGCTGGCGTTCCCCAGTGCGGACGCGAAACGGCTCAATTAGCTCGGCTACCATTTTTTCTAGATCGATCGCGTCGTTAAGAAAGAGCGAATAAGAGCCAGCTTCTAGCCGTTGTAAATCTAGTAGTTCGTTAATAAGTTGGCTTTCACGATCGCATTCTGCTTGCAAAATCTCTAAGTAGCGCGATTGCTTTTCAGGATTAGGAGACATTTTGAGCATTTGGATCGCCATTTTCATATTTGTAATCGGAGTCCGCAATTCGTGAGAAACGGTACTCAAAAAGTCGTCTTTAAGAGCATTGAGTTTTTCTAGTTCCTCAACTTGGGCTGTAGCAGTAGCGTACAATCGAGCTTGGCGAATTGCGATCGCGCATTGATTGGCTACTTGCTGCACTAATCTAATTTCCAATTCGTCAAAAGCATAGTTTTTGCGATTGAACAGCCATAAATCTCCTAGCACTGTGCGATCGTCAACAATCGGACAAGATAGCACTGCCATCTGGCTGCGGATTGGATCGCAAGTTAGGTGACAATATTGAAAATACTCACCTTGCAACAGTTGGCGATAAAACTCAGGCAAGTCATCCATTTGCACGACGCACCCTATAGAGGAGGGCGTTGTTGGCGTGTCAATTTTGCTAGAAACTGTGTATGAATAGCAAATAGTTGAAGTTCTAGCCTCAAGGTCGTACATCGCCGCATCGCAACAGATGATGTCAAGTACGAGGGCTAGTTCTTGTACGGCAGTTTGAATAATTTGATGTTCGTCAAGGCTACCCTTGACTTTATCGACAAGGCGTTTGAGCGTTGCTTCAAAGTCTAAAGCCTGTTGTAATTGAGCAGTGCGCTCGCTTACTAAGTTTTCTAAGTTGGTATTAAGGTGCTGGAGCGCTTTTTCGGCTTGTTTGCGCTCTGTAATATCTGCAAATGTTAGCACTCCAGCAATTATTTTTCCTGAGCGATCGCAAATTGGCGCGGCGTTAGCGTGCATAGTGCGCCGAACGCCATCACCGCATTGATATTCAATCTCCTCACCTACAACTACCTCGCCTTTAATCGCCGCCCGTACCAAGGGCAAATCGTTGAGTTTGTAAGGTTGCCCATCTGGGTAAAAACCTTTGTACTGGTCGTATCCCTCAAAATTAGCAGTTGACAAAACAGGATGGCGCAAAATCTTTTCTACCTGCTCGTTGCTGAGGAGCAGCCGCCCTGAAGGAGCTTCGGCAATCATTACCGCCGCAGGCATCTGCTGCAAGACTGCTGCCAAGAAGGCACGCTCAACTTCTATCCGTTTTGATGCTTCTTGGCGCACGTGGCTCATCTCTAAATTGGCGCGGACGCGAGCTAGCAATTCACGCGCAGAAAAAGGTTTAATTAAGTAGTCGTCTGCTCCAGCTTCAAGTCCTTCAATGCGGGATTCTTCTCCTGCACGCGCAGATAGCAGAATAATTGGCAGTTCTTTAGTATCTGGATCGTTACGTAAAGCTTGCAGTAGCTCGAACCCATTTAACTTGGGCATCATCACGTCTGTTAGTACCAAATCTGGCATCCGTTCGCGTACGGCAATAAGTGCTGCTTCTCCATCAGCTACCGCCTCTACTTCATAAGCAGGGCTAAGTAAACGCTTGACATAACCGCGCATATCTGCGTTATCGTCTACTAGCAGAATGCGAGCGCTAGAGGAATGCACGCCTAGATGGTATTTGTAAGTTTCTTCTGTGCCGACAACGTTGTCCCAACCATTTGCTGGCTGCCAGCGCCATGCTTCCCCTACATAATCGGCAGCCTTAGTAACAGGTGGTTGGAGGTTATCAGGTGCTAACATAGGTTGCGATCGCAAATGGGCAGATCCAGTGGGAATTACTACAGTGAAAGTCGTTCCTTCTCCTACTACGCTCGACACGCGCACTGTACCGCCGTGTAACTTGACTAATTCTTGTACTAACGCCAAACCAATCCCCGAACCTTCGTGAGTGCGCGATCGCGCCCCCTGGATGCGGTGGAAGCGTTCAAATATATGGGGTAACTCTGGGGCTGGAATACCTGTACCAGTATCGCGCACCGTTAGCTCAACGCCATCGCCTACTGCTTGCAATTTGACAGCAATTTCTCCAGTGAAAGTAAATTTTAGGGCATTTGACAGCAGGTTCAAAACAATTTTTTCCCACATTTCGCTGTCGATAAAAATTGGCTTGTCAAGTGGCGGGCAATCAACTTGAAAACTCAATCCTGCTCTTTCTATTGCCGAACGAAATACACTTGCTAGTTCTGCTGTGAAACTTGCTAAATCTACCTGTTTGTAGACAGCCTGCATTCTGCCTGCCTCAATGCGGGCAAAGTCTAGCAAGGTATTTACCAGTTTGAGTAAGCGGAGGCTATTGCGGTGTACCATCTCCAATTGTCCGCGTTCTGAAACGTTTAGCGAACTTGAATTGGATAAAATATCTTCAAGGGGACCGAGCATCAGCGACAAGGGCGTGCGAAACTCGTGACTGATGTTGTTGAAGAATACAGTTTTGGCGCGGTCTAATTCCGCTAAAGCCTCGTTAGCCAAGCGTAGCTGTCTGTTTACTTTTTGCAACTCTTGCGATCGCAAATAGATTTCAGTTCCCATCTGCTTGATTGTCTCTTGTAGCTCTTGCTCTATTTCAAGCTGCTTATTTCCCTGTTGTTTAAGCTTGACAAACTCGGTTACGTCCTCAGTTCGATGGATGATATGGGTAATCTCGCCATTTGCTCCAAAAACTGGTGAATTGATTGGACTCCAATACTTTTCTTCAAATCCGCCTCCTGCTGATTCTGGGCGACGAACGTCGTACTTCTGCACCGCCATAGTATGCGCAACCCGATGCTTTAACACGAGTTCTAGCGAATTTCGCCAATTATAAACCCCTGTAGCACTGATTTCTTCAGGATTGTCTGGAAAAACATCAAAGACATAGCGCCCGATAATTTCCTCCCGTTTTGTCTGCGTAGCCCGCAAGTAGGCATCGCTAGCTGCTGCGATTGTCAAGTCGGGCGTTAAGACTATATACAAGTTTGGGGCTGACTCAAATAAAACTCGAAAGTCAGGCGTTGTCACATTGGCTTGAGAGTAGGTCATGTTGATGTAGCTTCAAGATTATTTTCTCAAATGCGATGCCTATGCGTTCTCCTATCGGAGCCGACAATAAGTAAGAAAAGTTTGGCTTGAGGGTATGTAATGCGCGACGTGTCCCTGACGCTGTCAAGTGCCACGTATAATCTTTGCAATTAAGGATAGTTATTTTCCTATCCAAATCATGCTTCTGGATATCTCGCTCTTTCAGAGCTTTTTAAGATAAGATTTTTAGGATAAACATGATGTGTTTACAAATTATCTATTTATATGATAGTTCGTATATATCAAATGTAGTGAAAAATCTCCTTTTCCTTAGCGATCGCTTTACTGTCGATCTATGCCAAATACTTAGGGTTGAGAGTGTTTTTTTATAGCAATAAGCAATTTTTTATACAAAATACGTTCGCTGCGTAAATTAAAGAAAAAGCCACTGTTCGGTGCATATCTTAGTTTAGAGGGCGATCGCACGCGATTTTGTATTTTTTTTAAGCTCTTTATCCTACTTTTCGGTTACGCCAATCTTTTCTATATATTTATATTTGATGACATATAAATTCTTGAGTTAATCGCTCTTATCAGAATCATTTTTACTACCCAAGATTGGTTTATTCGTTGACATCTTTGTTAAGGTAGAAAAATGATATGTTATCCTGAGATAAACACTTAAATCAGAACGGTAAATTAAGACTATTTACTCATCAATCTAGAATAGATAGTTTAGTATTTTTATTCCTGATAATAACTGTACTGTTATTATTACAAGAATGATACCGTTCAAAGTGAGGTGAACGGGACTAGCCCAGCGGCGGCGACGGAATTTTAGGATAATAGTGGCGCTAGTAGCTAATAATACAACTAAAGCGATCGCTCCGAGAGAATGAGTAGCATTGTTAACCATTTTAAAGTTAATCGCCAGTTCTACCAACCAGACGATTACAGTTAATGATAGTAGTGTAATGCCTAAGCGTTTGTGAACTTTTTGGATGTTGAAAGTTTCTATTACATCTTTACCGCTTTTCCCTAATCGAGCATTACGGTAACGCCAGCCATAGACTGCAACAATCGTCGATAGCAATACAACTAATAACCCGCTACTAGGATGAACTAACAATCTCCAATTTAAACTCACAAAATTTATTTCAAAAACCTTAGTTTTATTATAACTACTCTTTTTCGTACATTAGTTTATGTTTAGCTAGTAGTTGGAGATATTGACTATTTGTCTTTGCTTCTATCCATTTTGCTTTAAAAATTGCTGCAGATTCAGCTTTAATTGGATCTACTTCATAGGGTAAGACATTTTGTCTCGCTGCCATTAAAGCTTCTTTAGTTGGTTCCTTTTGGGGATTTTGCTTGAATTTATTGCCACTTTTATGATTTGCATATCTGCGCGATCGCGTATAACCCATTTGCAGAAACTTTCGTGCCATATCTGCACCAATAAAATCATCGCGATCGAGATAATCTAGGAACATTTTATATATTTGTTCGCTAGATTGTTTAGCAATTTCTGGATTTTTAAAGCGCCAATAGGGGAGAATTTCTGATTTATAAGGTTCTACTAAAAGTACGCCTTGTTCGCCTTTACCGACTCGATATAGCTCAGGAGAAGTACGAAAATCAATATTTTTAAAATCTAAAGAATAGTCAAAGGGAAGCATAAATAATTCGTAATTCGTAATTCGTAATTCATAATTTAATTAGCAGGAGTTTTAGCAATTAAATTATGAATTAGACATTATTTACTATTTACCAGTAACCTTCTCAACTATTTTTTCTGCACCTTCTGCAGCTTTTTCTAAGACATTTTCACCAGGATTTTCTTTTCTGTATTCCTTCAAATTTTCGCTAAAAACTTTATCTGGGTCTTCAGCAGCCTTGATTTGCTCCTCATAAGCTTGTTCGCGATCGCTTGCAGATTGACTTTGTTTATCTAAATTCTCCTGCTGGATTAGCTTCTGATTGGGAGTTGCGGCGAAACTAGCTTGAGTGCTGACAACAAATAAACTTGATAGACTAATAAAGCCAATCAGCAAAATTACTAAAACTTGCCGAAAAGCATTGGTTAACATTGAAAAAATCGGCTGCATATAAACTTACTCCTTATTTTTGGGTGAAATCAATGCAGATATGCACCTAAAGCACAGGCATTAAATTCAAGACTGACAAGCATCGTAAGGGGCGATCGCTACTCAAGCCTTCTACCTTTGAGCGTATATTGGCAAAAATAAGCGGTTACAGTTCGCAAGTAGAACTGCAACCGCTTAACTAGACTAAATTTGCTTATGCATCATCTAATGCAGCAATACCAGGAAGTTCCTTGCCTTCAAGCAATTCCAAGCTAGCGCCGCCGCCAGTAGAAATATGGCTCATTTGGTCAGCAAGTCCGACCTTTTCCACAGCAGCAACAGAGTCACCGCCGCCGATGATAGTAGTAGCATCCTTTTTGGTTAATTCAGCTAGAGAGTAAGCGATTGCTTCAGTTCCTTTAGCGAACTTATCAAACTCAAATACACCCATAGGACCGTTCCAAATCACGCTTTTGCAATCAGCTAGCGCGTCTTGGAAAGTTTTCACAGAATCAGGACCAATATCTAAACCCATGCCATCATCGGGGATATTGTCGATACTTACAGTTTGAGCATTAGCATCAGCCGCAAACTTATCAGCAACAACTACATCAGTAGGCAGCAAAAAGGCAACGCCGCGCTCTTTTGCCTTGGCTTCCAAAGACTTAGCCAATTCTAGCTTGTCCTCTTCTACCAAAGACTTACCGACATTGATACCACGAGCTTTATAGAACGTGAAAATCATGCCACCGCCTAGCAGCAGCTTGTCACATTTATCGAGCAGAGTCTCAATTACGCCAATTTTGCTAGAAACCTTTGAGCCGCCAATAATTGCCGCTAAAGGACGCTGAGGATTATCAATCGCACTTTGCAAATATTGCAATTCTTTGTCAATCAAGTAGCCAGCAACCGAAGGGCTGAGGTAGTGAGTTACGCCCTCAGTGGAAGCATGAGCGCGGTGTGCTGTACCAAATGCGTCATTAACGTACAAATCGGCATTTGCAGCTAGCTGTTTGGCAAATTCGGGGTCATTTTTTTCCTCTTCTGGGTGGAAGCGGACATTTTCTAGCATAAGTACCTGACCATTTTGCATGGTTGATACTTTGGCTGCGACTTCATCGCCAATACAGTCATCGCACTTAATTACATCTTGACCGAGTAATTCCGATAAGCGCTTGGCAACTGGAGTAAGGCGCAACTTATCATCTACACCCTTGGGACGACCAAAATGGCTAGCTAAAATTACCTTAGCGCCTTTTTTGGTTAAATCTTGAATAGTAGGTAAAGCAAACCGAATCCGAGTATCATCGGTGATGTTGCCTTGGTCATCCAAAGGCACATTAAAATCTACTCGTACTAAGGCACGTTTGCCTGATAAGTCTGATGATGATAAATTTGCTAAAGTTTTTTTGGACACAGCGTTAACCTCCTGATTGCGTTTTTAGTTTTGTCAACTGTTTAGCGCCGTCCACAATTCTACCGGAGCTAGGTATCGTAGGTGTCTGTTAATGTTTAAGACTATTTTGTTTCCCATCGACCAAAGCCGAGAAGCAAGAGAAGCGGTTGAAGTAGTTGCCAACGTTGTCAACCAGTACAACAGTCGGTTAATTCTGCTATCAGTATTAGAATCGCCATCGACTGAAGAACCGCCAAGTGCAGAGGTAATGGCATCTCCAGAAGCCGTTGCCAAGTTACTCCAAACTGCCCAATCTTTATTTAATCAGCAAGGAATCCAAGCTGAAGTAATCGAAAGAGAAGGCAAACCTGCTTTTACAATCTGCGATGTAGCCGATGAAATAGGTGCAAATTTAATTATCATGGGCTGTCGAGGCTTAGGGTTAACCGAAGAAGGCGCATCAGAAAGCGTTACCAACCGAGTTATTAACCTTTCCCCTTGTCCAGTCCTTATTGTTCCCTAGAAATCAGTGACCAGGTGAAAGAGAAAGAGAAAAATACTCTAGTCTAAGTAGCTGATAACCAATAACGGATGATGATGAGATAGTTAATCTTCCAAACAATTAACAGTAACTAGCTACTGGTTCTTAACTGGTCACTGGTTACTGGTCACTGGTCACTGTAAAAGTCTCCCCTTCCTCCCTCATGACAACTCCCCCCATCCAGTGGTATCCAGGTCACATCGCTAAGGCAGAAAAGGCGCTTAAAGAGCAGCTAAAGCTTGTGGATGTAGTTTTAGAGGTACGCGACACGCGCATTCCTCTGGCGACTCATCATCCCCAAGTCCAAGAATGGTTGGGTAATAAGGCGCGGGTGTTGGTACTAAACCGTGTAGATGCTATCTTGCCACAAGCACAGCAAGCTTGGGAAAGATGGTTTAGACAGCAGGGGGAACAGCCTTATTTTACTAATGCTCAAGCAGGTAAAGGTGTAGCTGCTGTAGCCAAGGCAGCGCAGCAAACTGGTGTAGAACTCAATCAACGGCGTGTTAGTCGTGGAATGTTACCTCGTCCCGTTCGGGCGGTGGTAATTGGGTTTCCGAATGTGGGCAAGTCGGCTTTGATCAATCGTTTGTTAAATCGGCGCGTAGTAGAAAGTGCGGCGCGTGCTGGTGTAACTCGTCAGTTGCGGTGGGTAAGAATTTCCGAGCAATTGGAACTATTAGATGCTCCAGGGATTATTCCCATTAAGTTAAATAATCAACTGGCTGCGTTTAAATTAGCTATTTGCGATGATATTGGCGATGCTGCTTATGATAATCAAAGAGTTGCGATCGCCCTTATCAATCTCTTACAACAATTAGGCGAAACTGCCGCAGATTTTTTGCCTCATAACCCGCTATATACTCGCTACGAACTCGATGCTGTAACTATGACAGCCGAAGATTACCTGCACGCTTTAGCCGAAAAACGCCATAAAGGAGACGTAGAACGTACTGCAAGACAGTTGTTGACAGATTTTCGTAAAGGTGCATTAGGGGCGATCGCTCTGGAAGTACCGCCGAATGCATAAGATTTATTCAGCTACTTATTTTGTTGCAGTTTTGAGGAAATCGATTAGCGCATATTGGCAACGAGCGATCGCTGAGTTAAGTGTTCTTAAGTGCAGCTTTTGACATACTGTACTTACCTAATTGTCCTCGATACCATTTTCCTTGTTTAGCACCAACTGAGAGAACGTTAGAAACACGCTCTCGTGCTGTGCTGCGTACTGCTTTAGGAATTTCATCGACAAAGATGGCTTTTAAAATTGTGGCAATATCTAGTACCCGATCTTCTTGCTGTTGCATAACTTCAGATACGGCTTGCGCTAAAGTAGCATTGCTAAACTCATCTTGCAGATAATAATGCCAAGTTTCTGGCTCTTTACTTGACTTTTTGGTGGCTGTAGGTTTCTTCGCTTGCTTGCTGCTAGCAGAAGACGAATTCTTGTTTTGCTGTTTCTGAGGGGTTGCTGGAGCCTTAGTAGTATTTATCGCTGGCTCGTCTAATTCTGTTTCTCCAACAGTTGTTTCTGGCTTATCTTCAATCTGTGGTGATTCCACTGGTGCAGGAGAAGATTCTAGCTGTTTTGGCTCAACTGGTTTAGTAGCGGTATCTCCAGGAGCAAACATAGCAATCACAGTTTTGAGGCTGTGACGTTTCTCTTGAAGCGATTGAAGTTGAGTGCTTAGTTCAACTTCTTGTGCGGCTAGATCGGCATCAACTTCTAGGAGTTTAGCAATTGTAAGGTTGGCTGGAGAGGAATTTTGCACCGTAAAACCACATTTAATCAAATAATACTTTTTCTAGCTTACTTTAAGAGGGGAATTTTAATAATTCGTAATTCGTAATTCGTAATTCGTAATTTTTAATTCGCGCATTACAAGGGGGATGAACATCTAAATACCAGATTGTGCAATGATTACTACTCAGGCTTGATATAGATATGTGTTGCGCCTGTTGTTAATGGTAAAAGAGCGAATGGGTTGGACTAATCGGGCGATCGCTCGTCGTACTTTTGTCAAAGTAGCTGGATGCAGTATTGTCGCCACCGCTAGCAGTCTATTTCTGTCGTCTGAGGTAGCGGCGCAAGAGATGCAATTTGTTAGTCCTGACGCAGCTTTAGAGCGGCTATTAGCTGGAAATCAACGGTTCGTGCAGCAAAAACGCCAAAGTCCCCATCAATCTCGCTTGCGCTTGGAAGAAACTGCTAATAATCAATACCCATTTGCGTCGCTGCTTACTTGCGCTGATTCGCGTGTCGCTGCAGAAATTATTTTTGACCAAGGTTTAGGAGATTTATTTGTAGTGCGAATTGCTGGTAATGTTGCTAGCGATCGAGTTGTGGGTAGTTTGGAATACTCTACAGACATATTGGGTTCGCAGTTAATTGTCGTGCTAGGTCATGAAAGATGTGGCGCGGTGACAGCCGCAGTAACGGGTAAATCACTATCTGGCAAAATTGGCTCTTTTGTTGCAGATATTCAGCCTGCTGTTGCTAGAGTCAAAGATAAATCTGGCGATGCAGTTGAAAATGCAGTTGTCGCCAACGTTCAATATCAAGTTGAACTGTTAAAAACATCGCCAACCCTAACTCGATTGCTGGAGCAAAACCAGCTAAAAATTGTTGGCGGTCGTTACGATCTAGATACTGGTAAGGTAACTATTGTTGCTTGAGCAATCAAACTATACAGAAAAACCCATGTCTATCAGTCCTTGGCGAAGTTGCTGGGCTGCTATAGGATTGTGTTGTGCGTGCAGTGCGATCGCTTGTTTAAACGCTGCTAAACTCTCTGTCACCAATCCACCTTTAAGCAACACTACTCCCAAATTTTGATAAGCTTCTGCATAATCAGGATTAATAACGATCGCTTTGTTGTAAGCTGCGATCGCTTCATTTAGTTTGCCTAAAGCTTTCCAAGTTATTCCTAAGTTGAAATAACCCATAGCAAAGTTAGGATCGATAGCAAGAGCCATTTCATAATCGGTTTTTGCGCCAATCACGTCTCCACTTGCACGTTTTAAAGAACCTAAATTATTGTATGCACCAAGTTTGAGCATTGGATAGACATCAAGATCGATCGCAGCTTGGTAATGAAATATAGCTTTTTGCGTTTGTTGCAAGCGATTGTAAGCAATACCTAAGTGATAGTGCAACTCGTACAAAATATCGGCGCTGACTGATGTAGAGCGAAGTCCACGTTCTAACAACTCTATACCTTGTGTAGTTAAGTCAGATTCTACATATAAAGCGCCTAACTTGCTGCAAACATAAGGATCGTCAGGATGATGCGCTAAAAAGCCTTCCATTGCGCTTCTGGCTTTGGCAAACTTGTTTTGGGAAGCGATCGCATTTTTTTGATAGCCTTCATGCAAAATCGCTACTTCTGGTAAGTTACCTATTTGCCAATAAGGTTCTCGATCTAAAATTAGTCCCACACTATCATCGATTAGCGCGTGATAGGGACGGGAAAAATATATATGAGGGTGACGGCGAAATAACCGAGAAACTAAAGAATAAGGAGATTGTGCAGCGCCAACTTCAAGGCGTAGTAAGTTAATTACCAAATAAAAATCGCTATTTATTGCTTGCTTGAGACTAGGGACAATTTCGGGTACTAGCACCTCATCAGCGTCTAATACCAAAACCCAATCGCCTTGCACGTACTTTAAAGCTTCATTTCGCGCCGCTGAAAAATCATTGCACCACTGGTAGGTATATACCCTTGCACCAAAATTTTGAGCAACTTCTATTGTGCGATCGCTCGAACCTGTATCGAGCAAAACTATTTCATCTACTACACCTCGAACGCTGCTGAGGCATTTGGGTAGAGTAGCTTCCTCATTTTTGGCGATCGCGCACAGACTTAGCTTCATCTAATTTAGCCCAAACATAACAATAGCGTTATTCGATCTTAAAGTTGATATAGAGATTGGCTAACAAAATTACATATTTGATGAATAACTTACCAGTATTAGAAACTCAACGTCTTTTACTACGCAGCCTTAACTTAAATGATGCTGTCGATATTTTTGAGTACGCTGCCGATCCTCAAGTTTCTCAGTATGCTACATGGTCAGCACATCAATCAATTAACCAGAGCAAACAATTTATTGAATCAGTCATCGCCCAATATCGCAACCATCAATTAGCTGCCTGGGGAATTGTTTGCAAAGCAGACAACAAAGTTATCGGTACTTGTGGCTTTACAAATTGGATTGCTACAGCTAGGCGTGCAGAAATTGGCTACGCGCTATCTAGTAAATATTGGGGTCAAGGATATATGCCTGAAGCTGTACGATTGCTTTTTGGCTTCGGTTTTTGCCTGATGAAGCTCAATCGCATTGAAGCTAAATGTGTCATTGCTAACACAGCCTCAGCAAGAGTAATGGAAAAAGTAGGAATGCAATTTGAAGGTATATTGCGCCAAGATCTCCTTGCCAAAGGCAGTTTCTACGATGTGAAAATTTACTCAATTCTCAAACAAGATTGGCAAACTAACTGTAAATAAAAAACTCATTCAAAATTCAATTTGAATGAGCCTTACTTAAAGCCGTTATCAGTGACCAGGCGTTTGGTGGGGGACTTAAACCCAACAAAGAGTGAAGTAATAACTGGTTACTGGTCACTGGTCACTGGTCACTGTTAAATGTCTGGTGGCAAGATCACCTTGTCGATTACGTGAATTACGCCGTTGCTAGCTTTGATATCAGGCTGAACTACTTTCGCTTCGTTCACCGTTACACCAGTAGCCGGATCGACTTTAACGTTAATTGCACCGCCTTCAACTGTTTTGACTGTTCCTGACTTGAGATCGGTAGATGCAACATTGCCAGGAACTACGTGATAAGTCAAAATTTTAGCCAGTAAAGCTTTATTTTCTGGCTTGAGCAGTTCTTGCAAGGCTTCTTGAGGTAAAGCCGCGAAAGCTGCATCTGTAGGTGCAAAAACTGTAAATGGTCCTGTTCCTTCTAAAGTTGTAGTCAAGTCAGCAGCTTTTAAGGCTGCTGTTAGCGTCTTAAACGAACCATTAGCAGCAGCTAAAGCTACTACGTTTTCTGTTCCACTTCCACTTGATGCACCGCCAGCAGGAGGCGGCGTAGTAGCATCAGGAGTAGGAGTAGTAGTATCTGGTGTTGTTGCTGGAGGCGTTGTTGAAGGGCTAGTAGTATCTGGTGTTGTTGCTGGAGGCGTTGTTGAAGGGCTAGTAGTATCTGGTGTTGGCGTTGTAGCGCCTGTGCCTCTGCGGTTATAAGGAGGTTCGTTGAAAATACTCGGACTAGGATTTAGCGCTCCTCCGCCCCCTGACTGCTGTGCCTGTAGGGGAAAACCAATTATAATACTGGCTCCAGCTACGCCAATTATACAAGCTGCCTTTTTGAGCAAATTATCGCGATTTTGTTTTGCGCTCACTGTTGCTTTCCTCTTATTTCCAGGACTTGTTAATTTTTACAACATTTACGGATAAATATACAAACATTTTTCACAAACGATCGCCAACATCTAGCTAGAGATAGATATATTTAGCAGCGATGCGATCGCTTATGCGGGTTTTTCTGGCGATCGCTACTCGCACTAGCTACAAGCTTACTTGCAGTCAGCACAAATACAAGCATTTGTACGGTAAATACTCAGAGCGATCGCCAAAATTAGATTTTTATACGTCATTAGAAGTAGAAATAATCTCAGGTTAAGCAAAGTTAATTGCTCGTTCAATAATTTTTGAAAACCAAATATTTAATAGTATCTTTATCAAAATAAATCGCTAAGTTAGCTAATAAATATTAAGGGAGTTTCTCTGCCTTGAGGTTATTACTTGCGGTAGAGGGAAATACTCAAGTCTAAGTGATAGCTTATACATAACGAAATAAGATTAGCGAAAACGAAAAAGAGGGAGAAAAAATATGTGGGGTTTATTAGCGTGGGTTGTATTGGGTTTAATTGCTGGAGCGATCGCTAAAGCTATCTATCCAGGACACCAAGGCGGTGGCATTCTAGCAACAATGATTTTAGGTATTCTCGGTGCATTAGTTGGTGGTTGGTTAGGAGGTTTGCTATTCCCGTACAGTGGCGGTGCAGCAGCAGCTTCAGTAGGTGCTTTAACATTACCTAGCGTTATTTTTGCAGTGCTTGGCGCGATTGTCCTTCTATTCATCTGGGGCTTGCTCACACGTCGGACTGCGTAAGCAAAAGTTTGATGAATTATATAGTTATTCACACTCCCTCAAGCTATGTCTGAGGGAGTGTTTGTTATTAAACAATAAAGAAAAAAACTAATAAATTATAAATGTAGTAAAAATAAAAATACGCTTTTGCAAACCAGCAATTTACATTGGTCAACTTTTGATAGTGAGGAGAGAGAAATGATTGAACTGTACCAGTTTGAATTGTCCCAGTATTCGGAAAAAGTCCGTTTAATTCTAGATTATAAGGGCTTAGATTACCGCAAAATAGAAGTAACGCCAGGAATTGGGCAAGTAGACTTGTTTCGGATGACAGGGCAGCGGAAAGTACCAGTAATCAAAGATGGCAGTAATATAGTTGCAGATTCAACCGAAATTGCTAAATACTTAGATAGACAGTATCCCGATCGCCCATTAATTCCTACCGACCCCAAACAACGAGGAATGTGTCTATTAATAGAAGAATGGGCAGATGAGTCAATCGGGATTAAAAGCCGTAAAGCTTTGTTTGGCGCGTTAAGTCAAGATCAAAATTTCCGCAAAGCATTACTACCCACAACAACACCCGATCTAATTAAAGGCATATTTGAAGTCGTTCCCAACGATATACTCAAGATTTTAGGCTTTGGTGTCGGTTACAGTCCCGATGTAGTCAAATCAGCCGAAAACGATTTGCAGCAAGATTTAGAAGCATTGTGCCTATTACTAGCCGATAGTCCTTACTTAGTAGGCGATCGCATTACCCTAGCAGATTTATCAGTAGCAGGACTATCGATGCTCATTAAATTCCCTGATGGACCTTATCTAAATCTACCAGCTAGCGTCAGAGGCAAAGGGATACCAGGATTAGCAGATAACTTAGCATATCAGCCATTTTTTGCCTGGCGCGATCGCTTATACAGCCAATTTCGCAAACTAACACCAGGTTCCTCGACGACAACAGGTTCAGCGCCAACGGCGATTAGTATTGATTGAGACAATTGTAGGGTGTGTTGCCTGGCAACGCACCCCACTATTTTTACCAAAAGGCTGACGGTTAGTAGCTATTGGCTATAAGATAAGCCAATAACCCGCATATGCAGTTAATACATGAATTTGGGACAGCCTTTAGGTTCAGTTACACAAGGATCTCTCAGTCAGGGATTAGAAGTACGCTTGCACCCCGATGTATTGGTGGAAGATATGCGGGTGGGCAAATTTCTGGTCGTAGAAGGCGTGCGATCGCGCTTCTTCTGTATGCTTACTGATGTTACTTTAGGAACTTCTAGCCCTCGGATTGTGGCAAATCCGCCTGCTCCTAATGACGACTTTATGCGCGAAGTCTTAGCAGGTAGCGGTACTTATGGAACTGTTAACCTCACGCCGATGTTGATGTTTACACCTGAAGTTGAAGAACCATTGTTTGCAACTAATGGTAAATCTCAGCAAAATGGTTCAACAGGTTTAGCTTCGTTTCAGCCGCAAAGTAGCAGCAATATGGAACTGCTACCAGTAAAAACTATCCCCAGCCACTTTAGCCAAGTTTACGATGCTAGCGAACGAGACTTTCGGGCGGTGTTTGGTTGGGAAGATGACCCCACAAGGCGCAATTTTGCGATCGGTCAGCCGCTAGATATGGATGTCCCTATTTGCATCGATTTAGACCGCTTTGTCGAGCGCAGCAACGGCGTGTTTGGTAAGTCGGGTACTGGGAAATCATTTTTAACTAGGTTGCTGCTGTCGGGGATTATTCGCAAGCAAGCGGCGGTGAACTTAATTTTTGATATGCATTCTGAGTACGGTTGGGAAGCAGTATCGGAAGGCAAGCAATTTAGTACCGTCAAAGGCTTGCGCCAGCTATTTCCAGGTAAGGTGCAAGTTTACACGCTAGATCCAGCTTCTACTAGGCGTAGAGGCGTACGCGATGCTCAAGAACTTTACCTCAGTTACGACCAAATTGAAGTCGAAGATATCATGCTGGTCAAGAGTGAGTTGAATTTATCCGACGCTAGCTTAGAAAATGCCCTAATTCTCCGCAATGAGTTTGGCAAGACCTGGATTACTCAGTTATTGGGTATGAGTAATGAGGATATTCAAGTATTTTGCGATGAAAAGCGGGGAAATAAGTCTTCAATTATGGCATTGCAGCGCAAACTCAGCCGTTTGGACGATCTCAAGTATATGCGCTCTGCTTGTCCGCATAATTACATCAATCAAATATTGGAGTCGTTAACGGCTGGCAAGCACGTAGTCATAGAATTTGGTTCGCAGTCAAATATGCTGTCATATATGCTGGCAACTAATTTGATTTCCCGCCGCATTCACCAGCATTACGTTCATAAAGCAGAGCAGTTTTTGCAAACGAAAAAAACTAGCGATCGCCCCCACCCGTTAGTAATTACGATTGAAGAGGCACACCGTTTCCTCGATCCTGCTACTGTTAGGCAAACTATTTTCGGCATCATTGCCCGCGAAATGCGTAAATACTTTGTGACGTTGCTGGTAGTAGATCAGCGCCCATCGGGAATCGATAACGAAGTCATGTCCCAAATCGGCACGCGGATTACAGCTTTACTCAACGACGAGAAAGATATTGAGGCAATTTTTACAGGCGTATCTGGCGGACAAGCTTTGCGATCGGTACTGGCAAAACTCGACTCTAAGCAACAAGCTTTAATTCTAGGTCATGCTGTCCCTATGCCTGTTGTAGTTAGAACTCGTCCTTACGATGAAAAATTCTACTCAGAAATTGGCGATACCGCCTGGGAAGAAAAGCCAGACGAAGAACTGTTCGCTGCCGCCGAACTTGCTAAAGCCGATTTAGGCTTTTAGTAGGGTGCGTTGCAAGTCAACGCACCTTATTCGTAATATCTAGCAGCCAAAAGTTCGGTTATCCGGCTGCTTTCTAGTACCTATTTACCAGGCTTTCGAGCGATCATATAAAGAGTAGCGCGATCGCCTCTTATTCGCCAAGTTAAAGGCAATCTAGCTACCTTTACCCTAGAAAAAATACTTTTGCAAAAACTTGTTCGCATAGCTCAATCTGTATTATACTAAAGTCATATCGACTTCAAGTTATTCCAACTCACTTCTTGAGTTACAAACAAATGAATCCTTAGTAGATGCAAATTTTCATAGCCGACGGGAAACTTACCTTATAGAAATAGCGTCTCTACACCTTCTGTAGGATGTAAGTCAAGCAATATTTAGCTAATGTCCAGATATAAATAAGTAACGCTGTTCCCGTCCAGCTTTAGCCATTCAGCAATCCAATTGTCTACGGAGTTGACGACGCACCAATGCCCACTGTTAACACCAAAACTGAAACACCCCCGACCAAGTTCACGGCTGATATGGTTCGTACCTATCTGCGGGAGATTGGTAGAGTACCGCTATTAACCCGCGAACAAGAGATTGTTTACGGTAAGCAGGTGCAGCACATGATGTCGCTGATTGAAGCTAAAGAGGCTCTAGCCAAGAAATTAGGCAGCGAACCTACGCTTAGTCAATGGGCGGCAAAAGTAGAATTGCCCGAAGCCGAAGTTGAAGATGTAATTCGGCGCGGACAAAGAGCCAAGCAGAAAATGATCGAAGCGAACCTGCGCTTAGTTGTGGCGATCGCGAAAAAGTATCAGAAGCGCAACATGGAATTTTTGGATTTGATCCAAGAAGGAACTATGGGATTAGAGCGCGGCGTAGAGAAGTTTGACCCCATGCGCGGTTATAAGTTCTCGACGTATGCTTACTGGTGGATTCGCCAAGCAATTACCCGTGCGATCGCTCAACAAGCTCGCACGATTAGGCTTCCCATCCATATTACCGAGAAGCTCAATAAGATCAAGAAAGTGCAGCGCGAGCTAGCGCAAACCTTGGGGCGATCGCCCAATGCTGGGGAAATTGCCGAAGCTCTTGAGCTTGAACCTGCTCAAATCCGCGAGTATTTGAATCTTTCTCGTCAGCCAGTGTCGCTAGATATCCGCGTTGGAGACAACCAAGATACCGAGTTGCAAGACTTGCTAGAAGACGAAGGACCATCTCCAGATCATTACATGACGCAAGAATCCTTACGTCAAGATATCGATACTCTGTTAGCAGAACTGACACCGCAGCAGCGAGAAGTTCTTAGTCTGCGCTTTGGTTTGCAAGATGGAAACGAACTATCTTTAGCCAAAGTTGGCGAACGGCTCAACCTCAGTCGGGAAAGAGTGCGCCAACTAGAGCATCAAGCCTTAGCACACTTGCGCCGCCGCCGCGAGAACGTGCAGGAATATATTGCTAGCTAGTTTGTAAACAGAGTCTACACAAACTTTACAATACACAATACTAATTAAAGACTTTGTGTATTTAATAATGCATCTCCTCGCTGGAGGAGGTGCTTTTTTGTATGGTGCTAATTTCTGGCAAGGCTTAATCTCAGTAAAATCAACTACTTCGTCAAAGTTACTAATTATTACGGAAATAAAAGTCTCACTTTTGAAGTAATAAGAAAGCATAGCAAGTTGGGTATGCTTTAAATATGACAAACACAAAATATTTTTAAATTAAAGCCAACTATTAGAGGTAGATATGATGCTTGACCACATTATTAAGTTTTTTTTAGGACGGCATCATTTCAGTACAGCCTCAGTAACTAGCTTATTTGTAGTTCTCAGTATTTTTACGGGCGCTACTAAGCCAGCTTTGACAAAAGAGCTACCACAACTGCACCAAGTTAAAGTTGCTATTCGGGGTCAAAGCATGGTTAAACAGTCTGATAATGCAATTAAAGGCAAATTACCAGATAAAGATGGTATTTACTTATATGGTCAATCGCCGCAACCGCAGCAAGTAGGTCAAGAGTATATAGTATTGGAAGTCAATAGAGGTAAGGTAATTGGAGCATTTTATCTACCTCATTCCGAATTTAATTGTTTCAACGGGACAATTACAGCCGGAGAGTTAGCATTGTTGCTAGCTGAGGGACCAGAAACAGAAGCATATCCCGATCCATCTGGTGTGAGCAATAACCACCAAGTAGCAGCAATTAACGCTAGCCCAATGGGAGACGATATCGATAGTACAGTTTCTACTCCCTACTCAGTAGCGCTGCAAAACTACCACCAGATAAATACTGTAACTTCAAGCGACAGACAAATCTTGGCAGCCTGCAAAAGTAACTACCAGCAATAGTAGGGTGTGTTGCAAGGCAACGCACCCCGCTATTTCTAAAACTCAATTCCTGGTTGTGCTTTTACACCTTGTTCGCGGAAAGGATGCTTAATTAAAGTCATTTCTGTAACTAAATCTGCTTGTTCAATTAGCTCTGCTGGAGCGCCTCTACCTGTAAGAATGACATGAGTATCAGCAGGCTTTTGTTCTAGTCCTGCTAAAATATCGTTAACTTGCAAATAACCAAGCTTGAGGGCAACATTTACTTCATCTAACAGCACTAATTTATAGTCTGGGTTAGCAATAAATGTCAAAGCAGTTTGCCAAGCTGCTTGCGCTTTTTCGATATCTCGCTCTCGATCTTGAGTTTCCCAAGTAAAGCCTTCACCCATTGCATAAAATACTAGCTGGTCTTGCCATAGACTAAATACAGCTTTTTCCGCAGGTTCCCATGCGCCTTTAATAAATTGCACGATCGCAACTTTATAACCATGACCTAGGGATCTTAGCACCATTCCCAATGCTGCTGTAGTTTTGCCTTTACCGTTACCCGTGTTAACGATAATTAAACCTTTTTCCAGTGACGCTTTAGCAACGCGCTCTTGTTGAACTTCCTTGCGCCTTTGCATCTTGCGCTGGTATTGTTCCGCTGTCAAATCTGATTCGTTATTTAAATTAGTTTGCATCAATCTTAAACAATTGCCACCATTACTTAAGGATGAACCAAGATCGGGAAAACGGAGAGTTAATTTATGATAAGGGTGATGCAAGGCGATATCACTAAGTTAGAAGTAGATGCGATCGTTAATGCTGCTAATGAATCTTTGCTTGGTGGTGGCGGTGTGGATGGGGCGATTCATCGCGCTGCGGGACCAGAATTACTAGCAGAATGTCGCAAGCTAAATGGCTGCGATACTGGCGATGCGAAGATTACTAGAGGCTATAACTTGCCTGCAAAATGGGTCATTCATACAGTTGGTCCTGTTTGGCAAGGTGGGAACTACAATGAAGATGAGTTATTGGCTAGTTGCTATCGCCGGAGTTTGGAAATAGCTCAAGAGTATGAGATAAAAGCAGTCGCATTTCCGGCTATTAGTACGGGCGTGTATAGATTTCCGGTAGAAAGAGCCGCCAAAATTGCCGTTAGTGAAGTTCGGCGCTTTTTAGCTAGCGATGACAGCATTGCCGAAGTAATTTTAGTTTGCTTTAGCCAAGATTCTTATAATTGTTACCTAGATGCCGTGAAACAAAGCGCTGAAAATGGCTAAATTAGATGGCGTGTCTATTTAAAGGATAAAAATGTCAAAATTGCCTAGCAACAAAATCTCTCCCACGCCCATGCAGGCACAAATTAGCGTGGTGGATTTGATTGATAATTATTTTACGGCATATAATTCAGCGCGGCTGCGGGAAATCTGCCAGTTGTTAAGTAAGGATGTACTACAAGCAGGCGTTACTGTCGGCGTTAGCTTGTCTGGTGCAATGACACCTGCTGGCTTTGGCGTTTCCGTACTTGCACCGCTAATCCGCAATGGTTTTATTGATTGGGCGATTAGTACGGGCGCAAATCTCTATCACGATTTGCATTATGGATTGGGGTTTGAACTTTATTCTGGGCATCCTTTTGTTGATGATGTCAAGTTGCGCCAAGAAGGGACAATCCGCATCTATGACATTATGTTTGGCTACGATGTGTTGCTAGAAACTGATGCTTTTATCCGCAAGATTTTACAAGCAGAACCGTTTCAAAAGCGGATGGGTACGGCAGAATTTCACCATTTGCTAGGTAAGTATGTTAGGGAAGTAGAAAAGCAAATTGGAGTCAAGCATTCTTGTTTATTAGCTACAGCTTATGAGTGTGGAGTGCCAATTTATACTTCATCGCCTGGGGATAGCTCGATTGGGATGAACGTTGCGGCTTTGGCATTGGAGGGATCGAAATTGATTATCGATCCTTCAATAGATGTAAATGAAACAGCAGCGATCGCCTATAGCGCCCGAAATTCTGGTATAGCTGATATAGAAGGCAAAAGTGCGGCGGTAATTATCGGCGGCGGTAGTCCAAAAAACTTCCTTTTGCAAACTCAGCCCCAGTTGCACGAAGTGTTGGGGTTAGAAGAAAGAGGACACGACTACTTTATTCAATTTACCGATGCGCGTCCCGATACTGGCGGACTTTCTGGCGCAACGCCATCGGAGGCTGTAAGTTGGGGCAAAATCGACCCCGAAGAGTTGCCCAGTACAATTGTTTGTTATACAGATAGCACGATCGCCCTACCGCTACTAACTGCTTATGTCATGCAACAATGTCAGCCGCGCCCATTGAAGCGTTTGTACGACAAGCGGGAGGATATGCTAGCAAAATTGCAAGCAGACTATCTCGCCGCCAAAAATCGCCCCGTAGAAGAAATCCCTGCAGCGGTAGCTGAAAATGCCTCCGAGCAAACAGCTACTTATCCTTGCGGCAGGCTGATTCCCAATAGTCCATAGCAGTTGTTATTAACTGTATTTGCTCCTCCCCATTCTTGAAGATATGGGGAGGAGCGAGAAACAAATGAAGGGCAAGCATCTTGACGCTGCTTGAAGCTAATTTATTGGCGAAAGCATAATAGCTGCGAAGATTCAAGACTATCTTGGTGAGACTTGCCGCGCACAGGATGAATGTGCAAGCATTTCTACCATCCGTCAGATCGATCGCTAAGTTCTGGTATAACTCATCGAGAAACATCGCTCGTTAGTTAGAATGCTGACGTGATGCTGCCTGAGTGAGGGTAACAATCTCCTCAAAACAAAAGTTACCAACTAATTCGGTTAAGGCATTAGCTAAAGGAGCGTTGGCGATTGGCATTTGCTCGAGCCAGTGATGCACCTGCTTTGCATTTACCTTTATTGCTGCTTGATGCAAGTGTTCTAGCCAATCGATAGGCATCTGGGCTAATGCCTGTTTCACTTCTTCCCCTCTGAGGGTAGGCTGATGCAGCGAGTCTTCATCTACGCTACACAATTGTTTTGCATCGTACAGGTAGCGGACTCCCAAATGTTCCGCCATTTTCTCAAATATGACATTAGCTCGAAATGGCTTGCGTACGTAGTCGTCACACCCCTGGGACAATACAACTGTGCGCTCTTCTTCAAAGGCGCTTCCAGTTAAAGCAATCACCACAGGAGCAATCTTGCCAGCAGATTTAATGCGTTTGGTTGCCTCAAAACCGTCCATAACTGGCATCCGCATATCCATCCAAATTAGCTGAGGCGACCAGCTTTGCCACAGGGCGATCGCTTCTTGCCCATTTACTGCCTCTCGCACGTCAAAACCAACTGGTCTTAGTAGCTCAACCATCAACCGCCGATTTTCCAACTTGTCTTCTACGATGAGAATGCGGTAATTAGGTTGTCCAGCCTCCAAACCGACTACTTGCTGTAATGGTTCGACGGTAGTTTGGACTTCATCAGCAACTACTGTGCTAGTTTGAATCTCAAACTCAAACACCGATCCCAACCCAAGTTGACTTGCAACAGTAATCTCTCCGCCCATTAAGTCAACAAATTTCTGACTAATAGGCAAACCAAGTCCCGTCCCTTCTTGAGAGTTGCGCCCTGTCTCTGTTTGGATAAAAGGATCGAATAGGCTTTTTAGTTCTGTAATAGCAATACCCAGCCCTGTGTCTTTAACTGCAAACAGCAGGCGAGGAGGTGAGATCGAACTTTCTACTTTTACGTGCAGTGTGACGCTGCCAACTTGTGTAAACTTAATTGCATTACCTAACAGATTCACTAAAACTTGGCGCAGCTTGCTTTCATCAGTGCGAATGTATTGAGGCACGTCGCTTGCTCGCTCGAAAATTAACTCTAATCCTTTACTCTCAGCTTTAAGCTGTAACATTGTCTGCAAAGAATCGAGCAGATTGTAAACATCGAAGCTATTTTCATTTAGCGTCGTTCTCCCCGCCTCAATCTTGGACATTTCTAACACATCGTTGATTAATGCTAGGAGATGTTCGCCACTGCGACTAATCGTATCTAAATATTCCTGCTGCTGTGTGGTAAGCGAACCGCCCAGAGTCATTAACTGAGTAAAGCCCAAAATCACATTGAGAGGAGTACGTACTTCATGACTCATATTAGAGAGAAACTGACTTTTGGCGCGGTTGGCAACTTCTGCTGCTACCATTGCTTGTTGCAAAGCTGCCTCGGCAAGTTTACGAACTGTAATGTCCGTAGCAGTACCTTCGTAATAAAGCAACTTGCGATCGCGATCGCGCACTAACCGAGCATTCTGGGAAATCCAAATCTTTGTGCCATCTCGGCGGTAAACCTCAAACTCAAAATCCGCCACCGAACCATTTGCCATCAGCAGATGGATAAAATCTAGCCTTTGCTCTGGCAAAACGTATAGCTGACGATTGATATCTGTCAAATTTTGGATTAGCTGTTCGCTAGAATCGTAGCCATACATGGCTGCTAGTTTAGGATTGGCGCTGAGATAGCGTCCATCAGGAGTTGTCTGGAAAATTCCCGCTACAGAGTTCTCAAAAATACTTCGATATTTTTCCTCCGCTTGCTCTGTGGCGATCGCATAAGTCTTGAGCCGGAGAATTATCCAAGTAGCAACGCTAACAAGCAAAACAAAAGACAGCAGATACAGCCAGAGTCGATAGGTACTGGTAGAGTCGAGCGCTTGCTGGTAGAAACCATCATAAGTCTGAGTCAGGTTTTCTCCACTTGTGCTAGTAGGTAGTGCGATCGCGCTTTGGATTAATCGATCTACCTGAGAGCGCCTGTTGAGGATGATTTGAGCATGGGCGATCGCTAACTTTAAGTTGGCGTTGTTGGCAAGCGTGCTGGATGCCAAAATTTGCTCGATTTCACGGTCGATCTGTACAACTAACTCTTCGTCTGTTGAGAGGTTAAATAGCAGCAGATCGCGCAGCAGTGTATTCAAGCGGTTTGCTAAGGCTGGGGGAGTTGTATCTTGTTCGACTAGCTCTTTGATGGCGATCGGAAAATAGCTTAAGGAGTTACGTAAAATAGCATTTTCTGACTGAAATTTCTGAATGTATTGTTCTTTTTCTTGCCAGACTTTGATATTTGCCTGTAGCAACCGATCTAACTGTTCGCGCCTCGTGCGATCGATAAAGCTAGGAGCCTGCTGAAGTTCCGTTTGGATATTTTTTAATTTTTTTATGTCATTGACAATTGGATCGTAGTGTGACAGCAGACCATACCTTGCCTGCAAAACATTTTGATTAATCCGAGCATCCAATTCTTGAGTTTGTCGGAGGTTGATGATGTAATAATTATGTTGATTGAGGTCGATTGTTTGAGATTTGAGCCACAGAAAGACAAATAGCAGCACTAACCCTGGCAGAATCAAGTAGCCGCGTAGATGAGATAAGTTGGTGTTAACTGTTTTCGTCTCATGATGTCGGCGAATAGAGAGAATCTTGCTAAGGTTAGAGAATTTCATAGTGGTTTTCCTTGATATTCTCCCGTCAGAGTGCCTAAAAATTGAGTAATTAAGTCAGTTTGCTGCTTTGACAGGGGGCGACCAAGCTGATATTTTGCCATGACAGCGATCGCCTGCTCTAAATTTTGAGCAGAGCCATCATGGAAGTAAGGCGGAGTCAAAGCAACATTGCGTAAGCTGGGAACTCTAAATACGTAGCGATCTGCTGGGTTGTGGGTGACGTTGAAGCGTCCTAAGTCAGCTTTGGTAACATGACCTCGATTCGCCAAATAGTCTCCCATTACGCCAAAGCGTTGAAACATATTGCCACCTACATTGATCCCCTGGTGACAACTAACACACCCGTAGTCTTTGAAAATTCGGTAGCCCTCTTTTTCTGCTGCTGTCAGTGCTTGGGCATTACCTCGTAAAAATTGGTCGAACCGAGAGTTGGGCGTGTAAAGGGATTGCTCAAAAGTAGCGATCGCATCCTTGACGTTAAAGGGAGTTAAACCGTCTGGGTAAATCCGAGCAAAAGCCTGCCTGTACTGACTAGAGGAGCGCAGTTTGACGATGATATCTTGCCAATTACTTCCCATCACTTTAGGGTTTTGTAACAAGCTATCAATCTGCTGGGCTAACTGCTCAAACTTACCGCTCCAATTCAACCGGAAATTGAAGCTTGAATTAAATACGCTGAGAGTATTTATAGCGCCAAATTTTTCGCCCCCAGTCTCATGCATGGCGCGATCTGTACCTCCTGTGCTATAGCTGTGGCAACTAAGGCAGGAAATTTGATTATTTTTAGAAAGGCGAACATCCTCAAATAGTTGCTTGCCCAAAGCAACCTGATCTCGATCCAAATCAATTGTTAGGGGAATTGGTTGAATTGGTTCGTTCGCCCATTTCACCTCTACTTGCTCTACCTTTGGTCTTGTTAACGGCTGGGAGGTCTGGAACTGCTGCCAAACCAGCGCTACCAAACAAGCTAGAACAACTAAAACAATCAGGTAGATTCGACGTTTAACGTGCAAAGATGGAGAAAATAAATCCATGCGATCGCCATCAAGGAGTGTGGAAAGCAGCGAAGTTTGAACACTATCACTTTAAAATAGAAAATTTTTTCAGTTCGCTATCAACAGAATTTTTTATAAATATATACAAATTGGTCAAAGTTGCAATCAACCCAGAAAATATTTAACTTAGATTCTAATTGCTGTTACTTCCTACTTACTTACGGCATGAATAACAATCAGTCCCTCAAAGGAGACATCCTGATCGTTGACGATACACTGGACAACCTACGCCTTTTATCGGCAATGTTGAGCGATCGCGGATATGAAGTTAGAAGCGTGCCAAATGGTTCTACGGCATTGATGGGCGTGCAGGCGCAACCCCCCGATCTAATTTTGCTAGATATCACTATGCCAGTTATGAACGGCTATGAAGTTTGCCAGCGCTTAAAAGCTAATCCTCAAACCTGCGAGATTCCGGTAATTTTTATCAGCGCCCTCAATGAGGTATTCGATAAAGTCAAAGCCTTCGCAGTTGGAGGAGTTGACTATATTACCAAGCCGTTTCAAGTCGAGGAAGTTTTAGTTAGAGTTGAAAATCATCTCAAACTTACAAGGTTGCAAGCGCAACTGCAAGCGCAAAATAGCCGTTTGCAACAGGCAGAAGCAGAATTGCGCCAAGCACTAAACCAAGAGCAAATTCTCAACCAGCGCATAGAGGAAATGGCGACTATAGAAGAACGCAATCGTATTGCCCGCGATATTCACGACTCATTGGGGCATTCACTGGTAGCGCTGAATATTCAAATGGAAACTGCCATTACCTTATGGCAGCAAGACCCAAGCCAAGCTTATACAATTCTCCTAGAAGCAAAACAACTCGGAACTAATGCCCTGCAAGCAGTACGTCAGTCTGTCGCCCAAATGAGATTCGACCCTCTGCAAGGTCAAACGTTAGAAAAAGCGATCGCCTCTCTTAGTCAAAAATTTCACCACACTACGGGAATTTTACCAGAGCTTTGTATTAATTTATACCAGCCATTATGTCATGTAATGAATACAGCATTGTATCGAATTGTCCAAGAAGGGCTAACTAATATCTGCAAGTATGCAGAAGCAACAGCAGTAAAAATTTCCATCCAGTCGACCCAATCTGAGCTATCACTTGTACTTGAAGATAATGGCAAGGGTTTTCGCGTAGATGAAAGCAGAATTGGCTATGGATTGCAAGGAATGCAAGAGCGCACTGCGGCTTTAGGAGGTAAGCTGGAAATGAGCAGCGCACCTGGTGCTGGTTGCCGAATTGTCGCTGCTTTCCCTCAACTACAAAATTTAAACTCCAACAGTTAAAATCATCATGATCCGAGTGTTGCTGGTAGAAGACCAAGAGATCGTCCGGCGAGGATTGAAAACATTGTTGGAGACAAAACCCGATTTAAAGGTAGTCGGCGAAGCGGATAACGGACAAAAGGCGATCGCCCAGTTATCCGCTTTACACGCCAAATCTCTTGCGCCAGATGTAATTGTTATGGACATTCGGATGCCTGTGATGGACGGAGTACAAGCGACTCAAATAATCTGCCAGCAGTTTCCCAATCCGAAAATATTAGTCTTGACTACTTTTGATGATTCTCACTACGTTGCCGAAGCTCTAAGGTTTGGGGCAAAAGGATACCTGCTAAAAGATACGCCTGTTGAGGAACTAGCAAAGGCAATTCGCTCAATTCATCAAGGCTACACTCAGTTTGGACCAGGAATTGTAGAAAAGGCGATCGCTTTGCAGACATCCCCGCCAGAAACACAGCCACCACCAGGACTTAAGGAACTCACGGCTAGGGAAAGAGAAGTTTTGCTTTTGATTGCAGATGGTGCAAGTAATAAAGAAATTGCGGCTGCGCTTTTTCTTTCTGAAGGGACGATCAGAAATCATATTTCGCATATTCTGACTCGGTTGAATTTACGCGATCGCACTCAGGCGGCGATTGTTGCTAATACTTTTAGTCATTTGTTAGCGCCAAATCCGATTGCGGACGATTAACTGCTAAAGCGATCGCTTCAGGCATTTTCTTCGTGACAAATGTAATGGTTGGAAGTGACATTTATTCGATGCGTGCAGTTAGTGGTTGCTAATAGATTGAAAACTAATTGCATCAATCTTCTGCAAACTTATGGCAACAGCACTCTTAGACAGTGGCTAAATCGGAAATTACGCGCAAAAGGCAGGCGCTCATTACCCCTGTACTAGGGCAAATCTTGCCTAAATAGTTTTGGAGGAAATTGGGCAAGCAATCTGAACTAACCAACTCCAATAGGCTTATTATGATCGATAACCTTGTAGTTACTGAATCCTCCTTATTGGGAGCCAGTGCATTAATAGCTGTAGAAGCGTCTCAAATAGATATTTTAGAACAACTAACCCCAGAGGAACAACGCGATCGCCAGCGGCTAGAATTAGGCGTAGAGCAAGCGTTCTATCAGGCGGGTAAGGCACTTGCCCAGTTGCGAGAGCGACGGCTATATCGGACTACACATAAGACATTTGAGGCTTATTGCCAAGACAGGTTTGGATTTACTCGCCGTCATAGCGATTATTTAATTAATGGCGCTAAAGTAGTAGAAAACTTGCTTTCTATCAGAACGATTTCGCCACCGAATTATGCTCAGGGAAATTTGAGAACGATTCCTGCTCAAATTCTGCCTACTAAATTGGAGCAAGTTAAACCTTTAACCAGTTTAGAACCCGACCAATGGCGGCTAGCATGGAACAAAGCCGTAGAAAAAGCTCATGGCAAAGTCCCCTCTGGTCAAATTGTGCGCGCAGTTGTCGAACAGCTACAAGCAAAACCTTTAGTGCTAGCTCAAGACTACTGCCAAGTAGGTGATGTATTTATTTTAACAAGACTTCAAGGTAAAGATAGTCAGTATAACGGCTGTTGGGCGATCGCACTCAAGCCAACAAACTCAACAGTAATTGTTGACGTTCACGATGCCACTTTGACTGTAAAGCCAAATAATTTAAACAAAATAGATTCGTCGGATGTGCAGCAAAACTTACCGCAGATTTTGCAGCGCATTAGAAGACTACGCCAGGTAGAGCAAATCGACCGAGCAGCAGACAACATTCTTAAAGCTTTAGGAAAGCATACTGAGCTAACTGTTGTCGAACAAGATTTGTTGTCTTGGCTGGAGAGATACTATCATGTAGACGCACAAGAGAGAACTACATGGCAGGAATACTGACCGGAAAAATTGCTGTTGTCACAGGCGGCTCTGCGGGAATTGGTTACGCAGTTGCAAAACGTCTTGCAACTGCTGAGGCAAAAGTCATTTTGGCAAGCAGAAATCCGCAAAGCAAAAATTCCCCTAAAGCTCGCAGGTCAACCTGATGAGGTGGCAGAAGTTGTGTTTTCCTTTGCCATCTGCAGCTATGCAACTGGGCAAATTATTGAGGTAGATGGCGGTTGGACAGCCTCTTAGCTCAACTTTAGCCGTTTGAGGAGTGGAAAAGGTGGCGGATCGGGACCAAGATAACGGTTGCAGCAATTTCTCCTAGTTGACCCATTCGTTTCGATATAACGAGCAACGCAAGTTGCTAATTTAAAGCAGGATTTTCACGAATAAGTAAGGAATAAAGCAATCTCTTCCCAACAACTTCCGACCTTCGCCCGAAAAAACTCCGACTTTCGCTAATGAATTTCGTTGTACAACTAAGAGCAACATACATCTAGACAAAGTATTTCACATGAGATTAAAAAACTAACAAATAACCCGCTGACCGGAAACGAATGTCGAAACTCGATTGCATTCAAAGGGATGCTAAGAGGGTTTTTGTGCATTACTGCTTTCTGGGATCGATCTTAGGAATGATGGGAATTTCAAGTCGTAAAGTAGCAATCAAGTTGAGGACTTTAGCAGTCATTATGTTACATCTCAGTCGCTATCAGTGGACAGTTTTACTTGCTGCTTGGTTATGGTGTGGCTTTGATGCCTTTAATCGTTCAAACCAAATACCATTTTTTTAAGCGTTTCGTCATCTCGTTAAAACCTTTGGCAAGAAGTCTGCTATTTTCTCTAATTTAGCTTGTCTAAATTATCTGTTTTCGGGTGCATATCTCTATCACTTATACTCGCTACAAAACTGAAATATATCCGTGCATAAGGTTATCTGAGTTGAGTATTTATTAGCTGAGAGAGGTTTTGTGAAAAAATTATTCTTATTAAAAAGGTACTGTTTAAAGCATTCTCGTTTACTCAAATGTTCTAGCAGTGTTTTTGCTTTGGCAGGTGGTACTTTACTTGCCTCAAATATAAATATTAGTGATTATGGGTTTTTATTCTTGGCATCTAGTTCAAGTCAAATGCTTATAGCTAGTATCGTAGAGCGCGATCGGCTGATGATTTTCTATTCAGCTTCACTTTTTTTATTTGTTGATTGTTTGGGAGTGTATAGGTGGATACTAACTTAACTTTGACTCATTATCTCCCAATTATTCTATATTGAGGTTACGTTGACATTACTATTCAGTGCTATTCTAGCTTGTCACGTTTTACAGTCCAGTGCCGTGAAAGTGTTGGAAATATTTAAATTAATTCAAATATTTCCTTGCCAATAATTTGATTGATAAATATTATGAATTTATTATTTAAATTACTGAATAAGTAATTTGCAATTTATTGTAATAGTATTTTAATTTGTTATTAGTTTATTTAAAATGCTACAAGTACCAAGGAGAAAAACATGAAACTTTGTAGAACGATCGCAATGGCTACGCTCATAAGTATGGGAATTAATGGTCAAAGCGTCCTAGCAAATAAGGAGAAAACAATTCCCGTCGTTGGTCTATGGGAAGGTATCGATTTTGATGATGGCGCGAGCCATTTGCGTTCAATTAGGCGTAACGAAGATGGGACGTTCAGCGTGAGTGGGAATGCTACCTATTACACGATGTGCAATGGCACCGATCGCGGTCTCATCAACGGTACAGGAGTCGTTGAGAACGGAGTTCTGAAGACTAAGGTATCACTTACGTGCTTTAACAATGGTCGAATCATAGAGGGTCTTGAGTCGAACTACGTACTAGATGGGAAAAATGGTACTCTCACAGAACTAAGGGGCTTTGGAGTAAAGCCGCCGATCATTTTCCACCTCATCAGCCCTCGCCCCAAATATTAATGGAGATGGGTAGTGTTATAAGATTGGCGTTGCTGAAAAGATAATGATTTTGGGAGGCATACTTCAATACCCAACCGTTAATGAGAGCGTAACGAATCGACTCGATGATACCATTCTAGTCTGAGGAGCGTTCAATGGACATCCATATTCGTTCAATGCGGCAAGAAGATGTTGAAATATGTGGGCTAATATGTTACCAGGCTTTTAAAAACAGTGCTGAGTGTCATAACTTTCGCCCAGATCAGCCGTCTCTAGAGTTTAGTATTCAGTTAGCGCAATCTTGCTTCGCTAATCCACAAATATTCAGCATCGTTGCCGAGAGTGACGGCAAAATTATTGGCTCTAACTATCTGTCGGAATATGACATTGTTCGGGCTGTTGGTCCGCTTGCTATCGACCCAAATGTTCAATCAGAGGGCGCGGGTAGAGAATTAATGAAAGCAGTTATTAAACGCGCCATCCACAGCAAAAGCATTCGTTTAGTTCAAAACGCTTTCAATCTAGCTTCGCTTTCGCTTTATGCGTCGCTTGGCTTCAACGTTAAAGAGCCACTTGTGATGCTCGAAGGCAACGTTAGAGGTGATATTCCTAGTAATATTGAGATTCGTCCACTCCAAAACAAAGATTTTGCACAGTGCGCCGAATTGTGCCGAAGAGTATATGGTATTGAGCGCACTGGAGAGTTGAAAAATACGCCGCCTTTTCTGACATCTTTTGTAGCGGTGAACGACGATCGCATTAGCGCTTACACTTCAGCGCCGCATTTTTGGGCGTTGAATCACGCTGTAGCCGAGTCGCAAAAAGATATGCAGGCTTTGTTAGCTGGCGTGGGAAATATGAGTGGCGATCGCCCCATCTCGTTTTTGCTGCCAACACGTCAATCTGATTTATTTCGGTGGTGTTTAGCTCAGGGAATGCGCGCCATCAAACCAGCGACATTAATGGCGATGGGCGAGTACCAAGAACCTCAAGGCTGTTATCTACCATCTGTACTTTATTAGGCTAAAAGCAGAGTAATGTTCTAGCAAACAACTCCTACCGCTATTATGTTGTATTGTCCTTTTTCATTTAGAGTTGGGGTAGGTAAGGATGTCAGCTACTACTATTAAATCTAGCAAGCTAATCCGTTGGCGCATTCCGATTGTGCTTGCTGTTACAGTATTCTTCAACTACTTAGACCGCAACAATCTAGCCCTATCACTACCTCGTATTGCCCGCGATTTTGGTTGGAGCGATCGCCAAATTGGAGCGTATGGGGAATGGCTGTTAGGGGCGTTCTTTCTATCTTATGCACTGTCTAATATCCTGCTAAGTCCGCTTGCCGAGCGATTTGGACTAAAGCGGAGCCTAATGGCTACAATCGCTGCCTTTTCTCTATTTACCATACTCTGCGCCCCGCTTGGGCAGTCTTTGACTGCACTAATTGTCTTACGCCTGTTGTTAGGATTTGGGGAAGGGGTACATATCCCCATGTTGAGTGCAATTACTAGCCGTTGGTTTTCTCAGCACGAGCGATCGCGGGCAAATGCGATCTGGGGAGCAGGAATTACTCTGGCTGTTGCCTGCGCGCCGTTACTAATTATTCCCCTCATCCACGCGGTAGGCTGGCGAACTAACTTTGCCATCCTCGGTACAGCGGGAATGCTGCTTTCACTGCCTTTAGTTTGGTTTTTTGTCGAGGATGAGCCGCACCACAGTCATAGTACCAACGAAATCGAATTAGTTGAAGACACGCCACCGACAGCCTACAGGCAAGATTGGCGATTTTGGTTAGTTACACTTGGCGGTGCGCTTAATGCCTTTTGTGCCTTCGGTATGCTTAACTGGTTGCCTAGTTACTTCAACCGCGCCAAAAGCATCGACTTCGAGCGTTTAGGCTATCCTTTAGCGATCGTTTTTACTGCGGGGGTTGTGGGAATTGCGCTGATGGCTTATTTGGGCGACAAGTTCCAACGCCGCGCTCTGCTTGCTAGTATCGGATTTGCGATCGCAGGCGTGTTTGTCTACATTGCCTCAAGTGTCAATCGGTTAGAACTTGTAGTGTTATGCTTTGCGATCGCTGTTTTCTTTCAAAGTGCCTACGGCGCACAAGAATATGCGATCGTCCAATGCTTGTTACCTTCACACCGAGTTGGTGCTGGGACTGGTTTATACAACGGGCTTTCTATTTTGTTTGGTGGTGTCGGCGGTTCGCTGATTCCAGGTTCGATTGTAGCGATGACTGGTAGTTTCGATCTAGCAATTTTTAGTATTGTCGTTGGGGCATTGCTAGCAGCTTTGGTCATGTTAGCACTAGCGCGATCGCTGCGATATTAACAGGCTGGCGAGAAGTTTAATAATTATTCAATTGAATATTGGTTCGATTTTACCTTGGCAATCCATCCTTTGTAAGATCGCAAAATCTCTGCATAGGGAACTGTACTTTCAAACACCATATCTATTAACGATGGAGCGAAGAAAGTAGGAAACAGTTGATGCAGTGTTTTGGCAAGTCGCTCTCTGAGTACAAATTCAATCGCTAGTTGGGGAGAGGATGGAGAAGAATAATCGCTTAATTCTAGTAGAGCGTGAGCATCAACTTTGCGGCGAGTAGTAAAGCTGGCGATCGCCTCTGCCCAATTATCGTCATATTCATTCAACAGTTTGTCAAAGATGGCGACATCTTCTAAAGCAGCGTTGCAACCTTGACCTAGAGACGGAGATACTGCGTGGGCTGCATCGCCTAAGATGAGGACGCGATCGCCATGATGGTAGCGATTGCAGCGAATAGTTAACACTCTTGACAGCGGGTGCTGCAAAAATGCCTCTGCTGCTGATGCGTTCATCAGTTGACCTAACTCTGGAAAATAGGTGTGAAAGAATGAATTGCAACACGGCTTCTGGGGTAGCAAGGCTGACAACCTGGTGATTCTGTCGCGGAAATAAGATATTAACCTGGCAATCAAAGAGAATGCGGGCGGGATTAGCATTCTTAGCAATGAACAGAGAACCTTTAGTGAGAAGTTTGCGGGCTTTATTTTCACCAAATTTGACGGCACGAAAGTTATACCAATTTAATGTGAAGATAAACTTAATACAGCATCAGTAATAAACTCCCAACCTGTAAGCGAAGCAATCAATTCTGGAGTTAAGTCTTTGAGAATGTCAGACAATCTCCGTCGCAATTGT
>NZ_JYON01000007.1 GCF_000952155.1 Aliterella atlantica CENA595 | reverse complement strand
GGCGAGTTAGGGTCATGCAAGCGTCGTGAACGAGCTTGAATACTCGTTTGAGCGATGGGCGCTGGACGGGATTGGGGTCCTTGGCGCGACGTACGGTATTTTCTGCCGCTTTGAGTTGTTCTCTCAAAGCGGCAATTTCTTTTTCTAGCCGCTCGATTAGGTCTGCTTGTTCTTCATTGCTCATATTTTTGTTGTGGTTGGACGCGAGGAGCGTATCCCCAGAAATGCCACTGCGATCGCTACGGCTTACGGGCATGGTTGCTGGGTGAGAAACTAAGACAAAAGGACAGGCATTAATAAGTATTTACTCTTGCTGGAGGCATCTACAAAATGCCTGCTCTTTTTGTTGTCTACCTATGTCTCATTATGATGCCTCAACTTTACAAGTGTCAAGTAGATGCCTCAGATTGAGACTTCAAAATGATAATATGAACTCAAGAAGTAAAAGACAAAAACAGGAGAGTCAGTCACCATTGGAGACTCTAAGAATAGAACGTACAAGGTATAACCAGGATGAATTTGCTATGCGTTGTGGTATTCCAAGAGCTACCTATCAACGCTGGATATCAGGGAAGGCAGAACCTAGATTAACGCTTGTTCAATTGAAAACTATCTGCCATGAACTAGGTATTGAGCGGGTAAACGATCTACCTGATGACTTCGGTCCACCAGGTCGCAGTTCGCAAACCCAATAACAACAAAAAGCCGCTCAAATCTGCTTTCTGATTTGAGCGGTTGTTATTGAACATTTTGAAAGCAGCTTTGATTAGTCCGTACACCTAATAATTATGAGCAAGAAGCACTCAATCAGCCAACTGATAAGGGATGAGGTGGAGCAGCAAGAGCTATTTAAGCTTGATGCCTATACCAGCTATACAACAGACTGGCAGCTAGATACTTGTTCTGGAGCAACCATAATTTCTGCTCCAGAACAAACCCAAAAAGTTGTTCTGGAGCAAGCCCCCCCACCTGCCCCAGAACAACCTGCTCCAGAACAAACCACATCTGCTCCAGAACAAAAACATTGGGTAGAGATTTACTCGCCTTCAAAGCGAAAAAACTACTCTTACTATCGCTATGTATGGATGGAGGGGCGAAAGCTCAAGCACCTGCACATAGGAGGCAGCAGCACAAGCTTGAGGGCGATCGCGCTTAAGGAGAAGGTGTTGGATGCGATCGCGCACCTTAAAGCTCCCCAGGAGATAGTCAAGCTAATCAAAGGTGGCAATGGCTAGTTATTTAGATACAAAGATGTTTACCGAATACGAACTAGCATCAATCTGCTACGATTGCGGATTTTATAGCTACGAACTTATTGAAGGGCTTTGCCCTTACTGTTATGGTGGCGCTCTGGAGAGAGAAGAATATGATGAAGAAGACGATTATGATGAGGACGATCCTTAGATGCGATCCAACGGGTCCGATAATGTAGGTCTAGTCATCACATCTTTATATACGCGGCGATCGCGATAGATCCGCTTTGACCTTATCTGAAATAGGCTCAACTTCTATATGACCTAGCGATTTAAACGTACAAAGGCGCTCGTAAGTATTCTCACCCCGCTCGTCCTTGCCAATGCAACGACTAAACCAAATGGCAGCGGCGAACTTATTGTTAGGGCTGCGGCGAAAGAAAGGCTGCCCGCGCCAATTGACTACAGTAGGACCAGATTCATCCTTTTGAACTACAACCACCCCGATACTCGCCCAATCAAAAGTAGCAAATTGGGAAATATCGAAAACGACATCGGGAGCCTTAGCCGGAAGCATCCTATCTATAAGGAGCGCTATCCGCTCCAAGGTATCGGATACTTTAAGCATCTTTTCCATCATTGCCGTCAGCTTCTCTATGGCATCGGCAATGCGGTTAGTCGCTTCGATTTCCAATCGCTGGTGGTTGATGTAGGTCTGGAACTCTTGCGGGGTCATAGCTTATCTAACGTGCGCGATCACGCTGCTTTTAGTCTATACGGTTTTACAGTAGAGCCAAAGCCGTTTTGATCCGATTGGGGTCGGCATCGATGTAGCGGACCAAAGCTTGCGGGTCCTTGTGCCCGGTGAGCAATTGAATCGTGTGCAAATCGACCCCAGCTTCCCAAAGCCGAGTAATGAAGCTGCGCCGCGTCGAGTGAGTAGAAAAGCCCTTGTGAGAAAGGTTCGCCGCCTCCACCGCGCCTCGTAGCATCAAGTCGGCGGCGCGAAGTGTAATGTGAGTATCGGGAAGAATACGGCTCTCAAACAGCCAACCCTTCGCACTGGTGGGGCGGTAAGCGCTCAAAATTTCGTGCAGCGCTGGGTGAACCGGAACAGTGCGCGTGTGGCGCTTGCCCTTGGTATCGGCTTTGCGGATGCCACTAGGGAAAGTAATGAATTCAAGCGGATTGCCGTTGGCATCAAAAATATCTTCAATTCTTAGCTGCACGATCGCTCCCCAGCGCTCTCCCGTGAACCTAGCGATATCGAGCAGCAACTTATATTTTTTACTTTTCAAGCACTTGCGAATTTTTTGATATTCGACATCGGAAATAATAGCAGCCTGACCGTGACGATTGTTCTTCACTAATTCGACCTTCCACTTTTATCAAATATTCAACTTCTGCTTTTATCTAAATAACAATTAAAAGTAGAACAAACGTCTAAATAACTATTAATTAAAAGCACGTTAAATATAGCTCAGATAACTATCGCAGCGTCATCAGTGATATTCCGGTTTTCCATAAAACTAGAAAGAGTCATCAATTTTAGAGCGCGGATAAACTGGGGCAAATACTTACGTAAATTCGCTTAAATCTATGACGGCTCTAAATATTTCTACCGATATTCCTTCGCAAATCAACACCCTAGAAAAATTAGCAGCCTGGGCAAATCTTGCCTTAGCCAATATCAACCCAGCCCTCACAGCAATTGAAGGAGTAGGCTACACCGAGCGCACGGCTCAAGCAGGCGTATTTTACGTCGCGGCGGACAACAAATATAGGTTGTTGGGTCGCTCCTCAATTCAAATGAGTCCAGACTATTTAGCTGGAGGCGCAAAGATGTGGACATACGCTCAAGAACTCAGTAACACTGCATTGCCAGCCACCTTCAAAGCTAATTAGGGGTAATAAATGCCTCTAACTCCTGACGAGCAGAATTTAGTTAATCGCCTAAACGAGCAATTTCCGCGACCAGGCGATCGCAGTTACGAGCGAGAGTTTCAGGACAATACAGTCGATCGCCAAGTAGACAACTTGATGCGCGATGCGTTAAATCTCAAGAAGTTTAACGATAATCGTCTGACGGTCCCCAGCGATGCCGAATTGCGGTATCGCGCTGGACTTCCCGTTAATGAGCCTATCATTCCCAAGGAACCTTTATCGGAGGGATTGCTGAAGCGCGATCGCCCCAACCCCACCCCGCCAACAACGCCGCCACCAAGCGCAGACGTACCGCCATCGGGACCGAGAACAAGCCCCGCATCGCCGCCGCCCACACCTCGAACGAGCGGCGGTAGTGGCAATGTGGTGAATATGGAAGCCGCTCCACCAACCGCATCGCCCAGGCAAACATTAGCAGGTCCTAACCCCGCACCAGGCGCAAAGCCATCGGGATTACCTGGAGTACCAGGCAGACTAGCTTATCCAGCAGCAGGCGCGGCGGTTGACTTTGCGTTTCGCATTGCAGCAGGGCAGCCATTAGGGCAAGCAGCAGCGGGAGCAATAGGCAGTGGAATTGGTAGCGCCGCTGGCTTTGCCGCCGGAAGCGCCCTTGGTCCGATGGGCGGTTTTTTGGGTGGTATGGTCGGTGGCTACCTTGGCGGTATGGCAGGAAGCGCCTTATACAATTTAGCTTTTCCGTCAACTGCTGAAGCCCCGCGCGGGCAATTCGATCCAAAAGTTGGCAAGTACCCGTTTCAGGGTGGTCAAACGCCAAGGGTACTTTACAATGCTTATCTGGAATACACGATGACGCAGGGCGTAGGGCAGCCCGATAGAGTACAGAAAAGAGAATTTAGTTGCTATGGACCTATTGTTGGGGTTTTCTTTGAATTACTTTCTGATGGAAATTGCGTGTACATAATCAGACATCATGGGACCTTTGCCAGCGGTCCTGTTTCCTTGCCAATGAATAGTTTCATTGCAAACAGCTACCATTTGCAAAAAGCATCTATAGAAATTACCAACATAATTATTCTAGATGGCAGCGCTAATTTAGGTGGAAATCCTCCCTCTTTGCCAATTCCCCAGGATAATCGCACCCCCGACTCGCTAGAGCATCCAGGTAATACAAACTATGCGCCCCCAAGTGCAATTCCTCAAATAATCAATATCACCAACAATAATGTCACTTCCTCCCCAGCGCTCAATAATTACGCTCCTGGTGGATTTCTAAGTAAAGCAGGGGGTACTCCAAGGGGAGATTCGCCCGACTGGATACCTAAAGGAAATCTAGGACCCGAGGAGCATCCTGATTTTTCACCATTGCCTGTTGCGTTATTACCTGATGCTGCACCTAGCGGATCTCCTAGCAGTATTGGAGCGCCTGCATCAGCAACTCAAGGAGTGCCAAATAAATCGCCATTTACTTTTAATCCTGATGGCAGCCTAGAGATTGTTACTCCTGGCAGCCCCACCACTACAGGCAATCCTACAACTAATCCTGCCGATCGAAGCTTCCCAGGAGCGGGATTTCAGCCCACAATCTTACAGCCTAACCCGCTTACAGCCAATCCTGGATTTAGCTCAAGCCCTAACCCCAACACCGCGCCGCCGTCGGGACTGCCAACCACTACTCTTAATAATCCTACGCCCGATGCAGTGCGCCCAACTCCAACTGTGCCGCCGCCAACTCCAACGCCCGCACCTACCCCAACGACAAGCCAACCAGACTTTGACGATCTGAGAAATAAATTAAATCAACTGGAGCTACTGATAGTTGGAGCAACTGTATTGCTCAACCCAATCGCCAACAACACAACACCCGAAGCTTTGCGCGATGCAGCGGAAACCGGAACCTGTCGGACAACACAACCAGGCGGTTGCTCGTACAACATGGTGAACGATGCCGTAAGTAGAGGCAATGCCCCCATCAATGAGAAGTTAAATGGATTGGGGAATTTAGCCAACTTGGCAGCAAACTTAAACGAACTAGCTTTGCTTAAGCCAATCAAAGAAGGCGTGGATCTGGCGAACAATAAACTTGGTCCCTTAATGAAGGGAGCAGATGGAATATCTGGATTTTTGGGCAGGCTTTCCAGTTCTCTCGGCATCGATCGCGCCCTCAACTTAATTGCGATCGCATCCAGCTTGCATAATGCAATGATGCTCAGTGCCAGCCTAAAAATCACATTGCTAGAAGTTTTATCAAGCGTAGGCAACGCTACAGGCTTGCTGCAAACGTCCGAGGGCGACAACGTAGATTTGAATGCCGTGTTTAACCAAGGTATAGAAAAATTCATGACGTTGCTGCTAGGCGAAGAAAACTATGCAGGGTTAAAAGTTGGCTTGCGAAAATACAATGCAATTTATCGCGCCGCAACCAATAGTCTTAATGCTACCGCCCAGATGTTTAATTCGATTGGCGAAGCAATTGAGACGGCAGCGGAATATACGGGAAAAATCGGCAACGCGCTTAGAGCAGCTAGCGTAGTCCGCGAAAATGCCTACAACTTTATGAGCGAACGCATTACCGTTAAAACCTCTAAGTTCATGGTTTTTCAGACCAAAGTTGGCGACGTAACGCAAGTATTAGAAACCATAAACGAGATTGCCGAGAATGTTGTTGAAGGGCAAGAGCAATATACTGAAGCCGTCAAAGCTACCCAAGACTTTAAAAAAGCACTAGCTGATGCGGATAGACCCGAAGCAATTGATAACAAATTGATTAAAGCAGAAGCCGAAAAAATCAAAGCCAATTTAGTTGCAGATCCTACAGGTGAGGACGAAACAGGCTTACTTAGTTTTTTAACCGACCGATAAAGTTATGGCATTACCAGAACCATTTAGCGACATCGAACACCTGCAACTGGTTGTTAGGCGCTATCTCAACAAACAAATCAGAGCAGACTTTAAAGACATATTTGGGGATGGCGACACCTGGGAGCCGGAAGTAGGAACAACTCGCGGCGCAATGCTACGAGCGCTGCTGCACGAAGATAGCGATCCAATTGCCGTCACAACAGTAAGAATGATGCTGTATTACTTTACTTTTGGCAAGGCGAGGGATCTACAAACACCTGTCTACGGCATTCCTACAACTTTCTACCAGCAAGAAGCACTCGTTCATATCCCGCAAATCACGCTGCACTTCAAGGAAGATCTAGAAGATGTAGAGCCAGGTTACTCGCCTGTTGTCGGGGAAATAGCCTTTAGAGTTTCTGGGGAAACACACGAAACAATTACAGAAACTAAATTACGGGTGTTAGCTCAGAGAGTTAAGACTAATTTTGGAGCTAACAACGGGTTTGTCTGGCGTAAGGGAAAAGTAAAGTGCAACTATAGCGATCGCAGCAAACCATACTTCCTGCAAATACTCAGTCGCGATGTCACTCAAGGCAAGCGAGTAATAGAACAAGTATTAGATATCCAGACAGATACACCTGACTGGAAATATTTAAATGTCAGGGAAAATCAAGAAGCATCACAAGCTTACCCAACAATTCCACCAAATAAGCGAATCTTGGGTTCGTCAAGGCGATTGCCAAGACGTAGACCTATAGCTGATGTCCGCTTTGTTAAGGCTGAGTGTCACATTTACGGTATGCCAGTACCCGTAATTTTGTACGACCGTACGAGCATTAATGGCAAGGCTCTAGTCAAATGAAGGTACAAGCTAGAACCCTATAGGGTTCCGGTAAACAAGAACGGAGAAAACTATGAGCTAAGTTTAATGCGTACTTATTAAGCATGAGGTAAAAAGTGTGGCTGTACCAAAATTTCATCGAGTTCTTAGAGGCGAAAGAGGCGAAGCAGCAAAGCAGAAGTATTTAGCGTACCTTAATAGATTAAGCCCAACTCTTGAGGATTCTAAAGTTGGAACTGGGGGCAATAGACCGGAATCTAAAAAGTTGTTTTTACGGCTTTTTAATTACGATCTACCAGGTACTATTTTTGCTGAAGCTAGCGCGACTGTACCCGCTTGGGAGACGGTAAAAGGTGTTACAGCAGTAAACGCTCGCGTTAAGGACAATATAGCAGCCCCAAACGTATCTTTGAAATTCAAGAAAGTTAAGCCTGCTAGAGTAATTTACCGAACGCTCAATGATACTTCGGGGACAGCTTCAACCAGTCATTTAACGGGATTGCGGTATTTAAAATACAACAACAAAACGATCAGTTTTCCTTTTGGTAAAGCTTCAGATACAGACACTTTCGCTGAGGCTGTAGCTGCTTTGAAATTGCAAATTCCTTCAACAGCTAAACCTAGATTTCAAGACGAAGATGCCTAATATATGGATGTATTAGAGCCATTTTTACTAGACTTTAATAGTTCGTCAGAACTCAACAAGTCTGATATCGAGCAAGAGATTATTCGTTTAGACGAACAGCGAAAAATTGCGCTTGCATTATTGAAAGGTGAAGTTCCCTTAGAAGTTTTACTTGATTGCGTAGCTGATTTTAAGATTGATGCTTACGAGTATTTGGATTTAGTAGAAGAAGTTATCGATAGCGTAATTGATAATCAAACTGTTATTGATGATGCTAGCTTGATTTTGCCCTCACTGCCTTAGGTGAAACAAAGCGTGGATTTTGCCAATAACCTCAACTGGGATTTAGTACTGAGGCGCAATTATGTGGCAAATCCCACACCAAACGAGCCACAAGGATTTTTACCAATTCCCCCAATAACAGTCTCAGTAGATCGCTTTACGTTGCTGATTGGGGCAAGTTCCAATTCTGCTAAACCTACATGGCGGTTGGCTGCTTTTGTCAGTCCTCGATTGCTATTTTCTCCTAGCAGCACGTCCGATTACATTAGCGCGGTGCAATCGGAGAAATCGCAAGCAGTTCTGTTGAACAGATTGAATTTAATTGCGTTTACCGACTTTGGTTTGTCTCCTTACCTATTAGAAATTAGTATTCCGCGTTGGTATCGGGAGATCGATTTAGAAATCTGGAAGTACACAGAGAGCGCGACATGAACGCCTTAGTAGTATGGGCGGGGTTAATCGGCAGCGTTTTAGGCATCCTCACTAGCGCGATTGGCATTGCTGCAATATATCGCGGCTCGGTGATCAAAGGCTACGCGGCAGAGCGCGATTTTAATCATCTCAAAACCTATTACCAAAGTTTGGCGGAGGCGTTTAAATTCCAAACCGACACCTTTGAAAAAGAGTTTAGAGAAAGCAGAAAGGATTTAGATACCAGGTGCGATCGCATTGATAAAGACCTTACAGAGATCAAAGCCTTACTATTTTCAGATTTGCGCTCCAGGAAGGAAGATGATTAAGCTCAACAAAAATCAATTAGATTTGCTATCAACCATTTTTGGAGCGTTAGCCGGAATTTGCACGGTACTTACTATTCAACAAGTGGGAAACGCCAAAATTGTGGGTACTATAGGCGGCGTATCTACCGTGCTATTGGGTATCGTTACTCAACGTCCCGCTAGCGCACACCCCACAACTGAGGATGTAGAAGAAAAGGAGAATAAGTGAATCTCGTTTTAGCATCAACGTTAGATAAGTCCTTTGCCAGTTCGATTGTCCGCTGGATGGCAGCAAAGAAGTATCAAGTCTTTACGGGTCCTAGGCGCTATAACATCGTGTATGTTGAGGGCTGCAATGCCGACGGCAGCCTCAACGCCGATCGCCCTAATGAATTTAACGATCGCCGCTTGGTAATCGAGATTGTCGATAAACCTGTCATTCTTGGTAATTGGGATGCAACCACAGAACCAGGTGACTACTATACGCAGCATCCAATGAACAGCAAGGGCGCGGCGCGGATCGCTTTTGGGCAGTACGAAGGCTGGAGTATAGGCTTTCACGGCAAAAGAGACGCGCACGAAGCTTTAGTCCAGGTACTACCAATCGCTGTCTACCGCGACTACAACAAAGACTATCGCCGTACTGGAGATTTTCTCGATCGCGGTTTATTTGGCGTAAATCAGCATTGGGGCTACGACCTACCAGTAACTAAAGTATTCAATGCCTCGGCTGGCTGTTTGGTTGGTCGCACTAGAGAAGGACATAAACAATTTATGCGATTGTTGAAGCAAGATGCTCGATATGATAAGAATTACAAATTTTGGACCACGATTATTCCTGGTGACGAGCTAATCAAACAATTCCCCCTATAGATTTGTGGGGATTCTTATTAATCTTTACGACCAATCAATAGCCGAACTTGAAGTTACAAAGCCTAAAACCTTTACTACATAAGGAAAATCTTTAGATTAGAAAAAGTTATAGCTGTCAAAAGAAATTCAAAAGACTGCTTTTGTTTGTCTACAGAAGTTGTAGGCAATAATGAAGCCATAAGAAAAACCAATTGCAGAAGTAGCAACTTGAACTAAGGAGTCAGCGATTATGAGTTTTATTGATTGCTTGTTTTTGACAGTAGTAAACGCTGCAATTTGCATTGCTTTACCTAAAAGTTTATCTTTGATTCTCGGTCGCAAGCCTAACAGCGCTATTTAGCTATTATTTTTACACTGCCACCAAGCTCTTACTAGCTTAATCTCGTCGTAGGTGTAGCTTTCGCCCAAATGTTCGTATATAGGTCTAAGTGAAGCTGCACCAATGGTTTGAATTGCTTTGATAATGAATTGCTGGCGTACTGGAATTACTAATAAATCTAGCTCTACAGGTTGATTCATCGCAATTAACTCAGCTAAGTGAGTAACAACTGTAGCAATACTTAAGTTACGTTTTTGGGCAATTTCTTCAATAGTTAGTCCTTGTCTGTGTAGTTGTAGAGTTAGTAACTTACTATCAGAAGGGAAAGCAGCGGCTTTTGATGCGCTCGCACTACTACTTTGCATCTGCTGAGTATATTCTTTAATCTCTGCAACAAATTTCTCTCCATATTGGGCTAATTTGTGGCTACCTACTCCAGAAACTTTGCTAAATTCAGCTAAGGTTTGCGGCTGCACTTGTGCCATCATTTTCAAGCTGGAATCGGCAAATACCATGTAGGGAGCTAGCCCTTGTGCGTCAGCTACTTGTTTGCGCAAGCTACGCAACTTTTGAAATAGCATTTCTACATCAGCAGCTTTAATTGAACTACGACTATCTACTTCAGGTTTCGGCGTAGCAGGAACGGCAATAGAGACAGTCTTTTGCTTACGCATTACTTCCCAACTAAGCGCATTTAGCCGCAAAATAGAGTAACCATCAGTAGTTTGCTCTAATAAGCCTTGATGTAACAAACTCCGCCCCAAAAAGCGCCAATCGTCCGCACTTTTGTCTTTACCAATGCCGTACGTAGATAATTTGTCGTGTTCGTACTGCAAAACTTTCTGATTTTTTGAGCCGCGCAGTACGTCTACAATATGAGCCATGCCAAATCTTTCTTTGCAACGAGCAACGCAAGAAAGAAATTTCATAGCTTCGATTGTCCAATCTTCTAATGGTTTGGGGTTGCAGCAGTTATCGCAGTTATTGCAATTGCCCTCAAACCGTTCGCCAAAATAGCCAATTTGGATAGTTCTACGACAAACTGTACCTTGAGCGTAATCGATAATTTGCCGCAATTGTTGTTTAGCTATTCGTTGTTCTTGAACATCAGCTTTTTGCTCGATTAGATACTCAACTGTCTTGACATCGCCGTAGCCAAAAAAGATCGTACACCGCGCTGGTTCGTTGTCTCTACCTGCCCTTCCTGATTCTTGATAATAGCTTTCTAAGTTGCGAGGTAAGTCGTAGTGAATCACAAATCGCACATCTGGCTTATTGATTCCCATGCCAAAAGCGATCGTTGCTACCATTATTCGTACATCATCCCGAATAAAGCGCGTTTGGTTTTGCTCTCTTTCTTCGTCGCTCAATCCTGCATGATAAGGTAATGCTGAAATACCCTCTTGTTGCAACTTTTGAGTGATATCGTCAACTTTGCGGCGGCTGAGACAGTAAATAATGCCCGATCCTTGGCTTTGATTTATCGCTTGCAGTAATTGGCTGTAACTTTGTTTCTGCTTAGGTTGTACTTCGTAGTAAAGATTTGGGCGATTGAAGCTAGCGACGTGGATATTAGGTTTATTTAAGCCTAGTTGTTGAATGATATCTTGACGGACGCGATCTGTAGCTGTTGCCGTCAGTGCTATGGTAGGAACGTCTGGGTAACGTCGGCGCAGCGAATTTAGTTGGCGGTATTCTGGGCGAAAATCGTGTCCCCATTCTGAGACGCAATGGGCTTCATCAATAGCAAAAGTAGAAATACCGACTTGATGCTGTACTAAGTCGAGAAACGGTAAAAAGCGATCGCTTAACAACCTTTCTGGGGCTACGTATAGCAGTTTGACTTTACCATTAAGTATTGCTTCTTCGCGCGATCGCACTTTATAAGCGTTGAGCGTACTATTGAGGAAAGTTGCGCCAATCCCGTTATCGCGCAGGGCTTGCACTTGATCTTGCATCAAAGCAATCAGCGGTGAAACGACTACAGTTAAGCCTTTTTTCAGCAACGCAGGCAATTGAAAGCACAAAGATTTGCCGCCACCAGTAGGCATGACAACTAGCAAATCTTGGTTAGATAATGCTTGTTCGATAATTGGTTGTTGCCCAGGGCGGAAGCTAGTGTAGCCAAAATAATGCTTGAGGGCAGATTCTAGAGAGTCAAACTGAGGCATAGTTGCCGTTGTCAAGAAGATGCTAGTTCTATTTTCGCCTGATAATAGTATTTGGACAGTTTCTTAATTAAACAAATATATGCCGAAAGCAGTTTGGAATGGTACAGTTATCGCCGAAAGCGATCGCACCGAGGTTGTCGAAGGAAATCATTACTTTCCTGCTGACTCGATCAAAAAGGAATACTTCCAAGAAAGCAACACTCATACAACTTGTCCCTGGAAAGGGCTTGCTAGCTACTACAATGTGGCTGTAGACGGGCAAGTAAATAAAGATGCTGCTTGGTACTATCCTAGTGCCAAGGAAAAAGCCAAGAATATTGAGGGTTACGTCGCTTTCTGGCGCGGCGTGAAAGTCGAGTCGTAAGTAGTTGGGGGCGTTATGCCCCCTATAAAGTGCGATCGCAGCATAAGCAAGATGTAGTAATGGGAATAATAAGTTCTATATGAAAACTATTCGGCACTTTACAGCTATTATCGAACGTGAAGGCGATGAATATGTTGCCTTCTGCCCTGAATTAGATATTGCTAGTCAAGGAAACACATTAGAGCGAGCAAAAAGTAACCTAGCAGAAGCTTTAGAGTTATTTTTTGAAGTTGCCGATCCTTTAGAAATACAAAACCGTATTTTTGAGTTAACACAGTAGTTAGCCTAACAACTCATCTACATTTAAATTAATCTCTGGGAAAGCTTGAATAAATAAGCTTTGACCCCTTTGAAAAGTTTGAATATGCTGATAGCCATCAGATGCAGGCTGTCTGTAAACTTCGATATTTTGCCCATTGATATCTACTATCCAAGCTTCAGAGATATTACTAGCTGCATATAAAGGCATTTTGACGCTGCGATCGTAGTCAATAGTAGTATCGGCAACTTCTACTAGCAACAATACATCTTGTGGTTGGGGATGGGCAGTAGCGTAGAAATCAGTGCGGCGTTTGAGCAATGCGATATCTGGTTGAGGTTCAGAATAGTCGCTTAATTGGACTGGATCTTGTGCCGCAACTATAACACTAGCGCCTAGTATTTCGGCAAACAAGTTAATTAGTCGTTTAACTTGGGCAGCGTGAAGAGTACCAATTGGTGACATTTTGATAATTTCTCCTGCTATCAGTTCTACACGCTCATCTTCTTTGAGAATACCTGCCTTCACCATTTGGTGGTAATCCCAGACTGTAAATTGTTTCCTTAGTAGTTCGACAGACATAAATTACCTCATGAATTTGCGATCGCTTTATGGCAATAGCTAAAAATCTCTGCTATGATGGTTAAGCCAAATAAGCGGATGTGGCGGAATTGGCAGACGCGCTAGATTTAGGTTCTAGTTTCGCAAGAAGTGAAGGTTCAAGTCCTTTCATCCGCATTATCTCTCTATTACAGGAAGAAACCAAAGGGATCAGTTTTTATTATTACGCCTGATTGTGGGCTGCAACTGAGCTTCTGGTTTGGAGCGTAGAGGTACTGTTTCTCATTAGGTTTTCCCGACACACAAACGAGCAAAAATTGGCTGGTTAGGGTGCATAGTATCTTAACAAGGCTTGTAAATTAAGGGATTGGGAGCTAACTGCTAAATGCGATCGCTAAGTCCAGTAAAATTAGCTTTTTGATGCAGCATTCCCTAAACAGCAGGCTAAGAAATTAGTATATAGCCTATATTATTACTAATCCTTGACATTTCAGTACGCTTAAAAAATACGAGTATTTTATTTTCTCGGTAAAAATACAAAAATGCCTACTCGCTTAAAAATTTTGAATTTTCCCCTGTAATATTACAGCCGTATATTTACTTATTTGAAATTTCAACTTTATTAAGATTACTACGAATGTAGATGATTTTACAGAAGATAAAGAGCATATCATCACCAATCATCTTGTTTTCGCTATTTATTTTTCTTGTTTGCATTTCCGTACAAACTCTGAAGGCGAGAGCAAAATTCCAAAGTTAAATTTGTATTATAAATCAGTAAAAACAACGTGGTTTACATACTGGAACTAGCTAGAAATAAATATTACTTTCAATAAAATTTTATCCATTTTATAAAACTAGACATAAATTTGAACTGCAATATAAAAATTGAAGCTATGTTTCTAAACGCGTGATTTTTAATGACTAACCGCGCTTACAAGTAAAAATAATAAGTTTTTAGTGTAATTAATAGTTTAGTTTGGCTGCGACGTATCAACGTTGAGCGGTTATGCTTTGCTGCGCGGTAGGTTCACCATATTTAATCTCCCGTTATGTCAGCATCATTAGAATTACAAAAATCTATAGAAATATCACTTCAGAATCTTAAAAATCTAGATGGGCTTAAAAAGCTATTTTGGAGTCAGTTAAATTACGATCGCGTTAATAAAGCACTTTCTCGTCGAGCCTTACCTGTCAAAGTTGATAATGAACTAGAGGAAGATCCATTATTATTAGCTTCTGGGGGAGTCAATAAAGATTTTTATATTATTTATACTCGGCTAAAGTCAGAGCAGCTATCAAGAGAACAAGAAAGAAATATTGTAGACTACCTTTTACAAAAGCATCCATATTCTCTGTTTGTTTTTTCCAATAAAGCACAATCACAATGGCATTTTCTAAACGTTAAATATGACAGTACAATTCAAAGGCGAAAGCTTTTCCGGCGTATTACTGTTGGAGAAGGAGAGCAATTAAGAATAGCAACGGAACAAATAAGTTTACTGGATCTTGAATCTATAAAATCAGATGCATCACCTTTCGACATTCAGCAACGCCATGACGAAGCATTTGATGTTGAGGTAGTCACTAATAAATTTTTCGACCAGTATCGTATAATTTTTGAGAAAGTTGAAAGGCTAATTCAGCCGACTCTTAAAGATGACGAGCGCCGACGGTTATTTACCCAAAAGTTGTTTAACCGTTTGATGTTTATTGCTTTTATTCAGAAAAAAGGTTGGCTGAAGTTTAATGGTAAAACTGACTATTTATCAGCCTTGTGGCAAGATTATCAGAAGGATAACAGTAATAATAAGAATTTCTACCGCGATCGCCTATCGCACCTCTTTTTTGCAGGACTCAATAATCCTCAACAGCAAGACATAGCTGGTATCAATAATGGCGGCTATCTTAAATACTTAATTGGTAGAGTGCCTTATCTAAACGGTGGGCTATTTGAAAGAGACGAAGATGATAAAGACTCTCGAATTATTGTATCAGACGAGTGTGTAGATACTATTCTTCATGACCTTTTTCAGCGCTTTGCTTTTACCGTCACTGAGAGTACGCCCCTAGATGTAGAGGTAGCAGTAGATCCCGAAATGTTAGGAAAGGTGTTTGAAGAGTAGGAAAGGTGTTTGAAGAGTTGGTCACAAATAGACATGGTTCTGGTAGTTATTATACTCCTAAACCAATTGTTTCTTTCATGTGCCGAGAAGCATTGAAGGGCTATCTAAAAACTCAGGTTTCAGGAGAGTTACCGGATGCAATAGATCGATTTGTTGATGACCACGATCCAATAGATTTAGGGAATCCAGAAGCTATTTTAGAAGCATTACGGTGGGTTCGTACCTGCGATTTAGCTTGTGGTAGCGGGGCATACTTATTAGGAATGTTGCATGAATTATTAGATTTACGGCAATGCTTGTTTAATGCTAAAAAGCTTGACTCAAAAACTACATATCAACGAAAGTTAGAAATTATAGAAAATAATATTTATGGAGTAGATATCGATTTAATTGCTGTTAATATTGCTCGTTTAAGGTTGTGGCTATCTCTAGCAGTAGAATATGAGGGAGATGACCCCAAACCATTGCCAAACTTGAAATATAAAATTGAAATGGGAGATAGTTTGATTGCACCTAATCCTAGAAGAGTAAGTTCGATTCAAGACATATGCATCCAGCAATATCGAGATGCTAAAGCTCGTTATATGAAGGCACACTTAGGAGGTGAGAAGAAGGCTTTACAAGAAGAAGTTATAAGACTGAAAACAGAGATTGCCCTATTAACTCATGGTAGCAGTAAAGTATCTGGCTTTGATTGGGCAGTAGAATTTGCTAAGGTATTCGCAGATGGTGGTTTTGATGTTGTAGTAGCGAATCCACCCTATGTCCGGCAAGAATTAATTAAACATTTAAAGCCTACACTACAAAAGGTTTATCCAGACGTTTATACCGGAACCGCTGATTTGTATTGCTACTTTTACGCCCGTGCTTTGGAATTACTACGTCCCAATGGAATGTTAACGTTTATTTCTCCTAATAAATGGTTTCGGGCTAAGTACGGTTCAAAATTACGGCAGTATATTGCTGAAACTTCCCAGGTTCATAGCATTACAGATTTTGGAGAGTTACCAGTATTTAAAAGTGCTGCTACGTTTCCAATGATTTTTATTGCCCAGAATGGAAAAACAGTTAGTAAATCAACTATTTTTACTCAAGTTAAATCTTTAAAATCTCCCTATCCTAATGTTTTATCAGTTATTCGGGAGAGAGGGCAAAGTTTACCACATACAGCTATAAGTGGATCAAATTGGTTACTAACTGACACCACTTCTGCTAATAAACTCAAAAAGATGGAAGCAGCAGGGATTCCATTAGTTGAGTATGTCAATGGTCAGATTTATTATGGTGTCAAGACGGGGTTCAACAAGGCATTTGTTATTGATGAAGCAAAACGAGCAGAATTAATTGCCCAAGATCCTAAAAGTGCAGAAATTATCAAGCCACTAGCTGTAGGTGACGACATTCGCAAATGGCGCATAAACTATCAGAATAAGTGGTTAATATTAACAAAGCATGGTATTAACATAAATGCTTACCCTGCTATTAAAGCTCATTTATCTTGTTGGCAAGCACGGTTAACACCAAAAGAAACGGGAAAAGAATCTCAAGGACGAGCGCGTGGTGATTATAAATGGTACGAACTCCAAGCTAGTCCTGGGGACACACATAGATTTGAGAGAACTAAGATTATGTATCCCGTTATTGCTAAACAATCTCGTTTTACTCTTGATACTAAAGGTTTAGTACCTAACGACAAAGCTTTTATTATACCTGTAAATGATCTTTATCTTCTTGGCGTGCTAAATTCTACCCCTACATGGGTATATCTAAAAAATAGTTGTTCTGTACTCGGTGATGCGGAAAAAGGTGGAAGACTAGAATTAAGAGCAATTTATATAAATAAAATTCCTATACCTAAAGCTTCTGCCACCGAACAAGAAGCTATATCTAAATTAGTACAAAAATGTCTAAATGCTAAAGGAGTTGGATGTGAAGCATGGGAAAAAGAAATAGACGATCGCGTCACTACCCTATACGGACTGTAGGACAATAGAGAAAAGAGTAGATCTCGCCTTCCTTATTAATAATTGCTAAGGTAAAAACCATGCTATCCTCTATAAACTTTTTTGGCGTTGAAGAATACTTGCAATTAGAGAAATCTAGCGAAATTCGTCACGAATATCTTGGCGGTCAAATCTTCGCAATGTCAGGTGGTAGTAAAGAACATAATTTGATTGCTGGAAATATCTACTCTCACCTACGTTCTCATTTGCGGGGTAGTTCCTGTAGCGTCTTTATGGCTGACATGAAAGTCAAGATAGAACTAGCCAATAAAGCAAATGGTATATTTTACTATCCTGATGTTGTAGTTACTTGCAACTCCCAAGACCAAGACCGCTTTTTTTTAAATTATCCTTGTTTAATCATAGAGGTATTATCACCAAGCACAGAAACTACAGACAAACGAGAAAAACTTGTTAATTACCAAACTTTAGAAAGCTTACGAGAATATGTATTAGTATCTCAAGATGAAATCAAAGTAGAAGTTTATCGTCAAGATGCTCAAGGAAATTGGTCAGTGCAAACTTTGAGTAAGGGTGATGACATAGAATTAAACTCAGTAGGGTTAACCCTAACAATGGCAGACATTTACGAAGATGTATTCACTTTTTAAGGTTGAATAAATTATGCAATCGGCTTTACACATCACAACCAAAGTATTACCAGGAAACAAAATAGAAATTCAAATTCCCGAAGCTGCAATCGGCGATCGCGTTGATGTATTTGTCGTTCTACCAGAAAAACCCGAATCTAAACGGCATTGTGTCGTAGATTTAATAGAAGAAATCCGCAGTAAACGTCTCTCCTTCAGAACCACCGAGGATATAGATCGGCAAGTACGAGAGGAAAGGGAATCATGGGACAGCTAGTAATGGCTTCCTCTAGCATTATTTACATAGACACATCTATATTTATTTATACCGTAGAAGGCAATCCTGATTATTATTCACTACTGCAACCACTATGGTCGAAGTTTCAATTAGGTGAAATTGAAATTATTAGCAGCGAACTAATACTTATGGAAACCCTAGTCGTACCCTTGAGAAATGCGAATAATGCGCTGATTGCAGACTACGAACAACTGCTATTGTCATCAGATATGAGACTAATTTCTATTAGTCAATCTGTGCTAAGTCAAGCTGCAACTCTCAGGGCTACTACTAACCTAAAGACACCTGATGCCATTCATGCAGCTACAGCCTTATCTGTAAATTGTACCCAATTTATTACCAATGATAAAGCTTTTCGTAATGTGTCCGGCTTGCCCGTTGTTGTTCTCAGCGAAGTCTTAGCATCTTAAACAGTATTTAATTTAAACCTCAAATATTTATATTTACCCGCGCATTTCAGCCAACTTTTGAGTCAGCCGTTGGCGCGTCCATACTTGCATTTTCCAGTAAAAAATATGCCTACACATGACATTATAGATAACCGCAATCAGAAATTAGTAGATCAAATAAATTGCATTCTCGACTCATCATCAACCGCTCATTTTGCAGTAGGTTATTTCTTTCTTTCTGGCTTTACTGCGATCGCCGATCGCCTGACCAATATAAAAGAACTACGCCTACTAATTGGCAACACCACCAACCGCGAAACTATCGAACAAATCGCCCAAGGCTACCGACAACTAGAATTAATTAGCGATCGCATCGAAGCCCAAACCTACCCCAAACGCACTGAAGTTGAACAAATGACAACGGATACAGCAGCTAATATCCGTTCCAGTATAGAGCTAATGGATCAGACCGATGAAGCTGAGACACTGGTAAAAAACTTAGTGCAGATGATTGAGGAAAAACGGCTTCATGTGAAAATTTACACTAAAGGAACATTACACGCCAAAGCTTATATTTTCGACTACGCTACTGTCTTCAACGAGCGAGGTAGACCCCTAGAACGGTCAGAAAACGGTATTGCTATTGTTGGGTCATCTAATCTTACCCTGTCCGGTATCTCCAATAATACCGAACTCAATGTAGTAATTCATGGCAATAATAATCATGCAGAATTAACCCACTGGTTTGCAGAACTTTGGCACGAAGCAGATGATTTCAACGAAGCCTTGATGCGCGAGATGCAACAGTCTTGGGCTGCTACTCTCGTCCGTCCTTATGACGTTTACATGAAAACTCTGTATGCATTGGTGCGCGATCGCTTAGAAGATACCACGCCAAAAGACATTATCTTAGAAGACGAAATTACCAAACAGTTAGCAGAATTTCAAAAAGTCGCCGTTAATCATGCCATCCAAAACATCCGAGATTACGGCGGGGCTTTTGTTTCTGATGTCGTAGGACTAGGTGAAAGCTTTATTGGGGCAGCAATTGTTAAACGTTTTGAACAAACAGAACGCGCCCGTCCCTTAATAATCTGCCCTCCTCCATTAATCGAAATGTGGGAACGCTACAACGAAGTTTATCAACTAAATGCTCGCGTCCTTTCAATGGGGCTGCTGAAGGAAGATGATGAAAATGGGGTAATGGTTCTTTTAGATGATTTCAGGTATAAAGATAGAGACTTCGTACTAATTGACGAAAGCCATAACCTGCGAAATAACACTACACAACGGTATAAAGTCTTAGAGACATTTTTAGCTGCTGGTAAACGTTGTTGCTTGTTAACAGCTACTCCTCGTAACAAAAGTGCTTGGGATATCTATCACCAACTCAAACTATTCCATCAAGATGACAAAACAGACTTACCTATAGATCCGCCCGATTTAAAAGAATACTTCCGGTTAGTCGAGAAAGGCGAGAAGAAACTACCAGAGTTACTATCTCACATTCTGATTCGACGCACCCGCAATCATATCTTACGTTTTTACGGATTCGACGCAGCAACCCACGATCGTGTAGATCCAACTAACTTTGGCGAGTATCTAAGTGGAAAACGACAGGCTTACGTCATTGTTGGGAGTCAGCATCGCTTTTTCCCTAAGCGAGAACTGGAAACAATTGAATACAGTATTGAGGATACTTACCAGGGGCTTTACCAAGAATTACGTCAGTACATAGGTAAACCACGTAAACGTCAATTAGGTAAACCACCAATTAACGAACTCAGTTATGCCCGTTATGGACTCTGGAATTATGTTTTAAAAGATAAACAGCGGCAAGAACCTTATATTACATTACAAAGGGCGGGCGCAAATTTGCGTGGTTTGATGCGAGTGCTGTTATTTAAGCGCTTCGAGTCTAGCGTTTACGCCTTTCAAGTAACAATTGATAGATTGTTGCTGGTGCATCAACGATTTTTCCACGCACTATCTCAAGGATTTGTCCCAGCAGGAGAAGAAGCACAAACTCTTTTGTCTGAAGATTGCGATCGCGCTGAAGAACAAGACTTGATGGATGCTTTACGTCAAGTCTCAAATAAATACGATCTAGCTGATTTTGATGCCGAAAAATTACAACAGCATATCGAGCATGACATTCATATTCTCAAACAAATTCAGGAATTAGTTGCACAAATTACTCCTGACAAAGACGCTAAATTACAAACCCTTAAAAAGTGGTTATCTAAGCCTCCTCTCCAAGGTAAAAAAAGATTAATTTTTACTCAATATGCTGATACAGCCAAGTATCTGCATGACAACTTAAAAGCGCAAGGCAAGCAAGATGATATCGATGTAATTTATAGTGGTAGCAGCAAGAATAAAGCTCGTGCAGTTGGCAGATTTGCACCTAAAGCTAATAAAGAATACAAATTTAGACTCGGAGAATCAGAACTAAATACCCTTATTGCTACTGATGTTCTAGCAGAAGGCTTAAACCTTCAAGATGGTGACTCAATAATTAACTACGACCTGCATTGGAACCCAGTTAGATTAATTCAGCGTTTTGGTCGAATTGACCGCATTGGTAGCGAGAAAGATATAATTTATGGTTTTAACTTCTTGCCAGAATTAGGCATTGAACGTAACTTAGGTTTGCAGCAGAAACTTAAAAATAGAATTCAAGAAATTCACGATACTATTGGTGAAGACTCTGCCATTCTCGATCGCACTGAGCAACTTAATGAAGAAGCTTTATATGCTATTTACGAGCAAAAAGGCAAACAGTTGAGTCTGTTCGATCCTGAAGAGGAGGAAGAATTTTTAGATTTAAATGAAGCTGAGGAAATTCTTAGGCAGCTACAGAATAACGATCCTGTTGAATTTGAGCGCATTGCTACATTACCCAATGGTATTCGTACAGCTAAGGTATCAATGCAAAAGGCAACATACGTATTTTGTGAAGCATCAGATCCAAATCGACCGCATATTAAAGGCTATCAGCAGTTGTTTTTGGTAGACTCTCAAGGACAGGTAATTTCTAGAGATATCCCTCGTATATTAGGCGCAATTAAGACCGATGTAAATCTCCCCGCTGCTGCACTCCCCAAAAACCACAATACTACTGTCATGCGTGTAAAGCGTCAGTTTGCCGAAGAAGTCAAGCATCGCCAAGCTGAAAAGGAATACAACCAGCGTTTAACTTCGGGGCAAAGATATATTCTGCGAGAACTAAGAATCTATTTTAAGGCGATCGCAGATGAGGAAGTAAAAGCCCAAGTTAATATCTTAGAGCGAGTGTTTCGTGGTTCAATCACTCAAGCAATCAGCCGTGAGATAAATACGTTACGACATAACGGCATAACAGATCGAGATTTATTCAACCAACTATTGAAGATTTACAATCAGCACAATATGCGTGAGTGGTTAAACAATAACAGTATGCCGACACTATCTAATCCAGTCCCTATCATTGTTTGTAGCGAAGCTTTAATTTAAGTTCACTCAATTTTGCCCCGCTTCTGAGAGTTTGCCATTGCCGTAAAAGACGTGAAACACTTTAGCCATAATAGTCAGTTGTCAACTAACTCAACGTTTTTTCTGCACTTGCTGCCATTTTTGTTGCAAATGCTTTAACGGTGGAACTTTACCCCCATAGCGCCAGCTAACATACGCTTTGCAAATTTCCTCAATTACTTGGGCTATAGCTGGGGGTTGTTGTAGTTGTGCGGCTTGAGAGTATTCTAGCGGGGTTTGGTAGGGGGGTTTGCGATCGCCTTTTTGAGCAGTCCAAGCTAGCATTTGTTGATACAATCTTTCCATTTCTGGAAGTTTTGCTAAACGATGGCGGTAGCGCCATGCTTGCAATTGTTGCCAAGCTAGCCAAGATAAAAACCCCATTCCAGTAGCAATAGTTAGCCCTGTTATAATACCTGCCCAACCTTGGGTAAATAGACTTAAAAATAGAGCGATCGCGCCAAATATCCAAGCAAATATATTAGTAAGTAAACCACTAACAGGAGTTGGCAACCAGCCAGCGATCCAAGCCCAAAATTGTCGCAATACGCCGAATGTTTGCGTTTCTTCTACTGAAGGCGGAATTAAGGGATGATTTGGAATTGGATCGAATGCAAACCAGCCATACTTAGGGAAATAAACTTCGCTCATCGCATAAGCATCGGTATTTCGCACTACGTATAGCCCTGTAAATGGGTTAAATTGCCCAGGGCTAAAGCCTGCTACTAACCGCGCTGGGATGCCGATAGAACGCAGCATGATAGTTAAAGTAGTGGAAAAATGATCGGGATAGCCGCCTTGATTTTTAAATAAGAATGTTTCGACTAAATCCTCGTTGTCAGCCAAGGGCGGTAAACCAAAGGGATTGTCAGGAATGGAGTAGCGTTGCTTGAGATACTGAGCTAGATATAAAGTTTTTTCGTATGCTGAGGTTAAGGGTTTAGTCGATTTGGCTACTCTTTCTTGGTTGTAGTTATCTAAAATTTCTAAAGTGCGATCGCGCACCCGTGACAAAATTGCTGGCGGAACTTGCAAATAATAGTCTTGGATACGTTGCGGATAATTATTACCAGCTTGCTGTAAAGACGTGCGATCGCGAAATGGTACTTCTGAAACTACTGTATAAGTCATATCTTCAACTAATCCTACAGGCGCTCGCAAACCTCCTTCTAGATCGATTGCTACTTCGGCTGTGGGAAAATACAGTTGTTTGGGATCGGCTAATGCTGGAATTAAATTCGGCAAGTCTGAGACTACTGTGTAAGTTTGGACTACTTCCTTGGTGCGTCCTCTAGATATTGGCAAAGGTACAGACATTTGGTAAGACCAACTAGAACGAGTAATTTTTTGTACTTGTTCGTTGCGAGAAATCTCCCAACCTTTACCTGTATAGCGATCGAAAGCCAAAACTCGCCAAAATCCCTCAGCTTGCGATCGCACTCTCATCACTATTTTGGGTTTGAGAAAACCCCGTAAATTCTGGTCAATAGTGCTATTAAATCCATAATAAAAGGTATCGTCTAGTTGACCTGGTTGCCTCTGCGTACCGCCTCTTCCAGTTCCATTACCCGTTCCATTACCTTCACGCACGTAGCCAGGATTGGTAATGCTGCGCCCGTCAAACTGCCCTTGATAATTGATAGATTGACTAACTGGAAACGTCCGCAATTGATAGCCTGGAAAGCGGGGTAAAAAGGCAAAAATAACTAATCCTAAGCCCAAAACCACCAAAAATATCAATCCCAAGTTTTTTGCAGTTACAGGTATTTTGGCTTTGAGAGAACTTGCTGGCTGGCGGATACCCAAACGCGAACGATAATCTAAAACTAATATAGGTAGAGCGATCGCCAAAAACACGAGTAATATTGGTGCAAAAGCTAATGTTTGGCTAACAGTACCAGCAACGCCCAATAAAATTAGTCCGATAACAATGGAATAGCCTAAATCTTTACGCCTGGGTAAATCGAAACTATGAAATACCTGGATTTGAATTAATAAATCTGCTAAAACTAGCCTAGTATCGTTTAGATTGCCCAAAATCCGCCCAAAAAAGGCTCCCAAAGCTACTAGCATTCCCAGCGCGATACAGAATTTCAGGGTAATATTGCGATCGCGGCGACGATACCAACTCCAGGATGCGCCAACAATACTAGATGGTATTGCCCATAAGCTATTTTGCGTCTGTGCCGCAATATCGACAGCAATAATTCCTACTATTACCAACGCTTGCACCAATACTCGCAGCCAGATGGAATCTTCGACATCTTTACTAGGTACGTATTGGGGTAATCTTAGCGGCAAGAGCGATCGCATTATTGTTAAGCTACAGGGCGATTCGATAATGGCACATAATTTTAGATTTGCCATTATCTAGGTGTGTCCCTTTTGATAAAACAAGCTATGAACTTAGATCGACAAATTCAATCTTTAATTGATGATGCGCCTGACGATGGCATTACACCGCGCATTGTAAACGCGATCGCACCTGGGCTTAAACAATTAGCTGCAAAGTTACGCCACGAGCAGTATTACATTGTACAAAGCTTAGAGGGAGAATGGGTAGTAACGACAATAAGCGATCGCCAAAAGCCCAAAATCCAACGGTGCGTTATTTACGCCTTTCCCACCCTCCAAGATATCCCTAAAACTACAGATACCCAATTAATTGCTGTACCCATCGCCGTCACCCATATTTTGTTTCAGCTATTATCTTTAGAAACAGTTGATAGCATCGTCTTTTTGGAAATCCCAGGTGACGCTAATACTGGCTATGAGATTAAACGTGCAGATATGCAGAAGTTAGTCCAAGTCCAACTCAATCCAAAATCTCTATTTAACCAAATACCACCCGATATCGCTTAACTTCTAGTACATCCGGCTTAAAACATAGTCAGTCATATCAACCAAAGCTTGCTTAGACTCAGAAGCAGGTAAATCGGCTAAGTGTTCTACTGCTAAATGGGCGTGATGGGCTGCAAGTTCGCGCGACTTCTCAATTCCGTGACTATCTTGAATCAGGGCGATCGCTTGCTCCAAATCCCCCGCTTTTTCAAACTGTCTAGAAATCAATGTTTCTAAATAAGGCTTTTCTGCTAAAGCATACAACGCTGGGGCGGTAAGATTGCCAGAGCTAATATCGGCAAGTGCTGGTTTGCCTAAACTACTGGTAGAACCTGTAAAGTCTAAAATATCATCGACAATTTGGAATGCTAGCCCCCAATGCTTGCCATAACCGTATAAATGTTCGGCTGTTTCTCTAGAAACATCGCTAAGTAAAGCCGCCGCTTTAGCACTGTTGGCGATTAAGGAAGCAGTTTTATAATAACTTTTGTCTAAATAAGCTTCGATTGTTACTTCAGGGTCAAATTTCGTCATTCCTTGCTGAATTTCGCCTGTAGCGAAGTTCATAATTACTTCTGACAGCAGTTTGACGACTTCCAAGTTATCTAAGTTGGCTAAATACCAAGAAGATTGAGCAAATAAAAAGTCTCCAGCTAGCAAGGCTACACCATTACCAAATAGACTATTTACAGTCGGTACGCCGCGCCGCATCTCTGATTCGTCTACCACATCGTCGTGGACTAAACTTGCCGTGTGGATCATTTCAGTAATTTCAGCTAGCCTGCGATGGCGATCGCTTATTTCTTTTCCTGCCATTGTCGCCCGTGCTGCTAGTAGTACAATAGCTGGGCGCACTCGCTTTCCCCCAGCGGCGAACAAGTGTTTGGCGGCTTCGTAGAAAATCGGGTGTCGAGTACCTACGAGCTTAATTAAATTCTCTGACAGCAAACGCAGGTCTGCTTCAACTGGGGAAAAGAGAGAGGTTGCTGAGGTCATAGGTGAGCCGACTCTGAGTTTATTTTACGAAAATTTACATACTCTATACTTATTTTAAGCTATGCGTCGGCTAGGGGGAAGTTGCATTTATAGCTAATTCGTAATTCGTAATTCGTAATTCGTAATTTACGTAGTAACACGCAGGAAACCAGGGGTAATTCGTAATTCGTGATTCGTAATTCGTAATTTACGCAGTAACACACAGGAAACCAGGGGTAATTCGTAATTCGTAATTTACGCAGTAACACACAGGAAACTAGGGGAAGCAGAGGAAGCTTAAATTATTTTCTTCCTTGTCTTCCTTATCCCTACTCTTCTAACTCAAAATTCAAAACTCAAAACTACTTACAACCAATTCTTCGCTAAACTGACATATTGAGAAATTGAGGAACGCTGCACATGGCATCCATCCGCGAGTTGCACCACCAACTAATTAGTAAAGAACGTTCTGCCCAAGAAATTGCCCAAGCAGCCTTGAATCGCATCGCAGCGTTAGAACCAAAATTGCATAGCTTTTTGTGCGTGACAGCAGAACACGCTATATCGCAAGCGAAAGCCGTTGATGCCAAAATTTCTGCTGGAGAAGAAATCGGGCTACTAGCAGGCATTCCTATCGGCATCAAAGACAATATGTGTACTAAAGGCATCCCCACAACCTGCGCCTCGAAGATGCTGGCAGATTTTGTCCCGCCTTACGAATCAACAGTAACGCAAAAATTAGCCCAAGCTGGGGCAGTAACCGTAGGTAAAACAAACCTCGATGAGTTTGCAATGGGTAGTTCTACAGAAAATTCTGCCTATCATGTCACAGCTAATCCTTGGGATATTACGCGAGTACCAGGAGGCTCTTCAGGCGGTTCAGCCGCCGCTGTAGCTGCTGATGAGTGTACGATCGCTTTAGGTTCGGATACGGGTGGTTCTATTCGCCTTCCGGCTTCATTTTGTGGCGTAGTTGGGATGAAGCCGACTTATGGATTAGTATCGCGGTTTGGGTTAGTAGCTTTTGGTTCTTCTTTAGATCAAATTGGACCTTTTGGACGCAGTGTAGAAGATACGGCAATATTGTTAAATGCGATCGCTGGATACGATCCCAAAGACTCAACTAGCCTCAAAGTAGATATTCCTGACTATACTCAATCGTTAAAGCCTGACTTAAAAAATCTCAAAATCGGCATTATTAAAGAGACTTTTGGCGATGGCTTAGATCCGGTAATTGCTACAGCAGTAAATAAAGCTATAGAACAACTCAAACAATTAGGTGCAGAAGTTCGAGAAATTTCTTGCCCTCGTTTCCGTTACGGCTTACCTAGTTACTACATTATTGCGCCTTCGGAAGTATCGGCAAATTTAGCTAGGTATGACGGCGTTAAGTACGGTTTCCGCACGCCAGATCCCGAAAACTTGCTCTCAATGTACACAGATACTCGCGCTGAGGGTTTTGGTACTGAAGTCAAGCGGCGGATTATGGTAGGAACTTATACGCTATCTGCTGGTTATTACGACGCTTACTATCTCAAAGCCCAAAAAGTCCGTACTTTAATTAAGCAAGATTTTGAGAAAGCTTTTGAACAAGTTGATGTTTTAGTATCGCCGACTGCACCAACTACAGCCTTTAAAGCTGGGGAGAAGAATGCCGATCCTTTGAGTATGTATCTCACTGATTTGATGACAATTCCTGTAAATTTGGCTGGTTTGCCAGGAATTAGCGTTCCTTGTGGCTTTGATGATGGTGGTTTGCCAATTGGGTTGCAGCTAATTAGTAATGTATTGCGGGAAGATTTGTTATTTCAGGTAGCTTATGCTTACGAACAGTCTACTGATTGGAAGACGCATACACCACAATTGTCATAAAGAAAAAGGCGAGGAGTGGAAAAATCTCCAGATTTCATTCCTCGCTAGGAGATCGATCTGTGTTGCAAAAATTATGGGTTAAATTGATAGTAGTTACAGGAATTTTAACTGCGATCGCCTATTTGGCTGCTTGTTTCTTGCTTTATTTCCTGCAAACTCGTTTCATTTTCTTTCCCTCATCTGTTATTGAAATAACGCCCAAGGCTTTCAACCGCAAATATCAAGATGTATGGATACCTGTGCTTGCAGCATCAGGTAAGGTGGAAAAAATGCATGGTTGGTGGATTCCCGCAGCTACATCTAATGCTAATGTACTACTTTATCTACATGGTAATGGCGTAAATATTGGGGCTAATGCTGCTCATGCCGATCGCTTTCACCAGATGGGTTTTGCTGTGCTAATAATAGACTATCGCGGCTACGGGCTAAGTGAAGGTAGCTTTCCCACTGAAAAGAGTGTTTACCTTGATGCTACAACTGCGTGGGATTACTTAGTCACACAAAGACATATTCAACCTAGTAATATCTTTATTTACGGACATTCTTTAGGTGGTGCGATCGCAATTGATTTAGCAGTGCAACAACCACAAGCAGCAGGAATAATTATTGAAAGTTCTTTTACTTCTATTCAAAACATAGTAAATATTCGCGGTCAATTTAGATTATTTCCTGTTAATATCATTCTCAATCAGCACTTTGATTCTATTAACAAAGTGAAAGGTTTACAAATGCCAGTCTTATTCATTCATGGTACTGATGACTTTGTAGTTCCAGTTGATATGAGCAAACAGTTATACGCTGCTGCGCCAGAACCAAAGCAGTTAATAATAGTACCAAATGCCGGACATAACGATGTTGCTGAAATTGCAGGTTTACAATACTTCCAAATAGTAAACAAGTTTGTTCGGCTAGCTGAATGATAAAATAAATATATCTGCTTAAGCAGTAATATTTGTATTTATACTTATTATGTCCTTTGTTGGTTTACATATCCACAGCGATTACAGCTTGCTTGATGGTGCTAGTCAATTACCAGCACTGGTAGATCGAGTAATAGAGTTAGGCATGAAAGCGATCGCGCTTACCGATCATGGTGTAATGTATGGTGCGATCGAATTAATCAAAGTTTGTCGCAGTAAAAATGTCAAGCCAATTATTGGCAACGAAATGTATGTAATGAACGGCGATATTGAAAGTAAAGAACGCCGTCGAGTTCCTAAATATCACCAAGTTGTTTTAGCTAAAAATACTCAAGGTTATAAAAACTTAGTTAAGTTAACTACTATTTCTCACCTCAAAGGTATGCAAGGTAGCGGGATTTTTGCCCGTCCTTGTGTTAACAAAGAATTACTCGCACAGTATCGTGAAGGCTTGATAGTTACTAGCGCTTGTTTGGGTGGAGAAGTACCACAGGCAATTTTAGCAGGTAAACCAGATGTTGCTAGAAGAGTAGCACAGCAGTACAAAGATATATTTGGCGATGATTATTACTTAGAAATTCAAGATCACGGTTCGCCAGAAGATCGAATTGTTAATGTTGAAATTATTAAAATTGCCCGTGAATTAGGGATAAAGTTTGTTGCAACTAATGACTCGCATTTTATCTCTTGCTATGACGTTGAAGCACACGATGCGCTGCTATGCATTCAAACCAAAAAACTAATTAGTGAAGATAAGCGGATGCGCTACAGCGGTACAGAGTATCTCAAATCCGCTGAAGAGATGAAACAGCTATTTCGCGATCACTTACCAGAGGATGTAATTGCAGAAGCGATTGCAACTACAGTAGAAGTTGCCGATAAAGTCGAGCCGTATAATATTATGGGGGAATCTCGCATCCCTAATTATACAGTTCCTCCTGGGCATACCGCCGATACATATTTAGAACACGTTGCTTGGCAAGGATTATTTGAACGCTTCAACCGCAAATCCCATAATGAAATCGATCCTGTCTATAGAGATAGACTAGATTACGAACTGAAAATGATGCAACAGATGGGGTTTTCTACCTACTTTTTAGTAGTATGGGACTACATCAAATATGCTAGAGATAATAACATCCCAGTTGGTCCAGGTAGAGGCTGTGTTTTAGGCGATACGAAAGTGATGCTGGCAACTGGCAAAGAAGTTAATATTGAAGACATTCAAATCGGGCAACAGGTAGTAACTCATAAAGGAAATATTTTATCTGTTACTAATACGCACAAATACGAGTGTAACGAAGAAATAGTAAAAATCGGCGTAGCAAATGAAGAATTATGCCTAACGAAAGATCATAAAATCTGGGCAATAAAAGCTGAAAAATGTATTGTAAATAGTGAAAAACAAGCTAACGTATGTAAGCCAAGTTGCACACGATACTGTTCTGCGAAGCCGTATCAAGAGTATCAATTAGAATGGATAGAAGCAGGCAAACTCAGGAAAGATGATTTTGTTGTATTCCCTAGAGTCAAGTCTATAGAAAAAGAAATTAAATTTGATTTACTAGATTTTGTCGAATTAAAATCTTATCTCAAATATGATGCCAATTTTATTTGGTATGAGATTGGCACAAATCATTTACAGACCAAAAAGATTCCTAGACACATAGAATTTAGTGAAAATTTGGCTCGATTACTAGGTTATTACATTGCCGAGGGTTGGTCTAGACTAGGAGAAAGAGAAAATGCTATCGGCTTCGGTTTGTGTAGTGATGAAGTAAATTTTGCCCAAGAAATTACTATACTTTTAGAAAGAATCTTTGGTTTAGAAAGTAAAATAGTTTTTCATCTAACCAAAAAGTCATTACAAGTTCTTAGCTACTCAAGAATTGTTGGTGAGTTTTTAGCAGCTTTGTGTGGAATAGGCGCAAATCATAAGCATATACCTTGGGAAATAGTAACTAAAGGTAACTCAGATTACATCAAGATATTGATTGCTTACATCTTCAGAGGAGATGGTCATTCTGGAACGAAAGATAAGACAATTAATATAAAATGCACAACTACATCGCCTACACTAGCATCGCAACTAAGACTACTACTAGCACGTTTTGGTTATTGGTCATCTATTCTTAAAAGCCAGAAGCGTCACGAAAACTGGGCAGTAGAATACTCAGTTAAATTGTCAGGAAAGCAGCTTTTAAACTGGAATGCTGACTTTATGGACTTTCCTGTTGGTATTAAAACCCAAAGCTTTTATCGCAATGATAGTTTTTATATAGATGAAGACTACATTTACCTGAAAATAAAAAGCATAGATAGAATAAAGCACACAGGATATGTTTATGACATTAGCGTTCCTGGAGATACTTCTTATGTAGGCAACTCCATTGCTATTCATAACTCTGCGGCGGGTTCTTTAGTTGCTTATGCGCTGCGAATTACTAATATCGATCCCGTACATCATGGCTTGTTATTCGAGCGATTTTTGAATCCAGAACGCAAGTCAATGCCAGATATTGATACTGATTTTTGCATTGATAAACGCGACAAAGTTATTGATTACGTAACAGAAAAATATGGCGCTGATAAAGTAGCCCAAATTATTACTTTTAACAGGTTAACATCTAAAGCTGTATTAAAAGATGTTGCTAGAGTGTTGGATATTGCTTATGGGGATGCCGATCGCATGGCAAAATTAATTCCGGTAGTGCGGGGAAAACCGACTAAATTATCGGTAATGATTTCTGATGCTACACCAGAAAAAGAATTTAAGGAAAGATATGAAAGCGATCCTAACGTTCGCCATTGGGTTGATATGGCGCTGCGGGTAGAAGGAACGAATAAAACTTACGGAGTTCACGCAGCCGGAGTAGTAATTTCTTCAGAACCTTTAGATGAAATTGTCCCTTTACAAAAGAATAATGATGGTTCGGTGATCACTCAATACTTCATGGAAGATTTAGAATCGCTGGGACTATTGAAGATGGACTTTTTGGGATTGAGAAATTTAACTTTAATCCAAAAAACTGTAGATTTAATTAAACAAAATAGACATATAGATATCGATCCTGATGCACTGCCTTTAGAAGAAAGAAGAGTACAAAAAATACTTGCTAAAGGTGAAGTAAAAAGAATGCCTAAAGAAGTGCAAAATACTTACAAAATATTGGAAGCAGGCGAATTAGAAGGTATTTTTCAGCTTGAATCTTCAGGGATGAGACAAATAGTTAGAGATTTGAAACCATCTTGCATTGAAGATATCTCTTCTATATTGGCATTATATCGACCAGGACCTTTAGATGCAGGCTTAATTCCTGAATTTATCGATCGCAAACACGGTAGAGCGAAGATAGAATATCAAACTCCTTTGCAAGAATCTATTTTGGAAGAAACTTATGGAGTTTTAGTCTATCAAGAGCAAATTATGAAACAAGCTCAAGACTTAGCTGGGTATTCTTTAGGACAAGCAGATTTACTCAGACGAGCGATGGGTAAAAAGAAAGCCTCGGAAATGCAAAAACACCGAGAAACTTTTGTTGATGGTGCAGCAAAAAATGGAGTAAGAAAGCAATTAGCTGAATTTCTCTTCGAGCAAATGGTAAAGTTCGCTGAATATTGCTTCAACAAATCCCATTCAACAGCTTACGGATATGTAACTTATCAAACTGCTTATTTAAAGGCAAACTTTCCTGTTGAATACATGGCGGCGCTACTCACATCAAATAGCGGCGATACAGATAAGGTACAGAAATACATCGCTAATTGCTTGGCGATGAATATTACTATAGAACCAGTAGATATTAATCGCTCGATTATCGATTTTAAACCTTTAGAAGCAAGTATATTGTTTGGATTTTGTGCAGTACGAAATCTCGGACAAGGCGCGAGTAATTGTATTTTAGAAGCTAGAGAAAACGGCGGCGAATTTAAATCTTTATCTGATTTGTGCGATCGCGTAGACTTACGCACAGTCAACCGCCGCGCTATGGAAACCCTAATTTACTGCGGCGCTTTCGATCGCATCGAACCTAACCGCAATCAATTAATTCACGACTTAGATTTAACCTTAGATTGGGCGCAATCACGCCTCAAAGAACGCGCTAGCGGGCAAGTAAACCTATTTGACTGGGGTGGATTAACAAATAACGAACAAAACACTAATAGCTTTGAAGTAGCGCCTAAAGCCCAGCCAGTAGCCGACTTTTCGCAGCAAGAAAAGTTACACAAGGAAAAAGAGCTACTAGGGTTCTATGTATCCGATCATCCCCTAAAATCAGTACGTTCGGCAGCCCAAGTTTTAGCACCGATTAATCTTACTGACTTAGAAACGCAAAGTAGAAAAGCCCTACTGTGTGCAGTCGTCATTATCACCAGTATTAAACCGATAGTAACTAAAAAAGGCGATCGCATGGCGATCCTCAAACTCGAAGACTTGACAGGGCAAATAGAAGCGGTAGTATTTCCCAGAGTGTACGAGCAAATTGATTCGTTGCTAATTGCTGACGCGCGGTTGATTGTCTGGGGAAAAGCAGATCGTAAAGACGACGACGCGCTGCAGCTAATTGTCGAAAATGCCCAAGCGATTGAAAAAGTAGAAATGTTGATGGTAGAACTAACCATCGATCAAGCAGTTGACTTGCAAAAGCAACAATACCTAAAAAGCATCCTCCAAGAACAATCTGGCGACAAAGATAAAGCGCTAACACCAGTAATTGCGATCGTTACAGCCGCAAATCAGCGCCAGTTAGTCCGTTTTGGTCGTCAATATTGGGTGCAAAACTGTCATACTGCGATCGCTGCCCTCAAAGCTGCCAACTTCTTAGCCTACGCTCAACCTTTAGCACAATAAGTAAAATAGAAGCGATCGCCGACTTCATCAAAAACTCATGGATGACTCAATATTTATTATTTTCATCGCCTTCGGCTGTTTGTGGGCGCTAATGGGAATTGGAATATTAGTGCTATTTTTCCGCAGCGACAAAGAACAAGAAATGCCTTCAGGTAAATGGGGATTGGTAGTTGCTCTACCAATTATAATTCCGATGGCGATCGCTTTTGTCTATGCAGCAATCAATCGCGCTCCAGGCTAATAAAAGTCGCCTGAATCTTTTAAAGACTTAGACGATTTTCAATCTAGCCACCGCCTAGAGCAACGTTGTGGCAGTTTGCGTAGCAGCAATATTGAAAATATCTTTACAAGCGATCGCTAATTTGCGTACTGGATTTGACAACAATTTCTTGAAGTTTATGCGTATTATTTTATCAAAAAAATTTAATACTGACTAGGCAATATTACTTCAAAGCTACTTCTCATATAGGTTTAAATACACAAAAAATCCTCAATATGTACGAGTAATTACAGCAGGCAAGTATAAAGTTGCAGTAAAGCTTAGGGGTAAATACAGATAAAGAGCCAGAATTATGAGATATTTTAGCCAAAGATGACACAATAACTACTCAGAGCTACGAGTATCTACGAATACTGTAGGAACTGAGTAAAGTCGTCGCTAAAATAAAAGTGTGGAGACTTTATGGATCTAAGAGCAACCGCTTTACTTGCAGGCTTGGGAGTGGCGTTAACTATCAGTCAAGCAACACCTAGTACAGCACAGACATTTTCAGGAAATTCTAGCGGTACTTTTGGTACTCCTAATGCAGGATCTTATAGCAATCCAGTGTTTTCCGGCGTTGGAACTAATACATTTAACTGGGGATCGCCAGCAGGAACACCTGCAAATGAACTTAGTTTTACTGGAAACTCGTTTTCTGGCGAGTTAGATTCTTTGTTTGCAGTAGGCGATTTAACTTATTTCAACGGTACAGTTTCTTCAGATACTTTGGTTGATTCCGTACCTCTAGATATTGCCTTAGATTTTGGTCAGCCTGATAAAGCTAGTCAAGTTTTCCGCTTTGACTTCAGCCTATTTAGTACCCTAAATACTGGTACAGATGAGGAGAATGCTGACTTTGTTACTCCCATCAACAGTTTTGGCGATCGCAGTATTAGCTTTGGCGGTACTGAGTACACCTTGCAACTAACAGGCTTTAGCCAAGATGGCGGAAATACAATCGTTGACAGATTCAACGTCTTGGAAAATGAAAGCACTACAGCCGCTATTTACGGCAAAATTACCACTAAACCAGTTCCCGAACCTAGCTCTGTATTAGGTATTTTGGCACTAGGCGCGTTAGGTGGTGGTTCTATGCTCAAGCGCAAGCAACAAAAGAAAGCGGTCAAAATTTAAGTTAAGCTGAAAATTTAGATTGCTTTGGATTATTCGCGATCGCTACAGCGATCGCGAATATTTTTGTTTGAGTTTAGCGATCGCGTAATATTTGCCTAACTTCCATCAAAATTAAGCCCAGCATATTTTTCCCACTACCATCAGCACCGCAACCCCAGTAATAATCTCCTAGTGCATTTTCAACAATCAATTTACCGCCAGTAGATAGTAGCACCTCGCGAATATTGCTATGAGTTTCAAATTTTTTTAACACAGCTTGGCGCATGATATCGTCTTTTACTTGTTCCCAATCAGCACGCAAAGGGCGATCGCGCGATCTTCCCATATTGGCAGCATCCTTTGGTGTTTTTGCTTGTCTAACCTCTTCTAGATAAGGTGTACCAGCAAATTTTTGAGCTTGAAAGTAGTGTTCGCTAGTAATCCACCAAGCATTATCTAACTCAAAACCATGTAAAGAAAAGTTAGAAAAACATCCGTATTGTTCGCGGACGCTATAAAAGTATATTGTCATTAGCAAGTTTTAAGTCTTTAGGCTAAGTCTTCTTTTCGCACTCAAATTTTTCTAAATCGCAAGGAGGAATTTGGTTTGCTGTTAAAGTAATAACTCGTTCGTCTTGCCATACACTGATTGACTGCCCTAATTTGCGGTGCTTTTCTATTGCTTCTGCGATCGCTAACTTCACACCTGCATCAATTTTTTGATGTATCTGAGTTAAAGTTTGTTTATTCATTGGCGATTCTTATCATTTGATTCCAGATTTCAGCTTGATAAATAACTGGTTCTTGTTCGATTCCACAAGCTGCAACTATTTGAGGATTTGTTCGAGAATTATCATATACTATCCAACTATCGCATACTGGTATATACAATTGCTTTAAGTTTTTAATGCCTCTTGTATAGCGGCGACGGATGACAGGCTCAGGAATATTATGTCCGCCGCTTTCTACTCGCCTGCGTACTCGTTCTATAGCTAATTCGGGGCTGCGTAGCCAGAAGAAAATTAAGTTAATATTATAACTTTTCAGCTTAGATTTTTTCAAAAAACTAGCAAAGTGTCGAGCAGCAAGAGTAGTTTCAAAGGCAAAATCAACACCAGATGCAGCAAGCGCTTCTAACCTTGCTAACATTAACCTTCCAGCAAGAATAGCCACCGATTCTGAATTAAACATTGAAAGGCCTGTAGCAATTTCATCAGCATTAACATATTCAAAAACTTCTAAAAAATTTGGCAGTATTATTTGGGCTGTAGTTGTCTTACCCGAACCGTTTGCACCGCCAACTACATAAATATTAGGCATTGTCAATACTTTCAATAAGTTTGTGGCTGATTGAATTAAAAATTTAGTAGGATACGTTTATCTTAATATTTTAATAAAAATGGTTATAGTAACAGAATCAATAGCCCTACCAAGCTTGCCAGAACTAATTGATGGATTGCCAAATTTTTGCGGTTGGGAATCATTAGTAGATGAAGTAGTAAAAAGCGATCGCCCAGTATTTCTACCCACAACTAATCTAAAAGTAGAAAATATCAATGCCTGTTTTGCGATCGCCCTACATATGCAGCAGCCAATGATTCCAGCAGGAAACGATGGCTCATTAATTAGCAATTTGCAATATATGTTCGAGCATCCCCAAGAAGGCGACAACCACAACGCAGAGCCGTTTGCTCATTGTTACAGCCGCATGGCAGATATGATTATCGAACTTGTCGAGGGAGGCAAAAATCCGCGCGTGATGTTGGATTACTCTGGTAATTTGCTGTGGGGATTGCGGCAAATGGGGCGCGGGGATATATTAGAAAATCTCAAACGGATAACTTGCGATCGCACTTACCAGCCTTATGTAGAGTGGTTGGGGACAATGTGGAGTCATGCTGTAGTTCCTTCTACCCCAATTCCCGATATTAAATTGCATATTCGTGCTTGGCAACACCATTTTGCCGCAATTTTTGGTTGGGAAGCTTTAGCACGAGTCAAAGGCTTTTCGCCGCCGGAGATGCATCTACCCAACCATCCAGATACTTTGTTTGAATTTGTCAAAGCACTACTAGATTGCGGCTACCGTTGGCTAATGGTGCAAGAACATTCTGTAGAAACTCTAACAGGGCAACCATTACAGTACAAGCATTTACCGCATCAGTTAGTTGCGCGTAATTCCCAAGGCGAGACGTTGAGTATTACAGCTTTAATTAAGACACAAGGATCGGATACAAAATTAGTCGGGCAAATGCAGCCTTACTATGAGGCAAAAACATTATCAAAACAAGAATTAGCAGGCGTTCAGATACCGCCAATTGTTACGCAGATAGGAGATGGGGAAAACGGCGGCGTAATGATGAATGAGTTTCCCAGTGCATTTATGCAAGCTTGGCAGGAAGTCGGACAAAATGGGATTGTTGGGGCGACAGGGACAGAGTATTTGGAGTTAATTGAGTCAATCGGCTGTAAATCTGATGATTTTCCTACTTGTCAAGCTGTAGGACAACATTATATTTGGCAAAAAGTACAGTCAGCTAACCTAGATACAGTGGATGAGGCGATCGCTCAACTCAAGCAAGAAAACCCCAATTTTCATGTAGATGGCGCTTCTTGGACTAATAATCTTAGTTGGGTAAAAGGCTACGAGAACGTTTTAACTCCAATGAACGAACTTAGTGCGTTGTTTCATAAAACAGTAGATCCGGCGCTTTCGCAGCAAACTAGCTATCGGAAGGCATTGCTATACAATCTGTTGTTGCAAACCAGTTGTTTTCGTTATTGGGGACAAGGTGCGTGGACAGACTACGCGCGGGAAATTTATCGGCGCGGGGAAAAGGCGTTAACAGATAATTTTTAACAACAGCAAGGCGATCGCTGCTCGACTGAGCAACAACATCTTCTTTCAGCATAAACTCTTTGTAAGTATTTTTAGCTGAATATAGATGTGCCTGAATTAGTCCCAATTCTAATTATTCTGTTACTGATTGCCACTAGCGTCGCCTTGGTTTCTCGGAAACTAGGAATACCTTATGTTACGGGATTAGTGCTAGCAGGTTTGCCCATCAATGAGTTATTGTCTCGTCGCGTGGGCTTAGACCCATACCTAGTATTAAATCTTTTTCTGCCAATTTTAATTTTTGAAGCTGGCATTAATACAGATGTCAGCCGCCTCCGCAGCACTTTCAAACCAATTGCCCTTTTAGCTGGTCCTGGGGCGGTAGCAAGCTCTGCTATTATCGCTGTGCTATTAAACTTTGGGCTGAGACTAGACTGGATATCTGCCTCACTTCTAGGCGTAATTTTGGCAAATACAGATACAGTATCGATGATTGCTGTATTTAAAGATATTCCCGTTCCGGCAAGACTTTCTACTATCGTCGAAGGCGAAACTCTATTTAACGATGCCGCCGCTTTAGTTTTATTCAACCTAATTTTAAAAGTATATTCTACAGGCTCCCTAACGTTTGTAGAAGGCATCCAAGAACTGCTATTTGTTGCTTTAGGAGGCAGCTTAGTAGGATTAGTTTTGGGCTACTTGAGCATCCCTGTATTTGCGCGTTTAAACGATCCTTTTAGCAGTCTCTTACTAACTGTTGCCGTTGCATTAGGAACCTCTCAGGTGGGGCAATTTCTTGGTGTGTCTGGTCCTGTAGCAGTTGTTGTAGCTGGGTTAATTTTTGGGAATCTGGGACTTTCTCAGACCGATTCAGCAGGCGATCGCCTATCACTACTAAGTTTCTGGGAATATGCCAGTTTTGGGGTCAACACTTTTATATTTTTGCTCATTGGTATAGAAATAAACCCAGTCACGCTAGGTAAGATTCTGCCAGCAGTTTTATTGGCATTTTTAGCTTATCAAGTAGGGCGCATTTTTACTGTCTACCCCTTACTTGCTGGAGTGCGTTGGATCGATCGTGCCATTCCTTGGCGCTGGCAACACCTACTGTTTATCGGCAATATCAAAGGTTCGCTCTCAATGGCTTTAGCGTTGAGTTTGCCTACCAACTTGCCAGGGCGAGAAAATTTAATTGCTTTAGTTTATGGTTGCGTGTTGGTATCATTGGTAGGTCAAGGCTTGAGCTTGCCCTGGCTAGTAAAACGCTTAAAATTAGCTAAATTTTCCGAAACTCGCCAGCAAATTGAAGAACTGCAAGCCCAGTTAATGACAGGCAAAGCCGCACAAGATGAATTAGATAGCTTATTGAGAGCGGGAGTATTGCCCAAAGCCGTGTACGAAGAAATGCGGGCAAGTTATCAAGTGCGAGTAGCAGGGGCAGAAAAAGCACTGCGAGAAATATATAACCGCCGCCCTGATACACTTGACGCTACTAAAGGCGATCGCTCCTTACTTGATGCTATTCGCCGTCACTTGCTATTAGCAGAAAAAGGAGCTTTAAACCAGGCAAGCCGCAAGCAAATTCTATCTGGCGAAGTTGTGCGATCGCGTTTGCAAAATATTGACGAGCAACTGCTAAAACTAGAAGACGATTAGCAGTGAGTATGGCTGCATCCAAGTTATTTGCAACCTTCGATGAAATCAATAACCTGATGCAGCGAACCTGGCTTTGTAACAATTAATACTGTCGAGCCAGGTTCCAATATAGTATTTCCGTTAGGAATTATCAAATCCTCATGAGGATGAGGTTGATAGCCAATAATCAAAGAACCTGTAGGAAACCGAGAGTCTTGAGCAATTTGGGCAACGCTACGCCCTGCGACATAACAATTATTTGGGATAGCAAGTTTTAGCACCTCAATTTGTCCCTGCTCAAAATGCATGATTGATTCTACTTGAGGATATTCGATCGCATTTACCATAGTTGACACTGCTAAATCTACAGTGCTAACTATATGATTTGCTCCTGCTATCCGTAATGGTTCGCCAAAATCACGGTGACGCATCCGAGCGAGTATATGGGGCGCTCCGTAGTGTTTGGCAAGTGTTACCATAGCTAAATTTAGGGCATCGCTGCGTAATGCCGCTACCACTGAGTCAGCTTTACGAATCCCAGCTTCTAGCAACACTTCTGTACTTACAGCACTGCCTTCAAAAGCCATCACTCCTACTTGTTCGCGGGCATAACGGCAGGCAACGGGATCGAGATCGATTACAGCCACCGTATGACCTAATTCTATAAGTCTGTGTGCTAAACTCAGCCCAATTAAACCGCCGCCACCAATTAGCACGTACATAGATAGGTTGCCTTCTTACGCTCTTAATATTTTGCTTTAGTTTACAAGTTACTAATGTTTTTCGTTGGCTTTAATTTTTAGCTATTATCCTGCAAAGCTTCTGCTATGCGTAATTTAGCAGAACGCGATCGCGGATTACTTGCTATTTCGTCTTCTTGGGCGGTAATTGGCTTTTTTGTAATTACCTGCAATAACGGCGATTCACGCAGGCTGTGCTTGACGATTCGATCTTCCAAGCTATGAAAGCTGATAACGGCAATTCTGCCACCAGGTACGAGAGAAATTGGCGCGCTGTTTAAGAACTTTTCTACTGCTGTTAATTCTTCATTGACTACAATTCGCAAAGCTTGAAATACGCGAGTAGCTGGGTGAATCCTACCATAACGATACTGCTTGGGTACGCAGCGGGCGATCGCTTCTGCTAGTTCTGTTGTAGTTGTAAACGGGCGATCTTCTACTATTCTCCTTGCTATCCGCCGCGATAGTCTCTCTTCTCCATATTTAAAGAAAATATCTGCTAGCTGCTTTTCATCCCAACTATTTACTACTTCTTGTGCTGTCAAATCTCGCCGCCTATCCATCCGCATATCTAAGGGCGCGGTGCTACGAAAACTAAAGCCTCGTTCTGCGGCATCAAGATGGTATGAGCTTACACCTAAGTCTGCTATTATACCATCAAATTTGGCTTTTTTATACTCAAAATCGGCGTAATTAGTCAAAATAAATTGAATGCGACCTTCATATTCAGCAAGATGTAGGGTAGACGCAGCGATCGCCTCTTCATCCCAATCTAAAGCTGTTACCTTAACATCAGGATATGCCTGTAAAATTAACTTGCTATGACCGCCACCACCTACGGTAGCATCTAAATAATGCCCACCAGGACGAATTGCCAAACCTGCAATCAATTCGCGGCTTAAGACAGGTACGTGAATAAATGCCTGCAACTCGTCTGCTTCAATCCCAAGCTCCATATAATTAATAAAGAAATACAAAAATAAACATTAAGCACTTAATATTTATAGTGCCTACTAACTTCAAATTACCGCTAATTTCCGAGCAATTTTGGCGGTTCCATCTAAAATTTGCATTTCAAAGGTAAATGACGAACCTATGGCAAGAATAGAAACTAGAACTGAACCGATGGTTCTCAACATGGGACCTCACCACCCCTCAATGCATGGAGTGATGCGGTTGATCGTAACTCTAGATGGAGAAGATGTAGTAGACTGCGAACCTGTAATGGGCTACTTGCATCGCGGTATGGAAAAAATAGCCGAGAATCGTACAAATATTATGTACGTTCCTTACGTTAGCAGGTGGGACTATGCGGCAGGAATGTTTAACGAAGCTGTTAGCGTTAATGCACCAGAACAACTAGCTGGTATTCCCGTTCCCAAACGTGCTAGCTATATCCGCGTAATTATGCTGGAATTAAATCGGATTGCTAACCATTTACTATGGTTAGGACCATTTATGGCTGATGTGGGCGCTCAAACTCCCTTTTTCTACATTTTCCGCGAACGGGAGATGATTTACGATTTATGGGAAGCAGCTACAGGCTATCGGATGGTAAATAACAACTACTTCCGTATTGGCGGTGTAGCTGTGGATTTGCCTTACGGTTGGGTAGATAAGTGTCAAGAATTTGTCGATTACTTCTATCCCAAAGTTGACGAGTACGAACGCCTAATTACTAATAACCCTATTTTTAGACGGCGGGTGGAAGGTGTTGGCACTATTAGCCGCGAAGATGCTATCAATTGGGGGCTATCAGGTCCAATGTTACGCGCTTCTGGCGTAAAGTGGGATTTACGCAAAGTTGACCACTACGAATGCTATGACGATTTTGATTGGGACGTACAGTGGGAAACAGCAGGAGATTGTTTTGCCCGTTATTTAGTACGGATTCGGGAAATGCGCGAATCAGTCAAGATTCTCAACCAAGCTATTAAAGCACTTCCTGGCGGTCCTTACGAAAACCTAGAAGCCAAACGCATAGCAGCAGGACCAAAATCGGAATGGAATGGTCCTGATTACCAGTACATTAGCAAGAAAGTTGCGCCCACATTCAAAATTCCTAAAGGCGAATACTACGCCCGCGTTGAAAGTGGTAAAGGCGAACTAGGAATTTACCTAGTTGGCGATGATAATGTCTTCCCTTGGCGGTGGAAAATCCGCGCTGCTGACTTCAACAATTTGCAAATTTTCCCTCACATCCTAAGAGGCGTAAAAGTTGCCGATATCGTGACGATTTTAGGTAGCGTCGATATTATTATGGGTTCTGTTGACCGTTAAATAAGGACGAAGGATGAATTTTGATAATTTAGACAATAAATTCCATCCTTCTGATGATTCTAATCCGGTGTTGGGCGATCGCATTATCTCTCGTATCAATGCTAGTCCCCAGCGCCGGATTACTTTTGCCCAATTTATGGAGTTGGCTCTGTACGATCCTCAAGATGGCTATTATGCTAAAAAAGCTGTAGATATTGGGGCGCAAGGAGACTTTTTTACTTCTCCGCATTTAGGAACTGACTTTGGCGAGTTGTTAGCGACTCAATTTGCTCAAATGTGGGAAATTTTGGGGCAGCCTGTACCTTTTACGCTGGTAGAGATGGGCGCAGGGCAAGGAATTTTAGCTGCTGATATTATCAAGTATTTGTATAAAAACTACCAAAGTTGTTTTCAAGCTTTAGAGTACGTCATAGTTGAGCTATCCCCAGGCTTAAAGCAGCAGCAGCAACTATTAAAAGGTTTAGCAGCAGACAAAGTTAGTTGGCGCAGTTTAGAGGAAATAGCTGATAATTCAATCATTGGCTGTATATTTTCCAACGAATTGCTTGATGCTATGCCAATTCACTTATTTTTGCTTGAAAATGGGCAATTAGGGGAAATTTATGTATCTACATCTAACGAAGCAGCTTTTATAGAGATTGTTAGCGCACCTTCCTCACCGCGATTAGCCCAGTATTTTGATTTGGTTGGAGTAGACATAGCGCAAATAGCTAGTAATGGAAGCTATCGCAGCGAGATTAATTTAGCTGCCCTAGATTGGCTAAGTACAGTAGCCCAAAAACTACAGCGTGGGTATTTGTTGACAATAGATTACGGTTACTCGGCTACTCGTTACTATAACCCGATGCGAAGTCAAGGAACTTTGCAGTGCTACTATCGCCACCAACACCACAATAATCCTTATATCAATATTGGGCGGCAAGATATCACTGCTCATGTAGACTTTACTGCATTAGAACGGTGGGGCGATGCGTGTGGGTTGCAAAAACTTGGATTTACTCAGCAAGGATTGTTTTTGATGGCGCTGGGATTGGGCGAACGGATTGCAGCAATTTCTAGCAATACTGGAGATTTGAATCATTTATTACAGCGCCGCGACGCTTTACATCAGTTAATAGATCCTCAGGGATTGGGCGGGTTTGGTGTTTTGCTGCAATGTAAAGGCTTAACTTCACAGGAAATATCAACGCAGCCTACAGGTTTGAGTTGTTAGATTTTGTTGTAGGAACGCAGATGTAGGCGTAAGCCTTGCCGTAGGCTACGCAGATAAACGCAGATGAAAATCGATGCTGTTTGTAGCTGCAGAATCTTAAAACTAGATTAATCGTTCGAGGGTACGAGTCTTTTTTCCTGCACAGTAATTACATTAGTAACTGATATACCAAGGAAAAACTATGACAACTCATGACTTGTTGATGCTAATTGTGCTACTTGTACCTGGAATTTTGCTTTCGGTGGTAATTATGCTGACTTTTGCTGCTGGTGGGTAAAACGTTAATTTGAGTACAGAAGTGCGATCGCGCGTAACCTTACAATCTACGAAAAAGTAAAAGGATGAAAGTTGCTGTATTCAGCACCAAATCTTACGACCGTAAGTTTCTAGAAGCTGCAAACACCGAATACCAACATGAATTAGTCTTCCTAGAACCGCGTTTAACTCCAGAAACGTGTATGTTAGCTGCAGGTTCGCAAGCTGTTTGTGCTTTTGTCAACGATCAATTAGATGCTAAAACTCTAACTGGGTTAGCAAGCCAAGGCATTAAACTAATTGCTTTGCGTTCTGCTGGTTTTAATAATGTAGACATTGGCAAAGCAACTGAATTAGGGATGACTGTTGTTAGGGTTCCAGCTTACTCGCCTTATGCCGTCGCCGAACATACTATTGGCTTAATCCTTACTCTTAATCGGCGCATTCATCGCGCTTATGCCCGCATCCGCGAGGGTAATTTTTCCTTAGATGGACTTTTAGGGTTTGATTTACATGGTAAAACCATCGGTATTATTGGTACGGGGAAAATTGGCACACTTGTAGCGCAAATTTTGAAAGCTTTTGGCTGTAAGTTAGTAGCCTATGACAATTCGCCGAGTTCGCGCTTGTGTCAAGAGTTAGAAGTAGAGTATGTATCGCTGCCTCAACTATTGGCTACTGCCGATATTATTAGTCTGCACTGTCCTTTGATCCCAGACACTTATCACCTAATTAACGCAGAAACGATAGCGCAGATGAAAACAGGTGTTATGCTAATCAACACAAGTCGAGGAGCGTTAATTGATACCAAAGCAGTAATTAATGGCTTAAAATCAGGTAAAATCGGCTATCTTGGTTTAGATGTTTACGAGCAGGAGGGAGACTTATTTTTTGAAGATTTTTCTAATACAGTGATTCAAGACGATCTTTTTGAACGCTTACTCACTTTTCCTAACGTCCTGATAACAGGACATCAAGCCTTTTTCACTGTTGATGCTTTAAATAGTATTGCCAAGACAACCCTGGCAAACATTTCAGACTTTGAACGAGGCATTTGCCCCAATCGAGTTAAAGCTGAAATAGCACCAACTAATCATTAAGGCTGATATAGAATAATCAACTCTAGGAATAGAAATTCTAGTTTTTGCTACTAGCCCTCTCTATCTTCGTGTTGATGAATCGAATTATCGGACTCAGTAAGGTTGAAAGATACCTAAAAACCGTTTTCTCTTTCTGAGGCGGTGCTGATAGCTAGGATATCGCCTAGTAAACGATTTCAAGTTGTCATTCCCCACATAAAAACAGCAAAATTATGGAATCCCAACTACAACAACAAGAATACGCTGATACCACCCGTCCAGAAAATATTGAGGTATCGCAACCAGGAACTATAGTAACGATACCGCCAAGCAGCCAAACTGACAAAAAATTGCAGGAAGTAGGTTCGCAAGTTTCAGAATTTTTAGCAAAGCTACCCAATATTATTGGCAAATTTTGGGCTGATTATAAAGACCCAATTATTAGCCTTGGTCTAATTTTCGCCGCAATTATCACAGTAAAAGTAGTGTTAGCTGTTATTGATGCCCTCAACGACATCCCATTACTAGCCCCTACTTTTGAACTAATTGGTATTGCTTACTCAGCTTGGTTCGTCAATCGCTACTTACTTAAAGCTTCAAACCGCCAAGAGTTAGCGCAAGAGATTGAAAAGCTCAAAGGTCAAGTAGTTGGCAGCCAACAAGTACAATAGTTAGTTTATAGGCGATCGCTTCATATAAGAGCGATCGCCTATCTTATTACCAGTTGTTAGCAAACACAAGCCCCAAATTTATTGGTGGCAAGTATTGATTCATTATTTGCATCCCCGCTCTTTCAAGTATGGGGATTAAATGATAACTGGTCACTGGTCACTGGTCACTGTTATTGGGGTGCGTTGCCCACATATTGAGATTCAATCGGTTCTGCTTGTCCAGCTTGCACCAAAGCTTGATATAACATGGCTGTTACTTCAGCACGACTAGCATTGCGGTTAGGATTGAGTAAATTGCGTTCTGGATAATTAGCGACAATTCCTGCTGCTGTTGCGGCGGCAACTTTTTCCCTAGCATAGTCAGGGATTTGGGCAGCATCTTGATAAGACTGCAAAACTTGTTCGGGAGAGGCGGGCGGTTTTAAACCTAAGCCACTAGCTAAAGCGACAAGCACTTGCACCCTGGGGATTTGTTGAGTCGGGCGGAAAATATTATTGGGATACCCTTCCATAAACCCGCTTCTTGTTGCGCTATTGATAGCTGGAATACCCCAAAAATTAGTCGGAATATCTTTATACTCCGTTGTTCCTGGAACAGGCTTATTGTCAAACGCAGCTTGTACCAAAGCAGCAAATTCAGCGCGAGTTATCGGCTGGTTGGGGCGAAAGAAATCTCCAGCGTAGCCATTAACAACCCGACGGGCAGATAATGCCGTAATATAGGGACGCGCCCAGAAGTCTTGAGGAACGTCAACAAAATTAATTGGAGTTCCTACTTTAGGAGTCGGTGATGCGGCAGGCGTACTAGGTACAGTTGGTGAAGCAGGTGTAATAGGTACGGGAACAATAACCGGAACTTGCCCTCTAGCAGGCGTTCTCGGTTGTACGGGCGTTGGCACTTCTGGCGAATCAGTAGGAGGTACAGGCACTACTCTAGGTACTTCTTCTTCCCTGCCTGTCGCCTCTGGAGAGGGGATAAGTAGCGGCACAGTAGTAGTAGCGCGATCGCCTGATAGAATGCGATTAAAGTTAAATGCATCAGGGTTACGCGCTAGCGACCACCAAATAATTGCCCCAATAGCGCTAAAGGCAACAAAGATGCCGATAAAATCATCAAAGCCCAAAGGAGTATTATCGGATGACTGCGGATCGGGCGGAGGCGAATTTGTCATCTTAAATTATTTAGCAACGAACATAGCCAAATTAAGACACTAATCTAGAGCTTCTGGGTACTCCTTTAGGATAGGTTTTTAGAGAAAATCAAGATTAAAGCACTCTTAACAAGCTAGGAACGCTACTTATCGCTTCTAAAGTGCGTATTTCCTCCAAAGAAGCGTGAAAATCACCTTCTCGGACATCGTGAGTGACGACAACAATCTCTGCTAAATTATCGCGAATACCAGTTTGCACGACTGATTCTAAACTAACTTTGTATTTACCGAAACAAGTTCCCAGTTTACCAATTACGCCAGGATGGTCTTGAGTAAGAAAACGGGCGTAAAAGCGCGTAATTACATCGTGCATAGGAGAAGCTACGCAATAATCTTGATGCGAACAAGTTAATAATGGTTGTGGCTTATTAGTACCTGTTTTTAATACCGCAGCGATCGCTAGTATATCCGATACTACCGCGCTAGCAGTTGCCCCAGCCCCCGCACCAGGTCCAAAAAACATTACTTGTCCAATCGGTTCGCCTTCTACCAAAATCGCGTTGTAGACCCCGTTAATGCTGGCTAAGGGGTGGTTTTGAGGCACTAATGTTGGGTGGACGCGTAAAGAAAGATTAGAGGAATTGGGGATACGTTTGGCGATCGCTAATAATTTAATTACAAAGCCGAGTTTTTGGGCGTAGGCAATATCAGCGCCGCTGACGTTACGAATACCTTCACAATAAACGTCTTGTAACTTGATTCTGCCGCCAAAAGCTAGTGAAGCAAGAATAGCTATTTTATCAGCCGCATCTAAGCCATCGACATCAGCAGTTGGGTCGGCTTCAGCGTATCCTAGCTTTTGCGCTTCAGCTAACACATCAGCAAAATCACTACCTTGTTGGTGCATTGCCGTGAGAATGTAGTTTGTCGTGCCGTTAACGATACCTGTAACAGCCGTAATTCGATTGACACTCAAAGACTGTTTCAATGGTTGAATAACAGGAATACCGCCGCCTACAGCCGCCTCTAACATCACGTAAACACCAGCAGCATTAGCAGCAGTGAAGATTTCATCACCATAACGAGCAATTACTGCTTTATTTGCCGTAACAACGTGCTTTTTGTGACTAATTGCTTTCAGGATCAGCGACCTAGCGGGTTCTATTCCCCCAATTAGTTCTACTACAATATCAACTGCTGGATCGCTAACAATTGCTTCTAAATCTGTAGTCACAACATCTTGAGGTAAGTCCACAGCACGAGACTTGTCTAGACTTTGCACCCCTACTCGATAAATTTCCAATTCCTGCAACAATGGATGACGACCAGTAGCATCTAGCAGCAGTTGAACCGTACCCGTACCTACCGTACCTAATCCCAGGATTCCTACTTTAAAAACCACAAGCCATACACCAAGATCGCCAAAAACAATTGTAGGGCGGGGAACACCCACCCTACTGCTCGTAAAGTAATTTTATTACTTTTAGCTTGTCTCTTAGTACGTTTCTACGTGCCAGCGACCAGCCTTTTTCATTTCCTTTTGGTACTCAATCCAATTTACGCCATCTTTAGCCGCAGCCGCAGAAAGCGCTTCATCAATACCGCCTTCCATACCTTTCAAACCGCAAATGTAACCGTGAGTATTTTCCTTTTGGAACAATTGCCACAATTCATCAGCGTGTTCGGCGACTCGATCTTGAATATACATTCTGCCACCGTCAGGATTTTTCTGTTCGCGGCTAATTGCATAAGTCAAGCGGAAATTATCGGGATACTGCTGTTGGATTTCTTCTAACTCTTCCTTGTAAAGGATATTAGGAGTAGTTGGAATTCCAAACACTAGCCAAGCCATACCTTTAAACTCGTAGTCAGGATTAGCAGCTTTTTCATTTGCCTTAAACATCCGCCACAAATAAGCTCTAAATGGAGCAATACCCGTACCAGTTGCAAACATAACTACATTTGCATCTGTATCTTCAGGCAGAAGCATTTCTTTACCAACAGGACCAGTAATTTTGACATCTGCCCCTGGTTCGAGATGACACAAATGAGTAGAACAAACACCGTAAATAGTTTCGCCTGTTTCAGGGTGCTTGTATTCTAATTGACGCACGCAAAGAGATACAGTTTTATCGTCTACACGATCGCCATGTCGAGTAGATGCGATCGAGTATAGCCGCAATTTTTCCGGCTTACCATTTTTATCCGTACCTGGGGGAATAATCCCGATACTTTGACCTTCAAGATAGCGTAAATCGCCACCAGAAATGTCAAAAATTAAGTGACGGACAGTACCAATTCCGCCTTCACCGACTAACTCATCATTAGAGAGACATTTACCGAGATAAGGAGCATTAGGGCGGTAGATATTAACAGGAACATCTTTATGCTTATCAGCTTTGGGTTTCGCTTGAGTCATGGGCTTGCCTTTTGGTTCTGATTCGGGCTGTAGTCCATTTTCTGCTGATGCTGAGGAATTATTCTGTTCGCTCTTAGCAGTTACGGCAGAGGAATTACCCCGATCGCTTTGAGAAAAGCCTAAATGTCCGTTTGCTGAAGCTGCAACATCCTGAAGTTGGATATTGACAATTTTTCCACCTAGACGAGCAATCCGCTGCATCTCCTGATTCATGCGGCTGTAAGGCACTCTAATAAATACGCTGCCACTTTGACGAATAGGAGGAGTCATGTTGTCAGTTTCTTCATTTTGACGCAGACCCACAACCTCGTAAACAAAAACACGGCTACCAGCTTCCGTATTAGCTGCTCCGTCTGCGGCGCTAGAATTATACATTGCTTAAATCTCTCCGATCCCTACTTAACTTATGAAACTCTTTCTACCTGCTACCAGATTTATAATACCGGATGACCGACTGAAGAATGATTGCAGAAAGTCGCTATTGTAACCATACCAAGGTATGTGCGCGTAGGGAAGAGTACATTTTGCTCCTAGCATTTAGAGCTACATATAAATTAAACAGCAACAATTTTACTTTTTTTTAATAAAAATGTGCAACAAAACCTTAGCATAAGTACAGAGTCAGACAATCGAGCATGACCTGAACGCATTGTATGAGAGATTCTATTTTGGTAGAATTTACACTAACAGTAGTAGTAAATACTTACCACAGTCCAACTTAATTGTTTTTTTTACAAGCAATTATGAGGGTAAACCCATACCCAATGAATAGTCTAGTGGTTAATTGTGGCAAGCGTTCTTCAAACAAAAGGAACGAGAAACAGACACATAGCGTAGTGCTGAATCGAGTCGCAAACTCAACCACAGCAGTGGTATGAGGGCTACATACCTAAAGCGTAGAAAACTTATTGATGGAATCATTTTGTTGTTAGAGGAAAGCTATGACAAGTTCGCTGGATCGCGTAGTATTAATTGGAGTTGCGGGAGATTCAGGGTGCGGTAAATCCACCTTTTTGCGTCGGTTAACCGACTTATTTGGCGAAGAATTTTTAACAGTTATCTGTTTAGATGACTACCATAGCTTAGATCGCAAACAGCGGAAAGAGACAGGAATTACAGCATTAGATCCAAGAGCAAACAACTTCGATCTAATGTACGAGCAAATCAAGGCGCTCAAAAACGGTCAACCGATAGACAAGCCAATATACAACCACGAAACCGGAGCAATAGATCCACCAGAGCGGATAGAGCCAAATCACATCATAGTAGTAGAAGGACTGCACCCCTTGTATGACGAGCGCGTGCGAGAGCTACTAGACTTCAGCGTGTATTTAGACATCAGCGACGAAGTCAAAATTGCTTGGAAAATTCAGCGCGATATGGCAGAAAGAGGTCATCGTTATGAAGACGTACTAGCAGCAATTAACTCTCGCCGTCCAGACTTTACAGCTTACATCGAACCCCAAAAGAAACACGCAGACGTAGTTATCCAGGTATTACCAACACAACTACTCAAAGAAGACAAAGAGCGGAAAGTCTTGCGGGTACGGATGATCCAGAAAGAAGGGATAGAAGGCTTAGAGCCAGTTTACTTATTTGATGAAGGTTCAACTATCCACTGGACACCATGCGGACGAAAATTGACCTGCTCGTATCCAGGAATGCAAATGTACTATGGACCAGATCCTTACAGCCAAGATAACGTCTCAGTATTGGAAGTAGACGGACAGTTCGATAATTTGGATGAAGTCATTTATATCGAGACACACTTGAGCAAGACTTCTACTAAGTATCAAGGTGAAATGACTCACTTGTTGCTTCAGCACCGCGAGTATCCAGGTTCTAATAATGGAACTGGGTTGTTCCAGGTGTTGACTGGTTTGAAGATGCGGGCGATGTATGAGAGAGTGACGGCGAAGGAAGCCAAGATTGCTGCAAAGGTTTAGAAAAAGTAGGGGCGTTAAAGCAGTGACCAGTTATTAGTTATCGGGGTGTAGCGGGGATTTATACCCAATTATCTTAATTAGTAATTGTTTGCTGGTAGCTGTTAATAGCGTCCCTTTTTTAACAGCGACAAGTTATTAGTAGACTGAACGCAGATGCACGCAGATGGATTGACTGTTTACCAACGAAATTGTCTTGATGATTAAATTGGTAACTAGCAACTGTTAACTGTTTGCTGGTCAGTAAGTTAGGGAATTTTAGGTTTTGTACTAGATAATATCTTGCAATTCGTCTAAGCTGACAAACAAACGAAATTAGGGGCGTAGCGAATCCAAACCGACATGACACAAAACCCCACGATTCAAAGCACTAGCAACCTTTCTACTGTTGCCGAACAATTTGCGAGATCGCACAAAATTACCAATATAGATGCTTTTGGTAATGGCAATATCAACGACACGTTTCTAGTTAGTTTAGATTCCCCCAATCAAAAGCATTTTGTCCTGCAACGCATCAATACGCAGGTATTTCGTCAGCCAGAATTGGTGATGCAGAATATGCGTGCTTGTACTAAACATATAAGCGATCGCCTGCATAATCATCCCATAGAACGCCGTTGGGATGTGCCGCGTGTATTATTAACTAAAGACGAATTAGACGGTTTTCAAGACGCTGATGGGTCTTTCTGGCGAGCAATCAGCTTTATTGCCAATTCTAAATCTTTCGATACGCTGCAAAATCTAGAACAAGCTCAAGAAATTGGCTATGCCTTGGGGATGTTTCACAATTTAATTAGCGACTTACCCCCTGAAAAATTAGCCGATACTCTTGAAGGGTTCCATATTACGCCATTATACCTGCAACAATACGATCGCGTTTTAGCCAAGGCAAGTCCAAGCCAATCTCCTGATGTCAATTATTGCCTGCAATTTGTGAGCGATCGCCAAAATTGGGCAAGTATTCTCGAAGATGCTAAAAATCAAGGCAAACTTCCGCTGCGTTTGATGCATGGCGACCCTAAAATTAATAATGTCATGTTCGATGTGACTACAAAAAAAGCGGTCAGCATTGTAGACCTCGACACTGTTAAGCCTGGACTTGTACATTACGATATTGGCGATTGTTTGCGATCGGGTTGCAACCAAGCTGGAGAAGAAACCGAGGACTGGGATAGCGTTCGCTTCGATACAGATATTTGTCGAGGAATTTTACAAGGCTATCTGTCTGTAGCTGATGCTTTTCTTACACCTAACGATCGCGCCTACATTTACGATGCTATTGCTTTGATTGCTTTTGAGTTGGGACTGAGATTTTTTACTGACTACTTAGCAGGGAATGTTTACTTCAAAGTCAAGCATCCGCAACATAATTTAGCAAGAGCGATCGTTCAGTTTAAACTTACTGAAAGCATCGAATCTCAAGAAACAATTATTCGCGCGATCGCCCAAGATAAGCAGTAAATAATGGAACAGACTTTTCTTTTACAACCTTTTCCTTCTGGGCAATCGCTACCCAATCTGAAAATTATAGGACGCATCGAACGCAATGCCAACCGACTTGTCATCTACTATGAACTTGTTGGAGACTTAAAAGATATTGCGATCGCTCTTCCTTGTGATACTCCAGCAAGAAAGCACGAATTATGGCAAGATACTTGCTTGGAGTTTTTTCTAGGCATTGAGAAAAGCGATCGCTATTGGGAATTTAACCTTTCTCCTAGCGGACATTGGAATGTCTATCGCTTTGATGGCTATCGTGAAGGAATGCAAGAAGAGATTGCCTTTAAGATGCTGCCATTTAAAGTCGCATCAGCAGCAGATAGTTCAGAACTTGTTGTCGAAATCGAATTAGATAAAATTGTCTCAAAAGAGAGTGCGATCGAACTTGCTATTACCGCCGTAGTTAAAGACAAAAATGGCGAAGTGACTTATTGGGCGTTGACTCATACAGGTACAGAAGCAGACTTTCATCGCCGCGATAGTTTCATCATTAAGCTCTAAGTTTTAGTTTGCGACTAAAACAGCATCACCAAAACATCCCTAAAATAGTAACTAACTGGTAACTGGTAACTGGTAACTGGTAACTGGTAACTGGTAACTGGTAACTGGTAACTGGTAACTGGTAACTGGTAACTGGTAACTGGTAACTGGTCATTGGTCACTGTTAAAATAGCCTCCATTATCTTATTCCTCCCTCCATGACCGCAAGTATCACCAATCTACCCAGCGTTTACGATCCCACCACTACCGAAGCCAAGTGGCAAAAAATCTGGGACGATCGCCAAGTCTATAAAGCTGACCCCAATCATCCTGGTAAACCTTATTGCATAGTCATTCCCCCGCCTAATGTCACGGGTAGTCTGCACATGGGTCACGCTTTTGAAAGCGCGTTGATTGATGTACTCATTCGCTACCACCGGATGCTAGGCGACAATACTTTGTGGCTACCAGGAACAGATCATGCCAGTATTGCCGTACATACAATCTTGGAAAAACAGCTAAAGCAAGAAGGTAAAACTCGTCAAGATTTGGGACGCGATCGCTTTTTAGAACGGGCTTGGGAGTGGAAGGAATTATCTAAGGGTAATATTGTCAATCAGTTAAAGCGTTTAGGTGTGTCTGTAGATTGGTCGCGCGAACGCTTCACTATGGATGAAGGCTTATCTAATGCTGTGGTAGAGGAGTTTACCCGTCTATACGATGAGGGGCTAATTTATCGGGGTAAATATTTAGTCAATTGGTGTCCAGCTACACAATCGGCTGTTTCGGATTTGGAGGTAGAAAGTAAAGAGGTAGACGGAAATTTATGGCATTTCCGCTATCCCTTAAGCGATGGTTCGGGTTATGTAGAGGTGGCGACAACTCGCCCAGAAACGATGCTAGGAGATACAGCGGTTGCTGTTAATCCTGATGACGATCGCTACCAGCATTTGATTGGTAAAACTTTGCAGTTACCAATTGTTGGGCGCGAAATACCAGTAATTGCTGATGAGTTTGTCGATCCTGCTTTTGGTACTGGCTGCGTTAAAGTAACTCCCGCCCACGATCCTAATGATTTTGCGATGGGTCAGCGTCACAAGCTGCCGATGGTTAATATCATGAATAAGGATGGCACTTTAAATGAAAATGCTGGCGAGTTTCAAGGGCAAGATCGGTTTGTAGCGCGTAAAAATGTTGTTAAACGGCTAGAAACAGACGGTTTTCTAGTTAGAGTAGAAGATTACAAACATAGCGTTCCTTATAGCGATCGCGGTAAAGTACCTGTTGAACCGCTTTTATCTACTCAATGGTTTGTCAAAATTCGTCCCCTAGCTGACAAAACTCTAGAATTTCTAGATAAGCAAAATTCCCCCCAGTTTGTCCCCGAACGTTGGACTAAAGTTTATCGCGATTGGTTAGTAAAATTAACTGACTGGTGTATTTCGCGTCAACTATGGTGGGGTCATCAAATCCCTGCTTGGTTTGCTGTCAGCGAAACAAACGGCGAAATTACTGACGATACTCCGTTTGTAGTTGCTAAAACGGAGGCTGAAGCTAAAGAAAAAGCTAAGGCACAATTTGGGATAGATGTCAAGTTAAAACAAGATCCAGATGTTCTAGATACTTGGTTTTCTTCTGGATTATGGCCCTTTTCTACTTTAGGTTGGCCCCAGCAAACTCAAGATTTAGCTACTTATTACCCTACATCTACCTTAGTTACTGGGTTTGACATTATCTTTTTCTGGGTAGCGCGGATGACGATGCTGGGCGGACATTTTACTGGGGAGATGCCCTTTAAAGATGTCTACATTCATGGCTTAGTGCTGGATGAAAATGGCAAGAAAATGTCTAAAACCGCTGGTAATGGCATCGATCCGCTGTTGTTAATAGATAAGTATGGTACTGATGCTTTGCGCTATACCTTGGTTAAGGAAGTAGCAGGCGCAGGTCAAAATATCCGTTTAGAATACAAGCGCGAAACTGATGAATCGCCTTCAGTAGAAGCTAGTCGCAACTTTACAAACAAGCTGTGGAATGCTTCGCGGTTTGTGATGATGAATCTCAAGGGCTTAACTCCACAGCAATTAGGACAACCGCAAGTAGCAGATTTAGAAGCAGCCGATCGCTGGATTATATCTCGATTTCAGCAAACAGTAGCCCAAACGCGCGATCGCATCGACAATTACGGTTTGGGAGAAGCTGCGAAAGGCTTGTACGAGTTTTTCTGGGGCGACTTTTGCGACTGGTATATTGAGCTAGTAAAGTCGCGCTTGCAAGCAGAATTACCATCTAGTAAAGTTGCAAGACAAACTCTTGCTTATGTTTTAGAAGGAATTTTAAAACTACTGCATCCGTTTATGCCTCATATTACTGAAGAAATTTGGCATACACTAACTCAAATCAGCGATCGCGAAATATTAGGCTTGCAGTTGTATCCTCAAGCGGATGAAGGACTAATCGATCTGGAGTTAGAAAATAGTTTTGCTCTAATTACGACTGCGATCGGCAAAATTCGCAACCTGCGGGCGGAATCTGATATCAAACCAGGGGCGAAGATTCACGTCATACTGCAAAGCGAAAACAACAGCGAACTTGATATTTTGACGCAAATTGGACAAGTTCACATTTTGGATTTGGCGAAAGCAGAAAAATTAGAAGTTCAACCCAAACAAGATACTAACTCCTTAGAAAATGTTATTTCTGGCGTAGTGGGGACAGTTGAAATTTTAATTCCTCTATCTGGAGTCGTTGATGTCAAGGCATTGCGGAGCAAACTAGAGAAGAATTTGGCGAAAATAGAAGCAGAAATTCAATCGCTATCTAACCGCCTCAACAATCCCAAATTCGTAAACAAAGCACCAGAAGAAGTAGTTAAAAGCGTGCGGGATGCATTGCAAGAAGCTCAAACCCAAGCAGAAATACTCCGCGATCGCCTCCGCAACTTGACTGAGTAACCTATCGCTCGTAAAACAATGCTATACCTAGCTTTAGTTCAAAAACAAGAATTGTCCGGTCAAACTCATTTAAACTTGCTAGCGCATCAGCAAGACGAATATAAATGGGAAATTAATGCAGAAGCGAGAGTTTTGCGCGTACCAGAAGCGATCGCTTTACATGAAGGGATGCTAGTCTTGGTCGAACTTTCTTCCCAAGAGGAAATGTTAAGCATCCAAGACGCAACTAATTGGGTACTAGATTTAGTCAAAACCTACTTAACAAGCGGCGTAACCCCAGCATTTTTGAAAGCAGAATCAGAGCGTTCCGAACAGTGGCGACAAACGCTCACTCTGCAAAATCAAGAACTTGCTAGGCGATCGTTAGAAGTAGAAGCTAGAAGAGAACAGATTCAAGCTCTAGAAGAAAGTTTCAAACGAGACAAAGAAAACGAAAACCACGTATAAACTTAACTTCTAAACTTTACCCGCAGGTAAAGCTACTTTTTTCACTTGTCCATTATTAGGATTAACATCGCCTGCCGTCAATACCTCACGAATCAAACGCGCGATCGCTTTACTTGCCAAACGCCCAGCAACTTGTCTGCCAATTTGCTGCACGCCTGGATTTGCCAACAGTTGCGGCACTTGAGAACTAACTTTTGCCGCATCAAAACCGCGTGTTTCTTGTAAAATACTCCAAATACGCTTGATATGCTCTAGAGTTTGTTCTTGTTCGCTAGTAGCTGCAGGAGTTGGATTAACAGCCATAGCAATAGGCTTACCCCAAGAAACATTTTGCAGGCGATCGCGCAACGTATTAGTCACATTGTGCAAAGCATCGCGACTTAAGGCATCGACACTTTTAGCAACTTCATCAATCAAATTATTGCGAATCAAAGCACCGCGTTCTGAAGATAAAAACTCTAACGTCTCATCAAGCACTTGATTGACATTGTAGTCTTGACTATTACGCGCATTTCGCAGCAAGTTCTCCAACCGATTCCAGCGAAAACGCCCATCTTTGAATAACAAGTCTTGCAACGACTCGCGTAATTCTGGCGCTGGATCTGTTAGTAGTCGCTTAGAAATATAGGGATATGCTTCACTTAAAACCTTAAAATTTGGGTCGATATGGATAGCAATACCTTCTAGAGTGACAAGCGATCGAATAATCAATGCATAATAAGCAGGAACGCGGAAAGGATATTCGTACATCAACGCCGATAACTGGTCAGTAATGCTCTTAAAATTCAACTCAGCAACACTAGCACCCAAAGCATTGCCAAAAATCTGCGCTAAAGCAGGCACAATTGGAGTAAGGTCTGTATCCGGCGATAAAAAGTCTAACTTGACATAATCGCGAGCTAACCCCTCAAAATCGCGGTTAACCATGTGAACTACAGCTTCAATCAAGCCATAACGTTGATAAGGCTTAATTTCGCTCATCATGCCAAAATCCAGATAAGCCAACTGTCCGTCAGGAGTAGCTAACAAATTGCCAGGATGAGGATCGGCGTGAAAAAAGCCATGTTCTAGTAACTGACGCAAAGAACACTGAACGCCCACCTCAATAATGTAACGAGCATCAACACCTTGAGCGCGAATAGCTTCCACATTAGTTAATTTCGTACCAACCACCCATTCCATTGTCAGCACGCGGCGGTGAGTATATTCCCAATAGATTTTAGGTACGTAAACATCCTTGAGATGACCGTATAGCTGGGCAAAACGCTCGGCATTTTCACCTTCATTGATGTAATCCATCTCTTCAAAGATGCGTCCGCCAAACTCATCCAAAATCGCTACCAAATCGCTCCGCAACCGCTTCACATTTTTATTTGCCCAAGTAGCCATGCGGCGCAAAATATACAAGTCGACAGCAATAGTTTCTTGCAAATCGGGACGCTGGACTTTAACAGCAACAGTTTCGCCAGTTTTTAGCTTACCCTTATACACCTGACCCAAGGAAGCAGCAGCAATAGGTTGAGGCGACAACTCCGCGTAGATAGCATCAGGGCGATCGCCCAACTCTTCCTCAATAAACTGATAAGCAATATCATTAGAAAAAGGCGGAATCTGATCTTGCAGGCGCGTCAACTCATCCAAATAAGCAGGCGGAACCAAATCGGGGCGAGTAGAAAGAGCTTGTCCAATTTTGATATAAGCAGGACCTAGCTTCGTCAACAAATCCCTTAGCTGAATCGCTCTTTTAGACTGATTTTGTTGACCGACTCCCGTTTGCTTATCCCACCACAACCCCAAAGCAAAACTAAGAGCCGGAAAAAGCACAGTAAAAATGCGACCCAAAACCTGAAAAGGCTTACTCTTGTAGTGAGCAGAGATCGCCACCGGATCGTAACGCAACAACTCCGGTCTAACAACAGCAACCACCCCATCATCATATTCCAGCATTCCTGCATCACCATCAACCGGAACTAACTGCCTAGGAGCATCAACCTGAATTACCGAATCTGTCTTAACGTCCATGAATTTGTAACCGCACTACAGCGACCGTATTAAGTATTGTAACAATTTGTTGTAATAAACTAATTTAATTATTCAACTCCACCTACAGAGCCATAAGTATTTATTCCAAACTTTTATCCATTCTCACCCGCCATAAAAAGAAAATAGTCTAACCCAAGATCGATCTTCAATCTCCCTTGTACCCCTGTCCCCTGCTTCCCCTGCTCCCCCTGCTCCCCTGCTCTCTACCCCTACCATTCGTATAAAATCAAAAATAGCGCCACCCCAAAACCATGCCTCAATTCCAAGACACCTACCAAGTAATAGTAGTCGGAGCCGGACACGCAGGCTGCGAAGCTGCTCTCGCAGCCGCACGCTTAGGCTGTCGTACCCTACTACTCACCCTCAACCTAGACAAAATAGCCTGGCAACCCTGCAACCCAGCAGTAGGGGGACCTGCCAAATCGCAACTCACCCATGAAGTAGACGCACTAGGAGGAGAAATCGGCAAAATCACCGATCGCACCTACCTGCAAAAGCGAGTCCTCAACTCCTCACGCGGACCTGCGGTATGGGCATTAAGAGCGCAAACAGACAAACGCGAATACGCCCAAATCACCAGAGAAATCGTCGAAAACCAGCCAAATTTAACCATCCGCGAAAGCATGGTCATAGACCTAGTAATAGGCGCTAACGACGAAATTATCGGCGTAGAAACATACTTTGGCGTAGCCTTCCAAGCACCAACGGTAATTTTGACTACAGGCACATTTTTAGGTGGTAGAATTTGGGTAGGCAACAAATCGATGCCAGCAGGAAGGGCAGGAGAATTTGCCGCCGAAGGCTTAACAGAAACCTTAAACAAACTAGGGTTTGAAACCGGAAGATTAAAAACCGGAACCCCAGCAAGAGTAGACAAGCGATCGCTCGATTACAGCCAGCTAGAACCACAACCAGGCGACGAAGAAGTCCGCTGGTTTAGCTTCGATCCCTCTGTATGGGTAGAACGCCCGCAAATGCCTTGCTACCTCACCCGTACCACTGCCCAAACTCACCAACTAATTCGGGATAACTTGCATTTATCCCCAGTTTACGGCGGTTGGGTAGATGCTAAAGGACCGCGCTATTGCCCCAGCATCGAAGATAAAATTGTCCGTTTTGCCGATAAAGAAAGCCACCAAATCTTCATCGAACCAGAAGGGCGAGACATTCCCGAACTATATATTCAAGGATTTTCTACCGGATTACCAGAACCAATCCAACTGCAAATGCTCAGGACATTGCCAGGACTAGAAAACTGCGTCATGCTGCGTCCCGCCTACGCTGTGGAGTATGACTACTTGCCAGCAACGCAGTGTTACCCTACCTTGATGACTAAAAAGATTCAAGGGTTGTTTTGTGCAGGGCAAATTAACGGCACAACAGGCTATGAAGAAGCAGCTGCTCAAGGCATTGTAGCGGGAATCAATGCGGCTCTTTACGCCCAACAAAAGGAAATGGTAATTTTCCCTCGCGAGCAAAGTTATCTCGGTACATTGATTGATGACTTGTGTACGAAGGATTTAAGAGAACCTTACCGGATGCTGACTAGCCGTTCTGAGTATCGCTTATTATTGCGGTCTGATAACGCAGACCAAAGGTTAACACCTCTAGGTAGAGAAATCGGCTTAATTGACGATCGCAGATGGGAATTATTTACCCGCAAACAAACTAATATTGCTGCCGAAAAAGAGCGGTTGCACTCAACTCGCCTAAAAGAACAAAGCGATATTGCTAAACTTATTGCCTCAGATACTCAGCAAGCAATCAAAAACTCAATTACTCTAGCCGATTTGCTCCGCCGTCCAGGATTTCATTACGCTAACTTAGAACATTACGGGCTAAGTAACCCCGAACTTAATACAGCAGAAAAAGCAGGCGCAGAAATTGATATTAAGTATTCAGGATACTTGCAACGCCAGCAAAATCAAATAGATGCGATCGCTCGTCACGCCAATCGCCCGTTGCCTAGCGATTTAGACTACTCGATTGTAGAGACTCTTTCTAAAGAAGCAAGGGAAAAACTCTCTAAAGTAAAGCCTTTAACTATCGGACAAGCCGCTAGAATTGGTGGAGTTAACCCAGCCGATGTCAATGCTTTGCTGGTTTACTTAGAATTCCGTTCTCGCAGTGTTACTCCTGCGGCTATTTTGACTTAAAAGCAAGTTTGCTGTCCCCAACGTAGTTTTCCAGGTCCAGGCTCTACACAATTAGTGCTAAAGTTTTCTATTTTTCCACTTGGGAGCAAACCATAGGCATAATACCAATCGGTTCGATACACGGCAAAAATTACCAACCCTACAGAGCTACAGTTATTAATGACTGTAGTAGCAATCGACTTGGTAAACTTACCTGAAGCCATAACTGACTCGGCTGCCGTACCGTCTAGAGCAAAAGTGTATCGATATGGGCGATTAGCTGGATAATCTGAGTAAAGTTCAGGAACATTATCAGCAACATCAATTACAACATCTACATTTCGACCTGTTTCAATCCGCTTTTGAGCAGCCGCAATGGTTGCAGTACAGCGATCGCTTTTTTCTGCTTCCTGTGCTTGTAGGGCAAGTGGTGACATAGAGCTTGAAGCAAATAATCCAACAACAGCAATAGTTTTAAGCATAATTTTCTAGTTTTAGTCAGTTTTTTAACCAAACCTAATCTATTTTGGCTGTCAATCGCTAAAAATAATGTTTTATTAGCATAAAAGTTTATCGCTACAGGATTACAACCCCTCGCGCTTAAATTGCTAGGATGAAAATTGAACCCTTGAAGCTGTGGAGTTGAGTGCAGTGGGATTATTTGATGATTTCAACCGTTTCTTAGAGAGCCGTTTAGAAGAATTTTTGAAAAGTAATCCCCATTTGGAGTTAGAAGCACTCTTAGAACAGTTGCGCGAACAAGAAGAAGATACCTTAAGGCTTATAGCCGATTTGCAACTGCAAGAAAAGCGAAGTCAAGACGAAATTCTCGCTAAAGCCCAAGAAATCCAGCGCTGGCATATTAGAGTAGAAAAAGCGAAAACTGCTAACAGACTAGACTTGGCGGAAGCAGCGCAACAACGAGAAGCTACCCTACTACGGGAGGGAAATCAACGCTGGGGACAAATGCAAGGGCTAAAAGAACGTATCGCTCAAGCAAGAGAACTGCTTACACGCATCCAGCAGCGCCGTCAAGAAGTGCAAACCAAAGTAACTGAGTCTCAAGCAACTCGCAACAATTACCAAGCTTCTCAGCGCTTGGAAACCGCAGGCTGGCATCAAACCCGTACCCCTTACGGCGGACCAGATCCTTTAGATGACGCATTTCGCCGTTGGGAAACTCAAGATGAGCTAGAGCAGATGAAGCGAAATATGGGACGATGAAAAATGCCGCCCCTTACCTATACATATAAGTGTTGATTAATCAAGCTTTTTGGTTGATTGCTCGATCGCTTGTGAATTTATACCATTCATTATCGCCATTGCTTCGTCTTTCAAAGGCAAAAAGAAGCCTAGGCGCTTATTTGCATTAGAAGCGATCGCCAAAAATGCCCCACCTAAAATATAAATTGGTAATGGCAAAGTCAAGTGTTGCGCCCATTGGTAAAGCTCTGCAAGCGCAAACAATACTAGAAAACAGGATAACCAGACTTTCATAAAGTTCTCACTAACTAGCTCAAACTAATATAGCGCTATCCTGTTTGTATGATAAGAATCGGCGATCGCTCTTTATTTTTTCCGGCGGCGCAGTAATTGGAAAAATGGCACTATGCTCAAACCCAGTAAGCTACTTGGTTCTGGTATTGGCTGGGCATAGCGATTCCTCACATTAACAGCAATATCAGGGTTATCGCTAAATACGCCATCAACTCCCAAGTTGTAAAACTGTTCGTACTCTAACTTTGGGTCGCCATTGGGAGCTAAAAAATCGGTATAATCAGTAGCCAAGAAATAGTCTTCGCTGCGGAATGTATAAGGATGCACTAACAAACCAGCAGCATGAGCATCGTCAACTAAGCTAGTAGGATCTAAAAGGATGGTGTCAGCATCGCTAATTTCTCCATCGCCATTAAGATCGTCTGGTTCGCCATCTCCATTTGCATCTATGGTTTGACTAGGGACAATCAATCGTTTCCAAGGACCAATTCCTCGTGCATATTTAGCAACTTCTGTCAAACCCTGCGGTGTTAATAAATCGCCGTAAGTGCGATCGCTTCCACTCGCTACAAAGTCGTAAGGTTGAACTGTGCGATCGTCGTATAATTGCACCAAAGGCACATTAGTTAAAGTATTTAGGTATTGTAGATTGCCAACTTCAAAAGATTGGATAAATACAGGATCGTCCGCTTCTGTTAATCCATTAGCACTAAGAGTTGCTACTAAAGGTTCTTCCAAAGATAATCCAATCGAGTCGAAGTAAGTAGGATGTTTTGTTTCTGGATAAATGCCAATAGTCCTACCAGTTTCTAAACTTTTTTTTTGAGCTAAATCGATTACTTCTTGCAAAGTGGGAACTTGATACAATCCGTCATAGATAGCTGAATCAGGACGTAGTTGCGGAATGCGCTCTTTGGCTCTTAGTGTCTTTAGTTCCGCAACCGTAAAATCTTCAGTAAACCAGCCTGTAACTTTATTACCATCAATTGTCTTGGTAGTTTGGCGATTTTTATATTCAGAACGGGTAGCTACATCAGTAGTTCCAGAAATCTCATTTTCATGACGTGCTACTAATACGCCATCTTTGGTAGAAACTAAATCGGGTTCGATAAAATCAGCCCCCATTTTAATCGCTAGCTCGTAGGATGCTAAAGTATGCTCAGGACGATAGCCACTAGCTCCCCTGTGTCCGATCACAATTGGTTCTGCGCCATTTAACGTCGCTGCAATAGCTCGATTCACACCTAATCCAGTTAAAAGTGTTGATATTAAAAACGTCAAGTGCCAAAGCCGCATAATCTCCTCCTCAAATTTAGCTGCAAAAAACTGTTAGCTATGTATCTTGCTCTCCACCGTAAAGATACTGAGATAGGATTAAGGCTAAATTAATTGCAGTTTAAAGTTGATAGATTTTAGCTTTGGGTACTGTGACTACATCATTATATTTCAACAGTAATACAAATAAAAATGCTGCTGGAAAGTTGATAACTTGCTAGCAGCAAAAGAGTATTCAACTGATTTTAAGAATTAATAGCATTCAGTTAGAGCTATTAACTGCACGTTGAGCAAATTGAGGACAGTAAAACTTCACAGCCAAAGAATTGATAATATTTGATTCTATTAAAGCAATATCTTGATTTCTACGATCTTCGGTGGCGGTAATTTTTTGATACTGTTCTTTTTCAATCCGATCTAAAGGCACTTGATTGTTGAGAGCGCTGCATACACCTTGAGCTACTTTGATAGGAGAGAGAGGGTCTTGTTCAGTATTGGGTGTGACTAGAGTTCTTTGGTTTTGGTAAGCATCTAGCGAATTATTATAACTTTCTAGAAATTTGCGATCGGTATGCGACAGTTGCGTTTTAGTTCCGCCCTCACTGCACAACTGAGTCAAATCCAAAGTTGAGCCACTTGTTTGCTGAATGTAGCAAATAGGATTATTAGTATCTAAGTTAGCAACGATAGGATAATCGGGCGATTCATTTATAGAGACCCCAAAAGCCATATTAGTAGCTACAAATGAACTTTGAGCAACACATACTGCTACAGCACTTAAAGCAAATAATTTCTTAACGCTAGCAACCATATTTGCTACACCTTCACGCTTTTGGTAACGTTGCTGATTATTGGCTCCTCAAGCATATACACCTGGAGAATATGCATTTATGAGCGATCGCTCTGCCCAACTGCTCAGAAAACTTAAACACGCTATGTATTAAAAATTATCAGCAGCTTAGAGTTAAATAGGGAGCAAGTATTATTTGCCCCCATATCCTTATCCATCTCAACTCATCTTTCCAGCTTCGACTATTAAAGGCTCAAGGATTTGAGATAAAGCTGATTGCTTTGTCAGATAAACTCAATTTGAGCCAGATATCTTCCCTGAAACTGAGAACAGGTTTGTCTGAGCAATTGTTCGGACTGGATTGCCACTACTATCAAGTTCTTCAATCCTAAAGACATTGTTGCCAGTTGGACTACCAGTTATTGTATGGTCAACGTTGGGGTCGCCAACATATCCCGGTGGTGCTGCTGGTGCAACTGCTGGGTCCCACACCAACCAAGGTCTACCAACGAGATTTTTTGTTCTGCCTCTATTGCCAGTCGGTGCTAAAACATCTCTAAAATTACACTCTGTTGTAGCTGTAACTACACAACCAAAGTCTTGGTTAAAGCTGATTTCAACTGGTTTTCTACGGTCTTTCTGCGTCGCAGTCAAAGTTTCTTGACCGTAGGGATAAGTCACCCTATATCTTCTGCCATTCACCATACCCAATCCTTGAGCGCGAATGCGGGTGCGATTGAAGACCATTTGATCGCCATCAATTACTTCTTCGTTCGCAAAAGCTGCTTCAGTTGCCAATACTAATGACGCGCTGCCGTTATTTCTTGCTAGTCGAGCTTCAGCAGTCCACCAAAAAGCTTCGTCTGGAAAGTTGGATTCTGCAGGGTTGTCATTATCCACATAAGGCGCTTTTGTTTGGTCGGGTGGCTCGGTCAAACAGTAGTTCGGTGGATTTGGGCGGTCTATACTTCCAGCCAAGCACAAGTCTAGTTGCAACCCATTGGAGTCTTTGTACCATTGGGGAAAGTTGCCTGTTTCTGCGCTAGTTGGACCAACTTCAGACAACTCTGCCAATACTGGTGTAATACCTAAACCCGTAGCAAATGCTACACTTACAATGCCTGTCCAGAGGAATTTAGAGCCTATTTTCATACGTGAGCTAGCTATCGATTTGTGTAATTAAGTACGTGAAGTTTGTGTTTGATTTACTCTTAAAAGAGCGATCGAGCCTGTTATGTGTGTTTATGTCTTTCGGCACAAACATACTATCTCAAAGGACTTTGTTATCTGCACATACATCTATCCTGACAACTGTCTGATAACTGAGTGTCAAAGTTATGTCTAACTTCTGTATATTTTGCTACTTTTGTAGAAATAATGTATAAAAGTTTCAAAACAACTGCAAAGACAGTGAAAAACAGCCTTATCTGAACGTTTGACATTAAACGCTCGTAATATTCGCTCAAGCTCATCTATTTGAATGCGACACCGCAAATTAAAAGATTGGCAAGTGGGCGATCGCGTTTGGCTTAATTTTGAGAGCATACATAAGCTACAGCTAGATGCTTAATAAACCGCTAGGAGTATTAATCTTGAAGAGAATCTAAGCTGGTAGACAGGAACTAGGATCTTTTAGTTAGCTCGATTGACTGCGCGTTGGGTAAATTGAGGACAATAAAACTTTATAGCCAAAGAATTAAGCATATCTGATTCAATCAGAGCAATATTTTGATTTCTACGGTCTTCGGTAGCGCTGATGTTTTGATACTGCTGTTCTTGAATTTGCTCTATAGGTACTTGATTATTGAGAGCGCTACATATATCTTGAGCGACTTGGATTGGAGAAAGTGGATCTAATCGAGCCGCGTCTGGTGTGACAAGATTCCTTTGCTTTTGGTAAGCATTGAGCGAATTATTGTAAGTATCAAGAAACTGGCGATCGATAAGCGACAGTCGCGTTTTAGTTCCATCTTGGCTGCATAACTGACTTAGATCCAAAGTCGAGCCATTTGATTGCTGGATATAGCAGATAGGATTGTCAGCATCTAAACTTGATACGGGATACTCTAATGTTTTATCAACTGGAAGACTAAAAGCTACTTGAGTAGTTAAACCCGATCCTACAACAGTATAGAATGCTACGACGCAATGACAAAATACTTTTTGAATATTATTGCTAGCCACACTTTTACACCTCTAAAATCGTTGTAGCGCGATTAGTTTAAGCATTAAATATCTATTATTATTTATAATAATTAATACACTATTTTAAATTGTGCGTAGAACCAGATTCAGAGACAAATTAGTAGATATTTGTCTAATAAAGTCTGAATTGTTCTCACTACCAGTACAAATACACAAGCGATGTTTTAGGTAGTAATGGTCAAAATAATAACAGGGGGAAAATACAATTTTCCCCTATTTTTTAGCAATGTCAGTTTAATAAACCTCTTGCATAAGTCCATAATTGGATAGATAAAGACAACGAAGAAAAAGCTCCTATTGCCTACTTTTGCAAGAAGCATAATATTGTAGGTTTACTACTGCCAACAACTACAACACTCAATCTGAAATCTTCTAGCTGTTGGCTATTATCATTATGGTGCAGAAAGCTTTCCAGAAACGGAGAACAGGTTTGTCTGCCCAACTAATCTGCGTACAGTCCCATCGGTATTAAGTTCTTCAATCCTAAAAAAGTTATTACCAGTTGGACTACCAGTTATTCTATGGTCAACATTGGGGTCGCCAACATATCCTGCTGGTGCTGCTGGTGCAACTGCAGGGTCCCATACCAACCAAGGTCTACCAATAAGATTCTGCGTTCTGCCTCTATTACCTGTAGGTACTAAAACATCTGCGAAATTACACTCTGCTGTAGGCGTGACTACACAGCCAAAGTCTTCGGTCAAATTAATCTCAGCAGGCTTTCTTGGATCTCTTTGCGTTGCCGTTAAGACTTTTACCCCATAGGGATAAGTTACCCTATACCTGCGGTTCGCAACTAAGCCTAAGCCTTGGACGCGAATGCGGGTGCGGTTAAACACCATTTGATCGCCATCAATTACTTCTTCGTTAGCAAAGGCTGCTTCCGTTGCCAATACTAATAATGCTCTACCATTGTTGGCTGTTATTAAAGCTTCGGCTGTCCACCAAAACGCTTCATCAGGGAAGTTGGAAGCTGCAGGATCGAAGTTATCAACAGATGGTAGATTGTTTTGGTCTGGAGGTTCGGTCAAGCAGTAGTTGGGTGGTTCTAGGCGGTCTATACTCCCAGCCAAACATAAGTCTAGCTTCAACCCAGTTGAATCTTTATACCATTGGGGAAAGTTGCCTGTTTCTGGGCTAGTTGGACCGACTTCAGATAACTCTGCAAGTGCTGGTGTGACACCGAAGCCTGTGACAACTGCCAGACTTGCAATACTCACTTTGAGGAATTTAGAATTTATTTTCATAATTGAGCCTGGCGCTCTTTGTATACTTGATTACACCATATTCGGTAATTATGCGATTGTCAGTATGTTTTATAAAGACTGTATAAAATTTGCGTTTAGCTTTCGTTTTTTATTAGTAATGTTACTTAAACTTAATATTGCTGTGGATATTTAAAATTTAGAAGTAAGTAATATTTAGTTGCTTATCTTAAAGCTATAAATTTACAAGCTTTACCTGTAAATTTAAATACATGACTTTGGAAAAGCGATCGCCTTACAAAACGTAGGAGATAGTTAGTGTTTTGACTATTTGATTGCGAACAACTTTAATGAATAGTCATGTTCGGAATTTACATAGAAAGTATTTTCTAGCTGCCCGATGGGAAAAGGCAAAATTCCAGAAGTTAAACTAAAGTTGGGAATTGTAGTAATTACAGAGGAAAAGCCAGTGTCATCTCTGACACCAGAAATCAGTCAGCGAGTCAGTGAACTGCGAAATCTCGTGCAACAAGCAAGTTATGCATATTACGTCCTCGACAACCCAACTATGGAGGATGCAGTTTACGATCGCTTGTACCGAGAACTGCAACAGCTAGAAAACCAGTATCCAGAAATAATTACTCCAGATAGTCCTACAGGGCGCGTAGGCGAAAAACCAGCTAGTCACTTTACTTCAGTCCAGCACAGGATACCGTTATACAGCCTAGAGAACGCGTTTAACATTGAAGAACTAAAAAACTGGGAAAAGCGCTGGCAACGCTTTGCACCTAGCGTTGGTGCTGCGGAATATGTCTGCGAACTAAAAATAGATGGTTCGGCGATCGCTCTTAGCTACGAAAATGGATTATTAGTCAGAGGCGCAACTAGAGGCGATGGCGTAGCTGGAGAAGACATCACCCAAAACGTCAAAACAATTCGCTCCATCCCCTTACGACTGCAACTAAAAGATTGTCCTCCCTTAGTAGAAGTACGCGGAGAAGCATTTTTACCATTAGATGTATTTCAACAAATCAATCAAGAACGCCGCGAAGTTGGAGAACAACTGTTTGCCAATCCACGTAACGCCGCAGCCGGAACATTAAGACAGCTAGACTCAAGAATTGTTGCCAAACGCAAATTAGACTTCTTCGCCTACACCTTACAAATTCCAGGGCAAGATGACACAAGTATTGCTAGCAGCCAGTGGGAAGCCTTAGAACTACTGCAAAAAATGGGATTTAAGGTCAACCCCAATCGGAAATTATGCCCATCATTAGCAGAAGTAGCTGCCTATTACGACTTGTGGGATACCGAACGGTTAAACTTGCCCTATATGACAGATGGCGTAGTAGTAAAAATCAATTCCTTCAAACAGCAAGAACAACTAGGATTTACGCAAAAATTTCCTCGGTGGGCGATCGCCCTCAAATACGCTGCCGAAGAAGCTCCTACCCGCGTCGAGAACATAACAGTTAACGTCGGACGTACAGGAGCATTAACACCCCTTGCCCAGATGCGTCCAGTCCAGCTAGCAGGCACAACAGTTTCCCGTGCTACGTTACATAACGCAGATCGCATCCGCGAACTAGACATCCGCATAGGAGACACAGTCATAGTCCGCAAAGCCGGAGAAATTATTCCCGAAGTCTTGCGCGTATTGCCCGAATTGCGCCCTGAAGATACGCAACCCTTTCAAATGCCAGCTAATTGCCCCGTATGCAATCAACCTGTAGTACGCACATTAGGCGAAGCAATAACCAGATGCGTCAACGCCTCATGTCCCGCCATTCTCAAAGGAGCGATCGAGCATTGGGTAAGCCGAGATGCATTAGACATTAATGGTATGGGAGAAAAGCTAGTACACCAGTTAGTAGATAAGTCTGTAGTTCATTCCGTAGCCGATCTTTACGAGCTAAACACGCAAAAACTGCAAAGCTTAGAGCGAATGGGCAAGAAATTAGCTGACAAACTGATAGAAGCGATCGCCCAATCCAAAGCAAAACCTTGGCACAGAGTATTATACGGCTTAGGTATCAGGCACGTAGGCAGCGTTAATGCCCAAACCTTAACAGCACAATTTCCTACAGTAGAAAAACTAGCCCAAGCAGAGATCGAAGACATAGCAGCAGTTTACGGCATCGGACCAGAAATTGCTCAATCAGTACACCAATGGTTTCGCATCGCCGCCAATCAAACCTTAATTTCTCGCCTGCAAACAGCCGGATTGCAACTAAGCCAAGCAGAAATTGCTCCCACCACAATGGGCAATCTCACCAACAAAACCTTTGTAATTACAGGCACGCTACCAACCTTAAAACGAGACGAAGCCAAAGAACTGATCCAAGCAGCTGGAGGAAAAGTAACAGATTCAGTCAGCAAAAAAACCGACTATGTAATTGTAGGAGCAGAAGCAGGCTCCAAATTAACAAAAGCGCAACAATTAAACATCCCCTGTTTAGAGGAAGCCCAATTCCTAGAACTACTGAAACAATAAATTTGCTCCCTTTTCTCTCTTGCGTCTTTGCGGTGCGTTATTTAAATGCCACTCCACCAAAACTCTCATAATTGGCGCTTAGGGCTAGCCCTATCACTTGTCTCAGTTTTTCTGTGGGGAATACTACCTCTTGCTCTCAAAATAGCCCTTCAAGCTATAGATGCTTACACCATTACCTGGTTTCGCTTCCTACTATCATTCCTACTACTAGCAACTTATCTAGCTAACCGCCAGCAACTACCCAAAATTAATAACTTGCGATCGCCCACCATTAAACTACTAGCGATCGCCATTATCGGTCTAGCCATCAACTACGTACTATTCGTCCAAGGATTAGCCCTAACCTCAGCCAACAACGCCGAAGTTTTGATTCAAATTGCCCCAGTAGCATTTGGCATCGGTGCGATCGCCATCTTCAAAGAACGATATACAATCCAGCAATGGTTAGGCTTGGGCGTACTAATACTAGGATTTACAATTTTCTTCCACCAACAAGCAAACAATTTAGTTACATCATCTATAAATTATTTTATAGGTAGTAGCTTGCTGGTTATAGCTGCTTTTACGTGGGCGATATATGCCTTAGCTCAAAAGCAACTGTTGCAAAAATTGTCTTCTGCCCAAATCATGCTGTTTATTTATGGCGGTTGTGCGTTGATACTTGCTCCCTTTGCTCACCCTCTGCACATCCTTGCTATGAGTCCTGTCCAATTGGGCGCAATATTGTTTTGTGGGTTAAATACTTTACTAGCTTACGGTGCATTTGCCGAAGCCTTAGAGCATTGGGAAGCTTCAAAAATAAGTGCAGTCACAGCCTCAACTCCTATAGTCACCTATATTGCCGTTTGGCTAGTATCTTCCCTAGTGCCAACATTAATTCCACCAGAACACTTAACATTGCTTGCAGTATTAGGAGGAATCTTAGTTATCGCAGGTTCAGTGACGATCGCCCTAGGTAAAAGTAGCCATACTCCGAAAATAGAGCGTAGCATCGATATAGAATCACAAAAATAGCGATCGCCCATGTTAAGCAAACAAAAGCTAAATTATTCTCCTGTAAACTGGCAAAAATTCAGTCATGCAGCTAAATTTCCGTTAGCGATCGCTATTCCCCTGCTAGTTTCCACAACAGCAGCACTACCACGCCCTGTATTAGCCGCTCAACGTATCTCCATATCTTACGCGCCGATAGAACGCTCAATTTCTATTGATGCGCTAGCAGACTACGCTAAAACAGGCAAATTAGACAACGATTTAGCAGCATATGCTAACTACGCCGGACCTCAGTCAATGGAGAGGTTGCAGCGCGTATTAACGGCTCGAATTGACTTAAGTCCTGTTGCTGTTTCGCAATTTTTCTATACCCCACAAGGCGAAGCTTTGCTGCAACGTTTGGGGCAAATTGTCAAGACAGAATCGCGTTTACCAGGTTTTTACGCTCTACGTTCAGCACTAATTTTAGCTGCTGCCGATCCGCAAGGATTAACGCTGTTGAATGTACTGCGTTACTTTCCCAGCAATAGTATTCGGGTTGATTTGCGGCTAAGTCAGCGCATGGCTGAAGAAATAGAAGGGATAATTAATCAAACAAATAAAGCGATCGCATTAGTTTCCGCACAGTCAACCGCCGAAATTACCAATGCAACCAAAGTTGATTTTTCCCAACTTCCCGATTTGCGTCAGCGCGGAAGTTTTACCTGGAATAAACAAACCCTAACACTAGAAGATAAAAGACGCGATCGCCTTTTCCCTGTCGATATCTATCTTCCCGCTACATCTCGCCCGTCGCCAGTAGTTGTGATTTCTCACGGTTTAGGTTCCGATCGCACTAGCTTTGCATATTTAGCCACACAATTAGCATCTTATGGGTTTACCGTTGCCGTTCCCGAACATCCAGGTAGCAACGCCGAACAGTTGCGATCTCTATTAACAGGAGCAGCAAGTACAGCAGAAGAACCAAGTGAGTTTATCAATCGTCCTTATGACGTGAAATATTTACTCGATCGCCTGCAAGCTTTAAGCAAAACTGATGCTAATTATCAACATCTCGATGTAAATCGAGTTGCAGTTATCGGTCAATCGTTCGGTGGCTACACAGCGCTAGCTTTAGCAGGTGCGCCGCTCAATTTTGAGAAGTTAGAAAAAGACTGTGAAGATAAATCTAGCACTTGGAATGTGTCTTTACTACTGCAATGTCGGGTGCTGCAATTACCTAAGACTCAATACAATCTCAGCGATTCTAGAGTCAGAGCTGCGATCGCTATTAATCCCGTTACTAGCAGCGTCTTCGGGCAATCTAGCCTCAGCAAGATTAAAGTTCCTGTGATGATAGTTAGTAGTAGTAACGATACAGTTGCGCCAGCATTATCGGAACAAATAACACCCTTTACCTGGTTAACTACAAAGGAAAAGTATTTAGTTATGCTCGGAGGTGGAACCCATTTTTCCACAATTGACGAACCCGATCCAACAACAGAACCAGTTGCTTTACCATCGCAAGTTGTCGGACCAAATCCAGCGATCGCTCGTCGTTACATCAGAGCCTTAAGTACGGCTTTTTGTCAAACCTACATTGCCAACGAGCAACAGTACCGCCCTTATTTAAGTGCTAGCTACGCTCAAGCAATCAATCAAAATATTCCTAGCGTTAACCTAGTTCAGTCTTTACCATCCGAACCTTTAGCCCAATTCAATACTACTGCATTAACCCCCAGGTAAGAGGGTGCAGGGGAAGCAGGGGAAGCAAGGGAGGATTTAACTTAATTTGTCTTCCTTGTCCTCCTTGTCCCCTTGTCCCTCAAACTGCCTGATAACTGGGCGAAAGCGTCTGCGCCAAAGGCATCCAATGGAAATAGCGATCGCTTCCTCTTTCTAAGACTATCTTGACTCGTGGCTCTATACTAGGCAGATTCGCCAAAAACTCTACTTCCTGGTTAGAAAGCAGATGCCCTTCAATCATCCACAAAGCTAACCCTTTTGATTTGGGTGGTAGTTGCTCTAAGTGATAATTTACCAAAGGCGGCAAGTAATAAACTCTAATATCTTTCTTGCCTAAATGCGCTGGACGTACTCCATGCACGCCTGTAAGGTACGCCGCTACATCTCCTAGACTTCGGGCTGTGATATGTAGAGTGGTATAACCAGCAGCACGCAGCCGACGCTGATAGCGCCCCTCATAGCCTCCTTCTGGTGGTACATACAAGCCCAGAGCGCCGGACTTTTCCAAATCCCGAATCAATCGCTTGCCAGTAGTAATGAGTGCCATTGCTTCTTTTGTTAATTTGCTTAACATTTTAAGCTGTTAGTACCCCTACTCAATCGCTACTGGTGAAAATAAATATATTACTTGCCAATTTGCGTTTAACAATTTAAACTATTAGATCGTGGTCAAAATTCACAAAGCTTAACTGTTAGCACTTCACTTAACAGCTTGGATAGGCATCAATTGTTGATGACTGTAGCCGCAAGGAGACAAGCTAATAAAAGGTAGCGGCAGTAAAGCTAGAAGTAAAGCCCAAAAACCAGGCTATTTGCAAGTTTTTCACTCAAATAAACTTGCGATCGCCACTAAAATCAAGTGCGGGATACTAAGCGGACTGGTTCGCTTAAGTCCTAAATTATGCCTGGTACTTTGTCAAAGCAGTTTCTCACCTGAGTTAGCAATTGCTTAACAAGCAACAGAAAGTTGGACTGAAGTTTCTACCGAAATTCCGACAAAAACCGCCTGTCACGTTCACAGAAATAGATTACTTGCCCCAGGTCAAGTAATCTTCTGATTTGATGCGATCGGCAAAAAGTTAAACAAACCAGATGTACTTGCGCTCGTAAGTGCAATCTGATTTTTATCCACCCGTGAAAAAAGGAGAGACCAGTTAGCCGTGTCTTTAGGTATCCTTGGCACTAAACTGGGCATGACCCAAGTATTTGACGAGGCAGGAAAAGCAATTCCTGTCACCGTAGTACAAGCAGGTCCATGTACCGTAACTCAAGTTAAAACAAACCAGACCGACGGTTATTCGGCAATCCAAGTCGGATTTAAAGAAGTAAAGCCCAAATCGCTTAACAAACCGGAACTAGGTCATTTATCAAAATCTTCTGCCCCAGCACTGCGTCATTTGCACGAATATCGTGCAGATAATCCCAGTGAATATAGCTTAGGGCAAGAAATTAAAGCAGATATTTTTACTGCCGGACAAATTGTAGATGTAATTGGTGCAAGTATTGGTCGGGGCTTTGCTGGCTATCAAAAACGCCACAACTTCGGAAGAGGACCAATGGCTCACGGTTCTAAAAACCACCGCGCCCCTGGTTCTATTGGTGCAGGTACTACTCCTGGTCGCGTTTATCCTGGTAAGCGGATGGCGGGACGTTTGGGCGGCAAGCGGATCACAATCAATAAGCTCACTGTAATTAGGGTAGATCCAGAACAGAACTTATTACTAATTAAAGGTGCAGTTCCAGGCAAACCTGGTGCATTGCTAAATATCGTGCCAGCCAAAAATCTCAAACGTTCGTCTCAGTAGCAAATAAAAGGAAAAAGCTGATAGCCAAAAGCGCGTAGCCCGAAGCTATTAGGAGGAACCCATTATGGTTGAGTGTGTAGTAAAAAATTGGCAAGGCGAAGAAGTTGGGCAAGCAACTATCGACTTAAAAGTTGCTAGCGACCAAAGCGCTACTCATATTGTGCATCGCGTTTTAGTCCGCCAACTTGCTAATAAAAGACAAGGCAACGCCAGCACCAAAACTCGTGCGGAAGTACGAGGCGGTGGGCGCAAACCTTGGCGGCAAAAAGGAACAGGTCGCGCTCGCGCGGGTTCGATTCGTTCTCCATTATGGCGTGGCGGTGGCGTAACTTTTGGTCCTAAGCCCAGAGATTACGAAACCAAAATGAACCGTAAAGAGCGGCGTTTGGGACTAAGGACAGCTTTCCACAGTCGGATTGAAGACACGATTGTAGTAGAAGACTTTGCATCACAGCTAGCCAAGCCTAAAACCAAAGAATTAATGAATGCGATCGCTCGTTGGGGCGTAGAAAAAGACGCAAAAGTTTTATTGCTAGTAGCAGAGCCAGATTCTAACTTATATCTGTCAGCCCGCAACGTCGAAAAGCTGACAATGCTGCCAGCAAGTCAGTTAAACGTTTACGACATCTTAAAAGCTGACAAAATCGTTGCTACCGCCGCAGCGATCGCCAAAATTCAGGAGGTCTTTAATGACTAAATTTGCCCAGCGCGATCTACCCGACTTAATTCGTCGCCCAATCGTCACGGAAAAAGCCACGCTGCTGATGGAGCAAAACAAATACACATTTGAAGTAACTCCCGAAGCAACCAAAACGCAGATCAAAGCAGCGATTCAAGACTTATTTGCCGTCAAAGTTGTCAAAGTAAATACCATGAACTTACCGCGCAAACAAAAGCGAGTAGGCAAGTTTATCGGGTACAAGTCTCATTACAAACGAGCGATCGTCACCCTAGCAGCAGGCGACGAAGACAAAATCAGACAAGTTTTATTCCCAGAAGTGTAGTTAGTTGTTAGCAAACTAATAACTTAAAACTTAAAACTCAAACCTCAAAACTACTAATTATGGGTACTCGTTCTTATAGACCATATACGCCAAGCACTCGGCAATGCACAGTTTCCGACTTCTCGGAAATTACCAAAACCGAGCCAGAAAAATCGCTAACCACATTCGTCCATCGGGCGAAAGGGCGAAACAATCGCGGTGTAATTACCAGCCGTCGCCGAGGTGGAGGACACAAGCGCCTTTACCGCATCATTGACTTCAAACGCGACAAATTGAATATTCCCGCCAAAGTTGCCGCTATTGAATACGACCCCAACCGCAACGCCAGAATTGCCCTACTTTACTACCAAGACGGCGAAAAGCGTTACATCATCCACCCCGCAGGCTTGAAAGTAGGCGCTACCGTTATCGCTGGACCAGAATCGCCGTTTGAAGATGGCAACGCCCTACCGCTTGCCAACATTCCTTTAGGTACAACCGTCCACAATGTCGAACTTACAGCAGGCAAAGGAGCGCAAATCGTGCGTGCTGCTGGTGCTAGCGCTCAAGTAGTAGCAAAAGAAGGCGATTACGTCACCCTGAAGCTACCTTCAGGTGAAGTACGCTTAATTCGCCGCGAATGCTATGCCACACTCGGACAAGTAGGCAACGCTGAAGCGAGAAACCTCAGCGCTGGAAAAGCCGGACGCAATCGCTGGAAAGGTCGCCGCCCCAAAGTTAGAGGTAGCGTCATGAACCCAGTAGATCACCCACATGGTGGTGGTGAAGGACGAGCGCCAATTGGGAGAGCGGGTCCTGTTACTCCTTGGGGTAAACCTACATTGGGAGCCAAGACACGCAAACCGAAGAAACCTAGCAGTTCTTTGATTATCCGCCGTCGTCGTAAGTCTTCCAAGCGCGGTAGAGGCGGAAGAGAGTCTTAACAGTGACCAGTAACCAGTGACCAGTGACCAGTTAGTTGGTGGCTGTAGCAGAACTATTAAAACCTCAAATCACAACACTTAAATTATGGGTCGTTCACTTAAAAAAGGTCCTTTCGTCGCCGATAGCTTGATGAGCAAAATTGAAAAGCTCAATGCTAAAGGCGAAAAGCAAGTGATCAAAACATGGTCCCGCGCTTCCACAATCTTGCCCCAAATGGTCGGACATACGATCGCCGTCCACAATGGCAGGCAGCACGTACCAGTTTTCTTGAGCGAACAAATGGTAGGACACAAATTAGGCGAATTTGCTCCTACTCGCACGTTTCGCGGTCACTCAAAAAGCGACAAAAAAGCTGGGAGATAAATGAAGCTGGCAGGATGAAGCCTTGAAACTTCATGCTTCAGCCTTAAGGAGAAAATTATGGCTAGTGATACTACAGAAGTAAAAGCGATCGCCCGTTATATCAGAATGTCACCTTTTAAGGTGCGGCGGGTACTCGATCAAATTCGCGGGCGATCGTACAGAGAAGCATTAATTGTTCTAGAGTTCATGCCTTACAGAGCTTGCGATCCAGTGCTAAAAGTCTTGCGAAGTGCCGTTGCTAACGCTGAGCATAACGCCGGACTAAATCCAGCAGAACTGACGATCTCTCAAGCTTATGCCGATCAAGGTCCAGTTCTCAAGCGCTTTCAACCTAGAGCGCAAGGTCGCGCTTATCAAATTCGCAAACCAACGTGCCACATCACTGTCGCCGTTGCTCCGAGCGCACAAAGTAAATAATCGTATACAAAGGACATTTTATTTGTGGGACAAAAGATTCATCCAGTCGGTTTCCGCTTGGGTATCACTCAGGAGCATCAATCGCAATGGTTTGCCGATCCTCAGCGCTATCCTAGCTTGCTGCAAGAAGACCACAAGCTGCGGCAATATGTCGAACAAAAGCTCGGTCGCCTAGCATCGAACAACGCTGGCATCTCTGGCGTAAAAATTTCTCGTAAAGCCGACCAAATCGAAATCGAAGTCAGCACAGCCCGCCCTGGCGTAGTCGTCGGACGTGGTGGAACTGGGATCGAAGCGTTGCGCGTTGGACTCAACGAACTATTAGGTGGCAATCGTCAAATTCGCATCAACGTTGTAGAAGTACCTCAAGTTGATGCCAATGCCTATCTAATTGCTGAATATATCGCCGGACAACTAGAGCGCCGCGTTTCCTTCCGCCGCGTCGTGCGTCAAGCAATCCAACGCGCTCAACGTGCAGGTATTCAAGGTATCCGCATCCAAGTTAGCGGTCGTCTTAACGGTGCTGAAATTGCTCGGACTGAATGGACTCGTGAAGGTAGAGTGCCTTTACATACCTTACGGGCTGACATTGACTACGCTTACTGCACCGCCAAAACAATTTACGGCATCCTGGGCGTGAAAGTGTGGGTCTTCAAAGGTGAAATTATCCCAGGACAAGAACAACAGCCCACTCCAGGCGAAAATACTCAACCGCGTCGTCGCCAACAACAGCGCCGTCGCCAACAATTTGAAGACCGTTCTAACGAAGGTTAATTCAGCTACGTACACACACACTTTTTTGTCATGTTAAGTCCCAGAAGAACAAAATTCCGCAAACAGCAGCGCGGACGCATGAGAGGACTTGCCCAACGCGGCAGCGATCTCAACTTCGGCGATTTTGGTTTGCAAGCTCAAGAACCAGCCTGGATTACATCTAGGCAAATCGAAGCAAGTAGACGGGCAATGAACCGCTATTTGCGTAGAGGTGGAAAAATTTGGATTCGCATTTTCCCCGACAAACCAGTAACTATGCGTCCGGCGGAAACGCGGATGGGTTCGGGTAAAGGTTCGCCCGAATTTTGGGTAGCTGTAGTCAAGCCAGGACGGATTTTATTTGAAATTACTGGCGTACCCGAAGCAACAGCCCGCGAAGCTATGCGCCTTGCTTCTCACAAGTTGCCAATTCATACCAAGTTTATTATGCGCGAGCAGCAGGAAGAGGTATAAATTATGGCACTTCCGAAAATATCTGAAGCTAGAGAACTTAACGACCAAGAACTCGGCGAACAAATTGTCGAAATCAAAAAGCAGCTATTTCAACTGCGGTTGCAAAAAGCAACAAGACAGTTAGAAAAGCCCCACCAGTTTAGACACGCCAAACATCGGCTAGCGCAACTACTAAGTGTAGAACACGAACGCAAACGCGCCGCAAGCGCAGGACAAGAGTAATTATGGCAGTTAAAGAAAGAGTCGGCTTAGTAGTAAGCGACAAAATGCAAAAAACGGTGGTAGTAGCCATCGAAAACCGCTCTCCTCATCCCAAATATGGCAAAATCGTCGTCCGTACCGAGCGCTATAAAGTTCACGATGAGGAAAATCAGTGTGTAGTGGGCGATCGCGTCCGCATTCAAGAAACTAGACCTTTAAGTAAAACTAAGCACTGGACAGTAGCAGAAATCCTCAACCGGACTGTCACGCCTAGCACCCAGGAGGCAAGTCAACCGTGATTCAACCCCAGTCTTACCTCAATGTCGCTGACAATAGCGGGGCAAGAAAGCTCATGTGCATCCGCGTTATGGGCGCAGGCAACCGTCGCTATGGCAGTGTCGGCGATGTGATCGTCGCTGTTGTCAAAGATGCCAGCCCCAACATGGCAGTAAAAAAATCTGATGTAGTTAAAGCCGTAATTGTGCGTACCCGTAAAGGCTTGCGCCGAGATAGCGGTATGAGCATTCGCTTTGATGACAATGCTGCTGTAATTATCAACGCTGACGGCAACCCCAGAGGAACCCGCGTATTTGGACCAGTAGCACGGGAACTGCGCGACAAAAACTTTACTAAAATTGTTTCTCTGGCTCCAGAGGTACTCTAAGCATGGCAATCAAGCAAGCGAAACCAGTTCAACGCACCAAAATGCACGTCAAGACTGGCGATACCGTTCAAGTAATCGCTGGTAAAGATAAAGGCAAAGTTGGTGAAATCGTGCAAACTTACCCCAAAGTTAGCAAAGTGCTAGTTAAGGGCGTAAATATGAAAACCAAGCACGTCAAACCCCAGCAAGAAGGCGAATCAGGGCGCATCGTTACCGCAGAATTTCCCATTCATAGCTCTAACGTTATGCTCTACTCCACCAAGCAAAACGTCGCCAGCCGCGTTTGCTACACAGTAAACGAACAAGGGCGCAAAGTACGGATGCTGAAAAAAACAGGCGAAATTCTCGACAAATAACCACCTCAGTTCTAAGTCTGAAACTCAAAAATACTCCCACCCCTGACCAAGACCAGGGATTAAGACAAAATTATGGCAACACGGCTCAAGACTTTATACAAAGAAACAATTGTTCCGAAATTAGTCGAACAATTTCAATACAACAATATTCAGCAAGTCCCGAAGGTTGTCAAAGTTACAATCAACCGAGGTTTAGGAGAAGCAGCACAAAACGCTAAAGCTCTAGAATCTTCCATCAACGAAATTGCCACCATTGCTGGACAAAAACCAGTAGTGACAAGGGCAAAAAAAGCGATCGCAGGCTTTAAAATTCGTCAAGGAATGCCCGTCGGGTTGATGGTAACTCTCCGCAACGAACGGATGTACGACTTTCTCGATCGCTTAATTAGCCTATCACTGCCCAGAATCCGCGACTTTCGCGGCATTAGCCCCAAAAGCTTTGACGGACGCGGTAACTATACTCTCGGCGTTAGAGAACAGCTAATTTTTCCAGAAGTGGAATACGACAGCATCGATCAAATTCGCGGCTTGGATATTTCAATTATTACTACAGCACATACAGATGAAGAAGGTCGTGCCTTACTCAAAGAAATGGGTATGCCTTTTCGGGATCAATAAATTCGCATAAGAGGAAACGATGGCGGCTAACGACACAATTGCAGATATGCTGACGCGCATCCGCAATGCCAATATGGCGCGGCATCAGACAACAGATGTGCCAGCAACAAAAATCACTCGCAGCATTGCAAAAGTTCTTCAAGCTGAAGGCTTTATTGCTGAAGTCGAAGAAGAAGGAGAAGGAGTCAAGCGCAATTTGAAAATTGCCTTGAAATACAAAGGCAAAAATCGCCAGCCTTTAATTACGGCTTTAACCAGAGTCAGTAAGCCAGGTTTGCGTGTTTACTCCAATCGCAAAGAACTACCAAGAGTATTAGGTGGTATCGGTATCGCTATTATCTCCACATCCAGCGGCATCATGACCGATAGAGAAGCCCGCCGTCAAGGCGTAGGTGGCGAAATCCTTTGCTACGTCTGGTAAATGTACCTTTTTAGTCTCCTGAATAGTGTAAGGAGTTAATGCAATGTCCCGAATTGGTAAGCGTCCAATTACTGTCCCGAACAAAGTCACTGTCACAATTAACGGCTCTAATGTGGCTGTCAAAGGTCCCAAAGGCGAACTCGCCCGCGTATTACCCGCAGCCGTAAGCGTAGAACAAGAAGGCGAAACTCTACTTGTCAAGCGTCGTGACGAATCCCGCACCTCCAGGCAAATGCATGGTTTATCCCGAACATTAGTCGCCAACATGGTAGAGGGAGTATCGCAAGGATTTCAGCGCCGTCTAGAAATCCAAGGCGTAGGCTACCGCGCCCAAGTTCAAGGTCGGAACTTAACATTGAACGTTGGTTACAGCCACCCCGTTCAAATTGAGCCACCAGAAGGCGTACAAATCGCCGTTGAAAACAATACCAACGTAATTGTTAGCGGCTACAACAAAGAAGAGGTAGGCAACACAGCCGCGAAAATCCGCGCCGTTCGCCCGCCAGAACCATATAAGGGCAAAGGCATTCGCTACGCCGGAGAAATGGTCAGACGTAAAGCTGGTAAGACAGGTAAGAAGTAATGAAGCTAACTCGCCAACAATCAAAAGTCCGTCGGCATCGCCGCATTCGTGGCAAAGTCTTCGGCAGCCAAGAACGTCCGCGTTTGGCAGTTTTCCGCTCCAACCAACATATCTACGCTCAGGTAATTGACGATACTCAACACCAAACCATAGCCGCAGCTTCAACTTTAGAGTCAGAAGTCAAAGCGCAAGAATTAGGTGCAAGTCAAGCAGCTTCCACAGCCGTAGGCAAATTAATTGCCGAAAGAGCAAAGCAAAAAGGCATATCAAAAGTAGTCTTCGATAGAGGTGGAAACCTTTATCACGGTCGAATCAAAGCCCTCGCTGAAGCAGCACGCGAAGCTGGATTAGATTTCTAAACAGCAGCAACTATTTACTGAGGAAATATATATGGCAACTGGACGGCGTAAAAGCAACCGGACTAAAGAAAAAGAAACTACTTTTCAAGAGCGCGTTATTCAAATTAGACGTGTCAGCAAAGTAGTTAAAGGTGGTAAAAAACTCAGCTTCCGCGCCATTGTAGCGATCGGTAACGAACGCGGTCAAGTCGGCATCGGCGTAGGTAAAGCTGGCGATGTAATAGGTGCAGTGAAAAAGGGCGTAGCTGATGGCAAAAAGCACTTAATCGACGTGCCATTGACTAAAGCTAACTCGATTCCTCATCCTACTGATGGCATCGGTGGTGGCGCTAAAGTAATCATGCGTCCGGCAGCACCAGGAACAGGTGTAATTGCTGGTGGTGCAGTCAGAACAGTATTGGAATTAGCAGGCATTCGCAATATCTTGGCAAAACAACTCGGTTCCAATAATCCGCTCAACAATGCTAGAGCCGCAGTCAACGCTCTATCTACTCTCCGCACCCTCTCAGAAGTAGCAGAGGAACGTGGCGTACCAATTGAGAACCTTTACAACACCTAATCCCTACAGATAAATGAGACTAAACGATATTAAGCCGCAAAAAGGCTCAAAAAAACGCGGTCGCCGAGTAGGTCGAGGTATTGCCGCAGGACAAGGTGCTAGTGCTGGTGCAGGTATGCGCGGACAAAAAGCCCGTTCTGGTAGCAGTACAAGACCAGGTTTTGAAGGCGGTCAACAACCACTATATCGCCGCGTACCTAAGTTGAAAGGTTTTCCCCTCATCAACCGCAAGCAATACACAACAATTAACGTCAGCAAGCTAGCAGATTTAAGTGCCAATACAGAAGTAACTTTAAACTCCTTAAAAGAAGCTGGGATTGTTACCTCCACCAATAAAGGACCGTTAAAAATCCTCGGCGATGGCGAACTAACTGTAGCGCTAAACGTACAAGCTGCTGCTTTTACAGCGTCGGCTCGTAGCAAAATTGAAGCGGCAGGCGGCAGTTGTCAAATAATATAGATAGGCTAAATTTTTCGCACGCTTTAGCCTGAAAAACCCCCTAGTGCCAAAATAAATAAAAAGGTACTTGTATTATGATTAGCCGCGATAAAGCCCCCACTGCTCAGGAAACTTTTATGCAGATGGCACAAGCAGCCGGACTTAGAGGACGGTTGTTTGTCACCATTGGTATTTTAATTTTGGCGCGTTTAGGCGTATTTTTGCCCATACCAGGTATTAACCGCGAACAGTTTGCCCAAGCTGTTCAAGGAAACAACGCAATTATCGGCTTTCTAGATATCTTTTCTGGAGGCGGTCTATCTACTCTAGGCATTTTTGCCTTGGGCATTTTGCCTTACATCAATGCTTCGATTATTATTCAACTGCTAACTGCTGCTATCCCAGCCCTGGAGAACTTGCAGAAAAATGAAGGTGAAGCAGGTAGGCGGAAAATCTCGCAAATTACCCGCTATGTCTCTCTAGGCTGGGCAGTTTTGCAAAGTATTTTTATTGCGGCAATTTGGGTTAGACCTTTTGCTATCAATCCTGGACCTGCTTTTGTGATTCAAACTGCGATCGCATTAGTAGCTGGCTCTATGTTTGTCATGTGGGCATCAGAACTAATTACCGAGCGCGGTGTAGGTAATGGCGCATCTTTGTTGATTTTTGTCAACATTGTAGCGGCATTGCCCAAATCTTTAGGAGATACAATTACTTTTGCTCAAACTGGCGGTCGGGCTGCAGTCGGTCGAGTAGTTGTCTTGCTATTAGTATTTCTCGTTACCATTGTCGGCATCGTGTTTGTCCAAGAAGCTAGCCGTAAAATTCCAATTATCTCTGCTCGTCGTCAAGTCGGGCGTAGGGTGCAAGAAGAACGTCGCAGCTATTTACCCTTGCAGTTAATTCAAGGGGGCGTAATGCCGATCATTTTTGCCTCTAGTATCTTAATTTTGCCTGCTTTCTTAGCTAATGCTACTGGGAATCGAACTTTGAGCGAAATTGCTGCCAATTACCTCAGTCCTGGCGGTTCTGCACCTTGGGCTTATGCTCTTGTTTACTTAATCTCAATTATTTTCTTTAGTTACTTCTACGCGTCTTTGATTGTTAATCCAGTCGATTTGTCGCAAAACTTGAAGAAAATGGGCGCTAGTATCCCTGGTATTCGCCCAGGTAAGGCAACTAGCGAATATGTAGAAGGGGTATTAAATCGCTTGACTTTGTTAGGTGCTTTGTTTTTAGGCGTGGTAGCAATTATTCCTACTGCGGTAGAAAGTGCTGTCGGCGTACCAACTTTTAGAGGGTTGGGCGCAACTTCTTTATTGATTCTTGTCGGTGTGGCAATTGACACAGCAAGACAAGTCCGCACCTATGTTATTTCTCAGCGCTATGAAGGAATGGTGAAACAGTAGTGACGCGATTGATCTTCTTGGGACCACCAGGAGCAGGTAAAGGCACGCAAGCCCAGGCTTTAGCCAAAAGTTGTCATATCCCCCATATTTCCACAGGTGATATTTTACGCCAAGCCTTGAGTGCTAGGTCGCCTCTAGGCATCAAAGCTCAAGGCTACATGGATAGAGGCGAACTCGTCCCCGACCAATTAGTACAAGACTTAGTTGAGGAACGTCTCAACCAAAGAGATACCCAAGCTGGCTGGATTCTTGATGGTTTTCCGCGTACTGTGAGCCAAGCTGAGTTTTTGGATAGTTTGTTGCAAAAACTCCAGCACCACAACGTGCGGGTTGTCAACTTAGACGTACCCGACGATGTATTGATGACTCGGCTATTAAGTCGCGGACGTAGCGATGATAATGAAGAAGTCATTCGTCGCCGCTTGGAAGTATATCGGGGAGATACTACACCTTTAATTGGCTATTACGGCGATCGCCAACAGCTTGTCTTTATCAATGGCAACCAGTCCCTAGAAGAAGTCAACGCCGCATTACAAAAAGTTGTAGCTAGCTAATCTTTACTCGTTGCCTGGAGCGATAGTTTTATATCTTAAATTTCAACCTTTTGGTCGATAAGATATATTAATTATAGGTTGATTTGTTTTACGCCTTCTTGCTGTATGATAACCAGGCACGATTAGCTGCTTGTAGAGTTGAGGAAAATACCAATTGTCTAAACAAGATTTGATTGAAATGGAAGGTACGGTAACTGATTCCTTACCTAATGCCATGTTTCGCGTAGCCCTTGACAACGGCTTTGATGTTTTAGCTCATATTTCTGGGAAGATTCGCCGCAATTATATCAAAATATTACCTGGCGATCGCGTCAAAGTAGAATTAACGCCCTACGACTTAACCAAAGGCAGAATCACTTATCGTCTGCGGAAAAAATAGCAATTGGGGCTGACCAGCCAATAGCTGACAATAGTCTTGCAAATAAGCGCAAGAAATGGTATAGTACAGAGTTTGTAATAAAGCAACAGCAATGAAAGTTAGAGCTTCCGTCCGCCGAATCTGTGAAAAATGTAGCATCATCCGCCGTCGCGGTCGGGTTATGGTTATATGTTCTAACCCAAAACACAAGCAAAGGCAAGGTTAGATTAACAACTTCATAAAAGAAAAATTAGCTAGTGCAATTGTTTTAACAACGCCAAGTTAGGGAGAAAAAAGCGTGGCACGTATTTCTGGCGTAGACCTTCCCCGCGACAAGCGGGTAGAGATTGGTCTTACTTATATATATGGAATTGGCTTATCTAGATCGCATGACATTCTAGCAGCAACAGGTGTAAACCCAGACACCCGTATTAAAGATTTGAGCGATGCCGAAGTTACAGCCTTACGGGGTGCGATCGAAAGTACCTATCAAGTAGAAGGAGACTTAAGGCGCTTGGAATCAATGTCCATCAAGCGCTTAATTGACATTGGTACGTATAGAGGTCGTCGCCACCGCATGGGCTTACCAGTACGCGGACAGCGCACTCGTACCAACGCCAGAACTCGTCGCGGTAGAAGACAGACCGTAGCTGGTAAGAAGAAAGCACCCAGCGGCAAGTAAATTTTTAGCAATTATTAGATGTAGACTGATATGGCGCGACAAACAACAAAAAAATCTGGTGCGAAGAAGCAAAAGCGCAACGTACCCAACGGCATTGCTTACATCCAGTCCACTTTCAACAACAGCATTGTTACCATCACCGACCAAAACGGCGATGCAATTTCTTGGGCATCTGCGGGTTCTAGCGGCTTTAAAGGTGCGAAAAAAGGTACGCCTTTTGCAGCCCAAACAGCCGCAGAAAGCGCTGCGCGTAGAGCCGTAGACCAAGGTATGAGACAAATAGAAGTCATGGTCAGCGGTCCTGGTTCGGGTCGAGAAACAGCAATTAGAGCATTGCAAGGCGCGGGACTAGAAATTACCTTGATCCGCGATATTACGCCCATTCCTCACAACGGCTGCCGTCCACCCAAGCGCCGTCGAGTCTAGATAAATTCATTGCGGACAACTGAAGATGTCAGCTTGTCCTTTGCAAAGCTAAAAACTGCCCTACCGGAGAATGTTTAACATTTATCGCCAGGGTAGATTTGTCCGTTAATAAAGGCAATCAACTAGCCCCATCGTGGCAGCTAACAATTAGGGAGGTTACTCCGTGGCGCAATATCAAATTGAATGTATCGAGTCTAATACACAGGAAAATCGGAGTCTTTATAGTAAATTTGTCCTGGAGCCTCTCGATCGCGGTCAAGGCACTACGTTGGGTAACGCTCTAAGACGAATTTTACTATCTAATTTAGAGGGTACTGCAATTACAGCAGTTCGGATTGCTGGTGTTAATCACGAGTTTGCCACAATCCCTGGAGTGCGCGAAGACGTATTAGAGATCCTGATGAGAATGAAAGAAATCGTTCTCAAGAGCTATTCCTCCCAGCCGCAAATTGGGCGATTGCTAGTTACAGGTCCAACAACAGTCACAGCCGCTCACTTCGACTTACCTTCAGAAGTGGAAATCGTCGAACCTACTCAGTATGTAGCCACCTTGGCAGAGGGCGCAAAACTAGAGATGGAATTTCGCATCGACCGAGGTAAAGGCTATCGTACAGTCGAACGGGGCAGAGATGAAGCAACATCTTTAGACTTTCTCCAAATCGATGCCGTATTTATGCCAGTACAGAAAGTCAACTACAGCGTTGAGGATGCGCGTGTAGATGGCTCAACCCAAAAAGATCGGCTGATTCTAGAAATTTGGACGAACGGCAGCGTTAACCCCCAAGAAGCCCTTTCTGCTGCCGCTAGTATTTTGGTGGAATTATTTAATCCCCTCAAAGATATTTCTCTAGAGGCAATGAAAGATGAATTGCCTACAGATGACGATCCGACTAGCCAAATTCCCATTGAAGAACTGCAACTATCGGTTCGAGCTTACAACTGTCTCAAACGGGCGCAAGTAAACTCAGTAGCAGACTTATTGGACTATACCCAAGAAGATTTGCTAGAAATCAAAAACTTTGGGCAAAAGTCAGCCGAAGAAGTAATAGAAGCCTTGCAAGTGCGCTTGGGAATTACTTTGCCTCACGAGAAATCAGCAAAACCTAGCTAGTGAGAAATTGCCAGCTATAACCTTACCATTTTACTTTTATGCGTCATCGTAACAGCGTTCAAAAACTAGGTAAACCTGCCGATCAGCGTCGCGCTCTTTTACGCGCTCTCACTACAGAATTAATTCGTCACGGGCGGATTACTACCACCAAAGTTAGAGCTAAAGTAGTGCGCCAAGAAGCCGAAAAAATGATTACCTTAGCCAAAGATGGCTCTTTGGCAGCCCGCCGTCAAGCAATGGGATTTATCTACGACAAACAGCTAGTTCATGCTTTATTCGAGCAAGCACCTAGTCGTTATGGTAGTCGTGCTGGCGGTTATACGCGCATCTTCCAGACCGTACCGCGTCGGGGAGACAATGCGGAAATGGCAATTATTGAGCTAGTGTAGTCATTTAATTGCATGGTTGCCTCACAAGAAGTTGAACCACCAAAACAGCGAGTAGCCTTAGTAATTCAATACATAGGCACTCATTTTCATGGCTGGCAACGGCAACTACAGCAGCGTTCGGTGCAAGCAGAAATCGAGCAAGCGATATTGCAAATTGCAGGGCAGAAAGTTACCTTACACGGCGCAGGAAGAACAGATAGTGGAGTCCACGCCGCTGCCCAAGTTGCTCATTTTGATGTAGTTAGTCCAATCCCGCCCCAACGTTGGGCGGCGGTGCTAAATAGCTACTTGCCTAACGATGTTTTAATTCGAGCATCAGCGGCGGTTAGCGATCGCTGGCACGCTCGTTTTAGTGCCAAATGGCGGCGGTATCGCTATACCTTATATACCGATACTAGACCAAACTTGTTTGTTAGCCCGTTTTGTTGGCATTATTATCATGCACCCCTAGATGAATTGCTAATTCGTGCGGCACTGCAACCGTTGCTGGGAAATCATCACCTAGCAGCCTTTCATCGGGCAGGCTCAAAGCGATCGCATTCTTGGGTAGACGTGCAAGCAGTTGAGTGTCACCGCCAAGATGACTTTATCCATATCGAAATTCAGGCAAATGGATTTTTGTATGGCATGGTACGGCTCTTGGTAGGGTTGTTAGTACAAGTAGGTGCGAAAGAGCGATCGCTAGAAAACTTTACTAAATTATGGCAACAAGAACGCCGCGAAGAAGTAAAGCACGCTGCACCCGCCCAAGGTTTATGCTTACTTAGAGTCGGATACACAGATTTCCCCTTTTCGCCGGAAGTTTGGTACGACACTATGCCTAAGCCTGTATTATCGCCCGGTCAGCAAATGTATGTAGTACGATGAAATACTTATAAATTTTTACACGACACAATAAACCTCATGGAAAAATCTTACCTCCCAACCCAAACATCAATCGAGCGCGATTGGTACATAGTAGATGCAGCCGATCAGCGTCTCGGTCGATTAGCCAGCGAAATTGCTAATGTTTTACGCGGCAAAAACAAACCAGAATTTACGCCCCACATGGATACAGGCGATTTTGTGATTGTAGTTAATGCCGAAAAAGTAGTAGTTACAGGCAAAAAGCGCACGCAGAAACTCTACCGCCGCCATTCAGGGCGACCAGGCGGAATGAAAACAGAGACTTTTGCCAAACTCCAAGATCGGCTTCCAGAGAGGATTGTCGAACACGCAGTCAAGGGAATGCTGCCCAAAAATAGCTTAGGCAAGCAACTATTTACCAAGTTAAAAGTTTATGCTGGTGGCGACCATCCCCATAGCGCCCAACAACCTCAAGAGCTAAAAATTCAAACAATTCCAGGAGCAACTAACTAATGCAAGCAGTAGAAACAAACAGCGGTCGCGCTATGTATCAAGGTACAGGTCGCCGCAAATCATCTGTAGCTAGAGTCCGTTTAGTACCAGGTAGCGGTCAGATGATAGTCAACGACAAACCTGGCGACTTGTACTTTCAGTTCAACGCCAACTACCTTTCTACCGCCAAAGCGCCCCTAGAAACATTAGGCTTAGAAGGCGAATACGACATTTTAGTAAACGCTCATGGTGGCGGTTTGACAGGACAATCGGACTCCATTCGCTTAGGAGTTGCTCGCGCTTTATGTCAACTCGATCCTGAGAATCGTTCGCCATTGAAAAAAGAAGGCTACCTAACGCGCGATCCTAGAGCCAAAGAACGCAAGAAATACGGTCTGCACAAAGCTCGTAAAGCTCCTCAGTTCTCGAAACGTTAATATAGATATAGAGAGATATAAGCAAAATGGCAAAATCAGATATTCATCCCCAGTGGTATCCAGAAGCAAAAGTTTATTGCAACGGCGAAGTTGTAATGACAGTTGGCTCTACCAAACCAGAATTGCACGTCGATGTATGGTCGGGCAATCACCCCTTCTATACAGGCACGCAGAAGATTATCGATACAGAAGGACGAGTAGAGCGGTTCTTACGCAAGTACGGCATGATGGAAGCCGAGCAACCAGCCGACGACAATAAAAAGTAGCCAGGTTAGTCTCTAGCTCGTCTATTAAAGGATTTTGGATTTTTGCTTTAAAAGTCTAAAATCCATCGTTGCTATATTGACTAACTTTACACTTTTAAAAAAGCGATCGCTCTTGTTATGGCTGAAACCTACTTACTAAACAAACTAAAATCTGTCGAGCAAACCTTTAACGAACTCAATCGTCGCCTAGCTGACCCAGATATTGCCACCGATCCAGGTGAAATGCAAAAGGTAGCTAAGGCGCGTTCTTCTTTGGAAGAGGTTGTAAATACTTACGAAGAGTGGAAGACTACTCAAGAAGAATTAAGCGGCGCTCGTCAGGTACACAAAGAATCAGCTAGCGACCCTGAATTGCAAGAAATCGCAGCTTTGGAAGTTCAGGAATTAGAAGCCAAGCTAGAGCAATTAGAAATTCGCTTAAAAGTCCTGTTACTACCCCGCGATCCCAATGATGATAAAAACATCATGCTAGAGATTCGCGCTGGAACTGGTGGCGACGAAGCTAGTATTTGGGCAGGAGATTTGGTGAGAATGTACTCTCGCTACGCTGAAGGACAACGCTGGAAAGTAAAGCTAGTTAGCGAGTCTCTAGCCGAAATGGGTGGCTTTAAAGAGGCAGTATTAGAAATTCAAGGCGACCAAGTTTACAGCAAGCTCAAATTTGAAGCTGGCGTGCATCGAGTGCAGCGCGTACCATTGACCGAAGCTAGCGGACGAGTGCATACTTCTACAGCTACAGTTGCAGTAATGCCTGAAGTTGATGATGTGGAAATTCACATCGATCCCAAAGATATCGAAATGAGTACCGCTAGATCCGGCGGTGCAGGCGGGCAAAACGTTAACAAAGTAGAAACCGCCGCAGATTTATACCACAAACCTACAGGCATTCGGATTTTCTGTACTGAAGAACGCAGCCAATTGCAAAATAAAGAGCGAGCAATGCAAATTTTGCGGGCGAAGTTGTACGAAATGAAGTTGCGCGAACAGCAAGATGCAGTAACTTCCATGCGGCGATCGCAAGTTGGTACGGGTTCGCGATCGGAGAAAATTCGCACCTACAACTATAAAGATAACCGCGTTACCGATCACCGCTTAGGACAGAACTTTGCCCTTAACCCAGTGTTGGAAGGCGATATAGACCAGATGATTCAATGTTGCATCTCGCAAGATCAGCAAGAAAGGTTAGCGGAATTAGCGGCTTCTGGTGCTGGCGTGTAAATGAAAACAGACAGTCTGTTTTATCGCCTTTTTCAAGAGTTTCCAGCAATTTTCTTTGAAATAATTGGTAATACACCACAATTAGCTGATAATTATCAGTTTTCATCTGTAGAAGTTAAACAAACTGCTTTTCGCATCGATGGGGTTTTTCTTTCTAGTCAAGGAGAGGAGAATCCCATTTATTTTGTTGAAGTTCAGTTTCAACCCGATAGAGACTTTTACGCCCGATTTTTGGCAGAGATATTTTTATACCTACGCCAAAATAAACCAGCAAATAACTGGCGGGCTGTAGTTTTGTATCCCAACCAAAATGCAGATATAGCTGATACCAAACACTATCAAGAGTTTTTTGCCAGCGAACGGGTTAGGCGCATTTATCTAGATCGGCTAGAAGCAAGTGCTGACCAATCTATAGGCATTGTTATTGTTAAACTAGCGATCGCTCCACCAACTACCACAGTTGAACTGGCAAGAGAATTAGTTAGTAGAGTCAGGCAGCAAGTAACTAATGACCTACAGCAAAGGCAATTAGTACAATTGATAGAGACGATTCTATTCTACAAATTGCCCACTATGAGTCGGGAGGAGATCGAAGCCATGTTTGAGTTAAGCGATTTAAAACAAACAAAAGTTTATCAAGAAGCTAAGGAGGAAGGTAAACTCGAAGGCATAATCGAAGGCAAACTAGAGTCTGTACCTCGGTTGTTAGCTCTGGGTTTGACTGTAGAACAGATAGCTCAAGCTTTCGGTTTGAATGTAGAGGACGTTAGACGGGCTGCCCAGAATCAAGCAACACAGTAATACAAATGATATTAGTATTCTTGTGTCTGCTATGAGTCAGGAGGAAATGGAAGCCATGTTTGAATTCAGCGATTTAAAACAGACAAGAGTTTATCGAGAAGCCAAGGAGGAAGGCAGGCTAGAAGGCATAATCGAAGCCAAACTTGAAGGCAAATTAGAGCGTGTACCTCGATTATTAGCGTTGGGTTTGACTTTAGAGCAAATCGCGCAAGTGTTTAGTTTAAGTGTAGAGCAAGTTAGAGAGGCTGCACAAAATTATCTAGCAGAGTAAATTTAGGCTAGAAAAGCGATCGCAATATTACATAACTCCTACTATTATTCTTTAAATTTTGTTAAGATTAAGGCGATTAAAAGCGATCGCCTTTTTTAGATTGAGGACTCCCAATGCTGCGACTAGAACATATTAGTAAAATTTACCCGACAGGCGAAGTTCTTAAAGATGTCAATTGGGAAGTTAAACCAGGCGATCGCATTGGCTTAGTTGGCGTTAATGGTGCAGGTAAATCCACCCAACTTAAGATCATTGCTGGGGAAATAGAACCAACTAGCGGCGAAATTATCCGCCCTGCTAGCTTGCACATAGCCTATCTCACTCAAGAATTTGAAGTAGATCCCACACGCACAGTAAAAGAAGAGTTTTGGCGGGCTTTTGGCGAAGCAAATCAAGTACATGAAGCCCTTAATGACGTGCATCGGGCAATGGAAACCGCCGCTCCAGAACAGCTAGATAAACTAATTAACAAAATGGATCGCTTGCAGCGGTCATTTGAAGCTTTAAATGGTTATGGGTTAGAAGCACAAATTGACAAAATTTTGCCAGAAATGGGCTTTGAACCAGCAGATAGCGATCGCTTAGTCAGCGCTTTTAGTGGTGGCTGGCAAATGCGGATGAGTTTAGGCAAAATTTTACTGCAAAAGCCCGATTTATTACTCCTAGACGAGCCAACAAACCATTTAGATTTAGAAACAATTGAATGGTTAGAAAATTACCTGAAGAAATTGATAACGCCGATGGTAATTGTCTCGCACGATCGTGAATTTTTGGATCGTCTTTGCAATCAAATTGTCGAAACCGAGCGCGGTGTTTCTACTACATATTTAGGTAATTATTCAGCTTACTTACAACAAAAAGCCGAAGCCCAAGAAGCTCAACTTAGTGCTTATGAAAGACAGCAAAAAGAATTAGAAAAACAACAAGCGTTTGTCGATCGCTTCCGCGCTAGTGCAACGCGCAGCACCCAAGCAAAAAGCCGCGAAAAACAACTAGATAAAGTAGAACGGATAGAAGCGCCAACTGCTAGCGTCAGAACTTTACATTTTCGCTTCCCGCCCTCACCTCGCAGCGGTAGAGAAGTAGCTTTAATTGAAGAATTAGTTCATCTTTACGATGACAAAGTGCTATTTTTGGGCGCTAATTTATTAATCGAACGCGGCGATCGCATTGCTTTTTTAGGTCCTAACGGTGCGGGAAAATCTACTCTATTGCGCTTGATAATGGGCTTGGAGCCAGCAACAGAAGGAACGGTTAAAATAGGAGAACATAACGTTATCCCTGGTTATTTTGAACAAAATCAGGCTGAAGCATTAGATTTGAACAAAACTGTCATGGAGACAATCCACGACGAAGTACCTGACTGGAAAAATGAAGATGTCCGCACGATATTAGGCAGATTTTTATTTAGTGGCGATACAGTCTTCAAGCAAGTTGAGGCTTTAAGTGGAGGCGAAAAAGCCCGTTTAGCTTTAGCAAAAATGCTACTCAAGCCAGCTAATTTTTTAATTTTAGACGAGCCAACTAACCACTTGGATATCCCAGCTAAAGAAATGTTGGAAGAGGCGATTCAAAACTATGACGGTACAGTAGTTATTGTTTCTCACGATCGCTATTTTATTTCTCAAGTAGCCAACAAAATTGTTGAAATCCGCGATGGAGAATTCCGCATCTATCGGGGGGACTATCATTACTATTTAGATAAAATAGTAGAAGAAAAAGAGCAAGCAAGACTTGCGGCGATCGCTGCTGAAAAAGCGGCAAAAAAAGCGGCAAAAGCTACAGGAAAACGTAAATAAAGTTACTTATGGAGAAAAAAGGATTGTCAGCAAGTAAATTAGGCTAGCTCGTAAATCAGCAGAAATACAGTGAAATCAGGCGATCCCCAAGTTAATCGAGAACTAACAGTAATTAGAAATAAGAAAACAAATAAAATATCAAAAAAATCTCAAAAAATCGCTTGCGGTTGGTAGCAGCAATGGTATTATTGCGGTGAGTTAAAAAATATTAAATAAGGGTAAAATACTATGACCCAAGCACCTGTCGCTCCCGTGGTGCTAGTCATTTTAGACGGGTGGGGCTACCGAGAAGAGGCAGACGGCAACGCGATCGCAGCGGCGAAAAGTCCTGTAATGAAGAGCCTCTGGGCTGCTTATCCTAGAACCTTAATTAGAACCTCTGGCAAAGCTGTCGGCTTACCTGACGGTCAAATGGGTAACTCAGAAGTAGGACATCTCAACATCGGTGCGGGGCGGGTAGTACCGCAAGAACTAGTGCGGATATCGGACGCAGTTGAAGATGCTTCTCTACTACAGAACCCAGCATTAATACAAATTTGCCAAGAAGTGCGCGTTCGCCAAGGCAAATTGCATTTAATTGGGCTAACTTCAGAAGGTGGAGTGCATTCCCACATCAGCCATTTGTTAGGATTGCTTGACTTAGCCAAAAAGCAAGCAGTTCCAGAAGTATGCATTCATGCCATTACTGATGGGCGCGATACAACGCCAACAGAAGGTGTAGAAGCGATCGCTCAAGTGCAAAAATATATTGACTCTGTAGGGATTGGGCGGATTGTCACCATTAGCGGTCGTTATTACGCAATGGATCGCGATCGCCGTTGGGATCGGGTGAAACGCGCCTACGATGTAATGACGCAAGATGGCGAAGGCGATGGGCGTTCTGCAGTAGAAATAGTGCGATCGTCTTACGCTAAAGAAGTAACCGACGAATTTATCGAGCCAATTAGAGTAGCACCAGGAGCAGTAGAAGCGGGTGATGGCGTTATCTTCTTTAACTTCCGTCCTGACCGCGCCAGACAGCTAACTCAAGCTTTTGTTAATCCAAAATTTGACGGCTTCGAGCGCCAGTACATTAGTCCTTTGGCTTTTGCTACATTTACGCAATACGAGCCAGATTTACCAGTAAAAGTTGCCTTTGAACCGCAAAACTTGAATAACATTTTGGGTGAAGTTATCGCTCAACAAGGTTTGAAGCAGTTTCGCACTGCTGAAACTGAAAAATACGCCCACGTTACATATTTCTTCAATGGTGGTTTAGAAGAACCATTTGAAGGCGAAGATCGCGAACTGGTAATGAGTCCAATGGTAGCAACTTACGATCGCGCTCCCGCTATGTCAGCAGAAGCAGTTACAGATGTAGCAACTGCGGCGATTAGAAAAGCCATCTACTCGCTAGTAGTAATAAACTACGCTAACCCAGATATGGTCGGGCATACCGGACAGATACCCGCGACAGTTCAAGCAATTGAAACAGTCGATCGGTGTTTGGGGCGCTTGTTAGCAAGTATCAGCCAAGTTGGCGGAACGGCGATCGTCACTGCCGATCATGGCAATGCTGAATATATGCGAGATACACAAGGCAATCCTTGGACTGCTCATACGACTAACCCAGTACCCCTAATCGTAATTGAAGGGGAAAAAGCCAAAATACCCGGACACGGCACAGAAGTACGATTGAGAAGTGATGGAGCGCTATGCGATATTGCACCGACAATTTTAGAAATTTTGCAATTACCCCAACCTGCCGAAATGACTGGACGCTCTTTAATTGAGCCAGTGGAGTTTCAATTGCAAGCAAATCGCACTCCAGTACAAGTTACTTTGTAGTTGCACAGTTGAACTACTAGGTTAAAATTTGAAGGAAAGCAGATTGCAATTATAAGTGGATCTGCGAAAATTTTTGGTTAAGGAACTCGCGCTCATGACAGTTTATAAGGTTGTAGAAGCAATCTGGGCGATCTCTGCCGTAGGTTTGACAATTTTAGTGTTGTTACACAGTCCTAAAGGTGATGGCATTGGCGCAATTGGCGGACAAGCCCAGTTATTTAGCAGCACTAAGAGTGCAGAAACAACATTGAATCGCATTACATGGACGCTAACGGTAATCTTCTTGAGCTTGACAGTAGTTCTAAGTGCAAATTGGCTACCTAGATAACTTTGAAGCACAGTGCCTCTAAAAAGTGCGATCGCACAGCAAAAAAGCGATCGCCGCTAGTTTGGCGGCGTTTTGTTGTATTGGGACTTTTAATTAGCACTTGTTTATTAGTAATTTTGATTCGCGTCCCTTTAAGTACGGCTCAAGAACATAAGTTAGAAGCAAAACTAGCAATTTTGACAGCTAGCCAAAGCCATCCTTTACCGTTTACTTTGGCACAGTGGCAAGATCCGCAAAATAGTGGCGACTACTTCTTTGAAGTCAAAATGACAGAAGTAGGTTATTTGGTATGGTCGCAGTTTCCGATCAAAGTTTATATACAGCCATATAACCAATCAGATCGATTGTGGATTGAGCCTGTAATCCGAGCAGTCCAAGAGTGGAATTATTTTTTACCTTTGCAGGTGGTTGATAATTTTCAAACGGCAGATATTAGAATTGTGCCTAAAGTTCCACCATTGCAGACGACAAATTTTCTGCGGGCGCGATCGGCACAAACTCGTTACCAGTTATATGTCAACTCCTCAAAACCTGCAGCTATTTTGTCTCACTACTGCACTATTTTATTAAATCCCCGTCAGTCAAGCAGATACATTCAAGCTGCGGCTCGTCACGAACTCGGTCATGCGCTAGGAATTTGGGGACATAGTCCAGAAGCTACTGATGCTTTGTATTTCTCCCAAGTTTCCGACATAGTTCCAATTTCTAGTAGAGATATAAATACCCTCAAGCGAGTATATCAACAACCAACCCGCTTAGGCTGGCAAGTTGCTGCCAACTCTCAGCCCTAAACTCAAAATTCAAAATTCAAAACTCAAAACTATTCTATATTCCTACACTTACTCGCCGTTGCTCCAAAACTTGACCGTACAACTGCTCCAAGCAAGTAATGTTGTAGTTAAGAGTGTAGCGCTCCAATACTCTCTGTCGGGCTTTTTTGCCCAGTATCGGCGCTAATTCAGGATGATCTTGAAATAAAGGCAGCAACGTCCGCAACTGCGAGCCAACTCGGCGCGTATTTAGTAATACTCCTACTTCTTCTAATACTTCCCCATCAGCACCTACATCCGTTGCCAAACAAGCAAGTCCACACGCCATTGCTTCTAATAAAGACAATGACAAACCTTCTACTAACGAAGGCAAAATGAACACATCCGCCCCTCTAAGAATTTCAATCCGCCGCTGTTCGTCGGCGACAAACCCCAGCCAAATGATGCCATGCTCAGAGCCATAAAAGGGCTTTAGAGAAGCCGTTAAAGGACCGTCTCCTACAATCAGCAATTTGCTATCTGGTTTCATCTCCGCCTGCTTCCAGGCTCTTAGAAGTGCCTCTACGTTCTTTTCTGCAGCTAGTCGTCCTTGATAGACAAATAAGCGTCGAGCGTTAAATTCAGCTTTGAGAGCCGAAGCACCTGGAGAATATCTTAGGACATCTACGCCATTGGGAATTACTGCAACATTGTTTGCTGGTACGCCTAAACGAGCTAAAACTTCTCGCTGCACTTGGGAAAAAACAATTGTGCGATCGTAGTTAACCAAAAACGGCGCGTAGAGTTGGTAAGCCAAAAGCTGCGTTCCCGATTTTAACTTTGCTCCCTTACCCGCGAAGGGTGTATGGAAGGTAGCAACTAGAGGTAAGTTTAGTTCGGCGCAGATTTCTGGTAAGAGAAAATCTAAAGGCGACAAAGTTAGCGAAGCATGAACTAAGTCTGGCTTTAGCTGGCGCAAGGATTCTGTTAAAACTTTAGTCGCTTTAAACGAGGGAATAGTATAAACCTGAGATTTATACAAGAAAGGTAAGGGAACTTCAGCACAGTCAGACTCGCTATCTCGATTTGCTTCTTCTTGGGCAAAATGAAGAAAGCTTACTTGATGTCCTCGGTCTAACAGAGCATTAGTAATTTCTCTCCCATAAGTGACATTGCCACAAAAGGGTGATTTTTTTCCAAGCCAGGCAATATGCATTCTTTAAGCACTTTGAATCTAGAGACTTTGACGATCGCAAGTACATCGCCAAATTTCAGTTATTTACAAGTATTTAGTACAACTTATCGCTCTAAATCAAGTAAATTTTCTGTTTCTGTACGGCAAATATACCAGGTTAAGAGGCTACCTGCGATCGCAATTGCTGCCAAACTCAAAAAAACTGCCTGCAAGCCAATAAAAGTTTCGGCTACTCCTGCTAAAGCTAAGGGCAAACTCAAAGCAATATTTATGACATTATTTTGCAATCCAAACACTTTTCCGCGCATTTCTGGCGGGGTTTCTTTTTGGATTGTAGTTTGCATGGGAATAGCAACTAACGCTGCAAATACGCCTAAAAGGGCAATTGAAACTAGCACAATCCAAAGCTGATGAGTAAACACAGATAAGCTAATTAAGCAAGCAGCCATGCCTATTGAGCCATACAAACTTAACGCAATTGGTGCAAATCGCTGTCCGTATTGTCCGAGTAGAGTAGCTCCCGCAGCGATTCCTACACCGCCTGCAGCTAGCAAAAAGCCAAATTGAGAAGATTTTAAACCAGGAATTACTTCTGCCATTCGCACTGCTAGAACAGCTAAGGCGGCAAAAATAGAAAATAGAATAACTAATTGAATTAAAGCTGTACGAATGCGATGATTTTCATTTAAATAGCGCAAACCGTCGCGTAAATCTTGAAAAACGTGGTTTTGCTCTTGTTCTAGTGGTTGTGGTTTTTCCCCGGTTTTTAGCAATACAAGTAATAAGCCTGCGATCGCATAACTACCGCCTACTACCAATTCTTTACCAATTCCGACACCTACACCTAGTTGATTGGTAATTGTATCGGCGATCGCCAACAGCGGTTCTCCAACTGCAAACCCAACGATTACCAAAGCCATCATCGTTGTTGTATATAGCGAGTTAGCCGATAGTAAATGACGATGTTCTACTATCAAAGGAATTGCGGCTTGTTCGGCTGGAGCAAAAAACTGTGTCAGGGTAGAAATTAAGAATGAAAGTAATAGTAAAATCCCAAATCCCATCGGCAACCCAGCAAACGTACGCCAATCTTGAGTCATCCACAGTAATACAGGAATAGCCAATACTAATGCACCGCGTAGCAGATTTGTAACTACAAGTACCGCTTTTTTCGACCAGCGATCTACAAATACACCAGCTAGCGAACCAAATAACACGGCGGGGATGGTAAAAGCCATCATAATTGCCGATACCCAACCGCTAATGCTTTGATCGTTGGCTTGAAAGCGACTGGAAATAATTGCAATCATCAATACCAAATAAACTTTATCTGCCAACTGCGAAAAAACTTGACCGCTCCACATTGCTAAAAAGTTGCGATTTCTCAAAACTGGGAGAAATCCAAGTTCTTGAGTTTCTTGTGTTTCTTCTGGAGCTATATATGATTGACTACCTTCTATATTTGGTTCAGCAGCCATTTCTGTGTCTTTGGTTAATTCATTTAGCTCTGCTACTGTGGGCATTTTTCCTGTTTCTGTTTGTTCGCGATCGCAAGAACCGTTATTTGAGGGCATTTTTGGATAGTTTTCGCCTGCTGTCTTTGGTGACATCTGACTAGGTTTAACAGTAGATGGGTACTGAGAATAATCTTGTCCTCCATAGCTGCTATGTTTGCCAATCAAGCTAGGAGATGGAGCGATCGTGGTATCTAGATCGGATGGTTGCATCATTGTTGGGGGACAGAAGGCGGCAGGAAGGCGAAGTAACTATCAATTAAAGCAGCAGAGCGGATCGGGCGATCGATATGGTATTCAACGTATTGACGTAGAATTTGCTCGATTGTTAGCCAACTAGAAGCAGATTTTTGACTAATTTCCGCTGTTGCTAATTGTTGCAGCAAAGCAAGTTCTGTAGCATTAAAGCGGGTAGTTAGTTGGAGTTGCGATCGCGGATGGATTTGATAGTAGCTGGTACTTTCGGCTACTACAGCATTTTTAGCAGCGATCGCATTTTGCATTGCCACTTCTTTATTTTTTGCTTGCGACTTCTCCCAAGCTGATAAGCTGACTGTACCACCTGCGGGGATGCTAAAACCTACTTGCCAATTGGGATTGTCAAAATCTGGAGTAATTGGTTTTTGACTCAACTGGCAGGCTTGAACTTGTGGCGCAATGCCAGCGAGTGCTAAAAGGTGAAAGATGGCATGGCTGAGATTTGCTAAAACTAGGTACTCCGAGTTACTAGGTAACTGCTCCAAACGAGTAAGATGTTCGCTAAGTAAGCAAAATAATTCTTCTTGGGGTTGTTCGCTCAAAGCTTGACATATTACTATTTCTGCCATGTATTGACTAGCAGCAAGTTTTCCCAAGTCTTTGCTCAATCGAGGATAAGTTTCGATAGTTTCGGCTTGAGTAATTTTATCGAGCGACTTTCCTTGAGCTATTAATAGTTCGTTCACTACAAACAAACTACTTCTACCACTTAAGCTAGAGTTATGCTTGCGCGCTCCTGGTGCTACTGCTTTGATTAAGCCATATTCTCGCGTCAATATAGTTATTAGGCGATCGCTTTCGCCCAATGGCATACTTTTAAGGTTAATTCCAATAGCTTTATAAGTTCGGCTCATAACTAGGAGTAGGGTGCAGAGCAATTGACTAATGTATTTTTGCTAGCCTTTTGCTTCTATATCCAGGTTATCGCGCTGGCGGAGCAAATCAACACCGCGAGACGTACCTAATCTGGTTGCACCTGCCACAACTAAGTCCAAAGCTTGTTCAATTGTAAGAATACCGCCTGATGCTTTGATGCCTATACGCTCTTTAGCTACTTCTTTGAGCAACTTTACATCTGCCACAGTTGCACCCCCATTCCAACCTGTACTTGTTTTCAGATATGCTGCACCTGCATCCATACATATTTCCGCAGCTAGGCGTTTTTCGGCATCTGTCAGCAGAGTAGTTTCCAAAATTGCTTTAACAGTTTGTCCTGTTTCTTCGCATATTTCAGCAATTTCTTGGTTTAATTGGTCTGTTTTGCCAGCTTTCACCCAGCTTAAGTTAATTACTACATCTAACTCTGTTGCACCGTTTTCTACTGCTTCTCGCGCTTCGTAGAGTTTAGTTGTAGATGTACTTGCGCCGCTAGGAAAACCAATTACAGTACATACTTTTGGATTCTTCCTTTGGAGGAGTTCGGCTGCTTGACGCACATAGATGGGATATACGCAAACCGCCGCAAACTGATATCTATCTGCTTCTTGGCATAATTTGTCTATTTGTTCTGGTGTTGCTAAGGGATTGAGTAGCGTGTGATCGATTAAAGGAGCAATATCAATATCTGCGTAATCTGCTGCCATTGCCGTTCCTTACACCCGTATATTATTAAATTTTATCAAAAAACTTAACTTAATATACCGCTCGTCGTTAGAAATGTTGTTGCACTGAAGTTGAAGATTAACAGTTCAAAGCAACTTGAATTTGCTACTTATTGGGAACTTTAATGAAGCATTACTTTATTTATTCAAATCTATACAAATAATTAAGTACTCTAAGGCATAATTACGATCGTCAGGAAGAAATAAGTTAAAAAAATAGTATAGTTCACTATGCATCGTGTTACCAGATATTAATATTGCCGATTTACCATCGGTACATTTGTTAGACAAAAACAATCTACCTAATTGCGCGGCTATATATTTTGTATCTGATAGTAAAGGTCAGATTATTTATATTGGCAGAGCAGGAAATTTAGTAGCACGATGGAGAGATCATCATAGGTTCATTCAACTTAAAAGGTTCAATCGGAAGAACCCTCTCAGCATTAGCTGGTTAACTTGTAGTAACGATATTAATACGCTGTCCAATTTAGAAAATGAATTTATAAAGTTATATAAGCCTCCTTTAAATTGGTCAAAAGTAGTCACACCTGTAAGAAAAATTACTCCAGTTGAAACAGCGCTACAACAAAGTCTCCAGCAACTAGCAAAGTTAAATACTGTGGTTTTTGGATTTGACCCTATAGCTGGAGAAAAACCACCTACTATATATTTAGAGTATCCAGTTTATGGTAGACGTGGAGTATCAGGTAGTATCCGTACTGCATTACGCAACATTAATAAGAAAGCTAGTTCATTGAAGTGGAAAGAATACAATACAGAGCCTAAGTCTTTAGGGAAATTTGGTTACTGGGAAACTGAATATAACGGTATAAGAATAGATTTGAGTCCAGTTGAAGGCTTAGTTAACATAATGCAAGGCGTAACTCGTAGAACCGTTGCAGGAGTGGAGTTTATAGCTCTTAGCGCGTCGCAGATAGAAGCAATTATAAAAAGCGCACCCAATTTTAAAGAAGATTATCCAGGATTAGAAGCAGTAGAAGAAGATCCTATTCCTATGGAGTTTGCTAGTAAAAGCCAGCTTTGTAATGGGAATAATAAAAGTGTTATTGAAATTGAACCTTGGGAAGAGTTAGAACCGATGGCTGAAGGTGAAGTTAGAGTAATGAATCGTCAGTTTTTGCACGTTGATGGTGTAGAAGTAGAAATTTGTACTGATGATAAAGGTAGATATTTTGTTAGACATAATGTTTACTGGTGGATAACACAAGGAAACAAAAATCCTAATATAGAACGCGATTGTGTTGTAGATGTTTTGAAGCGACTTGTAGAAGGATTACCTACTATTAGATGGTGTGGTTATAGATTTAGACTTGAGACTATATTCTTTAGTGAAGATGATGTAGAAGTAAGAAGCATATTACTACCATTAGAAATGTTTGAAGACTTGATGAAACATCCAAACTCTATGTTTGCTGGTAAGCTTTTACAAGAGATTGCGAGCGGTGAGTATAAACCAAAACCAGAGGATTCACGGTGTATAAAAATGTGCCTCTGGCTAAAACAAAATTCACTATTTCCACTACTAGAAACAGAGAATAGCTAAAATAATTATTCAGATATATAAAATTTCTAAATAATGAGTGCAGTAAGTTAACTCTTGGTTGCTGTAGAAGGTTGGAAAGGTGTATATCTTCCCCCCAACGCTTCTACAATCGTGCGCGTGTTGCTCTCAATCATTTTGATGTACGAATCGCCGTCGCTACCTGGTGCGCCGATAGAATCAGAGTAAAGACTGCGCGGCGCTAATTTTGCCCCAGATTCTTGCGCTACAGTTTTAATCAAGGCTGGGTTGATGGTAGTTTCTGCAAAAATTGCTGGTACGCCAGTCTGTTTAATAGAATCAGATAATTTCCTTACTGTTTGAGCGCTGGGTTGCTCTTCGGTACTAATGCCGATCAATGTGCCAAAAACCTGCAACCCGTATGCTTTAGCATAGTATTGGAAGGCATCGTGTGTTGTAACTAATCGCCGATTATCTTTGGGAATGGTTGCAATTTGTTGATTTGTCCAACTATCTAATTGCTTTAATTGTGCGGTAAATTCAGCCGCATTTTGCGTAAATTCTGCTTTGTCTGCTGGCGATAGTTTTGTTAATTCATCTCGAATTGCATTTACCATTACGATCGCATTTTCCACATCTCCCCAGACGTGCGGATCGGGTACTGTCTTCCCTTCTTTGTCTAGCTGCAATGGCTTGACAACTTCTCCTACAGCAAGTTTACGCGCGTTGATACCTGCTGCGTTCATCATCTTAATTAACCCTGGCTCTAAATTGTAACCGTTGTAAATAATTAAGTCTGCTTTCTCAAAGGCAATACTATCTTTGGGTACGGGTTCGTAAACGTGCGGATCTGCGCCTGGTTGCAAGATTCCTGTCAACTCAATTTCATCGCCTCCTACCCGTTGCGTCCAATCGTTAATTACCGTACTTGTAGTAACTACGTTCGGTTTGCTGTTGTTATTGCTACTTTGCGACGCACTACAAGCGCTCAAATATAGTCCTAGTATTACTCCTACAACTTTTTGCCACTTGGGGAACTTTCTACCCTCAGACTGAGCGATCGCTTTCATCGGCTTGATACATTAGTTTTCATATTCTTTTCATTTTTTAGCCTATACTGTTTTCATATTCTTTTCATTTTTATTTATTAACTGCTAAAACACTATGCAAACATTTACCAGCAATGAATCTAGACAAACTCATCCTATGAATTCTAGTGCCGCAATCACAGTTAGCCATTTGGGAGTCAACTACCGCAACGTGCAAGCTTTGGAGGATGTCAACTTTATTGCCCATCCAGGCAAGCTAACAGGTATTATTGGTCCTAACGGTGCGGGAAAAAGTACGCTAGTTAAGGCGATGTTAGGCTTAACTCCAGTAAATAGCGGTATTGTGCTGTATAAAGGTAAACCGCTAATCGAGCAACTCAGTCAAGTTGCTTACGTACCGCAGCGATCGCAAATAGACTGGACTTATCCCGCTACGGTGTCTGATGTTGTCTTAATGGGAAGAGTTAGAAAAGCTGGTTGGTTTCGTCGCTTTTCCAATGTCAGCCGTCAAGTTGCAGCCGCAGCGCTAGAACGAGTCGGCATGAGCGAATATAAAAATCGCTCGATTGGACAGTTATCAGGCGGACAACAACAGCGCGTATTTATTGCTCGTGCTTTGGCTGAAGAAGCAGAAATCTTTTGCTTTGACGAACCTTTAGCGGGAATTGACAAGAAGACTGAAGCAGTTATCTTTGATATTTTTCACGAACTAGCTGATGCTGGCAAAATTGTTTTGGTGGTTAACCACGATTTAGGAGAAGCGATTACTCATTTTGATGACTTAATTCTATTAAACACCGAATTAATTGCTAGTGGTTCTCGTGCATCAGTATTGCAACCAGAAAATATGAGTCGCGCTTATAGAGGACAAGTAGTTTTCTTCAATGGGGAAGCGGCTTGATGCTAGAGGCTATAATTGAACCATTGCAATATAGTTTTATGCAGCGATCGCTAGCGATCGCTGTTTTGGTAGGAATTATCTGTGCTGTTGTTGGTAGTTACCTGATGGTACAGCGCTTGGCGTTGTTGGGAGATGCGATTAGTCATTCTGTATTACCTGGACTTGCGATCGCTTTTATTGTTGGTGCTGATATATTTGTTGGTGCGTTTATTGCCGGAGTTCTTAGCACTGTCGTAATTACAATTATTCGCACGCGATCGCCTATTAAAGAAGATGCAGCAATGGGAATAGTTTTCTCTGCCTTCTTTGCTTTGGGCATAACCTTAATTACAATTGTGCAAAAGGACAATAAAATTGACCTCAATCACTTCTTATTTGGCAATATATTGGGCGTAACTGCTCTAGAAGTCAGAAATACGGCAATTATCTCGGCATTTGTAATTGCTGTTGTAGTTTTGCTGTATAAAGAACTATTATTCTATACCTTCGATCCGTTAGGCGCTCAAGCAGCGGGATTGCCTGTAAATCTGCTCAATTTTGGCTTGATGGTACTGATTGCGCTGACAATTGTGGCAAGTTTAAAGGCAGTAGGCGTAATTCTGGTTTTAGCTTTACTTATTACCCCAGGCGCAACGGCATATCTGCTAGTCAAACAACTCAATCAAATGATGATTTTGGGTGCTGTAATTGGCGTTGTTGCTAGTATTTGGGGTATGTATATCAGTTACTTCTTTAATTTACCCTCTGGTCCAGCTATCGTTTTAGTAGCATCGGGATTTTTTACATTGGCATTGTTATTTAGTCCCAGCCAAGGCATTCTTACTTATCCGCAGTCTAGTTCGGCTAGCCTACCTCTGTGGAGAGAATTGAAAACAATTATGCGCTTAAAGTAAGCCAGCTTTTGTCAATTTCTCAATCGCAGATTATAATAGAGATATACTGCACGGGGCTTTAATGGTTTCGACAGGTTGGCGAAAGCTACTCTGTGATACAGGTCGAGAGCGAGTCTCCTCTCGCAAATCAAAGACTCAAAAAAAAGTAAATGCGAACAACATCGTTCCTTTCGCTCGTAAAGCAGTTGCAGTAGCCTAAGTTAAAAACTTCTACCGTAATTTGTGAGCGTCTGTAGTTTGACTCCGTTAAGGACTACAGACCAACCCTCAACGGATGCTCTAGTTAGCGTTCTCTGGTTGGCTGACTAGCTAAGACTAAACCAGTGCATCCCATCGTTCGGGATAATGAACGGTTCCCTCCTTGAGGATTAGATAGGATAAGCCTGTGAATGAACGGGGAGTCAATACCCAGACTGGACACGGGTTCAATTCCCGTAAGCTCCATAAATGAAAATCCACCTAGTTATAGGTGGATTTTTTATTACTCCTGGCGTTCTAATAAACTTGGGATACCAGTAGAATGCCAAACTCGCTTGAACTGTTGCGGTTGCGTAACTCGCCACGTCCACAAACCGCCACCAATTAAAGCTGCGCTCGCAACTATTCCCCCAAAGCGCTGCAACCTCCGCCTTTGGAATATTTCATTAGTTAGCCAATTGCTAGTAGCTTTAAGGTTGCGAACTGGAGTTGGTAACAACTGCATATAAGTAGCTTGGCGGATTGAATGACCGACTTTACCTTTAATTTGGACGATATCGAACAAATTTGCCGCACTTTCACCCAATCCTAACTTTAATAAAGTTCCGCGTATATTAACCCTAGCAGCCACAGGGCGATCGCCCGTTACTAATGCTTGCAAATTACGGGCGATCGCTTCTCCTTGTTGATAAGCAACTTGGGCTGTAGGTGGTAAGGAATCGGCTGTCGCACAATCTCCACCAGCAAATACTTCAGGAAAGTTTGGTAGTTGCAAAGTAGGCGTAACTTGCAATTTACCTTGTTTGTCGCGATGGCTAATAGGTAAAGATTGAATCAAGGGATGAGTTTGAGTACCCGCCGTCCACACGATTGTCGCTGCTTGTAATGATTCAGTGCGATCGCCACGTTTAAATTTTACTTGTTGCGGCTCTACAGCAGTAATTTCTGCTTCTGTTAGTAGTTCTACAGCAACAGTACGTTGTTGCAGCGATGTTTCAGCAGTTTGACGCAGACTATTGTTAATATCTCCTTTGAGAATTTCTGTACCTCGATTAATGAGGACAATCCGCAACTGGCTAATATTACCTTCTAATCGGGCGTACCATTTGGGCAACAAATCGGCTAGAGTTGCAGCTAATTCTACTCCCGAAGGACCTGCTCCTAAAATAGCTACTGTAAGTAAAGTTTGCTGCGCGGTTGATGCTACTTGAGTCGCCCTCTGCAAACAATCGCGTAAATGCCTACCTAAAGCGATCGCATCTTCTCCACTGCGAAATGGCAAGCAGTTGTCTTTTGCACCCGCAATTCCTAAATAACCTGTAGTGCTACCCAAAGCTAAAACTAAATTTTGATAGGTGTAGCGCAATCCAGAGATAAGTTGCACTTGCTGGTTATGCAAATCAATTGCTTGTACGGTATCTTGAATGAACACCACGCCGCTGCGATCGGGTAGTAATTCTTCATAGCGCGGACATACCAAATCGATATTCATTTCGCTACTAAGAAACTCGTACAGCAAAGGTTTAAATACAAACCGCTCATGAGAGTCAATCAAAATAATCCTTAAAGGATAATTAGCTTTGCTCAAGTGCAAAGCAGTAAATAGCCCAGTAAAACCGCCACCTAAAATTACAGTTGGGAAAGAGGACTCCATGAGCTTGCTAATATCTATGCCTTTAACATTAGCGCATAGGCAAAGGAACCCACTTTTGGAAGCCGTCTAAGTGATTCCAATAAGCCAAATATCCTGTCAGCGCCCAGATTAAAGCAGCTATAATCAGCACGACTGCGCCAACTAGCCGCCAAGTACGGTTTGTTTTCAAGTACAAAGTTGGTGCAGCCAAAACGCCTCCTAATCCTGTCAAAATGAAGCCAATACCCGAAAGTAATGGCTGCTGTGTTTGTCCGAGATTGAGAATGCGTACGCCAATTACAACCGCAGCTAAACCCGCAAAGAAGGCGTAAATAGCAATAGTTATTAGATCCCAGCCTTGAGATAAGGCGATCGCAGTTGCAATATACAACATCCCCAACATTACTGTTGTTTCGCCAAATGAGATATTGAAACTACCCCGAATTGGCCAAGTCCAAATCATGTGCAAACCAGTTGATAGGGCGATCGCTCCTGTGATGCCAAAACCAGGTATCCACTTTTTTTGCTGCGGATCGTCAATACCTGCATATACATAGTAAGCCAGTAAAACTAGCCCCGCTACCATGTTAATCAACATCAATGTGATGTAATCAATAAACACGATTTACCTCTTAGTTTCTTGAGTAACTGATAGAGATATTTTTACCTGTTTTATTTGCCAGCAGAATCTTACCCTTTACATATTATTTCGTATAGTAATAATACATTTTTCCCAAATTTTGAGTATTCCTACTCTTTAACTAGACAAAGCAATGCTCGATTGGTTGGCTTTTTACCTTACTTAGATAAGCAAAGAGCGGCAATTGGCGATCGTAAGAGTGCGAACATTAAATTTGTAACTAAAACTTAAAGATTAAAGCTTTCAGTTGTTAACAGCGTATCTCTACGCTTATTGCATCCGCATAATTACAGACTTAGGAAAAATCTTCTCAAAATATTCAGTGATACCCACCAAGCAATTTAATCTGCGATTATGGCAATCTTTAAAAAGTAAACAAGGCAAGGGAGAAATAATTCCTTGCCCAGCCTCAATTCTATAAGATTTTCATTATGCCCTCACCATATAGCCCCATTAACTTTCCTCTTTGGCAATTTCTCCAACAGCCTGTATTTAGCGCCGAAACTAAATTAATATTAAATCCACGCCAGTTTGAATATCTATACAGAATTGAACTTTTAGAACGTTGTTTTGCTCAAGAGGCAAATTCAGTCAATCGCAATTTAACCGAGTAACCTATAACTTACTGTATGTTGAACTAATAAAACGCCTCACTAAATAATAGTTGGGCGTTTTGCTACTGTTAGACGATCTCCTAAATTACAGTCTGTTGCTTGAATTTTGCTTTATGCCTTAACTGTAATGTCACTACATAGGGCGCTCTCTAAATTCAGTTTTTATACATACATAAGCTACAAGCTAAGGTAGATACCATCTAGCGAGCAATCAAGATTTAACGTCTGCACGCAGACTAATTTTTGTGTTTTATTGTTTCTAAACTGTATAACTTCTTACCCTTTTGATTGAATAACCCTCAATCTTAACCAATTCTTTACACAATCTCAATTAAGAATTGGTTAAGCTTAACTTAACTTTCAAAAAATAAATATTTTCTCCACAGTATGGAGAGCAAATTTCCTGTAGCTAAACGAATAACGCTGGGAAAAGAAGGAGAAGTTAGTGATTAGCGAAACTGAGAAGAGAAGAACAGAAAAGCCACTAGGAATTTACTTAGTAGAAGCTGGAATTATTACACCAAAGCAAGTGAAAATAGCTCTAGAAGAACAAAAGCTATCTCAAGATCGACGTTTGGGAGAAATTCTGGCAAGTCATGGCTGGGTAGAACAGCAAACAATTGACTATATAGTAGAAAAAATAATTTTGCCAGAAAGGCAAACTCAGGCAAAACAATTGTCTTACTCTGGCGCGTATCAAAGCGATCGCTTAAAATCAGTTGTACGCAGTGATGCAGAAGTAGAAAGTTATAGCGCACAGCAGCTACCGTCGCGTAGCCGCGAACTAAAGTTATTGCTTTATCCTCACCGCATTACTCGTTTTCTACTTGTTGTTATATTTTGTCTAGTTGCTGTTAGTTTTTTCTTTAAATTTACTCAGTATTATTTGCAAGACTATCTTTTGCGGGATTTGCTAGCATCTCTATTTGACATCAATGGAGAACAAAATTTCCCAGCGCTTTACTCTTGGTCGGCGCTACTATTTTCGGCTATGTTGCTGGCAACGATCGCGCAAATAAAAAAAATAAATGGCGAAGGTTATGTTTTGTACTGGAAAGGTTTAGCAATTATCTTTGCTTTTCTGTCCATTGATGAAGCTATGAGCATTCATGAAAAATTTATGGACCCTCTGCAGGCTAGATTCAACACAAGTGGAATTTTTCACTACGCTTGGGTAATACCTGCAGGCATATTAGTAATTATCTTTGGATTAACATTTTATAAATTTTTTGCTGCTCTCCCATCCAAAACGAAACGCTTATTTTTGATTGCTGGTGTTGTTTACGTTACAGGAGCATTGGGTTTAGAAATGGTTGCTGGTATCTACGCTGACGGTCGCGGCGAACAAAATATTGTTATCGCGGCGCTGACTTCGATTGAGGAGTTTATGGAGATGTCGGGAATAGCTATTTTTATTTATGCACTCCTTACATATATCAATACCCACCTCAAAGGTTGGAGTGTGAAAATCGAATGTGCGAACAAACTAGATACAGGAGCGCAGTTGTAGGCAAAAATCAGTCTTGATAGTTAAGAACTAAATTGTCGCGGTGAACGACAGTCTCGGCAGCCGCGTAACCCAAGATAGTAGAGATTTCACGAGAATGCCGCCCTAAAATCTTCTGTAGTTCGGCACTGCTGTAGTTAACAATGCCTCTAGCGATCGCTCTACCTTGCATATCGCATAATTCTACAGCTTCTTGACTATCAAACTCGCCGCTGATAGCCATAACTCCCGCAGCTAGTAAAGATTTACCTTCCTGAGCAATTGCTGTGACTGCACCTTTATCTAGGGTAAGTTTACCCATAGGAATTAAACCGTAAGCAATCCAGCGCTTACGCGCTCTATTTGGCTGTGATTGTGGTTCAAACTGAGTCCCTAAAGGTTCTCCCTGCAAGATTTTACAGATATTGTGGGGGAATCTGCCTTCAGTAATTACGGTACGTACGCCTGCTGCTGTAGCAATCCGCGCTGCAGCAATTTTTGTTGTCATCCCACCCGTTCCCCATTGCGAACCGCGATCGCTTGTTTTTACCTGCATTTGGGTTAATTGCTCGATATTTTTGACTAAAGCGATCGGTTGGGCATCAGGAAAAGAACGCGGATCGGCAGAATATAAGCGATCGACATCGGTTAATAAAAATAGATAATCTGCTTCTACTAAACTTGCAACTAGCGCTGAGAGCGTATCGTTATCGCCAAACTTTAATTCATCGACTGCTACCGTATCGTTTTCGTTGACTACAGGAATTACTCCTAGTTTGAGCAGTTCAGCAAATGTATGGTAGACGTTGACATAACGGCTGCGCGATACTAAGTCACCGCGAGTTAGTAGGACTTGAGCGATCGGTTGTTGCAGAGTATTAAATAGATCGTCATATACCCGCATCAATCGTCCTTGACCTACGGCGGCTACTGCTTGTTTTTGGGCGATCGCTTTTGGGCGTTCTGTTAGCCCCAAACGGGCGCATCCTACTCCTACCGCGCCTGAAGAAACCAAAATTACTTGATGCCCTTGTTGCCGCAACTGGCTTAAGATTTCCACTAAGGTAGCGATCGTTGCTAAGGCTAGTTGACCTGTTTGCGGTTGCGTCAAGCTAGAAGTACCAATTTTGATAACTATCGTTTGCGGCATAAAATATTTTTGAGTATCGGATCTAAATTTTAAAACTTTCTTTCCCTGCCTTTCTTGCTACCCAAACGTAAAGCGCCAGTTCCTCTATATAAGTTGAGGCTGACGCTTTACAAAGTTATCGATCGGTATTTATAGCTAGGGTCTTTATTGGGCTGACCCCATTTCAACTGTATCTATTATTACAGATTCTCTAATTTGAATGAAGGCGCGTAATATTTTCTTTATATTTTGTAAGTTATGTCCTATTTCTTTAACTTTTGTTGCTTGGGGATAATTGAAGCACCTAATAATTGAGACACCAAAACCTCGAAACTACGGACTGGGTGAGAACGTACAGCTTCACCCGCATCAACAATTGGTTCGACCAAAATAGTAAACATCCCTAGACGATTGCCTGCTAGCACGTCAGTAAATAAGCGATCGCCTACCATTGCTACTTCATTTAGAGGCAAATTCATCCCCGTTACTGCTTGCCTTAACTTCCGTCTTGAGGGTTTAACAGCGCCCAAGATGTACGGTAAATCGAGAGAACGAGCAATGCCACCAATTCGTGCATCGCTGAGGTTATTACTAACTAGCCATAGCTTAGTGACATTCCGCGTTTGTTCTACCCATTCTCGCAGTGCCGAAGAAGCCTCGCTGACTCTTACAGGTACTAGCGTCTCATCTACATCCAACACCAGCCCTTTGAGCTTGTATTGCTCGATAATGTCTGGTGTCAAACTTAAAACTGAGCTTTGCAAAATTAAATCGGGCTGTAAGAGTTCGTGCCAAGCCATAGCAGGTTCTAAGTTTTGGTAGGGAAAGAAAAAAATTAGTTGGCTGACTGTTGCTTGCGGATCGCTACTTGGGCGGCAGTATGTTCGCTTAAAGTACGGCTAAATACGTGAGTGCCATCGTAACGGGCAACAAAGTAGAGGTAAGAAGTATCTTCGGGTGCAAGGGCTGCTTTTAGACTAGCAATTCCTGGGCTAGCGATCGGTGTAGGCGGTAAGCCTGGATTGACATAGGTATTGTATGGCGAAGCGACTTTTATTTGAGCAAACGTTAAAGGTTGGTCAACTGTTTGCCGAATATTGAGAGCGTATTCGACAGTTGGATCTGTTTGCAAGAGCATTCCTTTACGCAGTCTAGCCGTAAATACCCCAGCAATCCGCGATCGCTCTTGGGGAATGACAGCTTCTTTTTCGACAATACTACCCAAAGTTACCCACTCTAACAAGTTAAGATCGGTTTGACTTTTTTGTGCTTCGTAAACGGGCAAAGCTACTTGTTGAAATTGATTGAGCATTTGCTGGATGATGACTTTGGGCGTAACGCTATCGCCATTTAGCTTGTATGTGTCGGGATACAAAAAGCCTTCTAAATGCGGCAAATTATCAGGCAACCAGGGGTATTCGCTGCGGGGAATTTGACTTGCCTCAGTCAGAAAGTCTTGGGCTGAGAAGAAACCTTGTTTTTCAAAGTATTCTGCCATTTGCCTGAGCGACCAGCCTTCAGGAATGGTATAAGATAGCTGAGTAACTTCGCCTTGCCAAATTTTTTGGGCAATATCCTGCATCGGTTGATTGGGAGACAGTTGGTAGTTACCAGCTTTAAATCCGCCTTGGGGGTTTTGCCACTGCAGCCATCGCGCCCACATATTCCAAGCTTGACTCGAACGAATTAACCCTGCCGTTTCTAACTGATGACCAATTTGTTGCGCTGCCGTTCCTGACTTAATATGCAGCGGTACTGTTTTTGTCGCTGATGGCACGATCGCTTGTGCGGGAGCGATCGCGTTATTCCACCAGTTCCAACTTGCCCAAGTACCCAGTCCTAGCGCTGGTACAAGCAATAGGATTGACCATTTGAAAGCTTTTTGCATTGCTGTCATTGTCCTAGCTGCTATGTATAACTACTATTGTTTTGGTGCTATTCCATTTCATCAAACAATTGTTCTTCAAGCAGTGGTTGAACTTTACTAAATTCTTGCTGAGAAAGCAGTTCAGGTTGACCGGAGTCGTTCATTTTCGCAAAGAACAACAATGGATCGAGGGGTGTATAAATTGCATACTCTCGATCTTCATGGTAGAAAGTTGCTAATAGTTGCAATTGTTCTGGTTCTAGCTCTGCACCTTCCTCCTCAATTTCTAGAGTAAATAATTCTGATTCTTCAACTGAGGGCAATTCTCCTGCAACTGTGAGCGCAAAGGCAGTACGTTTGAGGATTAAATTTTGTTCGGCAAGCACTGCTTCGGCTGTAGAAAATATTTCGTCAATCGTCTCTTCGTCTTCGATGGGAACTGCTTCTTCCTCTTCGCCATCAGAATACCAAGCAAAAATTTCAATCGCCGAGTCGACGGGAAGTAGCAGCACGTACTCTCGATCCCCTACAAAAAGCGATCGCTCGATATAACAGGGAAGCGATCGCCCAGATTCATCTGTTAATGTGATGGAAGCTGCTGAGGAGCGATCGTTTTCTTCAGGGGATGGAGATGAAAACATAGACGAGATAAGGGACTGTCAAAGTATTACTAACGCATAGCTCCCAATCAACTTGAGGGTAAATCGGGCGCTATTTGTCAGCTTTCAGGATATCACGGGATGCGGTTCAATCGTTAAGCAGTTGTCACGTTATGGGTGCATCTAACACCTGTAATGCTGCTCTACGGGCATCTAGCCAGCGTTGAAGAATTAAGGCAGCAGCTTGGCGATCGATTATTCCTTTATCGTAAATAGGGGACTTTTGCTGCTTGCCAATTAGCTGTTCTGCTTCGATTGAGGTTAAACGTTCGTCTATATATTCCAAAGGCAAGTTTAGTGCTTGAGCAAGTCTATGGGAAATTTTTTGCACCTGTTTGGCTTGAAAACCCAACTCGCCATTCATGGTGTAAGGTAAACCGATAACTAGAATTTGCGCTTGGCGCTCTTGAATAATAGCTTGCAAGCTAGCAACATCAGCAACGAAAGATGTCCGCACAATCGTAGTTAAACCTGTAGCAATTAAGCCCGTACCATCGCACCCAGCTACGCCAATGCGTTTTTTGCCGATATCTAATCCCAGCGCTGAGATTTTTGATTGCATAGTTTTTCTGCCAAGCGATCGCTAAGTTACTCAACTAAGTAGTTTGGCGATCGCTTGTGCCTTTATTCTTGTTCTAATTGTGGTGGTAACTCTGGGTTATTTTGTTCGGGTAAAGCACTTAAATTAGTACCTTCAGGCATTACTTCAATCGGCGACAACTGTTGTTTTGGTTGCCCTAGCCAAGACATACCTCCAGCTACAGGCTTGCGTGCGGGTTGGAAACCTTGCAGAACTTCCGACCATTGCAACCCTTCTAGGGAAACAAACTTAGTCTCGCGCAGCTTGTGATACACCGACCGCGACATCATTAAAGTATGTTCCATCCGTTTAGCGCCAATTTGTTCTAAATAATCTTCTCTTTCTTGTTGATAATCTGCTGAAGCTAGCTGCAAAGACTGAGGCGGCAAGTCTTGAGCAATCCGCGCTAGTTGAGATAGCAGTTCGGGGTACAGCCAAGTATAAGCAGGATGAACCGTTAAAGTTGCTACGTGCGGTTGCTTACCTTTACGATCCATACGCACTTGAAAATAGCCAATTGCTGCTTTGCGTTGGGGTTCAAACACGTAGCCGCTGACAACTTCAGTTTTGTTTAGCCACTGTTTGAGGGCATCAACCAAACCACCTAGCAAACTCGTTTTAAAATCTTCTGTAGTGCGATCGAATACTTGCCGCACCAAAGGAGGCATAGCAGCCGTATCTAATTGATATAGCAATTGAGCATCAGCATTACTTACAGGCAGAAGATTGGGCAAATCTGGTTCGCGCAGTGCCAATTCTTGTAATAAATCTGGTTCAATTTGCCAATAAGTGTGTTGAGCCAGAGTTTGAAAACCATTTTGACGATAGAGCGCCAAAGATTCTTTATCGTTAACATCAACTTCTAATAGCCAAGTACGCGCCTCACCAACAGCCTCAAAACAGTAGCGCAGAAGCCCCGATCCAACACCATGAGCGCGAGCTTGAGCAGTAGCTAAAACTTTTTGCACCCGCCACGTACTGCGGGTACGATTGAAAGGTGAAATTTGGATTGCACCTTGAACGCACCGAGCTTGTTCGGCTACATACAAGCAAAAACGGTATTGTAAAGGACTGGGGAACAGATTCAAAAACTTCAAAAGTCCATACCAACGGCGCAGCAAACGTAGTTGACCTTGAACTTCAGGGTGAGCGATCGCGCTATCTGACTCGAACGACTCATTGCAGAGACGTTCAATTCCTTCGATATCCCGGCGCTGAACCGCACGGATAACAACGTTTAGATTCTGGGGAAGCACTGAAGTCATGATTCGTCTGGTCGCAATTCCAGTCTGAATTAAACAAGTATAAATTCGTTAGTTTAACTATTTTAACGGCTTTCTTTGTCACTACCGCCGATCTAAAGATTGATTTCTCAACACGGAAAATTTATAGCTGATGCAAAAAAGCAAACCTTGTAGCTAGCAACCATCCTAAGCCTACAAGGTTCCCTGATATTTATGCAAGAAATAAAACTAAATAACTTGACGAGAAACTATTTTTTCAATATCAGCCTGAGTTTGATGAAGTAACTGTTCGCGGCTATCAACAATAGTTTGACCGAGAGTAGGAACCAAATTGCGAGCTTGTAAAGTCATATGTAATTGCAGATGAGCAACGTATTCACTAAAATCTTCCCGAACCAAATTTGTTGGTATAGCCTTCGATTGAATTGCCACAGTATTCTCCTTAACGTAATCTAGATCGGCGATGCATTCTCCACATCCGAAGTTATCACGGGATATTTACTATTTTGACAAAATTGCAATCAAGCGTAACGTTTGCTTTACGTGCGACTCCAAGCATTCCAACTTCAAGCCTAGCAAGCTGATACCCCTAATTTTAGGCTTTTGACTTTGTACTAATACCCGCACGCAAGCCGATCGCAATTTTACTATGTTGTTCGATCTGCCCCATCACCTGCTTGGCTCTAGCAATTACCACTCCAGGCAAACCCGCCAACCGTCCCGCCTCAATGCCATAAGAACGATCCGCTCCACCAGGACGAACTTGATGCAAAAAGATAATTTGGTCGGTTAGCTCCTTAACCGTCACTTGATAATTAGCCACATTCGGCAACAGCGAAGCCAACTCATTCAACTCATGATAGTGAGTAGCAAAAATAGTTCGCGCCCCAATTTCCCCCGCCAAATACTCAGCTACCGCCCAAGCAATCGACAGCCCGTCAAAAGTAGCAGTTCCGCGCCCAATCTCATCTAACAACACCAAAGAGCGAACAGTAGCATGATTGAGAATATTTGCAGTCTCATTCATCTCCACCATAAAAGTAGACTGACCAGTAGCCAGGTCGTCCACAGCCCCAACGCGAGTAAAAATGCGATCGCACACTCCCAGTTTCGCCATCCTAGCCGGAACAAAGCTCCCTACCTGAGCCATTAACTGAATCAATCCTACCTGGCGCAAATAGCAACTTTTGCCACTAGCATTAGGACCAGTCAACACAATTAAATCTGGCTTTATCTCGTCGTTTTCATGGTTCGCGTTATCCCATCCTAACCAAGTAGAGTTAGGTACAAAAAATCCAGCAGGTAAAGACTGTTCTACTACCGGATGACGACCATCGACAATTTCAATTTCCCGTCCCTCAACCATTTCAGGACGACAATAACCTTGATACACAGCTACCTCAGCTAGCCCGCATAATACATCAGCCGCAGCCACAGCACGAGATACGTTGCGAATTACCTCAGCTTGCAACCCTACATCTATCCTTAACTGGGAAAACACCTCATATTCCAGCCGATTTAGGTCATCCCGCGCTGTTAAAATCCGCGCCTCTTTCTCCTTCAAATCTGGCGTAATGTAACGTTCTTCATTCGTCAGCGTTTGCTTGCGGATGTAGTCGCTAGGAACTTGGTCAGCTTTAGAGCGAGAAATACTAAGGTAATAGCCAAAAGTCTTATTAAAACCAACTTTAAGAGTAGGAATACCAGTTCTTGCTTTTTCCTCTACTTCCAAGTTAGCAATCCATAGCTGGTCTTGTTCTACAGCATGACGCAGATTGTCTAATTGCTCGTTGATACCACTGCGAATTAAGCCGCCTTCAGTTAGATAAAGTGGTGGAGACTCAACTAAATGGGCGTGAATTTGATGTCCGAGTTGCTCTAAAATTGGCGGTACTTTCTGCAATGCTTTAAGATAAGGCGATCGCGCATTTTCAACTAACCTGGCAATTTCCGGCAATCGCAGCAATGAATCTGCCAAAGCAACTAAATCGCGCGCGTTAGCACTACCGGAACCAGCCCGCCCTGTCAGCCTTTCTAAATCGTATATTTGCCTTAATAGTTGCCGTAAATCGTGCCGCAGGGCAGTATCTTCGACTAATTCAGCAATAGTCTCTTGTCTTGCCCGAATACCCTTAATATCTAGTAAAGGTTGCAAAAACCACCTTCGCAAAGCTCTACCGCCCATTGCCGTACAAGTACGATCTAACGCCCATAGCAATGAACCGTGTAAAGTACCATCGCGGACAGTTTGCATAATTTCTAGATTGCGGCGGCTTTGGCTATCGACAATCAAGTAATCGCTAATTGTATAGCTGCGTAATAATTGCAGGGCGACGGGGTTTTCTTTTTGCGTAGCTTCTAAATATTCCAATAAGCCGCCAGCGGCGCGGACAGCAAGCGGCAGGTGTTCGCAGCCTAGTCCTTCTAAACTACGCATTTTGAAGCGCTGTAAGAGCCTCTGTCTAGCTTCAGCGTGGGTAAAGGGTGTTTGCGATCGCAAAGCATAGCAAAAGGCAGTAGGCAAGCAGCTTGGTAAATGCTCGGATTTCTCTCCAGGTCGCAATAAACTACCTAAATCTGGGACATTTGTGGGGTATAATACTTCAGATGGCTGCAAGCGCATTAATTCTTGGGTTAGCTGCTCTAGGCTGCTTGCTTGGGTAGTGAGAAATTCTCCGGTGGAAATGTCGGCGTAAGCTAAACCCCAATGTTCGCCAGCGATAACGACAGCCGCTAAAAAGTTGTTGCGACGGGCGTTGAGCATTCCTTCGTCGAGTAAAGTTCCAGGAGTTAGTACCCTTGTTACTTCTCGCTTCACTTGCCGATTTTGGGCTGCTGCGGTGGCTGCATCTTCTACTTGGTCGCAAATGGCTATGGCGTACCCTTTTTCTACGAGTAGGGCGCAGTAGCGGTCTATGGCGTGGTGAGGAACTCCTGACATTGGTACTCGCCCGATTTCTTTGCCTGCTTGAATGCTAGTTAAGACGAGTTCTAGTTGTTCGGATACTGTGCAAGCGTCTTGAAAAAATACTTCGTAAAAGTCGCCTACTCGATACAGTAGCAGTGCGTGACTATACTGCTCTTTGATTTCGACGTAATGCTGCATCATCGGGCTAAGTTTTTTGATGTCTAGCTGCCGATAGTCAGCGTTATGCAGTTGCGGCTTGCCTTGGTTGAAGTCTGGTGAGGATGCAGAGGGCGGAACGTTCATGGATCGAAATATACAGTTGGCTTGATTATTTGAATTTACCGCAAGGCTTTGGTTAACAAACCGCCAAGGCAAAGGAGAGTGTAACTATTGGTGGGTGATTTGGCGAAATTGGTGGAGTAGTTGATTGAATAGTGGGCGATCGCTCGATCTATACTCAATGTTATCGATGCTTGCTATTGGCTTGATTTCCATCATTGTTGCAGCTAGGAATGCTGCATCAAAGTTTTCTAGTTCTGCTGGTTTGATGTTGCGTTCGATTACTTCGATGTTTGAGTCTTGAGCTATATCTATTAGTGTACTGCGGGTAATTCCTGGGAAGATGTTGGGGTTTAGTGCTGGTGTGATGAGTTTGTCTTGTTGTAAGAAGAAGATATTGGCGGCGCTTGCTTCTGTAATCAGACCTTTTGAATCAAGCATGATAGCATCGTTGAAACCGTCTTTTTCTGCGGCGCGACGGCTGAGGTAACTATTTACGTAAGTTCCGCATATTTTCCAGGTTACGGGAATCGCACTACCAGAAACTCGCTCGTATTTGGAGATGTGACAGTGCAAAGGTGTAGTTACGTCGCGGGCAATAGTTACTGCTAAGATGGTTGCATCTACGGGCATGGTATCGTTAAAGTTTAGATATGCACCGCTACGGTAAATTATTGGTCTAATATAGTAATTTTTAGGCGGTATTGCTTCTAAAAGAGCTAATAAGCCAGAATTTAGCTCTGCGTTTGACCAGGAAAACTCTAAGCCCATCTGCGTAGCACCATGACGCAAACGGTCTAAATGTGCTTCTAAGCGGTGGATGTAATAATGGTCTTGGTTCCAGTAAGCCATGATGCCATCAAATACGCCTACGCCTAAATGGAGGGAGTGGCTGGCTATGGATGGGGCAGCTTGTTCGCGTTCGACGAGTTTACCATTATGCCAGGCGATCGCGGCAGGAACGAATGTCATTTAATTTTCAGATAGTTTTGACTTTTGAAAATCTAACAAAATCTTTTGCACAGTAGGCACTAATGGATATACGCCTTCAGCTTTTTGCGAATGGCGACTACCCTGTTTTATCTGCTCAATTGTTGCTAAATCCATGTCCCAACCTTCATGTAAAACTAGCTGATTTAGTTCTACCGTTAGCGGTGCGTGATAAACGTGACGAACTGCTTGAGCATCAGGGTAACATCCAAATTTTAATAAGTTTAGTGGTATATAGCCGATTTCTTCTAACAATTCTCTTTGCAAGGCGATATCTGGGTTTTCGCCAGGTTCTAGATGTCCGCCAAATAATCCCCAATGTCCTGGATGGACTATGTTGGGGATATTGTCGCGCAGTTGCAGCAGAAATTGGTTATTTTGATAGAGGATAGCGATCGCTACGTGGACTGAATTGCTCATAATTTACCAAATTTATTTTGGTAGAAGTCCCTTAATTTATTAATGGTTAAAAACAAAATATTTTCGTGATTAAATCCCCAAGGGTTCATTGATGGGGATTAACTGGTCACTGGTCACTGTTAAGATGCTGGGGTCTGTTTTGTTCTTTCTTGTTCCTCTATATAAAAGTCTCCAAGTTCTTGTCTGTCTAAAGGAATACTTTGGTAGCGCAAATTACCTTTAATTAATACTCTATCTGCTTTGCTTAAGCCTGCTTGACTTGTTATTACCCAAACTGTACCGCTGGCATCTTGCAGTTGATACGCTTGCCAAGGTTCCATTAACGGCACAATATCAGTTACTTGTCCTTGGAGATTAACTATACCTTGCTGTTGAGACGATTTAGCATCGCTAATATTAGTAATGTTATTTCCCAGCCCAAAATTAATCCCATTGGTAGCTTGTGCCAAACTCGCACAGCCACTTAATCCACCAACGAGTAAAAGATTAAAAAATATTAGAGATTTTGCTGTAAATTGCCTCATTGCCTTTTGCTACAAATATATTTACACACTCAATAGGTGCGATCGCAACTTTAATTAAGTCGGTTCCTAGTCAATGGTTCTAAATTGCTAACACACCCTCAAAGTAAATGCCAAAGCTAAAAAAAGGGCAAAATACTTTTGCTGCACTTAAAAAAATGCTAATTGATTAAATAGTTTTTGTTAGAAATCTTTGTGTAATCTTAATGAGTACAACAACTAATAACTTACTTGATGGCAAAGCTTTAGCCGAACGTATCCAAAGTCAGCTAAAAGCGCAAATAGAAGCTCTCAGCCCGCAAATCGGACGTTCGCCGGGTTTAGCGGTGGTCATGGTCGGCGATAATCCTGCTAGCGCCGCCTACGTGCGTAATAAAGAACGAGCGTGTGCTAATGTGGGGATTGCATCTTTTGGGCAGCATTTTCCGGCTGATACAAGCCAACTAGAACTAGAACAAGTAATTCACGCCCTCAATCAAGATGAACGAGTAGACGGTATTTTAGTTCAGTTACCTTTACCCGAACACTTAGATTCGGTTGCTTTGCTACACCAAATTGAACCAAATAAAGATGCTGATGGATTGCATCCTCTAAGTTTGGGGCGACTGGTGCGCCAAGAACCAGGTTTGCGTAGTTGTACGCCTGCTGGGGTTATGCGCCTATTGCAAGAATATCAAGTTGACCTCAAAGGCAAACAAGCAGTAGTTGTAGGTCGGAGTATTTTAGTAGGCAAGCCTTTGGCATTGATGCTATTAGAGGCAGATGCTACAGTAGCGATCGCTCACTCTAAATCTCACGACCTCCAATCTATTACCAAGCAAGGTGATATCCTCATCCCTGCTGTTGGTCGCCCTGGTTTAATTACTGCTGCAATGGTGAAACCTGGGGCTGTTGTTGTCGATGTTGGTATCAGTCGGGTTACGGATGCTAATGGTAAAAGTCGTTTGGTTGGCGATGTTGACTTTGACTCGGTGCAGAAAGTGGCGCAATTGATTACTCCGGTTCCTGGTGGTGTAGGACCGATGACTGTAGCTATGTTGCTGCAAAATACTTTTAACAGCTATTGTCAGCTTCATGGCATAAGTGTCTAAAATTTTGTACTGCAAAATTCCCCAAAGCCCGTAAAATTGTTACGGGTATCACAGCAGCGATATAAGGAATCAACGGATGGTAGCAACGGATAATCTGCAAATGAATTCAGGACAAGCCCCGTTTAACCTATCAGCCTATCTACAAGAGCAACAAACTATTGTAGAAGCAGCTTTAGACCGTGCGATTCCTGTTATTTACCCAGAGAAAATATACGAAGCAATGCGCTACTCGCTGTTAGCTGGAGGTAAGCGCCTGCGTCCGATTCTTTGTCTCGCTACTTGCCAAATGGCAGGCGGTAACACAGAAACATCTTTGCCTACAGCTTGTGCGCTGGAAATGATCCATACTATGTCATTAATCCACGACGATTTGCCAGCAATGGATAATGACGATTATCGCCGAGGTAAACTTACCAATCACAAAGTTTATGGTGATGATATTGCCATATTAGCTGGCGATGGCTTGCTCGCTTATGCTTTTGAATTTGTTGCCGCTAATACGAAAAATGTACCTGCCGAACGAGTTTTACAGGTAATTGCCAGGCTAGGAAAAGCAGTAGGTGCAGCAGGATTAGTTGGGGGTCAAGTAGTTGACCTCGAATCAGAGGCAAAAACAGATGTGTCGATAGAGACTTTAAACTTTATTCACAACCATAAAACTGCGGCTTTGTTAGAAGCTTGTGTAGTTTGTGGAGGTATTTTGGCAGGAACGTCAGCAGAAGACTTACAGCGTTTATCTCGCTATGCTCAAAATATCGGTTTGGCGTTTCAAATTATTGACGACATTTTGGATATCACTGCTACCCAAGAAGAACTAGGCAAAACAGCCGGAAAAGATTTGCAGGCGCAGAAAGTTACCTATCCTAGTTTGTGGGGGATAGAAGAATCAAAAAATCAAGCTCAACAATTAATTTCCTCAGCAATCTCACAGTTAGAGCCATTTGGAGACAAAGCTACACCGCTAATTGCGATCGCTCACTATATCACTAGCCGCACTCACTAACCGCCAAAAGTCAAATATCTATAAATTTTCTCGACCCTTTATTCTCTCAATGAAATACTATGCAGGACTTTGGCGACATTCTAAATAACAGCGTACTATTTATTGCTGCGATCGCTTGTCTTATTGCTCAAGCTATCAAGCTAATTGTTGACGTAGCCAAAAATCGTAAATTGAATGTCCGCGTTCTGACTACTACTGGCGGAATGCCTAGTTCCCATTCTGCATTAGTTACTTCTTTAGCTACTGGTGTAGGACAAACATCCGGTTGGGCAAGTCCTGAATTTGCGATCGCAACTATTTTTGCCATTATTGTAATGTACGATGCTGCTGGCGTGCGTCAAGCCGCAGGTAAGCAAGCCCGCATTCTCAATCAAATGATTGATGAATTATTTAGCAAAGACCACGAATTTAACGAAGATAAGCTTAAAGAATTACTCGGACACACGCCTTTTCAAGTAATTGTTGGTTCGGCGCTTGGTATTACTATTTCTTGGCTGGCTGCACCCGCTTATTAAAATTCAAATCCGTTCTTACAAGGGATGGATTAAACGCAAGTAGGTGGTTTTGATTTGCTACGCTTTTGCTTGCTTTTTTTAATAAGTTCACCCTTATGCTTGTCAACAATTTCTATATCAGCCAACTTGATAGATGGACGGTCTGGAAAGTCGACTACAAGCTTTAGTTCGCCTCCCATTGCTCCCACATACTCTCGTATTGTTGATACTAATTGGTCTTTTCGTTTTTCAGTTCGCGAGATGCTTGCTTGACCAACTTCGAGGATATTAGCAATATCTTCTTGAGTAAAAGAAAGCGATTTTCTCAGTTCACTTAATGACATTGCTTTTTCTTCAGCTTCAAGCTCTTTTGCTCTTGCCTGTATTCTTTGGACTCGTTCTGCTGGTAGACTTTCTAGCATTTCCTTCAGAGTTGTTCTCATTGCACGCTTCTTTCTCTAAATCTAGTAAATGATGTTTAAATCGCTTATCTGCTTTTCTTATCAGTTGCTCATAAAAAAAGTCTTGACTTATCCCTGATTTGTCACCTGCAACCAGTAAAATTGCTCGTCGTCTTGGGTCAAAAGCAAACGCCACGCGCCAAGTTCCAGCAGCAGCATCAAAGCGCAATTCTTTCATGTTTGGGTAAGACGAACCCTTAAGCGTATCAACTGCTGGTCTTCCTAAAAGGGGTCCACGCTCCTCCAAACGAATAGCTATGGCAAGTAACTCGTCTTGTACTTTTGTGTCTAACTCTTCAAACTCTGCTTTAAAATCTTCATAAAACTCGACGACCCATTGCATCAATATTGCTAACCCTTATTATGCATTATAAGACATATGCCTTCAAGAGTATATTGAACCTCTAGCAAAAGTATATGGCGAATGGAATTCGTGACTACACAAACAAAGTCCGCCTGCGCGGACTACTAAATTTTTGAACAAATTGCTACACATATAGGCTTTCGCAAGAAGTCTACTATGTAGGCATACTAAGTTGGGAAACTACCCAAATACTTCTAATCTATTAAGTCTTGGAGCTAGCTTAGGTGCGCGTCTCTGTCTAGAGGATGTCCTTAATTTTATATGCAGGTGAAAAATAAATTATCAGACAACTGAGGCTAGCGATGCTAGGGGAGCGGGGATAGTATTGGAAGGAGCAGTAAATTCTCCTGTTAGTACGTATTCTAGGCGCAGTTTCAGCCAAGTAATAAATTCAGGATTGGTAGAGATAATTGCTGCTGCTGGTTGAGGACATTTAGCTTTAATTTCTGCCATTTCTGGCGCTGCTAAAAATGCTGGCTGCTTGACTAACCAAAAATCGATTTCTTTCTCGTTTTCGTGGTAGTGACGAGTACGTTCTTTTAATACTTCGTCTGTAGGTTCTTCTTCTAACAAAAAGTGTTCGCTGGCTAAAACGTAGTAGTAAGTTGTCATTTTTTAAATTATTTCCTTAAATTTTTACCTGACAAGCAAAACCCGCAGTTAAGCGGGTTGCAAACGTATTATATTCAAATTAGCGATCGCTTATCAGATATTTAGGCTCTTACTCAAGAATAAGTGCAACACTGGTCACTGGTCACTGAATACGCATTGCCTGTTTCATTTCTCTTACCGCTCTTTCCATCCCTACTAAAGCAGCACGACTAATAATTGTATGACCGATATTTAGTTCTTCCATCCCTGGAATACAAGCAACAGGGTAAACGTTCCAATAAGTTAAGCCGTGACCTGCATTAACTCTCAAACCTGCTTCTATTGCTTGCTTGCAACCTTGAGCTAATATTTCTAATTCCTTTTTACGGCTAGCTTCATTTTTCGCTTCCGCATACTGTCCAGTATGCAATTCAATAAATTTAGCCTTTACCTTGACAGATGCATCAATTTGTGCATGGTCGGCATCAATAAATAAACTAACGGGAATATCAGCAGATTGTAATTTACCTACTATTTCACCAATGCGATCGCTTTGACCGACTATATCTAATCCGCCTTCGGTCGTTACTTCTTCCCGTTTCTCCGGCACTAAAGTAACGTAATCAGGTTTAATATCCAAAGCTATAGCTACCATCTCATCAGTAGCAGCCATTTCTAGATTAAGATGCGATCGCACAGTTTGCCGCAGTAAGCGGACATCCCTATCTTGAATGTGTCGCCTATCTTCGCGCAAATGCACCGTAATTCCATCAGCACCGCCTAATTCTGCCAACACCGCCGCCGCCACAGGGTCAGGTTCTACCGTCCGCCGCGCTTGTCTGATTGTTGCAATATGATCGATATTTACTCCCAAAGTCAGCAATTTTTATTTCTCCTTTTAGGTGCGATCGCATTTTACGATAGCGTCTCGTGCGCTACAAAATAAATAATAGGCTCTAATACATTTGTTCTATGAACCTGAAACTTTTAGCAACAGCCACTATCCTTGCAGCCACTAGCTTAATTGCACCAGTAAAAGCGCAAGAAACAGCACCATCTACTCCCACAAATCAAACTCCCACCACTGCACCAGACAACCAAGTATTAAACGCTTGTGTCGAAAATCGTGCAGAAACCCTACCCTTACCATTTAGCGATGTACCAAGGGATCATTGGGCATTTAAAGCAGTAATGACCATGCACTACTGCGGAGCATTCCGTCAAGCAACACCACGCGATGCGTTTGACAAACTCCAACCGACACCCAGCCAGGCGCAACCGCAGACAGAGAGACAATCTTAGGCAGGGGGAGCGGGGGGAGCAGGGGGAGCAGGGGAGGCAGGGGGAGATGAGCTTGCTAATATTAGATTCAACTCTCTAATGTTCTTCCTTGTCCCCCTTGTCCTCCTTGTCTCCAAAATTAGGCAACAGCTAAGTCAGAATTAGCTTGCTCCTCCAACATCTCAGGCGGAACGCCCTCTTGAACTAACGTCGGTTGCTTGTTATCTGGCTTTAACAAACCGCCAATCATCGCAAACATTGCATTTACCTTGCGCGTGCGCCAGTCGGCTATAAGCTTATCCGCATCCGCAGCGCTCATTCGTCGCTTCAGCGCTTCATACAGGTATGCTGCATGACCTGTTTCATCGTTAGCAATACTAAGTAAGCTTTTCTTGAGATTGCGGCTAGTTTGCTCGTCCTCTGGGAGAACTTTCGCCATCCGTGCAAAATCCTTACTGGCATCCAACTCTAAAATATAGGTACTAGCAATAAATACATTCCAGTCGATTACATCTGGTTTGAGTTGCTCGGAAGTATAACCCTCAAAGAAAGCATCAAAAAATGGGCTGCGCTGACGCTCTTTAGTTGTCTTCTCTGGTTTTTTTGGCTGATTTTTAAAGTCAATGACTTGTTTATTTAATTGCTTCAAGGCGTGAGCAAAGATTTGTCCGTGTCTGTTTTCATCAGCGGCGTGTTTAGTTAGTTTTTCGGCTAACCAAGTATCGCCCTCGGCTTTTGCCCGTGCGCTGAGTGTTTCTAGCATCGGTACAGCACCAGATTCAGCGAGTTGAAACCCTGCTAGAGTATTAGGGCGTGTTAAAGGGTCGCGGATTGATTTTGCTAAGAAATATGCCACGCCGCTAGAACCAAGTAGATGCAAAACGTGAGTAGATAAGCTCATGTAAGTGTAAGTTTATGCTTGTGTAAGGAGTCCACATCACCTATGCTAGCGATCGCCTGCTAAAATTGCACCACTAGGTTTGTGTAGATAAAGCGATGCTTGGCAGGTTATTTTTAGGGTTACTTACAGTTTTCGTTGCTTTTGGCTTATTTGCCTGCAATCCTCAATCTAGGGCAAATCAATACTCTGTTGAGCGTGTCAGCGATGGCGATACTCTAACTGTTGTAGATGCTACGGGAACTAATGTTAAAGTCCGTTTTGCCTGCGTGGATGCTCCCGAAATTGCCCATACCAAGGCTGAGAAGCTAAGTAAAAAAGCTGTAGATAAAGACCAGTTTAAATGGGGAAATCAAGCTCAAATGCGCGTCGAACAGTTGCTCAAGCAAAAAGGCGATCGCGTAACTTTAACTGTAACTGATACTGACCGCTATGGGCGTAAAATTAGTGAAGTCCGTTTAAGCGATCGCACTTTAATTCAAGAAGTCTTAGCCCGTGAAGGTTTGGCTTTAGTTTACCGTCCCTATCTCAAAAATTGTCCTAGTGCAACGGTAGTAGAACAAGCTGAAACAGAAGCTAAAAATCGTCGTTTAGGCATTTGGAGCGACCCCAAATTTGTCGAACCTTGGGCATATCGCAGTCGCAAAAGCTAAATAAAATTTATTAAACTCTCTGGAAAAAATTTTATTTTTGGCTTTCTAACTACTATACAAAATTGGGGCTTGACAGTATAATTAAATAATGGAAATATAACTTTCAATAGGATTTAAGCACAGATTTCTATTATAAAGTAAATTTATCACAAGTCAAGGTACAAAAGCAAGAGCCTTAATAACTATTTTTATAACTTATAACTTCATAAATTGAGTAACAATTAGGTGATATTTTAACTAATTCAAATAATTAGGCAAGAGAGTGTTACTCACGACAAGAGAAGTTAGCAAAGATTTATCAGGCAGTAATTCAGACAATAATGCTGAACAGTTTAGTTAAGCTAAAATAGACTTTTTACAAAAGTATTAAATGCCCAGCAAAAAGTACGCTGGGGGAGAACGAGATAAGACTGGTAGGAATTGTCGAGGTGCTAACTGGCGGGATGAAGTCGATATAGAAATTATCTACCATCAAGCCGACTTTTCCAACTCCTACTTCGATTCCAGTGGGTTTAGCGGATGTGACTTGAGTTTTAGTAAATTCCTTTATGTCCGTATGTATGAAGGGGGTTTTGCCGATTGCTATATGCCAGGGGCTAATTTTACCTATGCTACGTTCGGACAAGTTGTCTTTAACGATGTCGATCTTAGATCTGCTATCTTTAAAAACACCGATCTTGTTGAAACCAGTTTTAGAAGATGCAACCTCGCCTATGCCGATTTTACTGGGGCTAGGGAATTTTTTCGACCCTTCAAAGAATGCCTCATTTATGAAACTATCATGCCCGACGGTAGTATTCGCACTGATGATGTTTAAACTTATTTCAGCTAGCTCAGCTACTTCTAAATAAAAGCAAAAGACATATACCATTACCAAATGAGTTAATAGTAATACTTAAGTTTTTTTGAGATTTCTACTTACAGGATTGAACCAGTTTTCCAGACGACTAAAAGCTTGAGAAGAAAGCAAAGTCAAGCACAGGTAAATTACAGCAACAGCAGCATAGATTTCAAAAGAGCGATAATTTCCGGCAACAATCAACTGCCCGTTGCGAAACAACTCCTCAAAGCCAATTACAGCCACCAAGCTAGTATCTTTAAGCATACTAATAAACTCATTACCCAAAGGCGGGAGCATCCGGCGGAAAGCTTGGGGGAAGATAATATAACGCATAGTTTGGGTAGAACTCAAACCCAAAGACTCAGCCGCCTCAGATTGTCCTAACTCAATAGATTGAATCCCAGCGCGGACAATTTCAGCAATATAAGCCGCACTATTAAGACTTAAAGCAATTACAGCAGCAGTCCAACGATTAAAACTGAAACCTAAACCAAGTTCTTGAGCGATCGCTGGAATGCCAAAATAAATCATGAAAATCTGCACCAGCAAAGGCGTACCTCGGAAAAAATCTATGTAAGCCCTAGCAGCCCAACGAACAGGTAAAATCTTAGAAAGGCGAACAATCCCTAACAAAGAACCACCCACCAAGCCCAAAATCACAGATAAAGCCGTAAGTTGCAGCGTTACTAAAGCACCGCGTAATAACAAAGGTAATGCAGTTGCGATCGTACTAATAGTAGTAAATAAAGCTGAAACACCACTAGCAGATTGATTTTGAAAAGGCAAGCGATCGGGTAAAGGTAGAGGTTCAGCACCAAACCACTTTTGGTAAGTTTGTGCGTAAACACCATTTTCTAGCAGCCTCGTCAATCCGCGATCGATCGGCGCTAAATTAGGCGAATTTTTAGGAGTAGGAAAGCCAAAATACTCTTCTGTCAGCAAATTGCCAACTACCTTCACACCCTGCACGTCCCCAGAAGTAAGCGCATACAAAATTACAGGCTGATCGTGCAGCAACGCATCCACATTACCATTAATTAACTCGCGAATCGCCGTCGGTGCATCATCAAAACTTCTTACTTCCGCCCCTGGAACAGCCGCCGCCTTTTCCGCCCCAGTAGTGCCAATTTGCACCGCAATCCGCTTATTTTTTAAACTATCAAAACTCGTAATATCCCGATTATTAGCACGAGTTGCGATCGCCAAACCCGACTTAAAATAAGGACGAGAAAAAGAAACAGTCTTAGCCCGTTCTTCAGTAATCGTCATCGCCGCCACAGCAGCATCAATAGTTCTAGCTTGCAAAGCCGGAATCATCCCAGCAAAAGGCAGATTTTGGTATGTAATCTTAAAACCAGCCTCCTTACCAATTGCATTCATCAAATCCACATCAAAACCCTGCAACTCCCCTGATGGTGACAAAAACTCAAAAGGAGGATAAGTACCTTCTACAGCAATAGTAAGAGTGCGATCGCCAGCACTAGAACTAGAATTAAAACTACAACCAGCGATCGTCAAACAAACCAACCAAACAAAACCAAATCGCACCCAACCCCAAACTCTCTTTCTCTCTGCGCCCTCTGCGCCTCTGCGGTTCGTAAAAAACATATATAACTCTAAAAATTATGGAAAAAGCGATCGCCTTTCAAAACCTAGAAAAAAGCTTCGGTTCCCTAAAAGTCCTCCAAGGAGTAACAGGCGAAATAGACAAAGGAGAAGTAACAGCAATCATCGGTTCGTCAGGTTGCGGTAAAAGCACCCTATTACGCTGCTTCAACCGCCTAGAAGCCATCAACGGTGGCAGCCTAACAGTTAATAATATAGACTTATCACGCCCTAACCTGAACTACAAACAACTGCGCCAACTGCGAACGCAAGTAGGCATGGTATTCCAGCAATTTAACTTATTTCCCCATCTGAGCGTACTAGAAAACCTCACCCTAGCACCGCGCCAAGTATTAGGTAAAACCCAGAAAGAAAGCGCCCAACTAGCCGGAACGTATTTAGACAAAGTAGGCTTATTTGACAAAGCATCAGCCTATCCAGAACAACTGTCAGGTGGACAAAAACAGCGAGTTGCGATCGCCCGCAGCTTATGCATGAACCCGCAAATTATGCTCTTTGACGAACCTACCAGCGCCCTCGATCCAGAACTTGTAGGCGAAGTATTGCAAGTAATGCAACAACTAGCAGCCGACGGCATGACAATGGTAGTAGTAACTCACGAAATGCAATTTGCTCGTGAAGTCGCCAATCGAGCTATCTTTTTAAACAAAGGCAAAATAGAAGAACAAGGAAACGCCCGCGAAATTCTTACTAATCCTGAAAGCGATCGCTTGCGAACATTCCTCAGTCGCCTCAATACACAAGTTACCAGTAATGCTTAATTTTGCTGCAAAGATTGGGTAAATGCGATCGTTGCATCATATTGATCGGGCATATTGAGAAAGCGAGTAAATGAATCTATATCTAGTTCGGGTAGAAACTCACTTCTATCTACCTGTTCGTATTTACCAGCGTGTAGGTGAAAAATACACACTCGCTGCTTTTGATAAAACCAAACTTCAGGGATACCCCAACGCCTGTATTTTTCTAAATTATTGACACCGCCACTAGCAATAACTACTTCAATAGCAATATCTGGTATAGGCTTAATCGCATCCAGGTTATAAGACTCGTCAGGTTCTCCTCTAGCGCCTTCCTCACGACTACCTAGAGTATATCCACCTGTTCTGTAAAAACGTCTTCCTATATGACGTAGGTAAGTTTCTAATAGTAAACCTACACTACCTTTCGATTGTTCGTGTTCTGGCGAGGGTGTCATTATATCTAGCGTTCCGTCTAAATAAGTCAAACGTACTTTTGTTTCTTCCAGCAAAGATGCGATCGCCTCAAATTTCTCCCAGGAAATATCGTATAGAGTAATAATTGCATCCCGATCGCTAGTTTTTAGTTGTTCCAGCATTGGTTTAACTCCTTAAGATTGCGGGATAAATTCAACCCCGAATACCTCAGCAAAAGCCTTGGCTACTTGCAAGCGTACCTCGTCTAACTGAATATCTGGAATCCATTGCGCCATACTCCCTACCGACTTATCAGCAATCCCGCAAGGCACAATTTTTTCAAATCCAGATAGATCGGGACATACATTCAAAGCAAAGCCGTGCATAGTCACCCAACGACTAACTTTAATGCCGATCGCACCTACCTTGATTCCGTCTATCCAAACGCCTGTTAAGCCAGCAAGGCGATCGCCTTTCAACCCATAAACTGCCAAAACCTTTATCAGCACTTCTTCTAGCTGTCTCAAATACCAGTGCAAGTCTTGACGGTAATATTTCAAATTCAAAATCGGATAGCCTACCAACTGACCAGGACAATGATAGGTTACTTCACCACCCCGCTCTACTCTATACACCTCAAAATCATTTTTGTCAAGCTCAAATTTAAGAAAATCCAAGCTAGCACCTTGTCCTAGAGTATAAACTGGCGGATGTTCTAGCAAGATTAAGACATCATGCAAAATAGAGTTATAGACACGCGCTTGCAACAGTGACTTTTGCCAATTCCAAGCATCGCAATATGATACTAAGCCTTGGTTGTATAAGTAACAGCAGCGGTGTTGTTGCTGAGGTAGAGTGTTAATCAAAGGTTTATTACTCGCGATCGCTATAAAAATCAAGCGTAATTGTCATTAAATTTGAGTTTAAATCGTGGCGATAAAATCAAGAATTGTCAACAGATGCAAAATATTTTAAAGAGAGGGCAAACATAACTGTTTTACAGAATACAAAGTGGTAGTGTGAATATATGACCTCAAATAGGCAGGGAGGAAGCTTTTTCTAACCTAACCGCGCACTTAAACAACGGGGGTTGAATGCAAAGTATTAACATCTATACAGTTAATCAAGTGCCTGAACCAAGCCCGATCGCGATTAAAAGCTACATACCTCGATTGCTACTTTATTGCACCGGATACAGGAAGATCGCTGCGATTTCCAGATGATGTAAGCTGGTAGATTTTAGTAGCTAAAAGTGTAATTTTAAGCTTTGTTGTGCGTGGTAACACTAGCAAGTTATTTAAATTGTCATCTCGTGCTAGAAAAGCACATACAGGCATCGCACCATATAGACGAGTGGAAGTTGGAATTAGTAGCAATTTTCACATAGCTTTGCCTTTGAAATAAATCCAAATTTGCACAGGCAACTTAGCGGAGAATAAAATATGAAGCTTGTCATTCACGGCAAAAATATTGAAATTACAGATGCAATTCGCGAGTACGTCCATCAGAAAATAGAAAAGGCAGTAAATCACTTTCAAGGCTTAACAACAGAAGTAGACGTACATTTATCAGTAGCCCGCAATCCGCGCATCAACAGCAAGCAAGCCGCAGAAGTGACAATTTATGCCAACGGGAGCGTAATTCGTGCAGAGGAAAGTAGCGAGAACTTGTATGCAAGCATAGATTTAGTAGCCGATAAAATTGCCCGTCAGTTGCGTAAGTACAAAGAAAAACGCTACAACAAGAAAACCCACTCCGCACCAGTACCAGAAGTAGAGGCAGAATTGCAAACGCCATTAGTACCAGATTTAATTGGCGATCGCACTCCACAATTACCAACTGAAGTAGTCCGCACTAAGTATTTTGCCATGCCGCCGATGACAATTACCGAAGCACTAGAGCAGTTACAGCTAGTAGATCACGATTTTTATATGTTCTGCAACGCCGAAACAGGTGAAATCAATGTTATCTACGAACGCAATCATGGCGGCTACGGAGTCATTCAACCCCGTAACAACGGACATACCAACCACCAAAACGGCAAAGCCGCCAGTACCACAAAAACAAAAGAAAAATCCCAAGTCAGCAAGTAGAGACGTAGCACTGCTACGTCTACCAGCTACGTACAAGTGCAAAGTCTAGCAAATAGGGAGATAGGGAAACGTAATTAAATGATTTTCTCTACCTCCCCTGTACCCATAGCCCATTTCAAGCCGCTTGCAGAGTTTTTAAGGATTCTTCAATGTGTCCTTTGAAATTAAACTGGGAGTTGAAAATATGCTGCACCACTCCTTCGGTATCTATCACGTAAGTTACGCGCCCTGGTAGCAATCCCAAAGTAGACGGTACGCCGTAAAGCTTGCGTACTTGATTGCCAGTATCGCTTAACAAAGTAAAAGGTAGTTGATATTTAGCTGCAAATTTCTGGTGTGATTCTGGAGAATCAGCACTTACGCCGATAACTTCCGCACCAGCAGTTGTAAATACATCATAGCGATCGCGAAACTCGCAAGACTCCTTAGTACACCCTGGCGTATCATCTTTAGGATAAAAGTAAAGTACAACTGACTTTTTACCGCGAAAATCCCCCAAACTAACTGTTGCACCTGATTGCGAAACAAGAGTAAAATCTGGCGCTGTATCTCCAACTTTGACTGCCATAAGTATTTAAATATTAACTTTTGTAATGCTAGCGCGAATAGTAGTGACCAGTAAACAGAGACCAGCGACCAATGGCTAATTCAATCCTTGTTAAACTGGTGACTAGGTAGATAAGCAGAATCTTTAAATTATCTAGTTGTTATCCTAGATAGAAAGCAGAATATAAGTTAAAAATAGATCGATATTGGGCATTATAGTAGAGAATTTTCATCAAAGTACCTCAAGCAGGGTAGAGCAATGAATAAGCCTCAATTCTTCAAAACAGGACTTCAACTTACTACAATCGGATTAGCTAGCATTCTAGCTGTTGCCATTCAACCTAGTTTTGCTGTTGAGACATCGCCTGCAACTAACACAACCCAACCTGCTACCAAAAAACTCCAAGAAGCACAAGCGTTTAACGATCGCGGTGTAGATTTAGCCGAAGAGGGAAAATACAAGCAAGCGATCGCCGCTTTCCATCAAGCAATTAAAATTTATCCTAGCTTTGAAAATGCCCACAATAACTTAGGGCTAGCTTTAGGTAGCCAAAATAAATTTGCCGAAGCCGCCGCTGCATTTAAAAAAGCCCTCGCTATCAATCCCCAAAATATCGAAACTTATAATAATTTAGGCATCGCATTAGGTAGTCAAGGCAACTTCAAAGAAGCTGTAAGCGCCTTTAATACTGCAATTCAAATCAATCCCCAAGAACCAACATCCCATCAAAACTTAGGTGTAGCATTTTGGAGTCAAGGCAGAATGCAAGATGCGATCGCCTCTTTGCAAACAGCCAAACACTTATATACAAACCAAAATAGAACAGAAGGCGCACAGCAAGTAGAACAAATTCTCCAGCAATTGCGATCGCGCTAAAAATAAAGAGTGCTAGAAAATTCCAGCACTCTTGACAAACAAGCATTAATGTGAGTTTTTAGCCTAATGCTTCTGCACCACCAACAACCTCAAGGATTTCTTGAGTAATTGCGGCTTGACGAGCTTTGTTGTAAGACAAAGACAAATTACCAATTAGTTCTTTAGCATTGTCGCTAGCGTTGTTCATCGCTGTCATCCGTGCTGCTAGTTCGCTAGCGGCTGATTCTTGCAATGCTCGTAATAGCTGGTTATTCAAGTACAAGGGTAACAAAGCATCGAGAATTTGGACTGGATCTTGCTCGAACAACATATCGCGGGGGAAAGGACGAGCTTGAGTAGTAACTTTCTGTCTTTCTACTTCAAATTCGCCGCCACGAGTTGTCAGTCTAAAGATTTCGTCATCGGCTGCCTCCAAACCTTGCGGATCTAATGGTAATAGAGTTTGGACTACTGGGCGAGAACTAATCAGCGAGACAAACTTGGTGTAAACTAGCTCGATTCTATCTACACTCTCAGATAGAAATAGAGATAAAAGTTCGTCAGCAATATTAGAAGCTTCAGCCGCAGTTGGGATTTGCTCTAAACCAGTGTAAGTACCTTCAATCGGTTGATCGCGGCGTTGGAAGTATTGAGTTGCTTTGCGTCCAACCAAGATAAACTTGTAGTCGCGTCCTTCAGCTTTGAGTTCCTTAGCGCGATTTTCGGCGCGGCGGATGACGTTACTGTTGTAACCACCGCACAAACCGCGATCGCCTGAAATAACCAACAAACCGACAGTTCCGACTTGGCGCTGTCTAAACAAAGGTAAATTTGCTTCTTCAAACTTAAGCCGTGTTTGCAAACCGTACAATACTTGTGCCAAGCGATCGGCAAAAGGACGAGTTGCAATCACCTGTTCTTGCGCTCGGCGGACTTTAGCTGCCGCTACCAAGCGCATTGCTTCGGTGATTTTTTTAGTATTTTTAACTGAATTGATGCGATCGCGAATTGCTTTGAGATTAGCCATATTTTTATTGCCTCTAATCGCCAAGAGCTACTAGCAATCAAACTAATAGCTCTTTGCCAACATCCTTATGCAGTTGCCATGAAGGTTTGCTTGTACTCGACGAGCGCTTCTTTCAAGATTTTTTCCGCTTCATCGCCTAGTTTCTTCTCATTACGGATTAGTTCGCCGTACTGAGGCTTGCTATTTCTCAAGTATTCGCGCAATCCTTGCGTGTAGCCAGCAACTTTTTCTACAGGGATATCATCTAAATAGCCGTTGATACCAGCGTATAGAATCGCTACTTGCTCGTTTACTGGTAGCGGTGAGTATTGCGGCTGCTTGAGCAATTCTTGCAAGCGTCTACCGCGTGCTAGCTGATTTTGCGTTGCTTGGTCTAAGTCTGAAGCAAATTGAGCAAATGCAGCCAAATCGTCGTACTGAGCGAGTTCTAGCTTAATTTTTCCAGCTACTTGCTTCATTGCTTTAGTTTGAGCGGCTGAACCTACCCTAGATACCGAAATACCAGGGTTAACAGCAGGACGCAAACCAGAGTTGAACAAGTTGGAAGATAAGAAGATTTGTCCGTCAGTAATCGAAATTACGTTGGTAGGAATGTATGCCGATACGTCGCCTGCTTGGGTTTCGATAATTGGCAATGCTGTCATGCTACCTTCACCGAGTTCTGTACTCAATTTAGCGGCACGCTCTAGCAAGCGAGAGTGGATGTAGAATACATCTCCAGGGTAAGCTTCCCGTCCTGGTGGACGACGCAGTAACAAAGACATTTGGCGATAAGCTTGAGCTTGCTTAGACAAGTCATCGTAGATAACTAGAGTAGCTTTGCCTTTATACATGAAGTATTCGGCTAAACTCGCCCCTGTATATGGAGCCAAGTATTGCAATGTTGCCGGATCGTTAGCGTTAGCTGCAACTACAATGGTGTAATCCATCGCGCCTTTTTCTTGCAGCACGTTAACTACGTTAGCTACAGTAGATGCTTTTTGTCCGATCGCTACATAAACGCAAACTACATCTTCGCCTTTTTGGTTGATGATCGTATCAACAGCAATAGAAGTTTTACCTGTTTGGCGATCGCCAATAATTAATTCTCTTTGTCCTCTACCAACTGGAATCATCGCATCAATCGCGGTAATCCCTGTCTGCATTGGTTCGTACACCGAGCGACGCGCAATAATCCCTGGTGCTGGAGATTCAATCAAGCGGGTTTCGCTAGTTTGGATATCGCCTTTACCATCCAAAGGACGAGCAAGTGCATCTACAACTCTGCCGATCATCGCATCCCCTACAGGAATTTGAGCGATTTTTCCCGTCGCTGTAACTGAACTACCTTCTTGAATATCGCGTCCTTCACTCATCAACACCGCGCCCACGTTGTCTTCTTCTAAGTTCTGGGCGATGCCAATTGAGCCGTCTTCAAATTCTAATAGTTCGCCTGCCATAGCTTTTTCTAAGCCATAGATGCGGGCAATACCGTCCCCTACTTGCAATACAGTACCAACGTTAGCGACTTTAACGCCTTGGTCGTACTGCTCGATTTGCTGCTGAATAATGTTGCTAATTTCGTCGGGTCTAATACTGATGCTCATGTTTTTTTCTTAGGTGTGAGAAATTTTCCAGGCTGTAAACTTAAGTTGCACTTGTTAAGCGCAAAGCTAGGCGGCGCAGTTGACCTCTTAAACTAGCATCAATGACCTGAGAGCCAACTTTGATAATTACACCACCAATCAAATCTTTGTCGATCTTCATATCTAGCTCGACTTCTCTAGCGTTGGTCATTGCTACAACTTTATCTTTTACTGCTTGTTGTTGTTGCTCAGTTAGTTCGACTGTCGATGTTACTTCAGCTAGAACTGTTTGATTCAACTGCCGCAGTAAATTGAGATATTGCTGGCAAATTCCTTCTAATAGCAAGATCCGCCGCCGATCTACCAAAATCAGCAAGAAGTTACGGAAATAAGGATGAACGTCACCAGCTATGCGTTCGAGTACGCCCTTTTTGTCGGCATCTTTGACAAAAGGATTGGCAAGAAAATTCTGTAATTGCTCGGAATTTTTGAGTAAGTCGAGCAAAGATCGAACATCTTCACCAATGCGATCGCTCAAATTATTCGCTTTCGCTGTTGACATCAATGCCTGCGCGTAAGGCTCTACTACCTGAGAACTAATTGTGCTGCTACCCGCCATTACCTACCCCCCAAGAGCGCTATGCTGCGATCTACTAATTTTTGTTGAGCAGAGCCATCTACTTGAGTTTGTAGCTGTGATTCTACCTTTTCTAGCGCTTTGGCTACTACTTGCTGCCGTAATTGGGCGATCGCTCTATTTCTTTCGCTGTCCAAATCTTGCGCTGCTGTTGCTCTCATTTGCTCGACATCTTGCGCCGCTCGTGCCAAAATTGCTTCTTTCGCTGATTGCGCGTTTTCTTCAGCATTTTTGCGAATCTTTTGCGCTTCTGCTTGCGATTGAGTTAGCTTTTCTTGCGCGTCAGCTAGTGCTGATGCTGCTTCGTTAGCGCTTTTTTCTGCCTCTGTAATTGCTGCTTCAATGCTGATGCGGCGATCGTTCAACGTCTTTGTTAAAACTTTCCGCCCAAAGAAAACTAATACGCCAATTAGCAGTGCTAAGTTGATTAGATTGGTTTCTAAAATGTCAAAATTTAGACCAAAACCACCTTCTGACGCTTCTGCGTGGGCTGCACTCGCTTCTGCAGCCAGTAAAAAAATTCCCATCATACCCATTTACAACTGCCCTATGCTCGATTTAATTGTTTTATTTGAGTAAAGCAGGCTCTAATAGCTTGTCTATAATCTGCCGACTGAGGGAATCTACCTGTTGCTCCAAAGATTGCATCGCTTCTTGCTTTTGCTGGTCTATTTCGCGCTGGGCTGCTTCTCTTTGACTTTGAGCTTCTCTTTGCGCTTCAGCAATTTTCTGGTCGGCAATTTTTTGAGCTTCAGCTTGCGCCGCTGCAATCGTCGATTGTGCTTGCTTGCGAGCTTCTGTTAGCTGTTGCTTGTATTGATTTGCCAACTGCTCGGTTTTCGCCAAGCGTTCCTTAGACTCAAGTTTATTATTGCGAATATAGTTACTGCGCTCGTCTAGCACTTTAGACAGTGGCTTATAGAAAATTACATTCAATAGAGCAGCTAGTAGTAAAAACTGTAATGCCATTAAGGGCAAAGTAGCGTCAAAGTCAAACATTTCTTCCCTCTGTGGCTAGATACCTAGGATTAATTGCCAGCGACATCATCCAACCTTGAATAAATTCGTAAAAACCCCATAGTTAAATAGGGCTAAATCCTCCAATTTTAGAGACGCGATGTTTCGCGCCTCTAAGCCAACTCCAACTTTTAGGAAAAGGGGTTAGCAAATAGCAATACTAGGGCAATTACTAGACCGTAAATGGTAAGAGATTCCATGAACGCCAAGGTTAACAGTAAAGTACCGCGAATTTTTCCTTCTGCTTCAGGTTGACGAGCAATACCTTCAACAGCTTGCCCTGCTGCGTTTCCTTGTCCAATACCAGGACCAATTGCAGCTAAACCGATTGCGAGAGCAGCAGCGAGAACTGAAGCAGCAGAAACTAATGGATCCATGATGATTTTCCTTACCTAAAGTACAAAACTAAAACTAATGAACTGTTGACTAAATGCGCTTTGTTCGCGCTGCACTACAAAACAGTGCTATCTACTGAGGGCTAAGATGACTTAATGCGCCTCATGCTCTTCTCCGCCATGCCCTTCGAGTGCTTCGTGGATGTACGCTGCTGCTAATGTGGCAAATACCAAGGCTTGAATGGCGCTGGTAAATAAGCCCAAAGCCATAACTGGCAGAGGTACAAACAACGGAACTAATAGCACTAACACTGCAACTACTAATTCGTCCGCCAAGATGTTACCAAATAGACGGAAGCTTAGGGAAAGAGGCTTGGTGAAATCTTCTAATATTGCGATCGGCAATAGAATCGGTGTTGGCTCGATGTACTTGGTAAAGTATCTCAAGCCCTTCTTACTAAAGCCCGCATAAAAGTATGCTAAAGAAGTCAGTAAAGCCAGCGCTACTGTGGTATTGATATCGTTAGTTGGGGCTGCTAATTCGCCTTCAGGAAGCCTAATTAACTTCCAGGGAATTAAAGCACCAGACCAGTTCGATACGAAAATGAACAGGAACAAAGTACCAATAAAGGGAACCCAAGGACGGTACTCTTTCTCGCCAATTTGGTTTTTTGCCAAATCTCGAATAAATTCCAAGGCATATTCCATAAAATTCTGGATACCTGTAGGAATTTTCTGGATATTTCTAGTTGCAGCTAAAGAAGCTATGACTAGAATGCCAATTACAAACCAAGATGTGAGAAAAACTTGCCCGTGAAGTTTCAAATTGCCTAGTTGCCAATAGAAGTGATGACCTACTTCTAAGGAAGCCAGGAATTTATAGTTAAAGGTGTTTAACACACTACTGTTGAGCATTTCCATTTAGGGAATCACCATAAATCGAGGGTTGGAGAATGCAGTCTGCCGCGATCGCACTTTACCTATTTCAGGTCAGGGGGCAATACCGCTCGGATCGTATAAACTATCAGCGTAGCTTTATAAGTCAAAAACCCTAAGAATATCGGCAAAACTTGCAATTGATCCCATTGAGTTGCAATTACTATTAACCCAATAAACAAAGCAAATCGCGTCTTACTTAGTTGGTTTTTTTCCCCGCCAAGTTGCTCAACGTCTTTACCCAACATTCTCAAGTAAACCACACCTGTGCACGCCCCGATCAGATAATTTAGGGCAACGTTCAGGGAGTAAAATATCCACACAAAGATAAAAATAATCCCTGTGATAACAAGAGTAATTGACAACAATTCTTGCGAAAGTTGATAGAACTCTTGCATCGAGCTAGATGCTTTTGCTTGGGCATCGGTCGGAGAATTTTCTCCCGTTTCAGGCGTAGTGTTTGACGATTCGTTTGACAAGCTCACAGGACTCGCAAACCAGCATAGGTAATTGACTTGACTCACATAAGAGCCAGAAAAGATCGTAACACGTTGCGGTAACAATCCTTAAAAATAATTAATGCGGTGTTAGCAAAATTAGTTGTTGACTTAAAAGCGATCGCACTCCAGCTAGATCGAACTGCACGTTTTTCAATATTTCGCCGATATTGTGACTAGAATTGCGATCGCAAGCTTTTAAAAACTCAAATTCTTGTTCTCTCAAGTTCACAATCTGATAATCGTAGTTAAACAAGCATTTACTAGCCCAACCATCTATACAAGGATGAAGTTCGGGAATTGCCGCTAACAGCGCTTCATCTTTCGACCAATCATTTTTAGGTAATGGCGCACGTCCTAAGAAAAACTCGTAATGAGTTACTTCTGGATCTAATAATTCAATCAAACGGTATCTAGCGCGGCTATCCAACGCGAAGGAACGTTCCATCAACTCCGGTTCTTTACCCAAAAGCCTTTCTAACTGCCAAAAATTAGGATTGGAAAAACCTAAGAAATCTAGCCCTGAAGCATCAATTAATTCAAACAGAGTTTCGATATTGTAATCAATTTCTTGGGGATGAACGTACATATCAGCAAAACATTCATCGCGCTGGTTTTCCATTGACCAACGTTCTTTTTCTCTCTTGACAATTCGATTGTTTTCTGGTAATGCTGCAAATAATTTGCGTCCAACTTGAACGCCATCGCGGTAATCGCCTTTTTTATCAGCTTGGAGTAGAGCGATCGCGCGTTGCATCAATTGTATTTCCCAGCGTCCTATTTCTCCATATACGAAGATATGCATCAACCCACCAGGCGCTAGCTTTTTAGCTAAAGATTGAATCCCGCGTATCGGATCGTCTAAATGGTGCAAAACGCCAACGCAGTTAATTAAGTCAAATTCACCAGGTAACTTGTCAGCGTCATACAAACTAAGTTGCTGAAATTCAACGCGATTAGCACCCGATCTTTGACAGCGTTCTTTAGCTACAGCTAGAGTACCAGCACTTAAGTCAATTCCAACTACCTGAGCGTGGGGGTTCAAATGGACTAAATACTCAGTCCCCACACCAGAACCACAACCAGCATCGAGAATGCGGATATCTTGCTTTTGGGGCTTTTGTCCAGTACAAAAACCATAAGCAGCCAACCAATTCCAGCGCCAATTATAGCCAGGTGGCGGCTCATCTAGAATTGGTTCTGGAGGAAAAGGATAAGTATCGTAGAGTTTAGCAACAGCAGCGCTAACGCTTTGGGAATCTGACATAGTGAGAAAAGTTGCAGCATTCCGTAGTTTAGCGAATCTCCGCCTCCCAAGGCTAATAATTAAATTATGAGTAAGCGTATTGTTATTTCTACTTATGGCTCTTTAGGAGATTTATATCCTTATATGGCGATCGCTGTAGAGTCAAAGCGCAAAGGACATCAGGTAGCGATCGCCACTAGCGAAATTTATCGCGCTGCAGTTGAAGCAGAAAATCTCACATTTTACCCTGTTAGACCAAACATATCGGATTTAAATCCTGAAGAAGCCCAAGAAGCTATCAAACGGGCTATGGACTCGAAAAAAGGAACGGAGTACGTTTTACGTGAGTTAGTTTTGCCTTACCTGCAAGACAGCTACAACGATATAATGCAAGCTGTACCCGGTGCTGACTTGCTAATTACTCATCCTATAAGTTTCGCTGGGGTTTTAGTAGCGCAAAAAACAGGCATACGTTGGCTCTCTAGCGTATTGTCGCCAATATCCTTTTTGTCTGCATACGATCCATCAATTTTATCAAGTCAACTAAGTGTAGTTTCCCTAAGACGATTGAACCCTGCAATTAATAGTATTTTGCTTAATCTTGGTAAATTTAGCATCCGCTCTTGGGGCGAACCAATACAGCAATTTAGAAAGCAGTTAGATTTACCACCCGTTAAAGATCCTTTCTTTCAAGACCAACACTCACCAGATTTAGTATTAGCTTTATTTTCCCCAATTTTTGCTCAACCTCAAAAAGATTGGTACAAGCATACTTATGTAACTGGATTTCCCTTTTACGATCGCCAAGGCGCAGAACTATCACCAGAATTAGTAGAATTTCTCAATCGAGGAGAACCGCCGATTATTTTTACCTTGGGTTCAGCAGCGGTAAATGATGCAGGTAACTTTTATATAGAAAGTGCGATCGCAGCTAGACAATTAGGATGTCGTGCTGTCTTGCTAATTGGCGAAGATAAGCGCAACCAAGTACCAGAAAATTTGTTATCTAAAGACATTGTTACTTTCAGCTACGCACCATACGCGAAAATATTTCCCCATGCAGCAGTTATCGTGCATCAAGGTGGAATTGGGACAACTGCTGAAGCCTTGCGATCGGGTCGTCCTATGCTATTTATGCCTTATAGTCACGATCAACCAGATAATGCAGCACGCGCCGAACGTTTAGGTGTAGCTCGTATTATTAAACGTAGCAAATATCAAGCAAATTCGGCTGCGGCGGAGTTAAAACAGCTATTAAATGAGCCAAAGTACGCCCAAAAAGCAGCGGTAATAGGGCAGCAAATACGGGCGGAAAATGGTGTAGAGAAGGCTTGCGATCGTATTGAAGCGTATTTGAGTTGACCTGAACTTAATTCAGCTAAAAAATCGGTTGCTAAAATTGACAACGTGTGGAGTGAATGTTTTGAATGCCTACTGATGCTCAATTGAAAGGTTTATATCGTATTAGCTATCGGTTGACCTACGTCATGCTCCAGCCTATACATTTAGTTTGTATTGATAATCGCACTTTGAGTTTATACATCCTAGCTGGAGTTACTGAAAACTTAGAATTTCAAGTTACACCAAATGGAGAGATATTTTAATGAATCAGATCGATTATGCAGCAATGTCTGACCAAGAGTTAAAGCAATACTTTCTTCAGCATCGTGAGGACAAAACAGCACTTCAAGCATATCTAAATAGGCTCAACGAACGTCCGCGCCAATTCATTACAATAGTAGACGATCCTGACTTTGATTCTAAACTTCAAGCAGCAATTGAGCAGAAAATGCAGCAAACCAAAGATGACAAAGATGAATCAGCAGTTTAGTTACCGTTACTAAACAGGCTCTCCATCTTCAAGCGTATATAGATCCGGTTCTGCGTACAAGAAATCAAAACTGCCGCCGTTTTGAGCAATTTCCATTAGCTCAGAGGTTTTAGGCTCTGAAACTTTATGAAAAAGTTTTGCCTCCAGAAGCATTCTTTCTTCTGGCGAAAGGGACAAAATCACTCGGATTAAAGAATCAACTAGATTAGCGTTCATTACTGTTGTTCCAATATTTAAGTAATATCCAAATTTTTATTAATACTTTAGCGTTCCTAATTAGCGCCACTACAGTTCTAACCAACTTTTGCAGGCAAGCGTCTGATTTGTTGTTTTTGCTAACCAAATAGCGATCGCACTTCTAGACCGATACCTTTTTGTAACAATCGCTACAAAGTACCTCAAGAATTCTGGGAAATCTACACACTTCTTAATATTCAAGCGGAAAGCACTCAAAACGTTTTAATCTAGGAACTGACCGAGTTAACTTTAGGCGATAATTGCTGGCTGGCAGCAAGTAGAAAAATCGAGTTCCTTTGACGGGATATAAGGGTAAAAACAGAGATTTGTCAAGACCTAGAGTAACTTTTAAGGAAGTTTACTGGCATCCTGGTCAGACTTAACACAGTAAAGAATATGATGGGAGTTTTAAAAAAAGCATGAGTGTTAAGGCAAGTGGTGGAAGCTCAGTTGCGCGTCCGCAACTATATCAAACACTGGCAGTCGCAACAATCAACCAAGCGGAACAACAAGACCGCTTCTTAGAGCGAGGCGAACTGAACGCACTGTCAAACTATTTTGCTTCGGGAACGAAAAGATTAGAAATTGCCGAGACACTAACTAAAAATTCAGAACTAATTGTGTCTCGCGCCGCCAACCGCATCTTTGTGGGCGGTTCGCCAATGGCTTACCTAGAAAAACCCAAAGAAGTAGAACTAGCAACAGTAGGGGCAAAAGACGATCTAAAAACAGGAATGCAATTAGGGAACATAACCTATGTAGAAAATCGTGGTGGTTTTCTAGAAGGGTTGCGATCGCTATTTAGTTCCTCACCTAGCGGTGCTACACCTCCAGGTTTTAGACCGATTAACGTTGCTCGTTACGGTCCGAGCAATATGCAAAAGTCCTTACGGGACTTGAGTTGGATGCTGCGCTACGCAACGTATGCGATCGTAGCTGGCGACCCCAACATTATTGCTGTCAACGTCCGAGGACTAAGAGAAATTATTGAAAACGCTTGTTCTGGTGAAGCGACAATCGTTGCTTTACAAGAAATCAAGCAAGCATCGCTGTCTTACTTCCGTAGGGATGAAGAATCTGCAAATATTGTCAGTCAGTACATGGACGTACTGATTACAGAATTTAAAGCACCAACACCTTCAGACAAACTGCGCCAACGTCCTTCAGGCGACCAACAAGGACTACAACTGCCCCAAATTTACTTCAATTCTGCCGAGCGCCGACCAAAATTTGTTATGAAGCCTGGTTTGTCCGCAGGGGAAAAACAAGAAGTTATTAAAGCAGCTTATCGGCAAATCTTCGAGCGCGATATTACCCGCGCTTACAGTCAGTCGATATCTTACTTAGAATCCCAAGTCAAAAACGGCGACATTTCCATGAAGGAATTTGTGCGTCGTGTGGGTAAGTCTCCTCTTTACCAAAAACAATTTTTTCAGCCATTTATAAACAGCCGCGCTTTGGAACTTGCATTCCGTCACTTCTTGGGTAGAGGTCCTTCTAGCCGCGAAGAAGTACAAGACTATTTTGCGATCGTTTCCAAAGGCGGTTTACCAGCCCTAGTTGATGCTCTAGTAGACTCTAAGGAATACGCCGACTACTTTGGCGAAGAAACTGTACCATACCTGCGGGGATTGGGACAAGAAGCCCAAGAATGTCGCAACTGGGGAGCGCAGCAAGACTTGTTAAACTACAGCGCACCTTTCCGTAAAGTGCCGCAGTTTATCACTTTATTTGCTTCCTACGAAAAGCCGCTACCAGACCAACATCCTTATGGTTCTGGCAACGATCCCTTAGAAATTCAATTTGGGGCAATTTTCCCGAAAGAGACTCGCAATCCCAGCACCAGCCCTGCACCATTTGGTAAAGATACCAAGCGGATTTTGATTCACCAAGGTCCAGGCATCAACAACCAAAACAGCAGTCCTCAGTCACGCGGTGAGTTTCCAGGTTCTCTTGGTCCTAAAGTATTCCGGTTAGATCAACTTCCTGGTACTAGCGGCAGAAAATCGCCTAAAGGATCGAGCGTTAAGTTCTCCGAAAGCTCTACTCAAGCTGTAATTAAAGCTGCTTACCTGCAAGTATTCGGGCGGGATGTATATGAAGGACAACGCCTAAAAGTTGCGGAAATTAAACTAGAAAATGGCGAAATTCCAGTACGGGAGTTCGTGCGTCAGCTAGCTAAATCCGATTTATTCCGTAAGCTGTACTGGACTTCTTTGTACGTTACTAAGGCAGTTGAATATATCCACCGCCGTTTATTGGGTCGCCCAACTTACGGACGGCAGGAAATTAACAGCTACTTTGATGTCTGTGCCAAAAAAGGCTTCTATGCTTTAATTGATGCCTTGATTGATAGCCCAGAATACAGCGAAGCTTTTGGCGAAGATACCGTTCCTTACGAGCGCTATCTAACTCCTGGTGGTGTTGCGCTTAGATCCTTAAGAGTTGGCAGTATCAATGAAGATATTGTTAGCGCTAAGGTAGACACCGAAGAAGCACCACGCTTTGTCCAGTTGGGCGAAGTCACGGAAATGCGGACTCAACCAGATATCGAATCCCGCATTGCTCAGGGCGTAAACAAGCAGCGCGAACAAACTAAAGTCTTCAAGCTAACCAATACCAGCGATAAGGTAGGCGTTCAAACTGCGATTCGGGCTGCTTATCGGCAAATCTTCGAGCGCGATGTCGAGCCATATATTGCTCAAAATGAATTCACAGCTTTAGAAAGCAAGCTGGGTAATGACGAAATTAACGTTAAGGAATTTATTGAGGGCTTAGGTTGCTCAAACCTTTACATCAAAGAGTTCTACACTCCTTACCCCAATACCAAGGTAATTGAGCTTGGTACTAAGCACTTCTTAGGACGCGCCCCCAAGAACCAAGCAGAAATTCGGGAGTACAACCAAATCCTTGCTTCTGCAGGTATTCGCGGCTTCGTCAGCGCGATGGTAAATAGCTCTGAGTACATTCAAGTATTCGGCGAAGATACCATTCCTTACCGCCGCTTCCCGACACTACCTGCTGCTAACTTCCCGAATACAGAGAAGTTGTACAACCAGTTAACGAAGCAAAGCGAAGATATCGTTGTCCCCAGCTTTGAACCAGTACAGACCAAGATAGCGACCGATAAAATGCCGATGATGGCAAAAGCGATCGCTGATATGGCTTATACTGCTCGTCAAGTCGATCGAAGTCAGCCTTTATTTATCGAACTCGGTCGCTCTTACAATGACGGTCGCGGTCAATCTGTTGAGGTAGGTGTAGGTACAACTCGTCGCAAACCAGCGCGGATTTATCGCATCACTAACGGTACTAATTCGACTCAAGAAACTCAGAAAGCTATCGATGCCATTTACTGTCAAGTTATGGATATCTTTAGCGGTCAAGTTCCTGATGGGCTAAGAATTTCTGACTTAGACAGCAAACTGCGTAATGGCGAAATCTCTGTAAGAGAATTTGTCCGCGATTTAGCAAGTTCTAATACTTATCGTCGGCGTTTCTACACTCCTTACCCCAATACCAAGGTAATTGAGTTCTTGTTCCGCCATATCTTGGGTCGCGCTCCTGCAACTCAAAGCGAGATTAGGCAATACAACAAGTTACTAGCTGATGGTGGACTTAGAGCGGCTGTAGATACAATGGTCAATAGCCCAGAGTACGCGCAATACTTTGGCGAAGACGTTGTTCCCTATCCACGCTTCCCATCCCTACCTGCTGGTAACTACATCGGTAGCGTAAAAGCTGCTGCTGACCTAGTTAAGCAGTCTTGGTCGGATTTATCGCCTTCGTCGATTACTCAAGGTACAGGGCGCTAAATTGCCTTAAAGTTTAAATAATACAGCCCGATGTGCGATCGCCTATCGGGCTTTCTTTGCTTGACTACCCAAAAAATAGCTTCGTAATATACCAGCTTTCTCCGTAATTTAGCGGAGAATGAGATTAAAAAAATCTGTAATTGTTCTCGTTCATGAAAGAAATATTAAAAAGTATTAAGAACTGAGTCAGAACGCGAACAGAATGCAGGAGAATGATTGCGGAAGGTAACTGAAATTAAAAAACTTGAGTAACTTAAAGTACGCAAGTGACCTAAATTTAGGTAAACTCAGTTAGTTAAATAAGCCTAAGCCAGTTTAAATAAACTTGGTTCATTTTTTTGGAGGAATCGGTTAATGAGTATCGTCACGAAGTCGATCGTGAATGCGGATGCCGAAGCTCGCTACCTCAGCCCTGGTGAGCTAGATCGGATCAAGAGCTTTGTTACAAGCGGCGAACGCCGTCTACGTATTGCTCAAGCTTTGACAGAAAACCGCGAGCGGATTGTTAAGCAAGCTGGCGATCAATTGTTCCAAAAGCGTCCTGACGTTGTATCTCCTGGTGGCAATGCATACGGTCAAGAAATGACTGCTACTTGCTTGCGCGATATGGACTACTATCTCCGCCTCATCACATACGGAGTAGTAGCTGGCGACGTTACACCCATCGAAGAAATCGGTGTAGTAGGCGTTCGTGAAATGTACAAGTCACTAGGTACTCCAATTGAAGCCGTTGCTGAAGGCGTACGCGCAATGAAGAACGTTGCTACTTCAATGATGTCAGGTGAAGATGCTGCTGAAGCTGGCTCTTACTTCGACTACTTAGTCGGCGCTATGCAGTAAGTTGTTGAATCAACTACTGATTATAAAAACTGCAAGACAGTTGGAAATTAAGGAATCAAGACCATGCAAGACGCAATTACCTCTGTAATCAACTCCTCAGACGTTCAAGGTAAATACTTGGACAACTCCTCAATGGAGAAGTTAAAAGGCTACTTCCAAACTGGCGAATTGCGCGTACGTGCAGCCAGCACAATCAGCGCTAACGCCGCTGCAATTGTTAAAGAAGCAGTAGCTAAGTCCTTGTTGTACTCGGACATCACTCGTCCAGGTGGCAATATGTACACAACTCGCCGTTATGCTGCTTGCATCCGCGATTTGGACTACTACCTCCGTTACTCCACCTACGCTATGTTAGCTGGAGATCCTTCGATTCTTGACGAGCGCGTACTTAACGGCTTGAAAGAAACTTACAATTCCTTGGGTGTACCCATCGGCGCAACCGTACAGTCAATCCAAGCAATGAAAGAAGTTACTGCTAGCTTAGTTGGTCCTGACGCTGGTAAAGAAATGGGCGTTTACTTCGACTACATCTGCTCTGGCTTGAGCTAATTGTAGATACCTGTAATAGGTAGAGATCGTAAATAGTCTTTAATCAAGGTCTGGGAGTTGGTTGTGAGTGCTAGAACGTTTTGTCGCTTGTCTTGACTGTATTAGTCAAAGAGTGTTAGCGGTCTAGTATTGATAGTTAACTCCCAGCCTTCGATTTTTAGGGGCAAAAGTAGGGTAAAAGCGATCGCCCAACACTTTACTTAAAAACAATTGAAATCAAAATTTTCTTAAGTTAATTCAGGAGATAGCAACCGATGCGAATGTTTAAAGTTACTGCTTGCGTTCCTAGCCAGACACGTATTCGCACGCAGCGGGAATTACAAAATACATATTTTACTAAACTCGTTCCTTATGACAACTGGTTCCGCGAACAGCAGCGCATTATGAAGATGGGCGGCAAAATTGTCAAGGTAGAACTAGCTACAGGTAAGCCTGGAATGAACACTGGCTTGGCTTAATTAAAAACTAAGTTTGCTGTTATATATTTGTTGGGAGGCAATTTGTGCCTCCTTTTTTTGAACGCAGATGCACGCAGATAAACGCAGATAGATTTTGTAAGTAGATTATTAAACAATACTTGCGCTTTTGAGTGTGAGAGTGTAAAACTCCTATTGTTGTCAACCCATTTTTTGCGCTGCTGTGGAGTTACGCCAATTAATTCCGTTATTCGATGCCTCAACCTTAAAGTGGGCTAGCCGAGCAAGATTGTTGCGCTGGCTGACATTGTTATGGGTGCTAATCGGGTTAGTAATTTTGTTTTCAGCTTCTTATGCTGTCGGAGAAGCTGATTTTGGCGATGGTTTGTACTATATCAAGCGTCAACTTATCTCTATAGTTATTGGCTTAGTCATCTTTAATTTTGTCGTTCATTCTCCATTGCAGCGCATTCTAGGCGTATCTCACTGGTTTGTACTGCTATTTCTTGCCCTAATTTTTGTCACCTTAATTCCAGGATTGGGAACAAATACTAATGGTGCTGCGCGTTGGCTGCCAATAGGTTCCTTCCAGCTTCAGCCTTCGGAATTAATTAAGCCGTTTTTGGTCGTACAAAGCGCTCGTGTTTTTGGGCAATGGCAGCGTTTAAGATGGCAATCTCGGCTAATTTGGCTGGGAATTTTTGCTTTGGTGCTAGCAGGTATATTGTTGCAGCCAAATTTGAGTACCACTGCATTATGTGGCATGGCTTTGTGGCTAATAGCGCTAGCGGCTGGATTGCCTTACATTTACTTAATTGCAACGGCTATGGGTGGGGTAATGCTTGCCTATGCCAGTATAAGCTTGAGAGACTATCAAAAGCGGCGGGTGATGTCTTTTCTCAATCCTTGGGCAGATCCGATGCAAGATGGATACCAGTTGATTCAAAGCTTGCTAGCAATTGGTTCTGGTGGTGCTTGGGGAACGGGATACGGGCTATCGCAGCAAAAACTCTTTTATCTACCGATTCAATATACAGATTTTATTTTCGCCGTGTTTGCTGAAGAATTTGGCTTTGTTGGCTGCTTGCTATTTCTGTTACTGCTAGCAACTTATGGTACTTTGGCGTTAATTGTTGCTTTTAAAGCTGAAAATGCAGTACACCGATTAATAGCGATTGGAGCAATGATTTTTATGGTCGGGCAATCGTTGTTAAATATTGGCGTAGCTTCTGGTGGTTTGCCAACTACAGGGTTGCCTCTACCTTTAGTTAGTTACGGTGGTAATTCTGTAATAGCTAGTTTGCTGATAGCTGGGTTGTTAGTGCGGGTAGCAAGAGAAAGTAGCGAGGCAAAAGTTGTCTCTTTACCAAGGCGAAGTGCTAATAATGGGCGATCGCATTTAGTCTAGTCAGAAAGGTATTTCGTCTTCTGGTTCTGGTTCAAATAAGTTTTCTCGGCTGTACCTGTCGCCGATTATTTTTGGTTCTTTTTCGGTGTCTACTTGCACGACATAGTGGTTATAAAGCCTATCTTGAACAATACGAAGCATTTCTTTATCAGTTCTATCGTTGTACGCAGCCCACTGAGTCAGTTTGACGCAGATTCGCTCTAAAAGTTTAAATGAAGTGTTGGGATGACAAGCAAGCTTATAAACCATGTTCCGATCGTTAAAAGCATCTTTATATTCACGTTCGCGTTTATCAAAATCATGATTGTATTTGGGAACGTAGTAACAATCTACTGTTTTCTCTAAAACTTCGGATGGAGTATAGGGATAGTCAATTAATAGTTTTTGAAATCGGTAATCTTCAGCAAGTTCGTTCAATAAATCAATTGGTGTCCCTAACTTCTTTTGCATGAATAAAACTATGTCCAAGGCTTTTTTAGAAACATCAGAGCGCTCAATTACTATATTCCGTATTGCAGGGGAATTATATCCTGCAAGATACTCCACTGTTGAAGGTAAAATTATAGGATTTTTAAGTATTTTTCTAAGTGCAGGCTCATCATACGAAGAACGTGCCATTTTATCTAAAAGAATTGGTGACTTCTGGACAATAGGATGCTCGACAAGTGCTGGACTAACCGCACCGTTTTCAGCTAGTTTTTCTATCATCCTTAGAGAAAGATTTGGGAGATGGGAAAATCCCCACAACAGTTCCTCACAACCAATGGATAAACATAATAATTCTTCCAAATAGGCTATGGGCATACTTGAATTAGTAAGCACCTCGTAGGTAAGATGAAGAGGAAAATTGCCATCACGCCAGTGCCAATTTGTTACCACCATGCTTTTGAGAGTATCAATTGGTGTATTAATATTTCTAGCTACAGCACAACAAATAGTTTCATCATGCTTTTCTGTCGCGGCTAGTTTTGCTAATACTTCTGGATTGGTCTTAGTGCTACGGGCTAGAGACAAACGCACAAATCGACTATCAGGTTCTTCAAGTAGTAAAAGATTAAAAACAGGATTTTCGAGAATTTGATCGGGAAATTCCTCACCTAATTTCATCAGAATATCGACTGGGGTATTAGGATTACTTGCTACTAGAGAACGGATCTCAAAATCAGAATTATTGCTTAACTCAGTCAATAAGGCGGGTGAACTTGAGGAATTACTAGCAATTTTTTTAAGCTCGCGATCGCAAAAATCCACCATTTTATCTTATTCTCTTTCAGCAACTTGTCGATGGCGATGACGAAAATATGGCTGTAAAACTTCTTCCTCTGCATCATCACTGTAAGCAGCGTTAATTTTCTCTAACAGTTGTTCGTTTTGATAGCTGCGGACAAATTCAGCTATAGTAAGCTCCATTATCCCACTGGGAGAAACTTGTAACTCGCTAGCGAGCGCTTCTACTTCCTGAAACAATGACTCTGGCATGGAAATGGCTGTCTTTACATTTGCCATAGATTTATACTTAAATATTTGAGTATTATATAACTTTCTATCTATCTAATAAAGTATAAATAGTTACATCTAATTACATTTACTTGACTTTATCAACTAAGTTAAAATTGAGCAGTAACAAGCAATACCTGCTGGATAGTCATGCTAGATACATTGCAAAATCAACTATACGAACTAGAACAGTTTGCCGATAATCTAGTTTCTAGCCAACTCATACATCTTAGCTGGGCAAGTATTGCCATCATTTTTACTGCTGGATTGCTGACGAGCTTAACTCCTTGTATGCTGTCGATGCTGCCGATTACAATTGGCTATATCGGTGGCTATGAAACCAAAAATCGCCTGCAAGCTGCGATCGCATCTACGTGGTTTGCCCTAGGTCTTGCAACTACATTAGCAGTCTTGGGCGTAGTAGCAGCATTGGTCGGACAAGTTTACGGGCAAATAGGTATTGGTTTGCCTATTATAGTTAGCATTATTGCGATTTTGATGGGCTTAAATTTACTGGAAGCTTTACCTTTACAATTACCTTCATTTGGAGGTACAGATTGGGTTTCCAAAGATTTACCCCCAGCAGTGCGTTCTTATTTAATTGGTTTAACCTTCGGTGTAGTTGCTTCGCCTTGCAGCACGCCAGTTTTAGCAACTCTACTTGCTTGGATTGCGACCACAGGCGATCTAGCTTTAGGTGCAGGATTGCTACTTGCTTATACAGCAGGTCACGTTGCACCGCTAGTATTAGCTGGAACATTCACAGCAACAATTAAAAAACTGCTAGAGTTGCGGCGGTGGTCGGGATGGATTAACCCAGTAAGTGGGGCTATCTTAGTAGGATTTGGTGTATTTTCGCTATTATTGCGGATTCCCGCAGGAATATTTTAAATAAATGACTTTAGAAGAAACATCTTTAGCAAAATCGTCTATATGGTCTGCTCCTCAAAAGTTCTTCAAACAGGAGTTTTTGCCCGTACTAACAGATTTACGCTTGGCGATTTTGTTGCTCTTGGCGATCGCACTTTTTAGTATTACTGGTACTGTAATCGAACAAGGACAGTCACCCGCCTTTTACCAAGCTAACTATCCTGAAGATCCAGCCTTGTTTGGTTTCCTTAGCTGGAAAGTTCTTTTAGCTTTAGGTTTAGACCATGTATATCGAACTTGGTGGTATCTATCTTTATTAATATTGTTTGGCACGAGTTTGACAGCTTGCACCTTTACCAGACAACTACCAGCCCTCAAAGCATCTCGGAAATGGAAGTTTTACGATAAAGCCCGTCAGTTCCAAAAACTAGCTTTGAGTGCAGAACTAGAAACAGGAACGCTAGCTGAACTAACTCAAATCCTCAACAACCGTCGCTACAAAGTATTTGCAGGTGAAAATAACAACTTATACGCCCGTAAAGGCATCGCCGGAAAGCTTGGACCGATTATAGTTCATATCGGCATTGTTGTAATTCTTGCTGGTGGGATTTGGGGCGCAATGACTGGATTTATCGGTCAAGAAATGGTCCCTAGCGGTGAAAACTTTGCCGTCCAAAATATTGTAGATGCTGGACCTTGGGCTGCACCGCAAATTCCTAAAGACTGGTCTATGCGCGTAAATCGGTTTTGGATCGACTATACGCCCAGCGGCGGTATCGACCAATTTTATTCCGACCTATCAGTTCTAGACAAACAAGGACAAGAAGTTAAGCGCAAAACAATTTTCGTTAACGAACCTCTGCGTTATAAAGGTGTAACTTTTTATCAAACAGACTGGGGAATTTCTGGGATTCGCGTTCGCTTAAATAAAAGCCCTGTTTTGCAGCTACCAATGGCAAAACTAAATACCAACGGACAAGGCAGAATTTGGGCGACGTGGATACCAACCAAACCCGATTTGAGTGAAGGCGTATCTCTACTAGCTAGAGACTTACAGGGAATGCTACTGCTATACGACACCAAAGGGCAGCTAGTTTCTACTCTCCGCGCCGGAATGTCTGCGGAAGTTAATGGCGTAACGCTGAAAATTGTCGAACTTATTGGTTCTACAGGATTGCAAATCAAAGCCGACCCCAGCGTACCAATTGTTTACACTGGCTTTGCTTTATTAATGATTGGTGTAGTTATGAGTTATGTTTCTCACTCGCAAATTTGGGCTTTGCAAGCAGATGGGCGTTTTTATGTAGGCGGTAGAACTAATCGAGCGCAAGTAGCCTTTGAACAAGAAATGCTCGATATATTGGCTCAAATTGCTCCTCAGCCGCAAGAAAAAGAAACAGAAAAAGCGATCGCATCTTAGACAGATGATGAAGCTGACTGATAGCGATAGCTATACTAAGATCGTACTTATTGGCAACTCGTAATGGTCACGCTTCAGCTTCGCCAACTGGTCGTTTACCCAGGTCAGCGCATTCAGCTTCAAGAGGTCAAATGGGACGAATTTGAAGCTATTTTAGATGAGCTAGGCAATAAACGCGCTTGTCGAGTTGCTTATAGTGATGGAATTTTAGAAATTCGGATGCCTTCACCAAAACACGAAAAAGCTAAGGTTTTGATTGGCGATATGGTCAAAATTCTTCTAGAAGAGCTTAATGTAGATAATGAGTGTTTTGGTTCTAGCACATTTAAGCGTCAAGATATGGCGAAAGGAGTTGAACCGGATGACTGTTTTTATATAGAAAATTTTGCTCAAATGATTGGCAAAGATCGAATCGATCTAAGCATCGATCCACCTCCAGATTTGGCGATTGAAGTAGATGTTACATCCAAAACTGAACTTGATGCTTATCAATCACTTGGAGTTTTAGAACTGTGGCGGTTTGAGGATGGACAACTGCGAATCAGTCTATTGCAAAATGGGCAGTATCAAGATGCAAATTTTAGTCCTCACTTTCCTAATTTTCCCATCATTGACGGTATTTCTCTGTTCCTTACTCGCAGTCAAACAGAAGGACGAAGCCAGACTCTAAAAGCCTTCCGTCAGTGGGTACGCGAATTTACTCAAGGTCGATAAAGCGCGATCGCGTTTACTCAATATATCCTCCCAAAGACCCTATACAGGCTTCTGGTGACGCACTTCAATTACTGTATGTACGTTACCGCGTGGCGAAAAATCTCCTTTAACATAAGCTTCTAAGGGGTCGCAAGCTGCTACAAAGTCATCTAAGATTTGATTAATTGATTCTTCGTGCGAAATATAGCGATCGCGATAACTATTGATATACAGCTTAATTGCCTTCAATTCCACTACCGATTTGTCGGGAACGTAGGTGATGTAAATCGTCGCGAAATCTGGATAACCTGAAAACGGACACTTACAGGTAAATTCTGGTAGCGTGACGTGAATATCGTACCTCCGCCCTACACGCGGATTGGGGAAAGTTATCAGTTTCCCTGTCTCAATCTCGCGTTCGCCATATTTCAGTTCAACTGTGGGGGATTGAGTTTCTGCGCTCGATTGCTCGGATAATTCCTGCACAGATAATGAGTTATCGATCATTTCTATAGTTTTATAAGACTAATTTTCTTGTTCCCAGTCTGGACATTGCTCGTCTTCCCACCCATATGGATGCATACCGCAAACTAACAAGTTTCCCGAATAAACTTGACCGTGATAGTTAGCGCAGCCAATACAAGCAGGGTGACGTTCGACAGTGGGAGTAACTTGGTAGGGAAAAGTCTGCTCGAAATCATCTAGCAAATCGTCACCGTAGAGATCGAACAAAGGTTCAGCCCAATCATTTAAATACTGATCGATTTCTGTAACAATTGTTTGCTGTACTTCTTGAGCGATCGCTTCTGATAGCTCAAACATTGCATCCCATACGCCTGTAATATCTGAGAAAAACTGGTCTACTTCCTCAGTAACGTTTTCTACTATCTCAAAGAATTCTTTTTGCCACTTTTCCATAGATTTGTGGGCATTTATTGACTAAATATTTTACTTGCAGCGATCGCTACGTTCTATATATAACTAAAATTTTCTACTTATTGCTATTTATCGCGCTTAAGATTTTTTAATTCTTCTTGCAATCCCAGCACTTGTTCGCGTAGCTTATCTACATCCTGAACTTGCGAGCGCGAGGTAGGTTCGTCATCAGAAAGAATCTCAATCCGGCGAGGTTCCGCAGGCGAACTATTGGTACTTGTACTACCTGCTTCTGGAGTTTGCCCAGCTTTTTGCATCATATCTTCAACAAACTTTTTGGCTTCTTCGGTATTCATTTCGCCACGAGCAACCATTTCGTCTGCTAGTTTCTGAGCTTGCGATCGCAGTTCTGAGAATTTGCCCCCTGCTTTTTCGCCTGCATAAGAAGCCAAACCAACACCAAGATAAAAAGCTTTTTGTACGATATCTCCAAAACCAGGCATGGTGAAAGCTCCGTATCCTTTGAACCAAGGGACCCGGATTCCACGCCTACCACAAGCATCCCGTATTGCTGCTACCTTCCGGTCCTGACAAGATTTAGGCGTTGCGATCGCATGGGTCCAGGTCTAAATTTGATTGTAGCATCGATAATAACGGTGCTGCACAACTCTGCTCATGAATTCACCCAAAAATCTTTTTTTTATTGCTCTACTACCGCCACAAGAAGTCAGCGATCGCGCTCATGCTATTAAGCAACACTTTGCCGATCGTTATAATAGTCGTGCAGCCCTCAAATCTCCCCCTCACATTACTCTGCAACCGCCGTTTCCACTGCTAGATGAGGAAATTGCGCCGTTAAGAGGCTGCTTGAGCAAGTTTGCTAATTCTCAAGCTAGAGTAAAAGTAACGCTTGATGGCTTTGCTGCTTTTCCGCCGCGAGTTATTTATATCAATGTTGTCAAAACTCAGCCTTTATTAGAATTGCAAAGCAATTTAGCCTCAACGTTAGCAACCGAGTTAAAGATTATTGATGCTAAAGCTAAAAGTCGCAGTTTCTCTCCACACATGACTGTTGGTTTTAAAGATTTGAGCAAACCAAACTTTAAAGCTGCGTGGGCAGAATTTCAACACCAGCAGTTAGATTATGAATTTGTAGCTAGTGACTTAACGTTACTCAAGCATAATAGTAAGAGGTGGGAAATTGAAGAGCAGTTTCCTGTTGTTAAAGCCTTGAATAATCAAACCGATTCCTTGTAGTGCGATCGCAATTGTAGGGTGCGTTTTGAAAACGCACCCTACTCATTTCGTATGTTTACTTAGGGCGATGCACGATTTTTTCCCACAAGCGTCGTTTGCCATTAGGATCGATGCCAAATAGGCGCACGTAATCATCTTCATGATCGAGCAAACATGACTCGATTGCAATTATTGCTTCTGATTCGCCAGTAATAATTTGCCCGCAACTTTGCCACGAATTCATGGCAAACCTGCGCTTATCTACAAACTCAACTCCGATGTGATAGCCTTGTGTCAGATCTCTACGCAGCCGCTCTAGAGTTTCTAGTCCGATGCGATCGCTTAACACCTCATTGTAGTTAGCTAGCGGATTGAAGTAATTATCAGAGTAATGAAATTGTCCTGCTTGCTGCTTTGGTTCTGTTTGCAGTTGTACCGGCTGTTTTGGTGTGGGTGGTGCAGGTCGATCGTTATTTGCGCCTGGAGAATTATTATTAGGGCGATCGCCATTTCCTAGCAATGCTTGATTGTATTCCCTAACTAAACCGGAATTTTGGACTTGCTGTTGCTCTTTGACCATCATATTGGCATATTCCAGCAAGCGCGGCAGTTGAAAATTAGGCTTACTGAAGTTAGGCTTTCCTTCAGCGCTATTAACTACCCGCAGCGATACTTTTTCAAAACCAGTATTGTGAATAAAGTCGCGGATTTGTTCGTCGTAGATGCGCGATCGCAGCGCACTAAAGAAATCCACTGGTTGATTGACAAATGTATCTACAAGTCTTTCAATATCCCCACTTGGCAGATTATCCTGCTCAAATATACCTTTAACAATGCCTACCTTATCTGCGCGATCGGGTAGCCAATAAAACTTTTCCATCCGCCCGTCACGAATTAGCGGTGCGTACAGCGTAGAAAAGTCATTACCCGTAACAATAATTGGCACTCTATGCAACGGTGTCGCGTCATAACTTCCAGGCAATTGCACGTCTGTGGGATTGTCGGCAATATTCATCAAAGTGCCGTTTACCAACTGCGTATTAACCGTATATTGCGTACCGCCATCAAACCTACCTGCACCTGCATCCAAGTCATTGATCATCAATACGCACATCTTACCGCGCACCTTAATTAATTCTGCGGCTTCTCGATAGCGCAAGCGAATTAATCTAGCCGGGTCGCCTGCATCTGGGCTTTCTAACTCCCCAGCCGACATATGAATAGCTTCAACGCCCATGCGCTCAAAAACTAACTCGCATTGAAAAGACTTGCCTTCACCTTTACGCCCGTGAATGCCAAGAATTAGCGGTACGCGCACTCCAGGAAGATCGAGGAAATTTTTGGTAATGTGAACTGCTAATTTATCTAGAAAGCGTGGAGAAATGTAATAACTCATATATTAGGAAGTTGCTTAGTCCTGGCTCTACTTATCAATATTAAGATTTTCTGACTTCTGAATTACTTCGCGTCTTAAATGCTTGGCTACACTTCGCGAACGTGCCTTTGTAATTTGTATCCCCTTTAACTGCACGTAAGCCTTGATACCAATAAATAGGAGGGGCAGACGATATAAGTCCACCTCTCCTATTTGAACTAATCACAAATTATTTGCCTAGTTCCCAATTATGTGCTCAAACTTAAGACTTAGACTTAGCGTGGCTTATGCACGATAAAGCTGAGAACTTGGCACTGCTTGATATTGTCAAAGCCTACAACTCTAACATAGCAATTGGAATACTCAGAACGGCAAGCTCTAACTTCGCTTAATACCTCATCTGTGCCTCTAGCACCAAACAAAGGTAACTTCCACAAAGTCCAGAAGAATACTGTTGGATCTGAATTTTCGTTAAATTCGACAGCCGGAATATAGCCTTTGTCGAGAATGTATTGGATTTGCTTGGCGATTTGCTGATCGCTTAAAGGCGGCAAGTAAGAAAGAGTCTCGAACCGCTGCTGTTTGGGTAGAGTTTGCATAGCTTAGACAGGGTGTGTTGCTTAAAAAAACGATTGAGATGGAACTTAACTAGATGGATTATCTACATTTGGCTCTGAGCCAATTTGCGATTCTAGGTTGGGGCTAGGGCTAGCTGTATCTATCTGCGTCATGCGTTCTAGATACTGGCGGCGATGTTCCATATTCGCTGCCTGAATTCCGGTACGAACCATCTCTGGCAAAAAGTCAGCTATTTCCTCAGCTAAGTGCGCCCTGACTGTCAAGATCCGAAAAGCTAATTCTTGCCTTTCCCGCAATAAAGCTTGGATATAAGCTTCTCCATCTTGAATCCTCTCTCTTGATGAGAAGTTATGCAGCCAAAAGCTTGTAGGCGGATCGGTTTCGCTTAACTGACCTATAACTGTACGCACTGCCTGATAAGTCAGGTAACTTTGCAGCGTCTTAGCTGTATTTTGAGCAATTTGTTTGAGATCCATACAAGCGCCCCAGCCTTTAAATAGTTATGAATTATGAGTTTTAAATTTTAAGTTAAAACTCAATTTAAAACTCAAAACTCAGAACTTAGATCAGACTGTATCCATTGCTTCAAACTCGAACTTGATTTCCTTCCAAAGTTCGCAAGCTACAGCAAGTTCGGGACTCCATCTACAAGCTTCGCGGATAACGTCGTTACCTTCACGAGCTAGGTTACGACCTTCGTTACGAGCTTGGATACAAGCTTCTAGGGCTACGCGGTTAGCGGTTGCTCCAGGAGCATTACCCCAGGGGTGTCCTAATGTTCCACCACCAAACTGTAATACTGAGTCATCGCCGAAGATTTCTACCAATGCAGGCATATGCCATACGTGGATACCACCAGAAGCAACAGCCATTACACCACCCATAGAAGCCCAATCTTGAGTGAAGTAAATACCGCGAGACTTATCTTGCTCGACGTAGTTTTCGCGGAGCAAGTCTACAAAGCCCATCGTGATACCGCGTTCGCCTTCTAACTTACCTACTACAGTTCCGGTGTGAATGTGGTCGCCACCAGACATCCGCAAGCACTTAGCTAATACGCGGAAGTGAATGCCGTGATTTTTTTGACGGTCGATTACAGCGTGCATAGCGCGGTGAATGTGCAACAAAATACCGTTGTCGCGACACCAACGAGCCAATGTAGTATTAGCTGTAAAACCTGCTGTCAAGTAGTCGTGCATGATGATGGGCATCTTGAGTTCTTTAGCAAACTCAGCCCGCTGCAACATTTGTTCGCAAGTAGGAGCGGTGACATTGAGGTAATGTCCTTTGATTTCACCTGTTTCTGCTTGGGATTTGTGAATCGCATCTGCTACGAATAAGAAGCGATCGCGCCACCGTTGGAATGGTGCAGAGTTAATGTTTTCGTCGTCTTTGGTGAAGTCCAAACCACCGCGCAGACACTCATATACTGCCCGACCGTAGTTCTTCGCCGATAAACCTAACTTAGGCTTGATCGTACAACCTAGCAAGGGACGACCGTATTTGTTCAATTTGTCCCGCTCAACTTGAATGCCGTGAGGAGGACCTTGGAATGTCTTGAGGTAAGCAACTGGAATCCGCAAGTCTTCCAAACGCAATGCGCGCAATGCTTTAAACCCAAATACGTTACCTACAATTGAGGTCAACATATTGGTTACAGAACCTTCTTCAAACAGATCCAAAGGATAAGCAACGTAGCAAATATACTGGTTGTCTTCACCTGGAACTGGCTCAATATCGTAGCAACGACCTTTGTAGCGATCTAGGTCTGTCAGCAAGTCTGTCCATACAGTTGTCCATGTACCTGTAGAAGACTCAGCAGCTACGGCTGCGCCTGCTTCTTCTGGTGGTACTCCTGGCTGGGGAGTCATGCGGAATGCTGCCAAAAGATCTGTATCTTTTGGTGTATAGTCGGGCGTGTAATAAGTTAGACGGTAATCCTTAACTCCAGCTTGATATCCAGCTTTTGTCTGAGTTTTCGTTTGAGCGTAAGACATATTTTCCTTCTCAAGAAGTCAGTCGCTTCCACTTAAGTTGTTAGTTGCAAGCTGTTTTACAGCATATCAATATTTGAATAAGTTAATATTTTAATTTACTCAACAAAACTATAAAAATATTTTATCATTGTTGCATTTTATAAATTTATATTGTATTAGGCGAACAATGTATTGACAAAATTACCAAGGTGCGATCCCAAAACAAATCTAAACTTCAGTTGGGCGATCGCTCTTTAGGTGGTATGACAGAATTTTTGGCATGATGAAGCTATGAGACAAGGGGACAAGGAAGGCAAGTAAGTTAATTTTCTTATCTCCCTTGTCTCCCCCATCTTCCCCTCTCCTTGTCTCTCTCTCCATCTCACTCTAAGCAGCTATGGCAATTACTACCCAACAACTAACTCAATGGAAGCAACAGGGGCGACCAATTGTGGCGCTGACAGCTTGGGATTATGCCATAGCGCGATCGCTAGATGCTGCTGAGGTAGACCTAATCTTGGTCGGAGACACTTTAGCAATAGTTTTGGGCTACGAAAATACCCTACCTGTGACCCTAGAAGAAATGATTCACCACGCTAAAGCAGTACGCAGAGGTGTAAAACGAGCTTTAGTAGTAGTTGATTTACCATTTTTGACTTATCAAGAAAGTCCACAGCAAGCCATGCGCTCTGCAGGACGAATACTGAAGGAAACAGGCGCTCAAGCAGTGAAGTTAGAGGGTGGCTATCCAGCAATAGTGCAAACTGTAGCCCAATTAGTCCAAGCTGGTATTCCCGTACTCGGTCATGTCGGATTGACACCGCAATCTATTCATCAAGTAGGATTGCGCCAGCAAGGCAAAACCGAGGAAACTGGAGAAAGAATTTTGCTCGAAGCGATCGCTCTAGAACAAGCTGGAGCTTTTGCGATCGTTCTGGAACACATACCAGCGCAACTAGCATTGCAAATTACCCAAAAACTGACGATTCCCACAATTGGGATTGGTGCAGGACCGCATTGCAACGGACAAGTATTAGTTACATCCGATTTGCTCGGTCTTTCGGAAAAACTGCCACCTTTTGCCAAAACTTACGCCAATTTGAAAGACACAATTTTGCAAGCAGTGCAAAACTACAGTCAAGATGTACGGGAAGGCAAATTTCCTTAGCGTAGAGGCAATTATTGCAATTACCCCTACATTCACTAAGAAATTATGCGATCGCTATGAATTGGCAAAGTGCAACAATTGACATCATTTAAGCAGACTTTACCCCACTGCAACGCCCAACGCACAAGAGACACGCGGTTATCTGTCTCTGTTTTGGTCAAAATGTTACTAATGTGATTGTCAACAGTACGCTTGCTAATTTCTAGCTTTTCAGCTATCTCCTGGTTAGTTAAGCCAGCAGCTACTAGATCGATAATTTGCATTTCTCGCTCGGAAAGAGAAGCAGGCGTAGGCGATTCTGTACTAGCCATGACTTATTTTTATCCTTTTAGTATATTTACTTAGACTTCTTCTTTAATTCTAGAGGATGCTTGTAGAGTCAGACTTTGCGGTTGAGGCAATCTTCAGGCAATTTTTTAGTTTTTTTTTATTGTGACTATGTTTCCTAACCTAATTAAGCAAAAAATCTTAGTATTAATTTTTACCTGGCTGCTACTGCTATATTTGCCTCAAGATTGGTGTTTTGCCTTAGATAACAGTGCTGCTAAAAAAGTTGAGAACAATGCTCCAGCGCCAGTTCAGACACGCCCGTTACTAGATACAACGACAATTCCAGCGGAGAAAGTAAATAAGTTTGTTCAAGCCTATTTGCAAGTTTGGCAACTAATATCGCAACGCCAAGGAGAACTACAAGCAGCGGAAACCGAATTAGAATCGCTGAGAATAGAGCAAGATGTAGAAGCAAAAGCATCAGCCATCATTACTCAATCAGGTTTAACCAAGCAAGAATATTTACAGTTGCTAGGACTTGCTAACGTAGATCCAGAATTTGGCGAACGAGTAGCGATGCAATTACAGGAAGCTAGACAATAGACCTCTTGCATAATTCAACAGACAAGGGATATAATGAAGAGTTCGGGAGAAAAACATAGGATTGCCAATCTACAGAGCATTGCCTACTTTTGCACGAAGTTTAATAAGTTTGAGGTTTGAGCCAGTGAGTTTTGAGTTGATTAAGAGTAGTTGGGAGTTTTGGTAGTAAATGAGGGCGGATTCGTCAGATAATAGCTGTGTTCTGCTGTGCTATCTGGAATGCCGATCATGAGCAATCCCCGCGTACTTTGCCTCGGTGAAATTTTATTCGATCTGCTAGCCGATCAAAAAGGGCGATCGCTCGCTCAAGTTGAATCTTGGACTCCTTACCCAGGCGGCGCACCAGCAAATGTTGCCTGTGCTTTACCCAAATTAGGTACGAGTTCTGGATTTATTGGCTGTGTTGGCGAAGATGATGCTGGAAATCAATTAGTCGAAGTATTGCAAACAGCAGCAGTAGATATTACAGGCGTACAGCGCTGTAGCGCACCTACTAGGCAAATTTATGTCGAACGCACAGAAACAGGCGATCGCATTTTTGCTGGATTTGGCGACTTAAATACTAGCGACTTTGCCGATACCCAGTTGCAAGCGGCGCAAATCCCAGAGAAACTATTTACAACTGCAGATTTCCTTGTCCTAGGGACAATCGCTCTTGCCTATCCCCACAGCCGTCAAGGCGTACATCGTGCCTTAGAACTAGCAGAGCAGTACGATGTCAAAGTAGTTTTAGATGCGAACTGGCGACCTGTATTTTGGCAGCAAGACTTCGATAGTGTCAAGCAAATCATGCAAGCAGCGTTCAAGAAAATAGATTTTCTCAAACTATCTAAAGAAGAAGCAGAACTGCTATTTGACACGAGCGATCCAGGCGCAATTACATACCGCCTAGATTTAGTAGAAGGAGTAGTAATTACAGATGGCGATCGCGGCTGTAGTTACTGTTTGTCTGAAAATGAAGGTAAGTTGCCTGCTTTTTCAATTCCAGTTGTAGATACAACAGGCGCAGGCGATAGTTTTGTTGCAGGTTTCGTACATCAACTATGCCAGTTAGGCATAAGCAGCCTCGCTAACCCAGACACAGCAAAACAAGTAGTCAACTATGCTAATGCTGCTGGGGCGTTGACTACTTTAAAACCAGGTGCGATCGCATCTCAACCTACAGCTAGTGAAGTCGAAGCTTTTTTGCGATCGCCAAAACTTGCTTAAACAAGTTCATTAGTTGCTGTTGGTTGAGGTTCCATTAGGCGAAGTAGAGTTACTATTGCCGTTAGGGTTGCTATAAATCGAATTAGAGTTGGAATTGGTAGAACTGCCGTTAGGATTGCCATAAAAGCTAGAGCTATTGTTAGAACTCCCGTTCGGTCTACCATAAATTGGACTGCTACTAGAACTACTGTTATTTGAACCACCGCTAGGACGGTTCAAGTTAGAACTGCCAAAGTTGGGAGTGTTATTAGGAGTATTTAAAGCTCCATTAGGACGGTTATAATTGGCTGCTCCGCTAGGGCTATTAAAACTATTAGCAGGGCTATTTAAAGCTCCACTAGAGTTTGTAGATGTACCGCTAGAACTATTTGGAGCGTCGGTCCGCTGTCTATAAGTTCCAGTGCGACTATCGAAAACCTCATCGTTGGGACTGGTATAAGTTCCACTGCGACTATCAAACGTAGGACTTGATACAGACGCATCAGGGCTTGTAGTTGTAGCATTACCGCTCGGTGGTGCGATCGGACTTGCTGGAGTCGTTAAGGTAGATGTAGAACCTCTAGGTGTTGTCGGGCTAATTGGAGCTGTCACAGTAGAGGTTGACCCACTGGGAATCGTCAGAGTAGATGTAGGACCTCTAGGTGTTGTTGGGCTAATTGGAGGTGTCACAGCACCAGGACTACCAAAACTCCGATTAGTAGCATTACCCCCAGGTACAAGCAAAGGACTTGCTGGTGTAGCTAGCGGGCTAGGAGTAGTCCCGCCTGTCGTCGTTCCTCCTGAAGTATTTGTACCCGTACCAGGGCTAGGAGAAGCTGTACTACCATTAGGAGCAATTGCACTCCCGCCCGTAGTTGTTCCAGGTGCGCCATTAATAGGTGGAGCGCTACCAGGTGCATTAGGAAGACTAGGTGCAACTGTAGTATCTAAGCCTGTAGAAGGTGAGAGCGGAGGTAAAGGTGATGAGGTTAGAGGACTAGGTGCAACGGTAGTCCTATTGCTAGGTATTTGATTAATAGTTGCAGAACGAGGATTTTTCTGTTGAGAAATTACAGCCGCACCGATAATCGCAACAACTCCAACAATTCCAGCCAAGCCAGCTATTTTTTGATTTTGGCTGAGGCGATCGAAAGAATACTTTAAGTTTTGCATATTTGTCTTTGCGTCTCTTTACATTCTCCTGGTTCCAGACTAGAGCGGTACAAGCCTGCATCCACCTATCTAAAGGAGGATGCGACATATACTGAAATATGTAGCTCAAACGCTTCACTCTAATTCGTAATTCGTAATTCGTAATTCGTAATTGAAGAGGTATTACATAGACACTAATACAACAAGCTAGGTGCATTGTTCCTGGCGCGAGCGTCGTAATGCGCGAATTATTTTGGTCATGGGGAAGCCCGCATAATGTAGAGACGTTGCACTGCAACGTCTCTACAACGTTAGGCATTTATCCAATAAATTCGCGCGGGTCGGTAACATAACCAGTCAACGCCGAGGCTGCGGCTGTATAAGGCGAAGCTAGATAAATCTGTGCCGTTTTCTCGCCCATCCGACCAGGAAAATTACGATTGGTAGTAGATACACAAACCTCAGCGCTGTTCATCCGTCCAAAGGTATCTTTGGGACCGCCAAGACAAGCCGCGCAAGAAGGAGCCGCAGGTTCAATGCAACCAGATTCTAAAAAGATTTCTGACAGAGTTTGTCCGTCATACTTATAAGTAAACAAATCCTCATAGACCTTTTGCGTTGCTGGTACTAAATAAGTAGGTACTTTCACCTTTTGCCCTTTGAGAATTCTTGCTGCATTCACAAAATCTGTCGTCTTACCACCCGTACAAGAACCAATATAAACGCGGTCAATCTTGACATCGCTACATTCACGCGCCAAAGCTCGATTATCTGGTGAGTGAGGTTGAGCCACTACAGGCTCTAGTTCAGCCACATTGTAGGACATATCGCTATAAAACTTGGCATCAGCATCAGTATAAACTGCCTCAAAAGGCTTATCGCTGCGCGATCGCACATAATCAAATGTCGTCTTATCTGCAGCGATTGTGCCATTTTTGCCGCCAGCTTCAATCGCCATATTGCACAGCGTCATTCTCTCTTCCATTGTCAAGCGCTCAATGGTGTCGCCAGCAAATTCCATCGTGCGATAAGTTGCTCCTGCTACGCCAATATCGCCAATAATCTGCAAAATTAAATCTTTAGCTAGCAGGTAATCGGGCATTTCACCATTCAGGACAAAACGCATAGTTGCAGGAACTTTAATCAGTAGTTTCCCCGTACCCATAATAAAACCAGCATCGGTATTGCCAATTCCCGTCGCAAATTGACCGAAAGCACCAGCATTACAAGTATGCGAATCAGTCCCAAACAATACTTCCCCAGGACGGGTATGACCTTCTTGGGCTAAAGCAATGTGGCAAACACCTTTATAATCTGGATTAGCTTTGAAGTTGCCTTTATCTGTGATGTCATAAAAGTATTTGATGCCTTGCTCTCGTGCAAAGTCGCGTAAGATATCGACATTGCGGTTAGCTCGTTCGTCTGCGGTAAAAATATAGTGGTCGGGAATTAACACGATCTTTTCCGAGTCCCATACCTTAGCATCAGCACCAAACTCGCGCTTGAATACGCCGATAGTACCAGGACCGCAAACATCGTGAGTCATTAATAAGTCAACATCAACCCAAATATTCTGTCCTGGTTCTACAACAGACTGACCAGAAGCTTTAGCCAAAATTTTTTCAGTTAGGGTCATTCCCATAGTATTTTTTGTGTCTCTCTTGTAAGCTGCAAAATTTAGGAATTTTCGGCGTTGGACTTGAAATACCGATCGCGCTGGCGTAATAAGTTATTCTATCAATTTCTTTTCGGCAATTGGGTTGATGTCAAGTAACAGCAATTCTATTTACACTACAAATTAAAAAACTCAGCCCCCTAAAATTTTTAAACATCCCTATGCTTTTTACACTGTTGTTGCTTAAAAAAAACTGTTTTTTGCATTTAGGTTGAGTAGCATTTTATACTCTATTGACTGAAGTAAAATCTTCTGAAAGAATCGCTCTGTGAAGCTAACTTCACAACAATTGCTTAAAAATTTTACAAAACGTTCAGTGTTTTCAACATACGTAAAGCAGAAGGAGAGCAACTACATTAGGATTATTCGTGGATGGATTAATTTTTAGTAGTTAGCTAACTGAAATTAGCAAAGTCCCCGAAGTAAAATCTGGCGATCGCCCTCAAGTTGACTGCTACCAATTAAACTGGCACTGTGTACAATAAGATTCAATCATTTCGCCCTAAAATTAATCTTTGCTCCACCATATCAAACCTCAAAACAGGGCTGAGTAAAAGCGAGACAGTCAAGCTACGCAGTGCAGCCTTTCTAGCGGTCACTGTTACCCTAGCTAGCTTGCTAGGAGCGCTATATACAGTATCGTCAAATCTTTTATTAAGTAACGTCAAAGTTGCTGAGGAACACAGCGCCCGTCAAAGTGTTAATGAGGCTGTGCAACAGTACGCTAAAAGTGGAACTGATATTTATTACACAAACCTCGTATGGTCTAAGTGGGACGAGACTCATAATTTCATTGAGCAGCCAAACAAAGACTATATCGCGAACAACTTCAACCCACAAATATTATCTAGTTGGAAACTTAACCTAATAGCATTAGTACATAAAAGCGGTCGAGTAGTCTTTGCTCAAGCGGGTGGCGAACATAATAAAAAATTTATCTCGATTCCTCAATCGCTCAAACAACACATCCATACTAATGATTTGCTTTTACAGCAACCTAACTCTAATCAAGAGGTAACTGGCTTTTTATTGTTACCAGAAGGGTTAATGTTAATCGCTTCCTTGCCAATTGTGCATGATGATGGTCAAGGACCTAGTTGCGGGGCTTTCATTATTGGACGCTACGTAAAAACTACTCAAATAGCTAAAAGTCTTGCCGATACTACTGAAGGGTTGCCTAGCGTATATGCAGCTAACTCTAAAACAATACCGCCAGATTTTCAAGCGGCGCGTTCTAGTTTGTCCGAGCAACAGCCGATAGTCGTGCGATCGCTCAACCAACAAAAAATAGCCGCATACACTTGGCTCAAGGATATCTATGGCAAGCCTATCTTACTATTACGAGTAGAAAAAGAGCGACAATTTTATCAGCAAGGCAAAAACAACCTGCACTACCTGCGTGTTGCCCTGCTATTTCTAGCAATAGGATTTGGCAGTATAACCTTGCTGCTATTAGATCGACTAATAATTTTTCAGTACAAGCGCCAAGAAAGCGAAGCCCGTTATCGGATTGTCGTCGGGCAAGCTTCAGAAAGTATTTTTTTGGTAGATGCACAAACCAAACACTTTATCGAAGCAAACCAAGCATTTATACAACTAATTGGTTACAGTTGCACAGAACTACTTAACTTAACCCTCAATGATGTAGTGGCACTAGAAAATAGCCAAAACTTAGAGCAAATGTTTGCTCAAGCAGATCGTTTGCATGGTTTTCATCAGTACCGCCGCAAAGATGGCAATCTCGTTGATGTAGAAGTAAGCATTAATATAATTTTTTATGCTGGCAGAAAAGTTGTTTGTCATGTAGTGCGCGATATCACCGAGCGCAAGCAAGCAGAAATGGCTCTATTAGAAAGCGAACGGCGTTTGGCTTGGCAAGCTAGCCACGATGCTTTGACTGGACTTGTCAATCGCAGACAATTCGATCGCTATTTAGAACAAGCATTAAACAACGCCAAACTCTCTGATACTTCCTATTGCTTGTGTTATTTAGATTTAGATCAATTTAAAGTCGTCAACGACACCTGCGGACACATTGCTGGCGACGAACTCCTGCGCCAAGTAACTGCTTTGCTGCAAGCGCAAGTGCGTTCCGTTGATATTCTCGCCCGCTTGGGTGGAGATGAATTTGGGCTGCTGCTACACGATTGTAATTTAGAACAAGCTGCATCTGTTGCCAATGCTTTGCGCGAGAGTATTGAAGCTTTCCGCTTTATCTGGGAAGACAAAACTTTTAGAATTGGTGTCAGCATTGGCTTAGTTGGCATGGAAAACGACGATCGCAGCCTAAGCAAAATTTTGAGCGCCGCCGATGTAGCTTGCTACGCTGCTAAAAACCAAGGGCGCAATCGGGTACATATCTATCAAACAAGCGATCGCAATCTAGCACAGCAGCAAGGCGATATGCAGTGGATTGCCCGGATCGATCGAGCTTTAGAAGAAAATCGTTTTTGCCTTTATTACCAATCAATAGTACCAACCTCACCTCATGCACCAGGTGGGGAACACTACGAAGTTTTACTTAGGCTGCGCGACGAGCAAGGCGAACTCGTACCGCCAATGGCGTTTATTCCCGCAGCGGAGCGCTATAACCTCATGCACGTTATAGATCGTTGGGTAATTCGCACGTTGTTTGCTACCCAGGCTCCACATTATCGGCAAAGTTGGCAGCGCTCTACTCTAGAGCGCTACGAATGCTTATATACTATCAACCTCTCTGGGGCAAGTATCAACGACGACTCATTTATTGAATTTCTGCATCAGCAAATATTAATGCATCAAATTCCACCGCAGGTACTTTGTTTTGAAATTACCGAAACTGTAGCAATTACTAATTTGACTAAAGCAATTAATTTCATGCAACAATTCAAGCGTCTTGGCTGTTCATTTGCTCTAGACGACTTTGGTTCGGGGATGTCATCGTTTGGTTATCTCAAAAATCTCCCTGTAGATTATCTCAAAATCGATGGTAATTTCGTCAAAGACATTCTCACCGATGCTACAGATTTAGCCATGACCGAAGCAATTAACACAGTCGGTCATGTGATGGGCATCAAAACGATCGCCGAATTTGTAGAAAACGAGGCAATTCTAGACAAACTCCGCGCATTAGGAGTAGATTACGCCCAAGGCTACGGTATCGCTAAACCAATGCCCCTACCGACTGCACAACTTTGCTCAGATTACATCATTCCCGATGCATCCGACCTAGAAGCAGCTACATACCACTTGAGTTTAGAAGAAATATTTGCCTCTAACAACCTACCATAGCTCTAACGATCGCTATTAACTGGTCAAGCCGCAAAAAGGAGCAAGAAAACCATAAATTACGAATTACGAATTACGAATTACGAATTATTTGGTCACTGGTCATTTGCATTTCTGCCAAACCTAAGTAACGTATGCCCTCTGGTGTAATTTCAAACCGACAAGGCAATACTTCTAAACCAAGAGCGATCGCATCTCTGAGCAACTTACCATAAATAGGATCGGCAGCGTCACCAGGAGCAAACACTTTGCAGTCACCGCGATTGATAAAGTACAGCATTACCGCCCGTGCTTGAGGTAACAAAGCTGTAAGTTCTCGTAAGTGCTTTTGTCCTCGCGTTGTCTCTGTATCGGGAAATAAAGCTAGTCGCCCTTGCGCCCAAGTTGTACTTTTGACTTCTATATATATTGGTTTTTCTATATCCTTACCTGCAAGCAAAAAATCTACTCGGCTTTTTTTATCCTGTCCGTAAGGAACTTCAAAGCGAATTTGCTCGTAGCTACCCAATTGCGGGAACATATACTGAGCTAATGCCAACTTAGTAATCCGATTGGGCATGGCAGTATTTACTCCTACCCAAGTAGGCTCGTTGTCTTCTACCAAAATCATCTCCCAAGTATAGGGCAGCTTGCGTGTAAGACTGCTACTTAAGGAAACTTGCACTGCACTACCTGGAGTATTCATCCCAGTCATCGGTCCGGTATTTGGACAATGAGCAGTAATAACTTCCCCTGTCAGAAGCTCAATATCTGCAAAAAATCGCTTGTAGCGTTTCAGTAAAATACCTGGATAAAGAGGTGGATATAAATATAACCAATTATTCATTTTTTCCAGCAATTTTATTGGTTTGAGCGTTCATATTATCGTTTTTTCTGCTTAAGAAGTGAAGAAATAATTGGTATTTACCTATATATCTATGTATTGGCGAGCCGAGCTAAAAACTAGCTCAATTACTGATGAGAAAATAGCTTCAGCAATTTAAACGCATTAAATTTTACTTAAAAAAATGTTTTTAATTATACATTGTTGTATTTCTTAACATACATAAATAAAGTATTTTTTTGATACTCAGTATGTATGACTGTAGCTAGTTAACAGTTTTGAGTATTCTGTTTTGTAGTATGTGCGAGCGAACCGTAGAAACAACTAATGTATAATTTTTAGCTCTCTAAAAACCGCTTGTTATCGAGATTTATCTAACTTATAACTGAAATAACTCAAATTAAACATGGTTTATGCCTTCACTTATTAATAGCTTAATATCTATTAAGTTATGAGTTAATAATTTTTTAATAAACAACTTTTTTTTACATCATCACTACTTAGTCAGCGCCTCATGCACATTTGCTTTGTAATGTAAAGGAGTCTCAATTTCCTCTTCTTTAGGGTAGAGTTTATTTTCGAGTTTCATTTGTACGAGGAATAAAATGGGGCAACCAAAAGAAGGTCACAAATTAATGCTGCTAGCATTACGTCTTAGCAACAAAAAGCTTAATTTCTGCCTCAAAAATGTAGCTGGGCTAGCACTAAGCATGATGTGGATAGCCGCAATTACCAATTCAGCACAAGCAGCACAAGAAAAGGCACGACGTGCTGATGACTTCGTAAATTCAATAGGAGTCAATACGCATTTATACTATGACGCATCAATTTATTACAAAAGGTACAACGACCTAATCAAACCCAAGTTGTTAGAATTGGGCGTTCGTCATATCCGCGACGGTTGTACGCGCAACTATAACGGTTATATGACTAGACTCAAAGAACTTAAAAATTTAGGTATTCGCACGACATTAGTTTGCGATCCGCGCTATCTGTCAGCATCATCTGCGGTAAGTTTAGTTAAAGAAATTGGTACAGATGTTATTGAATCTGTGCAGGTAACTAATGAATACAACCTCAGCGGTGATGGTAACTGGGCGAACAATCTGCGTAACTACCAAAAGCAGTTGTGGCAAGGAATGAAAGGAAGCTCAAGTACAGCAGGTATAAAAATTTACGGTCCTGCTTTATCAGGGGCATCAGCCTATTCTACCCTGGGTGACATGAGTGCTTATCAAGACTATGGCACGATGAATAACTATATGTCAGGACGCAACCCTGGAAATAGTGGTTGGGGTGGCGGTGGTTATGGTAGTCTTGATTGGAACGTGCGATCTGCTAAAAAAGCTAGCCTTTCTAAACCAGTATTAACTACAGAGACAGGCTATCACAGTGTAGTTTCTACCTCAAACGGGCATCGAGGCATTCCAGATGACGTTGCTGGCAAGTACACCCCGCGCCTAGCTTTAGTCCAGTTTAATTACGGCATTCCTCGGACATTTATCTACGAGTTCCTCAATACTTATTATGACCCAGGCTCTTTGTACATGAATTTTGGGTTGTTGCGTAACGATGGTTCGCAAAAACCCGCCTATGGGGCGCTGAAAAATTTGATTAATTTGTTGAAAGATCCAGGAGCTAGCTTCACACCTGGAACTTTAGATTACGTTCTTGGTGGCGACACTACTAATATCCGCCGCACGCTGTTGCAAAAAAGAGATGGTAAGTTCTATCTAATTTTGTGGAAAGAAGCGCTTGGGTATAACGTGGATACCAAGAAATATATTTCCGTTCCTAGTCAAAAGGTGACTGTGACTTTAAACACTTCTATCAGTAAGGCAACTACCTACATACCGAACGACTCGGCTAACTATAAGTCTTCTCAAACCTATCCCAAACAGCTTAGTATTGACGTACCCGATCGCGTAGTTGTAATTAAGTTAGAAAAGTAAGCAAATAAAAAAGGTTAAACGAATAGCTGTACTCATTTAACCTTTTTTGCTTGTTGGCAGCAGACTTATTTCAAGGCTAGATAGTCGTCGAATGATTGATAGCCTGTCTCTGGCTTGTACAAATGGCAAGTATCGGTAATTTGCTTCATCAAAGCCCAAGAGAAGTTGCACTCGTCATGAGTGTAAAGTCCCCAATTTTGCTGAATGCTGTCATAAGCCAAGCGCAAATTGTAAGAGGGAATCGCAGTCGATATATGGTGGGGAACATGAACATTGATATCGTGGCATAGAAACTCTACCCAGCAAGGATAATTGCAGTGAACTGTACCAGATAATTGCGCGATCGCCACTTGCCATTTACTATCTTCTACAAACGCTATATCTGGCGCAGTATGATGAACATAAGTAAACGTACTCATCCAAAAATGGTACACCAACCAAGGCATCAACCAGAATTTTACTAATCCCCATAAGCCTACAGTAGCGATTAATGTCGGGAAGGCGATCGCAGCAAAAATTGCCACTACAGTTATAGATAATTTAACTTTGGAGCGATCTTTGGCGGCAAATTTGTCTAAGTTAAAGTGAGTCATTGCCCAATGTGCGATCGAACCTAGCCACCACAAGCGATTGACGGCAAATCCCTGAAAAACTTTTTGCCTAATATTTCCCCAACTTTCATACTCTTGGGGCGTAATCGGTCGCCAAGCATTATCTCGATCTAAGTTATTAGTATAAGCATGGTGGTGGTTGTGCTTTATTCTCCAGCTATGGAAGGGATAAATTAGTGGCAGCATAAATAAATGTCCCACCAAATCGTTTACCCAACGGCGTTTAGCAAAAGAACGATGTCCGCAATCGTGTGCAATTACAAAAAAGCCAGTTAACCCCGTACCTGTAAAAATCCACGCTAAAGGCAATAAATACCAGGGCGATAAAGCAATCCCCGCGTATCCCAAACTAACTAAAAGTAAATTAATCGCCGCTTTTGACCAAGCTTTGCGGCGATTCTGTTGAAAACACTCTTTGGGCAAGGTGTTGATAATATTTTTGAGGGTAATGTCCGCTTTAGGAACGGCAAGTTCTATTTTCTGGAGTTCGTCAATCGATGTAGTCATGAATACCTAAAAAAACACACTCTTCGCCAGCAAATAACTGTTTTCATGTCATTTGCTGATGAGACTCGCACTCAGAAGCGTCTTATAATAGAGCAGCAGCAAGATAAAGCTTAGGAGTTATGCCCCCAGCTATTACATCTAACAGCTAGTCACTTTCAAGAAATCTTCTATTAAGATATTTTAAGTTATTTTAAGTCCCAATATAACCAAATCTCGTTTAATTTCATCAAGTTCTGCTACTTGAGGCAAATGTCCCCAAACTTGGAAATTAAACAACTCAAATAACCGCAAACTAGGATGATTGTGGGCAAAAATAAAGCCTAAAAGCGTCTGCAAGCCCAAGCTAGGACTGTAGTCAATAGCTTGGCTAAGAAGTTGGTACGCCACGCGCTGACGTTGGTAAGCTGGATCTACATATATACTAATTTCTGCAGTTGCACGATAAGCTGGTCGTCCGTAAAATGGGCTAAAACTTAGCCAGCCAGCAATTTCTCCTTTTTGTTCCATTACCCAAATTGGGTATGTATGGGGAGAATGTTGCTCGAACCACTCTTGGCGGCTATCAACTGATATAGGGTTAAGATCGGCAGTTGCTAAACGGCTAGGAATTGAGGCATTGTAGATTGAGACGATCGCATAAAGATCGGTGGCAACAGCGTTCCTGATATACATATTAGAGGTAAATAAGATGAATCGGGCGATCGCTAGCAACTCCGCGCAATGGGATGCGGAACTTTACGACAATAAGCACGAATTTGTTTCACAGTTAGCTACAGATTTAGTAGAACTATTATCGCCCCAACCTGGAGAACGTATTTTGGATCTTGGTTGCGGTACGGGACATTTAACTGACAAAATTGCCTCTAGCCAAGCCGAAGTTGTAGGAATTGATAGCGCTGCAACTATGATTGAAAAAGCGCAGCGCAATTACCCTAATATACGTTTTGAAGTAGCAGATGCAGCAAATTTAGTATATACAGAGCAGTTTGACAGTGTATTTTCTAATGCTGTGCTGCATTGGATTAAGCCACCAGAAGCAGTTATTTTAGGTGTTTGGAATGCACTTAAGCCAGGCGGAAAGTTTGTTGCTGAGTTTGGCGGAAAGGGAAATATTAATTCAATTCTTACTGCCTTAAATAATGCTATTAATTCATTAGATTTGTCTAGCGATCGCGAATTAAATAACAACTATTTTCCTAGTATTGCTGAGTATGGTACTTTACTAGAGAATCAAGGTTTTAAATTTACATTCGCTAGCTTATTTGACCGTCCTACTCCATTAGCAGATGCAGAAGCAGGAATGTCTAATTGGCTAAAAATGTTTAGAGGTCAATTATTATCTACTTTTGCTGAAAACGTACAAGCAGAGATTATCGCTAAAGTTGAAGAACAATTACGTCCATCTTTATATAAAAATGGTCAATGGTTTGCAGATTACCGCCGCATTCGTATAGTTGCAATTAAAGATTTATGTATTTGAGATTAAGGTGGAAATGGGGAGCGATCGCCCTATTATTTATCTTTTTAATTAGCTGCAATCCTATAGTTAATAAATCGTCAAATTTAACAGTATCCGCTGCTGCTAGCTTGCAACAAGTAATGACAGAAATCCAACAAGCTTATATTGCTACGCAGCCGAATGTCAGGATTATTTATAACTTTGGTTCTTCTGGTTCCTTGCAACAACAAATCGAACAAGGAGCAAACGTAGATATATTTATTTCTGCAGGTACTCAACAAATGAATGCACTAGCCGATAAGGGTTTAATCATAGCTGATACGAGGAAAAATTTATTAACCAATCAAATTGTTTTGATTGTTCCCAAGGGAAATCAAGGGATTTCAGGCTTTCAAGATTTAGCAAGCGATCGCATTACAAAAGTTGCTATAGGCGAACCCAATAGCGTACCTGTAGGAAAATATGCAAAAGAAGTTTTAACCCGTTTTAAAATATTCGAGCAAGTTGAAAATAAACTTATTTTTGCTAAAGATACTAGACAAGTTCTAAACTATGTAGAAACAGAGAACGTTGATGCAGGTGTTGTTTACTTAACTGACGCTAAATCGTCAAACTTAGTTGATATTGTTGCAACTGCGTCAAACTCATTTCATTCTCCTGTAGTATATCCAATAGCAGTAATAAAAAATAGTAAAAACACTATCGCAGCCAAAGATTTTATTCAATTTTTAGATAGTAAAGCAGCTAGAAGTATTTATAACAAATATGGCTTTAATAAACCGAATGTAGAAGCAAATAAATAGAGACAAATTCTATTTGCTAGGTAATTTTAGATGAATTTCGATTTATCTCCACTATGGATATCACTTAAAACTACTTTAACAGCAACAACAATCACTTTTTTTATAGGAATTAGTGCGGCTTGGTGGGTATTTAATTATCGCGGCAAAAACAGAAATTTAATTGATAGTTTACTTACTTTGCCTTTAGTTTTACCACCTACAGTAATTGGCTTCATTTTACTATTGCTGCTAGGTAAAAATGGTTTGGGGCGATTATTACAACACTTTGGTATTACCTTAATTTTCACCTGGTATGCAACTGCGATCGCAGCTACAGTTGTAGCCTTTCCCCTAATGTACAAAACAGCATTAGGCACATTCAAGCAAATAGATGCCAATTTGCTAGCAGCGGCGAGAACTTTAGGCGCATCTGAGTTACGAGTATTCTGGCAAATTGCTTTACCTCTAAGCAAATCGGGAATTATTGCCGGAACAATTTTAACTTTTGCCCGCGCATTAGGCGAATTTGGGGCAACATTAATGCTAGCGGGTAATATTCCTGGCGAAACTCAAACGATTCCGACAGCGATATTTTTTGCAGCAGAAGGCGGTGAAATAGATCGCGCCGTAATATGGGTATTAGTTATCATCGCTATTTCTCTGGTAGCAACATTAGCTTTAAATGCTCAAGAAGATAGCAACCAAAAGAAACAAGCACCAAAGCGGTACTTATTGCCAAGTGAAAGAGAACTAAATGCCGTCAACAAATCTTCAGCTTCTTTAACAGTAGATATCCACAAACATTTACCCAATTGGACATTAACCGCCGATTTTAGCGCCGATAGTTATCCTTTGGGCATATTGGGGGCTTCAGGCGCGGGGAAAAGTATACTATTGCGTTGTATTGCAGGCTTAGAAACACCGAATGCAGGCTGTATTACTTTAGGCGATCGCATTTTATTTGATGCCAAAACACATATTAACTTACCTAGCTGCGATCGCCGCATCGGCTTTGTCTTCCAAAACTATGCTTTATTCCCTCACCTAACTGTCTGGGAAAATATCACTTTTGGTATCCAAAACTTGCCCAAAACCACCCGCAACCAGCAAGCAAGTCAATTAATTGCTTTAATGCACCTAGAAGGACTGCAAAACCGCTATCCTGATAACTTATCAGGCGGCGAACAACAGCGTGTTGCATTAGCGAGGGCTTTAGCAGTGCAACCACAAGTCCTTTTACTTGACGAACCATTTTCTGCTTTAGATACTCATTTACGCAGCCAGCTAGAAAAGCAGCTAATTTCTATCCTCAGCCAATATCAAGGTGTAACGCTATTTGTTACTCACAATTTAGAAGAAGCTTACAGGGCGTGCAAGAACTTGTTAGTGCTATCATCAGGTAAAATAGTTGCTAATGGCTCAAAAGAGCGGATTTTTGAACGTCCTGGCACGTATTTCGTTGCCCAGCTAACCGGATGTAAGAATTTCTCTGTTGCGCGTGCAATTGCACCGCAAAAAATCCAAGCTTTAGATTGGGGATGTACGTTAGACGTTATCGAACCTATCCCCAACCAATTGCAGTATGTAGGGATTCGCGCTCACCAGTTAATATTCTCAGCAAAAAGCGATCGCCCCAACACTTTTCCTTGCTGGGTGGTGCAAACTAGCGAAACACCCCACCGCATGACAATTTATCTCAAGCTACATCAGCCGCCCCATCACCAGGACGATTATCACCTGCAAGCAGAAGTATTTAAAGAAAAGTGGGCAAATTTGAAAGATAAACCCTTACCTTGGCATATTTATCTAGATCCAGGGCGATTATTTCTAACTACCGAATAATATTTAAATTTCATGAATATCCTGAGATTGCAGAGCGATCGCTTTATTGTGACTAATATCAGCTTCTTCCTGTCTGCCGATTTGCTCTAAAGCTACGCCTCGGTTATACCATCCCCAATAATTATCAGGTTGCAGTTCTAGCACTTTATCAAAAGCTGCGATCGCCGCCTCATAACAGTCTAACTTTCCTAGCGCTAAACCCATGCTATACCAAGCTTTACCGGAATCTGGCTGGACATCTAAAGCTCTTTGAAAACTATCAACAGCTTTTTCATAACTGCCCCAATCGCTCAAAATTAAGCCCCGATGATACCATGCTAAAAACGAATCTGGCTTAAATTCAATTGCCCGCTCGAAACTATTAAATGCTTCCTCAAACCGCTTCAACTGCCCTAAAGCCGTACCTCGATTGTACCAAGCCCAATAAGCATGAGGTTGGAGTTGCAAAGCGCGATCGAAACTAGCAACAGCTTTTTCATAACAGCCGCGATCGCTCCACGTAATGCCCCGATTGTGCCAAATTGTAGAGTTATCAGGACTAAACTCTAGCGCCCTATCAAAACTATTGATAGCCTCATCATAGCGACCTAACTTCCCTAGCGCTATACCGCGATTGTGCCACAACCAGCAAGCATCAGGGCGAATTATCAACGCTTTATCAAAGCTAGCAATTGCTTCAGTGTGTCTACCCAGACTACCTAAAGCAAAACCGCGTTGCGACAAAGCTTCGCTATAATCAGGTTTACATCTTAGCGCCCGATCGAAACTGGCGATCGCTGATTCGTACTTTTCTGCTTTAATTTGGTGTACGCCGTGATGAAAAAGAAATTCTGCTTCCAAGCTAGGGGTAAGTCTCATAAAATTTGGCATCATACTTAAGGATGATTTTATTCTCTAAGATTCCCAAAAAATGACCACGATCGATCAACAAAATTCAGAATTTCGCATCGAACGCGATTCGATGGGCGAATTGCCAATCCCCAACAGTGCTTATTACGGCATTCAAACTGTGCGGGCGATAGAGAATTTTCCCATTAGCGGCATCAAACCTTTGCCTACTTATGTAGATGCTTGCGTAATCATCAAAAAAGCTACAGCCCTTACTAATAGCGAACTTAGTTGCATTCCCGCAGACATTGCTCGCGCGATCGTCCAAGCGGCGGATGAAGTATTATCTGGTAAGATGCGCGATCAGTTTGTGGTCGATATATATCAAGCTGGCGCGGGAACTTCTCACCATATGAATATTAATGAAGTTCTCAGCAATCGGGCTTTAGAGATATTAGGCGATCGCAAAGGCAATTATCAACGAGTTAGCCCCAACGATCATGTCAATTACGGACAGTCTACAAACGATGTTATCCCTACAGCAATTAGAATCGGCGGCTTGCTAGCCCTAGCACACACGCTATATCCAGCTTTAGAGGAAGCGATCGCATCCTTAAATAATAAAGCTATAGAATTTCAAGATATAGTCAAATCTGGCAGAACTCATCTGCAAGATGCAGTACCAGTCAGGCTAGGCGAGAGTTTCCGCGCTTGGGCGCAAATTCTCATAGAGCATCAAAATAGACTTAAATTAGCAGCAGAAGACTTAACAAAACTAGGATTAGGCGGAAGTGCAGCCGGAACGGGTTTAAATACTCATCCTCAGTATAGCGATCGCGTTGCCCAAATACTATCAGAACTCCTAAGTCACTCCTTAAAACCAGCACCGCATTTAATGGCAGCAATGCAAAGCATGGCTCCATTTGTCAACGTTTCCGGTGCTTTACGCAACTTAGCTCAAGACTGTGTCAAAATATCTCACGATTTGCGGTTAATGGATTCAGGACCAAAAACTGGATTAAAAGAAATTCAATTGCCACCAGTACAGCCAGGATCGTCCATTATGCCAGGGAAATACAACCCTGTAATGGCAGAAATGACATCAATGGTATGTTTTCAGGTAATGGGATATGATAATGCGATCGCATTTGCCGCCCAAGCAGGGCAATTAGAGTTAAATGTAATGATGCCGTTGATTGCCTACAACCTCATTCACAGCATCGAAATATTAGGTAACACCATTAATGCCCTAACAAAACGTTGCATACAAGGAATTACAGCTAATAGCGATCGCTGTCTGGCTTACGCTGAAGGTAGTCTTGCTTTAGTTACAGCCTTAAATACACACATTGGTTATTTAAATGCCGCCGCAGTTGCCAAAGAATCACTAGAAACAGGTAAATCTTTGCGGCAAATTGTTCTAGAACGCGGTTTGATGAGTGCAGAGGAATTAGCTAAGGTATTAAACCTAGAACAAATGAGTGCGATGCCTACCTCAAATCCATAAAATATAAAAATTATGAATAAACCCTGCGTCAGTCTAATTCGCGCTGAATCTTACGATTTAGAATGCCTATCTAGAAATTTAGAAACCTTACTAGCTCCGCTAGGCGGGATCGAAGCTATTGTAAAAACAGGCGATCGCGTTTTACTCAAACCCAACCTATTAACTGGGGCGCGTCCTGGAAAAGAGTGTACCACTCGCCCAGAATTAGTGCATGCCGTAGCCCAAATGGTAATAGATGCAGGCGGTAAACCATTTTTAGGCGATAGCCCTGCTTTTGGTAGTGCTATGGGAGTAGCAGCAGCAAATGGTTACTTACCAATAATTGAGAAATTAAATTTACCAGTAATCGACTTTCACGGACAACGCTATCAAACCGCAGGCGAATTTAACCATCTGTTGCTATCAAAAGAAGCAATGGAGGCGGATGTCGTCATCAACTTGCCTAAAGTCAAATCTCACGCGCAATTAACACTAACACTGGGCGTAAAAAACCTATTTGGCTGCGTTCCTGGCAAGATGAAAGCATGGTGGCACATGGAAGCTGGCAAAGATCGTGACAGATTTGGGGAAATGCTAGTTGAAACAGCAAAAGCGATCGCCCCAAACTTGACAATTCTTGACGGCATCATCGCTCATCAAGGCAATGGACCTAGTGGCGGAGAACCGCGTCATTTGGGCATTTTAGGAGCAGCAAGCAATGTATTTGCGCTTGATAGAGTAATGGTATCTATCCTCGGTGTCGAGCCTTTTGCAGTGCCGACAATAGCCGCCCAGCAGCGTTTGGGACTTATAGGAGAACTAGCAGATATTGACTTTCCGCTTCTGCAACCTGCCGACTTACAAATTCACGATTTTTTGCTACCAGATAAGCTGATGCCGATTGATTTTGGAATGCCGCGCGTGGTTCAGTCTACTTTTAAGCACCTGTATATTAGATTTATTAAGGAGCCGATGACTAAATAATTCGTAATTCGTAATTCGTAATTCGTAATTTAAAGATATTTAATTTTTAATGGAGAACGATAAAAACGCCAAGCATCGCTCAAATCCTCTGATTGCTGAGAAACCGCCTTAGTTTGGCGGTTTTTTTATGAAGTTATGCGATCGCCTATATTTTTGGCTGCAAGTTGGGAAAACTAAGTCAGTCAAGCAGTAAATACGTGCTGATAGGAAGTTTTTTGACTTGAGATTGTTTGCTAGCAGACAGTCTTACTCAAATAACTAGCTAAAATAGTAATAGCAGGGTAGTGGCAACCAGAAAAAATACTTTTCTCATTGCCTCCCTGGGTTGAGTGGTAGGTTCGCAAATTTATATGGATTCAAGTAGTACCCCGTCTGTCAACTCCTCAGTAAGAGCTTCTCATCGGTTGGCAGACATTACAGGAACGGCGATCGCTTTAGTGACTTTGATAGTACCTTTGTGGGTAATCGGTCATTATTCATCAAGCCGTGCGATCGGGGAAGTACAACCAATTACCTATCAAAGAACTGTGACCAAATAATTCGTAATTCGTAATTTAAGAAGGTACAAGCAAGCGACGTTTTAGGAAAGAGGATTCTTGCCAAAAGCTCGTGTTCCCAAATTTATTTATGGGAAATCAAGAAATTAATTCATTATGTAAATCCCCGCTCTTTTAAGTATGGGGATTAACTGGTCACTGGTCACTGGTCACTGGTCACTGTTAACAGCGCCCATTTTAGCCTAGAATGCGTTTCCAGGGGAGCATTAAGCAAATGCTCCCTTCTAAGTTTTGTCAAGTGGAGAAATTCAGTGGATCTAAACCGCATTCCAGCCCAACCTAAACCAGGTTTAATTAATGTCTTGATTGAGATTGCTGCTGGTAGCAAAAATAAGTACGAGTACGATAAAGATTTACAAGCCTTTGCTTTAGATCGAGTGCTTTACTCATCAGTGCAATACCCTTACGATTACGGCTTCGTGCCGAATACTTTGGCTGATGATGGCGATCCGCTTGATGGTATGGTATTGATGGACGAGCCAACATTTCCAGGCTGCGTAATTGCCGCGCGACCAATCGGTATGTTAGAAATGATCGATGGTGGCGATCGCGATGAAAAAATTCTCTGCGTTCCTGACAAAGATCCGCGTTACGCTCACGTTCATTCTCTCAAAGATGTAGCACCGCACCGCTTAAACGAAATTGCCGAGTTTTTCCGCAGTTACAAAAACTTGGAGAAAAAGGTAACAGAAATTCGCGGTTGGCTAGATGTAGAAGAAGTTATGCCTTTGGTAGAAAAGTGCATCCAAGCAGGTAGCGAACAAGGACGCGATTCAGACTCAGAAACTACATAAGATTGCGGGAAATTTAGCCTACACTAAAAAATAGCTAGGGGAGTTAACAGTGACCAGTGACCAGTGACCAGTGACCAGGTAAAAGAGAAATAGGAAAATACTCTTTTCTAAGTAGCTGATAGCTAAGAACTGCTGATGGTGAGATAGTTAGTAGCTCGGACAATTAACAGTCACTAGCTATTAGTTCTTAACTGGTAACTGGTAACTGGTAACTGGTCACTGTTAACTCTTCCCCTTTTTGTCCCTTGAGTAAAGTAACGAGCTAGTAAATCAACAACTTAAAACTCAAAAATCAAAACTACTCTATGCATCGTACATTTTTGGCAGCCAAAATTCATAGTTGCACTCTGACAGCGGCGAATCTGAACTATGTAGGTAGCATCAGCATCGATCGCACTTTATTAGATGCTGCAGGAATTTTACCTTACGAGCAAGTGCAAGTAGTCAATGTAGCGAATGGAGAACGATTAATTACCTATGCGATCGCATCTCCAGCAAACTCTAGAGCTATAGAATTAAATGGAGCAGCAGCAAGACTGGGAATGCCTGGCGATCGCATAATCATTATGACTTACGCTCAGTTTAGCAGTGAAGAACTCCAAACTTACTGCCCGACAGTCGTTTTGGTAGACGGACAAAATAAGCTTGTGGAAGTACGTCGCTATGATGAACTGCTAGCTACCGTGTGAAAAGCTTTAGTTAAAAATGCTGGGAACTAAAGGTTGCAGTAAATATTAAATAAGTTTGAAGAAGCAATAGCGACTTCAAAGAGACTATAGCGATCGAGTATATTGGGAAAACAAGATTAAAAAATCGCTACTCATTGAGGAGGCGCTATTAGATTGTTAGCTTTTAGCAAAATAGCTGTTTGTTCGTAGTTAACGAAATACCTAATTGCTAAAACCTGACAGCACATACTAAACAGTTTGTAGGATGCAATGACCAAGCAACACCGCACCGTTTTGATTGTTGATGATTTTCCTCCAGATCGAGAAGTTTATAAACGGTATCTGCTAGCAGATGCAGAATTTACCTACACAATCGTGGAAAAAGAGTCAGCAGCAGGTGGGCTAGCATTATGTCAAGAGCAAGCTGTAGATGGAATATTGCTAGATTTTGGATTGCCAGATTTAGATGGATTAGAATTTCTGGGTGAATTAAAAGAGCAAGTAGGCGATCGCACTCCCCCAGTAATTATGATTACAGGGCAAGGAAACGAAGAAGTAGCAGCCCAAGCAATTAAAAACGGCGCAGAAGATTATTTAGTCAAAAATCATATAACAAGCGATCGCTTGCAGCTAGCAGTACGCAATGCGATCGAAAACTACAGGTTGCGGCAAAAATTGCAACGCAGTGAAGCTCGCTTCCGCACGTCGGTAGAAAATATGCTTGACTGCTTTGGCATTTATTCTGCTGTGAGAAATGAAGGTGAAGAAATTGTAGACTTTCGCATCGACTACCTCAACGCCGCAGCCCTAGAAAGCAATTGCATGAGTAAAGAGCAGATCGGGCAAAGCTTAGGAGAACTGCTACCAGCCCACTATCAAAGCGGATTATTTGCCCAATACTGTCAGGTAGTGGAAACAGGCGAGCCATTAATTAAAGAAGCGCTAATTTATAGCGATAAGTTCGGCGATCGCTATTTAACTAAATTTTACGATCTACGGGCAAGCAAATTAGATCGCGGAGTGATCGTTTCTTGGCGAGACGTTACAGAACGCGAACAAGCTGCAGCAGACAGAAAGCAACAAATCGAGCAAGAAAGAATTATTACCCAAATAGCCCAGCAAATTCGCGCCTCGCTCGACTTAGAGGCAGTATTGCAAACGACTGTAACCGAAATTCGCCAATTTTTGCATACCGATCGCGTCATTATTTTTCAAGTGCAAGCAGATGGAGGCGGTACAGCAATAGTTGAATCTGTGGGTGAAGGGTGGCGAAGTCTCTTATCATCAAACTTTTACGATCCATGCTTTGCCGATCGCTATATTGAAAACTACCGCCAAGGACAAATTTCCACAAAAACAGATATCTACGCCCCTGACATCGATCCATGTTATGTCGAGCTACTGCAACAGTTTCAAGTGAGAGCTTGCTTGGTTGCACCCCTAATTCAAGGCGAAGTCTTGTGGGGATTAATTATCGCTCATCATTGCGCCGCGCCGCGCCAGTGGCAACAGTTAGAAATAGAATTGATCCAGCAGCTATCAACTAGCATTAGTATTGCCATTGGGCAGTCAGAACTCTACCAAAAAGTTCAAAACGAATTAAAAGAGCGGCAAAAAGCAGAAATAGCCCTGCAACAGCAAACAGAACGCGAACGGCTAGTAAATGAACTCGCCCAGCGAGTAAGGCAATCGTTAGATTTAGAAATAGCCCTTGAGACTACTGTTGTTGGAGTGCGGAAATTTTTAGGATGCGATCGCGTATTTATTTATCGCTTTGCCCCTGACTGGAGCGGAACTGTAGTTGTAGAAGCAGTAGAACAAGGATGGCGGGTTCTCAAAGATGCTGTAATTGAAGATACGTATTTTAGCCAAACCAAAGGTGAAGACTATCGCCAAGGGCGCATTCAAGCTGTAACAGATGTATACGCAGCTAATCTAGCGCCCTGCCACGTAGAAATGCTCGCTCAATTTCAAATCAAAGCAAATCTAGTAGTACCGATATTGCAAGGCGAAGTATTGTGGGGTTTATTAGTTGCCAATCAATGCTCTGCACCTAGAAAGTGGGAATCAATTGAAATCGAACTGCTGCAACAATTAGCAACGCAAGTAGGAATTGCCATTCAGCAAGCCGACTTATTTAGCCAAGTTTCTAGCCAACTTCAAGAGCGGTTGAAAGCAGAAGCAAGCTTGCGCGAGAGCGAAGCAGGGCTGCGCCTAGCTCTAGAAGCCGCCCAAATGGGAACTTGGAACTGGAACATCCAAACAGGTCAAATTCAATGGTCGGCGAACATGGAAGCCTTATTTGGATTAGCTCCAGGAGAGTTTGATAGTTCTTTCGAGATGTTCGTCTCTAGGTTGCACCCTGAAGATTGCGATCGCGTCTTAGCAGCAATCAAGCACTCTGTAGATACAAAAGCAGAATACAACATTGAATTTCGGATTGTTTACCCTAACGGTCAAATTCGCTGGGCGCAGAGCAAAGGACAGGTATTTTACGATGATGGCGGGCAACCCTTGCGGATGGCTGGTGTCGATTTGGACATCACTAAGCGCAAGCAAACTGAAACAGCTTTGCAAGAAAACGAAGCATTATTTAGAGGCTTATTTGAGTCTGACTTGATGGGGATTGTGTTCTGGAATATGGCAGGTCAAATTACTGATGCCAACGATGCTTTTATCCGCATGACAGGCTACAGTCGCGCCGAAATGCAAGCAGGCAAAATCTTCTTCGACGATATTACCCCGCCAGAATATCAGGAAATAGAAGCAAATAAGTTCGAGATGCAATCTACAGGTTGTTACCATCCGATAGAAAAAGAGTATATTTGCAAAGATGGTACGCGGCTACCAATTTTAATCGGCTGTGCTTTTTTGCCAGGATACCCAGATCGCGGTGTGGCTTTTGTATTAGATATCAGCGAACAAAAGCATTTGAAGCAAGAACGGGAAGTTTTACTAGCAAAAGAACAAGCAGCACGGGCAGAAGCAGAAGCCGCCAACCGCAGTAAAGACGAGTTTTTGGCAGTGGTATCTCACGAACTAAGATCGCCTTTGAATGCAATTTTGGGCTGGGCAAAGTTACTGCGGACACGCAAATTCGATCGGGTAACTACCGAACGGGCGCTGGAAACTATTGAAAGGAACGCTCAAACTCAAGTGCAGTTGATTGAAGATTTGCTCGATGTTTCGCGGATGATTCGCGGCAACTTGCAGCTAACTATGGCTCCCGTACAATTAGCTACGTTGCTAGAAAATACTATTGATAGCATGAGTTTGATGGCGCAAGCCAAACAGATTCAACTTAGCTCCCAAATTGAATATAGCCAGGTGCAAGTATGGGGCGATCTTAGCCGCTTGCAGCAAATTATTACCAATTTAGTTACAAATGCCATTAAGTTCACTCCAGAGCGGGGGCAAGTAGAAATTTCTCTGCATACAGATGGTTCCTACGCTCAAATTCAAGTAAAGGACACGGGTAAAGGCATCGCGCCTGAGTTTTTACCCTATGTATTCGAGCGTTTTCGTCGTGCCGATAGCTCGACAAATCGCGCTAAAGATGGGTTAGGATTAGGGCTGGCGATCGCCAGTCATTTAGTAGAGTTACATGGCGGAACGATTTTTGCTGACAGTCCTGGCGTAGGATTAGGAGCAATATTTACGGTTACATTACCTATCCTTACCTCAACTAATTCAACTATTACGCCAGCAGAATTAGAAAATCAAATGTCATCTCCTTTAACTGGCGTTCGGATTTTGGTTGTAGATGATAATTTTGATAGTCTAGAATTTATTGCCTTTACCCTGGAAGAAGCTGGCAGCACAGTTAAAACTGCTGAATCTGGAGAAGCAGCATTAGCAGTTTTAGTGCAATTTCAGCCAGATATTCTCGTCAGCGACATTTCCATGCCAGAAATGGATGGTTATACACTGCTACGTCGAATTAGAGAACTTACGTTAAATAGACCAATAGGTGCGATTGCTGTTAGTGCTTTTGCTAAGGAAGAAGATCGCCAAAAGTCAATAACTGCTGGCTTTCAAAGCCATATCACTAAACCAGTGGAGTCATCAGAATTAGTTAATGCAATTGCTAGTTTGATGGCAACTTATAATTTAGAACTAACCTGCAAGTAGCCGCGCCATCTTTACCAATGAATGACAATCAAGCGATCGCCACAGAAACAATCGATCTGACAAATTGCGATCGCGAACCTATCCACATTCCTGGACTTATTCAACCGCATGGGGTGCTGCTAGTTTTGCAGGAGCCAGAATTAAAAATCATTCAAGTTAGTGCTAATTCTGACTTGCTGCTAGGGCGATCGCCAGAACAATTAGTTAACACTGCATTAGTAGATTTACTTGGCAAACAGCAAATTCAGGCAATTTATCAATTTTTACAGGCAGATTTTGAAAACGTTAATCCGTTAAAGATAGCTATTGAAGCTCAAAATAAAACTAGCTTCTTTGATGGGATTATTCACAAATTTGATAGCAATCTAATTTTAGAATTAGAGCCAGCTAAAACAGAAAATCATACCGAATTTTATAAATTTTACAGTTATGTTAAAAGCACTATTGATAAATTGCAAAGCGCAACAAACATAGAGCAGATTTGTCAAGATATTGTTAAAGAAATTCGTAAATTAACGCAGTACGATCGCGTTATGGTTTATCAACTAGATGCAGACGGAGCAGGCTGCGTAGTTGCGGAAGACAAGCGATCGGACATAAAACCTTATCTAGGATTGCACTACCCAGCAACAGATATTCCCGAACAGGCAAAACAATTATATACTCTTAACTGGCTGCGTTTGATCCCTGATGTTAATTATCAAAGTGTAAAAATTATTCCGCAGTTAAATCCAGTTAATAACAGCCCCGTAGATTTAAGCCTAGCAGTGCTAAGAAGCGTCTCGCCAATACATATTGAATACCTGCAAAATATGGGCGTGCGGGCTTCTATGTGCGTGTCCCTAATGAAAGATAAGCAACTATGGGGATTAATTGCTTGCCACCATCAAGAACCCAAATATATTAGTTATGAAGTGCGGACAGCTTGCGAGTTTTTAGGTAAAGTTATGTCGATGCAATTGGTAGCAAAAGAAGAAAACCAAGACCTCGACTATAAAATGAAATTGAAATCGATAATGTCAAAATTTATCGAATCAATCGGACTGCAAAATAATTTGTTTGATGGCTTAGTAGCACTCAAAGAAAATTTATTAGAACTAGCTGGCGCTCAAGGGGTAGCAATTTGCTGGGATGATGAATTTTGTGTTGCAGGCAAAACCCCAAATCCAGAGCAACTGCGCGACTTAATGCAGTGGATAGAAACCAAACAAGACAATTTATTTCATACCAATGCTCTATCTCAAGTTTATCCAGTTGCAGCAGAATACAGTGATGTTGCTAGCGGATTAATAGCCTTAGCCATATCGAGAGTAAATAGAAACTATATTTTATGGTTCCGCCCAGAAGTAGTCCAGACAGTTAATTGGGGTGGAAATCCCCACAAACCCCTTGAAGTAGATGAAGACGGGGGATTGCGACTAACGCCGCGCAAGTCATTTGAATTGTGGCAAGAAACAGTTAGAGCTAAATCTTTGCCTTGGAAACCATGCGAACTTGAGGCAGTTTTGGAATTAAGAGGCGCAATTGTCAGTATCGTACTCCGCCAAGCTGATGAATTAGCAAAAATCAATATCGAATTAGAACGCAGCAATACAGAACTAGATGCCTTTGCTTATATTGCTTCCCATGACTTAAAAGAGCCGCTTCGGGGCATACATAACTACTCTAATTTTCTCATTGAAGACTACGCTCAGATTTTGAACGAGGAAGGCGTATCTAAGTTGCAAACCTTGGTACGCTTAACTCAGCGCATGGAAGACTTGATCAATTCGCTATTGCATTTTTCGCGGTTGGGAAGAGTAGAATTAGCAATTTCTGCCACTGACTTGAATATAGTTGTGCAACAAGTTTTAGATTTATTAAGCGCTCGGATTGAAGAGACAAGCGCCAAAATTGATATTCCCAGAGCGCTACCGATAATAAATTGCGATCGCGTCCAGGTAACAGAAGTATTTAGTAACTTAATAAGTAACGCAATCAAGTATAGCGATCGCCCGCAAAAATGGGTAGAGATTGGCTACCTCGATGCCGAAACAGAATCGCCTATAGTTTTCTACGTCCGCGACAACGGTATTGGCATCAAAGAACGTTACCTAGATAGTATATTTCGCATCTTTAAGCGTCTACACGGGCAAAATCAATACGGAGGCGGTACGGGTGCGGGCTTAACTATTGTTAAAAAAATTGTCGAGCGTCATGGCGGTAAAATTTGGGTAGAATCTACCTACGGACGAGGTAGTACGTTTTACTTTACCTTGCAAGCTTGAGCTAATTCATGACACCAAATCTTGCTGAGTCATTGTTAGTGATTGAAGACAGCGATGAAGATTTTGTAGCCTTCGTGCGCGTCGCCCGCAAATCGTCAATTACAAATCCGATTTACCGCTGCTGTGATGGGGAGGATGCATTAGACTTTCTCTACCATACAGGTAAGTATGTAGATGCTAGCAAAGCACCGCGCCCAGCAATGATTTTGCTCGATCTCAATTTGCCAGGAATGGACGGACGAGAAGTTTTATGGAATGTAAAGCAGGACCGGGACTTACAATTAATTCCGATTGTAGTTTTTACTACATCGTCTAATCCGACAGATGTGGAAACTTGCTACCAAAAGGGTGTCAATGGTTACATTGTTAAGCCCATCGATACTACAAGGCTAATTTGGACTGTGCAGCTATTTATCAATTATTGGTTCGAGGCTAGCGTTTTACCCCATCAAATAGAGGGATAGCAAAAGAGAGTAGACCTCTTGGATAAGTCCATTAATTTCAACGGACAAGGAAGCAAGGGGAGCAGGGGAGCAGAGGAGAAGATGGATTGCTAATTTACAGAGCGTTGCCTACTTTTGCAAAAAGTCTATTTTTAGTTGCGATCGCTACAAATTCACTGGTTCTGCAAGTATTGATGAACGATTGCCACAGCTTGCTCTACACCATTTTCACTGCTAATTTTCCGACCGAGCAAAGCGGCTTTTTGTTGCATCTGTGTATCGCTGGTAGCGACTTTAATTGCATCTGCGAGTGATTCAACTGTCAATTGTTTTCTAGGAATTGGTTTTGGACTGACTCCAAGCCGATACAAACGATTAGCCCATCCAGCTTGATCTGCGAAATAAGGAACAACTACGGCAGGAATCCCAGCGCGGCACACAGCCGCCGTTGTGCCTGAACCCCCGTGATACACAACCGCTTTTACTTGGGAAAATAACCAACTATGGGGAACTGCATCAACGATAAAGATTTGTGCTTTTAGATCGTCGGGAATTTTTATTTTTCCTAGTCCACCCCAACCCGAAAGAATAACTGCACGTTGCTTTGATGCTAAAAGTGCTGCTAGCACAATGTTGGTTAATACTTCAGAACTTGCATCAATCATACTGCCAAAGCCAACGCAAATAGGTGTTTCTCCAGCGTCTAAAAATTGAGTGAGGGCGGCGGGAGGTTCGTAGTGTTCTAAGCGATCGAGAAACCACACCCCAGTTAGGTAAATTGAACTACTCCAGTCTTTAGGTTTGCTGACAAGAGACGGGCTAACTCCATACAGGATAGGCAAAAAAGAGAGATAGCGGGGGCGATCGCGTCTAAAGCGTGGACCGAGTGCTGGCAGTTTTGGCAAGCCCCATGCTTTTCTAACGCTGTTAGTAACTGCGCGACCTTGCCATGTCGATAAAAGTTCTATCAAAATATAGCTGCTATAGTTGAGCCAACCTTTGGCTAGATTCGCCTTGGGTTCTTCACTAAATTTGAGAAAAGGGAAACTCCGAGTAGCACTGAGGGGAATTGTTGAAGCTAGAAAAGTGGGAACCTCTAATCGTTCCGCAACATGATATCCCCAAATTGCCAAATGATTAAAAATCAAGACCTCTGTTCCTTCAGCCGCAGCCAGCGCATCGTTCATTTGCTGTTTTAATAAGTCATCTTCAATTAACTTGGCAGTTTCGCCTTGCAGTATCTTCTGTCCTGATTCTGAACTTAGCAAGAGGCGATAATCTCCAGCGATCGCCGCAAAATCTAGACCTAAACCACGCACAAAATTTTCAAAGTTATAATTTGTCGCAACTGTAACTTGATGCCCAGCTTGCTGCAATCCTAAAGCCAACGCACAGTACGGGTAGATATCTCCGGTTGAACCAATTGCTAAAACTGTAATTTTATGCGATTGAATCATTTGACCTGTTAGTTCGATATTAAGCTTGAGAAGTCTGCAAAAGTTTGAATAGTTACGAGCAGCAACTTAACTGCTTATTAAACAACGTTAAACGGTTGATTGTGGCAAAGCGGCGAAGTTTTACAGCCAAGTTCAGACCATTCGCCCACAGGATTTTTGAACTTCACCAAGTTTTTCATTTATGTATAGAACCTTGAAATCCATTCTTCCTTAACTTGACTCACTACCGATGAATCTTTGAGCAATTTTAATTAAGATTTATGAATTAGTGAATAGAGGTGCTTGAGTGGGCAGCGAGCAGGAAACAGCAAACAAAGAAGGCGCTTTAGTAGAGTTAGAACACCTCAGTAAGACGTTTCAAGAAGGCGAAACGCAGCGCACAGTGTTAGACAGAGTGTCGCTGACAATCTTACCTGGAGAATTTATTGTGCTATTGGGAAATAGTGGTAGTGGTAAAAGCACATTGCTCAATCTCCTCAGCGGAATTGACCAACCCGATCGCGGCGTAATTAAGATTAACGGGCTAGCGATCGCCGAAATGAACGAGCGATCGCGCACGCTATTGCGTCGAGATCGCATCGGTTTTGTGTTTCAATTTTTTAACTTGATTGCCACGCTCACCGTTTTAGAAAATATCACGTTGCCGCAGGAACTTGCAGGAAAATCGACCAAAGCAGCGCAAGCATCCGCACTCAGACTGTTAGAACAAGTAGAATTGGGCGATCGCCAAAATACATTTCCCGATAAGCTGTCGGGCGGACAACAGCAGCGCGTAGCGATCGCCCGCGCCCTCGCTCACAATCCGCAACTTGTGTTAGCTGACGAACCAACTGGAAATTTGGATGCAGAAACAGGTAAAAAAGTGCTGCAAATATTACTAGACTTGACGCGCAAAACAGGGAAAACGTTAATTATGGCAACTCATAATCCAGAGATTGCCAAATTCGCCGATCGTGTGCTGCGGGTGCAAGATGGGCAACTAATACCAGTGGCTATCGAGCCTGACAAGCTAACTGAAGTTGCTGCGTGAAAAAATCAGCTATGATATCAACTTCTCCCACCGCCATTACTTCTAATCGCCCGTTGTGGCGACTTGCTTGGCAAAGGCTCAAACTCCGCCCTTTACCTTATATTCTCTGCGTTCTGGGCATTGCCCTCGGCGTGGCGATGATGGTGTCAATCGATTTAGCCAACGGTTCTGCACAAAGAGCATTTTCCCTTTCCACCGACGCGATTACTGGAAAAGCTACCCATCGGATTGTCGCGATCGCACCAACTGGAATTGATGAAACAGTTTACGCCCAAATTAAGCGTCAATTTAGCCAGATCGATGCCGTCCCCATCGTCGAAGGTTATGCCAAAGTAAATGAATTAGGCAGTCAGCCATTGCGCTTAGTTGGTGTAGATTTATTTGCAGAATCGCCGTTTCGGGGCTACTTCGATGATGTAGGCAGTAGCGGCAATGGATTTGTCAGATTTTTGAGCGAGCCAAATGCGATCGTGCTGGCAAAAGAAACTGCCGATCGCTATAACGTGCATTTGGGCGATCCACTCCACCTAGACATTGCTGGGCAAGCAAAAACAGTCAAATTAGTAGGAACAGTTGCAACTAGCGATGCCCTCAATCGCCGCGCGTTGAGCAATTTTCTGTTCGCGGATATTGCTACGGCGCAGGAGATATTAGGACAAGTCAGACGCTTGAGCCATATTGATTTGATTGTGCGCCAAAGTGAAGATTTAGATGCGATCGCTAGCACCTTACCATCGGGAATTCAGATAGAAACCGCTGAGGCACAAAAGAACGCAGTCCAACAAATGACAGCAGCGTTTGAGTTAAATTTGACGGCTCTAAGTTTGCTGGCGTTGGTAGTGGGAATGTTTTTAATTTATAACACTGTTACTTTTAGCGTCGTGCAGCGTCGCCCGTTGTTTGGTATTTTGCGTTGTATTGGCGTTACTCAACGCCAGCTATTTACACTGATTTTGGCTGAAGCAGCGATTTTTAGTATTGTCGGCTCAATTATTGGTGTCGGTTTAGGCATTGTGCTGGGGCGCAGCATTGTCGGCTTAATCACCCAAACTATCAACGACTTTTACTTTATTGTCACCGTCCAGCAAGTCACCTTGTCTAACCTAACAATTGCCAAAGGATTAATTATCGGCATCGCCTCTGCACTGCTAGCATCAGCATTGCCTGCAATTGAGGCAATGAATTCAACTCCTAGTTTGACGCTGCAAAGATCGACTTTGGAAAGTAAAGTGCGATCGCTACTGCCTATTTTAGCGATCGCGTGGTTGGGCATAACCGCAGCTGGAATTGGCTTATTAAGGTGGCAATCTGGCGGCTTAATCGCAGCATTTGGGGGCTTATTTGCAGTGTTATTAGGTGCAGCACTTCTGACACCGCCGTTAATAACCATACTGATGCAGGGATTGGCAGCAATTGGACAGCAAACGCTGGGGATTTTTGGCAAGTTAGCGCCACGCGATATTTTGCGATCGCTCAGTCGCACGTCTGTCGCGATCGCTGCATTGATGGTTTCTGTTTCTGTCATTGTTGGCGTGTCGATTATGGTTGGTTCGTTTCGCGGTACTGTGGTGCAGTGGTTGGATCAAACTTTGCAAGCAGATATTTATGTTTCGCCGCCTACTACAACTGCAAATCGCGTATTAGGCAAAATTGAGCCGTCAATTGTCCAAGAAATAGAGACATTTCCAGGTATTGCTAAAGCCGTGACGTACAACGATGCAGACGTGCAGGTAGTAGATTACAACAAGCAAGTTAAGCTAATTGTTGCCGATGGGGATGTATCTCAAGGCAAACGTCCTTATGCCTGGATTCGCCCTGACATTGGCAAAGATCCTTGGAATGCTCTGGATGCAGGTAGAGGTGCGATCGTTTCCGAAGCCTTGCTTTTGCGGGAAAACGTTTCTGAACCACCCGAAACAATTACGCTGCTAACACCCGAAGGCGATCGCACGTTTCCCATTTTGGCAGTTTACTACGATTACTCATCCGATCGCGGCACAGTTATTCTCGACAACGATTTATACGAGCAGTTTTGGCATGATGCTAGCATTGCTTCGTTGGGGTTATTCGTGCAGCCAAATGTAGATGTGGAAACTGTGGTTGAAGCGATTCGCGAGAGATTTAGAGAGCGACAAAGCCTGTCTGTACAGTCAAATGTGACATTGCGACAAGGATCGTTAGAGATATTCGATCGCACATTCGCTATCACCGATGCGTTGCGCTTGCTGGCGGTTGTAGTGGCATTTATTGGCGTTCTCAGTACATTGATGAGTTTGCAGCTAGAAAGAACGCGCGAAATCGGCATTCTGCGGGCGATTGGCATGACACCGCGCCAGTTGGGAGCCTTGACGCTACTAGAAACTGGGTTGATGGGGGCGATGGCAGGAATATTTGCTATGCCCTTGGGGTATGCGTTGGCATGGATTTTGATTTATGTCATTAACGTGCGATCGTTTGGTTGGACATTACAAATGGCGCTGGAAGGGCGATATTTCGCTCAAGCATTGTTGGTGGCGATCGTTGCCGCATTGCTAGCTGGAATGTATCCAGCGTTTCGCTTGGGAAGAATGAATATTGCAACTGCGGTGCGACAAGAATGAGATTTATATTGATTCTGTTTGTTTTTTGTATTTCTTTATTTGTGCAGCAACCAGTTTGGGCAAGTAGCACTCAATTAGAGTGGTTAGATTTGCCTGCAAGTTCTACTGGTTTTCGCAAAGCCATGACACCGCGAGAATGGCATTTTCCCGCAGATTTTGGACCTCACAATGAGTATCAAACTGAGTGGTGGTACTACACGGGAAACTTAGCAACTCAAGAAGGTCGTCCATTTGGCTTTCAACTGACGTTTTTTCGGCAAGCATTAACATCGCAGCCAGAAATTACACTTTCCCAATTGCGGAGCAATCAGATTTATTCGGCACACTTTACAGTTAGCGATATTCAAGATCGACACTTTTACTCATCCGAGCGATTTAGTCGCGCAAATATCGAGCTTGCTGGTGCAGAAAGTATGCCGTATCATGTTTGGCTGCAAGATTGGTCAGCAACCGAACTAGAGCCAGGTAAAGTGCGCCTGCAAGCCAAAGCGGTAGATACCGCGCTGGATTTAGTCGTAAGTCAAAATTTACCGCCAATTTTACAAGGCGATCGCGGCTTGAGCGTGAAAGGATACGAGCCTGGAAATGCGTCCTATTACTATTCTTTGGTACAACAGCCGACAACGGGAACGCTAACGATAAATAACAAAATCTACACCGTAAATGGAATTAGTTGGAAAGACCATGAATATTCAACCAGTGCCTTAACAGCAGGAACAATAGGCTGGGATTGGTTTTCTATGCAGTTTGATAATGGAGCAGCTTTGATGCTCTATCTATTACGCCGTGAAGATGGAACGCTAGAATCAACCTCGGCTGGAACTTTTATTGCCGCCGATGGTACGACACAGCCACTAAGCGCTCAAGATTGGACGGTGAATGTACTAAATACTTGGAAAAGCACCAAGAGTAAAGCCGTTTATCCGGCAAAATGGCAGATTGAAATTCCCAAGTTAAATTTGACAGTGCAGGGAAAATCGATGCTTGCAGATCAGGAGTTAAATACTTCTACTGCGACATATTGGGAGGGTGCGGTAGCGTTTACAGGTAGTTGGCAACAACAGCCGTTACGCGGGAAAGGCTATGTAGAATTGACTGGATACGCCAATCGATTAGATAGCCTATTAGCCGAACGCACACCTTGAGCGAGTGAGTTGTTGTATATACAGGCGCTTTTTTGTTGATGTATGTTTGGATAAAAGCGATCGCTATCTTAGTATAAGAGCCTAAAAAGTATTTAAATCGACCATTTTTGAGTTATCAAGTTAGGCACTTGGTTAAAGTCTTGCAAATTTATAGTTACAAGAATTCCATTGTGAGCCAAAGTGATTGAGGCAATACGTAGGTCTTGTGTCCCTACTTTAATCCGTTGAGCCTTGAGCGATTGATAAATTGCACAAGACTCGGCATTGTATTTAAGTACCTGGAATTCAGACAGCAGCATTATTGTCTCTACCAAACGTTGATATGCATTCGTTAACGCCGACCCATCTTTTGATTTTGCTTCCGCTACCTGTGCTAAACGCCTTTTTACTTGCTCTTCAACATTAATTGCGGTTGTTGCTATTTGTTCAGAATTTGCTTGTAATTGAGCAATGACTTGTGGATGATTGCGTCCATACAAACTCAAGTGGTCTGTATCTAGAATATGAGCCTATCCCACTAATATAAAAATCTGAGCTAGAATCAACGTAAAGGAGAAATAGACAGAACAAAGAAGAAGGAAAATGGCAGGTAGGTTTGAGGGGTTGAGCGACTTGGAATGGAAGTTATT
>NZ_JYON01000038.1 GCF_000952155.1 Aliterella atlantica CENA595 | reverse complement strand
GGTTCTTGGCGTTGGGCGGCTAAAAAGGCTTGTTCTTGATGGTGGTGGAAGTGAAAAGGTTTACCGTTTTTGGAGAAATAGCGATCGCATTCTGGATGCAGAACTCCCTGTTGTACTAATTGAGTTACAGTTGCCCCTTTTTTATAAGTGGGGTTTAGCTGCACTAAAGGATCGCTCCATAGCTTTCCCTGCTCTAGTTCTTTGGTAACAAATTCCTTAACTTTGGGGTCGCTGATTTTGAGGAAACTTTCAATATAGCGGCGGTAGTCGCCAATAACCTCATTACGAAACTGGAAAATATCTAGGGCAGGTTGGTTAGAAACGTCAGGCATACAGAAGTTTTAGTGCAGGCGATCGCTTGGTTTCTGTATTAGGATGCCCAAGTTGAGCGGATAAATCGCAGAATTTGATTACTGTATTGCCTAATTGGGTAGCAAATGGGTTCATCGCCTATTAAAAATTATTTTTTATTCTGTAGGATACTGTCATAGGCATCGGTTTTAAGTATCAGTCGGTCATTTGTCAGGAAACAGAATGTCTAGCCTTTCTCACTTTTGGCATCAGATTTGTCAAAATAGCAATCAGGACTAGCTCAATATAAATTTCTTCATGAAGGACAGAGATATGACACAGAACAGAATTGCTGAAAATAGTCAAAATATTGAAGTTAATGAAGACTTTGAAGTAATTACTCAAGTGCTTGTTAAGATAACGAAGCTTACTCCTGAGCAAATTAAGCCTCACCTTGATAGTATGGTTGAGCGGTTGAGAAAATTGAAAGGGACTCCTGCATATAAAACGACTCCAGAAGAGAGATCGCGTGCTTTTCGTGAGTGGGCGCAAAACCATGACCGAAATACGACACTTCTGTCTGATTATGCTGTCAGCCGCGAGAGCATATACGATGAATCAATATTCTAATGCAATTTTAGCCGAGTTTAATTTTAGAACGTCTAGCTTTGACAAGTTCAGGAATATATTTATTTTTTTCCTCTTGTCCATCGAAGCCAAGTCGCTCATATACATCACCACCAATTCCAGGTAACACTTCACCTTCAGAAGTGCGTTCGTCATCTTTAGCGAAAAAGAAAAACCTAAACTTGTCGTAGATATCTTTCTCAAAACTATTTTTAAGCTTTTCTTCTGCTTGAACGTACATGACTGGAGCTACTATAAATATCTTCTCAGGATCGATTTTTTGAATTAAGTCTGTAAGGTTTGTCCTAACTACACAAGCGCCAGAAATGATTGATTTTATAATAATTAAGTAATTGACAGACGGGCTGGCAGGTTCTTGGTATTTCCTTAAAATCGGTGCAATTTTTAGGTCTTCGATATCAAAAGGAGAAAAACGCTGATTCCAAAAACAAGCAAAGGCAACTGTTTTAAGCTGTTTTTCTAGACTTACAAGCATACCTTGGGCAAGAAAATCAGCATCTTCAACAGTGCAAGCAAGGTAAACATTACAATGCACGTCACCAATTTGAGATAAGATAGCATCGCCTAGATGCATACCAACCTTCGTCATAGTTTTTTGGTAGATATCTGGCGCAACACTTTTATCAGTCAGAGTATCTAGTAAAACTCGGACACTTTCATTTGCAAGATTTGAGTAGATTCTTGTCATATCAAGAAGTCCTCAAGTTCCTCAAAGCACGTAGGGCGTTTAGTCTTAATAAGTTCTTGGATTTTCCTAAACTGAGGTGTTTCAATGCTATGAGACAAATCACCCTCCATAAGTCCATTTTTGAACTCCCAATGTAAGAAACCCTTTGTCAAATTATATTGGAAATCGGGAATTTTACCTAGAATCTGTGTAACTTCAGAGTCTAGCTGCAATTCTTGACTAAAGGAACGGATATAGCAGGGAGATGAGTTTTGAGCTTTTTTTAATATGTCCATCACAGATACTTGTGACTTAGCGCTAGAAACCCAAGCACCCAGTAGCACTGTTGCTACACATTCAATCTTATCTGGGGCAGGATTATCAAAAGCACATAGATACTCTATAGCTTGTCGAAACTTAGGTTCTTTCGCAATTAACTTGACTAGCTCCCCATCGTAGGGGAAATCAATTACTTGAGTATATTCCTTAATAGCTGTAGGAATATTAGATTCTAGGTTATTTTTGAGAATCGGGTGAGAAACTACCAAGACAAGCTGTGACTCTCTTGATATAGTTTTATTAAGTTTGTATTGCTTTTGAAAGTCATCAGATGTACTTTTAAGTCCTTGTCCCCAAGCTTCATTCTTACTATTTTTGAGTTGATAATGCTGGAGAGGAGTTTCATCTTGGCAATCAACGATCAAGTCGTCAACAAAAGCAAGAATCTGGCTAGAAAGTTGAATTTCCTTACCACTTTCGATGACAGATTGTGATAGTAGAGCTATTTGATAAACAGCGAAAAAGTTTTCGTACGTATTACCTTTTGCTCCACTACTTCCGCCTCTGTTCTTGTTAACGAGGTATTCCACAACCTCGTTACCGAAAATCTCTCTAAGCTGTTCCAATACGTACATTCGTCACGTTGATAAATTCTGATAAGTACCTTTGTACTTACTTAAACATCTTATCCCATGCCTCTAGCACCAATCGCTGAGTGCGATACTCACCAAATTGTTTGATTTCGTTGTTCTTTAATACGCGGAATGTCTCGCTAGGAAAATCTGCACCGTAGACATCAGCAGGGTCTAAAATATATCGCAGTTCGTCGCGGGTCAGTCCGTAGAGTTTGGCATAGTATGCGTCTAATTCTGCTCTCAATAATGCTCGTCTGTTTGGATTCCAAATAAAGGGTTCTCCGTCATATCCCATATCTTGAGCGAAGGGTTGCATATCCCAGGCAGTGTAAACTAATTCGAGAACGCGGCTACTAATAAATTTGATGGCACTTTGGGTGTATGCTTCTGGAGGAATTACAGGGAGTTGTTTTAAGTAGTTGTGGCTAAGATGTGTCCCTCCAACTTTTTGTCTAACCACATAATCAAACACTAAACTCTGCAAGTTAGAATAAAAACAGGTTACTAGCTGATTGTTTCTTACTTGCAAAAATACTATATTCATTCCTGATGTTGCAATCAAAGGAAGGAAACTTCCAATACAAGTCCTAGAATCTGTATTTCTAGCAATATCTCTAATACCTAGCAACCATGATTTTTGCCACTTATCTCCTAAGTGCTTCTCTAATTCAGAACGATTTAACCAGTAACGAGGTTGAACAACAAAAGCGGGATTTTGTTTCATTTCGTCTGTTGCTTGAGGCAATATACCAGCATTCAAGTTAGCTTGCGTTGCACCTTCATAAGTTGAATAACGGTGATCGAACTGATGAAACATCTTAGCTTCGTAAAGTGGAACCAAGCCCTTACCTGCTTTATTCTTGAACAACGCGCTATCGCTAGTCATGTTAAATAGACCTTGTTTAAACGAAACACCCCAAGGGTTTTTACCTGTGCGCTCATTTTCCATGACAGGCACACACTGATAAATTTTCTTGGTCATATCAGCATCAGCACGAGTTCGGAAAGTAGGGCAAGTGAGGGTATTAGGATTAATTAAGGCAATTTCCTCTGAAGTTAGACTAAAATTTCGTTTTTGGTTGTTAATGTCTGCGAAATAACGACAGAAAAAGGTGAAAGCAGGCTGCTTACTTTTAACACTCTTACCCGTAATTGCTAGGATACAGAATTTAAAAGCATGATGAACTGACGGGAAGATGAAAGCCTCATTTTCAAAACCTATCAGACTCGCTAGCGATTGAGTTTTAATCAAGTCACCAAAATACTTTTTAGTCGTGTCATCAGTGGCAATTCCAACGGGAAGAATAACACCGACTCTGCCATGAGGCGAAATTACCTTTCTGGTTATTTCAGCAAATACAGCGTAAGTATTAATTTTGCCTGTAGCTGTTAAGGGAAAACGCGCAGATTCTCTTAAAAACTTATTTTGAGCATCCGCATCATGTTTGGCAAGGTCAAAGGCTTGTGCTAATACTGGGTTAGTTTGAAATAGCTGTTTAATAGCCTGTTTCCGAGCTTCTCCAGACAGTTGTGCAATACTTGGATCGCGAGACGCGAAAAACTCTTGTTCTGCAATCTGAAGCATCTCCCAAGGTGGATTACCTAATACACAATCAAACCCACCCACCTCAAATACTTCAGGAAATTCTAACGCCCAGTGGAAAAAGTGTTTTTCCTGCGCTAGCTTATTGGCTGCTTCCACTATTTTTTGTATAGACGCATTCCCCCGTAATAACTGAGTTAATGCTGCTGTTGTTGGTAAGAATTGTAGATTTTGTTCTGTCAAAAGCATAAAAAATGCTGCCGTCCACAAATTGCAGGCAGAATAGTCACGCCACCAACCTTGATCTTGACGACTTTGTTGATACTGGACTCGCTTTTGCCTGACATCACCTGTTGTAAATTCTGCGATTGCTCCCACTTTTTTAGCCGTTTGAGCATAATGCGATCGCTGATCATTTGACTGGTCAAATACTGATAGCTGCCCCTGTAAATCTGTCTCCCTTTCCTTCTTATTTCGCTTGCGGTACCGCGACGATAGCGACTTATCATCCCCTGTCACCGCCTTATAAGCTTCATCTGGGATACCTTCTTTCAAACACTCCAAATTCAGCACCCCCACAAGAGAATTACCGCACTTAATTCGGTGATCGAGAAAATTCAGTGGCAACCCGCAATTAAAGCCTTCAATCCATAAGGCTACTTTGCATAGGTCAACTGCTAATGGGTTCAAATCCACCCCATATATACAGTTCTGAATAACATCCCGAATAGCTTTGCGTAACGGTTCTAGTCCTGGCTGCGCTTCTTTTGTGCGAACCTTAGCTAACTCTTTACCAATCCGCCGCGCTGCTGCTAAAAGGAAATGTCCCGAACCACAAGCTGGATCGCAAACCTTTAAGCTTAGTAATGCTGCTTCCTGTTCTGGTTGAGTTTTCGCCGCTTGCAACTTGTCAGCAATTACAGGTTCTAAAGCACTCTTAATTAACTGTTTTACTAATTCTGGTGGCGTGTAGTAAGAACCAGTAGTTTTGCGATCGCTCCCAAACACCAAAGCAAATTGATAGATACCCTGACGCTGAATTACTTGTGGATGAAATTCTAGTAAACTTTCATATATACTACCAAGTTCCTCAACGTCTAGTACCGCATAATTTACTCGGCGCGATTGTCCTTTATCTTGATACAGCGACAAGTGGCGAATTGCTAGCAGTAAGTCATAGTTGTCAATTGCACAATCGCTCAAATCTGATAGCGTGTTAGAACCAAACAGATCGCCGTTTAAGGGCGAAAGTCCTAATAATTCTCCCCGCCAGTTTTCATCAAATAATAGAAAAGTTACGCGCAAACCTTGCCATACATCTTGGAAACCTTCACGCCGCCATCTGGGACGTTCGGCTAATGCTCTGAGGCGTTCGATGCTGTAATATTCGCGGTAGATTCTTGCCTTTTCGCTGTCTTCGCCAATCAACAACAAATCCCGCGACTCTGCCACCATGAGAAATAGCAGGCGGTAAACTAGCCGCAATAGTTGGCGATAGTAAGTTAATTCGTAACTGCGATCAAACTTTTGCCGCAGGCTTTCATTTTTGGGATGTTGAAGAAAACCAGTACCTAATGTTTTTAAGGCTTCTTCTACACCGTCACGCAGGCGATCGCGTACTCTTCCCCCTTGTTGCAACGCCTCCTGGTGGTAAAATTCCAGCAAACACTTATCGGCATCGTCCATGCCTTGAGGCAACCGAGAACGATGGAACAGGCGGTAAAATAACCCAAATGTGGCAAAGTCTTCACTTTCTAGAATCTGCTCTAGATCGAACTCAATGTAGGTAAGGCGAGTCATCAGCGAAGAATCGCGCAACAATCGCCAGCGCAAGCCGTTAGTTGCGATCGCCCACAAATGTTCTGTTTTGTTGAGATACTCTTGCACTAATCCATGTGCAGATAACCTAGGCATACCGCTAGGCGGACGCAAATCTACCTCTACCCGACAACCGATAATTTGAATCGGGGGCTGATTTTCTCCAGGTTCGGCGCGGTGGGAAATTGCATAAGTTTGTCCCTCTACAACTTCAGCTTTGGCAGTGTATACGGGGTTGTAGCCAAAACTGCGTAATAGCGGTACAGCCCACAATTCGCGGGTAATTGTCGTCGCCAAATCGTCAGCAGCTAACCGAGAGAGCGATCGCTTAAATGCCGCCCAGTAAGCTTTGGCATCACCCCAAGCTGTAGCAATTTCATCGGCTAGTTTGTCTGTTTTTGTCAACCCAAAATCTTCTGGTGCTTGCCCTTTAATACTTCCCGTCAGTACCAAAGAAGTCATATCTGGAGCTATTAAGTTGCCTGCAATTTGAACGGCTGTAAGTGTAGTCGCTACTTTCATAATATTTACGTATAAAAATTTAGGTTTAAGATTTGCGCGATCGCATGGAAAAAACTTATTAACTCTGTTGGCGTTTTCCTGGCTGGAGGATATAAACGCCCAAAATATCTACTGGCAGGTGAGGCTTGACTTGGATTTGCCCTTCTTTGGTAATTGCTCTTACCCGCCGATGGGATTGGGAAAGATGATGCGATCGCTCTAGTGCAAATAGTTCTAAGTCAGGTTCTAGTTCGCCAACTCTACTTAATACATCCTGCAATTCCATCTGTTTGATAGCTAAAGGTGCATCGCCTGAAGGAGTAGCTTGTTGCAACAAAGATGCTGCTTCTTGAGGATCTAGCCAAAGTGGGTTTGACGGCGAACCAGTAAAGCCGACAACTGCACATTCTTCTGCTAGCAATGTTTGATGTTTGGGACTATCTAATAGGTGTCGCAAGCGGATTAACAATAAAGTCGTCCGCTTTTGTACGGCATCCGTTGTCGTAAAACCGCACCGCGAAGCTTTAGGCTCTTGGCTATTATCTAGAGCATCTTCAACGATGTAACGCGCCAAACCTTCTACTAGGGCATGATTGCGTCCTACATACTCCACACCTTCCGGCGTGGGAGTTGTAAAAGAAAGCGATCGCGGTTTATCGCCTAATACTGAGGCAAGAAACTCAGGCGGTTTTGGCAGCAGCCATCCGTATTTCTTCTTGACTAAAGCGCAATTCAAGCTTGCACAAACAGAGATAACAAATCTTTCTATATCTTGCTCGTTGCCCAAAATCTCATCAGAATCAATCAACTCCTGTTCTACTTCTTCTGGCTTAATAGTGCGCTGTGCAAAACGAGTGCGGCTGACTTTTTCCCGTTCTACAGCTTTATCCCAACTTTTATGAACTTGTTCAACGCCAGAACCTTCGCTATCGAGTAAATCCAACAGCGACAACTGCACTGCATCCGTAGCACGGTCGAACAATGATTTAAAGACAGCTTCCGAGACTGTAGTGCTGTCCATCGGTACGGGAACGGTAATGCCCAAGGTCTTATGGATTTGGACGGCTTTACGAATCAAAACTTCTAGCACTGCGCCATCTACAGGGTTATCTTGACCGTAGAGCAAATAACTTTTTACTATTGGGGCAGTTTGTCCGTAGCGATCGATGCGTCCTTCTCTTTGCTCCAAGCGGTTAGGATTCCAAGGTAAGTCGTAGTGCAGAACGGCGCTAAAATGCGATTGTAAGTTGACCCCTTCACTCAAACAGTCAGTAGCCACTAGCACTCTTTGCGGATAAGATTTCAACTCTTCTAAGCGAATTTCTCGCTCGTCTTCCGAAAGTTCGCCAGTAATCGCAATTACTCGAATTTGACTGCCTTTTTTCTCTAACTTCTGTTTCAAAGCATTAGCGAGATAATTGGCTGTAGCAATATAGCGACACCAAATAATCGGATTCATACCGCCAGAGAGCAAAGATTCAACAGTAGTCATGCACGATCTCAATTTTTGATCTTTGTCGCCTTGTAATTTCTCTGCTGCTTGGACAAAAGCCTTTAACCGCCGTCTATCTGCATCTTTATAAGTTTGCTGCCCTTGTTCGATAACTATTGTCGGTTGAGCATCTACCGCGCTTTCTTGTTCTGTGCGATCGTAGACATAGGCACTCATCAGTTCGTCATCCAAAACTGGCAAGTCTTCTTGATTCTCAAGCTGCTTTGATTGCCCCAATTGCTTGCTCAAGGTTGCAATTGCGGCGGCTGGCGAAGACATGACGCAACGGATTAATGCTAAAGCCGACCAATATCTACCCCGCCTATGGGCATAGCTCATTTCTTGGGTTGTAGTTGTGACTAAGCCACGCGCAAAGTTATAGACATCTTCAAACAGTTCTCGATACTCTGGTGATAGCTTGTAGGGCTGCTCTTGCGATTCTCTTTGGGGAAAAGGTGTTTCATTACCCAACCACAACTTGACATCCGCCCGCCGTCTCTGGATGAAATGATTGGCTAACTTGTCTCGTTCGGTTGAAGATAAGCGATCGATATTTAAATGCTCAAACTCTGGTTGAATTAATCCCAATAGCGATAAGAAAGCTGATTCAATGCCACTGTGAGGAGTAGCGCTAAGTAATAACAAATGGCGATCTCGTTTTTCAGCAATTTGGCTAATTAATTGATGGCGTTGCTGCTGCGATGTATTTTTGTTATTGGGATGGGTACAAGTATGTGCCTCGTCTACGATTACTAGATCGGGGCAGTGAGTAATAAAACTTGCGCGACGACGCTCTGCTTTGGCGTAGTCTAGGCTGACGATTATATGGCGATAATAACTAAAAATATGACTATCGTTCGGGATTCCCCGTTCTAACTTAGCTGCTGTACCAGAACGGACTACTACCGCATCGATGTGGAATTTTTCTTTTAATTCCTGCTGCCATTGATCGCATAGATGGGGCGGACATAAAACTGCTATGCGTTTTACTTCACCTCGATCTAGCAGTTCGCGGGCGATTAATCCAGCTTCAATTGTCTTACCAATGCCCACGTCATCAGCAATTAACAGCCGCACTGTTTCTAGGCGCAGTGCCATCAACAAGGGAACTAGCTGATAAGGACGGGGACGCAGCGATAAACGTCCCAAACTCCTAAACGGTCCCGCACCACTTTTAAGCAAAAGACGTGCTGCATCCATTAACAGTAAGGCGGCTGCGCTATCTTTTATGCTTGTAGCTTTTGGCGATGGAAATGTTGCTGAGGTAACAGTGTCTAGTGCTAGCTGTCGATATATGCCAACTATTTCATCTTCGTTGCCACTCAAGGGACGCAAACAAACGATATCCTCATTTTCTGAGGGTAGAACCACCCACTGGCGATCTCGGCAGGTAACTATGGAACCAAGCGTATAGTCTAACGTTGCTGTCATTTCCCTATTTAGATAGGCAGCAGCAAGTAGGCGGTAAGATTTGATACCTTACTGCTGCCAACTAACTAGCTCTCTATTTTTGCTAAACTTCGTATCTGTTCTAATTTCAGAACGCTCGATCCAACATCAGTATATTCTCTGAAGAGTAATAAAATTAAGATTAACGGTTATGTATCTACACTTAGAAAACATTTCGTAAAAGTCAGTTAGTAAGTGATATTAATTAAACCTTGCCTCAACACGGTTATCTACCAACGCACCATCAGTCTGGTGAAATGACGTTCCCCCCTTCATCCTGAAGAAATACAAGTTTTTGCACAATATCGGTCACAAATACTTTAAAGTTACGATTGCTATCGAGCAATGCTAAAAACTCTCGCCCGTATTCCTGGGTAAGTCTTCGGCGTTGCATTTGATCTCTTTTCCTCAGCGCTCGATCCTCAGTTTCTAACTGAGTTATATACTTAATAATGTGTCTTGGTACAGCGTCGGTAGCACTGTACCAAAATAACTTTTACCAAGAGAAACCAAAATAAAGTACGTTTACCTTATTTTTTCTTCTTTATGGTTTCAGTAACGGTTGTTTTAGGGTGTTTTTTGGCGTACTCTGGGGTTACGAACCTTCCAGTTTCGGCGCTACGAGATGCCTTTCGGTCTTTTTCCTTAGCCATTTGTAGGTTTTACCTTAATGATATTAAGCCTGTACTCCGACCTAGCTTTTGCGTAATACGCTTAAGCCAGCACAAGCAGGAGGTCTTTAACCTCCTATCAATAAATAACTTATAAAATTCAAGTTTGGTAAAAATACAGATCCAAAAATTTTCTAACTACACGTATAAATGAATGTATTGCTTCTCTTTTATCGGTAATGAGAATAAAAGTTATGTTTGTAAATTTGAATAAGTAAATTGCTATGGTTTAAGCGATCGCCTTCGTTAACTGCCTCAATACAGCGATCTAAACCTTACTTGTATAACCTTACCCACCGATGAGGCATCAGTTTCAGAAATAGTATTGCCCTCCTCATCCTGAAACACGAGTTTCTGTACTACGTCGGCAATAAATACTCTAAATACTATTAAAACAGTAAAATCCAGTTTTGCATTTATAAAACCCATTTGAGGTCTCTAGGACCATTGCTAGTTATGGTATGTGAAAAATTACTTGCGTAAATATACGCAAATATTTCAGCAGTGTCCTTCAATTTCACCGCAATTGTACGCTTGTATAGCAGAGAAAAATTTATTTAAGTTTTCCCTAGGTAAGAATTTTAGCAGCGTGTACGCCAACATCTTTAAGCTAATTAATAGTTTATTCTGTTACTCACATTAAACTTTTTGGAAGCTAGAACCTGATCGATTATGTCAATAAGTAGTGATGTGTTTAAAGTCATAAATTAGAAATGAGTAAGTATGTACATTAACCTAATAGACCAGTTAGTTCATAGTACTGTCCGAATTGAATGTGTAACTCAGTACGGTAGTAGCTCAGGTTCAGGCTATTTCTTTGCTTTCCTTGAAACTGGAGAAAGTCATGTGCCATGCATTATTACAAATAAGCACGTTATTTCGGGTGCTTTAAGGGGCAAGTTTCATCTGACAATCCAAGGACAAGACGGTTTACCTAAACTTGGTGAACACATTTCTTGTGAATTCGATAATTTTGAATCAATGTGGCTTGAGCATCCTGATCCGGCGATTGACTTAGCTATTTTCCCAATTGCACCTTTAGTTCACCAAGCAAGAAATCAGAATATTAACTTTCACTTTACTTGCTTAAATAAATCTGTAATAGCGACAGAGGAACTGTTATTTACTCTTCCAACAATGGAAGAAATCGTTATGATCGGCTACCCCAATGGAATCTGGGATGCGAAGCATAACTTACCAATTATAAGGAGAGGAATAACCGCTACTCATCCTAAATTGCCATACAATGGTCAACCAATTTTTGTAATTGATGCAGCTTGTTTTCCGGGTTCTAGTGGCTCTCCAGTTTTTCTGGTCAACGTAGGTAGTTACGTTGATGCAACTGGCACTCTATATGTAGGAAATAGAATTGCCCTACTTGGTACTCTGTATGCTGGACCTCAGCATTCTACAACTGGAGAAATTATCATCGTTGAAGTTCCAACAGACACTAAACCAGTATCTATTTCATCTATTCCGAATAATCTTGGTTTTGTAATTCATGCCTCAAAAGTCCTTGATTTTGAAATGCTACTACAACATTAGTTAAGTGAAAATAGTGGTATGTGCTTAAACCTGTGCCTAATGTTCCGCTTAAGCGATTACTAAAAATTTTAGTTCTTTGCGAAGGCGATTTCTAGAAGCTCAAACGGAACACTAGATTGCCTGCGTTACGGATCTGGGATTTTTAGGATAACTGTTAGCATTTGAAGTCAAGCGTATTGCGTGGTGTTACGATGTGCAGTGTTAATTAACTTAGTCTACTGATTGGTCCACTGCTGTCCTTGGGTGACGTAGCATTAGTTAAACTAAGTCGTCTATGAAATCCTTGCCTCCAGTTGAATCGATTTCGACTGGACTAATTTAGTACAATGCCTTGATTAGGCTACCAAGCTAATAGGTAAGCTAAATCCTCCGCAAAGCAACAATTGGATCGAGTCGAGCAGCGCTTCGTGCTGGGATAACGCCAAAAGTCAGACCAATACTGCCAGAAACACCCACAGCAAGCAGTACGGAATTTAAGGAAATACTAGGTTTCAAGAGAGTTAGCACTCATAAGAGTGCTGTGACTCCTATACCAATGCCGATACCTGATGTCTACAATGCCAACATATTGTGACACTATGCTAATGCAGTGACCTAAACCTCACCTGAATAACTTTGCCTACCAACGAACTATCCGTCTCAGAAACAACATTCCCCTCCTCATCCTGAAACACAAGCCTCTGTACTATATCGGTAACAGTCACCCTAGCATCAGGATCGCCGTCAATCAAAGCGAGAAATTCATCCCCGTATTTGTGAGCAATTCTCTGACGTTGAGCCTCGGTTTGCCGCCGCATCGCTCTTAGTTCTGCTTCTAGTTGGGCAATGCGCTCCTTAAGAGCTTGTATGCGATGCCGAAGGCGGTTCGCTTCGCGACCATCGCTCATAGGGTTTTTCCTCCAGCCGCAATGCACTCAATTTCAGACCAAGGCAACGAGCGCAACTGGCTCCATAGCTTAGAGACACCACCGACGAAATGCACCAGGATATCTCCATCGTGCGATTGTGAATACTCCATTAAGTGACGTTTAACAGCTTCATCTGCCCATTCCCTCCAACCGCAACCAGGTTTGGTCAAGGATGGCTTTTGTCCAGACTTAACGGCGTGGATGAATAACCCAATCCCTGGTCTATTTTTCCAGGTAGCGATCGCTTGCTGGAAATACTCAAGAGCATCATCAACCTGCTCTGGATGACGGTCGAGAGCAGAAGCAAGGATAGTATTGAGGCGCAGGCTGTCTACCGATTCATTAGTTAGCGCTGATAGCTTGGTTAATAATTGAGTACGAGCAGGTGATTCCAAAACTGGCGATGGCATTGCTACTTCATTTGTGCGGTCGCTATTAGGTTGAGAAGGCTGGTTGACTGACGCAGGTGAATGTAAGCAATTAGTTGGTTGGGTAGCTGGGGATTGGGTAGAAGTAGAGGAGTCTACAGAGGTATCTTGGCAGGGCAACCCATCAAATTTGTTTTCGATGCAATCGCCAGCGACGGAAGGTAGATCCAAATCTAAATCTATCGGCTCCTTATTCGCCAATTCGTCCTTGGCTACGGGCGAAGTACGGGAGCTAGCGATAACTGCCTTATCCGATCGCTTTTCTTCCTCTTCCCTCTCCTCGATGTAAGGAGAGGTAGTTTTAGAAGTAGTAAATGCCGTATTCTTTGTAGATGATCTGCTCAAATTAGCACTATCGAGGTGTTCAAATTGAGCAGATCGATCTGTCTGATTTGAACAAATGCTAGAAATCAATACTTCCAGACGTTGGTAGTTAATGCTGTACCACTTAGTTTGATTCCACTGCCGTTTGTTGAAGCGTTCAGTTTTGAGTAGATTCAATCCTTCTAACCTGGCGATCGCACGGCGGATTGCAGATAGACTCAAGAATGGAAACTGCTCCTGCCATGCCCGATACGTATTATAAATCCAGCGACAGCCGTTGATGAGGTGGCTTGACCTTTCCAGCCAGTAATGGATTTGTTGGAGAATGACTGCTTCGTGCAAGCCAATTTCCTTAGCTAAGTCTGGTGGGAGCAATAAGGGATGAGGGGCAAGCGATGTCGTCATGCTTCTCCTCCCTGGCTGATGTATGTGGGTAGAAGAAAAGCTACCTGGAAAAAGAAATATGTATGCTGTCTCATCTGCCACCTCCTTCCCCAAGCAAAAGCTGACGATTGCCCACTTGGTAAGCGAACAAGCGCTGGATTTTGGGTAAGAGATGCCGAGGTAGCTTTAAGGTGGGATGAGCAGTCAATTCCCTTGACCAAGCCCCTGAATCCTTGCCTAGCTGCACTGAATTAAGCCATTGCCAAGTTTGCTCGTTGTTCTTGAAGCCGAGGCGCTTTGTTAGATAGCCGATGGTTATGCCGTCACTTTGGCTCTTGACTCGTCCAGTTTTGGCATCGACAGCGATGGTCTTCTCAACTACTTCGCTGCGGGTAATGACTGCATCCGGTTTACCAAGAATTAGCTCCACCATCCCAGAGCCATGCAAAGCAGCGATCGCATTTGTCGCTTGCATTAGTCGCTCTTGACTTTGGGCTGCGGCAGCTTGAGCTTGGGCTACTAGCAGTTCCAGCTTGAGGCGCTCGATTTCTTGGGACTGGGCGGGGATGACTTCTTTAAGGACTTGTTTAGCTTGAGAGAATGCTTGCACTAGCGCGACCTTGCACTCTACTACGCGCTCAGTATTACGAGAAAAGGTCATCAGCAAGGTGGCTTGTTCTTCAGTTAAATAAGCCACGCGCTCAGGACGACCGCCCTTGCTGCCTTTGAGGGGTTTCTCCGTTTCAAACCGCACAACCCCAAATGCTGCTTCTATGCGCTCAAGGTAGTTATCTAGGGTTTCCAATAGATTTTTATGTGCGATGCCTAAATTTTGGGCAATCAAGCGTGAATCAACAACTAGAACGCGATCGCGCTCTATAACTGATAAATTAGACATGGCTCATTCCTTGTAATAAGAGGGATGGCTAGGCGAAAAGCGATCGCGTCTGATCCGCCAAGACTGCACGCGATCGCTTTAACTGGTAGCTGTCGAATCAAGGTCGGATGTAACAGCCACTAATTCTTCCAAAGAGCAATTCAAAATCTGACATAAAGCTAAGGTTTGAGCAGGGGTTAGCCTTGGCTTATATATTCCTTGTTCCCAGTTGGAAACAGTTTGGTCGGTAACACCAATAGCTTGGGCTACCTGTCTTTGGGTCAGATTCAGTTGCTTTCTCAGATTCATAATTTTTTCGCCTGAACCCATGAACTCCTTTATTATATTACAAAATACTTTTACAAATTACTTTTACAAAAATGCTTGACATCTCCCAAATTACAAGTTATCTTGTAATTGTAAGGCAAAGGCAATCAGAGTAGCCTTCTACCAAACGGGAAAAGGAGCCTTCAGTCTGAATCCAAATTCCATTCATACAGCAAAGCAGCAGAGAGCGGAACTGCATCAACACCGCCCACCCCACCTTTTTGTTGTGGATGACCTGTGAAAAAGAGGAGCGAAGCCTCGGTGAGACAGACCCTACCTTAAATGGTTAACGCTTATATGCGAAGGGCAGATCAAAAAATACTTTGTTGTCAAGTTAACTGATTTTGAAAACAACAAAGCCTACAAGCGTTCTACTTTGGTCGGCGGATCGCTTGCAGGCTTTGGGTTCCCATTACAGGAGAATTCAATGCTAACTCAAGACAAATCTTTAAAGCAAGTTAAAGTTAATCAATCCCAATACGGCATCATCAATCCCAGCCGCGATATTACTACTGATGACGAACTATATCTGCGTGACTATGCGCTTGCCGCAGCAGTGATTAGTTGGGATCGAGGCACTTACAATACTCCAGCAAAAATCACGCCAGCACAAATTACCAATATTGCCCTAACTGGCGATACAGTCTGGTATCAAATTGATTTCCATCAAGCCATCCCGATAGATATAGAGACATTCCATGCTCATCGCTTGCAGATACAGCTAGGTCAAGTAGAGCAAGAACAACCAACTGGATTGGCTGGCGATTCTACCAGTTATCAGCTACGACCCAATCCAGAATTTATTAATGAGTACGAGCAAGGTAGCGCTCATGGCAGGCTAGATGCAGGGCAAGGAATACCACCAATATGCACTGAGGCTAGTTGTGCATATTCAGTAGGCTATTTGGAAGGGTATAACAGTTTTACGCAGGCGAAGGAAAAGGCAAAAGCCTCTACTACTAAGCTTCCTACTTGGTCGGTAACGTATAACAACGAGTGGGAATGGTACGTTGTTTGGGTAGGCGATCGCGCCATCGGTAGAGCATCAACCCACCAGGAAGCCGAGCGCATAGCACAGAAGTATATCGCTGGTCAGAAGTTTTGGCAGGAGCATCGGCAACGGGTGCTAGCCGCATACGACTACTAGCAATATGCAATGCGATCGCACCAGTAATGCGATCGCATTCCTCATGTCTTCAATAGTAACTGTTTGTGCCAAATGGCGTTATACTATGAGCAATTGACGTGCGTGGTTGCAAATATGGTTAGTAGTGCCAAAGCCCAATCCAGCCTCAATAGAATTCAAGACCTGCTAGGTATTGCCCAAGATCGCACTCAAAATACAGAGCCATCGCAAATGATTGCCGCAGGTATTCCAGCTAGTGCCATTGTTCGACTTAAACAGGCAACTGGATTATCAGAACAGCAAATGGCACAAACTGTAGGTATCTCTCGGCGGACTTTGAGCCGTCGCATTCAACAAGCAAATGCAGACTCAAATCAACGTCTAACTGCTGCTCAATCAGACCGACTTTATAGGTTAGCGCGGATTGTCGCGCGTGCAGTAGAAGTATTCGGTGACGAGGTGGAAGCAAAACAGTGGCTTAACGAACCGAAGCTAACACTAAATGGGCAGACACCATTAGCAGCAATTAGCACCGAACCTGGCGTAGAGCAAGTAGACCTGATGCTAGGAAGAATCGAGCATGGCATCTTCGCCTAGTATTCGAGTTTGGCGCATCTGCAATGCAAAATGGGCGGCAACAGCGTTTGATGGTACTGGAGCTAAACTATACGGCGGTAGGTGGAATCCAATTGGCGTAACTGTCGTTTACACCTCAAGCAGTCTGGCACTAGCAACTTTGGAACTGTTGGTCCACTTGGGAGTAAAAACGTCTCCACAAGCATACGTGGCGATCGCTGCTGATATCCCTAGCACTATAGCTATAGAACAGGTGGATAAGAGTAATTTACCAGTTGATTGGCGCAGAGATCCGTCGCCTTCGTCACTAGCTGCTATTGGTCAGCAGTGGGTAAGTAGAGGTAACAGTGCAGTGCTGCAAGTCCCTTCCGCAGTTATCGACGAGGAATGGAACTACTTGCTTAACCCACAGCACCTTGATTTTGCCCAGATTGCGATCGCCGCAGCTAGAGAATTTCAGTTTGACTCGCGTTTGTTTAACTGAGTTCTCACGATTGTTCTTTTCCTGTATCAACCAGCAGACACGACTGCAATGGTCGAAAGCGAATGCGATCGCGTTTATGTACCGTTGCTGTCGCTATCACTTGAAAATATGAGGTTTTAACGATGGACATTAACGAACTGACAAAGAACTTGAGCGATCGCGCCGTTGCAAGTGAACTGATTACGTGGCTGAGACAAAACGAGCTACTATCTGATAACTGTGGCAACGAAGCTACCGATACCCAGCTAGCAGAAATATTCGCCCTCCACAGCCTAGAAGAGAGCAAAATACTAGCTCAGATTCATCAGCTATTGACAGCAAGCAAACAGTCAACCCTTACCGATGCAATTGTTGACACTTGGGCTGCACCAATGTTCTCTAGGATGACTGCATCTGCTCCCAGGAAAACGCCAAAGCTAGCTGCTATCCTTTGTTGCTTACCACAGGAGGAGAGGAGTTTGATTACCGTAGCCTTGACTTACTTGTTGCAAGCAGAAGGCGATGATTTTTTGATTACCGAGCAACAAGTAAATCTAGCCGCCAGCATCCTTTGCGCTGTGGGCAAACGATCTGCATCAAATATCTAAGAGCAAGAATTCTTTTTCCAGGTAGCTCCAGTAATCCTGCCTCAAAGCAAATATGCAGACATAAACAGCAATTGCAAGCAACAAACCGCTAACAAAGTGCAACCAGTCAATACTCAAACTAACAGGAATAAAGCAATGAATCATGAACTTGAACGCGACGAGTTTATTAGCGACGAATATATAGACAAAAATGCTACCCTACCGACCGTAATTGTTCTAAACGATCAATTGCATTGCGGGTATTTTATCCCCGTCAGCACGATGGCAAAATGTGGTTGGGTGAACTTCGACGAATCGCAACTAATCGCTCATACATTTCGCTCAGGAGAAATTGAGCAAGGCATACTAATTACTAATCCTCGGATGCTTGTTTGTCCCAAGAGCGATTTATACCAGTATGATGTTGAAGCGTCGGAAAAACAACAGAAACGGGCAATAGTTGGGTTATTCGATCCAGCCCTTAAAGGCGATCGAAATATCAGGACTGAACGTTTATATTTAGTATTCTTCTTGGATGAAAACAACAGTCCTTTGCACACATCGCCCTTGAAGTACGCAGCCAGGGGTGTAAATGGGGCAACGTTTGAAACCGAAAGACGAGCATTCAAGTCGCAGCTAGAAACCTGTCATGCTCTAGTTAATCAAGTAGCAGCCAAACCGAAAAACGATCGCTTTCATGCTTTAGGAGTGTTCTGCTTCAAAACACAGGCAGAATTAGTGGGCGAGAAGCAAAACAAGTCGTGGTGCTGTCGGATAGTCAGTCATGAAAGTCCGACGACTGAGAATTGGAAAAATTACTTTATTGGCTACACAAATCTCAAAGACTATGCATGGTCAGCACTAGAACCTGGGCAGAAGATTGATGTGCTATCAATTCCAGCTTTGGAGGGGGAAGCACACGAAATGGCAGCATTGCTACCTAGTGATGAAGCAAGCTATCAGATGAGCGCTCGTACAGAAGCGTGGTCTGATGCTAGGTTGGTTGCCCAATCAACAGCAAAATCAAGCTACGAAGACGAGGAAGATGAGAGCGTTGGGTTTTGAGTAAGGGTTAATCAACTACTGCTGTTTGGAAAGTAGATTAATTCCTTTTCCAAACAGCAATTATTCCCAAACAAGTAAAACAAACAGGGGACTAGAGACACTAGCTAGTCTCCTATCTTGTAGTAACAGGCGTGAGAATCAATTATGCAACAAATAAGTTTTGCAACTAAGCAAAGAAGCTTGGAGCAATTGCAATATTATAAAGCGCACTATCAACGACTATATCCGCAAGCAAAGCAGCAAGGCAAAATTATTCTGCGTCATCACATCAAGAAGTTGAACGCGCAAATTCAACATCAGCAAGACGAATCAGTAGATAATAGCTAATGACTGTGGGGGCGATCGCACCTGGCAGCGTCGGAAATATCAGTAATGCAACTAATAGCATTATCGTTGTTGAGTAGGTATGTCTGCGCCGACTATCGATTTGGATTTAGGGGCGATCGCTAACGAAACAAGATAAGCTATCAGCCAACAGTTAATTGCTACCCTGTTTTCAGTAACTATTTATTTCCTCTGCCATTCTCCACAAAAAGTTATCTTGATATGCAAGTAAAATCAGGGAAAATAAAGCTAGTTAGACAACGCTATGTCACAAGCAGCGCAAAAAGCCGCGATCTCCCAATATTACGCTAGCCTAGCTGCTATGGATAGAGACGGCTGGTTAGAAGTCTTAGCTGCTGACGCTGTAATTTACGACCCAGTGGGCAAACCCCCTTTGAGGGTACAAGAAAATTCACCCAAGTTTTTTGACTTACTCTCTAGGTTCTACAAGCAATTTGCAATCGTGCAGGACTATGTATTTATAGTTGGTCAGAAAGCTGCTGTCAAATGGACAATGAGAGTTGTCGCCATCAATGAGCGTACTGCAAAGGCTGAAGGTATAAGCGTGTTTGAATTTGACAAGCAGGGGAAGATTGCTCTAATTGAGTCTTACTGGGATGAAGCTTCAATCAAAGGGCAGTTGGCAGGGTAGTAGAAGTTTATTGGTTGTACAATCGCTGCAAAATCTAGCTATTGCTAGCTTCAGTTGCTAGTGCTTTACCTTTTGGAAAGATAACTCCCGTACGAGACACAACGCCCATCTTTGGCTCCACGTAGTCCTCTACTCGATTGCTTCTAGGTTGCGAACCGCACCTCGATCTGCGCTCGTCGCTAGCAGCGCATATGCCTTAAGCGCCGCGCTCACCCGCCGCTGCCGAGGCTGTGCAGGCTTCCAGGCATTTTTGCCCTTTGCCTCCATTGCCACCCGCCGATTGACTAATTCCTCCACTGATAATTCTACATTAATCGTGCGCTTGAAAATATTGATTTGGATGCGATCGCCGTCCTGAATCAGCGCAATGTTACCACCCGATGCCGCCTCTGGAGAGGCATGACCGAGCGAAAGCCCTGAAGTTCCGCCTGAGAAGCGACCATCCGTCAACAACGCACACACCTTGCCTAGACCTTTAGATTTCAGGTAGCTTGTCGGATAAAGCATTTCCTGCATTCCTGGTCCCCCGCGCGGACCTTCATAGCGAATGATTACTACATCGCCTGCTTCCACTTCGTCGCGCAGAATTCCATTGACGGCGGCATCCTGGCTTTCGTAGATACGCGCCTTGCCCTCAAACACCAGAATGCTGTCGTCAACACCTGCTGTCTTGATAATACACCCACACTCCGCCAGATTGCCGTAGAGCACTGCCAATCCGCCCTCGGTGCTGAAGGCGTGCTTTAAGTTGCGGATACAGCCGTTTTCTCGATCTAGATCGAGGCAATCCCAGCGGGTTGATTGACTGAATGCTTGCTGAGTGGGAATGCCCGCAGGACCTGCCTTGAAGAAGGTGTGGACGGCTGCGTCATCGGTCTGCATCACATCCCAGCGATTGAGCGCGTCTTTCATCGTCTGACTGTGAACCGTCGGCACATCAGCGTGCAGCAGACCAGCCCGATCTAGTTCGCCAAGAATACCAGGGATGCCACCAGCCCGATGGACATCCTCAATGTGATACTTCTGGGTGTTCGGTGCGACTTTACACAGTTGGGGCACTCGGCGCGAAAGGCGATCGATGTCGCTTAAGCTAAAATCAACCTTGGCTTCCTGGGCGGCAGCTAGCAAGTGCAAAATGGTGTTTGTCGAGCCGCCCATCGCGATATCGAGCATCATGGCATTCTCGAACGCTTTGAAACTAGCGATCGAGCGCGGCAGCACCGATTCATCATTCTGCTCGTAGTAGCGGCGGGTAATGCTGACGATGGTGCGGGCGGCAAAGAGGAATAAATCTTTGCGATCGAAGTGGGTTGCCAACACAGTGCCGTTACCAGGTAAAGACAAACCGATTGCTTCGGTCAGACAGTTCATTGAATTAGCGGTGAACATACCAGAACAAGAGCCGCAGGTTGGGCAGGCGGAACGCTCGTATTCTTCCACCACCTCGTCGCTGATTTTGTCGTTAGCGGCGGCAACCATTGCATCTACCAAGTCCAGCTTGTGTTCCGCGAGCTTCGTCTTGCCCGCTTCCATCGGTCCGCCAGAGACGAACACGGCGGGAATGTTGAGCCGCAGGGCTGCCATCAACATACCAGGGGTAATCTTGTCACAGTTAGAGATGCATACCAGCGCATCGGCACAATGGGCGTTGACCATATACTCGACTGAATCGGCAATAATCTCACGCGAGGGCAGACTGTAGAGCATTCCGTCATGCCCCATCGCGATGCCATCGTCCACAGCGATCGTGTTGAATTCTTTGGCGACTCCACCAGCAGATTCAATCTCACGGCAGACTAATTGACCTAGATCCTTGAGATGAACATGACCAGGAACAAATTGGGTGAAGGAGTTAGCAACGGCAATGATGGGCTTCTCGAAGTCCTCAGTATGCATTCCAGTAGCACGCCAAAGGGCACGAGCACCCGCCATGTTGCGTCCTTGAGTGGAGGTTTTCGATCGATAGGTTGGCATGGCACGTCTGATTCACGTTATCTAACTTTCTATTTTGTATTAGTAAAGTAAGAATTAGCAATGCTAGAAGTAGGATTAATAATCTTAGTAAACAGTTAATTGCTGCTATATTTGCCAATTAGTTTAGGAAATTTTCGCCCCCACCTGTCAAAATACTTATACTGTTAAACATAGCGAGGTAAGACAATCGAACCGAGAACCTTAATTGCCCTAGAACGAGCTTATCTTTCCTTGCAAGAGATTATTGCCTCCCTATATGCCGAAGCTGAAAATGCTCTGTTTGAGGAAAATAATAACGATGCTAGCTTGCTGTTTGCTCAAGCAGATAGGCTATATGTAGTAGCAGAAAATATAGAGTCGATTATCGCTGAACAAAGGGAGTAACTGGACAATGGACGAAAAACCTACCCTAATTAAAGAGAATGCCGCACGAGCCGCTAAACTTTCATCTGATGCCGTATCTGCTATGAAAGCAGGCGATTTCCATCTAAGTAGGGCTTTACTTAAAGATGCGGTAGAAGCAGGCAGAAAATGTCAGGTATTAATCAAAGATAATCAAAATTCACCTACGGAAAGTTGATAGCATCAATATATAAAGGGGTTGCTAAAGATTTTTCACAATAAATTAGTAGATACAAATATGGAAACGAAGAAGTTGCGCTCGCATATTGGGGCAGATGGGGTTTTGCAAATCCAAACATTTACCGCTCTAAAAGATACTTTGGTCGAGGTAGTAGTAATTGTCCAGCCATTACCCGATACTGAAGCTGCACTGGCTGAGGAAGCCCAATCGCGTTGTAACGCTTGGGGAAAAAAGGTAACTAAAGAATCAATTGGTAATGCGATCGCTAAAATGCAACAGTTACGGCGAGAAGTGGCATTAGATAAAATGTCAGTTCGCTCGATGATTGATGAAGGGCGAAGATTTTAATGCAGTTTGTGTTGGACTGTTCTGTAGCAATAAGCTGGTGCTTAGTCGATGAAGATAACGATTATGCCAACAGCGTACTGACAATAATGCCGGATGCTGAGGCATTTGTACCAGGAATTTGGTCGTTAGAGATTGCCAATGTTCTACTGGTAGCCGAACGGCGTAACCGTATGAGTCAAGACCAATCCCAGGAAGCTATTGCATTATTACAGTTATTATTAATCCAAGTAGATCCGGCTACTGATGCAAACGCACTGGGTACGACGCTGATACTAGGACGACAGGAAACTTTAGCAGCTTATGATGCTGCTTATTTAGAATTGGCATTACGGTTGGGCTTACCCTTAGCAACGATTGATACTCGACTAGCGGCTGCCGCTAGTAGCTGCGGAGTAGATTTAGTCGTTGTTGATGAAGAAAAGCCTTCAAGATAGACTCTATAAGTAAGATTCCTTTGCGCTGTCAACAAACTAACAAATGATGGAAATCGTGCAAGCCGATCTTAGTCTACCTGCTCATGCTCAGGCTACGATCCAATTAATGGATGCTTACGCGCTCGATGAAATGGGTGGCGGTCAAGGTTTGTCTGACTACGTTTTGGCAAATCTGCCATCAGAGCTTGCTAAAAGAAAATCGGCTCATGTCATTCTTGCCTTCGTTGATGCCGAACCCGCAGGACTTGTGGTTTGCCTAGAAGGATTCTCTACATTTGCCTGTCAGCCATTACTGAATATTCATGATGTCATTGTTGCCTCGCCCTATCGTCGCAGAGGGTTGTCCAAACTGTTGCTCCACAAAGCTGAAGAAATTGCTTTAAATCTGGGTTGCTGCAAACTCACACTAGAGGTACTGGAAGGCAACCATGTTGCCCAGTCAGCATACAAGGCGTTTGGATTTAAAGGCTACGAGCTAAATCCACAGATGGGCAAGGCATTATTTTGGGAGAAGAAACTAACACAGGTGGCTGATAGAGCAAAAAGCCAATGTAATTGAAAGATTAGTGTGCGGTCGCAGCTCCTTAGTAACCGACTTGTGATAGCGATCGGTAAGTTTAATTAAACAAAAGTAAAGACTTTAATAAAAATACATTTGCTGAAGTTAACTACTGTGCTAGCCACATTTGAGCAGTTCTAAGAGGAATATATAAAGTAAAACGATTGCCCTCAACTTTCATCTGATGTCCGTGAATTAAGTCTACATAATCACCTGGATTTTTTAAACCCCAGGTACTAAATTCAACCCAAGTCTCTGTTCCGCCTTTATTAATAGCAACAATTCCCAAATTTCCCCTACGGAAGACTAACGTTGTATCGCTTTCAAATAAAATTACCATCAGTTGTCCGTGAACGGCATTATGGAAGCGAATCATGTTAACTAAATCTGGACGTTCGATAATATTAGTCCACCGATCTTTATCTTCAGGATGTTGCTCTGCTGATTCGTTATGGTCGGAAAATATTAAAGGAACGCCTCCATCTTTTCCCAAAATATAAGCATAAGCTAAATGCTCATCCTGCCGCTCTAATAACCAACTGCGAAAACCATTGTTATAGGGAACGTCATGATTGACAACAAAAGTCACCGCCCGATGCCAAGGTAGAGCATTGTCTTCAGCTTCGGGACGAACAAGTTTTCTTAAGGAACCACCAAAACTAAATGCCTCTCTAATTGTTCCAAATAGAGGAAAATCATAGGCAGATATCCAAGTTTCTTGAAGAAAAGGATCGATAAAAATATCCTCGTCACGATCGCTACCTGTCAAAACTTCACCAAATAAATATTTACTGGCGATTTCATCAAGATCGGCAAAATTATCAATCATCCTTTCAGTAAGGTGTTTGATTGCATCAATACGAAAGCCATCAAATCCCATTTTTGCCAGAGCAATGAACATCTTTCGTTGTTGTAATAAAACCCAAGGCGAATCATTTAGATCGGGTAAATCGCTTAAATTACCGAATATGACTCTAATTCGCTCTAGCCATTCATGAGCTTGAATATTTCCGGCTTGATTAAAATCCCAAGGCGAGAACAGACCTTCCCTTAAATTACCGTACAAGCGATTTTCTTCATATACATCTGGTTGACTTCGGTATTTCTCAAGTTCAGCTTCACCTGGAAAATTCAAGCGATCTGCTCGATTCTCATTAGCCATATGGTTAATGACTATATCAGCGTAAACTTTAACTTTAGGCTCGAACTTATGGCATTTCTCAATTAATTGTTGCAAATCTTTTTTTCCACCCAAATGAGATAACAGCACTCGGTAGTCTTTTGGTTGATAACGTTGCCACCAATCCTTGCCTTCGGGATTTGAATACAGGGGTGGCGGAACTAAAACGCTACCATAACCAGCCTTATGTATATCCTCGACTGCTTTGATAATATCTTGGTATTTCCAATTAAAAGCATGAAAAATTACGTCACGCATATCTGATTCTAAGTTTTAGCTTTAATTTTAGAAATTACGAAACTATAGATAGTTTAAAGCCGATATTTTATTAGAGTATTGAACCATGATAATCAGTGACAATAGTAAGCAGCATTACTACATTTAATTTAACTTCCCTGCTCGACCCACTCCAACCCCGCCTTAAGAGCCGCTTCAGCGCTCTCCGTAAATCTTGCGCTCCCCAAAGACTACCCCACCAGTGCTTATCAACCGGAACTGCCAGCAGTGGGCTTCGGTGTACAAGACTATCAGGGTAGTGCCGCCAATGCCGATCGCGTGATGAACTTTAGTTGTACTCATGGCGATCGCCTCTACACCAGCATTGATATCTCAGTGCTAATTTTATAGCTCCTTTTTGAGCGCTTGAGTATTACCCCAAGGTTTGAAGCTAGAACTAGAGCAGTTGCTTTGTTAAAGCTAAAATGGATAGTTCAGCACAATATTAAATCTCTGTTTAATAAAAGCAATTGTTCTTGGTACTGAAAAAGGTACTACCAAGTCTGTCTGATTATCCGCCCCAATTCCTTTCCACTTATTGAGGTCAAAATCGGGAGGATATTTGAAGCCAAACAACAGATTGCTACCGAAAAGTCGTTCAACTGCCTCAATGCCATGTAGATTTGCATTGGAGCTAATACGCTCTAACATATCATCAAAATACGGCTGCCCAACTGCTCTAGTTAAATCACTTTCACGACTTAAGTAATTAGTAATGCGTCTAGCAATATAAAAATCTTCTCCGTAGAGAAACTGCCGCTCTTGAGGGGTTAAAACTTCTGCCCAACCGTGAGCAATCAAAAACCGCGCTTGATGGACCATAATGCTGCGTTCATCTGCTCTAAGTTGCCCGTAGCGCTCGTCAGGAAGTTGCAGTGGGGTGTACCTAGTTAAATCTGCTAATAACTGGGATAGGCGCAGCACATAATAGAAAAAATCTGAGAGCGGCTGTTCCAATAAATCTCTAGTCGGGTTATAGAGCATTGTAGCCATCATTTCCGATAAGCCGTGATAGTAAAATTGCTCGTCCGTGCATCCTTGGTTCCTGATCAGTGCTGAGGCAAAGTCTAAATCTTCTGCTCTATAGTTATGCTCCTTAAGTCTTCTCTGCTTGGTAATCTCAAAATCTGAGCAGGTATCATTGCCATGAGCGATGCCATCTGGATGCAATGCACAAACTAGAAGTTCGTTATCAGCATAGAATTTACAGCGGCGGCATTCGGGTAGTTTTCGCATTGTGATACACTTAATTTTTTCAGTTAGTTGAGCAAGCTGACAGTTATTTATTAAAATGCGAAATTAACAAGCTTTAAATGCGACGAATATCTAAGCGGTTTTAGGTATGTTGAACCAGTAAGGCACACAAGCGCTGTCAGATAGTGTCAGTAAATATTTTTAGATAAATTTATACTAATGTCAAAAAGAAAGAATAGAAGAAAGTATTTACCCATTCTACTTGCCATTATTACAAGCTTTTGTCTACTAAGTTTTTATGGACTGGTTATAGAGCCGAATCGTTTTGTCGTTGCGCACCACCAACTAAATAAGCAATTTGCTGAAGCGAATAATAGTTTTAAAATTGTTCAAATCAGCGATTTACATCTTAGAAAATTTAACAACCGCTCAAAGCTTATTGCCAAACAAATTAATAAACTTAACCCAAACATTATATTATTTACTGGAGATTCAATCGATAAAGCCGAACAACTTGATGGATTTGAACACTTTTTATCGCGCCTTAATCGGCAAACAGCTAAGTATGCAGTTATGGGGAATTGGGAATACTGGGCTGATATTGACCTCAAACGTTTAACAGCAATCTATGCTAATTACAATTGCCGCTTATTAGTTAATGAAAGTATTTTACATAACTATGGCGATCGCACTATATTAATTACGGGATTAGACGATTTAACTAGCAAACCAGATTTAATGAAATCGCTTCAAGGTGTTCGCCCTCAACCGAATCACTTATTACTTGCCCACTCACCAGCATATCGAGATTTATTTTCAATTGATGAATTAGCAATGCTTAGACAATACAAACCACAATATATGTTATCAGGGCACACTCATGGCGGACAAATATCACTATTTGGCTTTACTCCTTTACGTCCGAATGGTAGCGGACGCTATATTAGTGGTTGGTATCGAGATAGTGCGCCCTGGTTATATGTATCGCGTGGACTAGGAGTTTCGGTGTTACCAGTAAGAATAGGTGTAGTTCCAGAAATTAGTTATTTTGAGTGGTTCTTGAACTGAATATGACTAGGTATTGAACTTGAGTGTGAGCTACCTCTAATTTGTGCTTGATAATTACCTTTTCCCAGTAGAGCATTTATATCATCAATAAAGTTCATTTACCTCAAATAAGAAAATGCCTTCAGAGTTACAATGGTATGTGCTGTGCAATTTAATTAATGGATTGCCTCAAATTCAGTGGTATGTATACCAGGTTGAGATAACAGGAGACTTCCTATATATTCATGCCAGAAGCGCAACTTTGGCAGAAAATACGACCCTTTTTATCATTAATGCCCAAGGAGAATTTATCTAATGAGCGTAAATAATCTCAAAAATCTCAGCACTGATGAATTAGTTAAACAGTTCAAGGAAGCTAGCCTCAGTGGTAGACCGCCTCAAGAACTGATCGGTGAGTTAAAAAATAGACCTGGTATTGCTTTTATCAATGCTACTGATTCAGCCGAAGTTACCTTAGAAAAAGCTCGAGCTGCAATCGAGCGAGTGGAGAAGGGTAATCGCCAAAGTTCGTAAGCATTGGCTGACTGCTCTTGAATGCATAACCAGCAAAGTAAAATTACCCCACAACCTTTAAGCTCTGCCCCAGTACAAAGTCAACCAGGCTTTGACCACTAAGTAAACCGATTCCATACTCCCGCAGCAATTGGTTAGCTAACTCTTCAGTTCTACCACTATGAACAAAAAATCCTCCATAGGCTTTTTCTTGGTGAATAACTTTGTGGAAGTCATGGACATGCTTAGGGTTAATATAGCCGCGATAACGCTTTGCCTGAATTAGATAAAGCCTCCCAGCAATTGTTACTCGTCCGTCTAAACCACCATCATTGCTATATTTAAAGTTATGTTCAATGTCCCAGCCTCGTTCATGACAGCAGGTTAGGAGTAACTCTTCAAAAGCGTAGGAGTTCATTTTCCGCAGAATATAGAGCGCTTTGGGCAATTGAACTCCGCCTGAACGCAGTTGCTCCAGTACAAAGTTTGCCTGTTGAATATATTGTTGATGCCTACTGCTTTTAAGGTGAACCCTCGTTGAAGCTGGCGGCTGCAACAAAGCGATGCCTTCGGCGGTATGCTCTACGACCATGCTCCGCAAACGCTCTGCGACCATCGCTTTAGGTGGAGGCAAAACTTGCGTTCTAGGAAGACTGGGCGCAGTTGTTTCCCGCGATCGCTTTTGTTCTGTAGGATTAGGCGATTGCCCAGAAGTTCGCCTTCTTTGCCGATGCTTGCGACCAAAAACGGCATTACCTACTGCTGCGATCGCCCACGCAATCAAAACCAAGCAAACAAGCCCAAACAGGAAACCAAAGATCCCCATCACTGCCTCCTCGTTAACTTATCCCACCACACCTGCGGCAACAGTACCGTCTTTCTAGTTTCCAAAGCTATCACCCGCAGATTATGACAAACGCCATCTGGTTTAGCGCAGGCTACCGCTACTGGCATTCCCATGAAGGCGATCGCACAGTAGAAGATTACTAAAGGAGTCCATACTAAATAAAAGAAAGTAGTTTGGTCGGAAGGGGTGTACTGCAAAGTATTTCGAGGCTCCACTCCATTTTAACTAATCCAACTTTTTAGTAGATCGCGTAATATTTAATGGTGGAAGAAATATAGAATTTTATCCAATTAATCACCCGAACAAATTTATTATTATGTATTGAGAATTTTTAAGGAAAGTTTAAGTTTAATTTTATACAAATAGTGTAATGATAAGACTTATAAAAAACAATTGATATATTAGTAGTCTCAATATTTTAATCATCTAAGTACAGAAAATCTTAATATGAATATTGCTGGTTATAATCTTATAGAAGTCTTTTGCGAAGGAGAAAACACTGTTATTTATCGCGCTTCTAAAGAAGTAGATTCTAGCTCTGTATTAATCAAAACACTGAAATCAGAGCAGCCGACTGCTGAAGAAATCACAAGATTAAAGCACGAATTCAAAATTCTCCACTCCTCAAATATTGATGGAGTAATTAAACCCTTGAGCCTAGAGAATTCTCAAAATGGGCTAGCTCTGATTTTTAGAGACTTTGGAGGAGAATCATTAGTAAAATTTCTTGCAGGTCGTCCTTGTAAATTGAATTGCTTTTTACAAGTTGCAATTCAACTAGCTTCAACGCTAGCACAACTTCATCAAGAAAATATTATTCATAAGAACATTAACTCGCATAACATCATTATTAATCCAACAACGGGGCAAGTTCAGATTATTGATTTTAGTATTGCCTCTTGCTTAACGAGAGAAGGTCAAATCAGTCATTCTGCCAATTTGCTCGCAGGCACTCTCGCTTATATAGCGCCCGAACAGACTGGAAGAATGAATCGATCGCTTGACTACCGCGCTGACTTTTATTCTTTAGGTGTTACTTTATATGAGATGTTGACTGGGCAGTTACCATTTCAAGCGACTGATGCGTTGGAGATTATGCACTGCCATATCGCTAGATCGCCAGTCCCGCCTCATCTTGTCGATGCGGATATTTCTGAGGCAGTATCCGATATTGTCATGAAGTTACTTGCCAAAACTGCGGAAGACCGTTATCAAAGTGCGCTAGGACTGAAGGCTGACTTAGAAATTTGTCTAAAAATGCTAGAAACCTCTGGCACTATTTCTCGATTCAAAGTAGGAGAGGTGGATTTATTTAGCCACTTTTTAATTCCAGAAAAGTTGTACGGGCGCGATCGTGAAGTTGATTTATTAATGAATGCCTTTAAGCGCGTCAGTGCTGGCAAAACTGAAGCTATGTTGGTTAAGGGTTACTCCGGCGTTGGTAAATCATCGTTAGTCAATGAAATCCACAAACCTATTGTTGGTGCTAGAGGATATTTCATCTCCGGCAAATTTGACCAATTTCAACGCAATGTTCCTTACTCAGCACTTATTAATGCTTTTCAAGCATTAGTAAAACAACTCCTGACTGAAAGCGAAACACACCTGACACAATGGCGAGCCAAACTTTCAACCGTTCTAGGCAGCAATGCCCAAGTCATCATTGATGTTGTTCCAGACGTAGAATTGATTGTAGGCAAGCAACCCGCCGCTCTAGATTTAGCACCCACAGAAGCACAAAACCGATTTAATCTTGTTTTTCAAAACTTTATTCACGTTTTCTGTTCGCGAGAACACCCTTTGGTGCTTTTTCTAGATGATTTGCAATGGGCTGATTTTGCCACGCTCAAGCTGCTAGATGCGATCGTGACCGATGCAGAAACAGGCTATTTACTTTTAATTGGAGCTTATCGAGATAATGAAGTCAGCCCCAGTCATCCTTTAATGATGACTCTTGGCTCACTGCGGGCTAAAGCCGTTGTCATTTATGAAATTACTTTAGCTTCTTTAGCCCTTGCAGATATTGGCAACCTCATTGCTGACACGCTTCATAGTGATGCAAGTTCTGTCCGACCATTGGCTGAATTAATCCTGCGTAAAACGTCAGGCAATCCATTCTTTGTCAATCAATTTCTCAAAACGCTGTATCAGGAAAGCCTATTGACCTTCGAGGCTCCATCAAAGGTCGGTAAAGCTGGCTGGCAATGGGATGTTACCCAAATTGCGGCGCTTGACATTACAGATAATGTTGTAGAATTGATGATTCAGAAGTTGCAAAAATTACCTGAATCCACTCAGCAGACGTTGCAGTTGGCAGCTTGTGTAGGGAATACGTTTGATCTGCAGACTCTTGCAATTATCTATAAGCGATCGCCAGCCACTACTTATCAAAATCTATTGCCTGCAATTGAAGGAGGTTTAATTTCAGTAACATCTGATGTAAAAATTTCACTGCAAGATGATGCGGACACTCATAGACTGGATCTCAAATCTAAATTTCTCCACGATAGAGTACAACAAGCAGCATATGCGTTAATTAATAATAGTTCTAAGCAAGCCACTCACTTGCAAATTGGTCGTTTGCTTTGGCAAAATACGTTACCAGAGACGCTATCAGAAAAGATATTTGAAATTGTCGATCACCTCAACATAGGAATTGATCTAGTTACAGGTAAAGCAGAACGAACTGAAATCGCCAAACTTAATTTAATTGCTGGACGAAAAGCCAAAGCCGCAATAGCTTATGCTGTAGCTACAGAATATTTGCAAGTGGGGATAGGATTGTTAGGAAAAGATAGCTGGACTTATCAGTACGAACTGGCATTAGCACTACATACTGAAGCAGCAGAGTTGGCATATTTGAACGGTAACTTTGAAGTAATACAGAGATTCGTTGACATAGTACAAAACTGCGCTGAAACTCTACTTGACAAAGTAAAGGTACATGAAGTCCAGATTCAAGCTCATGTCTTGCAGAACAAACTACTAGAAGCGGTTAACACGGCGCTACAAATCTTAAAGCTGTTGGGGGTAAATTTTCCGGAAAATCCAGTTCCATCTGATATTAAGCAAGCACTATCTGGAACTGCAGCAATTTTGAATGGGCAGCCAATTGAGGATTTGATTGATTTGCCTCAAATGAGCGATCCCTATAAGCTGGCAGTCATCAGGCTTTTAGCAAGTATCTTTGCTCCTGCATATATTGCTGCTCCTACACTCCTACCGTTGGTAGTGTGCAAACAAGTAGATTTATCGGTCCAATATGGTAACGCTTCCGTTTCTCCTAGCGCTTATGCTAATTATGGTCTTCTGCTTTGCGGAGTTGTAGGAGATATCGATTCGGGTTATCAGTTCGGTCAATTAGCTTTAAATCTGCTGTCAAAGTTAAATACTCAAGAAATTAAAGCTAAAACAATCGTCATAGTCAATATATTTATCCGACCTTGGAAAGAGCATTTAAGACAAACCTTAGAACCTTTGATGTCAGCTTACTCTAGCGGCATAGAGACAGGAGATTTAGAATTTGGTGCTTTTGGTCTATTGGTGTACTCCTATTTCGCTTACTATAGCGGCAAAGAACTGACTGCCCTTGAAAGAGAGATGGCACTCAACAGAGATGCTATTAATAAAATTAAGCAAAAAACAGCACTCAATTATCACGAAATTTATTGGCAGGCTACCTTAAATTTACTGGGAAAAAGTGAAAATCCCTGTCGTCTTCAAGGTGAAGCCTGCGACGAGCAGATTGGGTTGCCACTATACGAGCAAGCAAACGACAAAGCAGCAATTGCATACATATATTTGAATAAACTTTTACTTTGCTATTTATTTGAAAACTACTCAGAAGCAATTAAAAATACTGCGATAGAAGAGAATTATTTAGATGCAGTTGTTGCAACACCTCATGTTCCTCTCTTCTATTTCTACGATTCTTTAGTCAAGCTCGCAGTGTATCCTGATACTCCACAGCCAGAACAAAAAGGACTTGTTGACAAAGTAAAAGCTAATCAAGAAAAAATGCAAAGATGGGCGGATCATGCCCCAATGAATTATCTGCATAAATTTTATCTAGTTGAGGCAGAAAAGCAACGAGTTTTAGGCGAAAAAGTAGCATCAATGGAACTGTACGACCAAGCTATTGCTTTGGCTAAAGAAAACGAATACCTGAATGAAGAAGCTCTGGCGTATGAACTTGCAGCTAAATTTTATTTAGCGTGGGGAAAAGTAGCAATCGCCCAACTCTATTTCCAAAAGGCGCACTATGCTTATCAAGTTTGGGGCGCTCAAGCTAAAGTTGAGCATCTAGAAGAAAAGTATCCTCAATTTCTAGCTAGGACCTCAGTCAAGAGTGAAACAAGGGATATAAGTTTTCAACAAACTACTAATCACTCTGAAAGTAATAAAAAGCTAGATTTAACTACTGCCATGAAAGCAGCGCAAGCTCTGTCAGGCGAGATTCTTTTAAGTAACTTACTGACAACGTTGATGCAAATCTTGCTTGAGAATGCAGGTGCAGAAACAGGGATATTAATTTTAGAAAAAGACTCGAAACTCTTTATCGAAGCGACTGGGTGTATTAATCGAGATCGGATCGTCGTTCAACAATCAATCGCTGTAGAAACAAGCCAGCGCTTACCGCTATCAATCATCAATTATGTCCGGCAAACCCAGGAGAATGTGGTTTTAAATGACGCAATTCATGAGGATATTTTTACAACGGATAGCTATATTCTCCATCACCAACCAAAATCTGTATTGTGCGTGCCGATCGTTCAGCAAGGCAAGCTAATTGGCATTCTTTATCTAGAGAACAATTTAACTACGGGTGTTTTTACAGCAGAGCGAATAGAAATTTTACAACTTTTATCCTCTCAGGCTGCTATCTCAATTGAGAATGCACGTCTTTATCAAGATTTGGCAGCCGCTAACACTGACTTGAAGCAATCGCACGAACAGTTAGAAAATTATAGCAAAACACTAGAAGTAAAAGTAGAAGAGCGGACGGTGCAGCTTCGACAAGAGGTTCGTGACCGCCAACGGGCAGAAGAAACAGCCCAGTCTGCCAACCGCGCCAAAAGTGAATTTTTGGCAAACATGAGCCACGAACTTCGTACCCCGCTCAACGGTATTTTGGGCTATAGCCAAATTTTGAGTAAGAATGAAGTATTTACAGACTCTCAGAAAAATGCAATTAATGTTATCCATCGCTGCGGCGAACATTTGCTAACGTTGATTGATGATATTCTAGATTTATCAAAGATCGAAGCTCGAAAGATGGAACTTCACTTGAATGATTTCTATTTTCCGGAGTTTCTAGAAGGAATTGTAGCAATTTGTAGAATTCGCGCTGAACAAAAAGGAATCTCGTTTACTCAAAAGGCACTATCGCCCCTGCCAAAAATAGTTCAAGCTGATGAGAAACGATTGCGGCAAGTTTTGCTAAATCTTTTGGGGAATGCCGTCAAATTTACTGATAAAGGCAAAGTAACGCTTCAAGTTGGCTCTTTAGGAGCATTTGAGCCAAACACTCAATACCCTACAAAAATTCGGTTTCGCATTGAAGATACTGGCATTGGCATGACTCAAGAGCAACTACAGGAAATCTTTTTACCCTTTAAGCAAGTGGGCGAACATCGTCGGCAAACTGAAGGAACTGGATTAGGATTAGCGATCGGTCGCCAACTCGTTCGACTGATGGGAAGTGACATTCACGCCCAGAGCACTCTAGGAAAAGGCAGCATTTTTTGGTTTGATTTAGAGCTTGTTGAAATTAGTCAGGGACTGCAGTTCCCGTCTGGCGATCGCCCCTCTATTCGGGGATTTAAAGGCGAGCGCCGAAAAGTTTTGGTTGTAGATGACGATCGATCGAATCGTTTGATATTAATCAATTTGTTACAACCGCTTGGATTCCAGATATTTGAAGCGAGCGACGGACAAGAAGCGCTGCAAAAGGCTTGTCAGTTTCAGCCGGATGCGATCTTGATGGATTTGGCGATGCCTACGATGGACGGATTTGAGGCAACTCATCAAATTCGTGCCCAGCCAAATTTACAGCAAACTGTAATCATTGCAACTTCAGCTAGTGTATTTGACATGGATCGACAGCAAAGCCAAGATGTGGGTTGTAATGACTTTATACCAAAACCAATCCGCGAAGCAGAACTAATTAAGCAACTTGGGCTTTATCTAAAGCTAGAATGGATTTACGAAGACGCTAAGTGTGTGCCAAAAGATTCTGCTCAAGCTATCTTACTCAATGCTCAAACGATCGCTCCTTCTGTTGAGGAAATGTCGGTTTTACTAGATTTGGCAATGATGGGTGACTTGAAAGCGATCGCCGAGCGAGCCGCTAGGCTACAGACACTCGATCCGCAGTGGATGCCCTTTGCGGCTCACCTTATTCAACTAGCCAAAGCGTTTAGAAGACGACAAATTTTAGAATTTATTAAACAGTTTCAAATCGCTGAGTGAAAACTATGGTCGATCGGGGAACCATATTGATTGTGGACGACACGCTTACAAATCTTGAAGTTTTATTTGAGTGTCTAACCAATGCAGACTTGCGAATCTTGGTGGCTGAAGATGGAGAAGGCGCGATCGAAACCGCCAACTATGCTTTGCCCGATTTGATTTTGCTTGATATTCTGATGCCAAATCTGGACGGCTTTGAAACTTGCCGTCGATTGAAGGCGAACGAAACGACTGTAGAAATTCCAGTCATCTTTATGACCGCTCTTACTGACACCATCGATAAAGTCAAAGGCTTGAGTTTGGGCGCAGTAGATTATATCACAAAGCCGTTTCAGCAAGAAGAAGTCCTCGCTCGCGTCCAGACTCATTTAAGACTGCACAAACTTACGCAGCAACTTCGAGAACAAATGGCGCGAGAACAAGTCGCTCGTGCCGAAGCAAACGTAGAACGGAACCGAGCTACTAATATCCTAGAAAGCATTACTGATAGCTTTTTTGCGCTCGATAAAAACTGGTGCTTTACTTACTTGAACCCACAAGCCGAGCCGCTATTGCAAAGAAAGCAGCAAGATTTGCTGGGCAAAAACATTTGGGATGAGTTTCCGCAAGCAGTTGGCTCAACCTTTTATCAGCAGTATCACCGCACTCTAACCGAACAAATTGGCGTTGAATTTGAAGAATTTTATCCGCCTTTAAATTCTTGGTTTGCCGTTCATACCTATCCAACTAAAGATGGCATATGCGTTTATTTTCAAAATATTACCGAGCGAAAACAAGCGCAGCAAGAATTACAGCGTCAGTATCAGCGAGCGCAACTTTTCGCAGAAGTTACCCTCAAAATCCGTCAGTCTTTAGAACTCGAACAAATTCTGCAAAGTAGCGTCACTGAAGTACAAAAACTTCTCCAAGCCGATCGCGTGCTGATTTATCGGTTGTGGTCAGACGGAACCGGAAGCGGAGTTGCTGAGGAAGTGCTACCTGGTTGGTCAACTGCGATCGGGCGTAAATTTCCAGAAGAAGTGTTTCCGATCAATTGTCGAGAGCAATATCGTCAAGGAAAAATTTGTAATATTGCCGATGTCACCAATGAGCAAGAGAAGGTTGTACCTTGTCTAATCGAGTTTATGCAACAGTTTCAGGTCAAATCTAAGCTAGTCGTGCCGATTTTAATCAAAGCAGAACTTTGGGGGTTGCTGATTGCTCATCAATGCGATTGCCCTCGTCAGTGGACTAGCTTTGAAGTTGAGTTGCTTGAGCAACTTGCAAATCAGATTGGGATTGCTCTAGCTCAAGCACAGCTTTTAGAGCAAGAAACTCGTCAGCGTCAAGAACTCGCTCGTTCTAATGCTGAATTGCAACAGTTTGCTTATATTGCGTCTCACGATTTACAAGAACCATTGCGAATGGTGACGAGCTATCTTCAACTATTAGAGCGGCGTTACAAAGATCGCCTCGATGAGAGCGCCAACGACTTTATTGGCTACGCGGTGGAAGGCTCCATTCGCATGAAGACACTGATTAATGATTTGTTAGCCTATTCGCGGATTGGTACAGGGGGAAAAAGCTTTAAGCAAATTGATTGCCATGAAATAGTTCAGCAAGCGATTTTGAACCTCCAACTTACCATTAGTGCAAATCAGGCAGTTGTCACTTGGGATGAATTACCCAAACTTGTGGCAGATAGCACCCAACTAATTCAGCTATTTCAGAACCTGATTAGCAACGCGATTAAATTTCGGGGAACCAATTCTCCAATTATTCATATTTCAGCCAAAGCTCAAAACGAGCAATGGTTATTTCGCGTGCAAGATAACGGCATTGGCATCGATCCTCAGTACGCCGAACGAGTATTTATAATTTTTCAGCGTTTGCATAATCGCAGCGAATACCCAGGAACAGGAATTGGTTTAGCAATTTGTAAAAGAATTATAGAGCGACATAATGGGAATATATGGATAGAATCTGAACTGGGCAAAGGTTCAATTTTTTGTTTTACCATTCCAGATCAATCCGGAGGGAGTTAATCAATTTTGAGAAATTTACACCTTGAAAAACTGACTGAGATTTTGCTGGTGGAAGACAACCCTGGTGATGTTCGGCTGACTCAAGAAGTTCTCAAGGAAGGAAAAATTCTCAACAACTTGAGCGTGGTTAGCGATGGAGTTCAGGCAATCGAGTTTTTGCAAAAGCGAGGTAAATTTGCTCAATCCCCCCATCCCGACCTAATTTTGCTCGATTTAAATCTACCTCGTAAAGATGGGTGGGAAGTCCTAGCTGAAATTAAATCTAGTCCAAATTTAAAACGGATTCCAGTTGTGATCTTAACGACATCTCAAGCTGAGGAAGATATTCTTAGTGCCTACGATTGCTACGCCAATTGTTATATTGCCAAACCGATTGACTTAGAGCACTTTATTCAAGTTATTCGAGCGATCGAAGATTTTTGGCTCAATGTTGTAAAACTTCCACTAGAGGGAAAGGATGAATAATCGGCTGATTAAAGTCTTGCTTATTGAAGACAATCCTGGAGATGCACGGTTATTGCAGGAACTCTTGATGGAGGCGAAGCCCGTGCAATTTGAATTAAAGCAAGTCGATCGCTTAAGCCAGGGCTTGCAGCAACTTCAGGAAAATGATTTTAATGTAATCTTGCTGGATCTCTCTCTACCCGACACTCAAGGTCTGGAAACCTTTGTCAAACTCCACGATCGCGCTCGCAATACTCCAATTGTCGTTATTACTGGTTTGAACGATGAAACAGTCGCCATTAGTGCAGTTCAGTTAGGCGCTCAAGATTATTTGCTCAAAGATCAAGTCAATAGCGATGTGTTCGCCCGTTCGATTCGATATGCGATCGAACGCAAGCGTGCCGAACAAAAAATTCGAGAACAAGCCGCACTGCTTGACATTGCCACTGATGCAATTTTGGTGCGAGATTTGACTAGTCGCATCTTATTTTGGAATAAGGGGGCTGAACATCTCTACGGTTGGAGCGCAGAAACTGTTTTAGGGAAAACTGACGATTTGCTTTATCCGCAGTCTTCTCCTCAATCTCAAGAAGCTCAAAAAATCTTATTTGAGCAGGGTGAATGGTCTGGAGAACTGCATCAAGTTACCAAAAACGGCAAAGAAGTAATTGTTGAAAGCCGCTGGACGTTGATGCGCGATGACAATCGCCAACCCAAATCGATTCTTATCGTTGGCACAAACGTTACTGAAAGGAAAAAGCTTGAGGCTCAATTTTTCCGCGCCCAACGCCTGGAAAGTGTCGGTACGCTGGCGAGCGGTCTTGCCCACGACCTCAACAACATTCTGACTCCAATTCTCGTAACTTCTCAACTGTTGCAAATAAAGTTGCCTAGTTTGAATGAACAGAATCGACAATTGCTAAAAATGATGGAGGCGAACACAAAGCGCGGAGCAGACATAATCAAGCAAGTTCTATTATTTGCTCGTGGCATTGAAGGAGAACAAGTTGTTTTTCGGTTGGAACCCTTGATTCTAGAGATTCAGCAGATCGTGGAAGAGACGTTTCCCAAATCAATCACAACAGATGTGAACATTTGTTTAGAGCTTTGGGCTATGACTGGAAATGCCACGCAAATTCATCAAGTATTTATGAATCTTTGCATTAATGCTCGCGATGCAATGCCAGATGGAGGTACTTTGACAATTTCTGCTCAGAATGTGTTGATTGATGAGGAGCGCGCTCAAAGGAGTTTTGATGCTAAGGTAGGTTCATTCATCAAAGTAACCGTTGCAGATACGGGGATGGGCATTGCACCTGAAACGATTGATAGAATTTTCGAGCCGTTTTTCACAACAAAAGAGTATGGAAAAGGTACAGGACTTGGACTTTCAACAGTCATTGGAATTATTAAAGGTCATGCTGGCTTTGTAAATGTGGAGAGTGAAGTCGGTAAAGGAACAAAATTTAACTTCTTTTTGCCTGCACTTGTAGCAAAAGAACCAGTACAGGTCACAGATTTAGAGATATTAGTAGGAAATAATGAATTGGTATTAGTTGTCGATGATGAAGCTGCAATGCGTGAAAGTAGCAGGGTAGTCTTAGAGGCATATAACTATCAAGTGCTAACTGCCTGTAATGGGATCGAAGCACTCGAACTCTATATCAAGCACAAAGATAAAGTGAGCCTAGTGTTAATGGATCTCATGATGCCTGGTATGGACGGCTCTATTACGATTAGCACAATCCAGAGGATCAATCCAAAAGTCAAAATTATTGCAGTTAGTGGTTCAGCGTTCAGCATTGAGACTGCTAGGGAAGCAAACTCAGACATCCAAAAATTCTTACCCAAGCCTTACACGGCAGAAGAATTAGTTAAAATAGTCACTCAGGTTTGTAGAGTAAATATCTCAAAACTGATTTAGCCTAACATTGACCTAAGAAGAAATTATATTAGAGTTAGACTGATGCATTTTTTAAGACAAGATTTAAGTCACGACGGACATATACTTGCCAAGTTTTAGGCGTAGGTCAAAAAATTAGTGCGTACAACATCACGCCACTCATAATGGCGAAAGCTAGGTGGTGTTGCAAAAAATGGTAAGATAAATAATTACAATAGAGAAAATAATTCTGCCTGTTACTAATGAATCCCAAAACACCCTTCAAGTGGCGGCATTATTAGTCCAAAATTATCCTGCAATCTGTAATCGCCCACACAATCACAACTAGGCAAGCAAGTCCAAACATAAACCCAAAAATACCCATTAGTGCCTCCTCGTTAACTTATCCCACCACATCTGCGGCAAAAGCACAGTCTTCCTCGTCTCCAAAGCCATCACCCGTAGATTATGGCAGACACCATCTGGTTTGGCGCAAGCTACCGCTACTGGCATTCCCATAAATGCGATCGCACCTAGCTGTATAGATGTGGTAAAGAAGCAAACTTCTAGACTACAGAATTTCATCCTGTTCCAGACATACTCCAATTCCTTACCCCTCACCTATCTAGCATGAGCGGTCGCTCATTGTTGAATAGCTTCAGGCTCTATCCCTGAGTTAACCCTTAACTGCTGACTCTGACATACTGTACTTACCTAGTTGACCCCGATACCAGTCACCTTTCTTTGCGCCAACTGAAAGGACATTTGAGACACGCTCTCGCGCTGTGCTTCTTATCTCTTTTGGGATCTCATTGACGAATATGTTATCTATGATTGTGGCAATCTCTAATACTTGCTTTGGATGCTGCTGCATAACTTTAGATACGGCTTCAGCTAAAGAAATATTACTAAAGTCGTCTTTGACATACTCATGCCAAGTGTCGGGAGCCTTACTTGATTTCTTGACGGGTGTAGACTTCTTGCTTTGCTTGGTGCTAGCAGAGGATGAGTTCTTCTTACCTTGTTGCTTTTGAGGCTGTGGTGCTGAAGCTTTAGGAGCATCTGTCATTGCACCGTCTAACTCTGAAAGCACATCATCTGGAGCAGTAGGCTGGGATTGTTCTTCGTCAACTGGTGGTTGTGCTGGTGTTGCTACAGGCACAGTATCAGCAGTAGGTGCAGGAACAAACATATCAATCACGGTTTTCAGGCTGCGGCGTTTCTCACCGATTGATTGCAGTTGAGCGTTTAGTTCAGCTTCTTGCGCTGCTAGGTCGGCATCGGCTTCCAGTAGTTTAGTAATTGTAGGATTGGCGGGTTGGGAGTTTTGCACCGTGAAAATAGCTCAATCGAAACAACATACTCTTTATAACTTACGTTGAGTAGTAAATTTTCTCTTGATTTTGAGCAGTTCTTTAGTTCACGATAATTTAGAGGGAAAAATTTCCTAAGCTAATCGTCATTCATTTTCAGGATTGAAAGCATTACCGTAAGGGTTTTAGGAGCAAATTCCTGCAACTTAAATGCACGTTAACTTAGCAGAGAAGCTGACGACGCAGTTGCCTGAAGGAATAGTGTCTAAGCCTTGTGTTTTAATTTTCAACGCTACAATCCTTATAAATGTTATTTTTTTAACCTCGCTTGTTTCAGTGATGACGGTTATGAGGCGATCGCACTCTGGACATTGCATTGAAAATTTACTTCAATTCATACCCTTATCATGCAAAGCCAGATATATTGCTCTAATAAATCTTACAGCAGTTTTCTGGAGGTCAATTAGAATGTCCGCGAGAAGATTTATCATTTATGCAACCGTAGGCTTGTTAAGTTTCATCTTGGCGCTCGTGCTGTTAAAACATATTGGTTTGGCTGTTGCAGGTCCCGATCCGGTTCTGTATGACAAGGCTCAGAAAGCCCAAAGCGAATTCCTGACGATGCTAGAAACCATTGTCAATATTGATTCTGGAACAGGAGATCGAAAGGGAATAACACAAGTTGAGAATTTTGCGCTCCAGCAACTCAAAGCTGTTGGTGCAACTATCGAAACAAAAAATGCAGCGCCCAGTGCTGGACGTAATATTTTAGCAACAGTTCAGGGAACTGGCAAAGGTAAGATTCTGATGCTTGCCCACACAGATACCGTGTTTGAGGCAGGAACCGTCGCTCGACATCCTTTCAAAATCTTGCAGGGAAAAGCTTATGGTCCAGGTGTAATGGATGACAAGGGCGGAATCATCTTAGGAATCGAAGCCCTCAAAGTTCTGAAGGAGCTAAACTTTCAAAACTTTCGTACTATTACATTCCTAATTAATCCAGATGAAGAAACCGGATCTTTTGGCTCTCGCGAATTAATCAAAGCAACAGCGAAACAGCATGATGTGGCGCTAGTCTTAGAATTTGGTTCGCCGCAAGATAAAGTCACGTCTTGGCGCAAAGGCATTGGCTATTATGGATTTGAAGTCAAAGGTCGAACTGCCCATGCTGGGGCTGAACCTGAGAAAGGATGTAATGCACTGCTAGAGGCAGCTCATCAAGCTTTACAGCTTAGTAAATTAGCAAATCCGCAGAAGCAGACGACAGTTAATTTCACAGTTTTTCAAGCAGGCGATCGCCCGAATCAAATCCCAGACTTTGCCAAAGTTCAAGCCGATGTGCGAGTTTTGGAAGATTCGGAATACGAGCGCCTCAACCGTGACTTTACTCGCTTATCTCAAAACAAGTTGTTACCTTGCACTACCATTAGAACGATTGCTAAGAAAGGTCGTCCCCCTTTTTCCCCAAATCCTAAGACAAATGCGTTAGTCAAAAAAGCGCAAGGAATTTACCAACAAATCGGTCTAAAGCTTGGTGTCGAGGGAAGTGGTGGTGGTACAGATGGTAACTACACGGCTGCAGTTGGGACAACTACCCTAGATGCGCTCGGTCTTGTTGGTGGTGGCGCACATAGTTCAGACGAGTATATTGATTTGGAGCGCATTACTGCTCGAATTTATTTGTTATGTAAGCTGATGATAGATTTGGGAGAGTCAGGCTAATACTCTTGCTGTCACATCTTATACTATTTGGTATATCTCTGTTTAATCAATTTAGGCAGAGGAAAAGACAATCTGTATATGTAGCTTATGCACAACTGGACAAATAACTGATTCATCAGTCCGATCGGTTGTTCAAATCTAGTCAGTAACGCAGGTGTGTAAATACTGCTAACCAATGCTTAAGCCAATTGAAACAAATCAACTTTTGAATAACCAAGTGCAGATTGCACTTTACGTCAACAACTGTCCTGCTTAGGATACAAAAGTTTATCGTTCTCAAGAAGTTGGAAAATTATATTGGTACAGTGTGATTATTAACTAAGCTAATGGACACTTAATTTGCACGAAACAAGATCTAAAACTCATGCTGCAAGCTTTTTAAGATGGTAATTCGAATGTTCATCAGCTTACTATGCATCCTTATGCTGCAAGCTTTTTAAGATGGTAATTCGAATGTTCATCAGCTTACTATGCATCCTTACTTGTTTATGACTACCACTTAAATGGAACAACATACTTTTTATAGCTTACGTTAGGCAGCGAGGTATTTCTTAATAGTCCTGCTTGGTGGCAACTTATGAAGTAGATTGTCGCTCCGATAGATTAAGGATTCCAGATAATCTTAGGCAATTCGCCAACACTATCCGTATCCTGTATCAATCCTAATCAGCTTGTCCTATACTATACAGATCGATTTCTCGCCTGGGCGTTAAGGGAACTGCCATGACTGAACTAAAAGATGCCGTGGTACTGATTACGGGAGCAACAGGTGGTTTCGGACAGCAACTCACCCGACAGTTGCTTATGGCAGGGAGTCGGCTAATTCTGACGGATCTAGATGCGGTTGTTCTAGAGCAGCAGCGAGCAGCCATTGGGCAAGAGATATCAACAGGAGAGGTGCTGGCTTGCCTGGTAGCCGATCTATCTACAGCAGAGGGCTGCGATCTACTCTACAAACAGGTGCAGGTACTTAACACTCCGATTGATATTTTGATCAATAATGCTGGGATTGCAGTATTTGGGCGGATGGACGAAGTCCCCCCTGAGCAATGGGAACGGCTGATGCAGATTAACCTCCTGGCTCCCATGCGGCTGACGAGCTTATTTGTTGCCGATATGATTGCCCGACGAGCGGGACATATTGTCAACATTTCATCGGCGGCGGGTTGGGCAGCGATCGCAGGACTGACACACTATTCCACCAGCA
>NZ_JYON01000006.1 GCF_000952155.1 Aliterella atlantica CENA595 | reverse complement strand
CAAATAACTTCCATTCCAAGTCGCTCAACCCCTCAAACCTACCTGCCATTTTCCTTCTTCTTTGTTCTGTCTATTTCTCCTTTACGTTGATTCTAGCTCAGATTTTTATATTAGTGGGATAGGCTCAATATAGAGGCGGATCGGCTATGCACATAATCAGACTTCCTAATGGGGAATACATCAACCTAGCCTTTGTCCGCCGCGTCCAGGTCGAGGTCAGAGAAGAACGTTCGGTAGCAGTCATTGGTTGGCATGGCGGCGGTAGCCAGGTCTATCACGGCGAAAATGCTCAAGCCGTCATTTACCAACTATCCAAACTTGTTAGCTTGAGTTTTGGAGAGCAGGCAGAAGCGATCGCTCAGGAAATCTTCAATACTTTCTATCCAGACTCAACCCCACCGAGGGATCTTCCCCCAAAGGATGGGATGGCAATATCCAACGCTCGATCGGGCTTAATAAATCTTTTAATCGAGCATAAACCTGAACTATTTGAAAAATTCGATCTAAAGCCCTACATAAGTTTTAAGGGCAGAAATCTTGAATTTGATGAAGAGCAAATATCAGAATCTGGAGAGAAGGGCTGGATAACATTAGATGGCGATACTGAACAGACTTACCGCTTTCGATGGAGCGATGTCGAGAAATTTGGACTATCCAAACATTTCTATCTTATGACCTAGAAAATATGCCCAATCAACTATCTAGCGCCTGGGCAGATACCAACACCGCTGCCGCTGCCCTCGGCATATCACCCCGCCAACTAAGAAAGCTGCGTAAAGAAGGACTGCTTAAACTTGGCAAACATTACCGCGTCACTACAAGCGCAGTAGCTAGCAAGCCCAGATATCGCTGGCATTGCGACAGGTGTGGCGCTGCCCTAGAAATTCCAATGGAAAAGAGGTAATAGTTTTGTGCTTGAAAATGCGATCGTCCAACGATTTTTAGATTCTCGTTGCTCTGAAGATGAATTGAGTGAACTTACTCATTGGCTGTCTATCAGAGTTTGCCCTAAATGTTTTTCTGAAGACATAGAAATCGAACATTTTATAGAGTTTGATGATTTTGGAGAAGACATAGTTGAAGAATCCATTGACTGTCAATGTTTACGCGACACCTGCCTATATTCAGATTTTATTGATAGATATATTGATTAAGGAAACAAAAGTGTTTGATGAACTTGATAGCGATCTAGTACCAGAAGAATGCCCTAGTTGTGGCTCGAATCATACTTATTTTGATAGAGCATTTAATTTTCATAAATGCGAAGATTGCTCTCTTATGTGGGGATTTGATTCTGACGATCCAGATTATGACGAAGATTTATATGAAGACATGAAAGCCGACCAAATGGCTGAAAATTTAAAAGACCCGATAGAAGACTTTTAGAGAACCTAATACAAACGTCTTACCGCGTATATACAAGGATATTAACCCAATGGATAATCCAGAATTACCCTTAAGTACAAGGGCAATTAACTTAAGAGTATCAGCAGAAGCTTTATTAGAAAAAGCTTTGATTACAGAACAAGAATTACGGGTAGCACTTCAAGAATTAAGAATAGAGTTCTGCTTTTTACGACAATCAATTCATGAAATACTAAGCTTGTTAAAAGAACGGAATAGCAAATATTAAAGCCGTGCATATACAAGGTATTGACAGCCATGTATATGCACGGTATGCTGTTTGATGTACCACCAGATAATAGGTAGCTTCTACCAATGACGATAGAACGTTGGACAGACGATAGACTAGACACGCTTGCCTCTACAGTTTCCGACTTAAGTACATCTGTAACTGAGTTACGGACATCAGTTGCAGACCTCAGAAGTACCTCAGAAGCTCTATTGCAAACTGTTATTATTCAGCAGCAAGGACTAGAAACAAGCCAAAGGAATTTTGAAATTGTGGCAGCACAAATACGAGGCTTACAAACAGAAAACCGCCGTATTCTGGATCATTTATTTGGAGAGGAAAATAACAACGAGTAACCAATAGCCGCTAACGCTAACTATACAAATCTATTGCCGTGCATATACAGGGTGTTGACAACCATGTATATGCACGGTAAGCTGTTTCTGTACCACCAGATATCAGCTTATGAACAATAGTAGCTTACTTCGCACAATGGATCGAAATGAGAATGGGGAATTTTCGCTAAGATACGAGGAACCTAAAGTTACCAGATCGGTAAGATTAACTGATGTAGCTTGGCAGAAATTAAAAGATATTGGTGACTCTAAAAACATCTCTAGAACAGATGTAATTGAGCGCTTTTGTAGAGAGGAAGAAAACAAGCAAGAAATTATCCTCAAAGCCTTAAATCAATTCATCACTGATAAGAAAGAAAGCTACGGCGAGAATCCTTCCCAAAAAGGCGAATTCAAATTCACCCGCGCCTGGGATTGCTTACTGGAATTCCAAGACTTGATACAGAATGCACCCTGGGAATTGCTAGGAGAACAAGAAGATTAATCATGACTAACTTTGATTTGATACAGAATCGTCTTGAGCGGTTAGAGGCGGCAGTTGAAAGAAGGGAAGAATCAGCCAAGGAAGACCGCGTTAACTTTCAACAGTACAGAGAACGCAACGACGTTCAAATGGCAAGCCTGAACGCTATAGTAAAGCGACTAGACGAGATACTCGATCGCTTGATTAGACAAGAGTAGGTGGCAGAGGGCGATCGCTTCTACCTAAGATCGCCTGATAAACCCGCCTGTAAGTCTGTTCGTCAATCCAAGCCCTGTAAGTATTGAGATGCACTCTAACCGAATGCCCCATCAGCCCCGCTGCCCAATCAGGAGCCATGCCAAATTCAAAGCACCTCCGAGCGTAGCAATGCCGTAAATCGTAAGCATTAAATGGGGCTTTGCGATCGTAAAACCAGCCAGCAACCTTAGTGCCTAGTTTGGCATTGCTATAGCTCAAGCTCAGTTTTGGTAAATCTATTCGCTCTAGCTGCCAATCCTCAACCCATTCTGGATATAGCGGGTAAATGAATCTAGCGCCAGTCTTGCCGGACAGCACGCGCACGATGGGAAAATCAACTAGGTCCAGGCGAAACACCTCATGACCGCGCAGCCCATAACAAGCCAGCATTCCCACAACCCACCGCCAAGAGCCAGGAGGTAAGCTACCCCGCCAAGTAGCAATCTGAGCATCACTTGGCAGCGATCGGGGATTAACCGCCGCCGCCGAATAGGTCCCCGTCAATTTTTTGATTGCGGATCTGCCTTCTAGATCCGCAAACTCAGCTAGCTTATAGCAGTAGTCGCAAGCTCGTTTCCTGGTCCGGCTGTCAGGCTCAGTTGTAGTAATGTAGTTGATCAGCGCTGCTAGCGTTAGTAGGTCCGCAGCGGGCAACTTTTTAAATACTTGTAAGTAACCAGTTTTCCAAGTTGTCAGGCTAGCTTGATTCTGTATCACCTCTGCCCAGTGCTGGCGCTCGAATCGCTCTACCCAACTGCCGATCGTGTGCAGTTGCTCGGAATTTTCCAGGTAAGCACTCCAGGAAAACTCCCGTGCGTCGAGCAGAGCGCCTACTTTACGGGCTTGAGCCTCGGCAGCAGAAACGCCCGAAGGATTAGCATGGAATCCTAAAGCTAGTCGCTGTTGGTGGGGCTGCTGCTTGGTAGCTCCTGGCTTTGGCGGGAAAGTAGCTCGAAGGTACAAGCGATCGCCCTTAACTTGGATCGCTACCCCGATCTTTCCGGCTCTTAACCGTCCATTGGCTTGATTAAGTTTTGATGCGATGTCCACGTGCCTAAAACGTGCCTAACTTTCTAGGTACATTAAAGTATATTAGGGTATATTAGGGTATATTTACATTAATTAATAAACCCTGAACTACCTGGTAAATCTGGGATTTGAGTTAATTATTTTCACTGTAAAACAAGGCGACACCCGGATTTGAACCGGGGGATAAAGGTTTTGCAGACCTCTGCCTTACCACTTGGCTATGTCGCCACCGATTTAAGTCGGGATTATTAGTATAGCAGATTCTCGGCATTTTTTCACCTTTTTATTGAGTAGGTTCCTCAACAGGACGGACGATCGCTGGAGTATTGGTTTCCTCGGCTTGAAAAATTGCCTGCAAAGCCTGTTCTAAAGTTTCTGCCATGACGATGCGGTTTTCGTAGGCAACAACTACCCTCACTAATGTAGGCAAACTATTTTGATCTGCTTCTAAATAAATTGGCTCTACATATAGTAACGATTGCTCAATCGGAACTACTAACAGATTTCCTTGAATAGCTCTCGATCCTTGACGATTCCAGAGTGAAATTTGCTGCGAAATTACTGGATCTTGGTTAATCCTAGCCTCGATTTGCTCCGGTCCGTAGACTAATTGCTGTTTGGGAAATTCGTAAAGTAACAATTTACCGTAGTTTTCGCCATCGGAACGTGCTGCTAGCCATGCAATTAAGTTAGTCCGCTGACTGGGAGTATATGGCAAGAGCAAAATAAATTCTTCAAAGGGTACAGTCGGTAAACTTGTAATTAGATAATACGGCTCTACTAACTGAGGTTTGTTGCCATAAACCTCGTTAGGAATCTGCCATTGATCTTCCCGATTGTAAAAAACTTGCGGATCGATCATGTGATAAGTCATCAACCGCTCCGCTTGGAGCTTAAAAAAGTCTACTGGATAGCGCAGGTGACTACGCAGACTTGCTGGCATTTGATTAAGTGGCTTGAATAACCTAGGAAACAGCTTTTGCCAAGTAGTAATAATTGGATCTTGAGGATCTGCTACGTAAAAATCAACCGAACCGTGATAAGCATCGACAACAACTTTTACAGAGTTGCGGATGTAGTTAACTCCTTGAGCGCCAGTATCAGAATAAGGATAGCGATCGCTTGTCGTATAAGCATCTACGATCCAGTAAAGGTAATTTCCTTTATTCTCTGGTATTTGCGTATCGGCGACTACTAAATAAGGATCGCGATCGTATTGTAAAAAGGGAGCGATCGCCCGAATCCTTTGAGTAATATTACGCCTAAATAATACCTTTGTCTGCGGCAAAAAATTCCGCGTCAGTAACATCTGCCAATCTTTTAAATAAGCAGCAAATAAACTGCGCTGCCACCAGGAACCAATATTAATTCCGCCTCGACCGTCATAAGTGTTGTAAACGTTATCGTTACCGCTGGGATAGTCTAGTTCCTGAACTCTAGTCCCCGTCATGACGTAGGTATTGGTAATTTCTCCGTAGTAAATCCGAGGCTGTCCAATCGGAATACTAGAAGCGATCGCAGAGTTAGAGGTTGATAAAGAACTCCCATTACCTGTATCGCCAATATCTTTAACAAAATACTCTGGCAAACCACCAGCACCAACTGTATTTACAGGACTAAGGGTAAAACCGTAACCGTGAGTATATATTAGACGCTGGTTGACCCATGTTTGCGCTTGCTGGGGTACGGCGCTGTAATCTAATTCTCGCGCAGCTATTAATGTTTGTTGCCTCTCGGCGACGGCGGGAGAATTGCTAGAATGTGCTGTTAAATTTGCTTTTAAAGTATAGCGATCGATGTCCGCATCAGGAAATTGATAGTAGAGACGAATTTGCTGCAATTGACGGTTGGTTTCTAATAACGGTCTTTGATCCCAAAGGCGAATATTGCGGATAGTTAGATCGTTTGCCTGAATATCAGCATACGTTAGTTGTCCTTGAGGATTAAAAGTTCTAGCATCAATATTTTCTAGGTCGAAAGCAAGTCTAGTGAGCGCGATACTACGTTCGATGTAAGGGCGTTCTCTAGCTAATTCGTTGGGCTGTACGATTAAGCGCTGTATGGCTAATGGGAAAATGGAACTACTAGCGATCGCTGTTGCTGCATAAATTCCCGTTGCTGTAAATAAAAACTTATGGTTAGTCTTCGGTACTGAGAAAATTGCTTGCCATAGTAATAAAAAGGCGATCGCCAAAGCAATTAGACTCAGCACAGTGTATGCTGGCAGTTGAAAGTTTACATCTGTATAACTTGCGCCATAAGCTACGCCGCGATTTGAGTACAGTAATTCGTAGCGACTGAGCCAATAGCCGAAAGCTACAACTAACACTGAGGCGCTACCTAGTGCTAGTAAATGACGCTGTTGGTTGAGAGATAGTCCCTGCAAGCGACCTTGACTTACACTATCTTCTGCTTGCAGGTAGGTAAGCGCAACTGAGACGAAGCTATACAAGCAGAGTCCCACTAGCCAAAATTCTAATAATTTCCAAATTGGTAGCGCAAAGATATAAAAGCTAATATCTCTATTAAATACAGGTTCCGAACTGTTAAAGGCAGTAGGGCGTATGTATTGCAGCAATTTTGCCCAGTGTGCGGACAAAATTACACCCATAATGAGGCTGAGGAGAGTTGCGATCGCATTTAACAAAAACTGCGGGTACACTGATAGAGCGATCGCAAGTCCCCCAACCAGACCAAAATACCAATACGGGCTTAGTTGCTTGCTAGTTTGCCAGATCGATTCTGGTGTAAATAACCTGGGGATCGCTAGCGAACTATTTGCGTCATGCCAGTAATTTATCCCGACTTGAATGTAGTGAAACAATAGTATCCCTACTAGCAAGTTTAATGCCAAAATTAAAGGTAATAACCAATTCAATTCTATTTGTGGCGATCGCCCTGACAGGTCTTTCACTGGCTTGACGCGCGTTAGCTTTCTTGCTATCGCTAGGTTGCCTAGTAAGTAGCTAGCAGAGACGCTACAAGAAATCGCCCACAGTCCGCCACGCGCAGTTAGTTGTAGTAAAAATACTTGTAGATAACCGACTTCTTGAAACCATAGACTTTCTACCCAAAGATGGGCTACTAAATTCAAGAATAACCCTATACCTATAAGTATTACTATTGCTCGCCACCAGAGGTTTGCGAGCGCATATTTTGCTTTTTGTAAACTTATTTGCACTTTATTTAAAATTCATTTATTTCTAACGAGCGGATACTAACTGTAATTTGAAGATTTTGCGGAAATAAGCTTTAAACTCTAATGTTTTTAGTAAACTGAGATTATCTGCCTCTGTTTTTACTTTAGTTCAGAATAGCGGATGAGGAATATTTTTTTATAAATAGTGTTTTTGAGTATAAGCGATCGCTCTTGAAAAAGTTATCCTGCATTTTTAGAATTTAAATAGTATATTTTTAGACCATTTCCTGTAAATCTGCTTAATTTGTAATTTTATATACTGAAGTAGGTAATGTAATTCATTAATTGGAGGTATAAGTTGAAGTAAGAAAAATCATACAATTTATAGATACTAATTTGGGTGCTTCCCTATATCTGTAATGTAAAATTTTAAAGTAGTATTGCTAAAACTCATTAAATTAAATAGCTGGCAAACGTATGTAATTCGCCGATTAGTTAGTATTTGTAAGGCTGAGAGGAAAATAATTATGCAAGCAGATAAACTTAGTGCAGAGTATTCCATAACTAACAATAAATTAGAGCAGTCCCAATTGAGCGAAATACAAGTTGACAATGCTCCACCTAATAATAATGGGAATATTCCCGATCATATATTTATGGTTTGGGGACCTATTGGTTTAATTTTAAGCTGGGCAGCATTATTTTTAATGCTATCTAAAAGAGGGAGAATTGCTCGTAATGAAATTGCTGTCAATATTAAAAGTTTAAATCAAGTTCCTTGCAAAAATTGTAATTTTTTTGCTAACAACCCTCATTTGAAATGTGCAATTCATCCTTCGTTAGTGCTAACTGAAAAAGCAATTGATTGCTCGGACTACTGTCAGCGCGATCGCAAGTCTGCCTAATAAAAATATTGAGTAGCTAATTAACAATTGGTGCTACAGAGCATTGCTATTTCCAGCAGTTGATTGACGGTACGAACCAAGCAAGGTTAAAAACTTTTTGCTGTTAAAACTGCGGGGATCGAGCCTACTTCTAGAACGATCTACTGCGCGGTGGGTAGTAATCCGATAGTCAGGAACGCTGCTTTGAGCAACTAACCAGGCAATAGATTTATATTGCGCTTCTGTATAGCCGCTATGAGTTCTGCTACTATTACGACCATTTGCTGGCGTTTCAAAAGCGATGTGATAAGCAAAATTATTGACAGAAGGAGGGAAGTTAGGATGAGTTTTGACGGTTTCGGGACCGTTGGGACCATCAAATACTGAATTTCCCGCTCCAAAGGCGCGGTACTCGCGTGGGACTATATAGACAATTGTGCCGTCTAGAGTAATTAAAGCATGATAACTTACTTGATTTTTTTCGCTGGCATGAGGTGTCTGGAAAGTATTAATAGCGCTTGAGGCGGAATTAACAGTCTCGTGGAGGACAATAATTGGTTGGTTGCGAACAGGTGCGCCGTAAATATCTTTGGTATAGCGCGGTCCGTAATTAAGAGGATTTGCCCAACTAATTTGGTATTTAGGTGTATAGCCTGGGACAAATTTAACTTGTTGAACTGCAGGATCGATTTCAACTGGGGATGGACTTGGTTGTGCTTCCGGCTGGAAAATAGGATTTTGAGTTTTAGCCTGCCAATTGACTACCTCTTCGTTTATTGGTGTAGGTGGCGATGCTATGTCGTTACGTAGTTGGGGATAAGCGATCGCAATTACTGCTATCAATGCCACTAATTGCAAGCAAATTATCAATGCTCTAGTTTTCCAAACCTTGGCTGTCATCTTCGCACGTATAAATCCTGTTATTGCTATTTTGCCTCAGTCGCATCCAGAGAAACTAGCCTACTTTGAACGATTTTAAATAAGTTTGTTAACGCTTATTGATTTTATGGCTATTTTGTTTGCTCGTAATAGCGGCAGTTGGCACAAGGTCCTTGAGGATTGACAGCACAGCGCAGATAACCCGACCTAGCGTTAAATTTACAGCTAATATCGCCGATTAAATAGCCTACACCTTCTAAATAATAACGTTCGGGGATAGTGCTATTAGTTTGTATCCTGATATTATTTGGCGAATTGCTTGCTGCTCTCAGCCGATTTTGCGTTCTGGCTGCTTTAGAACGCATCATCCATACCGAGAGCAGTGGTGGCATTAACCCAAGGGCAAAAATTAATAGAGCCTTTAACACTGGCTTGTATTTACCTTTGCAGTACAAAACGCTTTCTATTTTCTATTTTCGTTGTTTTTGCTGCTGAAGATAAATTAATTTTAACTCTGTTTTCTTTGCTGCGGCGATCGCTTGGGCTTTGCCATTGTTTTGCTAACTTTTGCCAAAATTTCTTTAGTTTCCAGCTTAGATGTGCTAGCGACATTGTGCGGGATCTTTTCAATCGGGTTTTTGTTCTGTGCCGTAGTTGTTGTGCTAGCTGATATGCTGCTTTTTCTTCAGCAAATAAGTCTACTGTTTTTGCTTTGAGGACAAATAACCCAGGTCTTTTGCAGTAAATATAGGGAATTGCGAGCGCTGGTTTGTCAAAATCAGGCATTCTTGGCAGGTTTTGCTGCTGTCTGATGTCGCAGGCGATCTCTTTTAGGTCGTATAGTGCTGCTTCTAATTCTGCTGATAGCTGATTGATGCGTTCTGTACTTGCTGCTAATTGCTGCCAGGTGCGATCGCATTTTTGCGGCAATTGCTCTCGATGTAATTGTACGTGCAGTGGTTCTATCCCCTGACACGAACTTGATTTTGATTCTACTGCCTGGATATCTTTAGTCATTGCTTGATGTTTGTTCATCTGACTTGTAGTTAGCTACTGCCAATAGAGTAGTACAAATGAACTATTAAAGCAAGAATGTATTTTGTATTTTTCCGCACAAGTGTTGCTAAAATTTGTGCTGTTGGTTTAGGAAACTACAGAGCGATCGCTAACTATCCCATCACGCCAGGTAATAAAACAACTACAGGTAGCGCTCTCATCTTTATTTCTACAAAACTTGGTATATTTAATTTTGCTATTTATCTCCATAGTTTGCGTAATTTCCTTCTCTAGCTTGAACCCATTAATAGGAGCTATACCCTGGTAGGCTAGACATAATTATTAAGTGCCAAGCGCAGAAAGAATTGGTAAATTACTATTTATTTATAAAGGGTACAAGCGAAATGCAGGCTTGCAAAAGTTTTATAATAAGTAAAAACCTATTATTTCCTATAATAATGTGGCTTGTTAGTCGCGTTGTTATAGCTATTTCAATGTTAATAATAGCTCCTTTACTGGCAGCCCCACCAGAAGGAATTACACCTAACTTTAGCTGGGATGTTTTTCATGCTTGGGATAGTATTTGGTACGAAAAAATTGCGACGTTAGGTTATGAATATATCAATGATGGCAAGTACCACACAATAGCATTTTTTCCTCTGTATCCTTTGATTATTAGCGGAATTATGGCTTTGGGTTTACCCTTTATAATCGCTGGTACGTTAGTAAATAACTTAGCGTTTCTAGGAGCCATACTATTTATTTATAGTTGGATGAGAGAAAGATTAGGTCTAAAAACTGCTCTTTGGACAATAGTTTTTTTGGTATGGTTTCCACTTTCCATTTATGGCAGTGTAATTTATGCTGAAGGATTATATTTATTACTTAGTTCTGCAACTTTACGTGCTTTTGAGCAAAATCAATATTGGTGGGTAGCAATTTGGGGTTCTTTAGCAACTGCTACGCGTCCAACAGGGATAGCATTAATTCCGGCTTTTTTAATTGTGGCTTGGCGAGAAAAAAGAAAAGTGACGGCTTACATTGCTAGTTTAGCTGCTGCCAGTGGTGTATGTTTTTATAGTATTTATTGTTATGTGCATTTTCAAGATGCTTTAGCTTTTGTTCGCGTTCAAAAAGCATGGCAACCAGTGGAAGACTTTTACGGTCAGGGATGGTTAAAAATGTTAATGCAAGTTGCGATCGGGACAAGAAATTGGCAGCATGGTGCAGTTGTCGATTTTTGGCATCCTCTATTATTTGTAGTTATTTGTGCTAGCAGTTGCTTAATTTGGCGATTTCGAGAAAAGTTAGGAGCAACTAATACAGTTTATATTTTCGGTGTCTTAGGATTTATTTTATGGTTGTTGGCAGGAAATCCACTAATTAATAGCATTATTATTTTTGGCGGCGCTTATTTATTATGGTATTTTCGCTCTCAATTAGGTTTGGTTTTATTTGTTTATGGTTTTTGTAGTTTAGGTTTGATTTTTAGTACGGGAAGACCTGAATCAGCAGAACGCTATGCTTATGGAATTGTGTCTGTAGCGATCGCTTTTGGTATTTTCTTATCTCGTTATCCTCGTTGGGGATACATATCTAGTGCCTTTTTTGGACTTTTACTTGCTCTTTATGCTATGCGCTTCGCTCAACATTTGTGGGTAGCTTAAAAACATTCGGTAGTATTTTTACATAATTGACCGTTTTGGCTACTACTTAAGACGTGATATGAGTTTCGTAGTCAAAGTTACACATAAACTTTACATATAGTACACATTTGTTAGACATTACGACTAGATGTGAGTGTAATAATACGAGAGCTATTTACTTAATAGCCATCAACAAATACATACTTAATATCTAATGTTAGGATACATCGATTTATGAATATGCGTACTAAGAACTATGGCACGCATCTCAATATATTTGTGTATTTGCTAAAGTAGATGAAAAGACTTTTAATTTGTTTCTAATAACTAAGTCTAGATTAGGAGAAATACTAACAATTCTTCTAATCAAGTATGTATTTGGTGACATATTTGAGTAAAAATTGTTGTCTGGTTGTGTAATGCAATCATTGGAAACGATATTTACTCTTTTATAAGTAAAACAACAGTTTTTGCGGGCTAAAAAGCACGAAATAGTAGTATTAAAAAGAGGAGATTGAGAACTTGCCCGCTCTGAATGTAAATAAAGCAAATGCTAAAATAGTAGTAAAGTTGCGGAGAATTGTTCGCAAAATTGCACTTATACCCAACGGATTTTTAGCACTAATTACTAAAGCTTCAAAATGGTTAAAAAGTAGCGTGACGATCGCTGCAATTGTAGCAACAGCAATCTTAGCTGGACATACAGTATCGGCACAAGTAGCGCCACCTTCACAGCCTCTAGGTTCATTAAAAAGCGTTGCAATCCCCGAACCTAGTAACTTGGGTGAATTTGTTAAAAACAAAACAGCTGCAATTGAACTAGGAAAAGCTTTATTTTGGGATATGCAAGTTGGTAGCGATGGTTTGCAATCATGCGCTAGCTGCCATTTTCATGCGGGGACTGATACTAGAGCAAAACATCAGTTGCATCCTGGACCGGATACAATTGTAGAAGCAGGACTTAACTACACTCTTAAGCCTGGAGATTTCCCGTTTCACAAATTATCGAATCCTAGCGATCGCACTTCAACAGTTGTCGCCGATACTAATGATGTTGCTGGCTCTCAAGGTATCGATTTAAATCAGTTTAATGATATCATTCCTGGTAGTGCAGTCGACAATATGACTGTAAAACCAGATCCAGTATTTAACATTAATGGTGTTAACGTTCGTCAAACTACAGGACGCAATTCACCTAGCACAGTCAATACCATTTTTAACTTCCGTAGTTTTTGGGACGGACGAGCGCAAAACGACTTTAATGGAGTCAATCCTTTTGGTTCGAGAGATCCTAATGCTTACGTCCTCAAAGCTGCTACTAAGTCATCGCTTGAGAAAGTAAAAGTTAGCCTCAAAAATGCTTCAGCAGCTTCCCAAGCGGTAGGACCACCATTAAGCGATGTAGAAGAATCAGCTACAGGTAGGGTATTCTCAGATGTCGGTCAAAAGTTTAACCGGATCAAAACGAAGCAGCTACCTCGCGAAACTGGTAAGAAGTTGAAATATCTTACTCCATTAGGTAAGCAAATTGTCCATCCTGAAGACAGCGTACTAGGTAAATACAGCCAAGCACCAAAACCAGGCTTGAAGCAGAAAAACTACGAGACTATGGTTAGGGATGCTTTTCAATCCCAATGGTGGAACTCAAACCAAATTATCAAAGTTGGTGCTGACGGAACTCGGACATTTAAGCAGTCACAAGGCGCATTGGCTACTGATGAGTTTACCCTGATGGATTACAACTTCTCGCTGTTTATGGGGTTAGCAATTCAGTTGTATGAAGCTACATTAGTTTCCAACAATGCACCTATTGACCAGTTTTTTGATGGGAACAGTAATGCTTTGACAGCGCAGCAGAAGCAAGGAAAAGAGCTTTTTGAAGGTAAAGCTAAGTGTATTAATTGTCACGGTGGACCAGAGTTTACAAATGCTTCTGTAAGAAACGTGCAAAAAGAGCGTTTAGAGCGGATGACAATGGGCGATGGTGGTGAAGCTGTTTATGATAATGGCTTCTATAACATCGGTGTTAGACCTACGTTAGAAGACTTAGGAGTAGGTGGAAAAGATCCTTTTGGTAATCCCTTATCTGAGTCGCGGTTGGCGCAGCAAGGTAAGTTTACAGATCCCAATTTAAGCCCACCAGTAGGTGCTAATGAAAGAGTAGCTGTAGATGGCGCTTTTAAAACTCCTGGGTTGCGAAATATTGAACTTACTGCTCCTTATTTCCACAATGGCGGACAACTAACTCTCAAGCAAGTTATTGAGTTTTACAACCGAGGTGGAGATTTCCACGAGCAAAATATCAAAGACCTCGATCCTGATATCGAAAACCTTGGTTTAAGTGAAGAAGAACAAAATGCATTAGTAGAGTTCTTAAAATCGCTTACAGACGATCGCGTTCGCTCTGATAAAGCACCTTTCGACCACCCACAGTTGTTTATTACTAACGGACATCCTGGAACTACAACTTCTGTTACTAATGATGGCTCTGGTAAAGCGACAGTCAATCTAATTGAAATTCCGGCTGTTGGTCGTAATGGTAATAAAGGTACGGCAAATTTCTTAGCTAATGCTAACTAAATCTGCTGCAATCTAATTTTTGAAGTACAGGCATTTGCCTGTACTTTTTATTTGCCTATTAATACTTTCTCTAATTGCTGCCAAATTTTTACTAGCAATTCTTCTAGCCACAGCATCGCGCTATCTAGCCATGCTAATAACTGCTCTAATGGATGTTTGATATACCCCATTGTGGTTGCTTCAGTTTCAATCCAATCTGGAGTATGGTTTATATTAGACGATTGAGAAGCTACTGTATTTGACAAATTGAAAACAGTGTTGACTTCTCTTTGAGAATTAAGTTGCTGAGAATCTCTAGGCAATTTAGAAGCTGCTCGTACGCGCTCTTTTTTACGCTCAACCTTTGCTAATTGAGTTGGATATTGAAACTTTTGAGCTATTTGCAAAGATGATTTATTTGGTTGGATACGCTTAAATAAACTGCGTAAAGAATATTTATTTAATAATTGATCTGAGCGCTTTAAGGTTGAATCTTCTGGAAGTTGTGCAATTTTAAATGATAAAGAATCTGCAACGATCGCAGGTTGTTTTACTAACTTAGATACGCCAAATAAATCTTCAAGCGTTAACCAAGGATCTGCTATTTTATCCTCAGAGGTAGAAAGTAAATTTACTTGCTTGTTAGTTGGTAAGTTTAGATTATTTTCTATTTGATGCTGTAACTTCTTACCTTGACGATCGCCAAAAAAATAATCGATTGCTACCCAAATCAAAGCTTGAATTTGCCATTTATTAGTTTTAGCTGCATCTTTTGCAGGGGATGATAAATGATTTGCCTCAAATTGGGCAATACTACGATCTAAAAAAGCGATCGCTTGTTGGGTAGCAAAAATTAGTTCTCCCCGCTCGTCATAGCTATCTGGGAAAGTGCGATCGCTACTTTTACTTAATCCTCCTACTTGCAACCAAGCAGCTACATTACTAAACAGCCTCACTGGTAAGGATTTTTTTCCAGGTAGTCGCTCTGTGGTTACTTCTACACCTACTAGCAATCTTTGATAACGCCAATATTGAGCAATTTCATTAGTAATACGTGCCTGCAATTTTTGCTGCTGCCAGCTATCTAAAATATCTAAAATCTCATTTTGGGGCGTAACTAATACTAAAGCGCGACTAGATATGTAGCTGGCGATTCCTCTTACTACAGGTTGAGTGCTACTAGGAATTGATGTTGTCTGAGTTTTAGGAGAGATTTTACCCCCCAACCAGGCTAAGAAATTAGTTGGTGTTGGCGGTTGGGATGTGTGTACCAACTCTTCATCTACTTGCCCTTGCACTAACGACAATACATTTTTAACTGGCGTGTCGGCATTTGGCGGTAAGTCAGACTTATCTAACTCTGGCAGTTGGGGTAAGCTTTTATTTACCCTGGCGTGTAATACTTGCGCTGGATATGAAACTACAGGCATTATCCAACTGGTAACACTTTGCACTGCACGATTTAGCTGTTCGCTCAAGCGTCGAGAGCGCTTATAAACAAAATTAAAAAGTCTGCTTTGATATCGATTAGAGGTAGCAGAAGACATATCAATTACCAGGATGAAGGATGAATTTTTAGGTTTATTGCCTTCACCAATACAGATGTCCCAATATTATCGAAAATATGAACTCTTTAGTAGCAGAATCTAGCAAACAAATTTCTAGCGCGATCGCCCTTCTGCGCTCGTGCAGTCAAACAGACATTCTCCCTAGCTGGTATTGCTATGCTGCGGACATCTCTATTAGCCAAGTTATGGGTAATTTAGCGCCTGCCAATTGTAGCAATTGGGAGATAAAGCAGTTAGATCGTAAAGGTCATATTCCTTGGTCTAAGGGGCAACAGGTACTATGGTTAGTCCAAAAGCTGGTAATTCCTGAAAGTTTGCAGGATTATCCCTTAGCAGGTTTATCGCTCAAACTTGCTTTAACTTGGTGGGCTGAATCTGCCCAAGTTTTTGTCAACGGGCAATTAGTCCAAGAAGGAGATTTGTTTGATTGCTCGGCTAGAGTGTTACTAAGTCCGCAGGTAACGCCGCAACAAGAAATTAGTGTAGCTATCCGCCTAGTAAGTCCTAGCCATGACGAAGGGGCATTAGTGCGATCGCTCTTGGTTTACGAATCAAATAACGTCAATATTCCCGAACCTGGTTTTATTGCTGATGAATTAACAATTTTGCAGCATTATTTAACAGCTTTCCAGCATGAATCTTTAGCAAGCATGGAAGCAGCAGTTGCTCAAATTGATTGGTTAGCACTGCCCGATAAATCTAAGTTTGAGCGATCGCTCATGCAGTTGCGCTCTAGTCTAGAAGTTTACAGCCAACAAATCAAACAACAACAAATTTGCTTACTAGGTCATGCCCATTTAGATTTAGCTTGGCTGTGGGCTATAGATGAAACTTGGGAAGTAGCACAACGCACTTTTACATCAGTTTTACAACTGCAACAAGAATATCCAAATTTAACTTTTTGTCACTCCACACCAGCAATTTATAACTGGATAGAACAACATCGACCTGACTTGTTTACTGAAATTCAAAAGCAAGTATTAGCGGGGCGTTGGGAAGTTGTGGGCGGTTTGTGGGTAGAACCAGAACTGAATCTAATTGCTGGCGAATCTATAGTTAGACAGTTGTTATACGGTCAGCGTTATGTCCTAGAAAAGTTTGGTAAAGTTTCCTCAGTTGCTTGGTTGCCAGATACTTTCGGTTTTTGTGCAACTTTGCCGCAAATTCTTGTTAGTGGGGGAATAGAGTATTTTGTAACTCAAAAGTTGCAGTGGAACGATACAACCAAATTTCCTCATGGTGCATTTTGGTGGCGATCGCCTGATGGAACGGAGTTATTTAGTTTGATGTCTGCACCTATCGGTGAAGGTATTGATGCAGTCAAAATGGCTAGTTTTAGTAATGATTGGGAAAGTCAAACTAAATTGCAGAAATATCTGTGGTTGCCTGGTGTTGGCGATCATGGCGGCGGACCTACTCGCGATATGTTGGAATTAGCAGGGCTTTGGCAAAAATCGCCGTTTTTTCCTACTTGTAATTTCGCTACTGCCGAACAATATTTGCAAGATATTAGAACTAACAATTCACAACTTAAAATAACTAGCACTGCCTCCCCTGCTCCCGCTGCCATCCCCACATGGGATGACGAACTCTATCTAGAATTCCATCGTGGCTGTTATACAACTCATGCCGATCAAAAACTTAGCAATCGCCGTTGTGAAACTTTACTGTATCAAGCTGAATTGTTTGCTGCTTTGGCAACTATTAGCGCTGATACTAGCTATCCCAAAGTGGAGATCGAACAGGCTTGGAAAAAGATGCTTGTCAACCAGTTTCACGACATTCTACCTGGTTCCTCTATTCCCCAAGTGTTTGTTGATGCTGATGCTGCTTGGCAGGAAGTAGAGCAAGTTGGTACGGAAATACTGCAAACGTCCTTAAATGCGATCGCATCCCAAATCGCCTTACCTCAACCGCCCCAGCCTGACAGTATTCCCCTAATTATTTTTAATGCTCTCAACTGGCAACGCAACTTTGAAGTAGTCAGCGTTCCTCTACCCAATACCAAGCAAAATTGGCAAGTCTACAACGTTGCAGGCGAAATCGTACCTACCCAACTTACTGCGGAATCGACATTGCTATTTCTAGTAGAAAGTATTTCGAGTGTAGGTTATTGCCTGTATTGGCTGTGTCCCACAACGGCGCAAACCCCTATAAATACGTTAGAAAATCCAGGTTTACCGCCTCAAAGTACGAGGATGATCAATGATAGTAATAATTTATCAGAAAATCATACTTTCAGTCAAATTAATAGTTTAGACAGAAAAGATTGGGTTTTAGAGAATGAATTTATCCAAGTAATTGTAGATAGTGAAAGTGGTAATTTAACTCAAGTTTTTGACAAGGTAAATAATAGAAAAATACTCAACGATAGCTCAGGAAATCAACTACAAGCATTCCAAGATAGCGGACAATATTGGGATGCTTGGAATATAGATCCTAATTACAGCCAACACCCTTTACCAGCACCGCAGTTAAAATCTATTAATTGGGTAGAACAAGGAGAAATTCAAAGTCGATTGCGAGTTGTGCGACAGATAGGTAAATCGGAATTTTGTCAAGATTATGTATTGCCTGTGCGATCGCCAATACTCAAAATCGCCACTACAGTAGATTGGCAAGAACGCCAAGTATTAGTAAAAGCAGCTTTTCCCCTCAACTTAAGTGCAGACTACGCTACCTATGAAATACCCTTTGGCGCAATTTCTAGGACAACTAAACCAACAACACCACAAGAGCAAGCAAAGTGGGAAGTACCCGCCCTGCGCTGGGCAGATTTAAGCGATGACAGCTACGGAGTAAGCTTGCTTAATGACTGTAAATACGGCTACGACAGCAAACCCAATCAACTACGGCTAACATTACTAAGAAGCGCCAGTTGGCCCGACCCAGAAGCAGATAAAGGGCATCACGAATTTACTTATGCTATTTATCCCCATGCTGGCAACTGGCAAACAGCGCAGACAGTTAGACAAGGCTACCAATTAAACACACCATTGCAAGTAATCCAGCTTCCAGCAACTTCTCGCTCTAAGTCAGGCGTTTTACCCAGTGCTACTAGCTTGCTCAATATCTCCGCCGATAATTTAGTTTTAACTGCCTTCAAGCAAGCAGAAGATAACCCGCAACAATGGATTATGCGCTGCTATGAATGTCATGGATTAACAGCAGAAAACGTTTTAGTGCAAAGTCAATTAGGACTTGCGATCGCAAGCAACGTAGATATTCTAGAACGTTCTACCCAAACTACCCCAAGCCAGTTTGACAAAGTTGTGCCTTGGAAAATAGTTAATTTTGTCCTAGAAACACCCAAATAAACCAAAGGCGCAAGGAGCGCTAATATAACGACAAAACTAAAATCTTAATTAGTCCGCGCAAGCGGACTTTAGTTTGTGTAAGCGCGAATCCTAATCCGCCCTCAATCTAATCTTCGTGATCTTCAAAGGGATCGCTCAATTCCTTGGAAGGAGGACCAAAAGAGGTATAGACAGACAAGCCAGTAATGGCAATGACGATCGCAAAGACAGAAATGCTAAGAACTGTTGCGGGTTCCATAAGCGATATTAATTATGAGTGCTATTCCTATAGAATATTACAGAACATTAAAAAAAGCTTCTAGAATTTATCAAACGGTAAGCTATGGCACAACGGACTTGGTTAGGTGATATTCTCAGACCGCTAAACTCTGAGTACGGTAAAGTTGCGCGTGGTTGGGGAACAACCCCCGTAATGGCTGTTTTTATGTTGCTATTTTTCGTCTTCTTGCTGATTATTCTCCAAATCTACAATTCCTCTTTGTTAATTGAGAGAGTAGATATAACTCCAGACTGGACGACATTAGGCAACTAGATAGCAATATTTGAGCTAATACTTAGGTGGTTTAAGATCTCCCGGCTAGTCCGGGTTTTTTATTGAGATCCCCCTGTAGTCCCCCTTGTCTCTTTTTTAATTACGAATTACGAATTACACCCCCGCCTCCCCTTGTTTCCCTTGCTTGCTAAGATCGCTAAATAAGTTATGGGAGAAGTTGTAATGAACGTCTTTGGTATCGGTTTACCGGAAATGGCTTTGATTATGATTGTGGCGCTGTTAATTTTTGGACCTAAGAAGCTACCAGAAATAGGTCGCAGTATGGGTAAGGCAATTCGTAGCTTTCAAGACGCTTCTAAAGAATTTGAAAATGAGTTCAAACGCGAAGCCGAACAAATAGAGACAGCAGTCAAAACTACTGCTGAAATTGAACCCAAACAAATAGCCGCCGCAGCCAATGACGCGGAAGTAGATGTCAAAGAGGCAGAAAACCAACCTGTTACTACATCAGAACACAGCTAAATAAATGACAGAAGCTACTGCTTCACAAATAGTAATTCCTCAATTAATTGTCGGCTTAGGCAATCCCGAACCAAAATACGATCGCACGCGTCATAATATTGGTTTTGCAGCGATTGATGCATTGGCGCGTTCTTGGCACGTAAATCTTGCCGAAAATCGCAAGTTTCAAGCAGAATTTGGTGAATTGCACCAGCCGCAACTAGGCAAAGTGCGCTTGCTAAAACCGCTAACTTACATGAATCGTTCAGGACAATCTATTCGTGCTGCTACTGATTGGTTTAAATTGCCGCCAACTTCGGTATTAGTAATTTATGACGACATGGATTTACCACTAGGAAAAATGCGCTTGCGCCTATCAGGCTCGGCAGGCGGGCATAATGGCATGAAAAGTGCGATCGCTCATTTAGGCAATCAAAACTTCCCTCGCCTGCGTCTAGGCATCGGTAAACCGCAAAATAAATTAGCTGGCGACGATACTAAAACTATTTCTTTTGTTCTAGGGCAATTCGATGCTAAAGAAACGGCTGTAGTGTCGGAAGTTCTCCAGCTAGTTGTTGATTGCGTCGAACTTACGCTCAAACAGGGAGTAGAAAAAGCGATGAATCGCTACAACAATCGCCACGTTCTAGTAGAAAGCGATTAAACAGAAAGCGGACTATAACATTAATTTCTTAGTCCGCTTTCTAAATTGTGTCAGCGATCGCAGCTTCGTACAACTGCATCTACCCAACTATTGCCATTAATTCTTATCTAAAGCGCCGCTTGCGTCTAGCTGCTACTAACTTGCGCTTGCGCTTTTCTAACGGTGTCTCAAAATGCCGATGATACTTCACATCAGCTAAAATCCCTGCCTTAGAAACTTGCCGCTTAAATCGACGTAACGCTGAATCAATGCCTTCATTTTCGCCTAAAACAACTTGGGTCATTCTTACTCCTTTTTAACGTTCAACTTTCATTATAAGACTGGCGCAATTATTATCAACAGTAACCAACGACCGCCTAAAAATGAAACCAAGGCACGCCTTGGTCAATAATAGTTATCAGTCACCAACTAACTGCATTTTTAATAACCAGTAACCGTCAACATCAAAACTGGTCACTGGTCACTGTTTAGTAGCGATCGCGCGAAAATCTCCCATTTCCGCCGCCTCTGTTGCCACCGCCAGAACGTCCGCCACGTTCTTCACGAGGTTTAGCTTTATTTACCTTCAAGCTACGTCCCATCCATTCTGCTCCATCTAAAGCTTCAATGGCAGCAGTTTCTTCTGCTTCAGTTTCCATTTCTACAAAACAAAAACCGCGAGGACGACCTGTTTCTCGGTCTGTAGGTACTTGTACCTGCTTTACATTTCCGTACTCTCTAAAGACAGCAACAACGTCTTCTTCAGTAACTTGGTAGGATAAATTACCTACATAAATCGACATGGAATATCTCCAAAAATCAATGTAATAACGCTCCAGTTCGGAGATATGCCCGTCGGCACGACAGAAAAAAAAGGTTCTGTAGCAAATAACAAAGCCTTCAACCGAATCTGACTCACGGTTGATACTCTAGCACACAATCAATGCCCGTAACTTGCCCCAAGCGGACATTAAAAGTGCAAAACTAAATTTTTTTAAAATTCTGCAAGTTCCTCAAGAATTGTAAACCGAATATGATTAATCGCCAAGTCACCAATAGAAATATCCTCTAGTTTTTCCCCTTTACTTGTAAACGTCTCAAAAGAAATACCCTTACCAATTTCAACGTGATACCAAGCTAGTCCCATAAAAAACCGCGATGGATAAGGACCATTTTCCCCCACATCATCAGGATTGGATTCCATTGGCAACCAACCTAAACTTGGGATATAAAACTCCAACCACACATGATTGAAATCTGGCTGCAAAGGGATATTTTTTTGTTCTGGATAAGGCGGACACTTATAACGCCCAATTGTGCGGCAAGCAATGTTATTCAACCGCGACAAAGCCAGTAAAACACCTACATACTCTCCGCAAGAACCGATACCGCGGTCTAAGACAATATCAGGCGTATCAATATGGGGTTTAATTCCGTAGGAAAGTTGGTCGTAAACGTAATTGCGAATACTGTACATTTTCCGCAAAATATTTGTTTCCGTCCCAATCGCCGATCGCGCGGCGCGGCTGACAATAGGATTATCCATCGCCAACTCATCATCATCAATTAAGTAACGTTGCAATTCGGGTGCAAGTTCGGGAATTTTTTCTACATCTTTAGGAGTGAGGCGATACTTAATCGAACGTACTTCTATCAGCGCTTTCCAGCCAAACAAATGTCGTTCGCCTGGCTTAAGAGTATCAAATTTAAATACAGCCACTTTTTGCCCGTTTAATTCTTCCTCAGTAAAAGGTAAACCAATAGGTTCAATACTTCTAACTTTTTGGCGATCGCTCGTTGACGGTAAGGCAATTCGCCACTCTACTTGTTCTAAATCTACTTCTTCTAAAGGCGCTAATTCTTCTACATAAGACATTTCAATTAGATAGCCGTTAGAGAGGGCGTAGCGTCCTTGGGGATTGTAGTAATAATCGAGGGGATGAATAAAAGTGCGATCGCGGTATGTTAATTCGTAAGAAGGATCGGCATTAGGATTGTCGCGGATGTAAGCTTCTTCACCTGCATAAGCAACATATAAAGTTTGCTTTTGCGGGTTATTGTCAAAAGCTAAAGCTGTAGGATGCTCAAACGGAGTCAATACGCTGAAGATAATTGCCCCAGTAGCTCTGTCTAAACAATACACAGTTTGTTCGATAGAATCGCAAATCCAGATTTCTTCGCCGCGTACGGCAATATTTTCTATACCTACCCCAGGCGCATAAAAGCGCGTAATTTGGCGGCGAGTATGGCGATCGTAAATCAGAATGTAACCTGCTTTTTGACAAGTAATGTAAACTGTTGATTCCCAAACCGCAACGCCATTAGCCCTATAAGGCAAAGTTACAAAAGATTTGAGTGTATAATCTCCCATCTGGCAAAAATATACTGTATCTTCCTGCGTACACCATAAAGTGTCTTGCCACAGACATAAACCACTAGCATTGATAAAATCTGCTACTTGGTGAGTATTAAGAATTGTAGTATTTTCGCTTTTCGGATCGATTTGGAGTAAATGCCCTTTGATAGTATCAAGTGCAATCAGTTTGTCTCCTGAAAAAGCGATGCCAGCAAGTGCTGCCGCACCAATCGGTCTAATAGTTCTGCGTTCTGACAAGTCTTTGCTGGGAGAAGAAATTGCAGCGGGGTTCATACTCAGTTGGTGATATTAACAGGCTGTTTGTTGCTCAAAGCTGATACCAATCCTATCCAAGTTTAGGAATTTTAAACTGTTAGAGAAGAACGATCTTTAAATTGAATTTGAGCGCACCTAGCACAAAAGTTGCCAGAATACTATAAACTTTTGCAAGGCAAAATTATATTGATTGTCGGTAATTAACAATCTAACCAATAGCTATAGAGGCAGTAGCTCATTTATCATTAAAGACTATAAGTAAGTCTCTTAAAGCTAGCTATGTCTGCAAATTCACTGCCCAACCCAGCAGCCGTCTGGCATCACCTGGAAGTTGATAAAACCCTACAACTGCTAGAGAGCGATGCCAACGCTGGTTTAAGCTCCCAAGAAGTCCAACAACGGTTGCAGCGCTACGGACCAAACGAACTTCAAGAGACGGGTGGGCGCAGTCCTCTAGCCATCTTAATCGACCAGTTCAAAAACATCATGTTGTTGATGCTGATTGCAGTAGCAGTAGTATCGGCAATTTTAGATATTAGAGGCGGTGAATTTCCTAAAGATGCGATCGCCATTTCCTTAATTGTCATTCTCAACGGCGTTTTAGGCTACCTGCAAGAAAGTCGTGCCGAAAAAGCCCTCGCTGCCCTAAAAAAGCTTTCTGCCCCATTAGTTAGAGTCATGCGCGATGGTAGACTCGGCGAAGTCGCAGCCAAAGATTTAGTTCCAGGCGATGTGATGCTGTTAGAGGCTGGAGTGCAGCTAGCAGCTGACGGGCGCTTGATTGAAGAATCTAACTTGCAAGTGCGCGAATCAGCACTCACAGGTGAAGCCCATGCTGTAGAAAAGCAAGCCGAGTTGCACTTACCCGAAGATACACCATTAGGCGATCGCATAAACTTAGTATTTCAAGGCACAGAAGTAGTCCAAGGACGGGCAAAAGCGATCGTGACTGGTACGGGGATGCAAACAGAACTAGGGCGCATTGCTGCTTTGTTGCAATCTGTAGAAAGCGAACCTACGCCGTTGCAGCAAAGAATGTCCCAGTTAGGAAACGTTTTAGTTACAGGTTCTTTAGTTCTAGTTGCTATAGTCGTCGCGGGTGGCGTATGGCGTGCTGGTGTAGGCGCGTTTGAGGACTTATTGGAAGTTTCCTTAAGTATGGCTGTTGCTGTAGTGCCTGAAGGCTTACCAGCAGTAATTACAGTTACTCTTGCCTTGGGTACGCAAAGAATGGTACGTCGCCAAGCTTTAATTCGCAAACTTCCAGCCGTAGAAACATTAGGTAGCGTCACAACAATTTGTTCTGATAAAACAGGCACGCTGACGCAAAATAAAATGGTCGTGCAGGCTGTCTATACTAACGATCGCTCTTTTCACGTTACAGGCGATGGTTACGCGCCTACAGGCGAGTTTCAAATAGATGGTCGGGCGACAAGTAGCGAAGACCAACCTGCGCTTCAAGCATTGTTAGTTGCTTGCGCCTTGTGCAACGATTCAACTTTGCAGCAACAAGAAGGACAATGGGCGATTATCGGCGATCCGACTGAAGGTGCATTACTATCTTTGGCAGGTAAAGCCGGAGTTGAAAAAGATCAGTGGGAAGCGCAACTACCTCGCACTGCTGAATTTCCTTTTTCCTCCGAACGCAAGCGCATGAGCGTAATTTGTCAGGTACAGCCAGAAGTAAAAAGCCGCACAGCGCAAAATGGCTTGCTAGAACCTGAAAATTATTTAATGTTTACAAAAGGTTCGCCAGAACTAACATTAGAACGTTGCGATCGCATTCACGTAGGCGATCGCATAGTTGCTATTACTGAAGAACAAAGAGCGCAAATCCTAGACCAAAACAACCAAATGGCAAGTAATGGCTTGCGCGTATTGGGCTTTGCTTATAAGCCCCTTGCTACCCTACCACCAGAAAGCTCAGAAGATACCTCCGAACAAGAGTTAGTGTGGTTGGGATTAGTAGGAATGCTCGATGCGCCGCGTCCAGAAGTAAGAGATGCTGTAGCGCGGTGTCGGGAAGCAGGAATTCGCCCAATTATGATTACAGGCGATCACCAACTAACAGCAAGAGCGATCGCCGCTGACTTAGGTATAGCTCAAGCAGGCGATCGCGCTTTAATTGGGCAAGAGTTGGAACGCATGAGCCAGCAGGAACTAGAGGAGCAAGTAGATTTAGTTAGTATCTACGCTAGAGTTTCTCCCGAACACAAACTAAGGATCGTGCAGGCATTGCAAAAGCGGGGGAGATTTGTCGCCATGACAGGCGATGGAGTCAACGACGCTCCCGCCCTCAAGCAAGCCGATATCGGCATCGCGATGGGCATCACAGGCACAGATGTGAGCAAAGAAGCAAGCGACATGGTATTGCTCGATGACAACTTTGCCACAATCGTCGCCGCTACAGAAGAGGGTAGAGTTGTTTACACTAATATTCGCCGCTTTATTAAGTACATATTAGGTAGCAACATCGGTGAAGTATTGACGATCGCCGCTGCGCCAATTCTCGGCTTAGGAGGCGTTCCCCTCTCACCCTTACAAATTTTGTGGATGAACTTAGTTACTGACGGTTTACCTGCACTAGCTTTAGCTGTAGAACCGCCAGAACCTAATGTCATGCGCCGTCCACCCTTTAGTCCGCGCGAAAGTATTTTTGCTAGAGGGTTGGGTTCTTATATGGTGCGGATTGGGATTATCTTTGCGATCATCACAATTATCCTCATGGAGTGGGCGTACTTCCACTCGCAAAATGTCGTTACCGAACAACTTGTACGCGAACGTTGGAAAACAATGGTATTTACTACCTTGTGTCTAGCACAAATGGGTCACGCTTTAGCAATTCGCTCGAATACGCGACTAACAATGGAGCTAAATCCTTTTTCTAATCCTTACTTGCTAGGTGCTGTAGTCGTGACGACGATTTTACAACTGCTGCTTGTTTACGTCCCACCCCTACAAAGTTTCTTCGGGACTTACTATATATCTCCGATGGAACTTGCCATTTGCTTCGGATTTAGTGCTTTGATGTTTGTTTGGATTGAAGGGGAGAAATTGTTCGTTCGCTTCTTTAGAAAGAGAGCTTGAGGGAGGGACAAGGGAGAATTGCAATAATTCGTAATTCGTAATTCGTAATTCGTAATTATGAGGGGACAAGGGGACTACAGGGGGATTTCTTGTCTGTACGGGCGCAATGCATTGCGCCCCTACCGCCCACACTCCTCATTTTTCTAAATCATGTATTTGAAGACAATCCAACTACGACAGTTTCGCAATTATCAAGAGCAACGAGTTGATTTTTCGGCTCCTAAGACGATTTTGGTGGGTAATAATGCTCAAGGTAAGTCAAATCTTTTGGAAGCTGTGGAATTGTTGGCGACATTGCGATCTCACCGCAATAGCCGCGATCGCGATTTAATTAAAGAATCGGAACTTGTCGGACAAATTACTGCTACTGTTGAACGGCAGAATGGAGTTAGTGACTTATCAATAACGCTACGTCGCAACGGTCGTCGTAGCGTTGCTCTTAATAGCGAAACTTTGCGCCGTCAGCTAGACTTTTTGGGCGTACTTAATGCTGTCGAGTTTTCTAGTTTAGATTTGGACTTGGTGCGGGGTGGACCAGAACAAAGGCGACATTGGTTAGATACGCTGTTAATTCAGTTAGAACCAATTTATGCTTATATTTTGCAGCAATACAACCAAGTATTGAGGCAGCGCAATGCTTTTTTGAAAAGAAATCTAGAGTCAGCAAGCAAAAACGAAGCACAAGAACTTGCTTTATGGAACGTGCAACTAGCAACTACAGGTTCTAGAGTAGCTAGAAGGCGATCGCGTGCTGTAGAAAGATTAGCACCAATTGCCCAAGCTTGGCACTCTAGTATTAGTGGCAGCACAGAAATTTTAGAGATGAAATACGCTCCTAACGTTCCTTTGGAACAAAACGAACCAGAGCAAGTACAGCAGGCTTTTTTAGCTAAACTGGAGACAAGAGAAGTCGCCGAACAGCATCAAGGTACTACTTTAGTTGGTCCGCACCGCGACGAAATTGAACTTACTATCAATCAAACTCCAGCTAGATCCTATGGTTCTCAAGGACAGCAGCGCACTTTAGTATTAGCACTGAAGCTGGCGGAATTAAAACTAATTGAGGAAGTAGTGGGAGAAGCACCCCTATTATTACTTGACGATGTACTAGCAGAACTAGACTTAAATCGGCAAAATCAATTACTTGATGCTATCCAAGACCGATTTCAGACCTTGATTACTACTACTCATTTAGGTTCTTTCGATTCCCAATGGCTGAAGTCTTCGCAAATCCTTTCAGTTCAAGCTGGGAGAATATTCAGTCCAGAGTAAGAATTGGTAGTTTTAAATAAGTCAATCACGCAGTTAAAGCTTCAAACTACGATTTCAGCGCGTAGAATGTGTCGAGTGCAGTGTTAAATTTCATCATCTATGACGATTAAAGCCTTGCAAACAGCAATTCTTACACCACTTGAAGAGGAACTTTCTGCCTTAGTGTTCTATTGGGAACAACTTGGACTGAAAAAACAAAAACTATATTTAGGCAGCTTAGAAGCCTTTGAATTTAGCGAACTAGGTTTATTGGCAGCGCGAGGCGGACATGGGAAAGCGCAGTTTGGTATTCAATCGCAGTTTTTACTTTGTCAAATGCCGCAAATTGAGTTACTCGTTTGTGCTGGTGCAGCCGGAGCTTTGTCTAATATGCTGGCGATTGGAGACATTGTAGTAGCGAGCGAAACAATAGAACACGATTACAATCTTAAATTTGTCAGCCGTCCTTTGCCTCGCTTCTTGGGCGATCCTCAAGCGATCGCAGCTTTGCAGTCTTTGCCAGCTTTTGACTTCCAGATTCAGTGTGGCGCGATCGCTAGTGGCGATGAAGATATTGTTACTGTTGCTAGAGGTAAGGAGCTAAAGCAATCTACAGGTTGTATCGCGGTGGCGTGGGAAGGAGCCGGAGGCGCGAGAGCTTGTAATTTTAGCCAGAAACGCTACATCGAACTACGCGGCATTACAGACACAGCCAATTGTAATGCAGCAGCGGATTTTGCAGTCAATTTGACGCTGGCAATGAGCAATTTAGCTCAAGCGATCGCTCACTGGCAAAAGACAAATGTATAAAACCACCAAAAAACTTCATTCCGATCTTTTGGTTCTTGACTTTTCAATTTTTTCTAGCTTTTTAAATAAGCTCAAAACTAGCCAAGATAACACAGCGCCGCTAATAGCTAATTGCCACAATCCACATCCTGCGGCAATGCCTAATGCTGCTGCCACCCAAATCGCCGCCGCTGAAGTTAGTCCGCGCACTTCTGCTGACATTGCATCGTGTTGACCTTCGCGCAGAATTACTCCACCGCCTAAAAACCCTACACCAGCAGCAATACCTTGGATGACACGGCTAAGTTCGTTTTGATAGGTATCTTCTGTTCCTACTTGCAGCGATATGATGACAAAAATGGCAGAACCAAGACTTACTAACATATGAGTTCTTAAGCCTGCTGATTTATGTCTTAATTCGCGGTCTAAGCCGATAATTGCCCCCACTAACAAAGCAAGGCACAGCCGAAAAATTATACCAACCCAATCGTTAGCGGACACTAAATATATACTAGACAAAGCTTGTGCTTATTATTAATACCGATTTATTGTAATTGTATTTAGTATTTGGTTTGAGGGAAGTTTGACCGATCGCTAAGATGTTGAGGAAAAATACTTGCATCTCGCTGCCAGATCGCAGCTAAAGTTACTTGCTTAACCAGCCAGTACAAAATTGTAGTGATTATGAATGTGAGACAAATAATTACTAATGGGACTTTACCTGTAACATCATCAATTACAGTTTCTACTAAAACATCTGGTTGGGTGATTATATCCCAAGTATTGAAGCGCGGAAACCTGCCTAGGTAAATACCAACCGCACATAAAGCATGAGTCGTTAACTCCGCAGCTAAAATCCACTGACTTTTGCCAATGCGATATAAGTAGTAACCCATGTTGAGCAAAGACAAAACATAGGCTTCAAACCCAGAGGCAATAAACAGTATATGTAAGGGAAATACAACTAAAGTAACTATCCAAACCGATCGCACAGCCCGCACGTCGTTAATTAGATGAATAATATCAGTCAATATATAAGGTGCGTTAGGTAAGAAAGCAAAGAATACTACAAATCCTAGCCACCAAGTAAAAGAACGCGATCGCCTGCCGCGAAATAACCAAAAACTCAAAACTAAGGGAATAAATGCCAAAAATAAATTCCAAATTATCCGACGGACGTTACGACGTAAAATCCACCACAGAATTTTGAGTGCAATTATCAGTTGTGCCATCTATAAATTCCTCTTTAACTCAGTAGATGTAATTTTAAGTACAGAGTTTTCACCAGTATAACTACGACATCAAACAGCGCCAAATCTGTTCCCCTTTCTAGTTGTGCCATTACTATTACAAAAACAAACATCCTCTCAGACTTTCGTGACTGCGTCTGAGAGGATGTTTATGAAAAATTATTTATTTCGTTCTTAGTTGAAATAGCTCATTTCTGCTTCTAGTTGGCGAACTAGCTGTTCGTCTCCATTAGCTCTAGCAACTTGAAGGCGATGCTCTATACTTCTTTGGATATTTACGCGGTGAGCATCAGCGGCTTGCTTGGCGGCTTGTTGTTTATTTCTATTCATGACGATTACTTATTTATTTAATTAGTTATTTTGTTTTGTTATTCTAACATAACACTTCTTTAGTAACAATGGTTACAGAAATACCTAAAATATTTCTTAAGGAATAAAGTGTCTGTCTCAAGGTAGAGCAATGCAGCCGAACGGAATCTTGACTCTTTTGAGCGATTTTGGCTTAAGTGATGTATATGTAGGTGTAATCAAAGGCGCGATCGCCCAAATCAATCCAGCCTTAAACGTCATAGATTTGACGCACCAAATCCCACCTCAAAGTATTGCCGCAGCTAGGTTTTGCTTGATGAATGCTTATGCTTACTTCCCTAGTGGAACCGTTCATATAGCGGTAGTAGATCCAGGAGTTGGCAGCACCAGGCGAGCGATCGCGGTAGAATTTGCTCAAGGTTATTTGGTAGGTCCAGATAACGGGCTATTTAGTGGCGTACTCAGTCAAAGCCCTGCATTTGCAGCCGTAGAATTAACTAATCCTCAATATTGGCGTACCACTGCACTTAGTAATACATTTCATGGTAGAGATATTTTTGCCCCTGTAGGAGCGCATTTAGCTAGTGGAGCCAATCTTACTCAGTTAGGGGAAAATATAGATGTTAATACTTTAGTGCAATTGGATGTAGCACCAGTAAGGATAACGCCATCAATCATATATGGTTGCATTCAATATATAGATGGTTTTGGTAATTCGATTACTAATATTTCAGGCAGCTACGTGCAACAACACTGGAACGTGATAGTAAACGGGCTACATATTCCAGGAAGCAATACTTATAGCGATGTAGTAGCTGGAAATGCGATCGCTTTAGTTGGCAGTCACGGATATGTAGAAATTGCGATCGCTAATGGCAACGCTTGCCGTCAGTTGCAATTAAAATTAGGTACTCAAGTGCAAGTATTGATTCGCTGATAAATATTATTAACTTCAATCGTAAGGTAGTCGGCTACACTACAAGACAAATGATATATATCGATCTAGGTGCATAGACCAAAGTCTGAGACGTAAGCAGCGCTAGTTTTACTATGAAATGATGACAACGCTAAACGGGCGGTATCAAATTATTCAGGTTTTGGGACATGGTGGGTTTGGCGAAACATTCCTAGCAGAAGATACCTACTTGCCTTCTCATCGCCGTTGTGTAATTAAGCAGCTAAAACCAAGCGATGAGAACCAGCAAATGCATCAAGTGGTGCAACAAAAGTTTCAACAAGAGAGATTTCAACGCGAGGCAGCAACTCTAGAGAAGCTAGGTGAAGTTAACGTTCAAATTCCCAAGCTATATGCCTATTTTGCCGAAAACGAGCAGTTTTATCTCGTTCAAGAGTGGATTCAAGGTCCGACTTTGACAGATATTGTTACAGCTACAGGCAAAATGAGCGAAATAGATGTGCAAAATATTTTGGTAAGTTTATTGTGCGTATTAGATCGCGTGCATAGTGCAGGCATTATTCACCGCGATATTAAACCGGATAATATTATTTTGCGTAGCTCGAATAACGAGCCAGTTTTAATTGATTTTGGTGCAGTTAAAGAAACTGTCGCTACAGTAATTAACTCTCAAGGCAAAACCGATCGCTCAATTATTGTCGGTACACCTGGTTTTATGGCTCCCGAACAAGCTGCAGGTAGACCAATTTATGCTAGCGATCTTTATAGTTTGGGCTTGACAGCAATTTATATGCTTACAGGTAGGCACCCCCAAGAGTTGAATTTAGACTCGGAAACAGGCGAAGTTTTGTGGCACGAGTATGTAGAAGATATCAGCAAAGATTTAATCGCTATCTTAGATCGTGCTATTACCTATCATCCGCGCGATCGCTATACTACAGCCCAGAAGATGTTAGAAGCTTTGCAGTCAATTAGTCCTGTTCCTGTCAAGCCTCAAATAGTAACTCAAGCAACCGTTGCAGTAGCGCCTAATGCTGCAAGTAGTGAGTCACCGACAGTATTTTCGCCCCAAAAACCTGCAAAAGCGATCGCACAGCCTGCAAATAAAGGAAATTTGCTAAAGAATTTACTAATTGGTAGTCTGCTAACAGGTAGCTTATTAGCTGTTGCTCTATTTATTGGTTTCGGGCAAGATCGAGTACCGCAATCATCAGAAATAACCAATTCACCAACTTCAACACCAGAAGGTACAGCATCGCCAGTTGCTCCAACAACAGATAATTCGCCTCAGACAGACAACGAAGCTACAGCGCCTACATCCCCAACTCCACAACCAGACAACGAAATTACTGCACCGACATCCCCAACTTCACAACCAGAAAACGAAGTTACTGCACCTACATCTCCACCAGCGCCAGCAGAAACTAATCAAGTTGAACCTAGCAATTCTACCCAAGCAAATGTCATAGGCTTTCCGCCAGGAACTTCTGAAAGTAGAGTAAGAGCAGCATTAGGCAACCCAGACAGAACAAGTAGAGGAGTTTGGGGCAATACTCGCGCTGTTATTTATGAAGTCGAACCAGAGCGCATTACATTAGGCTATTTGTACGATCGCAATTCTGGGCAAATTCGCCAGACAGAAGTAGCCTTTGCTCAATCTGTAGAACTAGAACAAATGCAAGCAACCTTGAGGGGAATGTTAGGCGATCGCATCACAGATAATATTATTCAAGGTTTGCAACAAGTGCGATCGCGCCGCACTAACAATTACTCTTTTAACACTGGTAACTTAGAAGGGACGATCGAAAGAAACGAGCGCGATCGTATTTACATCGGCGTGTGGGATGCAGACTTGCATTAAAACAGTGACCAGTGACCAGTTACCGGGCTATAGTAGAGACTTAAACCCAACTATCTTGATTGGTAAATGTTAAATCAAAAAAAGGGAGCTTATATTCAAGCTCCCTAGTTAATTTATAGCGCCAAGAACTACTTAATAGATACTTTCGCGCCAGCTTCTTCTAATTGCTTCTTAGCATCTTCAGCTACATCTTTAGCAACAGCTTCTTTAACTGGCTTGGGAGTAGATTCTACTAAGTCTTTTGCTTCCTTTAGACCTAAGCCAGTCAAAGTCCGTACTACTTTGAGTACAGCAATCTTCTTATCGGCTGGAACATCTTCTAGAATTGCATCAAACTCAGTTTGCTCTTCAACGGCTTCTGCGGGAGCGGCTGCACCAGCACCAGGAGCCATCATCATCATGCCACCTGCGGGTGCTGCTGCACTTACGCCAAAGGCTTCTTCAATTTGCTTAACTAACTCAGAAGCCTCTAGCAAAGTTAGAGTTTTTAGTTGTTCGAGAATTTGATCGGTTGTAGCAGACATGGTTATAACTCCTGTAATTTACTTTTAACTTGAACGAGAAAGCTGTTATGCTGCTGTCTCTGTTTCAGCGTTATCTGCTTGGTCTTTGTCAGATATTGCTTGAACGCAGCGACCTAGTGAAGCTGGAACTTCGTTGATACTTACTGCCAACTTCGTTGCTACGCCGTTGATAGCACCAGCAATTTGAGCGATAAGCTGCTCTTTTGACGGTAAATCGCCAATGGCTTTAACATCTGCTTCTTTGAGCAGACGACCTTCCATTACGCCGCCGCGCAGTTCGGTCTTTTTACTAGCTTTTTGGAAATCTTGGTAAGCCTTAATTGCTCCTGAGATATCCTCTTTGACTAACAAAAAGGCTGAAGAACCTTTGAGTAGTTCGGTCATTGGCTGCCAATTATCTTGACCGTCAATGGCGATACCCATGAGCGTATTTTTGGTTACTTGGCAAACCGTACCAGTAGGACGCAAGCGCCGCCGTAGGTCGGTAATTTCGGCAACTGTTAGCCCTTTGTAATCGATTACAAGTGCTAGTTGGGCTGCGCTCAAATCTTCTTTGAGTACAGCTACCATCTCTTGTTTATCTGCTAGACTTTTACCCATTCTTGTGTCACCTCCTTAATTTTGACCTAGTAGAAAAACAAAAACTCGGCTAACCCAGCCGAGTGACAATTTATTCTTGATGCCAAGCAACTTAGATATACTCAAGTTGCGATCGCATTTTCCAATAAACCTCGGCAGGGTATTAAGCTCTATGGCTCCTGCTGTCTCTGGCTTTTAGCTATGAAGTTTTCGTTTTTCTCTTGGGTATCTAATTTAGACCTCTTCAGGCTCTAAAAACTCTATTTAGGCTACGTCTGTCTTCATGTCGCGCAGGCTATTGATATCAACTTGAATGGATGGTCCCATTGTTGAAGAAACATACATTGTCCGCCAATAGCGTCCTTTTGCTCCCGCTGGGCGGTTGCGGTCGATTGTTTCTTGCAATGCTTTCAAGTTAGTTAGCAAATCTTCTGGTGCAAAAGATGCCTTGCCAAACATAACATGAACTATGCCCGTACGATCGGCACGAAATTCTAATTTACCAGCTTTAAATTCGGCGATCGCTCCGGCGACATCTGTTGTTACCGTTCCACCTTTGGGTGAAGGCATCAATCCGCGCGGTCCGAGCAAGCGTCCTAATTTTGCTACTTGAGGCATGACATCAGGAGTGGCAATTAATAGGTCAAAATCCATCATGCCTTTTTGGATTTCGTCAATTAATTCTTCCGAACCTACTACGTCTGCGCCTGCATTTGTTGCTTCGGCAACTTTTTCGCCTCTAGCAATTACCGCGACTCGAATTGTTTGCCCCGTACCTTTGGGCAATGCTACGGTTGTTCTTAATTGCTGGTCTGTGTACTTGGGGTCAATTCCTAGCCGGATGTGCGCTTCTGCGGCTTCGGGGAATTTTGCTGTTGCTGTTTCTTTGAGCAATTGCAGTGCTGCCAAGGGTTCGTAAGTTTTATCTTCTACTTTCTTTTGCAGTTCTTGCAGTCGGCGCGATACTTTCTTTGGCATTTTTTCTCTCCTGGGGTAACTTGCGAAGCTGTGCCTCTCCCCCTCTAGTAGTTTTTAGATTATCTGATTTTACTCGGCGATCGCAACTCCCATGTTTTTCGCCGTACCTGCAACAATTTTCATGGCTGCATCAATGTCGTTGGCATTAAGGTCTGGCAGTTTGGTTTGAGCGATTTCTTGCAATTGCGCTTTGGTAATTGAACCTACACGCTTTTTGTTTGGCTCGTTTGAACCTCTTTCTATCCCCGCAGCTTTGCGAATCAATACTGACGCTGGAGGAGTTTTTAGTACGAATGTAAAACTCCGGTCTTCAAATACCGATATCTCTACTGGAATGACCATTCCAGCTTGTCCTTCAGTTTTGGCGTTGTATTCTTTGCAGAACATCATGATATTTACGCCGTGCTGACCCAAAGCTGGACCTACTGGCGGTGCTGGGTTGGCTTTACCAGCATTAAGCGCCAGTTTAATTATTGCTACTACTTTCTTCGCCATTTTTTTGTCTTAGCCTTGTTTTTCTACCTGATTGAATTCCAATTCTACTGGCGTATCTCGCCCAAAGATCGATAATAGCGCCTTAAGCTTGCTTCTTTCGGGACTAACTTCTACTACCTCACCTTCAAAGTCTTTAAATGGACCTGAAAGAACGATAATTTTGTCTCCCGCAGCCATATCAATTTTGACTACTGGCTCTTGTTCGCTGGTCTGCTTGAAGATCCGCTCTACCTCAGCACCGCTTAAGGGTAAGGGTTTGACGTGACCGCGCCCTCTACCCGTACCTCGTCTTTGCTCGGCTCCCACGAAGTTAATTACGTGGGATGTATTTTTTATTACCTGCCAAGCTTCGTCGTAGATTTTCCACTCTCCGGTTTCTGTATCTTGCCACCGCCTCAATTTGATCAGCACGTAACCAGGAAAAACTTTTTCGGCGCTGTTTTGTCTGCTGCCATCTTTGCGGATTTTGACTGACGGAGTTTGGGGAATTTCTATTTGCAATATTTTGTCGGCAACATCTAATGTTTGCGTGCGTTGCTCTAGGTCGGCTTTTACCTTTTTTTCGCAGCCAGAAGCTACCTGCACTGCGTACCAGCGCCCTGATGTTTTTGAGGCAATGTTATCGTTATCTGCCTCATCTGCTTCTATAGAGTCTATATTAGGTGTTTCGTCTGTTGCAAAGTTCATTAGAGTACCTGAGTTGTTGCCCAAGCAAATAAGTCATTTACAAAATGAATTATGCCAACTGTTATTGGTGGTTGCGTTCTGAAGACTTGTTGCGATGCCCAATTAAATAAGCCATCTACAAGATAAATTAATCCAGCAGATAATGTCACCATTAGCAGTACGGCAACAGATTCGCTGATTAACTGTTGGCGACTGGGCCATACTACTTTATCTAGTTCTTCTTTTGTGCCTTGAAAAAATTTTCCGGCACTAAATCCTGAGCTTTGCTGTATTTCAGCTTCGTTTTTTTTATTCACGATGGCTTATCTCTCCTTTTGACATTGCAATGGCAGCTATTTTTATATTATCTACTGCCTCGGAGCCTCAAAAGTGCTATTGAGACAACCGACCGCAAATAATTCTACCCGAAGCTGATGTTTCCTCGCTTTTTGAGCGTCTGACACTGCTTTCGGGCAGAAGTCTTGATATAGAGCGCGCCCTGGAGGACTTGAACCCCCGACATCCGGTTTTGGAGACCGACGTTCTACCACTGAACTAAGAGCGCACGTATGTTTTAAGCTAGCTGTCGATTTTTACTATCAACACCTACTACCGTCTTTTGCGCGTTACTCATCGACGTGCAGATTAATGATTATATCACACTATTAAATAAATTTAGGATAGACGTTGCCTGCAACGTCTTTAAATCTATTTTGCTTATAAAGAGCGGTCGAATCTTTGCTTAATCCGAGTTGCTTTGCCGACGCGATCGCGCAAATAATAAAGTTTAGCGCGGCGCACTTTACCCCGACGCAATACTTTGATGCTTTCAATACGTGGAGAATGAACTAAAAATACTCTCTCTACACCTACGCCTTGAAAGATTCTCCTCACAGTAATAGTTTCATTGATGCCACCATTACGCATGGCAATTACTACGCCTTCATAAGGCTGGGTGCGGGTTCTTTCTTTGCCTTTTTCTCCTTCTTGGATGATTACACCAACTCTAACTGTGTCGCCAACATAGATGTCAGGCAGATTTGATTTCTTCTGTTCCGCTTCAATCGAGCGGATTATCTCTTGAGCGTTCATGGTCGTTTAAAAAACTCACAATCATCAATTGTAAATCGATAACTACTGATAAGTCTAGTAATGTGTGTTATCTGAGCAACGCAACCTACAGATTTATTTTGTAGCGCATAGCTACTACTTTTACTAGATGTTGTGTTAGGATCGGGCAAATAATATTAAGAATGTTAACAATGACTTGCCTAAAGTCGCATTTGTTAGTTCGACAACCTCATACTAAGGATCGGTAATTGTGACAGCACGCTTACAATTAGCTCAAAGCATAGACGCACCTCTAAAAGTTGCTAAATTTTTCCAAGCTTCAGAGGGTAAATGGCGCTCGGAAAGACGCTACTACACTTTGCCAGATGGAGAAACAAAGGAAATGGTTAGTAGCATTGCCATTCGTTTTTTGCCGCCTGGGTGCGAAGAGTTAATTAAGCTAGCGCAGTTACACGGATTAGACGATCCCCAAATCCTGAGTTGCGGTGCTGAAGTTAGTTGGGATAGCAAAGATTCCGTATCCGGGAAAAAGCAATCTAAAGGTTCTACATTGTTTGGAGTAGCGGGAAATACATTGTACCGCGATCGCGGTTTTGCAACGCCCAAACCTGTAACAGCCGAATATTATTTTACCAACGACCAAACTATGTGCTTGCGGACTGAGTACAACGGCTCAGTTTTTGAGGAAGAATTAAAGCTTGTCGGTACAAATTACCGCACCAGACAAACAATTATTTCCCGCGCTGGCGAACAGCAGATGATCGGGCAGTATTTAGAAAAGCGTCTAAGTTAGAGACGTTCGAGTTAAAGAACGCCTCTTGTTGCTAATAATGAGTTCCTGACTTGCGATGATGTATGGCGGTAACTGTATCTGATTGCATTAGTTTGCCATTATTGACAACTGCGTAGACTATCCAATGATCGCCTGCTTCCATGCGGTTATCTACAGAACATTCAACATAGGCAAGTGCATCGCTGAGGATAGGCGAACCATTATCGGCTGTTTCGGTATCAATACCGACAAATCTATCTTCGCCAGGAGTAAAAGGTTTGAGAAAATGTTTCATCAAGCCTAAATGTTTGCCTTCGCCTAAGATATTCAAAACAAAATGACTACCTGGGTACATTAAAGACTCAATCGCCCGATCTTTGGCAACAGCAACAGTTAAACCAGGAGGGTTGAAAGTTGCTTGCGAAACCCACGAAGCTAACATAGCGCTGGAAACTTCTTCTTGCTTGGAAGTAACAACGCATAAAGAACCAACCAGACGACCTACAGCTTGTTCTACATTAGTAGCTGGTTGTCTTGGCGATCGCACTTTTTTGGCTTTTTTCAGTGCTTGAGCAAAATCCGTTCCAGCTTCTTCACACAGTTTGAGCGTCACATCGTTAGGTTTGAACTTAACGCGCAAAGTCTCAAAACCAAAGCGGTAGCCTGCATTGCGAAGTTTGCTTTCTAGTAAATCAATCGCTTCGCCACTCCAACCAAAAGAGCCAAACACCCCAGCTAATTTACTATTAGTAGCAGTAGATAGGACAATACCCAAAGCAGTTTGAACGGGTGTAGGCATATGACCGCCTAATGTCGGCGAACCGATAATAAATCCAGCGGCTTTCTCTACAGCAGCTTGAATTTCGGTAGGTTCGGCTACTTCACAGTTAATTGCTTCTACGCCAACACCAGCTTTGGTAATTCCCCGCGCGATCGCTTGGGCTAATGTTGCCGTATTGCCGTAAGCTGAAGCATATAGTAGAGCTACTGTTGTATCTTGAGTAGTTTGTTTTTTGCTCCAGGTGCGATAAGCTTGGGTTAATTCCAATAAGGCATAACGTACCAATGGACCGTGACCTGTAGCATATAGTCTGACTGGGAAAGGTGCTAACTTATCTAAAGCTGTTTCTATTTGCCGAGCATTAGGAGCCATCAGACAGTCAAAGTAATAGCGCCTGTCTTCATTAAATACTTCCCACCCTTCGTCAAACACTTGATCGCCGCAGAAATGAGCGCCAAATAACTTATCTGTATAGAGAATTTCTGTTTGCGGATCGTAGGTACAAAGTTGGTCGGGAAAGCGGGGGTTAGGAGTAGGAATAAATTGTAGATGATGCCCTTTACCTAAATCTAGGGTTTCTTCTCCCTTGACTACTAATATATTTAACTCTGTATCTGGCAGTGCTGCACGCAAGTTAATTGCACCAGGGTTAGAGGTAACAAAAGTAATCTGCGGTGCTAGTTTCAGTAAAGCTTTGAGCGTAACTGCGCGGTTCGGGTTGACGTGACCTAAAATGACGTAATCTACCAGTTCTACATCGAACCTTTGTTGTAAGGCTGTAAGGTAGATTTGCGTAAACGTCTCGCCTGGGGGATCGAATAGCGCTAGCTTATCGCCGCGAATCAGGTAGGAGTTAGCAGTTGTACCTCTAGCTAAAGCATACTCAATTTCAAAGCGCAGACGAGTCCAACTACGCGATCGCATTACGGTTGTATCTGCGGCGATAGGTAATACTTGAACATCTCGTTTTTTAGTTTCTGGCATGAATTTTATTAATTAAGTGGCTGAGATTCTACGTGCTGGGAATTAGTCAAGTTAGCTACTTGTTGTCTATTTTTAGACAGGCGGCGTTCGGGGTCGATACCACTAAATGTAGGCGGTATCCAAACTCGAACTATTAAAAGTGCGCCCATAACTAGCAAAAATGCACAAGTTGATAAAATCTGACTCCAAGGTGTTTCTAATACGCCTCTAACAATGACTTCTCTTAAGGCGGAAACGATTGATACTTCTACAGCTACCCCAATCGAAACTCGTTGTTCTTGCAGGTAGATAATCAATAGGCGAAACAACTCGACCAAAATCAACAGGAACAATATATCTGAGGTTACAGCTTTAAAGTTTAAAGGCGGCAACAACGAGATAAACATTGCTCGCAATTGGATAACCATGACGCTGAATAGACCGATGCAAAGCGAAACTACAATCAAGTCTTGAATCGTTTCTAAAGCGCGGACAATACGGCTTTTATTGAACCATATATACCAGTTACTTGAGGGGTTATCGTATGAATCTTGCATTTTTAGCTACTCCTACTTGGCTCGGTTTAGTTAACTTTACTTTACTTTACTTAACCTTATAGCTCAAGTAGTTAGTTATTGGAAAAACTAATAACTGTAATATAGCGACCAGGACCTAACAGTGACCAGTAATCAGTAAACAGTGACCAGGTAGAAGAGAAATAGGACAACACTCTTGTCTAAGTGCTGATAACTAATAACTGCTGATGAGATAGTTAATCATTCAGACAATTGACACTGGCTAGTTACTGTTTCTTAACTGGTCACTGGTCACTGGTAACTGGTCACTGTTAATAGTAGTTTGCTACCTTCCGATGGTGAACGGCAGTAAGCGCGTCAGGCTTGGATACGCGACCATTTTGAACTGTGCTGTAAACTATCCAGTGATCGCTAGCTTCCATGCGAGTAGTAACTTCGCATTCAAGGTAAGCTAAAGCATCTGTAAGAATTGGCGAACCATTTTCAGCACTTTGAGTCTTAATCCCAGCAAAACGGTCAGCACCAGGCGGGAAACGCTTGAGGAAGTGTTTCATCAAGTGGAGGTGATTGCCTTCTTCTAAGACGTTGAGGACAAAGCGATCGCCTACTTGCATCAATGATTCAATAGCTCTATCTTTGGCGACAGCAATTGTAAGTCCCAAGGGTTCAAAACTAGCTTGAGTTACCCATGAGGCAAGCATGGCGCTAGTAAGATCGCCTTTTTGGGCTGTAATGATGTAAAGCCCGCTACTAATTCGTCCTAGCGCTTTTTCTAGGTTAGTGTCAATGGCTTTAATTTCTTTGATACTGCGATCGCGTGTCAGCCATTGTCCTAAGTCTGTCCCTGCTTCTTCGCACAGTTTATAGGTGCTTTCGGTGGGGGTTTCTTTGATCCGAATTGCTGTAAAAGCTGCTGTTAAGCCTAGATCGATAAATTTACTTTGCAATGGATCGATGGGTTCGTCATCGCCGCCGCCAGACTCGTACAAACCGATCGCTTGCTTTCCTTTAGCTGCTGCTAAAACGGTACTTAAAACTGTTCTAGCGTTAGTAGCCGAACTTGATGGCATTCCTAAGACAATTGCTGCACTACGGCTGACAAGTTCTTGCACTTCTTGTAAATCCGCCGAGCGCAAATCTACCATTTCTACAGCTACGCCAGTTTTGTTAATCCCGCTAGCTATAGATTGCGACAAGCGATCGCTATACCCGTAATCGGATATATAGAATAAGGCAACAGTCGTTTCAGCCTTGGCTTTAGTTTGACTCCAAACGCGGTAACGTTTGGTTAGTTCTGCTACGTTGTGCTGCAATAATGGACCGTGACCTGTAGCAACGGTGCTAATTGTCCCTAGTTCGTCCATCCGCTTCATCGCTGATAGTACCGAACGAGCGTTAGGAGCCATTAAGCAATCATAATAAAAGCGAAAATCTGCTTCAATTGCGCCTAAATCTTCATCAAAGGTGTATTCGTCGCAGTAATGCAAGCCAAAAGCGTCGCAGGTGTAGAGAATTTGGGTTTTGCTGTCATAACTAAACATAGTATCGGGCCAATGCAAGTTAGGAGCGCTGACAAATTCTAATTCGTGTCCGTTACCTAAATCTAAGCGATCGCCATTTTTCACAATTTGCCGTTTGAACGGCTGATGCACCATGTCGTCGAGAAACTGCAATGCTACTTTTGAGCCTACTACTGTAATTTCAGGATTTCGTTGCAGAATATCTTTGACAAGTCCGCTGTGATCTGGCTCTGTATGGCTGATAACGATGTAATCAATATCTAATGGATCGATAAGTCCGCTCAGAGTATCTAAATACAACTTACGGAACTTTTCATGGGACGTATCGACTAAAGCTGTTTTTTCACCCCGAATGATAAAAGAGTTGTATGTAGTACCATTTTGCAAGCCGAATTCAATGTCAAAGCGATCGCGATCCCAGTCTAAGGAGCGAATCGCTGTCGTATCGGGAGCAATGTCGGCAGTTTGTATGGTTAACCGCTTTTGGTCTCTATCAGTGAGCGCTACCATTTAGTCGTCTCCTTAGCAACTAACTCTATTGTCACATGAGTACCTTGTAAAGTTTTATTGAAAAACCTATGGGTTAGTTAAGAGTTACCAATAGGGGAGACAAGTGATGTACAGACATAGCACTGCTACGTCTAAAAATTGGCGGGAGTGCAAAAACACGAATTTGCCAGTTTAGTTTCGATAAATAGTTCTTGCTGTAATTTATTACAGATAATCGTTCGCGTATTTTTTACTGCTAAATCGGCTTTTGTCTTCTATCTACAGGTAGAAAAATTAATACCTGATTGACTTAATAATGGATAAGGGTAGATACTTTTTATACAAATTTACTCAACTGAGAGCATGATAAAAAACTGAAAACAAACAAAGTTACACAGAAAAGTGATGGTTTAAACAGCCAACGTCACAATTCATCTGTTTAAAATTTAGTCAACCCTAAGCTGGAGTGAGAAGTTTAACGGCTTTTGTCTTTATTATGCTAACAATCAACTTGTTTAAAATAATACAACAAGTTACTCAATTCGTCCCTAACAGCGTAGTTAAATTTACGCAATTTATAAGTGGTCTGTTGAGTAAAATAAACAGAACAATTACCGTAGCTGTGTTGGTTACTGTAGCAATTGTAGCGGGGCATTCAGTGTCAGCACAAATAGCAACTCCCCCACCAGCGTTGCTAACACTTGGTCCGTTGAGTAGCGTACCAGTTCCCGAACCTGATAATCTCAATGAATTCCTAGTTACAGACAAAAAAACTGGACTGGTAAATAAAGCACCAGCGATCGCCCTTGGTAAAGCTTTATTTTGGGATATGCAAGTTGGTAGCGATGGGATTCAATCTTGTGCTAGCTGTCACTTCAATGCTGGTGCAGATAGTAGAGCAAAAAACCAACTTGCTCCAGCTTTATTGCGGGTAAATGCTGATGGAACTCCTAATCCAGACCAAAAGCTTGAACTAGGTGGGTGGAATTACACCCTTAAGCCTGGAGATTACCCATTTCACAAATTAGCAAATCCGAGCGATCGCAATTCTGCTGTTATCTCTGACGTTAACGACATTACTTCATCTCAAGGTGTTGCTAAAAGCACTTTTGAGGATGTTATCCCAGGTCAGGCTGTAGATATAGTAAAACCCGCAGCCGATCCAGTTTTCAATATTAATGGTGTAAACGTGCGCCAAGTAGTTGCACGCAATACGCCCACAGTAATTAATGCTGTATTCAATTTTCGCAATTTTTGGGATGGACGCGCCCAAAACGATTTTAATGGTGTAAACCCGCTTGGATCGAGAGATCCAAATGCATTTGTTTACAAAGCAATCAAATCTAACGACCTGGTACAAACCAAAGTTAGCCTAAAAAATTCCTCTTTAGCTTCCCAAGCAGTAGGTCCGCCGATTAGTTCTTTTGAAGTATCAGCAGACGGTCGCACTTTCCAGGAAGTAGGTGATAAGTTTGGCGATCGCAATAAAAAAGATAAAGCGCTTAAAGGCAAGAAGTTACCCAGAAAACTAGGTAAAAAGCTAAGAGCGCTAAGACCTTTAGGCAAACAGATCGTACATCCTGAAGATAGCGTTTTGGGTAGCTTAAGTAGAGTACCCCAACCAGGGTTGAAGACGAATACCTACGAGAAGATGATCGAAGATGCATTTCAAGAGCAGTGGTGGAAATCTAACCGCATGATTCAAATTGCTGCTGATGGTAGCCGCAGTGTAGTTAAAAAGCCCGATCGCAATTTAGCGACTAACGAATATACATTGATGGAATACAACTTCCCGCTATTTTTTGGTTTAGCGGTGCAGTTGTACGAAGCAACGTTAGTTTCTGGGGATAGTCCTTTTGACCGCTTCCAAGCTGGAAATTACAGCGCTTTGACTGCTCAACAGCAAAAAGGCTTAGAAATCTTTATCGGACAAGATGAAAAAAATGGTGGGGGTAGATGTATTAACTGTCACAGCGGCACAGAATTTACTGATGCTTCAGTAAGTAAAGTGTCGAAAAGCCCTCTAAGAAGACGCGAAGGAAATGTTTTCGATCGCGGGTTTAACAATATTGCTGTCAGACCTACTCTTGACGACATAGGTTTAGGTGATGTCGATCCGTTTGGCAAACCACTTTCTACAGCACGTTTAGCCGTACAAGGAAGCTTTAGCGATCCAACCTTGAACCCACCTTTGAATCCTAATGACATCATTGGCGTAGATGGAGCGTTCAAAACTCCTACACTGCGTAATATAGAACTAACTGCGCCCTACTTCCACAACGGCAGTCAATTAACTTTACGCCAATTAGTTGATTTTTATGCTCGTGGCGGCGACTTCCAGCCGATAGCTGGTAAAGAAGGAAGGATTAGCCCATTGTCTACTCTAATTTTGGGCAAAACTCCCCAAGAGGTAGAACAAGCTAAAGAGGCGTTAGTTGCTTTCATGAAATCTCTGACTGACGATCGCGTTCGCCTACAAAAAGCGCCTTTCGATCACCCGCAATTGTGGGTGACAAACGGACATCCAGGCGCTCCTACAGGTGTGAATGTAGATCCTAATACGGGCAATGCTACAGATGACATGATAGAAATTGTCGCTGTTGGACGTAATGGTGGCTCTCCTATACCTAGTTTCCTCGCTGGTTCCTAACGTACGTTTTAATTGAAATCAGAATATTATTAGGGTGGGCAATGTCCGCCCTTTTTTATGTGCTTGAATCTAATTGGCTAACACTGGCGATTGGTAATTCTCGACTGCATTGGGCTTTGTTTGCAGGCGAATCTTTGCTGAAAAATTGGGATGCTCCCCATCTACTAGCAAGTTGTAGCAATTGGGCAGAATTGTCTGTAAATATTACTAATGGCGATCGCCCGTTACCTTTATTTCTGGCTTCTGTTGTTCCCAGTCAAACTGCACTTTGGCAAACTTATCCCAACTTGCAGATAATAACTTTAGATAAAGTGCCAATTAAGGGAACTTATCCCACATTAGGCATCGATCGCGCTTTGGCATTATGGGGTGCTATAGAAACTTACAGTATACCTGTATTAGTTATTGATGCAGGTACAGCCCTAACTTTTACTGGTGCAAGCAATTTTTCCTTAGTTGGCGGGGCAATTTTACCAGGCTTAAGCTTGCAATTTCAGTCTTTAGGTCAAAAAACTGCTGGCTTATCGATTGAAGAGTTACCCGCCCAATTACCGCCTCGCTTTGCTACTAATACGACCCAAGCAATCCAAAGCGGGATAATTTATACAATAATTGCTAGTCTTTGTGACTATATTCAATCTTGGTTGCAGCAATACCCAAATAGTAAGGTGGTTTTAACTGGAGGCGATCGCACTATCTTATTAAACTATCTCAGCAACTACTCTCCCCAGCTAGCAACTAAAATAATTGTTGATGGTAATTTGATATTTTGGGGAGTGCGATCGTACCGAAAACTATACAGGGCTTCAGGCTAACGTTGTCTGGTTATTAAAATAGTCTTGCAATTGTTGCAAGTGATCGTGAGACATTTCGCCCGGAGGTAATAAGCTACGGGTAAAAGCTTTAATTTCAGCAACTTCTAGCTTATCTTGTACTACCATATTGCCTTGGACATCTGCTTCTACCACAATACAAATTGAGTGCATTCGCGGATCGCGATCGGGCGCGGAATAAACTCCTACCAGACGACGAATTTTTACAACATCAAGTCCTGTCTCTTCTTTCATTTCTCGCTTGACTGCTGTGGCGACATCTTCTCCCCAGTCTACTATCCCTCCAGGTAGCGCCCACAATCCATTATCTCGTCTGCGAATTAAGACGATTTGCCCGTCTGGTAAAATTGGGATAACACTCGTACCAGTTACAGGATGGCGCAAAATCAAACCTAACAGGGTTTGGACAATCTGCCACAATCGGCTCATAGGTTCAATGTTGATAATGAAGTAAGCATTGCTAGTAATTTATTACTAGAGCGATCGCATTTATTCATCCTAACATTTGTACTGGGCAAAGAAAGCAACAGAGTTTGTAAGGATTTATACTGAAATTGATTTACATAAGTTGATTGGCTTGTTTGACTTAGGTGGAACTATCCCATTACAATGATTAATTTGGGCTATCTGTATAGATAGCGAGAACATCGTTTATAAATGAGGTGAACATGGCAAAGCGCCGTAACCCCAAGAAAGAAAAGGCGCTACGGAACCAGGCATACGCCCGAAAGTTTCGTAAACGGACTACTACAGGGCGTTTCCAGAGAAGGTTTAATCAGAGATCGCCCAAGAGCGAAGAAGATGAAGGAGCAGCAACAACTGCTGCTGACTAAATTCTAAAAAAGTGGTAGCAAATAATTTGCTGCCACTTTAACTGTATTTAGGCGATCGCCATTAAAACAGTGACCAGTTTGTCAGTTACCAGTGACCAGGTTTAAAGATGGGGATGTTTTACCCCAACTTCAAACCTAAAACTTTTAGCAGTTAGGGAATTAGGTCCAATATTTAACTGGTCGCTTTTAAAGTTGCGATCGCTCTAAATAACTCTGCAAATCTGCTGTTCTTTGGCACGTAACTCCACATACAACTTCATCAATTCGCTTCAAGCTGAGTACGAGCGATCGCAATTGCTTTTTCTACTTGTGCAAAACCAGTACCGCCGTAGCTGTTGCGGGCTGCAACTACTTGACGCGGTGCGATCGCTTCATATATATCTTCAGCAAATGCTGGGTGTAGTTCTTGCCATTCTTGTATAGTTAAATCTTTAAGCAATTTACCTGCGGCTAGACTTGTTTTCACAACTTTGCCTACCAAATTGTAAGCTTCGCGAAAAGGAACGCCTCTTGCTGCTAGATAATCTGCTACATCTGTTGCATTAGAAAAGTCTTCAGCTACAGCTTCAGCTAGGCGTGTGGTACGAAACTCTAAGCCTTCTTGAAAGAGGATTGCCATTGCTTCTAAGCAAGCTTTGACTGTTTTTACCGTATCAAATAGCGCTTCCTTATCTTCTTGCAAGTCTTTGTTGTATGCCAAAGGTAGCCCCTTCATAAGCATTAATAGCCCTTGCAGATGTCCGCAGACACGCCCTGTTTTTCCTCTAACTAATTCTGGCACGTCGGGGTTTTTCTTTTGGGGCATAATGCTAGAACCAGTAGCACAGCTATCTTTGAGCTTGACAAAGCTAAATTCTTCTGACGACCATAATATGACTTCTTCTGACAAGCGGCTGAGGTGAACCATAATTATGCTAGCAGCACAGGCAAATTCTATGGCAAAATCGCGATCGCTTACTCCATCTAAGCTGTTGGCATATACGCCATCAAATTCTAATAATTCGGCTGTGTAATGCCTGTCAATCGGAAAAGTAGTTCCTGCCAAAGCACCGCTACCGAGGGGAGAGATATTTACCCGTTTATATACGTCCTTCAAGCGGTCCCAGTCGCGCTGGAGCATCTGAAAATACGCCAAGAGGTGATGAGCCAAACTGAGGGGTTGGGCGCGTTGTAGGTGGGTGTATCCAGGGATGAGAGTCTCTACATTTTGTTCGGCAAGCTGAAGCAAAACTTGTTGAAATTGGCGGATATGAGTGCAAATTTGCTGAATTTGGGCGCGTAGGTACAGGCGGATATCTGTACCTACTTGATCGTTACGCGATCGCGCTGTATGTAGTTTTTTGCCTACATCGCCGACAATCTCTGTAAGTCTGCGTTCGACAGCAAAATGTACGTCTTCAGCTTCTACACCTGGTGTAAATTGCCCGCTATTGTACTCTTGACGGATTTGTTCTAAGCCTGCGGTTAATTGCTCTGCTTCTTGTGGGGAGATAATTCCCGTACGCCCAAGCATTCGAGCATGAGCGATTGAACCAGTTAGATCGTATTCAATTAATTCGATATCGAAACCGATACTAGCATTGAAAATTGCGATCGCCGGATGCAGGCTTGACTCAAATCGTTGGCTCCAAGTTTGTTGTTGACTCACTGCAATTAGTACGGCGTGCGCCGCGTCTGTAGGATAAATCAGTGTTCATTGTAGAGGTTTTATTACCCTAAGACTGGTACACCAGATGCAATTTTCGTTTAACCGTAGCTAGTCAGGCTGCGAAATAGATAACCGATAATTATTCCAGTTAACAACGCCCATATTTGTCCTGTCTGCACAAAATGATCGAAGGATCTTTGCACATCGCCAGCTAAGTCTGTATTTTTGACGGTTTGGGCAACAATAGTCCAATTTACAGGTAATTTTAGCAGCAATAGCGACACAGGATCGCCGCCGTGACTAAAACTATTTACAAAAGCGATTATTTGCTGCATGGCGTTCGTAACCATAAATTCAATTTCCACAAAGATATAATCGTTGAGACAACTGTACTGGCAACTGCTGAAAATGCCTGTAAAGTTATATCTGCGGAATTATGGCATTAACTTAAGGTAAGTACCATACAGGAAATTACCTAGATTTTGAGCAACACTAGGCAAAAACTAATTTACCGTAGCCAGGGTTTTTAAAGCAAAAATCTTTTCTACAACATCTGCTACAACTACGTCAGGGGTTGAAGCTCCAGAAGTAACGCCGATTGTAATTGCACCATCAGGTAGCCAATTTTCTGTTACTTGCAAGTTTCCACTTAGTAAGCGATGCTCAATGCCGCGATCGCTTATTCGCGCTGCGCTATCGATATGATAAGAAGGAAGATGCTTATTTTCAGCTATTTCTTGCAAGTGAGTAGTGTTAGAAGAGTTGAAGCCGCCAATTACTACCATCAAATCCAACTTTTGTTCTACTAGCTCAAACATTGCATCTTGACGTTCTTGAGTCGCGTCGCAGATAGTATTAAAGCTTTGGAAATGTTGATTTAGGACGCTAGGACCGTATTTTCTCATCATAGTCCGCTCAAATAGTTTGCCTATTTGCTCGGTTTCGCTCTTGAGCATGGTAGTTTGGTTAGCAATGCCAACTTGCTCTAAATCTTTATCGGGGTTAAATCCAACAGAACAAGCGCGGCTAAATTTTGTCATAAATTCAGTTGCATCGCCGCCATTGAGGATATAGCCCGTGACATATTCGGCTTGCTCTAGATTTAGCACTATTAAATACTTACCTGCGAAGGAACTTGTGGCGATCGTTTCTTCATGCTGGTATTTACCGTGAATAATTGAGGTATATTCGCCTTTTTTGTGTTTTTCTACAGTATTCCAAACTTTAGACACCCAAGGGCAAGTAGTATCAACAATTTTGCACCCTTTATCGTTGAGTAGCTGCATTTCTTCAACGCTAGCACCGAAAGCAGGGAGAATTACTACATCGCCAGAATTGACAACAGAGAAATCTTTTGCACCTGCTGTAACTTCGATAAATCCTACGTTCATTTCCCGCAAGCGCTGGTTTACAGATGGGTTGTGGATAATTTCATTGGTAATCCAAATTTTCTCAGTGGGGAAATGCTGACGGGTTTCATAAGCCATTGCGACAGCACGTTCTACTCCCCAACAAAAACCAAACGCCTCAGCTAGACGAATGGTAACATCACCGCGTTTTAGGGTATAGTTATTGTCTCGAATTTGCTGAACTAGATTGCTTTGATACTCGTCCTGCATCATCGTAGCAACTTCTGCTTCTTTGCCAAAGCCTTTACGGTGATAGTTTTCTGAATGTTGGAGAGATCGCTTAAAAGCTTTAGTATCCATGCAGCCTCGTATCCTCTAGTTCGTCTTAGCCTATTGTCAAATGCTTTACATAGATTTTAGGCTAATTCAGCATCGGTGTAAAAATACATTTATCAGGTTAGCTTGCTATTGAAGGTATCTAAATTATGAGCATTGCTAATGTTAAACTTTTTAGCATAGATGATTATCATCGCCTAGCACAACTAGGTTTTTTTGGTGAAGAGGAGCGAGTTGAGCTAATTCGCGGACAATTTATTGAGATGGTAGCAAAAGAGACAGCGCACGAAGTCTGTATTAGTAAATTAAATAAAGAGCTAACTTTATTATTAGGAAGTAAAGCTACTACTAGAGTACATTCGCCGATAATTTTGCCACCAGATAGCGAACCTGAACCAGATTTTACACTGGCTGTTAATAAAGCTGATAATTATTTGAGCAGTCATCCTATTGCAGTAGATATATTGCTGGTTATCGAGGTTGCTGATTCTTCCTTAAAATACGATCGCGAAATCAAATTGCCTTTATATGCTGAATACGGCATAGTTCATTACTGGATATTTAACTTACTAGATAACAGCTTAGAGACTTACGCCGAACCGTATCAAAAAACTCAAGGCGATTGTAATTATCGCCTGCAGCGAATTTTATCAGCAAATGAAGCGATCGCTTTGCCTAGCTTCCCCGATTTATCTTTAGACTTATCTAAAATTTTTTCTGGTATAAATTAGTTTTAATTCAAACTGTTTCTACTGAGGTTATGCATTTTTTTAGATTTATGAGTTGAATCCAAATTGATAACTCAAATCTATGCTCGCTCAATAGTCTAAGCGCTAGAACTCGCATTCACTCTGTCTGGGAAAAATAGATTTAAGCACTAACATAAGCTAAGTGTCGACGAAGGATATAGTAGCTGTTATATTAGTGATTGACTATATTGCCATATTAGTTATTTTTATTAAAGATTCAGCTTGGAATCTAAAACATATCCAATAATTAAATTTATGAGAAACGCTTTAAAGAAAACTTTGCAGCTAATAACGCTCCCTTTACTTCTACCTTTTCTTGTCAGCAACCAAAGGTCAGTCATTTTTAGCGATGTAAGACGATGGTCAAATATATATAATTTAACTAATCAAAACGATTTGAATAATTTATTGTACTTGCTATTACAAAAAGAATTTAGAAGTCTTTATTACTATCGTATTCATCAAGGAAATTTGTTTGGTGTAATTATAGCAACTCCCTTGAGTTTTATCTTTAAAAAAGAAGAAAATCTGTATATTTGGTGTAAGAATATTGGCTCAGGTTTATTTATTCAGCACGGTTTTAGTACCGTAATCTCCGCAAAGTCTGTTGGCGATAACTGTTGGATTAATCAACAAGTTACAGTTGGACATAATGGAGTAGGAAATAGTCCAACTATTGGAAATAATGTTGCGATCAGAGCAGGAGCAAAAGTTATTGGAGATATAAAAATTGGTGATAATGTAATAATAGGCGCAAATGCAGTTGTAGTAAAAGATATTCCTCCCAATTGTGTTGTAGTTGGCGTTCCGGCGTACATTATTAAAAGAGATGGGATTAAAGTGTATGAAAAACTTACTTAATTATCGATAATGAATAATAAATGTTTGCTTAATTTATCAATTAAATATGCTTACAAACTTAATATGTTTCTTGCTTATTAAGTATTTTCAGAAAGCTGTTTCAACCGATAATTGAGCAAAGAGACGATGAAATTGGTAGGAGATATCTCGACAGCATTGTTATAATCTGCAACCGAAGAATTATAAAATCTTCTTGCTGCTGATAATTGTTCTTCAATTTCATTTAGAGACGCTTGCAAGCGGTTAAAATTATTATTAGCTTTTAATTCTTATGACTCTATGGCAACCAAGATATTGCCTATCGCTCTAGATATTTGATGTTCTATTTCAACCCTATCGCTACCAGAATTATGACTTGATACAGCTTGCGATCGCAAGTTAGCAATATCAGTTAATGTTTTTTGCTCGAAATCAGCATATTGTTTGACTACAGCAACCAAGTTAGGAATTAAATTGCATCGCTTTTTCAAGAGAACATCAATGCTAGCAAAAGAATTATCGACTTAATTTTTCTCGCCAATAAGATTCTTATAGAGAAACATAAAGCTATCAGGAATAGATATCAAAAAACTGATAGCAATTAATAATGATGAAAATATATAGTAGTTAAAATTGTTGCTATTTTTATAGTTAAAAAAGCAAGTAAAACCTAGTGCTACACAAACATTTGGTATAAAAAAGTAAATTGCCTGAATAGTTTTATTCAGGCAATGGCTAATTTGCTTTCCAATACAGATGCTACTGCACGTTAACTTAAGCGAAAACAGTAAATACTCGTAGATAGTTTTATGTAGCTAGAATGAAGTCCGTGAAAATATGGAAGCTAAACAGAGACTAATAGCCCAATTAAGGATGAAAAGCTTAAAAGCGGCAGTCCCTATTAAATAGCTCTTGAAAATGCCGCTTTAAGTTTTATTTAATTTTAGATTGAGAAAACTGTAGAATTTCGGTATCTCTTGCTGAAACTTGTCTTTCACTCAGATAAAACTTGAGCAAATCACTCGTATTCGCGCTTGAGACTTAACCCACCAGCAAACTCTTCGCCATAACCTTCTTCGCCGTGTTCGTTGATATCCATGCCTTGGAACTCTTCTTCTGCTGTGAGCCGCAAGCCGACTGTCGCATCCAGCAGCTTGAGAATAACAAAAGTACCAACCCCAGCAATAATATAGGCAATGACGATGGCGATTATTTGGGTAACAAGCTGACCTGGATTACCGCGTAATAAGCCATCTTTTCCTGCTGAGTTGACTTCAACAGTAGCAAAAATTCCCGTCAAGATTGCCCCTACCGTACCGCCAACACCGTGTACGGGGAAAGTATCTAACGAATCATCAATTTGTATTTTGTGCTTAAAGCTAATGGCATAGAAGCAGCAAACAGCAGTAATACTACCAATCAAAATAGCTGCTAAAGGAGGAACAAAACCTGCTGCTGGCGTAATGCCTACCAAACCTGCAACTGCACCTGTAGCTGCACCTACAGCCGTTGGTTTGCCGCGTAGAACCTTTTCTAGAATTAGCCAAGTTAAAGCCGCCGCCGCCGCCGCCGTATTGGTAGCAACAAAGGCAACTGTAGCTAAACCACCAGAAGCTAAAGCGCTACCAGCATTAAATCCAAACCAACCAAACCACAACAAACCAGCGCCTAGCAAAATAAACGGTACATTGTGCGGAGCAGTTAGTTGCGAGGGAAAAGATTTGCGAGGACCAATTACTATTGCTGCAACTAAAGCTGAAACCCCAGAGCTAATGTGTACCACCGTACCGCCAGCAAAATCAAGTGCGCCAATACCGCCATACAAGCCTAATAATCCACCTTTAGCCCAGACCATGTGCGCCAAAGGGCAATAAATGACAGTTGACCAAATGAGGACAAACAATGCATAAGCGCGGAAGCTAACCCGCTCGACAATTGCACCGGAAATTAGTGCCGGAGTAATGATAGCAAACATGGCTTGATAAATCATGAATGCTTGGTGGGGAATTGTTGGTGCGTAAGACACTACCTCAGTAGGTGCAGAACCTTGTAAATAACCAGTCGTTTCTAATCCCACATTATTCAAACCCAACCACTCTAAGCCACCAATAAATGGCAACCCAGGAGCAAAAGACAAACTGTATCCCCACAGCACCCAAGTTACGCCGACGATTCCCATTAGGAGGAAGCTCATCATGAGAGTATTGAGGATATTGCGTTCGCGGACAAAGCCGCCATAGAAAAATGCTAGTCCTGGTGTCATCAACAATACCAAAGCTGAGGACATGAGTATAAAGCCAGTATCAGCAGCCGTTTGAGCGTTGGTAACTGCTGCTTGGGCATCAAAAGGAGCAGCCGATGCTTGAGCAGCAAATGGACCAACAAACAGAAATATGGCGATCGCACCGACAATTAGTATTTTCTTTATCACTTATTTCGACCTTTTACATCTATCTTTTGAATGCAGTGAGTCTCATTGCATCAATATCTCATATAGCAATTCCGTATCATACTATACATTTAGCTGAATTCTAGGAAATTGCGAACGCAAATCGTTGGATTAATTAGATAGAGCTACATAACAAACGAATAAACCCACCTAAGAGCAAAACTGACTGTTTATAGGTGGGTTTATTCAAATTTAGCGAGTGACTTTCAGCGTAAAACCAACTCTGTTAACTGGTCGCTGGTCAGGGGCTTGTACCTCTTTAATTACGAATTACGAATTATGTGGTCACTGGTCGCTGTTAATACGGTCTGCTAGATAAATTTCCTGGTTGCTGTGCTGAACCGCCGATATTAGCATCACCTAACCCAGTGCCATCAGCTTCCTTGAGAAATCCGCTGTAGGCTTCCATACCATGTTCGCTAATGTCTAAGCCTTTAATTTCCTCTTCTGCACTGACGCGAATACCTAAAGTAGCTTTGAGGGCTACCCAAAAGATTGTGCTAAGAAGAACAGTAATACCGCCTACAGAGACAATACCAATCAGTTGCGACAAAGTTTGCTGGAAACCACCGCCCAAAAGTAAACCTCTAACTGGTCCTAAGCCATCCTCGTATAGATTCAAAGCGCCGCCAGGACCTTCAGCAAACAAGCCGACAGCTAAAGTTCCCCAAATACCACAAACTAAGTGAACCGAGGTTGCACCAACAGGGTCGTCGATTCTGATTTTGTCAAAGAAAGTAACGGAAAAGACAACAGTTACCCCAGCAACTAAGCCAATTACCGCTGCCCAAGGCAAGCTCACAAAAGCGCAACTTGCCGTAATTCCGACTAACCCTGCCAAAATGCCATTGATAATCATCGACAAGTCCGGCTTACCCAAATATAACCAAGCTGTAATTGTTGCCGCAATTCCGCCAACTGAACCAGCTAGGTTCGTCGTTAAAGCAATATGAGCAATGCTAGGACTTACTGCCATCGTCGAACCAGGATTAAAACCAAACCAGCCCAACCACAAAATCAAAGTGCCCAAAGTAGCAATACTCATATTGTGTCCTGGCATAGCCACCGAGACACCATTTTGATACTTGCCCAAGCGAGGTCCTAAGAAAGCTGCTCCCATCAAAGCCGCCCAACCGCCAACAGCGTGAACTACAGTAGAACCAGCAAAATCCCAAAAACCAGCTTTAGCAAGCCAACCGCCACCCCAAATCCAGTGACCTGTAATTGGGTAAGCAATACCTACAAGTAAGAGACTGAAAATCAAGAAATCAACAAACTTAATTCGTTCGGCAACAGCCCCAGAAACGATAGTTGCTGCTGTTCCGGCAAATACAAGCTGGAACAGAAACTTAGCGCCTAGAGGTACGCCAGTCCAATTGAGAGCGCTAAATACACCTTGATAAGCATCTCCAATAGCAGGACTATTATCAGCACCGCTGAGGAACCAGCCATTAGTACCGAAAAATGGATTGCCATCGCCAAACATCAAGCCAAAACCGATCGCCCAAAATGCTAAGGTAGAAAGCGCAAATACGATTAAGTTTTTTGCTAAGACGTTAACTGCATTCTTCTGACGGCAAAATCCGGTTTCTAACATACAGAAACCAGCATTCATAAAAAATACTAAAAAAGCTGCGATCGATACCCATAGAGTATCCATCCCCACACGCAAACTTTGCAAATCTTGCGTTACCTTGTCTGTAGTTGCAGGCGGTGCGTCTTGAGCAACTGCGGCATAACCCCACACCAACACAATCAAAGTAGCTAGGGGGATACACGCTTGCCAACTAGGAGAGAGTCGTTTAATTACCCGCTCTAACTGAGCTAAAATCGGCGCAGTTTTGCTAAAGCGGGAGCTTGAATGCCCTTGCAGCCGCCTTTTAGTCTTTTTCCATTTGTGCTTGTGGTTGAATCTTCCCTTCATCAGTCGCAACGATCCTTACCTGGTAAATATATTTAACAATTTGACGCAATTGAGCCTTCCGCATTTGATACCTGGCTCGCTAGGCTTTAGTTGCTTGTAGATATTACCCACAAGCAGACTACTAACTCAAGAAATCTTGACTTACAACAACAAGCCATAATCCCGAACATTTACCCAAGAGGTGCGAAGCCACCACTAAGCAACTTGTTCTACTGCTAAAAATGTTGTTAATGCCTGTTAAAAAGTTGATTTTGTATCACTGCGAGCATTAAATCTGTATAATCGGATACAGATGTTTGATGTTTAATTTTGTACGCCGAAAGCAATTTGCGAAAATTAGCCAAAAACAGAGCCAAAAACTAATATTTGAGCAAACATTTCCCTAATTAGACTTAGAGATTTCCTAAATATTGTTGGTAGCCTAACTGCTCTAACTTTGTTTGTTTGTCCATAACCGATTGCGCTAGAGTTTGGCGATATTGCTGCACTTTCGTTAATAATTCGCCGTCAGAAGTAGCGAGAATTTGCACAGCCAGCAAACCAGCATTTTTAGCATTACCAATCGCTACAGTAGCAACAGGAATACCCGCAGGCATTTGGACAATAGAATAAAGCGAGTCTAATCCTTGCAAGTGACGACTAGCTACAGGAACGCCAATAACAGGTAAAGGCGTTAGAGATGCAACCATTCCAGGAAGATGAGCCGCGCCACCAGCACCAGCAATAATTACCTTAATACCGCGCTGGTGGGCAGATTGGGCATAATCAAACATACGTCCTGGAGTGCGATGGGCAGAAACGATCGCAACTTCGCACTGGATATTAAAATCCGTACAAACAGCGATCGCATCTTGCATTGTAGGCAAATCTGAGTCGCTGCCCATGATGATGCCGATTTGGGAGTTGGTCATAAAAGACAAGGGGACAAGGGGACAAGGGAGAGTAGAGACGTAGCAATGCTACGTCTAGCAGGGGAAGCAGGGGAGATGGGGTAAACTGAGTTGGGGTTAAGGTTTTTGGTTGTGGATTGGTGATGGAAGAAGTAAGGGCTAAATTGGATATTATCAATGCGCGAGTATCAGGTTACGCAGACTTGCAAAGAATTTGTATAGATTCACAAGGTAAGATTGCTCGAATTTGTCCGATGGGTACTAGCTTTAAACGAGTTTTACCGCTAGATTTTCCAGAAATGGATGTAGCAGAAGACTGGATTTCATTAGGTGGTATCGATTTACAGATTAATGGCGCACTAGGACTAGCATTTACAGATATCAAGTCACATCATACCGAAATTATCCATAAAATCTGTCAATTTTTGTGGGATGCGGGAGTAGATGGATTTTTACCTACACTTGTAACCACATCAGTAGAAAATATTAAGCGATCGCTAACTGTAATTGCCGATTTCGTCGATACGCAAAAATCTCACACCCAACCAACCGCGCAAATTTTGGGAGTTCACTTAGAAGGACCATTTTTAAACCCACAAAAACGCGGCGCACACCCAGCAGAATACTTATTACCCCTGACTTTAGATAACATTAAGCAAGTATTAGGCGATCGCCCAGAAGTAGTAAGAATCATCACCTTAGCGCCCGAATTAGACCCCCTAGAGCAAGCAATACCCTACTTGAAGCAATTAGGTATAACCGTAAGTTTAGGACACTCCCTCGCCACCGCAGCCCAAGCAGAAAGAGCATTTGCACTTGGAGCAACAATGGTGACTCATGCCTTCAACGCCATGCCACCATTACACCATAGAGAACCAGGTTTACTAGGAGCCGCCCTAACCCATCCTGGAGTAAAAAGCGGATTAATAGCCGACGGACAACACATCTGCAAAACAATGTTGCAACTACTACTAAGAGCCAGTAACAACGAACAAAGACTCTTCTTAGTCAGCGATGCCCTAGCACCATTAGGACTACCAGACGGCACATATCCTTGGGATAATAGACAAATAATAGTCGCAGAAGGCACAGCTAGACTACCCGACAACACCCTATCTGGCACAACATTACCCCTACTAGCTGGAGTACAGAACCTAGTTAAATGGGGAATTTGTGAAGTAGAAAATGCGATCGCTCTTGCTACAGTATCGCCTAGACAAGCGATCGACCTACCAAATATTGAAAATGCCCCAGCCACTCATCTCATCCGCTGGCAACTCAACCAACCCTACACCCAACTAACCTGGCAAAGACTAAAAACCTCTCTTTGATTTGTTTCCTCCGTGTCTAACGGCTAATGTCTGCGCTGCGCTAACACGGTTCGTTTAAGTGAGATAATTTAGAGCCTAGAGCAAATAATAAACCCTGATAATGAACGCAACTGACGACAAAACCATAGTCAAAGAATACTTCAACTCCACCGGATTCGATCGCTGGCGAAGAATTTACGGAGACGGAGAAGTAAACAAAGTCCAACTAGACATTCGCACCGGACATCAGCAAACAGTAGACACGGTTCTCAACTGGTTAAAAACAGACAACCTCCCCCAAATATCAATCTGCGATGCTGGGTGTGGAGTAGGCAGCCTGAGCATACCACTAGCCCAAGCAGGAGCCGAAGTTTACGGCAGCGACATTTCCGAGAAAATGATTCAAGAAGCCAAAGATAGAGCAGCAGCAGAAATAGGTAATACCAACAAGCTTAAATTCGCCGTTCAAGACTTAGAAACTATTACTGGTAACTATCACACCGTAATTTGCTTAGATGTCTTAATCCACTACCCTCAAAACGAGGCAGATCGGATGATATCCCATCTTGCATCTATGGCACAATCGCGCATTATCCTCAGTTTTGCCCCCAAAACCTTCGCCCTAAGTTTGCTAAAAAAAATTGGTAGTTTCTTCCCAGGAGCAAGCAAAGCAACTCGCGCCTACTTGCACCGCGAAGTAGACGTTGTCAAAATTTTGGAAAGTAACGGTTTTGCAGTGCAACGGCAAGCAATGACGCGCACTCAATTTTACTTTTCCCGCATTCTAGAAGCTACTCGCAAGTAGAGTTAAAATCGTGCAAGATCGAGCGTATCTTGCACTGATATTATGAAGTTTCTTAAAAAAGTAGGGGCTGGTTTACTCCTGTCAGTAGGCTTTTTTGCTTGATGATTGCAATTGGCGAACTTGTAGATCGAGACACCATACCCCAAGAAAAAAGCGACAGTTTAGATCCGGTTATACTTGGGGTTAGCCTTTGGCGTTCCAGTAATGGCAGCAGGCGGTTGGATAGTATGGGGATTGCAAAAACAGCATCAGAAAAATAATAGCGATCGCTTGCAAGCAATTTTCTATCAATTAGTACAGCAAGACAAAGGGCATATTAGTGTTTTAAACTTTGCGATCGCCGCTCAAATCATGCCGGAAGAAGCTAAACAATATCTAAACAAAAAAGATCGAGAATTAAACGCTACTTTTGAAAATAACGAACGTGGCGGAATTAGTTATTATTTTGATATTTAAGGACAAGTAATGCCCCAAATATTTATTACTTTAGCAGGAATTTTAGGCGGTTTATCTGTTGCTGCTGGGGCTTTTGCTACCCATGCTTTAAAAGCAAAGTTAAGCGAACGAGCTATAGAAATTTTTGAAACGGCGGCGCGTTATCAGATGTATCATGCGATCGCTTTATTAATAGTAGCACTTTTACTAATTCGTGCAGATTTTTCTCAGTCTACTTTGGTTGTAACTGGATGGGCGTTTATTGTCGGTACGATTTTATTTTCTGGTAGTTTATACGCACTCAGCCTTACTGATATTAAAGTTTTGGGCGCAATTACTCCATTAGGAGGTGCGGCTTTTATCTTGGGTTGGCTTTGCCTAGCTTATGCAGGTTTCAATTTTGAATAAATAGGTAACTATCTATACTAAATATTCACTTGCATCTATCTTTAGTAGCGATCGCGACATCTATCTTTTGCGGGGTTAATCTAGTAGGGTGAATTAATTAAACCTAAGTTATTGCAGTGCAACCTACAGTTGAAAAACTGAGTTGCTTTTATTTTTGATTAGGTTCTATGACATTCGCTACCGACGAAAACACCAAAAAGTCTCTAGAAACATTCAAGCGCTTTGATATCGACACTCAGTTAGGTATCTTGTGGTTTGGCTATCTCGATCTCAAAGACAAATTGAATCCAGGTAACGCAGCTTCGGCTCAAGATACGGCGGGAGCGCTATACGATCGCATTAAAGCAATGTCTAAGGAAGAACAGTTGCAGGCGCAACGCGATATTGCTTCAGGTGCAGATTCAGAAATTAGCCACAGCTATGGATCTATTAGCTCTAGCGGTAAGTTGGATCTATGGCTGCGTTTGGCTCAGGGAATGGATGAAGGTGTAATTATTCAAGTACCTTCTGACTACAAGTTGCCCTCAGAAACAGACGAGTTTGTCAATCAGATTAAGCAGCTAGATTTCGAGCAACGGATTAATTTTATGCGTAGTCTAGTAGTTGAGATGGGCGCTAAATAGCACGCATATATAATCCGTATAATTCGCGAACGGGGCAAGCTCCTTAGTTACGAATTAGTAAATACATGGTTATAGTGTTGAGGCACAAAATTAAGCGAAAAAGTAACATATTTGTGTTACAGTATTGCTAGATTTTGTGCCTTTATTGGATTGAAATGCAGAGAAAAAGTAAATTTTAATTTTTAGATATCTGTTCTAGCAAGCGGCGAATTACTGGTGCGTCTTGGGCATTAGGTAATTGAGATAGATAAGTTTCAAAATCCTTAACTGCTGCTACCCAACGACCGATTTGATAATATATTAAGCCGCGATCGCGTATTTCTGTTGGACTATCGGGTAACAACAACAAAATACGTTCAACTGCTGCTAATGCTCGTTCTAATTGCTGTACGTTTAAGTAGATAAATTTTAAATTGCTCAACATCCTAGCCAAAAGTTGCCGCTTGCTAACTGCGACTAAAAACTCCGGTTGCATAGTTACAGGTTGCCCGTAAACTTGCATAAGTCTTTCTTGACAATCGTCAGCAAACATAACTTCGCCCTGATTGAAAGCATCGACGAATATCTCCATTTCTGCTATATCTGGGCGAATGAGGAAATGTCCTGGCATTCCTACCCCTACCATCGGAAAATCAATTCTTTTGGCAATTTCTAAATATACTAAAGACAAAGTAATAGGAATGCCTACTCGTCGTTCAATTACTTGATTTAAGAAGCTGTTACGCGGATCGTAATAATCTGCTGTATTGCCACTAAATCCTAGATCGTCGTACAAGTATTGATTAATACATTGAATCGTCCGTAGCGGATACATCTGATTTGGCAAACGCTCTTTGATTTCAAATGCCATAGTATCTAAAGCATTGAGATATTCAAAAATATCTAAATTCGGATATTCTTCTTGAGCAATATACAGCGCCGACAAAGCTAAATCGATCTGCTCGTCCGGTTGCTCGATTTCTTGCTGAAAATATTGCCGCGATCGCGGAAAATCCATAATTCAAAATTAAATATTACGCTTCAACCGATTTTGACATAAACTTTGCCCGTTCTACGGCAGGGAGGAGATCTACTTCTAACTAACGCTTTGTTGGCAAGGTAAGAAGACTGTAAATATACTACCTTTGCCTAATTGACTTTTTTTACTAGCAGCACTCTCATAAAAGTGTTTTTTCGCTCGTCTTGCTTCTTGCTTATTTTGGGCTAAGATAAGGTTTTTCTATATCCACTCAGGCAAAACAGTTTGATTGTTTTTGCACGTCATTTTGCCCAGCATACATTATTCACTTTGAATTTAAAGTTTTTATTAAATGTTCTCTCGAATTTAAGTTAAAAATTTGGGCTAGATTGGGAATTTGATTAGGTACTTGCTCAAACTACGTAAAAATACATAAACTTAGTAAAATTTAGACATAACTTACACACAAGTTAAACACTAATTATCTATTTAGTTGTCAACCTATAAGTAAGAGTAATTCTTTAATTTACTGCTCCTAATTTAGTTGCAGCTTAATTTAGTTACGCAGCGATCGCCAGCCAACTCGATCCATCTCAAAATTTATATTTAACAAATATTTACACATTTCTCATTTTAATTATGTAATATAAAACATCTATCTAAAGACATACATAAGCAAAAACTTTAAATATTTCTTTTGGTAGATGGTCGTAGATAACGCTGCAAGCGTTGCAAATTAGGTAATGTATAGATTTTAAATATGTCTAATTTAGGCCAAATTTAGACATAACTCAGACATAACGCAACCACTTATTAGCTATGTAGTTGTCATGATAGATGAGTGAACTTAATTTAACTTAATAAATTTGCTATCTCCAGCAAAAAAGATTAACAATATTCTCGAAGGGAACTACTGCAATGACAATCCTAACTAGACGACAAGCATTAAAACTAGGAGCGCTAGCTGGCGGGTCATTAATACTACCGATCGGCTTCCAACGTCGCAGCTACGCTGGGGACGCAGGTAGTCCGAAAGTTCCGCTCTTTAGTCAGCAACTACGTATCCCACCTGTTCTCAATCCTGTCCGTAGCGATGCTACAACTGATTACTACGAAATCACAATGAAAAAAGCTACGGTAGAGATCCTACCAGGGCTGAAAACAGAAATTTGGGGATACAACGGTATAACTCCTGGTCCAACAATCAAGCAACGCAAAGATCGGCAATCAATAGTTCGATTCATTAATAACAGCGTAGGTACGCCGACCTCAGTTCACTTACACGGTATGGCATCGCTGCCTCAATATGACGGCTATGCTGAAGATTTGACCAACCCAGGTCAATATAAAGACTATATTTATCCCAACAACCGCCCTGCTACCTTGTGGTATCACGATCACGCAATCCACAAAACTGCCATAAATGTGTATATGGGTTTAGCAGGTATGTATTTAGTTCAGGATGACTACGAACTCGGTTTACCTTTGCCAAAAGGTGAGTACGACGTACCTCTACTTATCCAAGATAAGCAATTTAGCTCAAGCGGCAAGTTAATTTTTGACAACCAAGGCGAAAGCAGCCAAATGGGTGATGTGATTGTTGTTAATGGCGTACCTTGGCCCAACATGAAAGTCGCCAACCGCAAGTATCGCTTCCGCGTCTTAAACGGCTCGATCTCGCGTTCCTATAATCTTTCCCTAAGTACAGGCGACCCTATTACTGTGATTGGTACGGACGCAGGTTTGATGGGCGCACCTGCTCAAGTCAGCAATTTTCGGATTGGGATGGCTGAACGCTACGAAGTGGTTATTGACTTTTCCAAGTACAAAGTCGGCACAAAGATTGTATTGAGAAATAATCATCCCGCCAACAATGACAAGTATGACAACACAGATCGAATTATGCAGTTCGAGGTTGTGCGGACTGAAAGCGATCCTAGTTCTATTCCTAGCAAGCTGCGCGACATTCAACCTATTGCTGAATCTTCAGCAGTAAGGACTCGTGAATTTAGATACGAGCGCTCTAATGGCTTGTGGGTAATCAACGGTAAAACATGGGATAAAGCGCGGTTTGATGGCAATCCGCAACTTGGCGATGTAGAAATCTGGAAAATCTACAACAATTCAGGCGGCTGGTTCCACCCCATCCATATGCATTTATTAGATATGCAACTGCTCGATCGCAATGGTAAAGCACCTTTTGCCTACGAACGAGGCTGGAAAGATGTCTTCTATGTAGGTGAAAACGAGACTCTGCGCGTAATTGGCAGATTTGGTCCTAATACTGGTGCATATATGAGCCACTGCCATAACACAGTTCACGAAGACCACGACATGATGAACCAGTTTATGGTAGGTACAGGCGGTCCTGACCCGATCGCTGCCGCTCCACCGAAGAATCTACCAGCACCCGCATTATAAACCGCTAGTACATCAAAAGCACTGCTGTAGGCTCAACAAAATAGCAGTGCTTTATCCATAACTTTTAATAAACAGGTGATAAATACAAAATTAACCTTTTCCTAATTAAAATCTCATAGCTAGTATCTATAAATGGTTTAATCTGTAAACTTAAAATTATTTATATATAGTTCAAGGTGTAGCACAATTTATCAAAGTAAGTGCTTTATATGTTCATATTATTAATTTTTAATAAAAGGCGATCGCTCGACATTATTTTCGATATTCGCAGTAAATTTTCAATTGTTATAATTGAATAAATATAAATAATAAATAATTTAGGCAAAATGCAAAAGCAACATCATCGCTCAGTTTGGCAAAGGCTAAAAAGTAAAGAGATAACTTGCGAACAAGCTTTAAAACTTTTGGTAGATGAAAGCGGACTTGTTCATTTAGAATTGCTCGATTCGGAAGTAAGTCAAAGATTTTTAAGAGAGTTTCCCGATCGCAAATCTTTACCTCCGGTAATCCCTTTATTACTGTGGCGCAATTGCTACTTTTTAGGTAGTTCTATACCGCTATCACCGGATGCAATCAAAAAACTAAGCGAACAGACTTTAACAGAAGTAAAGTTTGTTCCTATTCAACATAAAAGCTATCGAGCTTGGGTTCATCATCACAACCTGGATAACAACCGTCTTAGTTCTGCTCCCTTACTCAATCCATTGACAGGCGAGTTAGAAAAAGAACAAGTAAAAGAAGAAGACATCAGCGAAGCTACAGAATTTTCTTTATCTAAAGCCGCAGATCAAATTAGTCGAATTAAAGCAATTATTTCTAGCGCTTTGCGGAATCGAGCTAGCGACATCCACTTAGAACCAATGCCCAACGGCTTAAGAGTGCGCTATCGCATCGATGGGATTTTACGCAACATTACAACTTTACCCTTAGATGTTAGCCGCAAAGCCATCATCGCGCTAAAAGTTATGTCCGATATGGATATTTCCGAAAGCCGTCGCCCTCAAGATGCGCGGATTGGCGATAAATATATGTCCGAACAAGATGGGGAACAAAGCTTAGATATGCGCGTTAGTACCCTACCTTGTGTTGGTGGAGAAAAAGCAGTAATTAGACTTTTGCCTAGAGAGAATAACTTTTCTAGTATTGAAGAATTGGGGTTTAGCGATCGCACTTTAGCAACATACAAACATTGGTTGCAACAACCCCAAGGGATGATTATTTTTACAGGTCCAACAGGTTCCGGTAAGACTAGCACTCTTTACACCAGCTTGCAAAAGATAGCTCAAGATCACGTCAATGTAGTTACAGTCGAAAATCCTGTAGAGTATGTATTACCTGGAATTACTCAAACTCAAGTTCACGAACCTGCGGGGATGACATTTGCGGCGGGACTTAGAGCGATTTTGCGTCAAGATCCAGACATTATCATGATTGGTGAAATCCGCGATGCGGAAACGGCGGAGACTGCTGTACGCGCGGCTTTGACAGGACACTTGGTATTAACTACTTTGCACACAAATGATGCTATTAGTGCTGTACCGCGCTTAAAAGACCTTTGCCCTGATGCGGGATTTATTAGCGATGCACTTTTGGGAGTAGTTGCCCAACGTCTAGTACGTAAAGTTTGCCCTCATTGCAGCGAACCATATCAGCCTACAGAAGCGGATTTGAAAGTTTTGGGCTTAGATATGGAACACGCCCACGTACAAGATTGGAGACATGGTAGAGGTTGTGCGAAGTGTTTCAATTCTGGCTATATTGGGCGAGAAGCAATTGTGGAGTTACTCAATGTTGATGAAACTGTTAAACGTATAATCTACGAAGGTACAACAACTCAACTGCATCATTATATTAATGAAACCAATTTTGATTCTTTCCGCTTGGCGGCGGTGAGGAAAGTTACCAAAGGTATAACTACAGTATCGGAAATATTGCGCGTGTTACCTCACAGCGCTTTGTATCAAAAATCTTACGCTAGTCACGTACTTCCACAACCGTCAATGGAATTGCTTCATGTCAATTAAAAAACTGAAGCTTGAATAAACTTGCAACTAACTTATCGAGGAAAAATATGTCTTTTGTGCGCCAGGCGATCGCGATCGCAACTATAATTAGCATTGGCTCAGTTGTAGCAGCAAAAAATAGCTTTGCTCAAACGCATGGCGGACATCATTCATCACCTAGCGGTTCAGTAGTTCCAGAACTTACAGAATCACAGCGTCAAGCAGAGAAATATGTAAACCAGGCATTAGATAGATTACACAATAAAGACTATCAAACAGCTATTGAGGGCTTAACTAAAGCAGTTGAAACGCAGCCCGATCACTATATAGCTTATACATATCGCGGTGATATATTCCGGTCGATGGGAAAGTATCAAGCAGCCATTGATGACTATACTAAAGCGATAGAACATAATCCTAGTCATTCATATTTGCTTAATAGTAGAGGTGTAAGCTACGCTGCTTTAGGTGAATATCGAAAAGCAATTGCAGATCATTCTCAAGCAATTGAGATTTATCCCGAACAAGGTGCGGGGTATAGCTATCGCGGCGCGATGTACTTCAAAGTAGGCGAAAATGAAAAAGCACTAGACGATTTAAATCGAGCTATTGCTGGTAATGAAAACAATGCCGAAGCTTATACTTATCGCGGTCAAGTTCAAGCTAAACTAGGTAATAATAAAGCTGCGATCGCTGATTATCAAAAAGCAGCAAAACTTTTTGCCTCACAATCTAATAAAGCTGGTTACACCAGAGCAACCAATTTAGCTAAAGATTTACAGCAAGCAACTCCAACAGCTTCTACACAGAAGAGATAAACACAATTGCAGGTATAGATAAAGCATCTATACCTGCAATTATTTTTGCCTATTAACTAAAATTATGCCAAAAACTTAATTACCTTCTCCGTACAAATCATCATCAAACCTCTTAATAGTAGAAGCATTGTACGGGCTAGCGATTCGAGGAGTAGAACGTGCTGTTGTTTCTTGTGGTTGTTGCTCGCACAATTGATTGAGGTTCCAAACTTTGCCATCAGAAGTTTGCAAATAGCATAGTGGAGTTTCTGGTTCTATTTGAACTATTCGCGTAGGCTGAGATTTTTGCTCAGTAGTAGTAGCAGCGAAAGTAGTATTAGCGAAAATCGCAGTTAAACCAATAGATAGCGAAGTTAACCACAACGATTTAATCACTTTTTCCTCTGAGAATGTCTACTCTACTTATATTGTAATTGATTTATAAGGAACGACGCTGAAAACTCCGTGTTTTTAAACCGGAGATGAAAGCTGTTAGCAGGATTTATCCTGCCTAGATATATTTTTACATAATTGTAGGCTAAAATGTAAGAATGCAAAAAGCTTACCGCTATCGTGTCTACCCAACTGCCGAACAAGAATCTCTCTTGCGTCGGACAATGGGTTGTGCGCGTTTGGTTTATAACCGAGCGCTGGCGGCGAGAACTCAAGGCTGGTATGAACGGCAGGAGAAAATAGACTACATCAAGACTTCTGCGATGCTCACTCAATGGAAGAAGCAAGAAGACTTGCAATTTCTCAATGAGGTTAGTAGCGTACCTTTGCAACAAGGACTTAGACATCTGCAAAAAGAAGCGAGCTTTGCGGACAGAGTAATCTGCCCGCAAACGTCGCGCCCTTTGCTAACTTTTGGGCGGGACACGCTAAGTATCCTAATTTTAAGAAAAAACATCATGGCGGCAGTGCGGAGTTTACTAAGTCTGCTTTTAAGTGGAAGGATGGGCAAGTTTGGCTTGCCAAGTGTAGCGAGGCGCTGCCTATTCGTTGGAGTAGACAGTTGCCACAGGCGTGCGAACCCAGCACGATAACAGTCAAGCTGGATGCGAGTGGACGATTCCACGTATCAATGCTAGTAGATACAACAGTTCAACCATTGCCTAAAACTGATAAGTCTATCGGTTTGGACGTGGGAATAACCAGCCTGATTGCTACGAGCAATGGCGACAAGATCGGCAATCCAAGACACTTTAAGCAGTTACGATCTAAGCTCAGACAGGTGCAAAAATCTTTGTCTCGTAAACTTAAGGAGTCGAACAACCGACAGAAACAAAGGCACAAAGTAGCGAAAGTACACGCACAAATAACCGATAGTAGAAAAGACTTTTTGCATAAGCTGACAACTCAACTGGTACGTGAAAACCAAACGATAGTAGTTGAGGATTTGGCGCTTCAAAACATGGTCAAAAACCATAAACTGTCGCTCTCTATTAGTGATGCTTCTTGGGGCGCGAGCTTTGTGGGGGAAGCTTCCCCCACAAACGTCGCTTGAGAACTTGTCCGTCAACTTACCTATAAATGCGAGTGGTACGGACGAGAACTGATTAAAATTGACCGATGGTTTCCTTCCTCCAAGAGGTGCGGCTCTTGTGGGCATATCGTGGATAAAATGCCCTTGAATATTAGGCAGTGGGATTGTCCTAAGTGTGGGGTTAGCCATGACCGTGATATTAACGCAAGTAAGAATATTTTGGCGGCAGGGCTTGCCGTGTCAGTCTGTGGAGCGAACATAAGACCTAATAATCAAATGGTTAAAGGGCAGTTGCAAAATACCCGCAAGGGAAAGAAACAGAAACCTAAGTCGTGAGTCTTAGGAATCCCCGCCGATTCATCGCGGGGAGGATGTCAATTTGTAGACCTCTGCCCTTAGCTACAAATATTTGTTGTTAATAGAGGTCAATTGTCAAGCCGCAAGGCAATAATTAGTAATGTGTAGTTACAAAACCAGCTTTGCAAAAGAGGCTTCTTCCGCAAACGTAGCGCGTCAGTAGAGGCTTAAAACCACTACTGACTGAAGACTACTAAAATCCTTGATTTTAATGGGGCTTGTACCCAAGTTAATTACGAATTACGAATTACGAATTATTTCGGTCAAGGTAGAATGAAAAGCGATCGCATCTTAACTATAAATTACGTTCTACAAAAACTTTTAATGAATGTACGTCTAAAATTTTCTTCTCTTTGGCAGCGGCTAGTTTTATGCTGTTTGTTAGTATCGTGTTTATTTTTGCTGGCAACGCTACCTGCAAGCGCTGCAATCAACGACGATCGCTTTGAAGGCAATGTTTTTGTGTTGTATGGTGGTAATGGCTCTTTAGTACCGCCTAAAACAACTTTGCCTAAATCTAAAGCAAGTAATAAGGCGACAATCCTCGTCTACTATCTTGATGATAGTAGTGATTGCAAGCAGTATGCTACAGTTGTTTCTCGGATGCAAGCTTATTATGGACGAGCCGCTGATATTATCCCAGTTAATGTAGATACATTAGCGGAGAATAAAAAGTACACGCCAGATGAAGCAGGCTATTACTACAAAGGGATGGTTCCGCAAGTAGTTATACTAGATAAAGCTGGGAAAGTAGTCTTCGATCGCCAAGGACAAGTACCTTACGAACAAGTAGACGACTCTTTAAGAGAAGTATATAACTTATTCCCGCGATCGGAGTCAATAGAGTTGAAAATACGTCCAGTTAACGAATTTAGCACTGAATTAACAGAGAAAACGCTCTCGAAATAGAAATTCTCTAATTAACGGTTTGTATATAAACTAACATCATAAATTTACATTAGTTCTCTTCTTTAGATGGAATTTAAACCCAAATAATTAAGGTTATATTACTGTATCCTTAATTTGTGGACACTTAGTCCTTTGGGAATATGAAGCCGATGAGTGTTGAAGAACTTTTGCAAAAATACGCGGAGGGAGAAAGAAATTTTAGTGGCGTTAGTTTGATTGGCGCTAATTTAGTCGAAGTAAATTTAAGCGGAATAGATTTAAGTAAAGCAGACCTTAGTGAAGCTAATTTAACAGAGGTAAACTTCAGCCAAGCAAACCTTAGAAAAGCAAATATGAGAAAGGTGAACCTAAGCCAAGCTAATCTTCAAGAAGCTAATTTAAGCGAGAGCAATTTGATAGAAGCTAACTTAATAGAAGTAGATTTGACTAAAGCCAATTTAAACGAAGCAAATTTAACTGAAGCCAACTTAGGTTTTTCTGTATTATTGGAAACTAATCTAAGTATGGCGAATTTATGCAACGCCTTTTTGGTTGGTACAGACTTGTCGCAAGCTAATTTAGAGTATGCAGTATTACATGGTGCAGTGATGCCCGATAAAGAAAAATTATCAAGTTAATAACTTTTTGCCCTTTGATAGCTAACACTACATGGGTATATTAGCAAATTGGCTAGAATTAAGACTGCATCTGACACAGCAACAATCCAAACCATTTATTATCATCCATCCAGACATTAAGCGTTTTCAAGCCCTGAGTTTGCAAGTCTTTCTTCAACTCATTTAGGTCAAATTTGCGAGAAATTTCTGTTAGAATAGTTTCGTCTGAATCTAGCTCAATGATAAGATTTAAATCGCGAAGTTCAACAGTTTGAGAGCGCATACTACGCAAATGCATTTCAATTTGTCTTCGCTCTTCGTTGTAAAATGCTTGATGTTTAAATTGCTTTAAATTAAAATTGCCGTCGAAGCGCTGGTTTAAGTGTTTGAGCATATTTAGATTAAAAGCTGCTGTAACTTCTTGACTATCGTTATATGCTGCTTCTAATAAATCTTTGGATTTATGTAAATCTACACCTAACAAAAAGTATTCACCTGGGGCAAGTGCAGCAGTAACTTGCGAGAAAAATACTTGACATTCTTGGGGATTGAGATTACCCAAAGAGCTACCAATAAAACAAATAACACGGCTATCTGATTGACTTGGTTTTAGCTGTTTTAAAGCTAATTCATAGGTACTAACAAGAGCTTGAACTTGCAAAGAGGAATAATCAGCTAGTAACAACCTAGCACTGCTTTCCAAAATCCCTGCACTGACATCAATTGGTATGTAGCGTAAAGGGTAGCCCAAGCAATTATAAGCATCCAAAAGAATCCGAGTTTTAGTAGAGCTACCGCTGCCTAATTCTACTAATTCGCAAGCACCTGTAATTTGCGCGATCGCACTTGCATACTGTTGTAAAATTGCTGTTTCTGTACGCGTCAAGTAATATTCTGGCAGTTCGCAAATTTGCTCGAATAGCATTGATCCATAATCATCGTAGAAGTAACGCGCCGGAAGCGATTTAGGCGTTTGAGTCAAACCTTTAACTACATCGCTAGCATCAATCTGTTGTTGTGCTGACAGCGTATTGACACTTAATAAATGCTCAACTTGCAAGCGTTCATCAATATTACTACTTGCCGTTTTAGAAATAGACATATTCACTCCTCAAGGTGCGATCGCATCATCAGACATTTAGACGTAGTACTGCTACGTCTCTACGGTATTTTACAGGGTGACACAACGAAATCCTGCCAAAATCTGGCGTACGCCAGGATGATACCAGTTGCGAAAACTAGAACGCAGCGCCCAAGGGCGAGTCGCCCAACTACCACCTTTGAGAACGTAATGTTGTGCGTCAAAATACACCTGAGAATAGCCAGGATAAGGATAGCTAGCAAACCCTTGATAGCCGTCAAATAATGTCGATGTCCATTCCCAGACATTACCCAACATATCGTAACAGCCGTAAGCACTTTGTCCGGCAGGATAGGCATTTACTGGAGTTGTTTGACTAACTGCATTATCGTGATTGCAGTGTTTTTCAGTAGGGAAATCTTCGCCCCAAGGATAAGTGCGACGGCATTTTGCTCCAACATCCCAACAGGCAGCTTTTTCCCATTCTGCCTCAGTAGGCAGCCTTTTACCGACAAAACGGGCGTAGGCTTGGGCTTCGTACCAACTAACACCGCAAACAGGGCGATCGTCCCAGCGCGTATCATCTGACCAGTATAAAGGTTTGGTAACGCCTTCTGTTTGCAGCCATCGCCACCCAGCTTGCGACCACCAGGTAGAATTTTCATAGCCTCTTGCTTCTATAAAACGTCTATACTGTCCGCAGGTGACGGGGTAGCGATCGATAAAGTAAGTATCTAGATTAACTAAATGCTGCGATCGCTCGTTATCTAAGGCATCGATAGTATCGCTTCCTTGAATCGATTCACCTGCTTGAATGCAGATAGTGTCTGAGTTGATATCTGATGCAACCTCAGTAGGGGCAGGATTGACCATAAAATTAGCTTGTCTTGCATTAAATAATTGCCAACTTGCACCTACAGGCGCTTGGGCGTACCAGCGTTGGAGTTGAAGAACAAAAGCGATCGTTTCGCTATGCTGACTTTCATGCTGAAGTAGCCAGCGCCAAAGACGTTCTTCTTGCTCTAAATCGAGCGTTTCTAGGCGCTGGAAAACGTTATTCCTAATCGTGTTGAGATACTCTTTGATTTCTGCTAGCGGTGGTAAATTACCCCGCTGCGATTTAGGCAATCCATCAGCAACAAACAAACGGCGATACTCAGGAAACAGTTTTATTCCTGCTTGGCGCTCTAGCAGCCATAATGATTCGGTATAACCTATGTGTCCCAAATGCCAACCAACTGGGCTAAATTCAGCGTGTGCTTGATGGCAAAATGTAGTTTCGTCTACTGTTTCAAATAGTGCCAGAGTACCAGCGCGACAGTTATGCATCCACTGTTTTAGTTGCTGTCTTCTTGCATCAAGAGAGATTACAGAATCTCCGCTAGTTTGTTGCAATTTGATGGATTTCGATCTCAAGGTCTTCTCCCACACTCAGAATACTTTGTTCAGGAAAACTATGCCAATCGCCTGCAAATATTGGCTCTGAAGCAATGATTACCGACTTCGGAAAAGTTGGATCTTCCTTAGTCCAATAAAGAGTTGGTGCTTCTATGCTAGTAGCAAAACGCGAAGCAATCAGCCGCTTACCATTGCTGATAATCATGTTGGCTGACGCGGAAATTTGATGAGATTTGGCTAATTCATCTAAATTTAGCAGCGCAGTTTGCAAAGCTTGTTCTAGAGTAACAGATGGATTTTTTTGAAGTTCATCAATAAATAAAGCAAAAAAGTGTTCTGAATCGGTACTACCTGCAATGCCTTTGTACGCCGTATCGCTGAGGCGATCGCAAATTGGACGCATCAATGTCTGCTTGAAGTTCTCGATTCTGCCGTTATGAATGCACAACAAGCGATCGGACTTAAATGGCTGACAGTTGCTCATATCTACAGCTTGCCCAGTTGTGGCACTGCGAATATAGCCTAGAATGCAGTCTGACTCTATATAACGCCCCAAGCTAGATAAATTTACATCATTCCAAATAGGGAGAATGTTTTTATATACAAAAGGAGCGGTATCTTTCTGCGGGTGATACCAACCAATGCCAAAACCATCAGCATTTACGACTCCAGACTTCATCTCGCGGGGTTGATAGCTTTGCACTACTAACGAGTGTTCTGGTTTGGTTAAAACATAGTCCAATGGAATCGATGGACCGATATAGCCTAATAATCTACACATACTTGTAGCGAGCGATCCAACACATTCCTAAGAGTCGATCCTATTGTATTTGTTTCATCGCCTGGCGTGTGACTTATAACACCACAAAATTTCTACCCCAAGCATGAAGACAAGCAAATATGGTTTTGTAGTACAAATGTAGTATTTAAGCTACAGTAGATACAGAGGTTACAGTATTGTTTTTAGTTAATGCTTCTGACGATCGCAACTACTTATTCACCCGCTACCGATTTAGGCTACTTACTGCACAAACATCCCAATCGGTTGCAGACTTTTGAGCTATCTTTTGGCAAAGCGCACGTATTTTACCCCGAAGCGAGTACAGAACTTTGTACTGCGGCTTTGTTGTTAGATATCGATCCGGTAGGATTAGTCAGAAAAAAAGGTGGAGAAGGGTTAGAACAATACGTCAACGATCGCCCTTATGTAGCTTCATCATTTATGAGTGTAGCCATTTCTCAAGTATTTGGTAGCGCTTTAGCTGGGCGTTGCAAAGATAAACCCGAACTAGCACAAAAGCCTATACCTTTAACAGCAAAACTAGCAGTAGTACAGTCTCGCGGCGGCGAAGCATTGTTACGCAGCTTGTTTGAGCCATTAGGTTACGTGCTAACAATCCAGCGTCATACTTTAGATGACAAGTTTCCGCAGTGGGGAGAAAGTTCTTACTATACAGTCGAACTGCAAAACACTATACCTCTACAAGAGCTTTTATCCCATCTCTACGTCCTAATTCCAGTATTAGACGACGAAAAACACTACTGGGTAGGCGAAGAAGAAGTAGATAAATTGCTGCGTCATGGTGCAGGCTGGTTAAATAAACATCCAGAGCAAAAAGCGATCGCCAAGCGTTATCTCAAACGTCAAGGGCGCTTAGTGCGATCGGCTTTAACACAGTTAGTAGACGAACTAGATCCCGATACTACCCAAGCACAACACGAGCAAGAAGAGGCGGTAGTAGAAGAGCGCATCAGTTTAAATCAACAGCGTTTAGCGGCAGTTATTGCAGCCTTAAAGCAGTGTGGAAGCTCCAAAGTGATAGATTTGGGGTGTGGTGAAGGGAAGCTGTTAAAAGCGCTATTACAAGACAAGAGCTTTACAGAAATTGTCGGCGTAGATGTCTCCTACCACACCTTAGAAATTGCTCAAGAAAGACTGCATTTAGAGCGGATGCCAACAATGCAGCGCGATCGCCTTAAACTAATACAAGGTTCTCTTACTTACCGCGACAAACGCCTGTGTGGATACGATGCAGCAGCGGTAGTAGAAGTAATCGAGCATTTAGATCCGCCGCGTCTGGCTGCTTTTGAGCGCGTGGTATTTGAATTTGCTAAACCAAATACAGTAGTGCTAACAACCCCAAACATAGAGTACAACATCAAGTTTGAGACGTTACCTGCTGGTAAATTGCGCCACAAAGATCATAGATTTGAGTGGACGCGCCAAGAGTTTCAAAATTGGGCGCACAAAATAGCAGAAAAATTCGGTTATTCAGTGCAATTTTTACCTATAGGCGATGAAGATTTAGATTTAGGAGCGCCTACACAAATGGGAGTATTTAGCAAGAATTATGTCTAATTTGATCGTGGCAATCTTTCCTTACAAACATCAAAATACTTGGGTATTTGATGAGGAACAAGCTGGACTTAAGCAAGAACCTTTTGTGAGCGGTGCGCCGGAAATTATTGATGTTTTAGTTCAAATCCTTCCAAATGTTGAAGAAGGTTTTAGGCTACTATTTTCTGCCACTCCTTTTCCCAATTATCAAGCCGAACTTACTTGGATAAAAGAAGAATACGGCGGAAGTTGGTATCGGTGGGAACAGAAGAATATGGAAGGCTGGTTGTGTCCAGCATTATTTAAGTATTTCGAGCTATCATCTCAAACAATTTACTGCAAAGCAGAAAGCTTATATGTAATTATTTAATTTCGCAAGTATGATTTCTCAGCAACTAATTGAAATAGCTAATAAGCAACCATATCCACTACTATTCGCGACAATTAGCGGAGCGCATTTGTACGGATTTCCTTCACCAGATTCTGATTATGATTTGCGTGGCGTGCATATTCTTCCAGTCAAAGAAGTTGTTGGACTTGATAGCGGGAGAGAAACGATTGAAGTTGCTGAATTACAAGGCAATTTAGAACTAGATTTAGTTACTCATGACGTTAAAAAATTCTTTGCCATGCTCCTAAAAAAGAATGGCTACGTTTTGGAGCAATTATATTCGCCGTTAATCGTGCATACTACACCAGAACATGAAGAATTAAAAGCGATCGCACGTCAATGCATTACCCGCCATCACGTCCATCATTACTTAGGTTTTGCTCAAACTCAGTGGCAGCTTTTCTCAAAGCAAAACCCACCAAAAGTTAAACCACTACTATACATTTATCGAGTATTACTGACAGGTATTCATTTAATGCAAACAGGTGAGATAGAAGCCAATTTAGTTAAATTGAACGAGATTTTTAAATTTCCTTATCTTTCTGAGTTAATTGCTTGCAAGTTAGCAGGAGTAGAAAAAGTAGTATTGCCAGAAATAGATTTAGTATTTCACCAGCGAGAATACGAACGTTTATACAGTGAATTACAAGCCGCTAGTCAAAACAGCAGCTTACCAGAAACACCTAGTTGTAAGAATGAGTTAAACGATCTGCTTATTAGACTAAGAATGCAATTTATATAAAAGATATTTATTGATAAGATTTTATGAAAATAACAATACCAGAACTATCTTTAGTCGTACTTGTTGGTGCATCTGGCGCTGGGAAATCTAGCTTCGCCAAAAAGCATTTTCAGCCAACTGAAGTAATATCATCAGATTTTTGTCGAGGATTAGTTTCTGACGATGAAAATAATCAAGCTGCGAGTAGAGATGCTTTTGATCTACTGCACTATATAGCAGCAAAAAGATTAGCTGCGGGTAAACTAACAGTAATAGACGCAACAAACGTCCAAGCTGAAGATCGCAAACCATTATTAGCACTAGCAAAAGAGTATCATTGCTTGCCAGTTGCGATCGCTCTCAACTTACCAGAACAAGTATGCCACGATCGCAATCAACACCGCCCAGACCGCAACTTTGGTTTTCATGTAGTACAAAGGCAAAGTGCAGCCATGCGCCGGAATTTGCGTAACTTAAAACGTGAAGGCTTCCGCTACGTCTATACTCTCAATTCGCCAGAAGATATAGAAGCTGTTAGCATTCAAATTCAACCATTATGGAACAACCGCAAGTCAGAACGCGGACCATTTGACATTATCGGCGATATTCATGGCTGCTACGACGAATTAGCAGCACTACTGCAAAAACTAGGCTACGAAATTACTGAAAGCTATTATTCCCATCCTCAAGGTAGAAAAGCAGTATTTTTAGGCGACTTAGTAGATAGAGGAAACCGGATTCTAGACACTCTCAACCTAGTTCGCAACATGGTTGTAGCAGGTACAGCATTATGCGTTCCTGGCAATCATGACATGAAACTGATGCGTAAATTGCAGGGCAAAAATGTCAAAATTACTCACGGATTAGATAAAACTTTAGCAGAAATTGACGCTTTATCAGAAGATACCCGCCAAGTCTACTTACAAGAAATAACTCAGTTTCTCGATTCTCTAATTAGCCACTACGTTTTAGATGACGGTAACTTAGTAGTAGCTCACGCTGGCATGAAAGCAGCATTGCAAGGACGTGGTTCCGGTAGAGTGAGAGACTTTGCTTTATATGGCGAAACTACTGGAGAAACAGATGCATTTGGTTTACCAGTACGCTACGATTGGGCAGCAGAATATCGCGGAAAAGCAATTGTCGTTTACGGACATACTCCCGTGATAGAACCGCAATGGCTCAATGGGACAATCGATATCGATACAGGCTGCGTCTATGGTGGTAAATTAACCGCCTTGCGCTATCCAGAAAAGGAAATAGTATCGGTTGCAGCCAAACAAGCTTACTGCGAATCAGCCAAACCATTTTTACCAGTAGAAGATACAGCGCTAACTACACAGCAGCAGTTAGACGATGTTTTAGATTTAGACGATGTATTGGGAAAGCGAATTATAGAAACTCGCTGGCATGGCAAAATTGGCATTAGGGAAGAAAATGCGATCGCAGCATTGGAAGTAATGAGTCGTTTTGCGGCTAATCCCAAATGGCTGATATACCTTCCGCCTACCATGTCACCCTGCGAAACATCTAAGCAGCCAGGCTTATTAGAACATCCCTTACAAGCATTTACCTACTATCAAAATCAAGGCGTATCCCAAGTTATCTGCGAAGAAAAGCACATGGGTTCTCGCGCTATAGTTATTGTCTGCCAAAGCGAGCAAGCAGCGCTCAAACATTTTGGCATAGAAAGCGAAGGCATCGGAATTTGTTACACCCGCACTGGGAGAAGATTTTTTAATTCTCCCGAACTAGAAACCCAAATGCTAGCCAAGTTGCAAACAGCCTTAACAACATCTGGTTTTTGGCAAGAATTTAACACCAGTTGGGTATGTTTGGACTGCGAACTGATGCCTTGGTCAGCAAAGGCTCAGGAGCTATTGCAGCGTCAATATGCCGCCGTAGGCGCTGCATCCCAAGTATCGTTAAATAGTGCTGTAGCAGCCCTAAAACAAGCCGCTAGTCGCACAATTGAACTAGAGTCATGCCTAGCCCACTACCAACAGCGTGCAGAAATGGCAGATAGTTATGTTGCAGCTTATCGCCGTTATTGCTGGCAAGTTGATTCTATAGCTGACTTCAAGCTTGCACCTTTTCATATTTTGGCAACTCAGCAGCAAGTGCATACAGATAAAAATCATATCTGGCACATGGAAACTATAGCCAAAGCGTGCAACTGCGATCCAGCGCTGTTACTAGCAACAAATTACCAAGTAGTAGATGTAAATGACAGCAGTAGCACAGAAACAGCAATCGCCTGGTGGGAAGAACTTACCAGCCAAGGCGGTGAAGGAATTGTTGTTAAGCCATTGGATTTTGTTGTCAAAAACGATCGCTTTTTAGTCCAACCAGCAGTTAAATGCAGAGGTAGAGAATATTTGCGAATTATCTACGGCGCAGAGTACACAGCAACAGAGAATTTAGATAGACTGCGATCGCGCGGTTTATCGAAAAAGCGCTCTCTAGCATTGCGAGAATTTGCTTTAGGCATAGAAGCCTTAGAACGTTTTACCCAAAGCGAACCCTTACGCCGCGTCCACGAATGCGTATTTGGCATTCTGGCATTAGAAAGCGAACCCATAGATCCGCGCTTGTAGGGGCGCAACAATTGTCCTCTTTATCCCCTTATCTCTATCTCAAAACAGAAGCTTAATGCAACACATCGTAAGTGACAATAAGCAAACTGTCACCCTCCCCAATTTTGTTCCCCACAAACGGACATATATTTTAGGAGTGTGAGGAGCGAACAGAACTGAAAAAACTCTTGGGGTCGAAACACGGCAAGACTCCCAAGAGTTTTTTCTATTTATGCACCTAAAGTATTAAAAATTGTAAAACTAAAGAGACAATAGCTATAATCCTTGTTTCTGCGTCGATACACTAGGCAACAGTGCAAATGTACTGTTATTTCTAGACATACAGGTGTATGGCGTTTAAGCTTGCATGATTCCAGTCCAACTAATCCTAAAAAACTTTTTGAGCTACCAGGATGCAACCTTAGATTTTAATGGGTTGCATACAGCTTGTATTTGCGGTTCCAACGGTGCGGGTAAATCTTCATTACTAGAAGCAATTACATGGGCAATTTGGGGAGAAAGTCGCGCCTCTACTGAAGATGATGTAATTCAAACTGGTGCTAAAGAAGTCCGCGTTGACTTTACTTTTAGCAGCAACGATCATAATTATCGAGTAATTCGCACTCGCTACCGAGGACAAAGCAGCGGTTTAGAATTTCAAGTCGCCACACCTAGCGGCTTCAAAGCTTTGACAGAAAAAGGCTTACGCGCCACGCAGCAAGCAATTTTAGACCATATCAAGCTAGACTACGATACTTTTATCAATTCTGCTTACTTGCGCCAAGGTAGAGCCGATGAATTTATGCTCAAGCGTCCTACTGAGCGTAAAGAAATTTTGGCAGAATTGCTCAAACTAAATCAATATGACGATTTAGAAGAACGAGCAAAAGATTTGTCACGTTCTTTTAAAGGGCAAGCAGAACAGCTAGATAGACTTTTAGAATCAATCCAAGGGCAGTTGCAACAACGAAGCGCGATCGCCCAGCAACGTATAGAACTCGAAGAACAAGTAAATCAACTCCAACAAGCGCAAGCCTACGACAACGTAAAAGTGCAAAGCTTGCAAGTAGTGCAGCACCAAAGGCAAAATTGGCAGCAGCAATTGGGATTTCTCAGACAGCAACACCAAAATCTCAGCCAAGATAGCGATCGCCTAGAACAAGAACAAGCAGCAGCGAACGGGCAGCTAGCAGCGCTTAGAGAGCTACTAGGTCAACAAAAGGCAATTACAGAAGGTTATAGCGAATATCAACGCTTGCAAGCTCAAGAAGAAGCCTTTAGTGCCAAATTTCAAGAACATACCCGCGCTACAGTCGAAATGCAGCAGTTGCAGCAAGAAAAAGCGCAGCAAATCAACGAAATTCAGCGCCAGTTGCAACACGCCGAAGGACAATTAGCAGCCTTGCAGCAGCAAGAGCAAGAAATAGAACAAACCCTGAGTAAAGTAGCAGAAGTGCAAAGCGCTTTAGCTCAACTTGCAGAGGCACGTCAACGGTTGCAACAACTAGATCGTTTGCAATTAGAAGTATCGCCCTTATTGCAACAGCAAACAAGCTTGCAAATGCAACTAGAGCGATCGCAAGCCCGAATTCTTGCCAAAATTGAAGAACTCCAAACTTCAGAACAGCAATTAAGTTCTCAGCAACAACGCCAACCCCACCTACAACAAGCAGTAATGGAAGTAGGCGTGCAAATTGATGAATTAGAGAAAAAACGAGTTTACCTAGATAGAGTGCGCGAAAAAGGGCAAGAACGCCGTCATTTTCTCGAACGCTTGCACGCTCATCAGCGCGATTATGAAAAGCAGATCGGAGAATTAGAGCAGAAAATGCAAATGCTGCAAAATCCCGATGCTGTTTGTCCGTTATGCGATCGCCCTTTAGACAAACATCACTGGGATCGAGTAGTACAGAAAACTCAATCCCAACAGCAAGAAGTCCAAGACCAATTTTGGGTAAGTAGGGATCAAATGGCAGCAACAGATAGCGAAATTCAGACGTTGCGCCAGGAATACCGTCAATTATTGCAAGAAGTAGCCCAATACGATGCTTTAAGAGAACAAAGAGGCAAATTAACCGAACAACTAGCAGTTACAGATGATACGAAAGAGCGATTAAAACAAATTGCTACTGAGAAACAGAAATTAGAGCGATCGCTTTCTAGCGGCGATCATGCTGCTGACAAGCAAGCCCAATTACAACAAGTGCAGCAACAGTTGCGATCGCTCAACTATAGCGAACAAGATCACGCCTTAGCCCGTAGTGAAATCGAAAGATGGCGTTGGGCAGAAATTCGTCAAGCTCAAATTAAAGATGCCCAAAAAAGACAAGCGCAAATAGCCGCCCGCAAGCCAGAAATTCAGGCACAAATAGCTGAACTACAAGCAAAAATAGACCAACAAGATCGCAATTCCCCCTGCGCGATCGCAATTGCTACCTTAGAAAGTCACATTCAAGAAATAGGCTATAACTTAGAACAACATAATGCCCTCCGCAGCGCTTTACGTCAGTCTCAAGCTTGGCAATTGCGCCATCAGCAACTAATTTCTGCCCAACAGCAGTATCCCGAATTGCAGCAACGAGTTGGGGAGTTAAACAAGGCAAAGGAAGAAAGACTAACAGAAAAGCAGTTATTAGCAGCGCAAATAGAAAGCTTAGTCCAGCAATTAGAGCGATCGCCCGATCCGACAGCAGAAATCCAAAACCTAGAACAGAAGCTTGCATTCAGGCGCAGAGAACTAGACGATTTGCTCAGTCACTTAGGAATGTTGCAACAGCAATCAGCACAGTTAGACGCATTGCAAATTCAATCTGAGCAACAACAGCAACAATTACAAGACATCAGACAGCAACACCGCATTTACCAAGAATTAGCCCAAGCCTTCGGTAAAAATGGCATTCAAGCACTGATGATTGAAAACGTATTGCCGCAATTAGAAGCAGAGACGAATCAATTACTCGCAAGATTAAGTGCTAACCAGTTGCACGTTCAATTTGTCACCCAAAAAGCAGGGCGCAGCGGTAAAGCAGCCAAGAAAAACGCTAAATTAATCGATACTTTGGAAATAGTAATTGCTGACGCACGCGGAACTAGAGCTTATGAAACATATTCAGGTGGCGAAGCATTTAGAATCAACTTTGCCATTAGATTAGCACTAGCCAAATTACTCGCGCAGCGTTCTGGTGCATCCTTGCAAATGTTAATTGTAGACGAAGGATTTGGCACGCAAGATCGCGAAGGATGCGATCGCCTAATTGCAGCGATCAATGCGATCGCCCCTGATTTTGCCTGCATTTTAGCCGTCACGCATATGCCCTACTTCAAAGAAGCATTCCAAGCCCGAATTGAAGTCCACAAAACTCAAACAGGCTCTCACTTAAGCTTGTCTATGTAGCACTTAGCTTTCACCTTCTTGAGGTAAACCTAGTCGTTCCCTAAAGGCTTGCTCCATAATTTCTACACCCTTTTGGTCGATAGGCGCTGGATACAATTTTTGCTCTGAAGCAACTAATAAAGCGATATACTTTGCCCAAGCTGCGTCATCATCTCTATGGCTGATTACGTAGCTTTTTAGCTCTGCCATACTCATTGTTTCAAATTCATGCATCAAATGAACCTCCAAAACCCACTGAGATAAATAACAACTTCTATTTCTTGTCGCTCTTTAACTGCCAAAACATAAATGACTTCGTTATGAGTATCGTAGCGAAAGACTACTATGGGTTGATAATAGCTTGAGAGCATTTGGCAAACTCTAACTGCTGCTTGAGCCTGATCTGTCGTTGGTTTAATATTTGTTCTCCTTGGGGATAATTACTATTGTTAAGCGCGATCGCGCTCTTTTACCGCAATCTCAGTATAGGTGTAATGCCGCCGCGCCCCTACCACTGCCAAATCTTAATTGTCTTATCCTTACTTCCACTTACCAAAGTATCCCCTGTGCGACTAAAAGCAACAGACAACACCCAATCAGAATGACCGCCAAGCTTACGCAGCAATGTACCCGTTGGCAACGACCAAATATTAATACACTTATCTATACTGGCACTTGCTAAGGTCTTACTATCAGCACTAAATGCAACAGCAACTACGCGCTCGGTATGTCCTTCCAACGTATAAAGTAACTTACCAGTACGTAAATTCCAAATTTTAATAGTTTTATCCCAACTACTACTAGCAAGCTGCTGACCATCAGGACTAAAAACAACAAACCTCACCGAATCAGAATGCCCTTGTAAAGTCCGCAGCAATCGACCAGTTTGTAAATCCCAAACTTTAATCGTGCGATCGCTTCCGCCTGTGGCAAAAGTCTTTTCATCAGGACTTAGCGCTACAGAAAAAACCGGACCAGCATGACCGAACAAAATCCGCCTCAACTGTCCGGTGTGTAGATTCCACACCTTAATTGTATCGTCATCGCTGCCGCTAACTAAAGTTTTCCCATCGCTGCTAATTGCCACTGACCAAACTGTACTACTATGCCCCCTTAAAGTCCGAATCAGTTCGCCCGTCTGCAAATTCCATAGCTTGATTGTCTTATCGCCACTACTACTAGCAAGAGTTTTGCCATCAGCACTTAGAGTAAGCGATCGCACAGTATCGGTATGTCCTGTTAGAGTATAGCGGAGTTTACCAGTAGATAAATCCCATACTTTAATAGTTTTGTCTTCGCTACCGCTAACTAAAGTTCGTCCGTCATTACTAATAGCAGTAGACCAAACTGAATCATCGTGACCAGTAAGAGTTTTAGTTAAAGTAATTTCGGGAACTGGTTCGATTGGTTCTACTTCTTGGACGATCGCACTGCGAGATAACTTATGGGCGTAGTAGCCGCCAGTTGCGACTAACAAAATACTACTACCAACTATTGCCCACAAAAATTTACGCCATAGCAGCTTATGCTGGCGCTTAGGTAGAGTTGTATCTTCCCTAATTAGCGTCGTCGCCATCGCTGGGTTAATGCGAGTAGTACCACCTGTCCTATGTTGAATTTCTGTAGGAATGGGAATAGATGTAAGCTCTGGTAAATAAACATCACTAACAGGAACTCCACTTACAGCCGATTGCAAAGCTAAACTTAAATCTTTAACCGAAGCGAAACGATCTTGGGGGCGTTTTTGCAAACAGCGCATCACTACCGCTTCTAAATCGGGCGCTAAGTCTTCACAGCCACTTTGCGATCGCAATGGTTGAGGCGTTTGCGAAGTATGTGCTGCTGCCCATGTTTCACCACTAACTTTTTTATTATCTGCTGTAAAGCCAAATGGATCTATCCCCGCTAGCATTTCATACAGCATTACACCCAAACTGTAAATATCTGCCCGTTCGTCTAAAGTCGCAAATACTCCTAGTTGCTCTGGCGCAGCATAACGACAAGTTCCCAAAAATATTGTCGTGCTATTGGTGTATTCAGTTTGCAAGCTGCGAATTTTAGCAACGCCAAAGTCGATAATTTTGGCTAATTCTCCCAAAGCTGTAGGAACGAGAAATATATTGTCTGGCTTCAAATCGCGGTGGATGACTTTGATTTTTTCGCCAGGATTTGTGCCGCCATTCCAAAACACTATCCCTTGATGAGCTAAATGCAAGCCAGCGCAAACTTGAGCGACAATGCTGCAAGTTTGGGCAACTGTTAGGCGCGGTTGTTTAGTTAGTCTTTGCCCTAATGTTTGTCCTTGCAGATACTCCATTACATAAAATGGGTATCCTTCAGAAGTTACGCCGTAATCTCGTACTTGAACTATATGCTGACTTTTGAGGGCTGCACAAATTGCAAATTCTCGCTCAAATCGTTCTTTGACTTCTTCTGTCTTGGCGAGAGATTCTTTAAGCAGTTTTAATGCTACCAGTTGCCCTAGCCGAGTATCGGTTGCCAAAAAAACATCGCCCATCCCGCCTCCACCCAACCACTTTTCAAGGCGGTAACGTTGATAATCGTCAACGTACCGTCCGAGCCAATAGTTTTGCTGGTATAGCGAGTTCATTCAGGCGTTTCGTTCCAACTTAAGCAATTAAGATTGTAATAGATCGTTAATTCAATGATAATTCTGCCCTTGACAGAATTTAGAGTGTACTAGAAGAAACATTTTATCGAGCGAAAATGCTTATCTATATACATATCAACGATCGCAGCCTTTTATACTTTCCCTCTTTGTATTAAAAATTTATCTTGACATTAATAATGGACAATCTAAGTACAAACTCGTTAGTTAAATTCTGTCTATCTAAAGTTGTATTTATTTAGACATATAACTACCGATATAAATATGATTGGGTATTATTATATACAAAAATAATTTACTGGTTTATAAAAGGATAATTGATTTTTGATAGTTAGATTATAAAAAGCGCTCGTTGTAAGGAATTGCTGTAAATGCTGCAAGCAAAACAAATTATACATAAACGTTATCAACTCCAACAAATAATCAAAAATTCTTTTGTCCGTCAAACGTGGCTAGCAGTAGATTTGGCAACACCAGAGCAGCAATTAGTAATTATTAAATTACTAGCATTTAATCTTTTAGTTCAGTGGGAAGAGCATAAACTACTCGAACGCGAAGCGCAAGTATTAAAACAACTAAATCATCCGCAAATTCCTAAATTTATAAACTATTTTAGTACGAACATTGAAGATAGCGATCGCCGAAATACTACCTTTAGTAGTATTGATGCACAAAGCTCTTGGTTTGGGTTAGTGCAAAACTATATTCCTGGTTACACACTTAGCCAACTATTAGCACGAGGAGAACAATTTAGCGAAGAGCAAGCTAAAGATATTGCTAAAAATGTATTGAATATCTTAATCTACCTACACGGGCAAAAACCGCAATTAATCCACTGCGATATTCAGCCAAGCAATCTAATTTTGAGCGCAGACGGGCAAGTTTATTTAATAGATTTTGGTACAGTCGCAAGACAAAATGAAGACGGAGAAAATACATTTGTAGTCGGAACTTATGGTTACACACCAATTGAGCAATTTAGCGATAAAGCAATTCCAGCATCAGATTTGTATGCATTAGGTGCAACCCTAATTCATCTTTTGACTGGCATAATGCTAGCCGAGCTACCACAGCAAAACTTCCAAGCGCAACTTGCTAACGTCGAGCTAAGTTTGGCAATGAAAAAATGGCTTTCTCAGTTAGTTGAACCTGCACCAGAAAAGAGATTTGCAACAGCAAAACTTGCTCTTGAAGCCTTAGAAACAGGAGCGCTATTACCGCAATTAAGTATAAAAAATAACTCAGGGCAAGGCAGTCTATTTGATACAAAAGTACCAGTACCCGCAGAAATTCAAGGCTGGAATTGGGGAGCCTTTTTATTATCGCCCTTTTGGCTAGTTTCCAATCGCGTATGGATTGGGTTACTGGCGTGGGTTCCTATTGTTGGGTTTTCGATGGCGATCGCTTTAGGCGCGAAAGGCAACGAATGGGCGTGGAAAAGCCGCAAATGGCAAAGTATAGAGCAATTTCAATCGCATCAGCGCAAATGGGCGATCGCTGGCATCATTTTCGGGATCTCAGTTAATCTAGTAGTCTGGAATCTAGGTATGTTGTACCTACTGTCAATTCTGATTCAGTAGCATATAATTGGACTAGAGTGGCGACGATTGCCCCAAAATTGGATAAATTCAGCCAGATTCGTTTGCCTCAAACATGATATACAGCCTAGTAGCAATGCACGTTAAAATCTGAGCAATTAGTCATTAAAGAGGGTCGTTATGGTACAGTACAACTCGTGGCAATTCCTGCCCACACAGGAAGAACTGCCTGAAACTGACCATAAGCCTGTGGATAGTCAACTACAAGTCCTGATTGCCTCTTTGCTGGAAGATATTCTGTCCTGGAAATGGAGTCACCGTAACGATTGGTTCTGGGGCATCAATATGGGTGTTTACTACGACCAGCAGAAGCCACCAATTGTCCCTGATGGGTTCTTGTGCCTAGGAGTACAACGGTTGCCTCGGCAAGGCGGCAGGTTGAGTTATGTAGTTTGGCAAGAGGGTGTTCTTCCTATCATCGCCCTAGAGTATGTCTCTAAAAGCTATGGGGGAGAGTACGACACTAAGAAAGATGACTATGCCAATATGGGCGTGACTTACTACGCAGTCTACAATCCAGAATATTCCACTCGCCACAACCATAGTCCTTTTGAGGTGTATCGTTTGGTGCAGGGAAAATATGTACTGCAATCAGACGAACCATTTTTTCTACCGGAAATTGGTTTAGGGATTGGTAGAGCGCAGGGAACCTATCGGGGTTGGAATCGGGAATGGTTATACTGGTATGACTCCCAAGGAAATAGATTGCTCTCAACAGAGGAAAGGGCAGAAATTGCCCAGCAGCAGCTAGAACAAGAGCGACGTAAGACACAGGAGTTAATTAACAAGTTAAGAGCAAGGGGAATCGATCCAGATATCTTCTAGCAGCAGACAATTATGCTACAAGCAGACGCAATCATCCAAAACCGCTGTCAACTCCATCAAAAGTTAGCTGACAATACAGCACGTCAAACCTGGTTAGCCACTTACTTAGAGTTACCTGAAAAGCCCTTTGTAGTAGTCAAGTTTCTAGCATTTGGCGGACAAATCCAATGGAAAAACCTCAAACTATTTGAACGCGAAGCGCAAGTATTAAAACAGTTAAATCATCGTTATTGTAAACAGAATTTTGCTAGCCTTGTGGCGGTAACATAGATGTTTTGATTGCGTTTTGAAATCGAGCGATGCCGTAGGTTCCAATTGCCATATTTTTAAGGAAATCTTTATCGTATCTTAACTGCAAATTCCGTACTGCTACTGATACGTATCTAATGATGCGGTAGCTACACTTGTAGCACAAAGAAACAGTAAAGGGAAATGAAGTTAAAGTTACTAGCAGTAGCAGTTTTTACAAGTTTAATAAATATGAGTAATACAGCTTATGCAAGTCCAATATGGGTAGATTTAGGAACCTCAAAAGATGGTGGTAAAGTATTCATTGACGATCGAAGCATTGTTAAAAGTAGCACATTAGTAAAATTTGATATGCGATTAGTAGACGATAGAGAGATAATAAGCTCTCGTGTAATAGCAGAATGTAATACTTTAGCGTTTCAATACCAAAAGAAAGCAATCAATAATATCCCTTCTCCACCTCCTGACGGAATTGAGTTTCCAGTTCAAGAAGCTGGTGATAACAGTGTACTAGGTACTGCAATTTATTACGCTTGTGCTGCTTATCGTCCTTGAACTTTTTGAATCAATTTGGGGTAAGGAATTTTTCTAGCGCCTCGAAAAGTCACATCCCGCCGCGTCCAAAACAAAAAAAGGTATGTCGCTACTATAGAGTAAGCAACCCGCATCTAGAGTGCCAATAAACATTTGAAACGACAAGGATGCAATTGTTTTTTGGGGATAGCCTGGTTAATGGTTGTTGTTACTTACCCATATCCCTAAATATAAAGATTATTTTTGCATAGACGATCGCGCGTTATGGTTTGCCATAGTATAAAGACTATATTCCTGGCACTTCATTAATTGAAGATGTTTCTTTTCAATGCGACGAAGGCAGAAAGCAAAGAAGTAGAAGCTTAATAATAAGAGAGAAAAGCAACAAATTTACACGCCTTTACATTTGGTCATACTTTAGACGAAGCCGAACTTATTTGGTTAGCTCAAGAGATTCGGGAGTGGCTGCAACTTCAGAAGCAACGGGGATAGAAGCATTAACCAAGTTTAACAAAGGACCGAGTTGTTCTTGCCCATTTACAGCCAAATCGCTATGACACAAATAAACACGCTCTCCCACCCTAGCTAACAAATCGCGGATAATTCGCTGCAAGCGCTCCTCATCTGCTTGCTTTGCATCTTCTGCCGTCCAAGGACGGGCAAAACGATGCTGCAAAAATAAATTAGCACCAAACAAAGTAGCTGCACCACCACTCAACCATAAAGGCGAACTGGCATCTAACCAAAATTGCCACCTGTGGGCGCGACGACTAGAACGGTATTGAAAGATCGTTGCTAGCGTTACAGCACGACTAGCTGCACCAATCGGGCGTACTGGGTAAGGATTGGCGGTAATAGTTCCCCGCCGCAGCAGTTGGATAAATTGAGCAATAGTTGCATTTACAGGCGCATCGCTAGCTTCTATTTGCCTCAGCCTCACATCTACTTCCCAATAATGTTGAGCCGTTTCTAATAACTCTCTAAGTGCTGCTACCAAATCGTAAGGCAGATTATTATCTTTCCATAAAAAGTCTTGAATTGCTCTATCTAACAGCGAAATTGGACTAGGTAAAAGCCTTAATTCTTGCTGTGCTTTTTGCTTTTCTATCCACTGCAATATTTGCTCGTACGTAGTAGTTGCATCGTACCCCAATCTATCCCAGCGATCGTAGGCTGTATGGGGCAGCAAGTTAGGGCGATCGGGGTGCGGCTCAAAACAGGCATCTGCTAGCAAACCAGCCCTTACAGGGTCGATTTTGTGGGCATTTTGAGTTGATGTGTCTTGACTGAGTACGACTAACATTTCAGCTACCGCATCTCGATCTACCAAACGCCCTAAGCCTGGATAAACTAAGGCAAGCAATGTTAATAAGCCGCGAACTATAGGATAGCTGTTTAAAGGACGCTGATCGTTGATGGGTGCAACGATTATTCCCTTTTTACTGAGGATTTCTACTAGAGTGTAACGCGCGATCGCATCCAAACCAGGAGCAATTATGGCTACTTCTTGCGGCTGTACTTCCCCTAACTCTACTGCTTGAATAATTGCCATAGCTGTTTCTCTGAGCAAATCGGCGCGGGAAGTAGTTTGCAGCGATTGCATCGTATTTGGCAGCGTCAACAGCGTTAGCGGCTCAGTTACTAATTCCACCACTGGTACAGCTAAAGTATCTGCTAGAGACTGCAATGGCGATTGATGTAACGTTTCTACTATGCAGCGCGATCGCAAATCGGCTAAATATTGCGGATCTGAACCTAACCCCAACCTAATTCCACCGTCAAGGTTATAACTAAAAGCACCAACTACACTTCGATCTAACAAAAACTCAAATAAGTACCGCGCTACACCAGGATAATCATCCACATCATCTGCTAGTACGTACCGATAGCGCCGCAGTAAATGCTCTTGATAATGCGGATCTGGTAATAAATGCTGGTAATACAGTTCGGTAATTATGCCATAAGTTAGTAAACCCCTCTGCCAGCACCAACTACGCCACTCTATTAGCATTCGGGCGATCGCTTCATTTTCCAGTTCTCCCCCGCCTTCTGACTCAACTAAGCCCTGCTCCAAGACTGTTTTAATGTCCTCACAAGGTGTACCACTGTAAGCTGCTAGTTGCAGTAAGTCAAGAATCCGCCGCACCAACCGATACTCGCTGATTCCAGAAATAAATGATGTGTCTAACTGCTCTTTCCACAGCATAGTTGCTAACTCTTGCTCTGTTTCTGGGCGCAGCCTGACTGGAAATTGCGCTTTGAGGTTGAGTAAACTAATGAGCAAGGGCCAAAATAAGATTACTTCATCTTGAAAAAATCCTAAAGGTGTCTTGGCACGAATAGGATATTTACCACTGGTAGCTGCAACTAGACGATCTACTAATACTCGCCGATTATCGTCATTTGCTGCCATAACTAAAACTGCTGGTTCTGCAAGTTGCAGATTTAGTCTTTGCTGCACCTGTTTTCCTTTTGGTTTTTGCATCCACTGGCAAAATTGCTCTACCAAACGAGTAGTTTTACCACTTTGGCTCGTACCTTCTAGCCAAATAGAATCTAATCTTACCAACTGACACCTCGTAGATTTGCTAAGATCCTTCGTACATTTAATGTAAGCTTAAAAATTACTTCCGTAGGGCTGGCTAATTTCCTGCTATGAAAAAGCCTAGTTGGTTTCAAAACGTCTACTCATACTTGCTCTCGGCACAGCAGTGGTATATGCATACCCCAGAGCGATCGCTCGATGAAGCTTATCAAGCTGCTTTAATGATTCAGGCAATTGAGCAAGAGTATTTTGATGGGCAAAAAATACCTTACCAATCCCAGCGTTATGGCAGTAGCGTTATGAATTATCTTAACTCTGAACTTAACAAGTTTTTGAAAACTGTCCGCATGAGACTGACAGAATTTAATATTAGTCGTTCTTGGTTTAATAATTCTAATTCTACCAGTTTAATAACTGCAAAAACCAATGGTGCAGTTATTATTAAAGATGCTCGCACTTCTCAAGCTAGGCATTATTCTCAAGAAGTTTTAGAAAAACTTACTTTTATTGATAAAGTTGTTGGCAAATATGTCGATCGCGCCTCCGAACCAACTAACTTACCCACACCTGCATCGTCTTCGCTCGTTACATTAGAAAAAGTAGATACAGACGATAATCCGCAAAACTTATCTGCTCCTCGATTAGTTAAAAAGCAGGAAAGTAAGGCAGAAGAAACAAGTATTTTGCCTCGCTCTATTCTCAGTACGCTTAATCGGCTAAAAATTGAGCTAGACCCTAAATCTGAAGAAGAAGTTGTGCAGAAGTTTCGTTCTTCTCAAGTTAGAACAATTACTTCTATTCGCTTAATTCTTCTATTTATAATAGTACCTTTTTTAACTTTTCAATTATCAAAAAACTTACTAATTAGCCCGATAATAGATCGGTGGAGAAATACAGACCAAGCTAATATATTCCTCAATTATGAGATGGAAGAAAGAGCCTTGCAAGAGATGCAAAAATTTGAAGAAAGGCTCAAATTTAATCAATTTTTGAATGGATTTCCTCAACTTTCGCCAGAAGCTTTAGAAGCACAAACTAAAGAAGAAGTCAATAAGATTGCTCAACAGTTTCGTCGTGAAAGTACCAATGCGGTTAAAAATGTTTTTGCAGATTTGTGTGCTTTAATAGCTTTTAGCTGGCTAATCGTTACCAGTAAACGAGAAATAGCAATATTAAAAGACTTTATCGATCAGGTTGTGTACGGCTTAAGCGATAGCGCTAAAGCATTTATTATTATCTTATTTACTGATATATTTGTAGGTTTTCACTCACCTCATGGCTGGGAAGTAATCTTATCAGGTATATCGCGTCATTTAGGACTACCAGAAAATCACAGTTTTATATTTCTGTTTATTGCCACATTTCCCGTAATTTTAGACACAATATTCAAATATTGGATTTTCCGATATCTCAACAGAATTTCTCCTTCCGCAGTTGCTACCTATCGCAACATGAACGAGTAAAACTTAAGATTTAGTAAGTTCGCTCAGGCGCTTGGTAATAGCTTGTCTGCGTTCTACTAACTGCACCAACTTTTCGTAACGAGCGATCGCTATACTGACGCTAGCTAGCTGTTCGAGGGGACAAGGATACGACCAATTTTGCCCAGAAGGATGAACGCCGCACAAGCGATATGCAGATCGTGGCGCTTCGCAAGTAACTTTACCTGGCGAACTACTAACAGCCTCTACATACTCCACTTGCTGTCTTACATCGTAGACAATTACATCGCTTTGCGGCTGAGATGGATGATAAGATTCTAAATGTCCGTCAACAATTGGACCTTCATAGTAAAGCTGTTCAATTTGCTGCACGATTTCTTGTTCCTGTGCCTCTAATAAAGCAGGATCTTCACTTTGGGGTGCTGGGTTAGCGATCGCTGGTTCTGGAGTTGGCTTAGGCTCGCCTTGAGCAGTAAATGCAGGTAATGTTGGCGTTTTGCGCTGATTTGGCGGTACTGACAACGGTGGAATTGCTTGAGAAGCACTACGAGCGCTATCCTTGGCTTCTGGCACTATAGGAGAGGGAATAGGCTGAGATTTAACTGGCTGCTGCTGGGGACTATTATTCATAGATTCCAACTTTTTCAAGGCTGCGGCAATTTTTTCTAAATCTGCTTTCATAAGGAGCGATCGCTAAAAATTAAAGACTATTTGATTGATAACCCGATAGCAAGCTGCTGGTGCAAACTAAATTTTTGGTTATTGTACTGCTGATAAGGTAGTTAATTCTATCTACGCTCGACAATTAAAATAAAATGTCTTTCCGTAGAAAAGTAGTCTCCATCTAATGAGTATTATTCTAGTAACAGGACCAGCTAGATCGGGAAAAAGCGAATGGGCAGAAAGTTTAGCTACAAAGTCTAGCAAATCGGTTATTTATTTAGCAACTGCTCAAGTAGATAGTAGCGATCGCGAATGGGTAAAGCGCATCGCGCAGCACAAAAGCCGCCGCCCGCAAAGTTGGCAAACTTGCGAAGTACCACATCTAGGCTTAATTGAGGCGATCGCCAATGCACCTGTCTCTAGCTGTTTGTTGATTGATTCTTTGGGTACTTGGGTAGCTAATCTACTAGCTGAGGATGATGTTAGCTGGCAAGAATCCATGCAAAGTCTACTGCTGACATTACAGCAAGTTCAAGCCCAAGATGTAATTTTAGTAGCCGAAGAGACAGGCTGGGGAGTAGTGCCAGCATATCCCAGCGGGCGTGTATTCCGCGATCGCTTAGGCAATTTAGTCCGGCGTATCGGTGCGATCGCCCAAGCCGTTTATCTTGTTACAGGTGGTTACGCCCTTAACCTTACTAGCCTCGGTACTCCTTTAAATCAGCGACTAAATAATTCGTAATTCGTAATTCGTAATTTAAGAGGGCGTGCAGCTTTGCGGCTTGACCAGTTAATTTGTTAAAGACTAATATAATTTTCCTCCTTGTCTCCCCTGTTTCTTTGTCTCCCCTACTCCAATCTCTCCCAACCTTTTCCGCGATAACTGTAGGCGAAAATTTCTGGATGCAAAATTTCTGCCAAAATCTCTACTGAATCTACTAACCTTGGTCCTGGACGGTTGAAGTAGGCATTACCATCAGTAATATAGACTCTACCACTGTGTACGGCTTTGAGACTTTGCCATTTTGGGCGATCGCATAGTGTCATTGATTCAGTGCGAGTTCTTTCTATATCAAAACCACAGGGCATAAAAATAATTGCATCAGGATCGGTGGCTACTAATGTTTCCCAATCTAGTTTAGGAGAATTTTGACCGGAACTAGCAAATAGTGGCTGTCCGCCTGCAAACATAACTAATTCTGGAATCCAATTAGCTGCAATCATTAACGGATCTGTCCACTCAATGCAAGCTACGCTGGGGCGTTCCATTGCTGAGAGCTTTTCTGTTTTTTGCTGGCAAATTTTGACTCTTGCTGCCAAATCTTCTACTAAGCGGTTGGATTCAACACCTAATTCATCAGCTACGCGCTCGATATCAGACCACAAATCGGCGATAATATTTGGTTGCAAGGAAATTATTTTTGGCGAACTGTCGGTAAGCTTGCCAATAGCTTGTTCAACGTCTTGAAGACTTACAGCACATACCTCGCATTGATCTTGAGTCAGAATGTGAGTTGGCGCTAATTGCTGCAAAATATCTGTTTTTATTTCATAAATACTTAAGGCAGATTGCAATACCTCATTTACTTTCTCGTCAATCTGCTTGCTAGGTGCTTGAGAGTTTAAACGGGCTTGCGTGCAAACTGGCAAGGCTTGAATTTCTGGCGGATAATCGCATTCGTGCGATCGCCCCACAAGTGCCTCAGTCAATCCTAATGCAGCAACAATTTCTGTGGCACTAGGGAGCAGCGAAACTATTTTCAACTTGCGATCGCTCATATTTTTTGCCCTTTTACAACATCTATTTTATTGTCAAACTCACAACACCACGCTCTAAACTTCCTTTGCTATCTCTTATTAACTATCTGCATTAGGTAAGTTTCAAACTAAAATATTCTACTTTCCTTGTTTTAAAACCTACTCGTAATACCAATGAAATTTGTAATAATATTATCAATTAACACCACGTAATAATTGTGTTTAATTAAAAATCTGTCTTAAGTAATATTTATTGGCAAATTTATTCAATAATAATATTTTAATGCCCTTCCTTAAAATAATTCAAGTCGATTTTTAGTTCTTCACATATAAACTTATGACCGTGTTAACTCAGAAATTTTACGTACGCAAGTAATAAAAGTTATAGATAAATCGGTATTTTCTAGTATAGGTATTTAAATACAGGAATGTTATTTTGGTAATAGCGATTTTAATTATACAATTGGCAGCATGAGAGGAATAGAGCGAATTTATACAGCTTCAGCAAATCGCTGATGTGTATGCGAGTAAGAATATTTAAGGCTTGGCAACAGTTAGAAAACCAAGTGAAAGGCAAAAGTTCTTATAGCAGTAAGAAAACATAGCATTAGCACATTTAACGAAGGTGTAAGTAAAAACTTGGTTATGTAGTACAGGTGAGAAGGTAGTGGCAAATGGAGTACGTAGGCAAGAAGACTTTGAAACGGAGCGTGAAGATTGCCAACAAGAGAGTCAAGAGTAGCGCAGCCAACTATAGGCATCGCTTATTGAAAGAAATTGCCCTGAAAACTCACTGCGCCCAACCTATAAGCGAGCTACTTAATAGTATAGTTACAGAACTCCAACAAATATTCGCGTTAGATGGCGCGGCTATTTGGCAAATTAACAATATAGAAGGAACTCAAATAGTAGCCCAATCGGGGAATGTAGGAGAAAATGCTGTTAATACTTACGGGCAATGTCTATGTCTCATCCCTAGCTTTCCTCGGCAAAATAACGAAAACTATCCGTTAGAAATATATCCAGTAATTGCAGCACAGTTGATATTACCAATTATTGAGAGTAACAAATTGTGGGGATTGCTGGAGTTAGCGCAATCTAACTGCCGTCAGTGGAAAATAGCGGAAATAAATTTTTTAAACGAACTTGTAGTTCAAATAGCGATCGCCATCCAACTAGGCAGCTTACAAAACCAACTAAACTTAACTCAAAAAGATGTTACAGAACGCCAGCAATTAGTAGCAGACTTAAAATTGTACAAAGAAATTATTGCTAATGCCAACGATGCAATCGCAATTATTGACCCTCAAGGCTACTACTTAGGACAAAACGAAGCTCATCGCTTACTATTGGGTTACTCTGACGAGGAACTTTTAGGCAAAACACCAGCACTTCATTTAGGCGATACAGAGTTCGCGCAAATACTTAGAGTTCTAGAAGAGTGCGGTAGTTATCATGGAGAAGTTTGTAGCATTGCTAAAAATGGCATAGTAAATCCTCTAGACTTATCAACCTTCGCTGTAAAAAGTCGTGAGGGTGAAGTATTGAGTTATGTCGGCATCAAACGCGATATTAAAGAACGCAAGCAAACAGAAGTTACTCAAAGATCCTGCGGGCGATTGCTTGCAGGCGTTGCTCGTGCTACAAATCATCTGCTTACTACTCAAGATTTTTCCTGTGCCATTAACGAATCTCTTGCTAGCTTAGGTAAAGCGTGCGGAGTAGATCGGGTATATATATTTGAAAGTCATAGCGATCGCTTGACAAAAGAACCGTTGATGAGTCGGCGCTTTGAATGGTGTCAATCTCCAGTCGAAGGTCAAATTAATAACCCTATATTCCAAAATTTGCCGTTTGCTTGCTTATTTCCGCGCTGGTACGAGACGCTGACGCAAGGGCAAACTTTAAGCAACTTAGTCCGAAATTTTCCCCCAGACGAGCGGGAAATTTTCCAAGCGCAAAACATCATCTCTGTATTAGCAGTACCAATATTTGTTGCTGGAGAATTTTGGGGATTTATCGGTTTTGATGATTGCCATAGCGATCGCCAATGGACGGAAACCGAACAACTAATTTTAGCAGCCGCCGCCGCTAGCATTGGCAGCGCGATCGTCCACAGACGGACTTTAGCCGCGTTGCACCAAAGCGAACAAAATTACCGCTCGGTAGTAGACAACCTCAAAGAAGTAATTTTTCAGATCGACATAGCAGGCTGCTGGACATTTTTAAATCCTGCTTGGTTAGAAATTACAGGTTACAGCATTGGCGAAAGTATAGGCGAAAACTACTTAAATTACGTTCATCCAGACGATCGCCAACTAAATATCAAGCTATTTGCGCCGCTACTAGAATGCCAAAAAGATTTTTGTCGCAATGAAGTGCGCTATCTAACAGCTAATAGCGGCTACTGTTGGCTAGAAGTTTATGCCCGACCGATTGTAGATAGCGATGGTACAATTATTGGCATTTCCGGCACTCTTAACAACATTACCGAGCAAACATCAGCCGAGGAAGCTTTAGGCAAAAGCGAAGCAAAAAACCGAGCTTTATTAGATGCTATCCCTGACTTAATATTTCGATTGGATAGAAATGGCACAGTATTAGACTTTAAAGCGGCAAAAGATAGCGACTTATATACTACTCCTAGTCAATTTCTCGGCAAACAAATTGAGAATATACTGCCACAAGCCATAGCTCAGCAACTAATGTTACGCATCGAGCGAACATTATCTACTGGCGAACCTCAAGCAGTTGAATATCAGTTGCCAGTTAACGGCAAATTACACGATTACGAAGCGCGAATTGTGGCAAGTGGCGATGACGAAGTAATAAGTATTGTGCGAGACATTACCGATCGCAAACAAATAGAAAGTGCTTTGCGCGACAGGAAAGAAGCCGCAGAAGCGGGAAGTAGAGCAAAAAGTGAGTTTCTCGCAACAATGAGTCACGAACTGCGAACACCTTTAAATGCGATTCTAGGATTGTCGCAGTTATTAGAACAAGAAATTTTTGGTGAAGTTAATGCCAAGCAAAAAGAATATATAAGTTGCATTCATAGCAGCGGCGAACACCTTTTGGCACTTATAAATGACATTCTCGACTTATCCAAAGTAGAAGCAGGAAGAGAAGAACTTACGCGCGTACCTTTAGATGTGAAAGAACTGTCAGATGCTTGTTTGGCATTAGTACGCGATCGCGCTCAAGCCAAAGGACTGCAATTAATTCATCAAATCGATCCGCAAGTTGACACCTGTATAGGTGACGAGCGTCGAGTTAAACAAATGTTACTCAATCTGCTGACAAATGCAGTGAAATTTACTCCAGCAGGCACAGTATCCTTGCGGATTCAACAAGTACCCCAAGGTATTGCTTTTACAGTATCAGATACAGGCATTGGCATCGCTCCAGCGCAAATAAAGTTTTTATTTCAACCGTTCAAACAACTCGACAGCCGCTTAAATCGTCAATATGAAGGAACGGGCTTGGGACTTGCTTTGACACGCAAACTAGCTCAACTACACGGTGGCGACGTAACCGTACAATCAACATTAGGTAAAGGCAGCCAATTCACACTGTTTTTACCAACCGATGCGACAACTGTTTTATCTTGCAACGACGGTGTTTGCAGCGAACAAGAGCAATCGCCACGACTGCAAGCACCCAAACGGATTATGATTGTTGAAGATGATGATTGCACTGCCATGCTATTGCAAGATTATCTAGAAGCGATCGGCTACGAGATTGAATATGCAGCAGATGCGAGTAATTTTTTAGAGCGAGTCAGACGCTTCGCTCCAGATTTAATTCTTTTAGACGTACAACTGCGCGATGAAGTGACAGGCTTAGATTTAATTTGCTGTTTGCGTCAAGAACCAGATTTGAGGCATTTACCAGTAGTAATGGTCACAGCTATGGCAATGGTAGGCGATCGCGATCTATGCTTAGAAGCTGGCGCTGACGATTATCTCAGCAAGCCTTTTGGCATTCCCCAATTAGAGTCAATCTTGATGCGACATTTGCAATAGATTAAAGGGATTTAATTAGAGGTAGATAATGCCAAACTTTAATTAAATTACCCTGCATTAAAGCCGCAATGGCATCAAGAAGTTGCAATTCTTTGATATTGGGGTTAAGTGTTAGCGCCCGATCGATAGATATTTGGGCAAAACGGGGTTGAAAATTGTAGAGACGCACAAACGCTAGATAAGCATGAGCGTAGGGATTTTGCTCGTCTAGCTTAGTTACTTGCTCTAAAGCTGCGATCGCGCCATCAACATCTCTTTGCAGCACCTCTGATAAAGCTAGAGCATAAGCCCAAGCAGGATTTGCTGGTTCTGACTTTAGCCGATATTTCATCGTCAACTCGACTTGTTTGAGGTAGTCTTGAATCGGATCGTACTGATTGATCCGCGCAACTTCGGCAAATATAGACTCAATTACCTTAGTTCCTTGAGGCAAACTTGCAGCTAAAGTTCGTAATTGAGTAGCCAAATCTAATTCTGGCGCTGAAACAGCCTTGCTAGCAGAGTTAATCTCTAACTTCACAGGCGGGACAGAAATTGCATAACTCTCGCCAGTAAATCGGTTTAAATAAGTAGCAGATTTAAGCGTATAAATTCCTGGAGGCGTATCTTGTGGCGGTAGCATCGCCAAGCGTTCGGTAACATGAAACTGGCGATCGCCTTGGAGTGCAGTACCGCTATACAAATTCCCCATACCCAGAGCGCGATCGTGCAACCAGCCAGTAGCATTTTGCTGATTTTCCCAACTTAGCAGCACTAAGCCAGAACGTAGATTGTCCCAAGATCCAGACCATTCATAAGTTACAGGTACAGCTACTCCAGGCGGAGAACTTGCTGGTACAGTAACTTGCGATAGGGCGATCCCCCTGTGTCCACCTTCCTGCACTTCTACAGGAATCACTCGGCGACGATAAAGATTTAAGGTACTATCCGGTAATTGCCAACTACGATCTAATTGAAAATCAGGCGATCGCTCAACAGCAGCTACCATTTTGGCTTGAACATCAGAAACCGAGCCTTGATCCCCTGATTTAGTCAAAAACCAGTTGATACTACGCGCATCTCGATCAATCTGCTTTTCCCTAGTACCCACCTGACGACCATAAACCTGAAAATTCTGCAAAGCGCCAAAATAGTTAAAATTATGTTGATTAAATTCTGCCGTCGAAGGCAACACACCCAAAGTAGAACGTAAATAAGGTTGCTGGCGGACAATTTCCCCAATTACCTGACGATGAGGCAATTCTGGCTTCAAGTAAGCATAATGTTGAGCATAAGGACTAAAAACAGCCGTTAAAGCATTACCCAAACCGCCAACAGGATACAAATTCAGCAACATCAACAACCCAGCAAAACCAAGAGTAACCCAACGAACAGCAGCCAAACGCCCAGCCCAAAACCTCAACCCATAAGCTAGAAACAGCGCCACTACAGGCAAATAAGGCAAAACATAACGACTATCCTTATTTACATTCAAAGAACACAGTAAATAAGCACCCAGCCAAAAAACCATCAACCAACCAAACCGAGCATCAAAAAATTTCTTTTCCCGCCTACGCGATCGCCACCAGCCAAAAAGCAGCCAACCACCAATCGGCACAACCAGCAACAACCAAGAAACCTGATAAGGTAAAACCTGCCAATAATAAGACCAAGCAGCCAAACTATCCAAAGCTGGGTCATTTTCCGCGATCGCCGAATCAATCGTCGCCCGTTTCCCAGAAGTCAACACAAACAGCCAATTAACCCGATACCAAAAACCACAAATCGCCAGCGCCACAACCAAAGCAACCGCTAACTGCAACAGCAGTTTCCAGCGCTTCCCTACAACCGCCTCTACCCCAACCCAAACAATCGGTATCAGCAAAAACAACAAAGCCGTCTGCTTCACCAACAAAGCCACCCCAAACGAAGCCCCAAAAGCGATCGCCCACCACCAAGTCCCTTCTTCTCTTCGCGTCTTGGCAGTTCGTTCTCTCCAAACCGTCAAACACCAAAAACACAAACAAACAACAGCCGCCAGCGGATAATCTAGCAAAAAATCTAATCGCAACCGATAAAGCCCAGGCATAAGCTGACATAATCCAGCAGCCCACAGCCCCACCTCAGCATCAAACAACTCCACTCCCAGCCCATAAACCGCACTCAAAAGCACCCCACTAAACAGTAGATTGACTAGCATAGCTCGATCTACACCAGTACCAACCCAACTTTGAATAGCACCAGCGGCAGTATAAGTAAATGGAGGAATTTTACTAGAAAGCAGCCAAAAACTGCGCCACCAATCACCATCTAGCCAGCGAACTTGCTGCAAAGCGTGCCAATAATTCAAACTTCCCGTCAAATAATCTGCCCGATCCCAATCAGGGACAGCATTATCGAGCGCTAACCACAACAAGTCACCAGCCGCACCCACTAGCCAAATCAGCAGCAATATTCCTAATTGACGGTATTTTATTAACTCAGTCACACAATTGAGTAGCGATTTTCGCTATACAGATTCAATAACAATATTTTCTGGATTAACAAGCGGTGATTCGCAAGCTTCTTTCTGTTTAGCTCTTTGTAATATTAATCCCCAAGCATCACGATAATTTGCAGAACGGGTCTTTCTTTGCCGTTTAGTAGCTTCTACTAAATGAATTTCGCTGCCGTAGCCAATAAATATATCTACTGGGAAAACATAGAATAGATCCAGTTGCTCTATGTATGCTAAAGCAAATTCAAAGTCCGATTGTTTGTATCCTTCTCTAATCATCAATCGCCTATTAGTCTTAGTACGACGGTTATCTACAATATAGTTACTAGAAGGTTCGTCCCACCAAGCATACTTCACCTGAATTTTGATTAGCACCTCATAGACATCAAAGACTAGATCGTAAGCTAGCCTATCTCCTACAGGTTTCAGCACTCCCCAACCACGTTTCAAGGCATGAAGAACTGCGGCTTGCTCTGCTATATCTCCTCTTAGCTTTGTGTCCAATACGTCTAATTAAAGTTTTTCTTAATAACCAGCATAGAACAAAACCCTGCAATCTCTTAGTATTGCAGGGTTTTGTAAATTAAGTGGCGGGAAGTGGATTTGAACCACTGACCTTCGGGTTATGCTTACCATCTACAGCTTTCACTGCCTGGATGAACCAGTTTGTGGTCTGGACTGTCCCTTCACCCTCGGCTTAACCGTTTGGGTGCTTGCCTCCCAGTCTCTACACCTTCTCTATTTCTAGAGCTTGGTTCGGGATTACCGCGCTATTGGCTTCCCCGAATTTGACAAGTAAACGCACATGAATCACTTCATGTACCGCCCATCACAAAACTAACTTTTAAGCGTATAGTTAATCTTGCTTGTTGAGCCCGACGAGCTACCAGGCTGCTCTATCCCGCGCCGCCTTATCTACTATAACCCTTATTATCAAAATTGACAACTAAAGCATAGATAATTCTCCAACTACTTCCAAACGCTTGAATTTGTTTAGCTCCATAAACCTCTCAGACATAGTTTCGGCAACGCTAGGAGTAATCCACCCCATTTGTTGCAACAGATAAATCGCCACAGCACACTTAGCTCGTTTAGCGCCGTCCATTGCCTTAATTGCCAAACCCATACCCTCGCCGATTCTACCGATACACTGGATACCCTCAGCCCCAGCTTTGCTGACAATCTCCCCTTCCGTCAAGCGCATTAATTCGGTATCAAACTCGCCCTCTCCTGCCACCAGTGCCGGATGGTGAGTCATGGCGCGGACAATCCGCTCCATATCTAAACTCATGCCGGAAGCAAGTTGAGCATACAAAGATGCCATTTGGGTTAATTGCAGCAAATAAGTTGGCGCACCGCAGTCATCGCGGGCGTGAATAAACTCTGCTGCGGGCATCCGCAGCAATTCTGCAACTTTGCCAAAAATTAATTGCTGTACCGGGTGATTGTGCTGCAAGTAGGTATTTAAGGGCCAATGCCTTTGCTGGCATACAGCTAGCATACCTGCGTGCTTGCCCGAACAGTTGTATTGCAGCGAACTACTTCTACCTTCAGGGATAGGACATTGCAGGGCAGAAGCATCGATATCAGCCCGCCAGAGAATATTAAAGACTTGACGCACCTGCTCTATACTCCCTTTGTGGGAACTACAGATAATTGCTAAGTCTCGGTCATTTAAGTTGTAGCGCTCTAGAGTTCCAGTTGTAGTTACGCCCAAAGCCTGAAATGGCTTCAGCGCCGATCGCACAAATGTAGCCGTTTCCGCATTGCCAGCAACGGATAAAACCCGCCCTCGGTCATCGCAAACAACAGCTTGGACTAGATGCCTCGATTCGATAATGCCTTCACGCAGTAACCTGACTTCAAGTTCTGCCGTTTGAGTTCGTTTTCCCCTTGTCATGGGTAAAAATGTATCATTTGCGCTGACGCGATCGCTAAAGTTTTATAAAAAATTCCAAACAAAAATACCCGCACCTAGCATCAAGGCAAAACCAATAAAAGTTTTGTGCAGTCTGTGCAAAATTGGCTGAACTTGATAGGTGACAATTAAGCGATCGCGGGTTAGTATTTCTTCTGGTTTAGTCCAGGTTTGACCGTCATACCAGCCCGACTCTTCATAAAAAATTGTCGAGTTGACCAAGCGACTTTTTACATAAGACCAACCTAAATACATTCGTACCAATACTAACAGTACGCCCACACTCGCCCCCGCACCACCGCACAGGATAAATTGAGCAATATATTTATGGGGAGCAAAGCTAGCAGCGGCTACAGGTCCAGCTATTAGCCACGATATACCCCACAGCCAAGCAAGTTTAGTTACATATTGCTGCCAAGTTAAAGTACAAGTCTTAAAAAAGACTGATTCTTTCAATTCTTCGTACTCATTTAGGGGTTGCTGTTCTGTAGGTACGGGGCAAACTGCTAGCGTTGACTCAATCATATTTTTCATCCCCTAGCGCGATGTCATCAGGCAACTCAATTTTTTCGGCATGACCCCAGAATGCTTCTAGATTGTAAAATTCTCGCTCTTTAGCCATCATGATATGCACCATGACATCGCCATAATCTTGCAGCACCCACGTTCCCTCAGCTTTGCCTTCGGAGCGCAAGGGGCGGCGGAGAAAATTCTCTTCTACCTTGTCTTCTACTGCTTGGGCGATCGCTCGTACCTGCACCCTAGAGTAGCCTGTTGCTAATACAAAATAGTCAGCTAGGTAAGATACTTCTGCTACTTTGAGCAATACTATGTCTCCAGCTTTACGGTCTGCGGCGGCACTTGCTACGCTCAAGGCTAGTTCTCTACTTTCATCTAAGCCTTCTTGAGCCGAGGTGGAAGTATTGGCAGCCACAAATACTGATGAAGGTAAATTTGCTTGGGGGTAATCTGACATCAAACCTCAAAAAGTTTATTTATATTGCAATTCAATCGGACAAATCAAAGGCAATAATTATGAGAAAGTTTTTCTGCATCCTAGCAAAAATCAAGTATTTATGCAGAAATTGAGCGGCTAGCGTTGAGGAATTTAATATTTGCGATTCAAAATCTACAAAGTGCTTGGTTGTTTCTCTTTGGCTGCTTGCAAAAAACAGTTGCGGGTAGCAATTGTCCGAGGATGAATTAAGCAGTGAGTATCTAGTAAGAACTTCAAGGAGTAGTCACAGGTCAACCAAACAGCCTTAGCCAAATTTTGATAGCTAACTTGCCGCAAACTCTCTAACTCAGGAGTATTGCCGCGCCCAGGTTCTAGAGTATCTGCTAAAAATACGATACAGCTAAGTTTATCCATGCCTGGTCTACCTAAAGTGTGATTGGCGATCGCACTCAATATTTCGGCATCGTTTACGCCAAAGGTATCTCTAGCAACGATCGCGCTGACATCTGCGTGTAATAAGTGCGGAGTAGCAGCACTGACTGGATCGATATCTATGCCTTCAGTGCGGGCAATTTCCAATAGTAGTTGCGGCTTGAAATACTTTGCCAAATCGTGCAGCAAGCCTGCTGCAGCAGCTTTTTGTCTATCTACTTGATAATGACAAGCAAGCTCTATTGCCATTTGTTCTACACCGAGGATGTGAGCGATGCGAGATTGAGGTACGCGACTTCTTAACCAAGTTAATACGCGATCGCGGTCAATGGTATGAGACTCCAAGCTATGGTTAAAAGATGACACTATAACAGTTTTTGTAAGTATATTTTTCCATTTTAAATGAATATAAATACCGACCGTACAGCCAGATTAATCGAAGTTTTCTCTGCAATTCAAGGGGAAGGACTCAATGTCGGTACTCGTCAAATATTTATCCGCTTTGCCATTTGTGACTTGCGCTGCAGTTATTGCGATAGCGCTCATACTTGGGTAGCTTCCGATGAGTGTCGAGTAGAAATGACACCAGGATTGCGCGATTTTGCCATGCATCCCAATCCTGTAGATACCGATACTCTATTAGCTTGGGTTGAGCGTCAAAATGTCCCAGGTTTGCACGATAGTATCAGCCTTACAGGCGGAGAGCCGTTGCTCCATGCACCATTTTTAAAGCAATTTTTGCCTCAAGTGCGACTAGCTACTGGTTTACCTATATATTTAGAAACTGGCGGTCATCGTCCCGCCCAATTACAGACTATTTTGCCTTATTTAGACTCGGTAGGTATGGATATAAAATTACCTAGCGTCAGCGGTGAGGAGCATTGGGAGGAACACGCCAAATTTTTGCAAGCTTGCGTGCGATCGCAAGTAGAAGTATTTATTAAGATAATTGTTTCTCAACAAACTGATACCGCCGATTTAGAACGCGCTGCTCAATTAGTAGCTGCTGTTAGTCCAGAAATTCCAGTGTTTTTGCAACCAGTAACTCCTTTAGACTCAGAATCGCACCCTAACAAAGAATTGATATTAGCTCCAACACCCGCACAGGTGTTAGATTGGCAAGCACAGATGAAACGCGCTCTCAAGTCTGTCCGCGCCATCCCGCAGACGCATAAAATGCTCAATCAACTTTAAGCGATCGCTAATATCTCGATAGATTGTTGCTCTCATCGCAGTTTTCGCTTCTTTTGCAGCAATTACTAAACTTCTTGCAAAAGTAGGCAACGCTCTGTAAATTAGCAATCCGATCCCCCTGGAGTCCCCCTTGTCCGTTGAAATTATAGACTTATGCAACAGGTCTACTTTGCCCTGGGGCGAGAAGTTTCTTTATGATTTCTTTATAATTTCCCTCGGTGGTAGTACGGATATCTTTATCTAAACTTCATAAAGTTACTGACTTGAATTGTTAAGATTACCTTTAAGTGGGTGGATAGTAGAAAAGGGATTGTAAGTTGGTTTTTTCTATTGCCAGGAAAATAATTAATTATAGAAATTGGATGCAAGAAAGTAGACATGGCATCCGAGGTAGTCTTTATATAATTGCGCTGATGGCGGACTTAAATGTAATGTCTAATGTTGGGGATTGTCCGCCATAAGTAGAACAAATAGTAGTTACAAATTTAAGTTATTTGATATATTTTCCGATAAAATTTGCACAAAATTAATTTGCAAAAGCAATTACTATTTTTATGCAAAGTATCTGGGCAAAAATATGTCTAATTCTAGGTAACGATATAGCTACTTACAAAATTTAAACGCACTGGAAAGGCGATCGCGCTCAAACAAATAAAGAAGTCATAACCGCAAACTATAGTTGGGAGTCTGAAAATTATGCCAATTAAAGAATCTACAAGATTGATGCGGATTAAAGAACTTTTACTGACTACTTGTGTGGACTGGATTCCTACTATTGCTTTGGGAGTATTAATCAGAAATATAGCATACCGCTTTATCTTTAAAAAGCAAGAAGGCTCAGTTTATATACAAGACGGCGCTGAATTTATTGGCGCTCATAATATTGAAATTGGTGCTGGAACTTCAGTTTCTCGTGGCGTTCGGATTGCGCTCAGGTGTGCCAAAAATAGCATGAATCTCGGCTCTAGCGTCACCCTCGAACATGGCGTTGATATTAGAAGCGCAGGTAGTGATTGCTCGATTGAAATTGGCGATCGCACATTTGTTGGACCCTATGTATGCGTGACAGGTCCAGGTAATATCAAAATTGGTAAAGACTGTATGATTGCAGCGCACAGTGCGATCGCTGCTAATAATCACAATTTTGCCGATCCTACCAAGAAAATCAACAAACAAGGCATTACTCGTCAGGGAATTGCGATCGGGGATGATTGTTGGCTGGGTTTTGGTGTAAAAATTCTCGATGGAGTTACTATTGGGCAAGGCAGCGTTATCGGCGCAGGTTCAGTAGTAACCAAAAGTATTCCGCCTTACTCAATCGCGGTTGGCGTACCAGCACGAGTGATTCGCAGTCGCCAGCCTATAGAACACGATTTGACAAGTTTGATGGCAAGTTAGTAGTCGTTACCAGCACCATACTGCCAAGAGTCCAACCAGCGGTAATAATAATATTGCTGTTGGGGTGACAAGTTTTTCACCGTTGGCTCTAGTTTTACGCCTAGCTGATATAAAGCTGTATAAATTCCTAAATTGATGTAATGGATAGTCCAATCTATTAAGCTAACAAATCCAACTTGGGGAATAATTTGAGCAATTAATTGGGGATGGTTGAGGGCAGTTTTTATTAGAGTTTGCGTTAAGGCTGGAAACTGGACTACATCTTGCAAAAAAGGCTTTAATACTGGTTCGCCTAATTGTTGCATTTCTAAAAATACTGCTGAAAGTAGCTGATTAATTTGATTCGAGTCCAGTTTTTGCTCGATATCTGCTCTCATTGCCTTTTGGAACAACCAAGTAACGCTCAAACTCGGTTGATAAGGTTGCAGTAGTGCTAATGCTGACGATGATAATTGCTCTGTAGTGAGTGCTGCATCAATTCCCAATGTCAAACGCTTGAGGTGACGTACCATCGCACCAAAGCCACCAAAACTTAAGGGCGATTGACTACCGCTACTATCTCCAACTGGTAAAATTCGGTTCCAAGGGAAATGTAGAGGGCTACGGCGGTATGCTGGGAAAAACCCAAACAGCGCTCGTTTTAGTTGCAATTGCTCGATATTTACACCTTGATATTCTGGCAGCAAACGTAAATACTCGGCAAATAAGTCTTCTAAACCTAGATGCTGGGGATCTGCATCCATGTAGGTAAATAGATATGTAGTTCTCCCATCTCGCGCTGGAAAAGCTTCCCAAAAGTATTGACAGTGATTTTGGATAGGAGTAAATGAGGCTAACAAGTCGCCTGTAGTATTTTGAGTAAATCCTTGAGCGCAACTACCCACTACTAAACATATACCATCTGGTTTTTGTCCTTGTCTGGCTTGCTGGACTATAGGCGAAAAATGCCCCATAGCATCTACGAGCAAGCGAGTTTTGAATGTGTCGGCTACTAAAACGCCGTTGGGGTGAACTACTGCTGTACTAAATGGAGTGTTTTCAAACAAACTACCGCCAGCAGCTAAAAATTTAGTTTTTAAGGTTTCCAAGAGATAGACAGGATCTACGCCGATATTGAGAACGTCGTTTACCCATACTTCTGTACCGCCAAAAAAGCTGACACGAGCGGGATTGTATTGAGTGGCGATCGCTTTTTTTAATTCTTCTTCGCTAAGTAAGTCTAATTCAACAAATACCTCTAATTCCGAGCGCGATATATTCCATTCTTGCTCTCTACCGCGCAAAATTCCCCGTTCTAGCAAAGCTACTCGCCAGCCTCGCTTCACCAATGCATAGCCAATAATAATTCCTAATGTGCCACCACAAATAACTACATCCCAATCTATATTTTCTAGCGGTACGTCGCTTTGAGTTACTACTTGGGGAATAGGTGTAGTATTTTCTCGTAAGGATTTTAGCAGGCGATCGCTTTTTCGCAAGCCCCCTAAGACATCTCCTGGCAATTTTTGTAAGACTTCTTCAACTAAGCTCATTATCGAAATACTGATTATTTAGAGATAGTTAACTTAAATCTAATGTCACTACTCATCTTCCGTAAATAAAGTTTTTAGATTGCGTTTACCGTTAACAACTCGCATAATTTCAATACGGGTATCTTGAACTCGATAAAAAATAATAAATCCTTCTAGTGGCAAACCTCGCAAGTCGGAACGAATATGAGCATACCTCCTTCCCATAAAAGGAAATTGTGCTAGTTGCTGACATTTTTGATTAAAAGCCTCAAACCAACGCTCTCCTGCTTCGACATTACTTAGAAAAAAATAATTGCTGATTTCGTCTAAGTCGCTACTGGCTTCAGGTGCTATGGTATAGCGACTCATCCTCTATCCTCACGCGCGTGGCGGAATTTATCTAAAATACTATTAACTACTTGTTCGCCGTCAAGTCCTTCTCCTCGATCCAATGATGCGGCTGCCGCATCTACCTTCGCACGAGTGTCAACCACCCACTGTTCGTAAGCTTCATCTTGTTCTTCTAACAAATGCAAGGCAGCTTCAACCACATCATCTACGCTTTGGTATTTACCACTTTGGAGCTTTGCTTGAATAAACTGCTCTTGCTCTGAGTTTAAGGTAATGTGCATACAAAAAAATTGCTATTGTTTACTAATATCATAGAGTATTCATTGTTCTTAGCTCTTGCTATGAAGTTAGTTTGGCGATTTGAGCCTGTAAAAGTTGAATTTCACTTAGATAATGGTTATACAAAAATTGTTTTTCAGCGTTTAGTTAGCTTAGAGATGTTAGATGGAGATTGGTTTACTGATATTCCTACAATTTGGATTCCACTAAATTTACGCCAAATAGGGTCAGTTTTTTTGCTTTCATGGCAGAGTAGTTACGCTCCAGGTAATATAGCTGATGTGTTCGCCGCCTACAGCAACTTACCAGTCGTTGAACTTAAATGCGATGACTTTTGGTAGCTAATAAAAAATTAACTTGGGTACATTTAATTTGTTAGCCCAAAAACCTTCGCAAAACCGCCTAATACAGCTATGATTAAACCGATAATTACGCCGCGATTGATAAACTCTTGAGTATCTACTCGCTTGGATATGCCATCAACTTTTTCTGCTAAAACCTCTACTTCTCCTTTTAAAGAATTTTCCACTCTAGTTAAGTCTGTTCTCAATTCACCAAAACCTGCATTCATAGATGACCTCAAAGCGCCATTATCTTCAGCTACTTTTATTTTGAAACTACTCAGGTCTTCGCTAACTTTATCAATCTTTTCATCTAGCCTGTCTATTTTGGTGTCTAGCTTGTCAAATCTGCCTTCTAGTCTTGTGAGTATCTCTTTTAAGTCATATTCAATCGTGTCAGCCATCTTGTTTACTTCGTTGATTTAAAAATATAGATAGGAATTTCATCTTAGGCAGGATGAAAGTAATTGTATATTTCTTGGGCTAAATGCGGACCGATTCCTGGCGCTTGTGCTAGCTGTTCTAGAGAGGCTTGGCGGATGTAATCGATAGAGCGAAAATGTGCTAGCAATTGTTTTTGTCTGTGGTATCCCAAACCAGGAATTTCGTCTAAACGCGATCGCTTTAATTTATCGCTTCTTTGTTGTCTGTGAAATGTCACGGCAAATCTATGTGCTTCATCTCTTAAGCGCCGCAATAATTGCACTCCTGGCTGTTCTGCTTCTGTTTCTATCGGTTGAGATTCTCCAGGCAAAAATATCTCTTCCCGTTGCTTGGCTAGACTAACTACTCGCAATTCATCTAGCAAATTCATCTCTTGCAATTGGGCGACTACTGAGGACAATTGCCCTTTACCGCCATCTATCATCACTAAATCGGGCCAATCAGGATTGCCTACTCTTGGTAGTTGCGGATCTTCTGCGTACTTGCGAAAACGGCGGCGGATGACTTCAGCAAGACTCGCAAAGTCATCGGAATGACCTGCTGTAACTGTGGGATTTTTAATTTTGTAGTGGCGGTAATATTGCTTGGCTGGCAATCCATCTATAAATACTACTTGCGAAGCGACGGCGTTTGAGCCTTGAATGTGTGATATATCGTAGCCTTCGATCCGGCGCGGTAAATCGGGCAAGTCTACAATTGCGGCTAAATCTTCCATTGCTTGAGTATTGCGATCGCTTAATTTCTGCGTCCTTTGCAACTCATACTCAGCGTTGCGTTCTACCATCTCGATCAATTCTGCCTTAGTTGCCCGCTGCGGCGCAACAATTGTGACTTTTCGCCCTTTGCGATCGCTCAATACTTCTGCTAGCATCTCTGCTTGCGGTAATTCGTGCTGAACTAAGATTTCTGTGGGTATTTCCACATCGTCGGCAGTTTGATAGTGTTCTTCTAATACCCTTTGTAAAATTGCTCCTGGTTCGGCGTGTGCGTCGGCGACAAATCCTAGTCGCCCAACTAATTGCCCCGCGCGAATTTGAAATAATTGAATGCAGGCGTGTTGTTCGTTGGCTGCAAGGGCGATCGCATCTCGCGATACTGTATCATCGGGCAAGGATACTTTTTGATTGGCATTTAGCGATCTAAGTCCGGCTATTTGATCGCGAATTCGCGCTGCTGATTCAAAGTTCATTTCTTCAGCAGATTTATGCATTTGCTCGGTCAAAATTTCGATTAGTTCTTGCGATCGCCCTTGGAATACCATTGCTACTTTTTGCACTGTTTTACGGTATTCTTCTGGCGTAATTAATTTTTGACATACCCCAGGGCAGCGCCCCATATCGTAGTTCAAACAAGGGCGATCTTTAAATAGTGGTTGCGGACGTTGCTTGAGGGCAAAAATTCGTTTTGATAAGCGTAATATGTTTCTCAGTAAACCTGAATCTGTATATGGTCCGTAAAATTTATCTTTTTCTTTGCCGATGCGGCGGTTGCGGGTAATAAATATGCGTGGATAGTCTTCCGACCAAGTGACGCACACGTAGGGATATTTTTTATCGTCTTTGAGTAGGACGTTGAAATAGGGCTGATGTTGTTTAATTAAATTTGCTTCGAGCGCTAATGCCTCAGACTCGGTATCAGTAACGATAAATTCAATTTCTGTTACTTGTCTTACCATCATGGCAATGCGATCGCTCAATTTCTGTGCCTGGCGGAAATAAGATCGCACGCGCGATCGCAATTTGCGCGATTTGCCTATATACATAATGCGATCGCTTTTGTCGCGCATCAAATAAACGCCTGGTTCTGGGGGAATTTCTTTGAGACGCGCTGCTAGTCGTTCGGGATCTTTTACCAATGGTAGTTGAATGCGATCGGCGTTTGGGGCGATCGCGGTATTTGCTGGTGTTTCTGAGGGGAACCGATTTAAATCTGGCAAGGTCGTGTTTATTGTCATGACACTTTTTTAGCAGCAGCGTTCAATTTCCACGCTAGCCTACAGTATGGTTTTTACTAGCAAAGATGAATATTTATCGCCATATATTTTCAATTACCGTACGCTGGTAAAATCACTGACATATTTTTGAACGTAAGTGCTACTATATACCATTATCATCTATCTGTAAGTGCTATAATATACACACACTTATTTTTGTAAAGTTGGGGTCAATTTTTAAGATTAAAGGATGAATTTACGGCAATTGAGGCTAATTTTTAGGGGCGATCGGATTAGAGTAGTCTAAGGAGCTAAAACTTACAAGTTTTACTGTTTCAGTAACATTATATTAGTGCAACTACTACTTATGAATTTAGACGAATTTGAAACTCAATATCGTACGGCGATTGAAAACAATCTCAATCAACTACAAACGGCAGTATTATTAATTGCTCAACTTGAGACTATTGTAACTAATGTAGGTCAGGATTTACAGAATCTTACCTTGACATTTGAAGAATATGTAGATAGCCAAAGAAATAAGTAAGAGAAGTAAGCTAATCTTTTAGTTCATGGCTTAATTGATCGTAAATAGCCGTTTTAAGCTCTGTTAGGTCTACAGGTTTAATAAAATATCGGCACGCACCTAAGTTAAAAGCTCGTTGTCTATCCATCCTAAAAGCAAAGGCAGAAACAATAATTACAGGAATGTGCTGGAGGTTTGGTTTTGCTTTTAGTTGCTCTAATAAGGTGTAGCCATCGATACCAGGTAGCTTTAAATCTAACAAAATCAAGTCAGGCTGAAATCTAGCTATTTCCTCAAAAAATTTATCTGCGGTAGGAAGACTTAGCACTTGATAGCCGCAAAAACCTAGATAGTCCTCAAGCATAAGTCGATTAAGGCTATTATCTTCAACTATTAATATTCGCTTACGGCTGCTACCTGTGGGTGAGACTGCACCGAACTTTGCTTGGGTTTCTCGATTACTACTCAAGAGTTTGTCAATTATGAAACTATGTCAAAAATGCTACTTGAATTAATATTTAAGGCAAAATTGATAAAAGCTTTTGCAGCTAATTGTCATTCGAATAAACGCAATATACCACAATTTTAAAGCCAATTTATATAGATATATACTGGGAGAAGATATAAAAATATCAAACTTTCGGTAGACGACAAATTGCTTATTAGCATAAACAGGCGATCGGCAACCAATATTTTGATAAAGCGAACTGTTAACAACAATCAAGCCAAAGAAATTATGCTAGCGATTCTCTTGGCGGCTATTGTCAGAATTGCTGGCTCATGTACTAAGGCAAACCTAACGTAACCTTCACCAAACTTACCGAAGCCACTACCAGGAGATGCAGCAACGCCAGTTTCGGCTACCATGCGCGTACAAAAACCAACTGAATCTTGCTGCCAACGAGCAGGTAATTTTGCCCATACGTACATTGTTGCTGGCGGTGTGGGGACTTGCCAACCAATTTGCTGCAAAGCGTCGACAAAAGCATCTCGTCTTTGACGGAAAGTATCTTTGGCAACTTCAACGCCAGTTTGCGGACCTGTTAGGGCTGCGATCGCGCCATTTAAAATCCCTTTATACTGATTAAAATCAACAGCCGCTTTGACTTGTCGTAAAGCCTTAATTAGCTGCGCGTTGCCAATCGCGTAGCCGATGCGAAAGCCGCCCATATTATAAGACTTAGATAGAGTAAAAAACTCAATCGACACGCTTTTATCAGGGTCAGCTTGCAAAATAGAAGGAGCAACGCCGTCAAAAATCAAATCAGCATAAGGAAAATCATGGACTAGCACTAAGTTGTGCTGCTGACAAAAAGCGACTGCCGACTTAAAGAAGGATTCTGGAGCGATCGCCGCTGTAGGATTATGAGGGTAGCTCAGTACCATCATCCGAGATTGCGCCAAAACTGGGGCAGGAATATCATCAAACACAGGCAGAAAATTATTTTCCGCTTGTAATGGCATCGGATAAATTTGCCCGCCAGCAAGGGTTACACCGCCAGCATGAGAGGGATAGCCAGGATCGAGTAGTAAAGCAAAGTCCCCTGGATTTAAAACTGCTAGCGGTAGATGGGCTGTACCTTCTTGCGAACCAATCAGGGGCAATACTTCTGTTTCTGGATCTACAGATATACCAAACTTTTGCTCGTACCAAGCAGCCGCAGCTTGACGAAAACTTTGCGTGCCGTGAAATAGCAAGTAGCCGTGAGTGCTAGGATCTGCTAAAGATTGCGCGATCGCATCAATAACGTGCTGTTGGGTAGCTAAATCTGAAGAACCCAAGGACAAATCAATCACATCTTTTCCTGCAGCTTTAGCTTTTGCCTTCGCTCTATCCATATCAGCGAAGACATTAGCTTGCAGAAAATCTAACCGTTGAGCAAATTGCATTTTTCCTAACTAACAAACGTATCAGTCACAAGTTCAGAATCTTCCTAACTCAAAACTATTTCAAGTCTTTTTAACTCAAAACTCACTGGCTCAAAATTCAAAACTATTTTAGGTGTGTATCTAAAAAGTCAATTAACTTTGGTTTCGCAATTACTCCTTCAGAAGAAGCTAGCAATTGCGTACCTTGAAATAGCCGTAGTGCAGGTACGCCTTCCACTTGGTACTGCTTAACAGTAGCTTGATTGGGGTCTACTTCCATTTTGACTACTTTGAGACGATCGCTGTATTCTTGTGCTGCCCAGTCTATAGATGGTGACATCAAGCGGCAAGGACCACACCAAGAAGCCCAAAAATACACTAATACGGGCTGATTTGCCTGCAATACTTCTGTTTCAAACTCTGGATCTTTAATTGCGATCGTGCTACTCATATTACTCTTTTTTGCTTTTTTAAACGCCTAACTGCTTTCCCTGCAAAGCACGAGATAGACCCTCGCCTATTCAATTAAGAATACATACAAGCGGTCTATCCAAGCACTATATTAATTTTTGCCGAAATTGGCGCTGATTTATAACTGATCCAACTGCTTGCGTAACTGCTCTAGTTCTGAATCTACAACTTGGTTAGATTTAGCACTAGACGATTCAGACGCTTGAGGTAAAGAGGGCTGATTGGACGATGTAGCAGGTCCTAAAGACATTTGCGCCTTAAGGGCTGCTAATTCATCATCTACATCGCTACCCGCTTCTAAGACGGCAAATTGGCTTTCTAAATCTGCTCCTGCTAGTTCTTGGGCGGATTGAGCGCGGGCTTCTTGGAGTAAAACTTTTTCTTCCATGCGCTCAAAAGCTGCCATCGCGCTGCTAGTGCCAATTTTGCCGACAGTGCTTTGCAGTTGTTCTTGAGCTTTAGCTGCACTGATCCGGGCTTTGAGCATATCTTTTTTGGTCTTGGCTTCCGAAATTTTGCTTTCTAAGCCAATTAGACTGCGCTTGAGGGTATCTATTTGCCCTACTTGTCCGTCTAAATTAGTTTTGAGGGTGTTTGCTGTTTCTGCAAATGATTTTTTGCGCTCTAATGCTTGACGAGCGAGATTTTCGTCGCCTTTTTGCAATGCTAATTGAGCGTTGCGCTGCCATTTGTTGGCTTCATTTTGAGCTTGATTGTATTGTTGTTCGGTACGCTTTTGAGCAGCGATCGCTTGTGCTACTCCTTGGCGCAGTTGAACTAAGTCTTCCTGCATTTCCAGGATAGACTGTTCTAACATTTTTTCTGGGTCTTCAGCATTGCTGACCATATCGTTCAGGTTAGCTTTGACCACTCGGCTAATGCGATCGAATAATCCCATAACTGTATGATTCCTTTCCAGGTTGACAACGAACAGTGGAGTGCAGGATGCTAGCTAAGATTTGCCCAATGTAATCTAATGATGCAGGTATTAATGACGTTTTGCTCTTATTTGTAACATAAGCTCAATTTCATATTCTGCTACGGGCAGGTGCTAATTTTTATGCAAATTCATCTATGTAGCTATGCTAACAAAGCTGCGTAGATTCTTCTAGGTTGTTAATTAGTTGGCGGTGGTAGTTTAGCTTGGCTGGGATTGCTACCTGGTAAAGCTTGGGCTTTCATTGCTGCTAGTTCGGCATCAATATCATTACTTGCTTCTAGCGAATTAAACTGTTTTTGCAAATCGTCACCGCCTAATTCGGCGATCGCTTCTGATTGAGCTTCAAGTTGCAATACTTTTTCTTCCATGCGCTCAAATGCACTTAAGGAGCTAGTAGCATCTACCCCGCCGAGCATTTCATTTAATCTTTGCGATGCTTGAGCCGATCTTGCTCTAGCGATGTACATATCTTTCTTGGTTTTCAGTTCGCCAATTTTTGCTTCTAAAGTCTGCATATCCTTTTTTAGTCTGGATACGATGGTACTTTGTTGCTCTAGTTGCGATTTTAGGGCTGTTGCTGTTTCTTGATAAGATTTACGCTTGGTTAGCGCTTCCCTTGCTAATATTTCATTGCCTTGATTTAAAGCCATTTGGGCGCGATTGTACCATTCTTGGGCTGTAGAATCTGCTTGGTTTGCTTGCCTTTCTGTGCGCTTTTGGGTAGCGATCGCGCTTGCTACTGCTTGGCGCAGTTGTACCAAATCCTCTTGCATATCTGCAACTGTTTGTTCGAGGACTTTTTCTGGATCTTCCGCGTTACCTACCAAGTTGTTGACATTAGCGCGAACTACTCGCGTGATGCGATCGAATATTCCCATGTTACTCTCCCTGCTCGTTACTACTACTTATTAGCGTAACTTCTAACTACTGCACCGAAAATATAGCGCTCTACCGCCTCGGTGAGCGTCGGGATATAAGGCGGGTAACGACGAGCGCGGAAGTTATCATATCTATATTGCCTAATTCTAACATATAGACAAAATGTGTTAGAACGTTATCATGTTGAGTCTGACCTACTCTTACCGAATCTACCCAGATCTTGCCCAAGAAGCGCGAATGCTGACTTGGATGGAACAGTGTAGGCGTGTTTACAACTACGCCCTGGCTGAACGTCGGGACTGGATAGCGTCGCGCAAATGCGCGGTTAATGCTTGCAATATCAAGCAGGAATACATCATTAGTGCTGATACGCTGTATCCAGACTATTACAAACAGCAAAACGCGCTCTCCCTTGCTAAAAAGAACTTGAGCGACCTTCAAGACGTGCAATCTCAAGTATTGCAAGACGCTTTGAAACGCTTGGACAAAGCTTTCAAGTTTAGGCAAGAACGTGGTTTTGGATTCCCAAGGTTTAAAAAGGTTGGACAGTATCGCTCCTTTGTATTCCCGCAGTTCAAGAGCCACCCTGTTGTAGGGAGTGACGTGGCTAATCTGGTTACTGGTTGGCAGATAAAACTGCCTAAAATTGGGGCTGTGCGGATTAATCTGCATAGACCGTTGCCCGACGGTTTTGAGGTCAAGCAAGTGCGAGTGGTATGTAAAGCTTCCGGCTGGTACACACAACTGATACTATCTTGCGATATCTCTGTTCCAGTTTTGCAGCCACACGGCGAATCTATCGGGATTGACTTAGGGCTGCTCAATTTCTTAGCTACAAGTTCCGGTAAATTGATTGCTCGTCCTAAATTCTTCATCCAATTGCAAAGCAAGCTTAAATGGCTGCAACGCCAACTGAAGGATAAAGTTAAAGGCTCGAACAACTATAAAAAGGCTCAAAAGCAAATAGCTAAACTGCACGAACACATCCACAATACTAGGCGTGAGTTTCATTTCTTGACTGCTCATCAGCTTTGTGATGGAGTAGGAATGATATTTGCCGAAGACTTGAACCTGACCAACTTGTGTAGGGGAATGTTGGCAAAGCATTGTTTGGATGCTGGCTGGGGTAGATTTTTGGAGATTCTAGGCTGGGTATGTAAAAAGCGGGGTGTTTATTTTGCCAAAGTCGACCCTAAAGGAACAAGCCAAACTTGCCCTAATTGCGGGACTCATACCGGGAAAAAAGAACTTCTAGAGCGAGTGCATAATTGCTCCTTTTGTGGATATATAACTGACCGAGATGTAGCTGCGGCAATCGTCGTAGAACAGCGAGGTCTGACAGCCGTTGGACAAACGGTAATGCTGCCTGTGGAGGTTGACCGCCTGGGGGTTCCCGTGAAGCAGGAAGTTCGCAAGAGCAATCTTGGGAAGCCCACGCTGTAAACGTCCTCGTTTCAGGGTTGGGAGGGTGTCACGCTAGCTTTGTATCTATCAGTAGTTGAATTTATGCGATCGCATCTTTGCCAGTAGTTTTTCTTTTTCTATCTTGAAATCAATGTCGTTCAATTCGCTAGATCGCGTTTTAAGGGCGATCGCCCAGCAAACTAACCTGCAACAACAACCTATACAACTTGCGCTGAAATATTGGGCTGAGGCTGTAGGAGAAGTAGTTGCAGCCCATACTCAATTATTGTCGATTCAAAGAGATGTATTGTGGGTAGCTACTTCTAGCGCCTCCTGGGCGCAAACTCTGACTTTTGAGCGCCAGCGCATTCTTGCCAAGCTCAATCAAAAATTACCTAGTCCGTTAACAGATATTCGTTTCTCTACGGCACAATGGCAGCGAAACCAAGCGACTTATACTCAGGAAGTGTCTGGGCGCAATCATCCTAGTTCTTTTCCTGCTGCCAGTCAAACTGCAATTAAAGGCAAATGCCCAGATCCGCGCTCGGCTTTCGCGCAGTGGGTAAAAACTACGCAAGAGCGATCGCACAATTTACCGCTTTGCCCTCAGTGCCAATCTCCTACTCCCCCTGGCGAACTCGAACGCTGGCAAGTTTGTTGTTTGTGTGCTGCGAAAGAATTTTAATTGTGTAGTTTTTTTAAGGATAGCTGGAGCGATCGCTGCTGCAAAAAGCTTATCTGTTCTTCTTCATTTCTTCAACGTATATTTACGTAGATTTTTAACATTTCATTGCGACAAGCATTAAATAGTAGATATTTACACCTATAAATTACTGAAAATACTGCTTGATTTAGCTATTTTTCCTACAAATTCAGCAGGCGATCGCAAATATTTTTACTATTTCTTAATCTTGTTTTTAGCTGAGTTGTAGTTGAAGTTACAACATTTTTTATCTATTCTCTTTGATCCCCAATCGTTGAGGATTAAAATGAATGCTTTTAAAAATGCTTTGTATCAATTTTTTAACAAAAAAATTAATGAATATAACGCGAATCTAAAGAAAATATGAAAGAAAAATTGAGCGGGGATCGCTAGAAAGCTTGCATGATAATGATTTGATGTAGATAGCATGATTTCTTCATGCAAGCAAAATAAAAGTCATAGATGGTTCTCAAGAGACTTTTATGAAAACCCTAAATTCCCTCACATCTGCTTGTCGCTATTGTCGATATTACAAACCAGAAGGACGACGCGGCGGTATGTGTCAATTATTGGGCGCTCAAGTACAAGGCAGTTGGAATGCTTGTCATTTGGCGATCCCCGCATTTGCACCCTCTTGGGAAAACTTAGAGCAGATGATGAAGTTGCCAGATGCACAACCTGTAGCTTTGGATTCTCGCACTGTTAGTTGTGGTGTAAACGAGCCATCAATAGCATCTAACAAGCAAAAGGCTCATTCTACTGATGTAGCGCTAGTTTAGTTCGAGATTGCTTAAAGTTTGGGCTAGATTTTGCTCTCAAAGTTACAAATCAGTAAAAAACTTAATAACATACATCAATTTAATATCTTTATGAGAAGCGCACCTGTGACAAACATAGGTGCGTTTTTGATTGAGGTTAAAGCAAAATTATCATCTTTCCCAACTAAGGTAGCCAAGGAAAGGAACGAAAATCGGGCGGACGTTTTTCTAAAAATGCTTGTTTGCCCTCGGCTCCTTCTTGAGTCATGTAATAAAGTAAAGTAGCGTTACCTGCTAGTTCTTGCAATCCTGCTTGTCCGTCGCAGTCGGCGTTGAATGCAGCTTTAAGACAGCGAATTGCGATCGGGCTTTTTTCTAAGATTTCGTTAGCCCACTGAATGCCTTCTATTTCTAATTGTTCTACTGGGACGACACAATTAACTAAGCCCATTTCTAGCGCTTGTGCTGCGGTATATTGGCGACAGAGAAACCAAATTTCCCGCGCTTTTTTTTGTCCGACAATTCGTGCTAGATAGCTAGCGCCAAATCCACCGTCGAAACTGCCGACTTTAGGACCAGTTTGCCCAAATATGGCGTTATCTGCAGCAATAGTTAGGTCGCAAATTAGATGTAAAACATGACCGCCACCGATCGCATATCCTGCTACTAGGGCAATTACTACTTTGGGCATAGAACGAATTAGCCTTTGTAAGTCTAGTACGTTGAGGCGAGGCGTACCGTCATCGTCTATATACCCAGCATTACCGCGCACGCTTTGATCGCCGCCGGAACAAAAGGCGTATTTACCATCACTATGAGGTCCTGCGCCAGTAAATAGGACTACACCGATGTTTGTGTCTTCTCTAGCGTTGGAAAATGCATCGTATAGTTCAAACACTGTTTTTGGACGGAAAGCGTTGCGCTTGTGGGGGCGATTGATGGTAATTTTGGCGATACCATTAGTTTTGTGATATAGGATGTCTTCGTAGGTTTTAGCGGTTTGCCAAGTAGTTTCCATAAGGATTAGTGCAGCTTGTTTCGGCTTGAAAATTTTAACTTGCGCTGCGACTGGCTTACAAAAATTTGCGGTGCAGGGAATATTTTTTAAGCTAACAGCCAACACGTACGTGTAGCGAAGCGTTTAGTACGCCAAGATGAAGAGAAAGGAGGGGACGTATTGTGAGTAAGTTAATAGCTATTTTAGTTTTGACGATCGCAATTTTTTGCAGTACGAGTGTTTTTCCTAGTCTGGCTGAACAAAATACTGATGTAGCAACGCTTTTTACTAATAATTGCGCGGGTTGTCATATTAATGGCGGTAATATAGTCAGGCGCGGTAAGAATCTTAAGACAAAAGCGCTGAGAAAATACGGTATGGATTCTGTTGAGGCGATTTCTCAGTTGGTTGCAAATGGTAAAAATGCTATGCCAGCTTATCAAGGTCGGCTAACTGAGCAAGAAATTCTTGATGTGTCTGCCTATGTGTTGGAGCAAGCTGATAAGGGTTGGAAGTAGAAATATGGTAAAAGTGCGAAGGTCGCTACACGTTTGCGTAGCATGGTCGAAGAGCATACCGCCGAAGGCATCGCTTGTGGCACTATGTTTATGCCTATTTTTGTGTGCTTGCCAAACAGTAGGAGCAAGTACGGTTGATGTTTACCAAACAAGAACTATTCATAGTCCTGACGGAATTGGTAAGTTTTACCAAGGTCGCGAAATAGCTAAGGTAATGGGGCATACAGAAGCCCTATGGTTAGAGCGTCCGTCACGGGAAGTTGAAGAACAGCCGCGAAAGTTAGTTGAAGCTTTAAATTTACAGCCTACTGACGTTGTAGCTGATATAGGCGCGGGAACTGGCTATCTTAGCTTTAGAATAGCCCAAAAAGTGCCTTTAGGGAAGGTGCTAGCTGTCGATATTCAACCTGAGATGCTCGATATTATTGAATTCCTTAAAAAGGAGAATAATGTTACTAATGTAGAGCCTGTTTTGGGCAGTATTGATAATCCTAATTTGCTGGAAAATAGCATCAATTTAGCAATTATGGTAGATGCTTATCACGAGCTATCGCAGCCTTACGAAATTATGGATAAAGTTGTGCAAGCGCTCAAACCTAATGGGCGAGTGGTATTAGTTGAGTATCGACGCGAGAATCCCTTTATTGCTATTAAAGGGTTGCATAAAATGACGCAGAAACAAGCAATTAAGGAAATGTCATCAGTTGGTTTGCAATGGCTAGAAACTAAAGATTTTCTACCTACTCAACATATAATGATTTTTGCTAAAACTTAAATTATATCTGCTGCAAATTTACCTAAGTTTTCTTGCCTCCACTTTGCATCAAGCTTGCGATTTGTCTGCAACTCTAATACGCGGATTCCTGTACTTGGCAGAGGATTTAATTTTTGCTCTAGTTGTTGCCATGTGGTAATTAATTCATGTTCTATATTATATGTGGCACATAGCCCTTGAAAATTGATGTTTTGAGGAGTAGCAAAAAACTCTTCAAATGGTGGGGCAATTTTAGAGATAGGTAGCATTTCAAAAATACCACCACCATTGTTATTAATAAGAATAATTGTTAAATGACCGACAAATTTATTGTTTATCAAAAATCCATTGGTATCGTGCAGTAAGGCTAGATCGCCTGTTAGTAATATACTGCTTTGTTGGCGATGAGCTATACCTAAAGCTGTGGACAAAGTTCCATCTATACCATTTGCGCCTCGATTGAAAAATGGTTGCACGTTAAAGTTGCTAGGTTGCCAGAAAAATTCTACATCCCTTACTGGCATACTATTAGAAATAAATATTGGCGTGTTTTGAGGCAGAATGTTTGATAGTAGCCAAGCAGCTTTGCATTCAATCATTGGCTTTATTTCTAGCATTACTCTATCAATATTTGCTCTGATTTGAGCTTCAAGATCGCACCATAAATTTAGATAATCACTAAATTTTTTTGGCTGCAGCGAACAGGAGGTAACTAACTGTTCTATAGAAGTTCTTATATGAGTTGTTTTACCATGCAAAGGGTCTAAATTATGGTTGCTAGGGTCAATTATCCACCTTTGCGGTTGAGTAGATTCTAGCCAGGTTCGTAACTCTTTACTGGTGGGCAACTCTCCTATTTGAATTACGACTTCTGGCTGAAGTTTTTGGGCTAGTCTACGATTTCTTAAAATTAGATCGTAGGTAGAAATTAGATAAGGATTTAAATCAGCATAGTTTCTAACTGGGGATAGCCCTTCTGCTAGTACGGGAAATTTAAGTAATTTAGATAATTGAGCGATCGCACTTACATATTCTCTAGGGTTTTCCGGTTGAGCAACGCCAGCAATAATAATGCCGCGATCGCAATCCCATTGTTTGGGAAACTCACAAACATAATTATTTATATTGGCAAGTGCGCGATCGCTAATTCCAGCAAAAAAATCGTCAGGAATTTGCAAATTATGCTCGTTACTATTGGGAAGCGGTACTAAAGGATCGCGAAAGGGAATATTCAAATGCACTACGCCAGCAACCGGATACAGCGCCCTTTCCCAAGCATGAATAATTGTCTGGCGCAAATATGCCAGCATTCCTAAATCTGCAACAGGTAAGGCTAACTCAGTTTGCCAGTTGGGATAAGTACCAAATAACTTTAGTTGATCGATTGTTTGCCCAGAATGACAGTCTCTAAGTTCTGGCGGGCGATCGCAAGTTAATACAAGTAAAGGTACTCTGCTTTCTTTTGCTTCAATTACCGCTGGATAAAAATTTGCTCCCGCAGTACCCGAAGTACACACCAATACTACGGGAAGCTTCGATTTACGGGCTATTCCCAGGGCGAAGAAGGCAGCAGAACGTTCGTCAAGGATGGATATAGCTTCTATTCCTTCCTGCCTGGCAAAGGCGATCGCCAGGGGCGTAGAACGCGATCCAGGGCAAATTATGGCGGTAGTCAATCCTAAGCGTTTGAGTGTCTCAGTCAGGATAGAGGCAAATAGTAAGTTAGTGTTTCGTGAATCGATCGTGTTCATCCCTAATCGGGGATTTACCAAGTACCCCATCATTAAGTAAGCTGCATCTTACTATTTTAGTTTGCAGTTTGCTTGGCTTTTGAGGAAGATTATGGACTCGATTCAATTAACTGGGATTCGCAGCTATGGCTATACAGGTTATTTAGCTGAGGAACAAGTGTTAGGACAATGGTTTGAGGTAGATGTGATGCTGTGGCTGGATTTGTCTGTTGCAGGTAGAAGCGATGAAATTACAGATACTATCGACTACCGCAGCATCATTAGTAACGTCAAGCAGCTAATTAAGACTGCTAAATTTTCCTTGGTAGAACGCTTGGCAGAGGCGATCGCTGATTCTATCCTAGAAAATGATGGTATTGCTCAAGTTAAAGTCCGTTTGAGCAAGCCTACTGCACCAATTCCTGACTTTGAAGGCAAAATTACAATTGAAATTACTAGAAGTCTATAACTTAAAATCGTGCAGATGTCCCTTGCCGTTCAAATTATGTAAAGAATTTTGCAACCAAGCTTGGCTAGCAGTGGGGTTGTAAGTAGCTAGTAAGTTTTGCGGTAATAGTGCTGTATTTGGTGTGTCGTAGCACGTTACAGTCTGATTAAAACAGATAACGCGATCGCAATGACGGCTGACCATATCCAAATCGTGAGAAACTTGCAATATTGTCCAGTTTTCTTCTTGCTTTAATACATCTAGTAACTGGTAAAAGTCTGCTGCGCCTTGCACGTCTACACCTGCAAAAGCTTCATCTAAGATTAAAAGTTGTCTGGGTATGACTAAGCAGTAGGCTAATAATACCCGTTTTAATTCGCCACCGCTAAGAGTACCAATTGCACGATTTTGGAGATGATAAGCGCTAACTCGCCGCAAAGCTTGGGTAATGGCGGCTTGTTTTTCTTGGCGATACTGTCGATTTGGAAAAAATCCAGTTTGACAAGCTTTTACCCATCCCATCCCTACTAATTCGCGAACGCAAATAGGGAAACTGCGATCGAAAATAAAGTTTTGTGGCATATAAGCTAGTTGCTGGCGCAGGGATTTTAGGCGTTCGATTGGACGACCAAAAATTTCCACTTTGCCATCAGAGCGCCTAATTAAGTTTAAAATTGCTTGTACGAGCGTACTTTTTCCCGCACCATTAGGACCAACTATTGCTGTATTTGTCCCTGCTTGCAGTGTAAATGAAACATCGCATACTGCTAAATGATTGCCGAGAGTTACTGTTAAATTTTCTACTTTTAATATCGGTATTTGCGAGTACATATAATTATTGGCAAGCTGATTCTAATGATTGCAGGTTAGCCCTCATTGCTGTAAAATAATGCTGCGGATCGAGTGTGCCAGATTCTAAGGAATCTAACGGCTGCAAGGTTAAATTTAAGTCTTTCGATAGTGCAGTTAGCAATTTATTATCTGTTCCTGGTTCGCCAAACAATGCTTTGACATTATACTTTTTGACAGCATTAATAGTGGTTTGTATGTCTGTTGGCGATAACTGATCTTCAGGTATTTCTACTACTGCAACTTGCTTAATTTGATAGCGATTAGCTAAATAAGGATAAGCATCGTGAAAAGTAACAAACGTGCAATTAGGATACTTTTGTAAACTTTCTTGAAATTCTTTGTCTAGTGCCTCTAGTTTTTGCATATAAGCTGTAGCGTTAGCTTGAAAAGTTGCTTTATTTTCAGGATTAGCTGCTATCAAACCATCTCTTATATTTGCTACTTGCTGTTTTGCTAGTACGGGATCTAGCCAGACGTGAGGATTTCCCTCTGCGTGTTCGTCTACGCGATCGCGTGCGTGTTCTTCCGGGGTAGCATTATCTAAAGGTTTGATGCTAGCGCTAGCATCAATTTCTTTTAACTGGCTGTTTTTGGCATTTGCTACAGTTGCTTCTAAAAATTCCTCAAAACCAATGCCATTTTTTACTAAGATATCGGCATTGGCGATCGCTTGAGCATTTGCTGGGGTGGCTTGGTAATCGTGTACTTCTGTCCCTGGTGGAATCAAGATTTCTACTTGTGCTGTGTCTCCTGTCACCGCTTTAGTAAACCAATACATCGGTAAAAATGTAGTAACTACTTTTAGTTGGTTTGCTGACGTTACTGGTGTAGGGCTTTGCTGCGCTTGCGAGGAGGTTTGGTTGTTGCAGCCAAACAATGCTGTTAGCAGCAATGCCACTAGAACTACACTTCCTTGCTTGCTCGTTCTATTTTGCATTTTTGTCGTAAATCTGATTAGCACGAATACCATTTTACCTATAGAATGAGAATCAATCTCATGACAGAACTAAATTTTTGTTAATCAAAACAGACTAGATATGCTAAATTGCCAATTATTTTCATGCGTAGTGTAAATTTCACTGCGTGAAGTGCAAACAGTTGCTTGCGGTACAACCTTCTGTTTTCGCAAGTGTGGTAGTGAGGAATCAAGCGAATGTATAAAAGTTTATGGAACTTGTTGCTGGCAAGTCCGGTAATATTGGGCGCAATAGTAGTTTCTCATAGCGCTTACGCCCAGGAACAACCAAGTAATAACACGATGGCGCAGGTAACATCTGTTTCACAGCTATCGGACGTTCAGCCTACAGATTGGGCATTTCAGGCATTGCAATCTCTAGTAGAACGTTATGGCTGTATTGCAGGATATCCTGACGGTACGTATCGCGGTAATCGGGCGCTGACAAGGTATGAATTTGCTGCGGGCGTTAATGCTTGTTTAGATAGAGTAAATGAGTTGATCGCTACAGCAACCAGCGATTTAGTAAGTAAAGAAGATTTAGCAACTTTGCAGAGGTTGCAAGAAGAATTTGCTACAGAACTAGCTAGCTTGCGAGGAAGAGTTGATACTTTAGAAGTTGCAACAGCAGAACTAGAAGCAAATCAATTTTCTACCACAACCAAACTTAGCGGTGAAGTTGTAGTAGGATTGGCAGGGGTAGTTGCAGGGCAAGATGAAGCAGGTAATGACCTTGATGCCTCTTCAACAGTTCTCGGACAGCGGACGCGGCTAGAATTTATTAGTAGCTTTACAGGTCGAGATGAGTTACTAGCAAGGCTTTCTACTGGCAACTTTGTCGGATTTTCCGAACTTACAGGTACTACAGAAGGCGAACTTGCTTTTACTCAAGATGAAAATAATCAGATTGGGTTAGAAGTTTTAGCGTATGCTTTCCCAATTGGCGAGAGTACAGAGGTTTTTCTAGCGGCGACAGGTGGTGCAGCAGATGATTTTACTAACACTGTCAACGTTTTAGATGGTGATGGGGGTTCTGGGGCGCTGTCTAGTTTTGGTACGCGCAACCCGATTTATTACTTAGCAGATGGTGCGGGTATAGGCTTGCGGAAAGAGTTTGGCGATCGCTTAGAATTGAGTTTGGGGTATTTGGCAAGCGAAGCTAACGATCCGACAGAGGGAAATGGCTTATTTAATGGTCCTTATAGTGGCATAGCGCAGCTAACAATTAAGCCAAGCGAGCGCTTTAATATTGGCTTAACGTACATCAATTCTTACAATGCTGACGATACGGGTACTGGTAGCAGTCGCAATACTTTTGCTCGATTTGACGATACCTTTTTCGAGGATTTGGGGATACCTGCGGTAGATGTGCCAACTAGCAGTAATTCCTACGGTGTGGAAGTATCATGGCAGTTGAGCGATCGCTTTGTTTTGGGTGGTTGGGTTGGTTACACCAATACGCAACTACTTTCTACGGCTGGTGGATTATTCGACAGAGGCGATATCAATGTTTGGAATTATGCGGTAACGTTGGCGTTCCCAGATTTAGGCAAGGAAGGGAATCTGTTAGGCTTTGTTGTGGGGATGGAACCAAAAGTTACTGATTCTACCATTAGTTCCACGAACCCAGACATAAATGCGGAACTAGCGGAAGATGAAGATACTTCACTGCATATAGAAGGGTTTTATCAGTTCCAGTTGACAGAAAATATTGCTATTACGCCAGGGGTGATTTGGATTACAGCGCCAGGCTTCAACGAAGATAATGAAGATGTGGTGATTGGCGCTGTTAGGACTACCTTCACTTTCTAAAACTAATTACGGGGAAAAGAGACGTAGCAGTGCTACGTCTCTACATTGGTTGTTTTTTAAATATCTGTGCTTCTGACACCTTGACATGATTCATCTACCCAAGAAGCAATGTTGCTAACTCGGTTGGAAGGCGCTACTCTAACTTCTTGACTTGTTACGGGAAGCTTGGGCGCAGAACCGTTTTGGTTATTACCATTTGTTTGTACTATTGGGCTTTTATAAACTACTCCGTTACTATTACTGTTGATTTCTGCAATATTGGTTGCTTCTGAAAGAGATTTTAATTCTACTTCAGGATTGAAATTCAATCCTAATGCGGCAACAATTTGGTCGGGATGATTGCTCAAAGCGACGATAAAGGGAAACATTTGCACTAATTGCGGTTCTAAATTAGTTAAAGTTGCCAAAATAAAGCTAGATGAGGGGCGGCGTTGACCGTCATACGTTCCCCAAATGCGTAGTTTTGTCATCCAAGGACGATTGCGCCGATAGTAAAGAAGCCATTTAACTTTTAATGATTGGCGTAGCTGCTGAATATCCACAAATTACCTCAAGTACCAATAACAAAAGCCTCTAGCCATAGGATCGCCAAACTGGTAATTCTAGTCAATACTTAAGGCTCGCTATTCTGGCTCTATGCCTAATTCTTGCAGTTTTTGCAGCAAGCGATCGGCGCGTTGGCGTTCTGTTTCAGCACGTTGGCGTTCTGTTTCAGCACGTTGGCGTTCTGTTTGCGCTTCTGCTTGTGCTTGTTGAGTCCTTTGATTGCTTACTGCTTCTGCTTCCTCTGGAGTCGGAACTAAATCTCCATCTGGAGTGAAAAACCTTAACTGTTCGTTCAAAATACCCAAGTATAACTGTAATTCATTACTCCATAACCAACCTTGTTCGTTGGGGATTATCTCTTGATAGCGACGATAATTGAGTTGAAATCCAGCAAATTCTAAGGTGTAGGGATCGAACCAAAAATAATCGGGCGTGCGGAAAATATCCTGATACAACTGCTTTTTCAAGCCGCGATCTGTTTTGGCGGTGGAGTCAGAAAGAACTTCTAAAATAAAGTTGGGATACTTGCCATCTTCCGCCCAGACTACCCAGCTTTTGCGTTCTTTGCGTTCTGTGTCTAGAGCTACAAATAAATCTGGTCCTCTCACATCTTCTGACTTGCGTTGGCGAGTGCTGTAATAGATGCTCAAGTTAGCACCAGCAAAAAAGTCCTGTCGATCTTGCCATAAGCGTTCTAGGCTAGTTAGGAGCAGGATAATTTGTTTTAAGTGGCGGTAAGTTTCCAAAGGTGGCTCGTCGCTCAATAAATCGCTAGGTGGAAATATTGGGATGTCTGGGTTACTGCTTTGTACCATATCACTGAGGTTGGCAGTTAAGGCTGCTTTAAGTTTATCTAACTGGGGATAGGAAAAATTACGGGTCGCGCGATCGCAGTGGATAATAGCAAAAATGCATTCTATTTACGATCGTGCCGACTAATCGAGAAATTGCTGTTGAATTTGATAATGTTACTTTTAATCGTGGCGATCGCTCAATGGTCGCAAATCTCAACTTTACTATCTACCAAGGGGAAGCCCTAATCTTGCTAGGGCGTAGCGGTAGCGGGAAAACTACTACTATGAAGCTGATTAATAACTTATTTACTCCAACTCAAGGAAAAGTCAGAGTTCAAGGGCGCTCTACTACTGATTGGAATCCGATTAAACTGCGGCGACAGATTGGCTATGTGATTCAAGAAATTGGCTTATTTCCTCACTTTACGATCGCCCGTAATGTTGGTTTAGTCCCTGCTTTAGAAGGTTGGAAACCCAAACAAATCAAAACGCGGGTGTATGAGTTGTTGCAGCTAGTTGGCTTAGATCCAGCGCAGTTTAGCGATCGCTATCCGCACGAACTATCGGGCGGACAGCGCCAAAGAGTAGGTGTAGCTAGGGCTTTAGCCATCGACCCGCCGATTTTACTCATGGACGAACCTTTCGGGGCGCTAGATCCAATTACGCGCTTGGAATTGCAACAGGAGTTTCGTAGATTGCAACAAGAATTGAATAAGACTGTTGTTTTCGTTACTCACGATATTCAAGAGGCTTTTGTACTCGCTTCTAGAATTGGTTTGATGGATACTGGAAGGTTGGCGGTGTTAGGAACGCCACAAGAGTTTATGCATTCCCCAGAACCAGAAGCGGTTTCTTTTATGCAGTGTTTGCGTTTAGCAGCACCAGGTAGTTTATGAATTTAAACGATTTTTTCTTATTTAGGTATGGTGCAGAGATTTTGCAGCATACTGGCGAACACTTACTTTTGGTTGTTACTGCAATTGGGATTGCAACGTTAGTTGGTATTCCTTTAGGGATTTTGATTACTCGTAAAGCAAGTCTGCGCCAACCAATTTTAGGTGTTGCAAATATTCTGCAGACTATTCCTAGTTTGGCGTTGTTTGGCTTGCTGCTACCAGTACCAATAATTGGGGGGATTGGTGCTGTTCCGGCGATCGTCGCTTTGACTTTATATTCACTCCTACCAATTATTCGCAATACTTATACAGGAATTACAGGTATCGATCCAGCAATTAAAGAGGCTGGGCGCGGGATGGGAATGACCGATCGCCAAATGTTATTGCAAGTTGAAATTCCTCTAGCTTTGAGCGTTATTTTAGCAGGCGTGCGTCTAGCAACAGTAATTGCGATTGGAATTGCCACAATTGCGGCTGCTATTGGTGCTGGGGGCTTGGGCGTATTTATTTTTCGGGGAATTTCGGTTGTTAATAATCAGTTATTACTTGCTGGCGCAGTTCCCGCCGCTTTTTTGGCTATATTTGCGGAATTGGCGATCGGTTGGCTTGAGCGTCTGCTTACTCCAAGCGGAATCAGCAAGGGGTATAAATGATTCTGGGTGGTAGCTAAATAAGTAATAAACTTAGCGATAAAGGGCAACGCCTAGAACTGTTGTTATAAACAGAGAAATTTCAGTTACTTTCCACAGATTAATCTTACATTTAAGCTTTCTAACTGCTTCTTGGGGCGATCGCAACTTCTACTCTTCATCCAAATCGACTCCCAATTCTTGCAACTTTCGTAACAATTGTTCTGCTCGTGCTTCAGCAACATTAGCCCGTTGATTACTTATTACTTCTGCTTCTTCTGGAGTTGGAACTAAATCTCCATCTGGGGTGAAAAACCTTAACTGTTCGTTCAAAATCCCCAAGTATAATTGCAATTGGTGGCTCCACAGCCAACCCTGCTCGTTGGCAATTATTGGTTGGTATTGATGATAATTAAGTTCAAATCCAGCAAATTCTAATGTATAAGGGTCAAACAAAAAGTAATTCGGCGTGCGGAAAATATCTTGATACAACTGCTTTTTCAAGCTGCGATCGTTCTTGGCTGTTGAATCTGAGAGAATCTCCAAAATAAAATTAGGGTATTTGCCGTCCTCATCCCACACTACCCAGCTTTTGCGCTCTTTACGTTCGGTGTTTAAAACTACGAAAAAATCTGGTCCTCTAACATCTTCGGATTTGAGTTGGCGGGTACTGTAGTAAACACTCATATTCCCACCAGCAAAGAAATCCTGGCGGTTGCGCCACAATCGCTCTAAGGAAGTTAACAGTAAGATGAGTTGTTTGAGATGGCGGTAAGTTTCCAACGGTGGTTCATTACTTAGTAAATCGCTAGGTGGAAAAATTGGGGCATCATGCTTACTGCTTTGTACCATATCTTATCGCCTAGATTGCAGCACAGTATGTATGTTGTGTTGCCTTTAGTCTAATTGAAACTTAGTGTATTGTGTAACAGTGTGCGTTCTAGAAGCGATCGCCTATGAAAAAATTTTTTGTTCTTTGCTTACTTGCCTTTAGCTTATTGCTGGCGATCGCTAGTTGCAATCCTCGTATCTCAAATAATGGTAGTGGCGATATTGTCGTTGCTTCTAAAGATTTCACCGAACAAGATATTTTGGGCGAACTGCTTGCCCAACAAATTGAAGCTACAACCAAGTTAAAAGTCAACCGCCGCTTGCATTTAGGTGGCTCTTTTGTTTGCCATCAAGCTTTAACTGCGGGGCAAATTGATACTTATGTAGAATACATAGGGACGGCTTTTACTAGCATCCTCAAACAAAAAACTATCAGCGACCCCAAAGTAGTTTACCAACGTCTAAAACAAGCTTATGCCCAGCAATTCAACTTAGAGGTAATGCCATCTTTGGGTTTTGAAAATACCTTTGCGATGATTATTCGGCGTGAAGATGCAAAAAAATATAACGTGCAGACTCTTTCTCAAGCGGCTAAATATACTCCCCAATGGCAAGCAGGTTTTGGCTACGAATTTAGCCAACGCGAAGATGGGTTTCCTGGTTTAGCTAAAACTTACAATCTCAGATTTGCCCAAGCGCCGCGCATTATGGATTTAGGACTAATTTATCGAGCGCTGATTCAAAAGCAAGTTGATTTTGTTGCAGGCAATTCTACTGATGGGCAAATTGAGCGTTTGGGTTTGGTAGTGTTGCAAGATGATAAACGCTATTTCCCCCCCTATGAAGCTACGCCAATTGTGCGTCAAGAAACTTTAAAAAAGCACCCAGAACTTGTCAAAGTTTTTCAGCAATTAGATGGATTGATTACTGCTGATGAAATGCGGCGATTAAATTATCAAGTTGAAGGAGAGTTCCGCGATATTAAAGAGGTCGTTAGCGAGTTTTTGCAGTCAAAAAGTTTAAATTAAAAAGAAGGTTAAAGCTTGACTTGTGCTTGCTTTTTGCTATAAAATTATGTCATAATGGGAGGCTAAACTAAAATAATATTGTCGCACAAATTTCCATTATTTAATTATAAGTCAATCGCTGTCAAGAAGCAAGATAAATATAGTAAAAAAACAAAATTTTTTACATTATAAAAGATTGCTGGATTGAGAGGAATTAAAAAGTTGGCGAGCGCATTTTTGGCAAAAATTAGCACAGGGCTAAATGTTCATTTTAACTAAGATCTCAATCTAGCGAGCATAAAGTGCGATCGTCCGCATAGCTACTAACTTTAAGAGCACCTAGCAAATATACCAAAGTAGGCGATCGGGCATCATTGCAATTATTAGTAGCATTCTATACTCTTAAATGTAGCAGATTTTTGACTTGCGGGGAAATTGGCTAAAGTCTCGGTGCAAAATGCTCTAGCAAGTAGTAAAACAAATTGCTCTTATTGCAGTAGTAGGCGAGTAGAGTTTCAATTTTACTTAAATTAAAAGGAAAGTTGAAATCTATATATTACAAGGACGAAATCTATAAATTCGTCAATCTTAACAACCTAAAGTAGTATAAACTTCAATCAAATTTATATTTTGTTAATCAATAATTAGCAAACCTGAATCGAACTGCGAATAAAACTTAATAATTGTATAAAATAAAACTTAGTTAATCTAATACTGCGTCAAGCACTTAGATTTTGGGCAGAAAAATTAATGAACCAGCAAAAAGCAAGGCGTGATTCGCTAGCTGTAATATTAGGTCAAATTGCGATCGCATTGGCTTTTATTTGGGCAGTTGTACTACTGGGAGGCGGGCTATGGCGAATCTTACGGAATCCCACCGTGCAATCTAGCACGCAGTCGCCCCAAGTGGAAACTTTTGCTCAAGTTCAAAACGTTCCATCTGGGGTTTTCAGTTATGGCGGCAGCAATACTTGGGCGCCAATTAGGTTAAAAATTGACTCAGCAATTCAATCCGAGCGGCTGGGATTTCAACTGCGATTTACCCAACCAAATACCAGTATGGCTAACTCCACTACTGCCATACAGATGTTGATTGATGACCAATTGAGTTTTGTGCAATCAGACCGACCAATTGCTCCAGCAGAATATCGTCAGGCAGAACAACGCGGCTTCAAACTCAAGCAAATTCCGGTAGCAATTGATGGAATTGCGATCGCAGTTAACCCCAATCTTAAACTCCCTGGCTTAACAATAGCTGACCTGCAGGGAATTTATACAGGTGCAATCTCTAATTGGCAAGAACTCGGCGGTCCAGATATGGCGATTTCTTTATTCTCTAGTCCCAAAAACGATGGCACTGCCCAGTTTTTCCGTAACGACGTGCTGGGAAATAAAGCATTTGCCCAGAATATCGAAATCTTTTCAACTACTACTCAAGCGATTCGCCGCTTGTCTAAGACACCAGGAGGAATCTATTATGCTTCTGCATCGACTTTAGTACCGCAATGCTCGATTAAAACAGTGCCAATTGGTCAGGGAGCGAGGAACTTCATTAGTCCCCAAAAAGAACCCGCGCGTGCAGACTGCTTAGAGCAGCGCCATCAAGTAAATTTAGCAGCGTTTCGCTCTGGTCAATATCCGATCGCCCGCTACCTCTACGTAGTCGTTAAAGAGAATAAAGCGCTCGATGCCCGTGCTGGAAACGCCTATGCCGAATTTCTCCTCACCGAGCGAGGACAAGATGCGATCGCCCAAGCTGGTTTTGTGCGGATTCGCTAAAGTCGGGGCTTTGACAATCGAGAATGCAGATACATCCATCCACCTATGCCATTTTGAGGGTTCATCATGACTGAATTTGAGTCAACCACTCAACTTCAAGAGCAAGTTGACAGAGCTTTGAGCTTCCAAGGATTAAAAACAAAAACGATCGCCTTTGCGATCGCGCTGGGAATGCTACCAGTTTTGATAGTTGGCACGGCAATTTACCGCTTTGGCACGCAAGCAATTGACGAGCAGAGCATTCAAGCCCAAAGAGAAGGATCAACGCGCTTGACTGCCACAATGGAGCAGCAAAAAGAGCAGTTGGCGAACTTGCTACTAGGTACGGGTGCGACTGCCCTACTATCAGGAGCGATCGCCGCCGCTTGGGCAAACCGAACGCTTGGCTCTACCGTCAAAACAGCAACAGCCGTACAATCAACTGTAGCCAATCAAGCTGAGGCTGAGGAAGCACAGCAACTAACAACAGCAATCCACCGCATTCGCGAAGCAGCAACGGCGGAAGATATTTTGAAAGTTGCAGTTGCCCAAACCCGTAAAGTCATCGACTGCGATCGCATTGCAATCTATATGCTCGAACGAGAAGGTGTAGGCACAGTTGTGGCTGAATCGGTAGATCCTATGTGGCCCAAAACGCTCAGGGCAAGAATTAACGACCCGTGCTTTGCAGCTAAATACACTGAAGTGTATCGGCAAGGAAGGGTAAAAGCAACTAGCGATATCTACGCGGAATATAGTCCCTGCTACATTGAAGAGCTAGAAAAATTTGCCGTTAAAGCAAATTTAGTTGCGCCCATCTTGAACGGCGATCGCTTGTATGGGCTATTAATCGCTCACCAATGTTCTGGAACTCGAAACTGGAAAACATCGGAAATAGAATCATTTTCCCAGCTTGCCGGGCAGGTGGGGATTTCTCTAGATGGAGTTAAGTTTCAACAGTACATTGCGGCTGAAGCTAGTATAGCTCGGATATTTCAGCAAACCATCAGTCAAATTCGCGACACGACAAACCAGCAAGAAATTCTCACCCAAACCGTGAGAGCAGGTCGGAGTATGATTGCGGCAGAGCGCGTCATCATTCTGGAGATAAACGAAGACAAGACAGGAACAGTAGTTGCCGAAGCGATCGCCACAGGTTTTCCTAAAACCCTCAAAGCAGTCTTTAACGATCCGTGTCTGGGGGCAAAATACATTGAGGCATATCGCCAAGGTCGAATTAAAGCAACTGACGATATTTATACCGAACTAAGTCCTTGTTACATAGGATTGCTAGAACCTTATGCAATTAGAGCCGTTTTGGTAACTCCGATTGTGGTGGGTGAAACATTGTACGGACTGTTAATCGCCCATCAATGCTCTAACACAAGACAATGGCAGGACTTTGAGACTCAATGGTTTTCGCAGCTAGCCAATCAAGCAGGCTTTGCGTTGCGCAATGCTGCTTTATTAGCCGACAAAGAAAATCTGCAAAAGCAAGCAGAACGAGAAATTGAATGGAAAGAATACCTCGCTGATGCCACAGCGCAAATTCATGCCTCCCTCAGCCGCGAGGATATTTTTAAAACAGCCGTAGAAGAAATTCGGCGAGTCTTAGCTGGCGATCGCGTGCTAATTTATAGTGTTGATCGCGAATCGATGGGCATTGTAATTGCCGAATCTGTGGGCGAAGGTTGGGTCAAAGCACTAGGGCGAAAAATTGAAGACCCGTGTTTTGAAGCGAGGTACGTGCAAAAGTATGAGAACGGTCGAGTACGAGCGCTCGACAACATTTATACAAGTGGCATGACGCAGTGCTATATAGACCAGTTAGAAGTTTTAGGAGTCAAAGCCAACTTAGTCGCACCTGTACTGCACGAAGGAAAACTACTAGGACTATTAGTTGCCCACCAATGTGCTAATCCTCGACATTGGAAGCCGCTAGAAATCGGGTGGTTCAAGCAAATTGCCGTACAAATTGGCTACGCGCTCGATAATTCTAAGTTAGTCGGACGGATCAACGAACTATCTCAAGAAGCGGAACTTCAGCAACAATCTTCAGCACTACTACGAAACCTCTCCAACGATACTCATCGCCAAGCCCAAACAACTGCGGCTGCACTTGGGCAAATCCAGACCGTATCAGAACAAGCGCAAGACATTCTCTCGACTGTCCACCAAACTGAATTGCAAGTTCAACAAGCCGAGCAAACTATCCAAACAGGACAAGAACTTGTAGGGCTAACAGTAGAGAGTATTACTACCGTACAGCAGACTTTAACTGACGCGGTTGAGAAGCTAAAACAGTTGAGCGTATCTTCTTATCGTATTTCCGACTCGCTGAACTTAATCAACGACTTGGCGACCCAAATGAACCAAGAAGTTTTTCAATCAGCGATCGCTCTAGGCAGATCGGGCGACGGACATCAAGTATCTGTGCTGTCAGCGGCGGAGACAGTACGTTCGCTCAACGTCCAATTAGCAACCACTATAGAGGCAACCGAACACTTAGTTGCGGAAATTTCGGCTGAATCAGAAAATGTCATTAGTGAGATGGAAAACGGCGCAGAACAAGGAAAAGCTGGAACCAAAATGGCAAAAGAAGCGCTGAACAAATTTAGTGCGATCGCCGACAGTAGCGATAAAATCGGTCAGTTAGTAAGTAAAGTTGCCCAGACGGCTGCTATTCAAGTTCAGTCCTCAACTGCTGCTAATCATATTGCTCAAGAAATTGCCGAATTTGCTAAATACACTTCAGAGCAATCGATCGCCGTCGTAAATTCCTTTATAGTAAGTCAAGCAGAAGCATCGACCTTAGCACCTGCTGCAATCGACGAGGTAAACGGATGAAAAGTTGAAAGCCGTTTGCTCGATTCTTAGCTGTATGGGAAATTAGCCATGATTTATGACTCTTCAGCTTACGCTCAAGCTTATGCTTGCTTTTTGACAGAAGCCCCCGAACTTATGCAAACCTTGGAGCAAGACCTCCTGACATTGCAAGAGGATCGCAGTTGCGACAAAATCTACAGTTTGATGCGGGCGGCTCATACGCTCAAATCAGTAGTTGCCAGCTTGGGATTTACTGAGATTGAAAAAATTGCTCATGCGCTAGAAGATGTCTTTAACGCGCTCTACGACCCTACTTGTGAAATTGATTCTGAGCTTGAATCGTTGTTGTTTCAGGCTTTTGAGTCTCTAAGGCTACTGTTGAATGCTCAGAGCGCTCAGATCGTGATTGACCCTGACCCGATATGCGATCGCGCAGATGAAATCTTTGCTCGAATTGGGCAAAAGCTAGGAGATGTTTTAGGGCGAGAAACTTATCTGCCCACACAAGCAGAGTTGAAAACAGATATTACTCGCTCGATTTTTGCAGGTGCGATCGCTGAAGATTTAAGCGCTCTTGAAGAAGCGCTGAGGCAACCGAATTCGGCGCACTTAGCGGCGACTCTACGCAAAAAAGCCAAGGTGTTTTTAAGTTTAGCAGAAGGATTGAACCTGCCTGGATTTGCCGCGATCGCGCAAACTACAATTGCCGCTTTAACAGCGCATCCCGATCGAGCAGCTACGATCGCTCGGATCGCCTTAGCTGATTTTCAACAGGGAAAAGCGCTCGTTTTAGCAGGCGATCGCACTTGGGGCGGCAAACCGTCCGTTACCCTACAGCAATTTGCGATCGCTCCCAATCAATTGCCTCCAGAGCGATCGACATTTGTCCAATCCAAATTATCGCCACTGCCGCCTGTCTTAGCTCCGCAAACAATCAGAGTCGATTTAGAACGACTCAATCGCTTGAAATATTCCACAGGTGGTTTAATTGTCAACCAAAACCAACAGGATTCGGCGAAAAAAAGGCTTGAGAAGACCGTACAAAAATTTAGAACGAGCTTCGAGCAACATCAACAAACCCTCAACCAAATTCGCGAAACCCTCAATCAAATTCGCGCTCGTCCTAGAATCGAGCAAGATATTGCCACCACGCCCAATTTGAACGGATTGATGCAGTCAGCAATGGAGGAAAGCGCCCAGCTAGAAGAATCGCTCGTGCAGGTCGAATTAGTACATCAACAATGGAGCCAAGCCTTAGCAGATCAACAGCAAATCGTGACACTAATTCAAGATAATTTGACAGAAGCACAGATGGCACCGCTAGGAGATGTCTTTAATCGCTTTGTTCTTGTCTTGCAAAGATTAGTAACAGTTTATAGCAAGCCAGCAGAGTTAAAGTTGAGCGGGACGCAAATTATTGTAGATAAAGCGATCGCCGAAAAACTTTACGAACCTCTGCTGCATCTAGTGCGTAATGCTTTTGCTCATGGAATTGAGCCGCGCGCGCAAAGGCAGCAGCAAGGGAAGCCTGACATCGGGCAGATTCAAATTCTCGCTCGCGAGCAAGAACGAGAACTGTTTATTGAGGTTGCAGACGATGGTGCGGGGTTAGACTGCGATCGCATTCGAGAACGGGCTGTCCAATGGGGGATACTTTCACAGGCAGAAGCAACAGAGCAATCGGACTTGGAAATTCAGCAATTGCTGTTTGAGCCAGGATTTTCCACCTCGGCTCCAGTGAGCGAACTATCTGGGCGAGGGTTTGGATTAGAGATTGTGCGCTCTGCGTTGCAAGCAATGCAAGGTTCGATCCAAGTGCAATCTATTCCTCAAAAAGGAACTACCTTCACGATGCAGATTCCCCTCCTTCCAGTGATAGCGCCTCTACCAACGTTTTCTCGCGTCGAACAGCGAGAACTGCTAATGGTTGATAATGTTGGGGAATCTTCTATACCTGCTTCCTTAGATGATATTTTTGCAAATCCACCGCTTGATATTCCGCTCGCAGATCGCAGTGAGTTGATTTTTCCGACGTTAGAAGTAGATGCAAGTTCGGCGCTCTCCCTTTCTTGCCCTTTATCAGAGCGATCGCTAAAAACGGCACAGCTTTTGATTTGGGCATCAGCATCTTTGATTTTTTTCTTACCTTACAGCAAAATTGAAGAAAATTTGCCATATAAACCGCAGCAAAGAATTCAATCTCAAAATCAGTGGTTTTTTCATTGGCGCAACCAAATGCTCCAACTTTATCCGTTAATAGAGTTATTAAATAGCGATCGCTCATTAGCAGTTGAACATAAAGCTAATTCTGGCTTGGCAAGCGTTCTGATTATTAGATACGAGCAACAACTTATTGCTATAGAAGCAGCAATCAAGCATTTGATAACTAAACCAGAAATTGTGCTTCAGCCGCCTAGAAACTCAGTGCGATCGCCAGTTTATATCGCTGGATACGCTCAGTTAGAAACTAATGAATTAGTGCCAGCGATCGATGTTGAAACATTAATTGCCCAAACCGCCTTAAATAATTCGTAATTCGTAATTCGTAATTTGCACATTACGGACAAGATTAATCATTCATTTATTCAGGTTTCAAATCCCCCTTAAATAATTCGTAATTCGTAATTCGTAATTCGCGCATTACGGACAAGATTAATAATTAATTTGTTCAAGTTTCAAAGTGAAAAAGAGTGTGAAAGAAAATCATTGTTAGCGTTTTGCCTCTAGCCTGGATATCTCTGTTTTGGGATAATAAATCGCTAAAATTTGCTGATAGTTATAACCAGAACTGGCATAAGTGTATGCTCCTGTTTGGCTCATTCCCCAACCATTATGAGCGTTAGTTACAATCTCTTGCGTCGCTCCATAAAGAGATTCGACTACACCACCTTGGTAACTAAGAATCTGTCCTGATGTCTGGTTAACTGCCTGGTGCGTTGTGTTGTACTCAGTGGCAACACCTTTATATGCTTGATGCCGCTCGTCGTTGCCCAAGTCATACCACCCAGTTGCAGGGCGAAACTTATGCACTAAAGCGTAAGAGCGAGCAGCGATCGCTTGAGCTTTAAGTGCTTCAATAGGTGCTGCGGCACTCATTTCGCTGCCGACTACACTTGTTAAATATTGCTCCAAATCTACGTAATTAACAGCTAGTAATGTATCTCCTTGCGACAACAATAAAACTTTACCTCTATACCAGCGATCGCCTACATATACCGCTCCTCCTCTTGTCGGCTCGATCCACATAAATGAAGGTACTTGCCAATCTTGGAAGAAAATAGTTGAATTAGCTGTTTGTGCTTGAAACGCTTGCCCAGGTAATAGTTGCATAATTACTCGCTTATTAGCATCTATTACCTTTGCTGTTGTTGAAGAAGCGATCGCCAGTTGACTGGTATCTTTAGCGATCGCTACTCTAAGTTCGATAGCTGGAGCAGTATATTTGTGAGGTTTTTGCTTGCGTTTTGGTCTGTGTTTGGTAGCAGCTTTGTTTGTTGGGCGTTTGTGATTAACGCTCTTGGTTGCAAGTTCCTTGGCTTGCTTCTGCTGGGGTTGAACTGGAGTTATTGGCTGAGGCTTGTCAAAAGCAACTAAAGGTGAGGACTGTGGTAACTGCAAAGACACTGAATTAGCAACAAAGTTATCTTTCTGTGTCTGTTGAGGATGGGGCTTAAATTGGAGCCATACTATAGGCACAACAACAAGTAAAGACAATCCTAAAAGCGAGCGCCGATTTAATTTTGCCAATCTTCTCAACCTTTTAGCTGAATTTTTTCTAACTTCCATGCAGTAAATTTCACTTCCAGTTTGTAGCGTTAGGCGGTCGTATCTTCGCCAAATCTTGTCAGGAATTGTCTTTCAACATATCGCTCTTTAGCTTTCTACCTCAAAAACGCAGTTCTATCTATTAGGCATCCTATATTTAGAAATCTATATCAAGCTATCTTATGACACCAACTACTTTGCTGCAATCTCTAGAGACGCTTACCCACAAAGCTCGAATGCGACAGATGGTAGAAATAGGTAGGCGCTCAAGGCAGGAGCAGAATTTAGCAGATACATTAAACCAACTTGCTTGCGGCAATTTCTACGAGCGCTATTTAGCGTTGCAATCTTGTTATGGCAGTCAAAATATAGAGTTAATTTTACAAGGAATAAGCGATCGCTCCCGCCAATTACGTTCGCTAGCAACGCGTTTGATTATCTTGTTTGGCGATGATGCTCAACTACTGTCATCGTTGCAAGCAGCGCCTATCAAGCAACGCTATTTTATCCTCAAACTATCGCTTAAACAACGTCGATACAAAGTTATTGACCGTTATTTAGCACAAGTTGCGATCGCCCACCCCGAACAACTTACGCAAATTTTAGCTTTCGGTTCGGCGGCATTTGTTAACCAGCATATGCAACTATTGTTGCACCAAAGTAGTAATGATGACGGGCAAAGGCTAGCTCGTCGTCACCCTATGCTGACTGCTATCACATTACAACAGCAAGCTGAAACTGCAACAGAGTTAGATCCGCGTTTAAGATTTTACGTTAATGCAGTTTTACCAATTCTTGCCGATAGATGCCCCGATCAAGCCTTAAATTTATGTCGTGCTTTGCTGCGAACAACTCCTATTGCTCAAATTCACCTGCAACCGCTAGTAATTAGGTGCAGCCAAGAAGTTGCAGACTTAGTATTGCAATCAGAAGATCGGGCAAATTGTAACTTCGATCGCGTCGCCAAAAACCTAGATTTGCCTCGCTTGCAAGCTTTAATCGAACGCGGTTATTTACCAAATCCGCAATTATGGTTAAGCAAGCTAGCGCCTGAAATGCGATCGCAACTTTACGTAGACTACAACACGCGCTGGCGTGACTCTAAAGGCATCCTCAATATAAATCTCATTCAAAGCTTATCGCGTTCCTTTCGAGAGCATGAAGCGAGATGGCATTTAAATTCGCCAATTTTAGCAACTCGCCTCAGCCAGAGGCTTGCTTATGCGGCTTTTTTACCTTGGGAAGAAGCAGGGGAGACGCTCAAACCTTTTATCCAAAATCCCGATCCAGAAATTCGCAGTATTGCCCTAAAAACCTTAGTAGAAACAGTCAGGTATCAACGTAAAGCGATCGCTAGCTTATTGCAACAAATAATTGCCCGTCGCAACGAACAAGATCCGATCCGAGGTGCAATACTAGGTGCAATGGCAAGTTTGCCGCCTGGGATATGGAAGGTCGAGCATTTAGCAGATTTAAGCCAAATTCTCCAAGATACGCTCAATGCTGCTGACTTATCTCTTGCGACTGGTAGTTCAGCAGAAAGATTTATTATTTTTCTCTTACCTTTTCATCCAGTTTGGGCAGCCGAGCAACTTGCTTTATTAGTTAAAACGCGAGGAAAACTTAGTTTTTATGATTTAGGCGATCGCTTATCAAATACTCAAGTAAGAGCAATTGCCCCTCAATTATTGCCGATTTTCCAAGCTTGGGCAGATCGAGAGCGATCGCAGCATTTAGTTATGGTAGCAAGATATTTTGCTCAACGCTTGCAAGTATTTGATGGTTTAGTTGAACTATTAGAACAAGCTATTCAACTTCCCTACAGCGATTGGGTTGCGGCTTCAGGATTACAAGTATTAGCAACTTATCATTACAATCGCTTGGCAACTCTCATTCCTACTTTGATTAGCCAAGATCCTAGCTGGATCTATCAGCCAGTTGTGCAAAATTATTTGCACCGTCATCGTCAAGATTTGCTCAGTCAGTTTCTCGAACGCAAGTTGTATAAAGGGCGATTTAGTACGGGTAAAACTTACTTAGTTTTAGGTGTGAGCGATAATTTTCAGCGCTGGACTAATACTATGCAGCATAAATTTGCTGAAACGCTAGTGGCTGTAACGCGAGATAGCTGGCAAAATCAATCTACTTTGTTTCAAGTTATGGAACAACTAGGAAACTTACAAACTGTTGCTCCAACTCGGCTCATACAGTTAGCTCAAAGAGAAAATACTCAACTTGCCATCCGCGATCGCGCGTTAAGACTTTTAGCCCGCCGCGATAATGGTGATGGCATTCCAGTATTACTAGAAGCAATGGAGGACGATCGCGCCCGAATTGCGATTTATGCGCTGCGTACGGCAATACTTGCTATGTCACCGGAAAATGCGATCGCCTTACTAAAATCGGTTCCACAAGAAAAAGTTACTGTTGCTAAAGAAGTTGTGCGTTTGATTGGTGAATTTGCTACAGATTCCGCTTACCAAGAGTTGCTTACTTGGAACGAGCGAGAATTACACCGAGATGTGCGAATTGCTTTGCTAAGAGCCTTCTGGACGCACCTCGAACGCGATGAAACTTGGACAATTTTCCAGCAAGCGGCTGTTTCTCCTGATAGCGCGATCGCAACTATGGTAACGAGAATACCGAGCGATCGCCTGTCTCTTACTGCACAAAAAAAATTACTGACTCTATTAGCAACACTAGTACAACATCCCGAACCATTAGTTAGACTTGATGTTTTACGGCGTTGTGGAAGTCTTCCCGTTGCCGATCGCGATCGCGTGTTGCAACAACCATTATTACAAAGATTGACTTCCCCTTTACCCGATGAATCGCAAGCTGCGGCGCAAGCTTTCTTTGCTACTTATAGCGGCACAGATATAGAAGTTGTTGCCGCTACCGTAGAGCAAATTCTACCTAATAGACGCGCCCTGATAACAATCATTGATACTCTCCAAAGTCAGGCATATTGGCGACGCAGCCAACTTTTACCTACAATTAGAGCGGTGTTAGCGGTACTAACTAGCGAGGCGTTGGTAGCAGCGCCTAGATGGAAACTCGCGATCGCAACTTTACCTACATCGGAGTTAATCGATCTGGCGATCACCCAAATTGTGACGCTAATGCCAGAAGAATTATTTATTGCTGTCAATGCAATTAGTCAACGCGCAGGGAATTATAAATTGGCAGATGCGATCGCCATTGAAACAGCGTTTGCCAATCATCATGAAGCGCGGTTGCGGCGCTTGGGGCTAGCAGCTTTGAATGCTCAAGCTCAAATTGATGGCTGGAATGATGAGCGGCGCTTGCGTCTTGCTCAATATCAAAGCGATCGCGCTACTTTTATTGCTGCTGCTGCCCAATTTATCTTTCCGCCGCCAGCTAGCAGTTTAAACCTTACTTAAGACAAATACGCTGCCTTCATTGCCTCGCCCAATTCGCAAGTCATTGTCAAGATAAGTAATATCTAGCCAACCTTGTTGTTCGCGGCTGTCGATACCAAAATCTATGGCTGCGAACTTGTCGCCTGTTTCAATTTGACTGATAAAACTTGCTGGCGATTGATAACCGATGAAGCGCTGCAAGCCTAAGATCGATCGCTCGAATTTGACGTGTACTCGGCGTTCGGAAAGTGGCTCGAATTTAGCAGCAACGCTAACTATGCCTTCTAAATAAGGTAAGCCATAAATTTCGGCAATGTTATAAACGCTGCTAGTTTTGACGCGGATAGATTGATATATTTGACCGAGCTTGAGAAAGGGAAATCGGTCAATACCAAGTAAACCTTTGCTAGTTGTATAAAGCAGTCGCCAATCGCCTTCTAACAACTCTCCCGCCTCTACCGAGCGCGGGGTGGGGTTGCGGTCTTCTAATTGCGCGATCGCTACTGCTATTGCTTGCTTTTGGGTGTCTGTTGCTAGCAATCCGCGATTTTTTCCAGCGATCGCTTCCATTAGTGTCGATTTTCCAATCATCGCCTTTTTCAGCCTTATTTTCTCTTTCCTCATGCTAATCATTTCTGTTCGCATATTTAATAAGTTTTTTTACTTTTAATTGACAATTTGCTGATATTTACGAATTAGTAAGTGGTAAACTTTGTAGTATAATTAGAGCCGTTTAACCGAGCATTTTTATATGCCCAAATCTCCTCTGCAAGAACAGCCCCGCGATCGCGTAGCGGCAGTAATTCCTTCAAAGCACGAATCTTCAATCTTAGACTGGTTGCAATCTAGCGGTAGACTGGTGGCACGCGATCGCCAAGAACCCGATTTGTTACCATCAGGCGAACCGATTCCCGATTTAGTAGACATCATTGATTCAGATGATTCTAGTTATGAAGACTTTGATGATAGCGACGATCCAATTGAGGATGATGACATTGGCTAATAAAAGCAAGTCTTAAAGTTGGCGATCGCCTGCATAATGTGGTGTGAGTGATTAAATAATATCGTGGAAGCTAAATCATCTTCTCGTTGGTCGTTAAATCTTTCTGGAACCAGTTTACTTATATCGATTAGTACGGTGTTGGGGACAGCGGTATTGCTTGGCGACTGGCTAGCGCACCGCCTACCCTGGCAATTGAGTTCGCTAACTTTGCCTTTCGGGATTTGCGCCCTAGTTACTGCACTCTTAGGCTACTGGGTTGTACCTATATTACTGAAGCTGAAAACTGGGCAAATTATCCGCGAAGATGGTCCCCAAGCACATTTGAAAAAAGCAGGCACTCCGACAATGGGCGGGGTGTTTTTTGTGCCTGTAGCGGTTGTTTTTGCTATCTTATTATCGGGCTTTGCGGCTGATGTAATTGCTGTATCCGCTTTGACTTTGGGCTATGCTGCTATAGGGTGGCTAGATGATTGGCAAATTTTGCGCCGCAAGTCAAATAAAGGCATTTCGCCACGCATGAAACTTGCCTTGCAAATTGGTTTTGGTGTAGCGTTTTGTCTGTGGCTTGCTTGGAGTCAATCGGGCAATATTACAACGATCGCTTTACCGTTTGGTTTTGCTTTGCCTTTGGGATTGCTATTTTGGCTATTAGCAGCGTTTGTATTAGTTGCAGAGAGCAATGCTACTAATTTAACTGACGGCGTTGATGGGTTAGCTGCAGGCGTAGCAGCGATCGCTTTATTAGGCTTAGGTGCTTTGGTTGCGCCTACTTCCACAGGCTTGATGGTATTTTGCGCTTGTATGAGCGGTAGCTGCTTGGGTTTTCTAGTTCACAACCGCAACCCTGCTCGCGTTTTTATGGGCGATACTGGTTCTTTGGCGTTAGGAGGTGCTTTAGCATCTGTAGCGCTGTTATCTAACACTTTGTGGGCGCTATTTATTGTCGGCGGGATCTTTTTTGTCGAAACTTTGTCTGTAATGGCACAAGTAAGCTATTACAAAGCTACCAAAGGACCTGATGGAGTTGGCAAGCGCTTATTAAAGATGGCTCCCTTACACCATCATTTAGAACTGTCTGGATGGGCAGAAACGCAAGTAGTGGCAACGTTTTATGCAATTACAGGTGTTTTGGCGCTGTTGTGTTTGGCAATTACATTTAATCAGTGACCAGTAATCAGTGACCAGTGACCAGTTAAGAGGCAGTAGCTAGTTACTATTAACTACTGTGACTCTTAACTGTAGAGTTTGATTATCTTAAGGTAGCAGGAAAAGCGCGATCGCTAGCACTAATGCAAGTATCCATTGCTTGAATAGGAGAAACGTCAATTTCTTGACGCAAGCCAACTACACATTGGGCAAATCTTACAGGCAGAAGGCTGCGACGGCAATAATCGAGAACTTCGGGGATAGTTTCTTCTTGAGCATTGACGCTAATTCCGACTACACAACTTGCTAACTCATTTGGTTGCCTAACTTGTCTGCAAGTAGATAGCGCATCAGTAGCTAAGATATTCGTACGCCGCCCAATATCATAGACGCAGGTAGATAATCTTCTCGGATTTAAAGCAGTAGAACAAGCTGAAGATACTTCCGCTGCAGGAATATTCAGCGCTAACAACCTCGCTGCGCAAAAGCGATAATCGTTGCGGTAAGAAGAGGGAATCGTTACAGCAGTAGCAGGAACCGTCATTGCTAGCCCAGTTACTACAAACGAACTGGTAATTAGCCGCCAATATAGCCGCTTTCTAACTGAGGATAAGCAATTTTTCTGTAAATTAAGCATATTAGCCAGGAAAACGTTAGCAAAATTTTAAGCCCAATTGGTGGAAAAAGTTGCAATTAAGCTTAATTAAGCCGCGATCGCATTAGTAACAGCATTTAAAATTTCTCGATCCAAATAGGGTTTGGTCAAGTAGCCATTAGCACCTAACTCAAAAGCAATCTGTTGATATTTTTCGCTGCTGCGCGAGGTAAGCATAATTACGGGAATTTTCTGCCAAGCTGGATGTGCCGAACGATGGCTTAAAAACTTAAAGCCATTCATTCCTGGCATTTCCACATCAGAAATGATTAGTTTGATTTTTGGATATTGCTCTAAGGTAGCGATCGCTTCTGTGCCGTCTTTAGCTTGCCAAACTTGATAACCAGCTTTTTGTAAAACTGCCGCTAAGTTTTGTCGTACTGTAACTGAATCATCTACTACTAATATCTGTGCTGTGCCGATACTTTCGGTGTTACCTACGGGTGCAGGGAGAATAGCTTTAGTTGGCTCACTATCGATTCCTTTTTGCTTGGGTAACTGTGTAATTAGTTCTGTACTATCAAGCATCAAGGTCAAACTGCCATCAGCCAATATACAACAGCCCAGCACGTAACTAGGAGGATTAATTATTTCGCCTACAGGTCTAATTACTAACTCTTGTTCGCCAATTACTCGGTCAACTTCTATGCCAATTACTTCTTCTTGGTGTTGAATTAGTAGTAAAGGGGATGGCTGTTGACTTGCTTTAGCTAAGGAAGAATGCTGAACTATATGGGATAGTTTATAGACGGGTACAGAATATTGTTGCTCGTCTTCCTGCCATTGCATAACTCTTTGTCCGCTTTGCCATTGGTTAATTTGCTCTGGTTGCGGCAGTAAAATTCGCTCGATCGCTTCGGCGACAAAACCGTAAGCGCGATCGCCTACTTGGACAGTTAATACTTTAGCAATCTTTAAGCTGACAGGAATTTGGAGATAAAAAGTCGTACCTTGTTGGGGTTGCGATCGCACTGAAATTTGCCCCTGCAGGCTTTCTATTTGCGATCGCACGACATCTAACCCCACACCGCGCCCAGATAAATCGCTAACTTGAGCTACAGTGGAAAATCCTGGTGTAAACAATAAATCGATCAGCTTCTCTTCTGTGAGGCTTTCTGCTTGTTCTGGGGCAATTAAGTTTACTTCCAGCGCTCGTTCGCCAATTTTCTCAAAATCCAAACCTTTGCCATCATCGCTGACGGCAATTACTGTCCAGCGCTCTTGCTGATAAGCTTGAATGCAGATTTGTCCTTGCTCTGATTTCCCTAATTGCAGGCGTTGCTGCGCGCTTTCAATACCGTGATCGTAAGCATTACGAACTAAATGGAGGATGGGATCGTATAGTTTTTGGGCGATCGCTTTATCGATCAACACTTCTGTGCCGCTAATTTCTAGTTGTGCTTGTTTGCCATGTACGCTACTTAATTGCTGTAATACTCGCTCAAAGCGACTAAAAATTTCGCCTAAAGGTGACATCTGGGCTGAGAGCAAGTCGTCGCGGACGCTAGTTAATAGCCTTTGTTGTTTTTCGAGAATTTGGCTTGATTTGCTGCTAAATAAGCCAGTTTCTTCTAGCGTTTCTTCCATTTGAATAGTATCGTCCCAAGCAGAGTTTAAAAGCTGCTGAAACTCGCTAGTAAATGACTGTTGCAGGTTGTGTAGTCGCTCTGTATCGGTGGCTACGGGCTGCTCCATTTCTATTGTCAGCATATCTGACCAGTCGCGTAGTTGAGTGAGAACTTTCTGGTGTTGAGACAACTGTTGCTGCAATTTCTGGATAGTAGCTTGAATTTGCTCGTCTGCTGCAAATTGGTGATTTTGATTGGTAAGTAGTTCTCCAGAAAGTTGATTGAGCCTAGCCAGTTTTAATTGTTCGACGCGTACAGTTGGATTAGGGGTAGCTTGCTCTTTGGGTCGTTCGCTAGTTGAATTTAAAGTAGGAAGATTAACTTCACTGTTAGCAGCAACTTCTGGTGCTGTCTCTAACGGCAAACTACCAAAAACTTGCTCCATAGATTCTGGGCTAAAGTCCCATGTATCATTTAATTCCAGCGCAAATTCCGTCTCTTCTAAACTATTTGGTAGTTGAGATTCAAGATCATCTCCAAGCTGTTCGAGTAGGCTTAAATCGGGCAAATCTAAATCTTGTTGGTTATCGTTAGCCGCTAATGCTTGCAAAGCAGCAGAAGGTTCGCCGCCGCGATCGCGATCGCCTGCAAGGATAACTGCTTGCGCTGCTTCTAAGTCTGCTAAAGCTATTTGAGCAATACTAATAACCTCATTTGGGCGAACTTGGAGAGCTTGTAAAATAGTGGAAGCGATCGCGCCAAAACCAGGTAATTTGAGCGACTCTGCTAAACCCACAAATACTGTAGCTTGCTCTTGTAAAAGTGATGCTATCTCTGCTGTTTGGGAATGTTCTAAAGCTGCAGCTAAATCTTTTAACCTTTTGCTAACTCCAGTTTCAAAGATTGACTGAGTAATATCAAATCCCAATTCTGCTGATGAAGGAATTTGTGCTTGGTTGTCAAACAAGTCGCCTAACTTTCCTTGCAGGCTAGTAAATACTCCAGCAGCGCGGTTAAGGACTTCAGCTTCATCTATAGGCGTATCTGTAAATTCGGCAGTTAAAGGCAGGCGCAAGCACTCATAACCTTGAAATAATAATGATTCCAACTCTGGATCGATAACTACATCAGGGTTATACAGTGCCTTGAATGCATCTTCCAAAGAATGCGCCACTGTTTTAATTGTTTCTAACCCAACACAAGCAGCAGCGCCTTTGAGGGTGTGCGTCATCCGCATGAGGTTGTGTACTTTAGCAGGGCTGCGGTCTTCTTTTAAGTTGAGTAAGTCGCGTTCGATATTTTCTAATAGTTCTGGCGCTTCAAGCAAGAATAGATTGCGCGTTTCGTCGTAGATGCTGGTCATTAATAGTTTTGAGTTTTAAGTTTTGAGTTTTGAGTTAGTAATTTTAGAAGGTTGATAGTTTTTAGTTATAAGTGCTAAATTGACCTGAAATTTAGCATTTCTTAATAATTTTTAGCGATCGATGCTGAAGCATTAATGATTTTAGTTATAAATACTAAATCTTAAGTTGATTTAGCATTTATAACTATGCTCATTTCTCAGTTTTAATTGACTTTGAACTGTTCGACGCTGGCTTGGAGGTCTTTAGCCATTGCCAGTAATTCTTTGAAAGAGTTGGAAATTTGCACCGAACCTTCGGATGTTCTTGTTGCAACTGAAGCTAAATCGGCAATCGTTTGGGTGACAGATTGCGATTGCTGAGTTTGAGCTAAGGTTGATTGAGTAATTCCTTGCACTAACTGGCTGATTTGGGCTGTCGATTCGACGATCGCATTTAAGCTTTGTCTAGTCTCATTAACCAGATTAGTCCCAGCTACTACTTGTTCTACTCCAGCATCCATCGCTGCTGCGACATCAATGGTTTCTGTTTGAATATCTTGAACCAATTGCTCAATTTCTGTAGTTGCTTTGGCTGACTGACGGGCTAAAGAGCGGACTTCATCTGCTACTACAGCAAAACCTCTACCGTACTCTCCGGCGCGGGTAGCTTCGATTGAGGCATTCAAAGCTAGTAGTTGCGTTTGCGTAGTAAAGTTGCTAATTAAGTTAACAACCCGCGAGATTTTTTGCGATGATTCGCTCAGGCGCTTAATTTTCTTACCCGTTTCGGCAACTGTTTTTCTAATTTCCAAAATGCCGTCTACAGTACGGTTCATAGCAGTATTACCTGTTTGTACTGTATGGTTGGCTTGCTGTACGGCAACTTCTACTTGTTGAGCGTTGGCGCTCACAATTTGAGTGACGTTAATCATCTGTTGAATTTGCTCTAAAGTATCGGTGAGTTCTTCAACTTGATACTGCGCTTGAGTGCTGAGGTTGACGATTGCTGACTCGCTTTGGCGCGATGTCAGGGCGACGTTATTTGCGGAGTTTTTGACTTGAGTTACTAACTTACGCAAGCTTTGAATCGTGTTATTGTAAGCATCGGCGATCGTGCCTACTTCGTCTTCAGTAATTGGGGCGCGGACTGTCAAATCTCCTTCTAAAGCTGGACGAACTGCAACCAATAGTTGCACTGCTCTTTTTTGCAGTTGTTCTTTAGCTGCTTTTTCTCTTTTGGCTGCATCTAGCAATTTTTGCGACTGCAGTTGGACTTTTTCTAAAGTAGCAGCTTGCTGAATTGCAATTCCAAACTGCGTCCCAATTTGTCTGAGTAACTTTTGTTCGGATTCTTCCCACTGACGCGGACCTGAATTTTGGTAGGTTCCCAGTAAGCCCCAAAGTTGCTCGCCTGCAAAAATGGGAATAGTGATGTAAGCTTTTGCCTCAAATCTTTCTAAGCTTTCAATGTAACAAGGTGAAAATCCAGCTTGATAAATATCATTGACGGCAAAGCCTTCTTTATCTTGATGATACCGACCGCCTTGAGTATCTTGGAGGTAGGTGTCTTGTTCTAAACGCGCTTGTCCACCCCCTAAATTGCGTACGCTATCGCAATTAGTTACATCACTGTCTAATTTCTGAGTTGATAGAGGTGTCCAATCTGTCCCTACTGATTCTGAGACAAATTGACCGCTCCAATCAGGGTTAAAGCGGTAGACAGCAACGCGGTCAGCTTTGATTAATTTACGAATTTCTTGAGTCGTAGTTCTAAAAATCGTATCTAAGTCTAACGATTTCCGAATTTTGTCAATTACTCTAGTAACAGCGCGTTCTTGTTCGGTAATTTGGGTAAGTTGCTGTGTTTTTGCTTCTACTTGTTGCAGATATTCTGCTTGCTGCAAGGCAATCCCGAATTGCGTGCCAATTTGAGTTAGCAGTTTTTCTTCAGATTTTTGCCATTGGCGCGGACTTGAGTTTTGATACGTGCCTAGTAATCCCCAAAGTTTATCGCCGACAAAAATAGCCGTTGTCAGATAAGCTTTTGCTTCTATCCGGTCCATTGCTTCTAGATATTCCGGCGAAAAGCCGACTTGGGAAATATCATCGACCGAGAAGGCTTGTCTGTTGCGATTTTGAGCGGCTATACCTTGCTGTTGATAAATGCTTGGGGAATTACTCGCCATACTTCCACTAGGTCTAAGATTGACTATGCCACTACAGTTACCTACTTTTTCTTCAAATCCTTTGCTCAGAACAGATGCATAGTCGGGGGCTACTGATTCGGCGACAAATTCACCGCTCCAATCAGAGTTAAATCGATAAACTACTACTCGGTCCACTTGCAAAATTTGTCGAACTTCTTGGGTAGTAGTTTTAAAAACTGTATCGATATCTAAGGATTTGCGGATTTTATCGACTATTTTGGCAACTGTACGTTCTTGTTCTGCTACTTTTGCTAGTTCTTCATTTTTGGTGTTTACTTGTTCTAAGTATTCAGCTTGCTTTAAGGCAACTCCAAGTTGAGCGCCTACTTGAGCAAGGCAATTTATATCTATCTCCTCCCAGTGGCGAGGTCCAGAGTTTTGATAGGCTGCAAGTAGTCCCCACAAAGTACCGCCGAAGAAAATAGGTGCGATCGCTGTTGCTCTGATCTGGTACTCTTCCAAAATATTGATGTGACAAGCGGCATATCCAGCCTTGTAAATATCATCTACAGCATAAGTTTCGTTATGGCGATATCTACCGCCTTGGGTTTCTTGCAGGTGACTATCTTCCCAAATAGTCCTAATTCCTGGTCCAACTAAGGGAATCCAGCCAGGTGCAACGGCTTCTGAGATAAATTCACCACTCCAGTCAGGAGCAAATTTATACACTGCCACGCGGTCGGCTTTGAGTAATTGCAGTAGTTCGTAAGTTGTAGTTTGAAACACTGTATCGACATCAAAGGCGCGGCGAATTTTTTCCATTACTTTCGCTGCTACTTGAGTTGCTGTGCGGCTATATTCAGTTTGGCGGTGGAGTTTGAGGCGAAACTCTAGTGTTTGGACTGTAAGCGTCAGTTCTAAAACCAACTGAGACAACAGGTTAATTTCTACTTCTTCCCAATGGCGCGGCATAGCGCACTGCTGCACGACGAGTAAACCCCATACGTCTCTATCTACCAAAATTGGCAAGCTAAGGCTTGCTTGCACTTGAAAGCGTTCTAATAACTGCTTTTGGTAGGGTGTAAGTGGAGCGTTATTCGTATGAGTATTATCGATTTCTACTATCTGTTCTTGCAAATACAATTTAGCTTCATCCATGCCAAAGCAAGTGCATGGTAGGTTTTCACCTAGTGTAGGTGTCCATTCTCGTCCTATAGCTTCTGCAACTACGATTCCTCGGTCGCTAGTTTCAAACCGATATATAAGTATGCGGTCTGCTTGCAAGCTTTTACGAGCTTCGCTGACAGTTGTATCAAACAAAGCTTCTAAGTTAGCAGCTTGACGCATTTGCTCGACTATTGCTGCTAATTTTTGGCGCTGGTTTTTAAATAGGTCTTGTCCTGAGCCGTTGGTTCCATTCCCATCTACCACATTTGTGCTCGATTGGTGGTATTGCTGTGCCATTGCGGGAGTTCCCAGAACCAGAGGTGCGTCGCCGTTTTGGTCTTCAGAGCGGGTAGAAAATAGTCTTCTCACTGTTATATATAGGAATGAAGGATAGTATTTGTCCTAAGTAAGCTGGAGTAAAGGCGATTGCGCGATCGCACTTGGATCGAGGACGATGCTACCATCGCTAATATACCCCTGCATAAATGGTAATAATTCTGGCGTAAATAATTTGGCTGAGGGAGTCTGTATTTCTGCCAAATCGTACCACTCAATATCAATGACTTCGGCAACAACAAGACCTAAGTATTGATTGTCAACTTCTATTACTACTACCATCGCGCTAGCTGCAGCGTTGTTTTGTGCAAATAGTAGTGGTGAGCCGAGTAGATGAGCCAAATCAATTGTCCAAAGCATTTCGCTGCGCCAATTGTAAATACCTAGTACGCAACTAGGCATTTGCGGTACGGGCAATATTTCGGCTGGGGTGACTTGAAATATCGCTGCGGTGTCAGCGACTTCAATCAAGGCTGTATTTTCTGCTTGCAAGCCAAAGCGGAGAAATTTTTGTTTATCGGCTGGAGGAAAAATAGAATCTAATGTATCTAGGCTGTTGGCGAGCGATACTGAATCGGTAGATAAGCTCATCAAACTCTTCCTATTTGATCAGTTGGTGCACGAGTTGGACTAATTCTTGTCCGTCGATTGGTTTAGGTAGGTAAGCGTCTGCTCCCAGCATATTACCCCACATTTTGTCTACGTCTGTACTTTTTGTAGAACAAATTACTACAGGAATTTGTTTGGTATGAGGATCTTTTTTGATTTCTCGGCATAATTCAAAGCCGCTTTGCCCTGGTAAAATCACATCTAAAATGATTAAGTCTGGTTTTTGTAGGCTCAATTTGATTTGAGCTTCCTCGCCACTGGTGACGCTGACTACAACCAAGCCTGCTTGTTGGAGATGACGAGTCAGGATTTGGGTTTCAGTCAAGCTATCTTCGACAATTAGGACAGTACGCATGAACCTATCGGGATAATGAATTGCAGATTGCTGGCATTAGCAATCTATTCTAGTTATATGGGCGATCGCTTATTATCTGGTCGATTTGGTTGCGAGGCGGGTAATGGCAAATACTTTCGCAAAACTGCTAATACTTGTTCTGGTTTGATTGGCTTGCTCAAAAATTCTGAGGAGCCGACAATTTTTGCCCGTACTCGGTCAACAATACCATCGTTGCCTGTTAAAATTACCACAGGAATATTTTTAAATTGAGAAATACGGCGAATTTGACTGCATACTTCGTAACCATTAGCGATCGGCATCATCAAATCTAGGAAAATTAAGTCTGGCTGATTTTCTAAAAGTACGGGTAGCGCCTCTACAGCATCGTTAATCCCTACAAAGCGATAGCCAGATCTAGTTAAGATGTGTTCCATCAATTGGTTCATAATCGGGCTATCGTCTATACAAGCTATCAAAGGCGCAGATTTTAACTCAATTGCTCGTGGTAAGACTTTGGCTGCTAATCTAGGGTTATTTTTAACGCTAACTCCGGCAGGAGGCAGTAAATCACCGATTTTAATTAACTCCATCATGCCTTTACGGATATAAGGCATTAGTAACCGCGTTAATAGTAGCAAATCTTGCTTCATCAACACTGCTAAATCGCGCAAAGTTCTTTGACCGTCAGTAACTCTAACTAGAGTTTGATAAACTGGGGGCGAGGTGTGCTGTTGCAACTGCTCTGGCTGTTTGAGCAATACAGCCAAGTTAGGAGAAGTATTTTCTAAACCAGCTTTACACCAGTCTTGCCAAGCTTGCCAAGCGTGTCTGAGGGCGTGTTGGGGATTAATTAGTGTCAGCGATGCATTTAATGTATCTTGTTTGTCGCTAATAAATGTTAGCTGAGTGTGTTTCTCTTGTTGCAGAACATCAAATAATACTTCAGTTACAGTGTTGCGGATAACTCTAACAGCTTCGTCTCCCTTAATTTTTTGTTTTTTGACTAAAGCTATCAATACCTGGTATTCGCCAATTTGCCATACATCTGTTTTGTGGATGTTAGGCACTTGCGGACAATATTGAGACATCAGCCGCCACCACCGCTTGATATTGTGCAAGCCTCCTGTAGCCCAAACCAAGCGACCTAAACAAAAATACAAACTCCAATGCTGCGCTTTGTCGGCAGTCTCAACGTGCAAACTACCTGTGTACTGCTGCTGTTGGCAAGTTTCTATATGGGTGCTAAGGCTGTTTGTAGTTGAACCATTAGCAGTCATCATGGTTATTTATCTACCCACTTTCTGAGGAATAATTATAAATAAATTGAGCTATGAGTAATTTGTAGTTAAATTAACTAATAATCGTTCGACTCGATTTGAGCAAGCGGCGATAATTTCTAGCATCTCCTATATTGTCTGCGGAAATTTGCTAAATTGCATAAGTATTATTCCTTAGTTTACGTGTTTTTATTGATACTTATTTCCCCACTTTATAAAGTTACTGTAAATTAGGCTTGTTAAATAAGCATTATTACAGTATAAGATCGATGGGCAAAAATATTTCACTATGCAACGGTATAGCTAAAAATTGGAAATATTTGCATAGCTGGCGCAAAACTTGTAGAATGATATATTTGGCAAACTTATAAGCATAGTCAAGACACAGGAAAATTCATGTCCCGATATAGAGGTCCACGCCTCAGAGTTATTCGTCGCCTGGGCGATTTACCAGGATTAACCCGCAAGAGTGCGAGAAGAGCTTATCCCCCTGGACAGCACGGGCAAAACCGCAAGAAGCGCTCGGAATACGCTATTCGTTTAGAGGAAAAGCAAAAGCTCCGTCTCAACTACGGTTTGACAGAGAAGCAAATGCTGCGCTACGTACGTAGAGCAAGACGAGTTACTGGCTCTACCGGACAGGTATTGCTACAATTATTAGAAATGCGTTTAGATAATACCGTATTTCGCATGGGGATGGCTCCAACAATTCCGGCGGCGCGTCAATTAGTAAATCACGGTCACGTCACGGTAAACGGTCGGGTAGTAGATATTGCGAGTTACCAGTGCAGACCAGGAGAAACAATTAGCGTTAGAGACAGAGATGCATCGCGCAAGCTAGTAGAAAATAACCTCCAATACCCAGGTTTGGCAAATTTACCCAGTCATCTAGAATTTGATAAAAATAAGATGACAGGCAAGGTAAATAGCTTAGTAGAGCGTGAATGGGTAGCTTTGCAAGTTAACGAACTGCTAGTAGTTGAATACTATTCAAGACAAGCTTAATCTTACATTGGCTATTATCCGTGCGGCTGCGGCAGCCATTTAAAGAATTACCTGTAATATTTGAGTAGCAAGCTTCCTAAATCCGTCACTTAGGGAGCTTGTTTGATGATATTTGTTTGCTAGTCGCAAGATCAAGCAACACCGTACTGGGTGTACTGGCGTTTGAATGGTGGTTGCAAACCAAGCACAATATCTTCTCTAGGTACTCCCATCTCTACTAAATCTTCGGCTGGATTTTGGTCTGTCAAATTTTGTTGAAGCCAAATCTTGCCGTCTTTGATGTCAAAATGCATAATGCAGCGATAAATACGATTTAACCCATGCCAGCCTACATTCATCCACTGGTAATGGTCGCGCTCGGCATCTAGAATTAGTTGAACTTCTATAGTATTATCTATGTCGCTTTCGGCGTAGCGAGTCAGCAGTTGTTGAACGTATGTGCGATACCTGTCTATTTTATCCATAGTGCGATCGCCTCCTTAACTGGATCGTACACAATTAGCGGAACTTGATATTTTTGGGTTGCGACTTGAGCGAAGTTAAGTTGAAAAAATGTTTGGTAAACGTCAAGAGGTACAGCTAGATACAGCAATCGCTCTGGTTCCGTAACTTCTAAAGCAAGACGATAGCTAAGAAATTGACCCAAGGCAGTATAAAAATCAGTAATAGCAGAAGGATTAAGAAAGCTTTTGATTTCTACAGCTATTTTTTCCCCTACTTTCTGGGCGGCTAATACTTTTTCTGCACCTAAATCGATTTGAAAGTTGACATCACCAAACTTAAACTTAAGTGGCTCGTCAGTAATTACCCACTGTTCTCTTTGAAGAGCCTGTTTGACTGCTTGATGAAAGATGTCCTTTGCAGACACAGCCACTAACCTAAAAGCTGCATTTTTATAATACTGCGATCGCGTAAAAATTTGCTTATATTTTAGTTCAAGCATCCTCTCATAGCTAATTCCTACTCGAACCCTATATAAATTTATTTAACTAGGGCAAGGCTAAAATCAATCAAAAGCTTTATAACATCATTCAATGTAATGTGAATAATGTTTCACTCATTTTTTGATTATTGTCATTGCTTTGTATTATTTCCATACAGCAAAGTTGTGTTCTCACTGCTATCTGCAAAATAAATTTTAGATAACAGCAAGAAAATCATTGTTGCTAACCAATAGTCTTCTTTAGCTCTAATTGCAATTTTTTAAGTTCTTTGCGCTTTTGTTCAATCCAGATTTTCTCTACATTACGTTGTTCTAACGTTGCCTGATGTACATTATTCTGCTGTTCTAGCAAATTTTCAGAAATTAAAATTGTTTGCTCAATAACTTGGCTAACTGATTCAAGTCTTTCAATAAATAATGAATTAATAACTTGATTTATTTTTTCTAAAATATCATCTAAAGAGTTGGCAAACTGTTCACCTCCCATCTGAAAAACATTATTTTTAATAGATTCTTCCAGTGCAGTTATTCCTATCATACCCCAAGTCCCAGCACCCATACCTAAGATAATAGCCATAATGGGACCAGTAAATAAAATTACAGGTAATATAGCCGCACCAAAACCAAGTACGCCAAAACCACCCCAAAATCCCTTGGTAGCTTCACTACTGAAGTTTACCTGACTTTCTTGGAGAAATTGCATATTTATTGAATCTTTATTTAATAAATAGCTAATGTTTTGAAAGTTTGACTGAATTGCCTGTAATTCTTGCTGAATTACATTATCAAGTATTTCTAAGGATTCTTTTAAAACACTTTCTTTTAGCTGATTATTTATCCAGAGATCCAATTCTGTAGACAAATCTTGATTAAATTGACGAGCATAGTCTTTAGCTAATTCATTACGGCTCCATATGGGAGAATGTGGAGAAGACCATTGTTCAGATCTTTTTACTAAACGCTCATCTAATCCTTCAAGCCATTCCTGCCATGATGCGTTTGCTTGCTCATATACATTATCAAGTAAAGTGTTTACAAGTAGACGAATTTTTACATCTCGCCCACTAACTTCTCCTATCTGTTCTAAAATCTGCTGTTTTTCTTGTTCAGAAATTTTGAGTTTACCCTCTAAAATCTCAACTGCTCGGTCTAATCCATTCACACATGATTCTATTGACTTATGAATGTTCCTAGTAGCATCATTGATTTTTATGTCTCCCTGCTCAGAAATTAAAAATTGCTCTAAATGATTTGTGAAATTATGAAAAGCTTGTAAATATTCATCCTCTGTACCGTTTAAGTGGGATTTGAGAGCAGCTTTAGCAGAGATATAATGAATGCGCTTTTCTCCTTTAATCAACAGATTTTTACCATTAATAAAACTATTAAGCCGCTGTTTTATATCAATTTTGTCCTCTTCATCGTCTAGTAAATCCATAAAGTTTACTAATATAAATAAGTTGTCAGCAGGCTCGTTCTCCTGTCCGTCAACTAGCTGACTTTTAACATCTCGTAATAAATCTTTTTCCTTCTCTGGAAGCAAACGCATAGCATTTGTTAAGAAAATAGCTGCATCTGTCTCTTTAAGTAATTTTTGAGTAATAGCTGTTCTCTGTGGATGTTCATTTAATCCTGGTGAATCAAGAATTTCTACACCGTTTTGGCATAAACTTAGGTCAGGACTTTCAAAGATGATCTCGTCTATCTCAGAGCTTCTAAGCTCCTCACTAAGACCATCTAATGCGGCTTGTTTAGAAATGGATGCCTTGTCTTTATACTCTTCATGTGAAATTTCTTCTTCGCGTCCATCTTTATAGCGACAAATGATTCTTTTTTGCTTGCCATATCTAAGAATGGTAATTGTTCCGCTACAAGGAACTGCTCTTACAGGCTGAATTTCTTGACCTAGTAAAGCATTCAATAATGTAGATTTGCCTTGACTGAACTCACCTATGACCGCTACTCTAAACCTTTGAGATTGCAGCTTATTGGAAATTGTTTTTACCTCCTTTTCAAGCGTACTAGGCAAAAAATCACTATCAGCACAGTCTTTGACAATCTTATAAATTTCAAAGCATAAGCCATCAATTTGCTGCCGATGTTTTTGAAACTCTGCTAGCTGTTCGTAAGTAGAAAAGTTTTGTTTTTGAGTTACTGTAGGCTCAACTATAGTAGGTAAAACTGCTACTAAATCGCTAGCAGCTTTAATAAATACAGCGTCTAAGTCATGAAACCGCGCAGAGTCTAGTAGAGACTGTACTTCTGCTAAAGCCTCTTTCTCAAAATCCCCTTGACCACTAAAGCTAGCTTCTATAACTGCTAGATGTCTGGGCGCAATCTCTAAACGATTAGCAACAATCTGTAAATACTTCTGTTCGCGAATATCTATATCGCCATCGGCTGCTGACATTTCGTAGCCAAAGCCAACTAACAGCAATCGTTGTGATGGTGAAAGTAAAGCTATAAGTGGTGTTAATTCTCCAAGTTTTTTGTAAATCTGCTCTTTTGCTACTCCTTTCAACATTAGCTGGGTTAACTGACCTAAACTGCTATTAGCTAGAGAAAATCGGTTGAGCGTACTATGTAGTCTTTGCTTCTCCTCATTTGTCACCACACCATCAACGTAAATTACACCCGATAGAATAGTCACCAAAGTAGCTAGAAAAACTACTGGTGGCGTAATGTCTCTCTGACTAAGCTTTTGCCCAGTAATCCGCGACAACAAATCAACCGCTTCAGTGCCAATTAGAACAGTATTCATATAGTCTGTATAGTCAATGTGGTTACTTGCAGATTAGTATTCCCAAATTTATAGAAAAAATACCGAGGAAATACGGTTATCTTCGCTTTGAGGTAGAAGCTAGGCTCGAACAAAATTAGCTGACAATATAAATAGAGCTATGCTGTTCCAATTTGACCCTACTGTTCAAGCTGCTATCGAAGCTGGTAAGTACGTACAAGTTTTTACATCCTCTGGAGTACCAATAGGTTTGGCTAGAGATGCTTCTACAGGAAGGTTTGTAGCTCAAGCCGTCGGAATGATGGCTCAAAATACTCCTATCTCAACTGTATTTAGTCCTGCTCAGATGATAATGGGAGCAGCACAGATGTATCAGACGCATCAAGGATTTGCTGCTGTTCAAGCAGGCTTACAATCTATCCAGTCCAGCTTAGGTGTACTGCAAGCGACAACAGCCTTTATCGGAGTAGGGACTGTTGCTGTAGGTGTGTTGTCAGCAGTTAATTTGCACCAGACATTAAAACTAAAAAAGGAAGTAGGTCAGCTTAGGCTAGAGGTCAAAGAGGGCTTTATTGACCTTAAACAAGCTTTGAAAGATCAAGGAGCAGAAATTAGAGAACTAATCGAGCAAGTAGCTACTGATGTTGAGTTTAAAAACCACCGCACAATTTTAGTCAGAGCTTATGGGTTATTTACTCAGGCTCTTTACCGTTTACGTTCAGCAATGCAAATTCAAGATGCTAGTCGGAGGAATGCTGAAATAGATGGTGCTAGAGGAATGTTATTTCAGGCGTTGGCGGATTATGACAATCGCGAATTATTAGAAGTTACTTGTTCCGCAGGACAACTGCGCCGTTTGGAATGTGCCTGGGCAATCGACCAAGCGATTATTTCAACTTATCAAGTGCAAAACGAAGCAGCCGCAGTTAGCGATCGCTTGTCCCGTCTCCAAGCTAAAATTCGTCAAGATGCCCTTAATGTTATAGATAATTGTGAAACTGAAGATGAGCTAGACTTTCTGTTCCCTGAATTGAGCCGAATCCATACTCACGATATGGCTGTACTAGCATCCTGGCAAAATCAAGTTGATTGGCTGCGAACTTTATCACCATTTGAACTCAAACTACTTAAAAGTGCGGATAATACTTACGAATTAACAGCTAAGACAGAGCTAATTAGCGATGCAATTCCCCAAGAACAAATATGCTATGAGAATTTGTATCATAAATCTCATTCTCTCTCTTTACTCGACCAGTTAGCAATGATGTTTAAATCTGAATTGCGTCAGGAGTATGAAAACTATATTACTCAGCAAGCTGCTATTGCTCATCATCAAAGTCTAGTATCATCAAATATAGAAAAAGCATCAAACTTGACCGTTGCAAATCTTTACTGGTACTTCAAAATTAGAGATAAATCTGAGGATGAGTCAAGAGAGCAAGAGTTGACATTTGACTCTAACAAAGTAGAATCGCCAACTTCAAAAGTAGAACTTCCTAACAACGAAAACTCAAAACAAAATCTTTTTGAGAAAATTCAAATCATTATAGCTGAACAGCTAGCAGTAGATATAAGTGAAGTTACGCCAACTGCTGCGTTTGTCAAAGATTTAGGAGCAGATTCTTTAGATTTAGTAGAGTTAGTTCTAATTTTAGAAGAAGAATTTGATATTGAAATTCCTGACGAAGCGGTTGAGCAAACAATTACTGTTGAACAGGCAGTAAATTATATTAATTCCAAAGTAAATAGCTAACCATTGATGTATAAATAATTAGCCTAATATAAAAAAGGACACTAATTAAGAATTTAACCAATTTATAAAATAACTCATTCGATCGCAAAAATCGTAGAGGGGTTTCTAAATCCTAGCTATTTAATCTGAGTGTAGCAGTAGGATCGCGATCGCATACTATAGAAGTAAGCAAACAACCATAGCTAACTCCTTTATGCAAATTACTGTTGAAATTCCCGATCCAATAGCCCAACGCTTAGATCGAGCGTGGGGAGATGTTTCACGTCGGCTCTTAGAAATGATTGTTGCTGATGCTTACCGTTGTGGTGAAGTTAGCACTGCTGAAGTTCGCCAGATATTGCAATTACAATCTCGGCAGGAAACTCATGCCTTCCTAAAGCGTATGGGTGTTTACTTAAACTATGACGAGGCGGAATTAGCGCAAGATATTCAAACTCTCGGTAAGTTTAGAGCGCAGTGATTATTGTTTCTGATACATCGCCCATTTGTTACTTACTGCTGATTGACTGTATTGAAGTATTACAGGTTCTATATAAAGTTGTAATAATTCCTCAAGCTGTAGCTGATGAATTAAATGCTCTTCAGTCACCCCCTGTTGTCCAAAACTGGATTGCTCAACCTCCTGAGTGGTTGCAAATTCAACCAGTTGAAAGGTTGCAGAGTTTAGAAATAGGAAAGCTCGATCCTGGCGAACAAGAAGCAATTTTGCTAGCAAAGCAACTGAAAGCCGACTTGGTAATTCTGGATGATAAAGCAGCAAGACGCATTGCTATGAATCAGGGTTTAACAGTTATTGGATTATTAGGTATTCTCAAAGATGCTGCTGGAACTGGCTTACTTGAATTACAACCAACATTTGAACGTTTGCGAGAAGTTGGCTTTTGGGTTGCTCCTAGTTTATTAAAACAACTATTAGAAGATGGCTAGCTTTTCTACTTAAATGCGATCGCTTCTTTGCTAACCTACTGCGATCGCCACTTATAATTCTACTTGCACGTTTTATAAAGTTAGATTATACTCAATTAACAATCATTCTCAATAACGGTGACTTGTTGACAATCGCTGCAAAAATTTAGTAGAATTATCAATAACAAAGCTTTCTTGAGAACGATGTCATGACTGTCTACACAGCTACCTCACTTAAGGCAGAACTCAACGATCGCGGCTGGCGTTTAACTCCTCAAAGAGAAACTATTCTGCACGTTTTTCAAGAACTACCCAGTGGCGAACATCTTAGTGCCGAGGATCTCTATCACGAACTAGAAGCCAAAGAACAGGCGAAAGGTATTAGTTTGTCCACTATATACCGCACCTTGAAACTGATGGCGCGGATGGGTATTCTGCGCGAACTAGAGTTGGGAGAAGGACACAAGCATTACGAGATCAATCAGCCTTACCCCCATCATCACCATCACTTAATTTGCGTCCGTTGTAATAAGACGATTGAGTTCAAAAACGATTCTATCCTCAAAACTGGAAGCAAAACTGCGGAGAAAGAAGGATATCACTTGTTAGATTGTCAGCTAACAATTCATGCTGTTTGTCCGACTTGTCAGCGGGCGTTGATGCCTTTGTAAACGAACCATAGAGGTGCGAAGGTTGAAGGAGCTTAAGTGGAGAATTTATTCTGTTTTTACTGGCTCGGTATTGCCTGCTTTTATCCAACCTTCCAATTCTCTGTCTTCCAGGCGGATGCGCTCCCATTTTTGGTCTTGACTTTTTTCTAAGACGATCGCTTCTTGATTGTAGTCAATACTGCCGATACGTTCTGCCTCCAAACTTGGTTCAGTGCGGATACTTAAGCCTTGTTCCCAGGTAACTCTGACTTTGTTAGTGCTAGATGCTGATGCAGGAGAAGGGCTAGACACGGGTTCGCTAGTAGGTTTGGCTGCTAATTTAGATTTGGCTGCGGTGCTTGAGGGTGAAGCTTTAGCTTGCTTTTTGACAGCAGCGCTGTCGTTAGCAAAGATGGGTTTGGGTGGCGGTGTAGAGGAACGGTTGATAAATATTAGTGCTAAAGCTACGCTACCAGTAACGAGAAGTGCGATCGCAATTATTACTCCCAACACCAACTTAATTAAAGCCGCTGACCACTTCATTGCTGATACCTCATCATTTAGCCATACCAAATTTAAGCATTAAATTGCGCTATTGCAACTGTTGTTGAATGCGACAGCTTAACGAACTGTGTTTTGAAGCAAGGCGGGCTTTACCAGCACTCGCCCAATCTTGGAGAAATTGAATTTGCTCTTGGGCTGTACGGGCGAGGGGGATAATTTGACTAGCGGCTTCTAAAATGTCATCGGTGGTAAAGTCGCGGTTTTGGCTAAAGCCGATATGCATGGCTTCAATTAAGGTTTGCTCGATTTCCGCGCCAGAAAAATCAGGAGTTTCATAAGCTAGGCGGTTTAGATCGTAGCTTTTGAGGTTGTGCGATCGCAATCTCGATAAATGAACGTTGAAAATTTCTAACCGTTCTTCTTGACTGGGTAAGCCGACAAAGAATATCTCATCAAATCGCCCTTTACGTAGCATTTCCGGCGGTAATGACTGGATATCGTTAGCTGTTGCTACCACAAATACAGGCGAAGTTTTTTCTGCTAGCCAGGTGATAAACGTCCCAAATACGCGGCTAGTAGTACCAGCATCGCCTTTACTGCCGATGCCTGCAAAAGCTTTATCTATTTCATCAATCCATAAAATACAAGGTGCTAAAGCTTCTGCTACCTGTACCATTTGGCGAGTACGCGACTCTGATTCGCCTACCAAACCTGCAAACAATCGCCCTACATCTAACCTTAGCAAAGGTAGATGCCAGTGATGAGCGATCGCTTTGGCAATCAAAGATTTGCCCGTACCTTGAATTCCTACCAGCAGCAAGCCACGCGGGTACGGTAAACCGTAAGCCCTAGCCTTTTCTGTAAACGAGCCACCGCGTCGCAATAACCAGTCTTTAAGGTTATCCAAACCGCCAATATCGGAGATTTTCTCTGTAGTTGGGTAAAAATCTAAGATTTGTGTCTGGCGAATAGTTTGGCGTTTTTCTTCTAAAACTAAGTCTACATCTTCCGGTAATAATTCCCCATGAGTTGCGATCGCTCGTGCTAATACGCGGCGTATCCTCTCCATTGACAATCCTTGGCAAGAACGGACTAATTCATCGATAAGTTTTGCGCCTAAAGATTGACCTGTAGCCCCTAACAACCTTTCTATTTCTACTTTAATTTCTGCGGCGCTAGGCAAGGGAAATTCTAACACCGTCAGCACTTCGCTCAAGTCTTCAGGAATAGCAATTCTTGGCGATAGCAGTACCAAATTTTTCGGCTGAGACTTGAGAAGTTTACCTAAATTACGCAGTTTGCGAGATACTGATACATCTTCTAAAAAACGGTGAAAGTCCCGCAAAATGAAAACAGCCGCCGCACTTGCTGGCAATTTTTCGACAAATTCTAAAGCTTGTAAGGGATTGCGCCGCCCAAATCCTGCATCGTTAGGATTGCCTTGATAACCATCAACGAAATCCCACGTATATACTGCCCGATTGCCTTGATTTTGAGCTTCTTGGCGAATTGCTGCTTCTACCCGTTCTTCTTCGTAAGTAGGAACGTATATCAAAGGATATCGGGCGCGGAGAAATAGTTCAAACTCGTTTCGGAAGCTCATAATTGGCACTTAAAGTAGTTTTGAGTTTCGATCCCCCTAACCCCCTTGTCTTCCTTATCTCCTTGTCCCCTTGTCCCTCTAATAGGGGAAGGATAGAATCTTCTTACTAGGGTATCTGTTTTTTCAGTGCTTCTAAAGATGCCCAACGACTGTCTACAGGTTTTTCGGGAGTTTTATTGACACTAGCTTTAGTTGCAGCAATACCTGCACAGTCAGCTTCGCATAGTTGTCTTTGGGGAATTTCTAAACATAACTGCTCGTACAGCCACTCGCTGGGATAGAAATAGCCTTGGGGTGATAGAGTTTCGACTAAATCTTCTACAGCTACTTCTCGCTCTAATGGTCCATCATACGGCTGGTTAACAGATTCATCTAACCAGATTAATTCTGATGTGTTGACGCTCAAGCGGTGGTTATACTGCTGCAAGCAACGGTGGCAAGTTAAAGTAATAATTGTCTCTGCCTGACCTGATACCTCTAAATAATTACCATGATGCTGAATCTTGACTTGACCGCGTACTGGAGTGAGCGTTTCCAAACCAGGCAGAAAATCGTCAAGTTGCACTACCTCGGTTCGCTCTGGCGCTTTAGTCAATTGGGGGATGTAAATTGCCTCCATAAGACGATCTAGCTATCCTCACAAAAAATAATCTTTGTAGCTATTTTGCTCTAGCTGACAATACACTTCTAGTTTAGCGATGGATTCAAGTCAAAAGTCAACAAATGTCTGAATGAATTTAGTTGTTGGCTTTTGACGTTTAGTATTATCACTCATCCACAGTAGGTTGTAATAGTCTCACCACTAGATGACGGTGGGGTTCTTTGCCTTTACTAAAGGTTTCTAACTCCTCGTAATCTTGCAAAATCGTGTGGATTTGCCGCCGTTCAGCAGAAGATAGCGATTTGATTTCCACTTCTGCTCCAGATTCTAGAACTTGGGTTGCGGCAGATTTGGCGACTTCTTCTAGTTCGGCTTGGCGTTTTGCCCGATAACCGTTCAACTCTATGGTATAAAAGGCTTGCTGCTCTTTTTGCCCCAAGTTCAAAGCTGCATTAGCTAAATATTGAATGCCATCTAAAACAGTGCCTTGAGTACCAATCAAATTTTCTACTTGATTGGCACTAAGATTAGTTTCGTCAATTGTTAGCCAATAATTTTTCACTTCATCTGGGGAGTTGCTGGCACTATCTACTTCTGTTGCTTGCACATCAGCAGCCACTCCAGCTAATTTCAGCAATGATTCTAACCACTGCTGACCTTTCTGCTTTGTACTATCAGTCATTTTCACCCTGAAGCTTTTTCTTTTTGGAACTACCTGGCTCAAAGGGCAGCGATTCTCTATTTTTGCTCTCTGTGGCTTTTGCTTCGGCTTCGACAATTTTCTGCACGTTTTCCGGTAACGGTTCGCGGGAAACTATTACAGTTTGGATTGTCTGGAATATATTCGCAATCAGCATATACATCAATACGCCTGCAGGTAGGGGAAAGAATAAGAACATCCCTGAGAAAATGACAGGAGTAATTTTGTTGACTGTTTCCTGTTGGGGATTGCCGCCAGTAGCGCCTTGCCCTGATAAAGTCTGGCTGGCATACAAACTAAGTCCGAAGCCCAGAATCATCCCTACGATATCCCAATGAATCGTACCGTCATCATCAAAAGCCCCTACTCTACCCAAAGCATCGATAAATAAGAATCCTTTATCTGCAGCAAGTCCAGGGATCGTACCTTGAATTGTTGCTTCGCCTGGGGCTAAGGCTTCTATAGTGCCGTCATCATTAATTTTGATCCGTTCCTCGCCTTTCGTGACCTTGAGTTTAGGTACGAGGTTTGTTTCGGGATGTTCTGCTTCTAGGGCTGCTAAGGATTTGCCTTCTACAGTCTGAAATTCAACTTTTGTTTTTTCTCCTACTGCCAGGTTATTACCGCCAGGTAAAACGGCAATTAAAGGCGCGTGTACGCCATCAGCAATATAAATATTTTGGGGAGTTGTTGCGAAAGCTTGAGGTTGAATGCGCTCAATTTGTCCTTGAGGCAATATTTGGACGTTGACGTTATAGTTTGCGTCAGAAAACGGCGAACCCCGCAAGGTTGCAAATAAGGCAAATAGTACAGGCATCTGTACTAATACGGGCAAACAGCCTGCGAGGGGATTGCCAAATTCTTTGTAAACGCCACTCATTTCTTCCTGCAATTTAGCAGGATTGTCTTTGTAGCGTTCTTGCAGTTCTTTGACGCGCTTTTGCATCAAAGGTTGAGTTACTCGCGTGCGGCGCATATTGCGGATTGAACCTGCACTTAGCGGGTAAAGTGCAAAGCGAATTACCAGTGTCAACGCCACGATCGCTAGTCCATAGCTAGGCACGATCCCGTAGAAAAAATCTAGGATCGGCAGCATCACGTTGTTAGAAAGAAACCCTATACCAAAATCCATTTACGTGCTGTTAACCTGATATATGTTAATTTGTCTGAATCTAATTTATCCGATACTGGTTTCTATTTACGGGTAGCGTTAACCGTAATTGTCTTAGCTACATCAATACCAATTTGCTAAATATGCTTTAGCGGCAAGTAAGGGGCATTAAGCCCCTTGGGGTGTTAAGGAAAAATCAAGCTGACTTTTCTTCTACTTTTGCACCTACTTGAGGATTTTTCAGAGCTACTTTCTCGTTGATGTACTCATATATTTCCCGAAACTTGGGCACTGCTCTTAGTTCCAATCGACTGCCATCTCTAAGAGTTAGTACCATATCTCCCCAAGCACCAAGTCCGCGCGGAACTTTGACAACTTTAACTATTTCTGAATAAATAATGTCGGTGCGATCGCGTCCTAGCCAACCACCAGTTACAGTAATCCGGCGATTGGTGATGCGATAGCGCAGCCATAAAGCTCGAACTATAGCACCAATTGATAGCGGCAAAGCAACGATAGTTAGCCCCAATAGTAAGCCAAATATCAATTCCCCAATATGGGGACCGCCTTCATAGTAAACTTCCTCACGAATGCCCATCGATTGCCTCAGCTTTTGTCAACAACTGCTCTAATTCTTGCAGAAATTGCTGATAATCGCACTTATCCGCAACGGCTTGGGGCTGTACGATAATAACTAGCCGCCACTGAGGGGCGATTTGTGGTAGCAACGAACGAAAGGCTGCACGAATTTGCCTTTTGATCCGGTTGCGTACTACTGCCCGTTTGCTAACTTTCGTACTAATTGAAATGCCAATTTTGGCACTTTGGGTTGGCATTGACTGTTTCATGCGTAAAGCTCTCAGTGTTAAGTGAGAGCTTTTGTGACGAATTCCTGCTTGAAATACTGCTTGGAAGTCCGATCGCGCTTTGAGTCGATTTGCCTTTGCTAAAGCCACTGCTACGGTAATTTTGGGGCGTTATTGCACGCTCAAACGATGACGACCTTTTCTTCTACGAGCGCTAATTACATTTTGACCGTCTGGGGTCCGCATCCGAGCGCGAAACCCCGAAGTCCGTTTTCTTTTGCGGCAAGTGCCACCTAATGTTCTTTGCATAAATTTTTAGGAATTAGTCACAAAATCACAATCGCCTATTCTATCACTAAATTAGGGCTTAGGAAATACTCAAAATCCAAGTACCGACATAACGCAGTAGCGGGACATCGCCAGGTGACTGAATTTGGCAATTGAAGTAGTATGTACCACCAAAACCAGGATTTTTGACGTTAGAGAAGACTATTTCAACGCGGCTACCTGCAGGAATTGGCTCTTGAGGATAAATTTCTACTGCGCGATTCTCTTTGTTCCAAACTACTTCTTGCAGCGGGACTTTTTTGCCTTTGATCCTGACTTCTATTTTGTCAGTATCAAAAGTACCTTTGTAATAATCGGGGTAGGAAACAGATATTTGCGCTGCTGCTAGTTTGAGTTGTTTAGGGGGAATCCTTAACCGATAGCGATCCCACTGACTTGCTTGCCCGCCGAAGTCTAGTCTAAACGGTAGTTGGTTTTCGCGTTTGACACCGCTAAAGATGGTAAATCCTGGCAAACTTTGGGCGGAAATAATTGCTGGAAATCCAGCTACTAGGCAACTGGTAACAGCTAAGGCAGAAAGTAGGCGATGCATATTTTTTGTGGCTAACATAGCTTTCGGCAAGATATAAAGTAAGTTTTTGTACTTATTAATTTACTACTTGAGACGCTAAATCTGGTAAAAAGTGCCTCTATTCCCGATTAATTATGATATTTGACGCTGGCGATCGCTCTATCATTATTTCCTCCAGAAAATATTTTTTTGTTTCGGAATATGTATCAGTGTATCTAAATTTACGATTTATGTTAAAAAAGTTGAAATATTGCCCTGCACAATCGAGAGCTAAGTAAGCTAAATTAGCCAAGGCAAAATATGCTGATGATAAAAATTTAGTTTGAGGAAGAAGAAATTGTAAGTTGTAGCTAGTAGCAAATTGCTAAGATTTACTCTACGTTAAAAAAATAGAGCATTTACCAAAAAACTTTAGCTAATATAAATGTCACATTCATAAAATAATCTGAAGACACAGATAAGAAGGCAAGAGATCGGTTTAGGATGGGCGAAATGTAACGCTTTAAACAAAGAGAACCGTTGCAAAAGTTGCCTGTCAGCATAATCTCTACATTCTTATTCCTGGCAAGTGCGATCGCGCCTGCAAGGAGGAAATTACTACAAATGCTCGAACGCGAATAGGTAAAAAAGTTTTTTTGAGTTTAGGAGATTGCATGAAAATAGCGGTTGCCAAAGAGATTGAAGTCGGCGAACGTCGAGTAGCGCTAGTACCTGATACTGTGGCGCGTTTAGTGAAAAAAGGCTTAGAAGTTTGGGTAGAAGCAGGTGCAGGCGATCGCTCTTTCTTTTTCGACGATGCTTACGAAGCCGCAGGAGCAAAAATTGTCAGCGATACGGCAAAGCTTTGGGGTGAAGCAGATATTCTGCTGAAAGTAGGTTTGCCCCAAGAGCGAGAAGATGGGCGATCGGAAGTTGATATGCTTAAACCAGGGGCGATATTGATTGGTTTTCTCAATCCATTGGGAGAACCTGCGATCGCCCAAAAGTTAGCACAGCGTGGGGTAACAGCTTTTAGTATTGAATTGATCCCGCGCAGCAGTAGAGCGCAAAGCATGGATGCTTTATCATCTCAAGCATCGGTAGCGGGGTATAAAGCTGTATTGATTGCAGCGGCAGCATTACCTAAGTATTTCCCCATGCTGACGACAGCCGCAGGCACAATCGCCCCCGCAAAGGTATTTGTCATGGGTGCGGGCGTTGCGGGGCTGCAAGCGATCGCTACGGCTCGGAGATTGGGCGCTGTGGTAGAGGCTTTTGATATTCGCCCAGCGGTAAAAGAAGAAGTCCAAAGCTTGGGGGCTAAGTTCGTTGAAGTGCAGCTAAATGAGGAAACTGTTGCTGCTGGGGGTTATGCCAAGGAAATTTCCGAAGCGTCAAAGCAGCGCACTCAAGAAGTTGTTACCGAACACATTAAGCAATCGGATGTAGTAATTACAACGGCTCAAGTTCCAGGTAAGAAAGCGCCCTTGCTGGTAACTGCGGAAATGGTAGCGCAAATGAAGCCAGGATCGGTAATTGTCGATTTGGCTGCCGAACAAGGTGGTAATTGCGCTTGTACGGAGCCTGGTAAAGACGTGCAATGGCATGGCGTGACAATTATTGGTCCAATTAACTTGCCTTCGTCAATGCCCGTTCATGCTAGCCAAATGTACGCCAAGAATTTGACTACTTTGGTGCAGCTTTTGGTTAAAGATAGCGCTATTGACTTGAATTTTGCTGACGATATTATTGATGCTGCTTGCATTACTCATGGCGGCGAGATTCGCAACCAAAGGGTAAAGGATGCGCTAGCAAGTAATACTCAGCAATCGGCAATTAATTCTTAGCTGGGCGGTTGAAGTAGCACGCCAGTCTATTGAGGGGGAAAACCGCACATAGCTGGCTAGCTTACATAGACAAAGCCCGACGATCGCACTCTAGGAAGATTTCGATCCTAGAGTGCAAAGAAATCTTTTTGACTTTTGGGCAAATAAAGAAGTCTTTTTGACTTTTAACTTTTGACTTTTGTTGGGGTTTAAACCGTGACTGAAACACTAATTGCTGCTTTGTTTGTGTTTGTATTAGCGTCTTTTATTGGGTTTGAAGTCATTAACAAAGTACCGCCTACGCTGCATACTCCGTTAATGTCTGGCGCTAATGCTATTTCGGGAATTGCTGTGATTGGCGCGTTAGTTGTTTCTGGCAGCAGAGATACTAGCTTGTCGGTGATTTTGGGATTGATTGCTATTGTCTTGGCAACTATTAACGTAGTCGGCGGCTTTTTAGTTACTGACCGGATGTTGCAAATGTTTAAGAAAAAAGAGGTAAAAGCGTGAGCGATTTTTTGCCAACTGGGATTCAGCTAAGTTATTTGGTTGCAGCATCGTTATTTATTGTCGGTTTAAAGCAGTTGGGATCGCCTGCTACAGCCCGTAATGGCAACTTGTTAGCGTCGGTGGGGATGTTACTTGCGATCGCAGCAACGCTGTTAGATCGGCAGGTGTTGAATTATGAGATGATTTTGATTGGGTTAGCGACAGGTTCCGCGATCGGTGCTATTGCTGCCCAAAGAGTCGCGATGACTGAAATGCCCCAAATGGTAGGTTTATTAAACGGTTTGGGGGGATTAGCTTCAGCGCTGGTAGCGGTAGCTGAGTTTTGGCGGTTGATTGATGCTTCTGCGCCCATACCGCTAGATGCCAATGTTTCCATGCTGTTAGATGTATTTATTGGTGGTGTCACCTTTACAGGCAGTATGGTTGCTTTTGCCAAGTTGCAAGGCTTAATTAGTGGTTCGCCAATCACCTTTCCGTTGCAGCAGCCGTTTAATATTTTGCTGCTAATTGGTTTTGTTGTAGGTAGCGGCTACTTATTGGTATCGCCAGAAAATGTGCCGCTATTTTTAGGAGTAGTTGCTGTTTCGTTATTGCTAGGCGTACTATTTGTTATCCCCATCGGCGGCGGCGATATGCCTGTAGTAATTTCGCTGTTGAACTCGCTGTCGGGGATCGCTGCTAGTGCGGCTGGTTTCGTGGTAATGAACAATATGCTGATCATTGCTGGCGCTTTGGTAGGCGCATCTGGGTTAATTTTGACTCAGATTATGTGTAAGGCGATGAACCGTTCGCTATTTAGCGTTCTATTTGGTGCTTTTGGCACTGGTGGCGCGGCTAGTGGCGGTGCAGGTGCGGCTGAGATTGAGAAGAATGTCCGCAGCATCGATCCTGAAGAAGGCGCAATGATGCTAGGTTACGCGCGTTCTGTGGTAATTGTGCCAGGGTATGGGATGGCTGTAGCGCAAGCACAGCATAGCGTTCGCGAGTTGGCAGATCAGCTTGAGCGCATGGGTGTAGATGTAAAGTATGCAATTCACCCAGTTGCGGGTAGAATGCCAGGACACATGAATGTATTATTGGCAGAAGCTAATGTGCCTTATCCACAGTTGTCTGATATGGATGATATCAATCCTCAATTTGAGCAGACAGATGTAGCTTTAGTAATTGGCGCGAATGATGTGGTTAACCCTGCTGCGCGTCATGATGCTGCAAGTCCTATTTATGGAATGCCGATTTTGGAAGTAGATAAGGCTAAACAGACAATTGTAATTAAGCGCGGGATGAGTACGGGTTTTGCTGGTGTAGACAATGAGTTGTTCTACAAGGATAAAACTACAATGCTCTTCGGCAGTGCAAAAGATATGGTGGCGAAGCTAGTTTCTGAAGTGAAGCAGCTTTAAAAATAAATAACCGTTCTGGGTAGGCATAAGCCCAAGAATTAATTAAGTAGCTTGCTGAGATGATTTTATAGCTCGTGCAAGCTACTTTTTTTCTTTGGTATTGTTTGATTAAATCAATAACAATATTTGCCTTCATTATTTGCAGTTGGACGTTCTTTTGCAGTTCTTACTGCTCCTAAAAGTGTAGATATAACTACACATCTTTTAGCTTTATTATTATTTTTGCTAGATAAGGTCACTTGTTTTAGAAGATTAACATTTCCTCTATAGTCAAATTGAGTTTGCCATAAACCATCTTGATTTTGTCCAGTTGTTTCTGGCTCTGGATCGATACGAATATTATTATTGAGGTCATTCCAGGTAGCTTTCTCTAGAGAAAGTGAAGCTGGATGTACAGCCCATTGTACAATTTGATCCTTTTCTCTAATGCTGATTCGCCAAGGCAACTTTTCTTTCTTGGCTTGGCTTTGGGCTTCACGTACTGAGCGATAAATTTGATCTTGAGCAATATTAAGGCGGCGCACTTCTACAAAATTTAGCCAACTCGGAGCAACGATCGCACTTAAAATTCCAACTATGATTATAGTGACTATTACTTCTATAAGCGTAAATCCTTTGTCACTACTACTTTTACTAAAATCGTTTTGCATAATATCTAAATTTCTAAAATGAAATTAATTTATTTTCTATATGAATTAAAGATAAATCCAAGCGGAAAATCCTAATTAACATCCAACGAACTACGCCCATTAACTTTAATACTTGCAGTAGGAAAATAAGCAGAAAGATTATTGCTATAGGTACTACTTTGTTGTAAGCGAGCTAGAGCATTACCTCTAATAAAAATTTGTGCCGAAGTTTTAGAGGCATCAACGCAAGCATAAAAGCCACCAACTAAAGTTGATGGTGTTTGTTGGTTTGCAGAGCAATTTGGGGAAATTTCAGTAATACTGCTGTCAACATAATCAATTAGTACATTAGCTTTGCTTGTATAAGCTAATGATGACTTTTGCCAGCGGTTCATTTTATCTGAAAGACTAGAACCTGGTAATGAAAGATCGAATAAATTAAACCCTGGACTAGGCTCTCGATCTTGAATATAGTTAGTAGTAGGAATACCATTTGTTGTATTTGTAGGATTAAAAGGATCTACCACACCATTCGTTATTTGAAACCTAGCAATACGAGCGCTATTAGACCAAACGTTATTAATATTATTACCTTTAATTAGATAATAAGCGACAAGAGAGTAAACGAATGTATCATTACAATTCGAGGAAATACCACTACATTTACTATTCCTATTAGTCGGAACAGCCTTCTCTACAGGTTCGCGTTTCCAGAAGACTAAAACAGGCGTACAAGTTGTATTTCTATTGTTAGAGCAACCGTCTGCTACTTTTTCTGGTGGAATCTGATCTTTGATTCCAGAAATTGTATTAGTGTTTAAATTTGAGTTGTTATTTAATCCAATGGCATCGTAAATATAGACAGCCTGTTCTAAGTCTTGAGCAATGTATTCAATAGAAGCCTGTACTTCTTGCGCTGATATTGCTTTAGCTTGTTCTCGGCGATCGCTATCTAATATATTGATCGTGAACGACATTAAAGGTGTAACTACTAAAGCGGCAAGAACCATTGCCACTAATAATTCTAGTAATGTAAAGCCTCTATTATCTTGCCTGAGCTTGGATGGTTTTAAATAACTGTTGAGCAAAAATCTTAAAGCATTCATCACCTTGAATCTTCCATACTTGTATAAAATTTTATACTTTTGAGACTATTGGCAGCCACCAAAGCGATCGCACAAATCTGGCAACTGAGTATCCTGCGTGGCAATTTCCGTTGTCATTTCTACTAATGGAGTTTTAAGGTTTCCAAGTCCCCCAGTAAAAGTTGCTTGTTTTGACCCTTTATTCAAAGCACCACGATCGCTAAAAGCATCTGCCCTATAAACACGCAAACCTAGACGATAGCCTTTTTGCGCGTCATCTGCATCCGCACTAAATTGGCTGCGAAACCCTTGAATTGCTAAATCCTGAGCGCTGTTACTACTACAACCAGGTATATTGTCAAGATTTACACAGTACAAATCTGCCAAAGCACTAGGAACAGGGGCGCTATCTAAAAAATACTGATTTGTCTCTCGTGCAACAGTAATAGTTGGAGGTGCGATCGCTCCTGAATTTATACCATCAATATATGCTTTAGCAGCTTGAGATGCTAACTCTATTCGTCTTGCTTGAACTCGTGTGGCTACAGAAAGAGTAATTACAGGAGAAATTGCTGCCATTAAAATACTAACTACAACTATAGCCACTAAAGACTCGACGATTGTAAAACCAGCTTGATTAGATTGAGTTGAAAGTCGTAATTTGGACACGATCCTAGTCACCTACCAGTTGCTAAATTTGACGAATCACCATTAATCGTTATAAGCAGATGGAGCAAATTCACAACTACCTCGTTCGCTTCGATCTACAGCGTAAGTGTAGTTATCCTGCGACCCTTGAGCAGCGCACAACAAAGTTTTAACCCATAAATCATCTCGACCAACTTGCCTAAAAAATTCGTTGGGAGGAGTAGCTGAGGGTATGGTAAATTTCTGTGCAAATAGGTCTGGTGCTTGAGATAGAAGTCCTACATCAAAACCCCATTGCCGAGTTGGTGGATTGTAGTAGGGTATGATGTTGCCGTTATAAGAGGTGGAGGTATAGCCAAAAATGCTTAAAGTTCCATCGTTAGCCGATCGCTTTGCTGCTAAAACATTAGCAAATGGCGCTGTAGCATAAGCACTGCGCTTTAACTGAATAAAGCTGCCTTGAATATTGAGCGGCTTTTCTAACCAGTTTTCTTGAAAACGAACGAAGTTATGCAAACCTGCTAAATCGCTTTCTTCTGGGCGGCTTGGACTGTTGCCCGATACAAAAACAGCGTTAACTGTAGCATTATTTGCGACTACATTTTGCAGCCAGCGATTGACAATATTACCACTTATAGGGAGATTGGTGTTGGTGGATGGAGTTCCTTCGGGGGTGTGTATTTGTAAAACTGGTACTAGCAAAGGCTGATCTGTAGAAGCGATCGCTTTGATGCTACTGTTTACAAAGTTTGAACGTGGTGGTAGACGGTTAACCCCCAAAAGACGACCCTCTATCACTACATTTTTGAGACTATTAACAGCCCCTTTACTAATAAAATTCCCCTTCATTCTATGAGGGCTGTTAGAATCTACTTCGTTCCATTGAGTATCTGCATTTAATGCCCAGAATACATTGTTAGGATCAACCCCATCTAGTTCAATAGCTACACCTTTGCGGGTGCAGGTATTGTTACGACGGCTACAATTTGAATTGCTAGCAAAGTTTAAGATTCCTCCTTTTTTTTGGAACACAAATATAGAGTCTTCATCGCCTACTAATTTAATTGTTGTTACTCTCGTACTATCCTCTCCTAAAGTCCGCGCTCCAAGGCCTAAATCGATAACGTTTATACGACCACTCTGGGTGAGAGTTGTTTCCTCCCCGCTAGCAAAGCTTCCCTTTTGATTAGTTACCTTTTGACTAGGTGTAACGATCGCATCTGTATTAGATGTACTAGGATCTAAAGCATTTAGCTGCCCTACGGTTGTGTCAAGATCGCAATTTCCGTCATCAAGAAGCGTGGAATCATTGACTAACGGTTTTTGAGAGGAACCAGCAGTTTTAGTACAAACTGTGTAGCTAGAAGCAGGGTTATTCTCTGGAAGGTTGAGACTATTTACGTTGTCAATTTCAGGGGTAAGAGGAGACGTAAATTTAGTATTGCCTGTATATGCTAGCGGTCTATTGTTTGCGTAGCTAGGATTGTTGTATGGTTCGCCAATAGTATTAGTTGTTGTTCTAAACCACAGAGCATTATTTCTTATTCTGGGCAGAACATTTTCTGTATAAGGAAATTCAGCAACTTGACCGCTATTATTTATTCCTAATGCTATTGGAGTGATATTATCTTCGTTAGGGCTAGACCAATTAGATAACTCTAGTGTATTGCCAGTGCTACGTTTGAATGCAACCCGACGAGCGTAACGGCGATCGCTAGGTCGCAAAGCAGCGCTAGCAGTAGTACCTGCACCTAAGCGAGTAACATCAGCGTTTTGGGGCAGATTTGCAGATTTAACATCGCTTTCCCCATTATCATCGATATCTCCATCGCCGTTATTATCGTAGCCAACTAGCCAATCGCTCGGTCTACATTCGGAGACAGGGACTTTACGGCAAATTTCCATGACATATTCAGGTGCATTTACGCGCCGTTGGATCGGTGTCACGGCATTAGTTAGGTAGGAACCTACATAACTATCCTCAGTTTTTTCATTAGGATAAGCATTGTCTGTATTGCCTGTATCCCACCATAAGGCACTAGGAACAAAGCTATTGTTCCACAAGCCGTTTTTAGTGCGATTTAAAGTAGGAGCAATACCTGCATAGTTATTGAGATCGTAGTCTCCTTCATCACGGAAACCATCGCGGAAACTGCCTGATAGCACCGTCATGGCATCAGAGATGATAGTTGCAGGTCGCCAGCGATCGCCATTACCACCACACCCACTTTGCCCCTTACGACAAGCAAAATTAGGATCGAGTGTTGGGTTGCGTGTATAAAAATCGCTCCAGTTATCTGCCAAGGTATCGGTAAATTCTTCAGTAGGCGTGCGATCGCCTGACTGTTGGTGCAGGTTAAAGTCGCCTTGAATATAAGCTGGCAAATTGGTAACTAAAGTTAGTCCCTTTTCTTCTTCTCGATAATCATCATCTCGTTCTAAACTACTACCGTTGATTAGCCTAATTCCGTTTGGGCGGCGTGTAGGGTCGAGTTTGAAGTCGGTAGAACTAAGTAACTCTCTTTCTATGCTCGTGTCACTTAGATCGAGCAGCGCATCGTCTCGACTAGCATAGATAATACCGCTGTTAGGCAAAAGATATTCTTGAAGGTTTGCTGTCCCAATTGTTTTAGCTGCAAGTTGACCCATATCGAGGTCAGTCACTCGTACTTCTAAAGGCTGGCGTTGTTCTAGTTCTAAATCGTAGTCAGTCGTATTATTCGTCTTATGAATCGCTTGAACTTCTCTAGCATTAAGAAAAGATGCTTCTCTAATTGCGCCATGTGGCACTATAGGCTCTGTGCTGGGATTGAAGGAGCTATCGGTCAAAATTTTGATACCGCAAATAGCTGTATCGATTGCTGAATTTTCCGCCAAACTTAGGGGTTTGGTATTGTCTAATAGTCCGCCACCACCATTAAGTTTGAGCAAGGCTTGCTGCAAAGGTTCGTTAACGACGCGCCCATTGGGAAACATCAGTTTTGCTTGAGCTTTCAACTCTGGCAAATAAGAGGCGATCGCACTAAACCTATCTGTATCGCTGGTGTAGGGAGTAGGATAGACAACACCATTGTTTGACTTACCGCTAGCAGTATCGATGCCGTATCCACCATCAAAATTAACTCTATTTTTAGCAGTAGTTGCGTTTGTCGGATCGTAATAGCTGCTGACACAAGCGATCGGAGTCTGGCTAGTTCCAGGATTGTTTGCATAGTGATAAACAGCCGTAGCTCTCATCCGCAAGTCGGCTGGCGCTGTACTTTCATTGATTAGTGTTTTGCTGTTATCGACTCCACCACTCATAGGCATGGTGTCAGACCAAACTAAAGTGTAGGGAATAGATGAGCTTTCACCTGCTAAAAGTGGAGCATTAGGAATAGCTCTATTGCCATCAAGGATGGTAGGAGGGAGTGGAAGAAAAGACGGAGCAGATAAAGCTGTATAAGTAGATGCTAAGTTGCGATAAATTCCTGCCCCAGTTATTATCCTCAAACCGCCTACATTAGATAATTTAGTTGCTGGTTGTCTAGCGGCTGCATCTTCCCAAAAACCATCTCGATTAGATATACCTACATCTGGGAGAGCGACTACTTGAGTAGTTCGATAGCGTTCTTCGTCGCTAGGATTAGTCCATTTAACCGCGCTGCCTAAAAATTGCTTTTCAAAAGGTCCTGTAACATATTTAGTCAGATTTTTCCAGTAAGCAGGTAAGTTGTTACCTACATTAATGCGATCGCCTAAGTATGTCTCTACACCATCTTCTCTCTGCTGTTCGGGCTGAGTCTGTTGTAGGTTGGCTGCAATTAGCGCTAAACCAGTATTAGTGTCTGTAGGCTCTCGCCATTTAGCGATTGGTTCTACAATCCCAGAGCTTGTATCAATCCCATTGCTATCCCCTGGAAGAATAGCACCTGTCCCATCGGCGGCAGGTACTTCAGCAAAAGGAACGCGACGGGTACGATCTTTTAGGTATGTTTCAACTTGTTCGGCAAGAATTTCTTGAGCGTTTAAGCTGCTACCTCCAGGTGCTTCAATCTTAGCTTTAAATGCTGCTTTAACTGAAAAAGGGTACTGAGTAATGCTATTGACGCTGGCAACTGTGGGAGGATTAGTTGTAGAAAAAGCTAGCATAGCCTGCTTCATTGCCCCGATCCGCTTGCTATAGGCGGCATCGTTGTATCCTACTCTTTTGCCTCCTACTTCGCTTGTAGATTTATTATTGCCATCGATTGTGGAGGTACTTGGGTCGTTACCTACTCCTCTAAATAGATCGACAGTTACCGCTGTTTGATTTTGTGCGTCGGCTACGTTGCCTGTACCGACGTTGCCACCGACAGTAATTTTACTGTTTTGTTCTTTGTAAAAGCAGGAGTTTTTGCTACTAATTTGATAGAGCCTAATCGCTTTACCCTCATGCCCGCCGATCAGTAAGTTGGCATTTGTAAAAATTCTGCCATTCATGCGAAAGTCAACACCAGGAGTAAGTTCCAGGTCGTTTTGAAACAAAACAGCATTGCTATTTAGGGGAACTCTACTGCGATCTTGCTGAAACTCCAGGGCAGAAAAACCTCGATTTCCTCTATACACTTCATAGTTGCCAGCACCTACATTGGGAGATATAGGCAGAGTATCAATTGGCACTGTGGCAGTGTAGGCAAAAAAGCTTTTGGTTAGGTTACTACCTGATTTGTACCAACTAGAGTCACCTACCAAGTTAGGGCTAGTACCAGCAGTATATTCGCAGCGTCTACTCAGCGCACCTTTCATTGGTGGAGTTCTTGCTTCTAGAGGATTTCTAGAGCGCTCAAACCTACCATCTTGTCCTCGGTTGGGACTGCGGAAGACAATACTGTATAGTGTATAGCTATCGAATTTACCATTATTGTCAGTATCAACTGGAAATTTCCAAGCAGTTGCGATCGCTTCGTCTTGTTCTAGAGTTGTTGCTGTAGGTCGTTTTTCAATAATTTTATTGTTATTGATGTCGTAAACCAGTTTCAGGCGTGTTTCATCACCTAATACATACCTGCTGCTAGTCAGGGCATTGTAAAAATCGGTATCAGTGGGAGTGTCTCTTGGCAAACTCGGATCGGATAATAATGCATCTATTTTGGCTCTAGCGCGATCTATGCCAGGTTTTGCAGCATTTGATACTGCGGCATCTACCCTGACATTACTAGCCTCTCTGGAGCGATCAAAAGCCCGCAATACGAGCGCAGTAGTTATTAGTACGACTACTAGCGACACCATTGCTACAGTTGGCAAGACGAAGCCAGATGAATGGGAGTTTTTATCGCTAAGTATTGAGCAGCGTAGCAGCCATGACGTATGCTGTTTACAGTTTGTAGCGGATAGTTGCCAAATTTGGCGATCGCGCTTCTGAACTACCCGACGTTGCTTGCGGCTGGACATGACTGCTTTCCTACAAAGAGCTAGGCTCTATAGTGAACTACGATATATATTACCTATGTTAGTAGGAAATCTTGCTGTTTGAAGGTATAAATAATGACTTCAATCTTAAACATTGAGCGTAGTTATACTTTAGCTTTGAGTTTGGTAGTAGGCAAAAGCAAAGAAGGACTTGTTTTTATTAGACAAGTCCTTCTTTTACAAGGTTAATGATTTTACTGAACGGCTGGCGTTATAAAAGTGATTATCGCTCAAAGCTACGAGAAAAAACCTCCTGCCTTAAATAGACAAACCTAGGAGCAAGTGGTGGTAGGTTAGCAGCATTCTTGAAGTCAGAATCGAAGTCCCAGTTACGCTGTGGAGGACTATAAATATTGCAGTTGGTTGCATCATAGCTACCGCAGAATGGCGAATTAGTGCGACGCGGTGCATTGAGACTTACAAACGACCCTTTATAGTTAAATTTAACAGTACCATTCCAATGTTCGTGGAATCGAGGATAGTTATTCACACCTCCACTATTGCTATTGCTACCCTTGTCTTGACCATCTGTACCATTTTTACCACCTGTAATTGTGGTTCCAGACAAGAATGCTGCATTAACGGTTGTTTCTTCAGCAGTTCGTCTAGAATCATCATATTGAATTGTGCCTGACGGTACATTACTTGTACTATATGTCCGACCATTGGAATCATCTAATTGCCATTTTTTGGAGAGAATATTAATTGTGTCAGCAAGGATTGAGGCTGGTCTCCACCTTTCAGTAACAGTAGTAGTGGCTAAGTTATCACCTTCGTTAATACCAGTAGTTGTTGAGTCATCTTTAAGATTGTAGTTACCTTGAATATATACTGCTTGGTCTGAAACAATCGTCAAACCTTTAATTTCTGGTGCACCACTTTGACCTGAATATAAATAGTCACCGTTGTAAAGGCGTACAGCATAATTATTGGAGTTATTAGGAGCCGTACTAGAGTTTACATCTGTTTCTGAATTAGGTCCATCTACAGTCAGAAACCAGACTAAACCGTTTTCAGTAACATCATTCAAGGCTTTACTACCCATTAAACTTTGTGAATGAATACAGTCCAACAGACCTCGAACGTCAACATTGAGCATACGAATGTACGTACCATCATTGCCTGTCGTACCTCCATTTTTTTCTCGATAATTGTAGAATGTATTAGATGTAGAGACGCTCACTTTACTAACGATGTCATCTTTCGAGGCTACAGTAGCTGATTGATAAGTGTGTCCTAGCCTCCTTTTCAATCTAATTGTATTAGTTAATGGATTTATACTGGTAATAATATTGCTATCATAATCATTTCCTACTCTTACTACATTACCAACCGCAAAACCAGTAATTGAATTGACTATCAGGTCAACGTCACTTTGCTCGTAGTTAGATGTACCATCTAACTCATTTCTAAGTGTTGTAGTGGTGGTGTTAGTAGGGCAACTCTCTAGAAGGGCTTTCGTTTTCGTCGTGTCTACCGATTTATCTTGATTGCGTATTTCAATACCGCTTGGATTGCCACTAGAAGAGTCAAGTTTAAGCACAATTCGTAGGTCTGCTTTGTCCCAATAATCTTTTCCTGCTTTAGCATCTAAGGCATCAGGTTCAGGAACCTCTAATTTAGGGACGGTAACAAGAATATTTTTCTTCCAATCACTGACTTGACTTTGAGTGTACTCAGTTCTGCCACTACCACAACTAAGCTCTTTGATACTAGATACAGAGTCAAGAACCGTATAGATATTAACTTTACCCCCACATTGCGATGCTACCTTCTCGCCACGATATAATTTGCCTGCTGTACTAACTACACCATTAATTGTCAAAATACGACTGTTACCAACGTTTAGATACAAATCACCGTTACTGTGAATAGGACCATTTAAGTTCATATCTGGTGGCACAGTAAATTCTGCGTCATTGTTGTAGAAAACAACAAATTGAAACAGTGGTATCAATCGGCTTTTGAAACGCATTCCTAGTATGGCACTTGGCTCCTGAGAATTGAGTGCTACTGATGTAACATCGTAACGATATTCTTGAGCGCTCAAGCCAGCAAAAGGTTCGCCAGAATTAATCTGTATAATATTTTTTGTAGGGTCAAAATTATCTGGATGTTCAATGACGTAGCTTAATAATTCTTGGTTGTTAAAAGTTTGGCGCTTACAGATGAAATCACCACTGCCTAAACTACCAGTATTACTTAAACACTTTTGTAAAGCATCAAGGTATTCAGGGGCAGTTCCAGGAGGAGTGCCAGTAGGACGATTGAATCCATTAAATTTGTCTCGAACCTGTTTAGCTCGTAGGTTAAGCCCAGCCTCTGCTGCATAAAACCCTGTGTTGCTAGTCACAGAAGATTTAGTGCTTGCTGTTTCAATTTTGCTAAGTAAGCCGTAGGCTGCTAGCAAAGATGTCAGGATCAACACCATAGAAATTACAATAACTAGCACAAAACCTGATTCTTCATGGTTATATTTTTGTAAGCGCACCAGCCTCAGCAGCATTAATTGTTGAAAATTTTTATATTGGTATTTCATAAATTTATCTGTTACTTAGAAGAAACGTTGCGTGGGAAAAACTGTGCAGATACGGTAAGGTTAGGAACTTTAGTAGAATTAGGTGCTGGGTTTATAGCTGTTACATCTATCTTGATTGCTTTAAGTTGCTTCCAGTCGTCAATAGCTGTGTTGTTAAAATCTTCTCTAGTAAGTGGTGTGTTGCCACTTTGCATCAAAGCTTTTACTTGAAAATTACTTAGTTGGTTAACAAGTCTTATTGGTGATGTTTGGTTGTCAACTAAAAAATCAGATGTAGATTTAGATGGAGGTGGTATTTGTTCATTAAGAATTAACTCTAAAACATTGTCTTTTAATCGATAGCGGCGCTGCTCCAAAATGTAGAGAGTAGGATTAGTGGGATTAGTAGAACTCAGGACACCATAGGGGTATGTATTTTTCCAAGCTTCACCATCAACCCGATGCACGCGATAAGCGTTAGTAGGCGTATCTGGAGTGTCTTTAGGACTTTCAAAACCGTAAAGGAAAAACTCACCTCGATTAGTATCAGGATCGTAAATATAAGCCCATACGCACTCTTTGTCAGTACCATCCTTTTCCTCAACACATCGATTGCTGACTGTAGCGCGATTTACATCTATAGCTCTGGCGCAAGCAGAAGTACCATCTTTAGCACAACGGCTATCTTTCCACTGGTTAAGGGTAATAGGCAAAGTGGCTGTAGGACTAGAAAAAGAGGCATTGCACAATCCAGCACCGCCTTTTTGAGAGACTTCTATTTCACTTGTCGTAGTACCAGTAGTAACTGTCTTACAAACTGGTAGGCTTTCAGCAATGACTAAACGCTGCAATACTAGCTCATCAGGAACATTAGGATCGGTCGCAGATCCATTTATGACTCTCACTACTGGCAATGTACTTGTTGTTAGTCGTTCGCCAGCTTGTTTAATATCAGCACCGACTAAATCTAGAGAAGCTCGTAAGTTTTGATTAACTTGAGTACGGCTTTGATCGTTTAAAAAGAGTTGGCGCTGATCGACTATTAGTTTGAGTGCCAACCCAGTTATAACTGAGGCTACAACTAAAGTGACCAAAAGTTCCAGTAGTGTAAAACCTTTATTGGAACTTTGTGTAAATTGTTTCAACAGTATAAATCGGTTGACCATTGTAGTTCACTTGTAATTTTATTTGTCTAGTATTGGCATCACAGTTAGGATTAGTAGTAGCAGGAGAAATAACCTCGCAATAAATAATTTTTGCGCTATAAGTTTTACCAAGCTCTGTTATGGATGAAATATCAGTGCCAGAGGGGTAGGGTAAAGGTAACTTAGTCTCTGTTCCTGATAATGGTAATTTTGTTGCCCACTCATCTGCGGGTAGCTGGTCTAGAGATTGGCGGAACTCGTCTAGAATTCTTTGCGAGACAGAAATAGCTCCTGTCTTGATTTCTCTATTGATTGTATTAAATTGATTGGTTGCAAGTAAAGGAATCATGAATGCCAAAGTAATCAAGAAAATTGTCATTCCTACTAATGCTTCTACCAATGACAGCCCTTGATTTTTACCAGCAAAAATTTTATTCATAAATTTGAACTCCGCCTCCTTGAAATATCTCAATATCTTTCGTTTTAGCAGTTTTTAAATCTTTTATAGTAAGTTTTAAAGTTTTATTTGCTAATCCCCTACTATTGAAACAAAGGCTCCAGCCTGGCGAACCTGTCGCCTCTATCAAAGGCGTAATGTTTGAACTATTTTCAGTTGCGGCTATAATTTCGATAACAGTATTTTTAGCTGCCCCTTTGAAATCTTTGGCTTCGGTTAAAGTTAAATCTTCTGAATCAAAGCTACCATCTACAGTCCAACCAGTTGAATCAGAACACAATTTATTACGTTCTATTTTCAACGTAGTTGAGGTAGCTTGCTTGATCCGATAAGCAGAAGTTTGAGACATTGCTTTAACGCGCATCAGTTTAAAGGTGCTTGCAACTCTATTAGTAGTATCTTTTAATGGGTTAACTCCAAAATTTATATAAGGCGCACTAAATGCAGCCATAATACCTATTAAAGATATAATTACTAATAATTCAATTAGGGTAAATCCCTCATTATTTTTCGCTTTTTGCCCTCCTAGCATTAGTAAGTTTTTATTCATAAAATCAACGACCGCTATTTAATATAAATAAACTCTGCCAGGGAAATTAAAACCGCAACTTTTAATAACTGCACTGCCAAGAGAGTTATACATAGTTGTAGCAAGTCGCAAATATGAATATCTACCGCAAATGTACGCTATTAATTTAGTTAAAGTAATTAATTACGTAGATTAACGGTTGAATGTAGATTAGCTTTATGTATTGAAGAGGCTGTTTCAGGTACTAGGCTAAAGTCAAGTCTTAGCTTAGATGTAGAGAGAATAGCTACTCTAAACTAAATAATAGAATTCACGGCTAAACAGACAAAACCCGCCTGTGCAGGTTACGGAGTATAAAGAATGAGCGATCGCATAACCAGAAGTGCGATCGCTCATTCTTTTAGCCGCTTGGTTGGAGCAGTAAAACATTCAGTTTTCGTGACGCTATGTATTGCGGCTCAAGTCGAGATTTCACTGAAGCGCGATCGCTTTTAACAATACCAGGAGCGATCGCTTTGTTGTAGTTTAAGTTGAGATTTCACATAAGCGCGATCGCCTTTTTGTAGTTTAAGTTGAGATTTTACTGAAGCGCGATCGCTTTTACCAATGCCAAGAGCGATCGCTTGTTTGTGGCTCAAGTTGAGATTTGACTTAAGCGCGATCGCCTTTTTGTGGTTCAAGTTGAGATTTCACTAAAGTGCGATCGCTTATTTGTGGTTTAAGTTGAGATTTTACTGAGGCGCGATCATACCAAAACTAAGAGCGATCGCTTTTTTATAACTCAAGTGGGGATTTCACTATAGCGCGATCGCTCTTAGCCCTAAAATGAATCTTACTTTCATTAAGTGCAGCCACCGAACTAAGAGTGCAGACAGACAGCTTATTTTACGAACTGTTTCAACTTTACCCCGCTATTCTATTTGAACTCATCGGCAACGATTCGCCGAGAACATCAACTTACAGTTTTGCATCCCAAGAAGTCAAACAGACTAGCTTTCGGATTGATGGTATTTTAGTTCCGCCTATTTATGCCACCGACTTACCAATATATTTCCTGGAAATTCAAGGCTATCGAGACACAAAAGGCGACTTGTAGTGCGATTCGTTCGCTCGAAACCGATAAATCGGGGGATGGGCGACATTTGTAGGGTAATCCAACAGGATTGAGTTCGCACTTTAATCCCTTGCAAATGATAACTTCATAACCTTGCAGGTGAGCGTTAGTATCCTAGAAAGCGTCAAGTCCTGTCCTCCAGACGTAGGAGTGAAAGCATATCCCCCACTGTAGCGACTAGCCCTCAATCGGTGAAGCGGGGATAAAAGCGGAAAAGAGCTACTAGCCTAAAAGTGGTATCCCGTAAGCAAGTTCCTATGGATAGCGAAAGCAAAGTCATTGTGTGAATCATCGTTACGCCGAACCAGCGAAATAAGGCTATACGCGCTGGAAGTCCCAAAAGGGCAGAAGCAAAAGGTGGTATGAGGATTACCAACCGACATACCTACGTTACCCAAAAGCTCGGTGAAGAGATGACATCCTAACGGAACAAACCAAAGGTAATGAGGAACGAAGTAACCAATCCGTCTACTCTCGAAGAGGTCGAATACTTCGAGCAGTCAGCTAAGACGAAAAATCTGGCACAAGTCAGGTAACGGAATGGAAAGATCGAGTCAGAAGCAAACGCCTAGTTGTAATAACCAGGATAAGCTAACAGACTCACGGTAATACGGAAGGTATAGCTACAAGTAGCAATGCATAAGTTATGAACACGGCATCATGTCCGATGTATGAATGGAGCGATATCAACTGGCAAAAGCTGGAACGTAGCGTCTTTAAGTTGCAAAAGCGGATATACCAAGCGTCTAGTCGTGGAAACGTCAAGCTAGTTCGCAGACTCCAGAAATTATTGATAAGTTCTTGGGCGGCAAGAGCATTATCGGTTCGTCGGGTAACTCAGGACAATCAAGGTAAGAAGACGGCAGGAGTGGACGGTGTTAAGGCACTATCCCCAAAGCAACGTCTCACCCTAATGAATAAAATCAAACTGGGGACAAAGGTCAGACCAACACGCCGAGTTTGGATACCCAAACCAGGAAGTGAGGAAAAAAGACCATTAGGAATACCGACAATGTACGACCGAGCCTTGCAAGCGCTAGTCAAAATGGCAATGGAGCCAGAATGGGAAGCGCGATTTGAACCAAATTCCTACGGGTTCCGCCCTGGACGCTCATGCCATGATGCAATTGGAGCAATATACATTGCGGTAAATAAAAAAGCCAAGTACGTCTTGGATGCCGACATCAGTAAATGCTTCGACCGCATCAACCACGATGTACTTCTCTCAAAACTAAATACCTATCCCACCCTGCAAAGACAAATCCGAGCTTGGTTAAAAGCTGGTGTAATGGATGGGAGACAGTTGTTCCCTACTAATGAAGGCACGCCCCAAGGAGGAGTTATCTCACCCCTGCTGGCAAACGTCGCCCTACATGGAATCGAAGAACTAATCATGGGTCTAGCCCCAAAATTAGATATGAAGCGACCAGATTTCACTCAATTGAGTGTTAGAGATAAGCTTAAATCGATTACATTTGTTAGATACGCAGACGACTTCGTTGTTCTCCATAAAGACATAGAAGTAGTAAATTTGTGTAAAACAGAGATAGAAAAGTGGTTAAACGGCATTGGGTTAGAATTAAAACCTAGTAAAACAAGAATCGCTCACACCCTGAATGAATTTGGTGATACAGAATCGGGGTTTAATTTTCTCGGATTCAACATCAAACAATTCCCTGTTGGCAAATATCAATCAGGTAGTCATAGAGGCGGATTACTAGGGTTTAAAACTATTATCACCCCCAGTAAGGAGAGCCAGAAAAGGCACTACAGAAAGATAGCTGGAATAATAAATAGGTCGCGGGGATTAGACCAAGCAACCTTAATCAAGATACTAAGCCCAATTATAAGGGGTTGGTGTAACTACTTTTCAACTGTCTCCAGTCATAAAACCTTTAAAAGGTTATGGCATTTGTCTTTCTGGAAACTGCTTAAATGGGGTCGCCGCCGTCATCGAAAAAAAGGTAGAAGTTGGACAAGCCGTAAATACTTTAAAACAGTACAAGGCAACAATTGGACGTTTGCTACTAAGGAAGGTAATAATTCCCTAACACTCATTCCACATAACTCAACAGAAATTACCCGTCATGTCAAAGTGAAAGGTAATTCATCGCCTTATGACGGAAACTGGCTATATTGGAGTTCAAGAAGGGGAACGCACCCACAGACCCCCGCAAGAATAGCAACCCTACTCAAGCGGCAAAAGGGAAAATGCGCCCACTGCAAAAACTACTTTACATACGGAGAGCCGATAGAAGTCGACCACATAATTCCGACATCATTGGGTGGTAAGAATTCGTATAACAATTGGCAACTACTCCATCGACACTGCCACGACAAAAAGACTGCCACTGACGGCAGTTATGGTACAAAATCTAACTGTAATAGTGTTAAGCCAAAGCCACCAGGATTTCCAGATAAGTTTACCTGGGAAGACGATATGTTGGTAATGACGTATTGATGACAACAACCGTACTACTGAGGAGCGGAATGATCGGAAACTATCACGTTCCGTTTTGGAGAGCAGTGGAGGGGGCGACTCCTTCACTGACTTTAATCCCCAGCTTTTTTAGCGAAATCTTCTTGTACTTGAACGACTATAAACCTGTAAACGACTGGCGAGGAATCCTAATATTCACCAAACGTCGTTTAGATCCAGGATTACCACCACAGTATCAAGACTTTGCCAATAGTCCTCGCTTGCAGCGCATCTATTTAGATGAGCTATCAACACAAATAGCTAGCGCCTCACTAGGGTTAGGAGTGCTACAACTAATTGGCGTTAAGGAAAATGTTGCCCAGCAGCAAGCAAGACAGCTAATTAGCAGAACTAGACAGGAACTAAAAGATGCTGCCGAACAGCGAAAAATTGTAGAATTAGTAGAAACAGTATTTGTCTATAAGTTTCCAAACTTGAGCAGGCAGGAGATTGAACAAATGTTGGGATTAAGCGAACTCAAGCAGACTAAAGTTTACCAAGAGGCTTTAGAAGAAGGACTAGAGCAAGGACTAGAGCAAGGACTAGAGCAAGGATTAGAGCAAGGTCGTAAAGAAGGTAAACTGGCAGCAGTACCTCTGCTGTTGCAAGCAGGAATGAGTGTGGAGCAAATTGCCCAACAACTATGTATAGATTTAGAGGCAGTAAAACAGGCTTTTGAGCAGCAATCTTAACTTAATTGGCGATTCAAAAAACGCGATCGCCTCACTATTCAAAACCTTAAAATAGCATTGGCTTTAACTGTCGATCTGGCAGGGGCTACTTGCTGCAGTAAAATTGAACAGCTAGCCCCTAATTAGAAATATTTTAGTAACGATTTAAGTCAATTCCAGCTTCTTTTGCCATTGCTGCTAAACCTTTGCTTTCCAATGTTTTGATGGCTTTGGTAGAAAGCTTAAGTCTTACCCAACGATTGCCTTGACTCCACCATACGCGTTTCCATTGTAAATTGGCTTCTTGCAGCTTTTTCGTGCGGCGGTGGGAGTGAGAGACTGCAAAGGCGTTGTTTGCCTTTTTGCCTGTTAGCTGACATTTGCGCGACATATCTTACCTGTATTTTTAACTAATGTGCAGTCTTATATTGTATCGGTACTTAGGAGAAAGCGGGTGAGTAGAACTCTTGGATAATTTCTGTGATGTGGGGGGATGGGGAGACAAGGAGACAAGGAGTTGGATTGCTAATTTAAAAGAGCGATCGCATATTTATTATAGATGTGCGATCGCTCATCTTTATCTAGCTACTTGCAGCGCGTTCGGTAAGCCTTGTCAGCACTTGGTTCGAGCGTTCGACAAAGGCTGTCATTCCTTCCGCATCAAAGCCTTTTTGTGCCATTAGTGCCAAATCGTAGACGTGATGGCAAATTAGGTTTGCAAGTTCTGCTGATGGCGACTTGCTATCGCCTTGCAATATCCCACCTTCGCTTAAACTGACTAAGTTTTGAATCAAGGGGTGAGTCGTATTGACAAGCAAAATATGCTCCTCTGGAAACTGCGCTGTTTGCTGCTGCATCATCGCGCTCATATCGCGCATCCGGCGCAGAAATTCTGGTAATAATACGATCGCAGGTGGCGAACCTTGAGGATTATCAGATTTTAGTGCTTCGGTGCGGATGTTGACTTTGGGTTTGTTGATAGCTTGCTCGAATAACTCCTTAATTAGTTCGCTGCGAGTTTTATTTGTTTTCGGATCGACTATTTCCCCTGCTTTATCTTTTTCTAAAAGACTTTCATCCAATTCGGAATCGACGCGGGAGAATTTGACGTTGGCGTATTCTTGCTCCAAAAAGGAGATAAAGTGAGTATCGATAAATGAGTCCATAAATAGGACTTCTAAACCCTGCTGCTTGTGCAGTTCGATGTAGGTTGCTTGAGTCGCTTCATTGGTACAGTAGAATACTCGGTTTTCGTGACGCTCTTTGTTGCGCTCTAAGTATTCCTTAATTGTGGTGTAGGGAAGGCTAGGCGCAGCAGAAACATCTTGCCATGCATCGCCCTCTTGCGATTGAACTTCAACTGCTGGAGTCTCTGTTTTCGCCTCGTAAGTGGTGCGATAGATAATGATGTCTTCAATTTGTTTTTTGAACTTTTCGTCGTTGAGAGCGCCGAATTTGACGAATGTGCCGATATCTTGCCAGCTACTAATGTATTCTTGGCGATTGTCACGGTAGAGTTCTTTGAGCCTATCGCCTACTTTTCGGGCAATATAATCAGCTATTTTACGGACTGTGCGATCGGTTTGCAGAGCGCTACGCGATACGTTGAGCGGAATATCGGTACTGTCAATTACTCCCCGCATTGGTAGGAGAAATTTGGGGATAATTTCTTCACAATGTTCGCTGACAAATACTTGGTTGCAAAATAGTTTGATTTGTCCTTTGGTAACGTCTACATCCGGTACTAATTTGGGAAAGTAAAGGATACCGTTGAGGATAAAGGGATAGTCAGTATTTAGGTGTACCCACAACAAAGGTTCATCTTGGAATGGATACAGGTAGCGGTAAAACTCTAAGTAATCTTCTTTTGTCAGGCTACTAGGAGATTCGCGCCAAGGTGCTTTTTGGCGGTTAATAACCTCGCCTTCGAGTTTGATTGGTACGGGGAGAAAGTCGCAGTAGGTTTTGATTAACTGGCGGATGCGTGCTGGTTCTAGGTATTCTAGTTCTTCTTCTTGTAGCGTTAGCGTAATTGTCGTACCGCGCTGGGTACGAGATGAATCTTCTAAACGAAATTCTGGCGAACCGTCACAAGTCCAGCGCACTGCTGAAGAGCCTTCTTTGTATGATAGGGTATCGATTTCGACTTGTTGTGCCACCATGAAGGATGAGTAGAATCCTAGCCCAAAGTGACCGATAATTGCTCTATCTGATTTGCCTTCGTACTTTTTCACGAATTCTTCAGCACTGGAAAAGGCTACTTGGTTGATGTACTTTTTCACCTCTTCGGCTGTCATCCCGATGCCATTATCTGCGATCGCTAGCGTTTTTTGTTCTTTATCTACGGTTATCGCAATTTCTGGCTCTCCTATCTCGCTGTTGTATTCTCCGGCGCGGGATACCATTTTTACTTTTTCGATGGCATCTACGGCGTTGGAAACCAGTTCTCGTAAGAAAATTTCGTGGTCTGAGTAGAGAGACTTCTTGATGATTGGGAAGATATTTTCAGTATGGATACTGATCGTGCCTTGTTCCAGCATGGTTGTGAATGCAATGAAATTTTCCTCATTTTGATTCTAATCGCTGATAAGGGTGCGATCGCTTTCCTCTACTTATATTTTTTGCTGGCTATTAAGTTATTGAGAGCGAATGGCAAAGATGAACTTGCCACATACTATAATAACGAGGTTTACTAAATACACCTGTAATAAGTACGGATCTTTTTCTGCAAAGGTTTGTATGTTATTTTACTTCTACTGCTTCGTTATTGTCCGTTTAATGCATACAACGTTAAATATATTGAGTAATTAATATTTTAGGTTAAAGTATAGAGTATTTATACGCATAGAAGTAGCAAGTACCTGGTATAACGCTACGCTCTACCACATCCATATCTCACCTTATTTTGACAAGTTAGAAACTTTTGTACTTAGTTAATTAAGCAACAATTGCTACCTGTTATCAGAGTAAAACTTCTGTAAGCTAGGGAAATAGCAAATCTTTCTTTGCGTTATTACCGCGATCTATAGTATTCTAATTGCAATGTATTTATCTAATTAGAACTAGCTCAATAACTTTGTAGTAATAGTCGTCAAACTAACAGTATGCATTAATGAAAAAACCTAATTCTACTGATAGATGCCCTATATTCACAGGCGATCGCATAATCTATACATTAGGTAGAATAGGTCTAGTTTTAAGTTAGATTTTCTAAATCTTATTGAATGTCAGTTGGGCTAGGGAGCATCTTACTTTCTTCTAGCTTGAAGGTACGTTTTTTGAAATAAAGGAAATTACACCAAGCAGATGAGTGCGGAAAAAGTTAATGTATTAAACATTTCTATTGACAGCTTACAACTAACAGATGTATTAGAGCAACTAACAAATGGTGTTGTATTTACCGCTAACGTAGATCACTTAGTAAGATTGCAGACAGATAAAGACTTTTTGCGAGTATATGGTAGTGCTGATTACAAATTATGCGATAGCAAGATATTATACTATGCATCTAAATTTTTAGGTACGCCAATCAAGGAAAAAATATCAGGCTCAGACCTATTTCCAGCTTTTTGTCACTACCATAAAGCAGATAGTGAAGTAAAAATCTTCTTACTAGGAGCGGGTGCTGGGGTTGCCAAGCTCGCTCAAGAACAAATCAACAATAAAGTGGGGAGAAATATTATTGTCGGCGCTCATTCTCCATCTTATGGATTTGAGAATAATATACAGGAATGCGATCGCATAATTGAAAAAATCAATAGATCTGGTGCAACAGTATTAGCTGTGGGAGTAGGTTCGCCCAAGCAAGAAAAATGGATATGTAAGTACAAAGATAAATTACCTAGTATCCAAATATTTTTCGCTATTGGTGCAACAATTGACTTTGAAGCAGGGAAAGTCAAGAGAAGTCCTAAATGGATGAGTAATGCAGGTTTAGAATGGTTGTACAGAATGATGTTAGAACCAAAAAGGTTATGGAAAAGATATTTAGTAGACGATTTACCCTTTTTGTGGTTAATAATTCAGCAAAAACTAAACCTGTATAAAGCGCCGATACATGAGGAAGGATACGATTTAGGAAATCGAACGAAAAACTATTTAATTCCTCAAGCTCGTACGCCGCGTAATAAAGTAAAAATTTAGACTGTTAAGCTGTTACTACAAACAGCCTGTTAGTTTTGCGGTGTGCCATAATATACACCCCTACCATTAGTGCCAATAAATACTAAGCCAAATTTCTGTCGGCTAGCTTCCATAACATTGGGAAGATTGCCGATTGGCTTTTGCACGTCCCCAATGCTCGCCCATGTCTTACCGTTATCTAAAGAACGAAAGATACCTTCACCCATACCTGTAACATTGCCGTAAACGTACAAGGCGGGAACATTGCTACCTTCGGCTGGCTTACCAAAAGAAAATAAATAAGCTCGTTCTACGTTGGGAATTTTGGTAAACGTCGTACCGCTATCTTGCGAACGATGTAGCCCCTTCCAATCTAAACTCAGCCAGACATCGCCTTTGGTTCCTGGCTTTGTTTTCAGCATTGCCCAACTTTCGCTACTGAGTGTAGAGTTAACCACTTTAAAATTAGCACCGCCATCTGTACTGCGATACACTTTGCCATCGCCGTAGTAGTAGAACGTACCTCCTGTAACTTTGTCTGCGGCTAGTGGTTGACCCCAATACCAAGCGCCTCCAGGTCCTTTTGGCAATCCCGATACAGAACTCCAAGATGTTCCGCCATTAGTGCTGCGAATAGGCAGTCCGTTGCTGAGAGTAACAACAAGTTGGCTGGCGTTATTTGCAGACATAGCTACGCGCAGAGGCATTTGATTGGCGGGAAATGAGGGGAACTGTTTCCATGTTTGTCCGCCATCTGTAGAAGTTGCTCCAGTATAGCTGTTGCTCCATCTATGACCGCCTACACGTACCATTTGTAAGGGATTGCTTTCGCTGTAGGCGATGCTGTAGGTATCTTGGAACCACGCACCAGTGCGAGTAAAGTCTTTAGTTGGGATAGCATCAAGTCCGTTATTGTGATTGAAACCGTCTACATCTGCTACGCCACTAACAAGTAAAGAGCCTTGAGGAGGTGCAGCTAGAGAAAAAGCAACTATTTGCTCGTGTCCTTTGGCGTAGTTAGCCCAGACGGTGGGATTGGCGCTAATTTTATCTGTTTGCCATACGCCGTACCAGTCTGTTAACCAAACTTTGCCAGGAATTTTGGGGTCGAAAGCGATGGATGCTGCGGAGGAACCAAAATACCAATCACGCCACCAAGCAATTTGATTGTTCAAACTTGGCTTCTTTTGTTGCCAAGTCGTGCCACCATCAGTAGATTGAAATATTCTATTGGGGTCGTCGTGTTTGTCGTACTGGTCGTAAACTATCAGGATATGTGCTGGGTCATTGGGGTCGATTGTTAAACCGTTGAATTTGGCTTTGGCGGTGGGTGGTGTAATAGTTTTCCAAACGTTATTTTTGTATTTGCTCACTCCGCCTGTATGGGTGACGTACATCGTCCCATCGCTAGCAATTGCCGAACGATTGACTTCTGCTGGGCTACCTGATATTTTGCTCCAAGTAGCGCCTGAATCTGTAGATTTGTAAATGCCGCTGCCGTAAGCGTTGGCGTAAACGTTTCCTGATGTTTTGTCGAAGTTTATCGATGTAATCCCAATATTGTTGCTGGGCTTAACGGGAAAGGACGTTACTTGCTTCCAAGTGCTGCCTGCATCTGTCGATTTCCACAGTCCGCTGACGCGCGAACCAAAATAAATAACTTGAGAATTATGCGGACTAACGATTAGTCTTTCTCCTACCCAGCGTTTGTCTTCGTTGCCACCCATAGGCAAGTCTATATTTAATTTAGTCCAAGTTTGTCCGCGATCGCTAGATTTAAATATTGTCCCCAATCCACTCCAACTAGCGGTATATTTGCCAGCGGCAATATATACAACGTTTGCATCTTTAGGGTCAATCGCTAAGGCTTCTCCACCATAGAAATTACTCTCTTTTAATGATTTGCGATCGCTTAAAGGAATCCACTTTTTATTAATAGCATCCCAACGAAAAAATCCGCCGATATCAGTTCTTATATAAGCAAGGTCTTTTTGTAATGGGTGTAAATATACACCTGTTACGTACCCCCCACCACCGATGGCGACGTTGTTCCATTCGTATGCTGCGCTCGGAGTGACAGCCGCACATTTCAACGGCGATGTGCTTGCTGTTAACGCTAGCCCTACAGCAGCTAGACAGGTTACTTGTTTGATTGATTGCCAAAAACGAGAATTAATCATATTAATAACTAGCTAAATTTTACGTTTAACAAACACTGTATAAGTTGATGCTTAACAAATAAGTATTTTCTGGATTGTGAATAACTACTTTATTTAACCTACACAACAACTTTACAAAACAAATTTAACTGAGCGTAATATCTTTAAACAATTGAATTTTTACCGATCATTTAGCTTTTTGTGCTAGGTTTTTACCTCAATTCAATGGGAAAATACTGTCAGTAATTATTCGCATTAACGTACAACTACTGAGAATATTAAAAAATTCTGACGTTTTGGGATAGTGTAATGATAGTATGCATCGTGGATTGCACCTAAGTTAAGATTTAAGTTGCTGCATCCGCCGTTTTTGATTAGCTCCAGTTATTTTCAAAGCTAGATTCTCTATATGGTTGTAAAAAGACTGAGGTAGCAGCCAAATCGAATAAGCCGCAGCCAAAGTTAATATGGTACGACGCGGTTCTTCTAAAATAATCCGCCAGTGAGTTGCTAAAGCTCGATGCGCTAGTTGCACAGCAGTTGTACCATCTTGCATCCGAATTGCCCGCCGCGCTGAGTAGCGTAGATAATAAGCCATTGCTGGGTTTTTCCACTTGGCAGCAAACTGGGGGGCGTAAGTACGGGTTTTTTCAATTACCTTTTCCAGAAACTCTAGCTGTGTTAGCACGTTAGCCGAAAGCCCTGAAGTATTAACTCGATACAGCGTCAAAGCTTCGGGAATACCTTCCATTTGCCAAGATGTTTGCAAAATAATCCGCATCCAACATTCCATATCTTCGGACTGGCGGAAATGCTCGTCAAAGTAAAAATCTTCAACTGTGCCATATAAGTTGTCTTCAAACTTAATCGCCGCAAAAACTTCTTTACGAAATACACCTACAGAACCGTTGCCAATTGGATTGCGACACAGCACGATCGGCGGGGTAATATCTTTATATTGAGGGATTTGATAGATACCTAAAGGCTGCCCAGTTTCGTCAATAAAGGCAGAACAGCAATAACTAACGCCGACATGAGGCGAACTTTGGAGATGCTGTACGTGCTTGGCTAGCTTTTCTGGCAACCAAATATCGTCAGCATCGATAAAAGCTAGATAGTCTCCTTGAGCGTGACGAATACCTGTGTTTCTAGCGCCCGCCAGTCCGCGATTTTTCTGGCGCACGATGCTGATTCTAGGGTCCGTAAATTGCTGACAAATGGCAATACTGCGATCGGGCGATTCATCATCGACGATAATAATTTCAATATTGGTGTAAGTTTGAGCCAAAACAGAGCGCAGTGTCGCCTCTATAAATTTTTCGGCTTTGTAGGTGGGAATAATTACAGATACTTTTTGCATCTCAGCTACCAAGTTAACGACAAGAGTAATTCGCGCTAAACAGCTTTAGAAAATACATAGCGCGTTGCCCACAATGTAAATAAGGGCAGGAAAATAAAGTGAGTAAGTAGAACCGATGTAGCTACGCCAATAGCTTGCCACTGCACGCCAATTAAAATTCCAGTAATAAAGATACCTGTAAATATCAAATGCCAGCGTAAGATTAGATGCGGTTTACCTATAGCGATAAGTAGTTGCGAAGCAGCATCGGCGAAGGGGCGAGGAATTGCTGATAAGCAAATTAAGATTAAGACTGGCAGCGCGGCAACCCATTTTTGTCCAAATACAATCGGTACGTAAATAGGCGCTAAACTTGACTGCAAAACTACCATCGGAATGATGACGCAGGCAATTGTTTTTAGACTGCTCAAATACTGCTGTTTAAATTGCGTCCATTCCGCCCGTACCGCGCACAAATGAGGCAATATTGCTGTATTAATAGCGTTGATAATACTTAAACTCACACCCAACCCAGCGTTGAAAGCAAAATAATACAGCCCTAATACTTTAATTCCTAATAAGCGACCAACTATTAAATAATCTAAGTTATTTACAGCAGTTTTTAGTAATTCGCTACCTAAAACATTACGCCCAAAAGCAAAAATTTCTCCCCAATGTTTGGTTGTAAATTTTGCACTCGGTCGCCAAGGATGACAAATGCGGTTAAAGATAACCCAAAAAGGAGCCATTAAGAGTCTAGTTAATACAATCGCCCACATACCTAGACCTAATGCCGCTAAACTAGCCGTGATGATGTTGCCACCTGTGATTTGAATAAAGTTGTTGGCGGCTATGAGTTTAAAGCGATTTTCTCTTTGAATTAGGGTAAATTGAATCATCGCTGGCGGAAATGTTAAGTACAGTAGGGCTGTAATACAAATAGGTAGGATTAATTGGCTGTCTTTGTAAAACCAGGAAATAGGGAAGGCGATGAGACACTGGAGGATAAATAAGCTACTGTAAATTACCCAGTTGAGCCAGTAAGCTGAGTTGCATAAAACTGCTAGTTCTGCTTGTTCTGCTTGGATTAGTTTGGCGTTTATACCGTTGCGCGAAAATACTTCTACAAATTCTCCTGTGGTAATTACAATCGCTGCCAATCCATAGTCGTAGTCTGAGAGATTTCTAGCTAAAATAACTGTTGTCAGTAACCGAAAAACTCGGTTAATTATTTCTGAACCTCCTAGCCAACCTAAGTTACGGACAAATTGACTGGAAAGTTTTTGCTTGACTGGAGCTAGTAAGACTGAAATTTTGCTCATTAATGTGTTTGGAAAAACGAACTGCAGAGGAGCCAGCGCCGTGCGGGGGTTCCCCCACCTGTGCGACTGGCGTACGCAGAGGACGCAGACAGTAAAGGGGGAGAGTTGGTTGAGACTTTTTTTAGGGTTGATGTGGAATTGAGGAATTTTTTTCTTTGAAGGCTATTCCTAGCATTACTAAACCTGGCCAAATTAGGTAAGCTAGCATTTCTAGGTTTTCGGCGAAGGAGTAGAAGAATAAGAGTAATACTATGCTGAAACCTACTTTTGCTGTCTCACTTTTCTGCGCTTTGATAAGTAGGTTTACGAAGCTTGATAATAGCGGTACTACGTAGCCGATGAAGCCAACTATGCCTTTGATGAATAAGATGCCGTAGAATGTGCTATGAGAGCCAATAACCATAAATTGGACTAGGTGGGGTCCCCTTTCTACTGCGCCATGTCCCCATATTGGTGCTTCTGAAAAACGACTTAGAGCGATTCTTGCTAATGCTCCTCTTACTTCTGTGGAACTTGCTCTGGAAGATTTAACTTTGTCTAAAAATGTAGTTGCGGCTTCAATTGCGGGTGAGGCAAAAATTGCGGCTAATGAGGACAACAAGCCGATAAAAATTAGAAATATCGGTCGCGCTAGACTAGATAATGCCCATGCAATAATTGAAACTGCTGGTAAACATAAAATTCCCAATCGCGATGCTGTAATTAAGCACATTAAAATACTGCCAATTATGCCGCACCACTTCCATTTTTTGTCTTTTTCATACAAAGAAAAAACAAAGTAGATGTTGGCAACAAATCCTAATGCTGGCGCCCAAGGTGTAAATAGTCGCCAGCGAGGTTCGCCGTTGTCTGGGTCGATTTCAAAGAATCTAAATTCAAAAAATTCTGGTCCTGGTCCGCCAACAATTTTTAAGGGCGAAACGTAGACTAATTCGGGTAAGTGAATGTAGTATGCAAGGATAAATATGGGCGCAAATATTAATGTCTGCAAGCAAACTATGCAAGCTGCGCGATAAAGTAATTGGGGGCGTATTTGCAAGCAGCTAACTAAAGGAAATATGGCGAAAAATGCCCAACCTTTTGCCCAACCAATTGACGATTTAATTAGGGCTGTAAGTCCTAAGTCGAAGTCTATATGCCCCATAATTAGGGCTAGTTCTTCTAGTAACATTCCTGCTACCCAGACCCAGACCATTACAGGAATATGAATTTTTTCGCTAGCAGGAGTTGTATCGTTTTGCTGCCAAAGCTTTTTACAAAAATAAAAAAATAATACCCAGGCGATCGCAGGAATTATAATGTATATGCCACCAATTAAATAAAAAGCATACGTACCAACTATGGAATACCAGATTACTCGTTCGGGAAAGTTTCTTGGTTGCATTTTGCTCGGCGATCGCATAAATATTGGTAATAGTTAATTTACATAATTTCCCGCTCTCTATTTTTAAAGCTTTGGTAGATTTTTGTAGTTTGGCGATCGCGCCACCAATATAGTAAAATTCCGGCAGTGATAAATATAGAACCTAATGTCGCTCCCGCTAGCACAAATAATGGCTTAGGTTCGCTGGGTTTTTTGGGTATGCTCGGTTCTATAACTTTTTGAATTAAGGGATACGAGCCAAAATTGTCTGATTTATTGATGTCTAATCTTGTCAAATTAGATGAAAATACTGCCTCAGCAACTTGCATATTGCGCTTGAGTTCTTCTAAGGTAGCCTCTTGCTTGGTCATGCTCTTTAGTCTTGTTTCTAACTGAGCAATTTGTCTGTCTAACTCTTGAGCTTGAGTTTGCATCCCTCTTTGTTCTGCTTGAGCCGTTACTAAATCTTGAAATAGACTTTCTCTAGCTGAAGCATAACTGTTACTTCCTAAGTTAAACTTTTGCAAGCTCCTAGGATCTATTGGTCTACCTAAAATAGCTTGGCTGCGCTCTGTCAATGCTTTATAAGCCTCATCTTGTTTGGCTTTTTCTGAGACTATTGTGGGGTGATTTGGTAAAAATTTGGCGCTTAAGGCTGTAATACTAGCGTTTGCTTCGCTGTAATCTTTTAAGTTTTGCTGAAAAATTTGATCTGTCTGCAAAGCGAATGCATCGTTAGCTTGCTGCGCTGACAAATTCATATTACTTGCTAACTGGTTGGAGCGAGTATTAGCTTGTTGTTGCTGCGCCATGACTTCAGCGCGTTGTTTGCGTAACTGTTCGATGTTATTACTCAGTTCGTTGATTTGTTCTGCTGATACTACGCCTGAACTTGCTCGATAATCAGCTAAACTTTTCTGTGCTGATGCTAATTTTTTTTGCGAATCACCTAAAGCTGTTTTTACTCCTAAGTCTCTTTCTATCGCTTCGCGAGTCCGCAGTTCTGTGAGCTTGTCTTCAAATGCTTTGTAAAATGCTAAAGATTTATTATGTGCTTCTTGAGGCGTTCTACCTTTGATTTTTACTTCTACAATTGAAGTGTTATCTAGCAATTTAATTCGCGGCTCGCCAAAATCATCTACTGACATATTACTATCGGCGGCTGCTGCTTCTAGAATAGGATCGCTTAATGCTAAAAATTTATAATTTTCTCTAGGGTCTTGCGAAGTAATCGAATATGGCGATGAGTCTTCATAAGAAGCTTTACCAATACCAGGTAAATCTACGTTTCCGCCTCTTTTCACGTCTGGCAAGACGATCGCTGATTCGCTTGTATAAGTTTTTGGAGCAACAATTAAATATAGTAAGGCTGGAACCCAAACAACTACATTGGCTAACAAACATAGCGGCAGATAATATCTCTTCCGCTCTTGGGCAAATTCCAATTTGTGAGAGGATTTGGGAATTTTGATAATGTCTGTCATGCAGGAAATCCTCAATTAACAATAAAGACTACAGCCTTCAACACAACCATACTGCGAAGCAATCAACTATTTACAGAAATTTCTACAATGGGCTTTGTATGTAATATCTACTCATTACGAAAGTAGCATTTATAAAACTTGCGATCGCTTGAATTAAACCCACCTATTTTTTTCTCGCCTACCTATTTATTTGCTAGCAGGAAATATTTATAATATATTATTTATCAATGCATTGAACTAAGCTTAAGGTATAATTTTAAACTATTGCAAAACATTATGTCAAATAATTAAGCAGATTGTTTTTAACATGAATAACTTTATAGGCAACAAGTTATACAACATTAACAAAGCTACCTAATTTGACACTGACTGCGTTTATAGCGAGGCAGGTTAGAGGTTTGAACTCAAAGGTCTTGAGCTAAACGACTTTGCCATTGGTAGTCGCGTAAGTTGATTTTACCTTCAGAACTAAACTTGATGCCTTCTGCTTCTAGAAGTAATCTTTGCTGGTAGTCTGTACCGTGCCTTCGCGGAGAATGAGAAATTTCACCTTGAGCATTTACTACCCGATGCCAGGGAATATTAAGCGATCGCGTATCTACACGATATAATGCATAGCCTATCATCCGCGCTCTACCATATAATGCCGCCAAATCTGCTATTTGTCCGTAGGTTGCTACTTTTCCTGAAGGAATTTGGCGCACGATGGCATAAATATTTTCATACACTGACATATTTGTATTTGCGATCGCACTTAGCTTAGATAACTACCCAAGGGCAGGCAAAATCATCTTACTTAAGACTGATTTGATATAAATTTATACTTTAATCTCAGCCAATTGTAGGATGTAAAATCAAAAAAATAGAGGCATTCTGTTAGTTATAAGGTTATACAAACCTATGGTGATTTTGAGGGAAAAAGATGAAACTGCCTATAGTAGCTACTACAGCATTAATTAGTGCAATCTGTATAGTGGCTCCAGTAAAAGCAGAAAATCCAGCCCATGTCAAGCAACTAATAGAAACAAATGAATGTCAAGGTTGCGATCTCAAAGGTGCAGATCTAAGTAACGCTCACTTAATAGGCGCAGACTTAAGAGATGCAAACTTAGAGCAAGCTAATCTAACTAATACCAACTTAGAAGGAGCCGATTTAACTGGAGCTAATCTCAAGCAAGCAGATTTATTAAATGCTTTTGCTTCCGACGCTAGTTTTACAGAAGCTAACCTTACAGGTGTCAACTTTACCAGCGCCAAACTGTACAACACAGATATGAAGAATGCAGTTGTAGTCGGTGCTGAATTTAAAGGTGCTAAACTCTATGGTGCAAATTTAGCAGATTGAAGGCTAGATAACGTCAGTTCGGGATAAGAAAAGGAGGAGGCAAGTAAGCTGAAATTAAGTTTAACGATTCAGCGCCTCCGTCCTATGTCTAGTTTAGAAGAATTGTTTTGTCAGATTGATGATTTTTGCAGGGGT
>NZ_JYON01000051.1 GCF_000952155.1 Aliterella atlantica CENA595 | reverse complement strand
CAAATAACTTCCATTCCAAGTCGCTCAACCCCTCAAACCTACCTGCCATTTTCCTTCTTCTTTGTTCTGTCTATTTCTCCTTTACGTTGATTCTAGCTCAGATTTTTATATTAGTGGGATAGGCTCGTAGTGACAGTAATCTGCTGTCAGGTTGGGTAGCTTATGTACGGACTGATTACCGTGATTGGGCTACCAACGAATCGCACCGTATGTCATTGTTTTAATCCTGATGATTCAAGTAGTGAGTAGTTGTACTTTAAGAAGCCGTTTCTTGTATGCGATGCCTGCGGCGGTTCGCGAAGCGACCATCGCTATTTCATGTCTGCATATTCGCTATGAGTCAGCATTAATCACAGAACTGCTGGGAAAAAGAGTTTTCCTTCTAGATAGTTGCTCCAGATCGTTTGCTAACCACGTACAGGATGCTTGCCGCTAGATTCACTTGTTCCTCTGCCAGCAAAAAATCTTCACCTTCTGCTTGCAATAAGCTAATCAATGCTAAAACAATTAAATCCCTCTCTTCCTGTGGCAAGCAGGATAGTATAGTAACTGGCTTTAGCGATGCCTGCGGTGATTCACTCTGCAAGCATCGTTTGGGAGCAGATGTAGTTGTCCTAGAGAACTTTGGCTCTACCCAGGTGTCAACAATTGCATCGGTAAAGGTTGACTGTTTGCTTGCTGCTAATAGCTTATGAATCTGAGCTAGTATTTCACCCTTTTCTGGGCTGTGGAAGGCGAATATCTCTGCTAGGTCGGTATCAGTAACCTCGTTGCCCGAATTGTTAGCCAATAGCTCGTTCTCCCGCAGCCAAGTAATCAGTTCAATTGCAACAGAGCGATCGCATAAGTTCTTTGTTAGTTCGTTGATGTCCATAATGAGTTCTGCCTGCAATAAGTAAGTACAAGCGGCGCTCTTAACCCCAAATCAAGAGCGCCTGATGCGATGGTCGCAAAGCGAACCGCCGAAGGCATCGCGCGTTAGTGGGCGTATGCTGCTAACACTCGCCCACGATGCTCCTGCCAAAATTTCTCACCAGCAATGTACTTCTGAGCTATGCGCTCGGCTTCTTCGCTGGTTAAAGCTCTACCAATGGCACGATCATTTACCCAAACAACGTACCACTGCCACTTGTCGTTATATGTTACTGACCACTGCAAAGGCTTGGCAGGAGCTTTTGTTTGCTGGGGAATTGGCTTGCCATTGTAGCCTTGCACATATCCGGCTGAGTATTGGCAATTAGCTTGTGCATATATGGGGTGCAATCTTTGTGCTGAGTCGTTTTGCCCATGCTGTAAGCCTTGCTCGAACTCGCTTTGTGGCTCTTGTTCTGGCTCTACAACCCATTGCTCTGTGAATGAAGCATTGGTAGGTTTAACCAACAGCCAAGTCTGACCATCGGGGTAGATGTCTTTGTCTATGACTTGCATCACGGGCGTAAACGGGGCGCGGATATAGTCACCGACTTGTACGCTTGTGGTTGCTTTGTCCCAGGTTTTGGGTGTAGCTACTTGAAGCGATTGTTCTTGTTGCGTTACCATGAAAATCTCCTGTACGGGGAACCAAAGCCTGCAAGCGATCTCTCTGCTAAAATTGAACGCTTGCAGGCTTTGTAATTTTTGAAAGTTGTTTAATCAACAAAGCTTTTATATGTGGGAGTCCGCAGGGCATAGGTTGCCTTATCGTGGGCGTTTCCTCCTCTGACCGCTACTACTGCTTTTGGCTTCGCTGTTATCAGGTTACGGGCGGTGTTTCGGCAGTTCCGCGCATCTGCTGCTTTGTTGTTTGTGATTGAAATTCTTGGGCTGGTGCAACGCTGGATTTTTGCTTCTTAGCTGAGGCGGTTTGCTTTCCTCATCCATGCCTCTATATTACCAACAATTTGTTGGTAAGTTAATCATTTTGTTGGACAACATTTTGTTGGTAAGTAGTGCTACACTAAAACTGTTAATCTGAGGCAATGGCGGTGAAAGTACAACTCAAACAAATTAGACAGTCGCGTGGGCTATCTCAGAACAAGTTAGCCCAACTGGTTGATATGACCCTACAAAATATCCAAAAGATTGAGTATGGCAAGACAAAAGGGCTACAGTACGATGCCCTAAATAAGCTTTGTAAAGCTCTTAATTGTCAACCAGGAGACTTGTTAATTTATGAACCTGATGATGAGACTCAAGAACAAATTACCAATCAAGAGGTACTTAAAAAGCTAGAGCAGGTTAAAAAGCTGGATGATGCTAATCCTGAAATTGGGCATCATCGTCCTCATTCATTCCTTACTGTTATTGCTGAAGTACCAGAGTCAGCTTAAGCTGTTTTCATTTTCCAAGTAGTTTTTAGATTTGGTACAAATGCAATCGCAATGCAATTGGCAAGTTAAGCAAATCTTATGGCTACTACAAAAATTTTCACTGCCTATCGCAAAGTAAGAAAGTAGCACATTCGGTGGTATTCTCCGCCCACTACAGATAACACCTAAACAATTTTTAGAAAATATTTGAAGCGATCGCGTCCCCGTCAAGTTCGGCGATCGCCCCACAGTTGCACCTAAGTCGTTTATCCCAAGGTACAGCCTTATGGAATTTTCGCATGAGTTAGCACTATCGTTAGTGCAATCAACCGAGCAGTTTCCTGTAGATTTTGATGCTGGTTGGAAATGGCTTGGTTATTCAACCAAGCAGAAAGCTAAAAATAAGTTGACTAACAACTTTGAGCAAGGCATCGATTACCACATTAACCAAATGGTTAAGCGTGTAGAAGGTAACAGGGGCGGAGGTTCTGTCCGATTTGAATCCATCAGCCTCAGCGTTGATTGTTTTAAGTCGCTAGCAATGATGGCAGGAACAACTAAAGGTAAAGAAGTGCGTCGCTACTTTTTAGAGTGCGAACGGATTGCTAAAAAAGCAGTAGAAGTCATCCCTGCCCAAGCCCAAGAAATCGAACGATTGCAACTAGAGCTTCAAGTCGCCCAAGCTCAAGCTGCCGCAGCACAAAGTCAAGAACGGCTAATGCAAGCGACAAATGCGATCGCTGCTTTGCATGGCTCTGGTCTGGTGGAGCTAGTTCTCGGTAAACCCGATGCAATTGTTACCCGCACCGAAGTAGTTGAGAAAACAGTTGCCGTAGATTCCAAAGGACGAGTGCTTGCCCAAAGTGACGGCATGACCATCGGCTACTTAACTAAGCGCCTGGGTTTCAAGAATAACGACCAAACCTGGCAGTGGCTTAGTTCAGTGCAACTAGGGAAAGATTCTGGCGCTTGGTCAAGGGAGCTAACTGCTCACCCTACCCTAAAGCTACCTCGGCATCTCCTGCCCCAAATCCAGCGCTTATTTGCTTACCAAGTGGGCAACCGTCAGCTTTTGCTTGGCGAAGGAGGTAGCAGATGAGACAACCAACCCGTTTCTTTTTCCAGGTAGCTTCTTTTGCGATTGCGCTTCGCGCAGTGCTGGAAGCAATCGCATTAGCCAAGGAGGTAAGCAAATGACGACATCGCTTGCTCCGCATCCCTTACTCCTCCCGCCAGACTTAGCCAAAGAAATCGGCTTGCACGAAGCAGTTATTCTCCAACAAATCCATTACTGGTTAGAGAAGTCAAATCACCTGATTAACGGCTACAGATGGATTTACAATACCTATCAAGCATGGCAGCAGCAATTTCCCTTCTTAAGTTTGAGTGCAATCCGTCGTGCGATCGCACGCTTGGAAGGAATGAACCTACTTAAAACTGAGCGGTTCGACAAACGGCAGTGGAATCAAACTAAGTGGTACAGCATTAACTATCAAAGGCTGGAAGTATTGATTTCTAGCATTTGTTCAAATCGGTTAGATCGATCTGCTCAATTTGAACAACTTGATAGTCCCATTTTGAGCAGATCATCTACAGAGACTTCAGCATCTACTACTTCTAAAACTACCTCTCCTTACAGCCAACAGAGAGAGGAAGAAGAAAAGCAAACAGACAAGACAGTTATCGCTCAATCCTGTACTTCGCTGTTAGCAAAAAACGAATTGGTAAATAAGGAGCCGATAGATTCTGATGATGATCGTCTTTCCGCCCCTGGCGATGCCTTCGGCAGTTCGTGTAGCGACCTTCGTGTCCAAAATAATTTTGATGGGTTGCCCTGCCAAGATACCCCTGTAGCCTCGTCTATTTCTGCCCAACCCATAGCGGATAAACAGACTAACTATTTACCTCCTCCTACCCTAGCAAATCAGCCTTCTCAGCCCACTAGCGCTCGTACAGATGAAGCCGCAACGGGCGAGTCAGCGTTGGAATCCCCTACTCGCACTCAATTACTAACCAAGCTATCAGCGCTGACTAACGAATCTGTAGACAGCCTGCGCCTCAACACTGCTCTTGCTGCTGCTGTTGACCGCTATCCAGACAGGGTTGACGATGCCTTAGAGTTTTTTCAGCAGGCGATCGCTACCTGGAAAAATAAACCAGGGATTGGCTTGTTTATTCACGCCGTCAAGTCTGGTCAAAAACCATCGCTAAATAAACCTGGCTGCGGCTGGAAGGAGTGGGCGGATGAAGCAATCAAGCGACGGTTGATGGAGTATTCGCAGTCGCATGACGGGGATATCATGGTGCATTTGGTTAGCGGGGTAAGCAGGCTGTGGAGTCAGTTGCGCTCGTTGCCTTGGTCGGAGATTGAGCTTATTGCGGCTGGAGGAATAGAATGAGCGATTGTACCCAAGCTCTCAAGAAGCGCATCGCCGAACTGGAAGCAGAACTACGAGCGATGCGGCGGCAAATTGAGGCTCAACGTCAGAAAATTGCTTATACATTTGGACAGGAATTTCTAGCACTACTTGATGGCGATCCACATACTAGGGTAATTATTACCGACATAGTACAGAAGCTTGCAATCGAGGATGAGCAGGGCAATACTGTTTGTGAAACGAATAGTTCGCTAGTAGGGAAGATTATACAGGTGCGGTTTAGGTCACTGCGTAAAGGAAGTTAATGCAAGCGATCGCTAATAGCAAGCTTAATTTCCTTATCCAAACTTATCAGTTACGAGCATAACTAATAACAGTGCGCTTAAAAATCTGCCATTTTCGCTCAGACCTCTAAGCCTAGCTTCAGGAGCCAACATGACCGCAGTAGTTAAGGTGACATCGTTACCGCGACCCAAGTGGGGCTGATCGAACTCGATAGCAACGGCTTCGGCGGCACCCACTTCCTGGGCAACCTCGCTTGCCGCTTGCAGGTTCCGCCCTCTGACAAGTACCGGAATGTCGGGATGTTGATCGCGGAACCACCTGACGGCAGTACGCCCTACGAAGCCCGACCCTGCGGCGAAAAGTACCTGTGCTGTCGTCATAAAGTTAGAAGCGCGTTCTTGGTCAAAAACAAGGGTTGGTTCTTTGGTTTCCATAAGGCAATGAATGAGTGAAATATACAATTGAACGTACCTCTACTTGCTGTTGGCGTTTTACTTGCTTAGTGCGATCGCTTGCCAATCCTGTTGTTGTATGTCTGATGCAAGCTGCATTGGATTCTTGTCCGATCTAACTTGAGTGTAATGATTGTCAACGCTCAACTTCTTTCAGATTCTTAAGGCGTTAGCGAATCTGCTTTGGTGTCATTCCAGTGAATCGCTTAAAGTGTTGCGTCAGATGGCTTTGACTAGAGAAACCGACTTGTAGGTTTAGCAATGACAACTCCGTAAAGCTGGTCTAATTTTCTGTAAAGTCCAGCACAATTTTGCCCCGTGTTCTTCCCTGCTCCAGACGCTGATGTGCCAGAACGACCTGATTCCAAGGCAATACTGAATCAATCACTGGGCGAAGCTGATGACGCTCGATGAGTTTTGTCAACGCCTCTAATTTTGCTCGGTACTGGGGTGAAAAAACAAAATGAATCGTCAGATTCTTGCCCCATGCTTCAAGCAGCGATTGCGGTATTGCAATGTCTACAATGCTTGTAAGCCTACCAAAGGGACGAATTATTTCTAGACTACGCTGAATTGTTTCTTTGCCGATCGTATCTAGAACTAAATCCACACCTAGTCCATCTGTTTCTTGACGAATGACTTCTACGTAATCTTCATTTTTGTAATCAATTACTCGATCGGCGCCCAGTTCTGTCACGAAATCTCTGTTTCTAGAACTACAAGTTGCAAAAACGTATGCCCCTAACGCTTTGGCGAGTTGAACTGCGATCGAACCGACTCCACCTGCACCCGCATGGATGAGAACTGTTTCACCAGCTTGGAGATTGCCCCTAGTCACAAGACAATCCCAAGCAGTTCCGCCTGCAAGCGGGAAAGAAGCTGCTTCAATGTGCGATAGATTTACAGGCTTCAATGCAACAATCGCTGCATCAGCCACATGATATAGCCATACAAAGTCATGTTAAGACATAAAATAGAAAAAGAGAAAAACAAACAACACCTATGCCTGCCCCTTACAGTGAAGACCTGCGCCAAAAGGCGATTGCTGCCGTAGAGCGAGGAGAACGT
>NZ_JYON01000037.1 GCF_000952155.1 Aliterella atlantica CENA595 | reverse complement strand
CTCTTGGTTTCAACGCAAGTACAGAAGACTCGTTGTCCGATGGGAACGTTTGAAGGTGTGTTTTGATGCTTTCCTCCTCCTAGCCTGTTCCTATATTTGGTTTCCAAAGTTAGTGGGATAGGTTCATGCCGATCTAGGAGTAGCGGAAGTTTGGATTTATAACGGCGACGAGTTAACGGTTAAACAACTGCAAAATGGAATTTATACCACCACTCAAACAAGTCAATTTTTTGCAGGTGTGCCAATTTCAGAGATAGCTGGGTTTTTGCAACAAGCGCAAACAATAGATTATCTTGAAACCGTAAAATCTTTTCGCAGTTGGGTAAACAGTCAGATTGAAAAATAAAAAGGCGCTAATTGTTTGATCTTAAGGAATAGAAAATGTCTCGAAATTTACTCAGTTCGTCGTGTTGTGGAAATGTCGTTCGGCTAGCTGATTTGAGGGGTCAGCCGATTGAGTTCCGGCGTTACGGTAGTGAGCCAGTTGCAATCGGAACAAAGTGGGTATGTCCCAGTTGCAAGACAGCTTATTTCGCTTGGTGGAATGATGCTGTTTGGAAGGATGGCTACGATGAGCTAACGCCGAAGTTTGCTATTGATTTGAGTTATTACGAAACTTTTAACAACGAAAAAGAACTAGAACCATTAGGTGAGCCGTTGCATTTGTGCCTGAGCAATGCTGAGGACAACCAAAATGTATTGGGAAATCCTCAGCAGACAAGAACGCCTTGGTAGAGACTCTTGCCTTTAGCTGATGTCTTCAATTGGGAATTTTCCAGTGTTGAAGGATTCAAAAGCGCGAGGAGCGCGATCGCAAGCTTGCGAATTTCATAAGATGGATCGAAAGAAAGCCCCTAGAGCAATAAGAACTTCCCGCCGCCACCCTTGCCCAATCGATATTAACTGCGAGTTAGTTGCAGCCGAGCGTGGCAAGACTTGTCCAAATCGCAATTATTGCAAAAGTGTTGCAGCACCTTGGGAGTTTCCTTACAATCGAAGCACTCTACCTGATGGTACTGAAGTATTAATCGTTAGCTTTTCCTTTCTTTCGCCCTACAGAGCCACATATCAGGAAGCTGGATGGTATGCCAGTCAGGAACTTCCTTATTTCTATGCGGTCTTGCCAGAAGACAACAAGCCCATGCTGGTTGTCGCTATCGATCCAATAGGTCATGGCGCAAAAAAAATAATTGAATGTGGGTGGCAAAACGCGGAAGATTTGACAGACGATTTTTATATAGCTTACTGGTTTTACAGAATCGAGATACCCAAATGCAATCGTCCTCATTGCATACTACCGCCCAACTATTAGCTTGTCAAAATCCTCGATTGCCTTCGGTATTTCCCAAGTAGATTGCTCCCAAATCAAATAGCTTTGCTCGTGCGATCGCATAATAAATTCTTCGCTTCAATGCGATCTCGTAATATAGGCTTTGCAAGGGTCGCACTGAAGTGGTACTGACTTTGAAGTAAGATCTTTGTCTAGTTAGCAAGAAAATAACGATTTATGGTAGGTTCTGAAATTTGTCGACGATCGAGTGGTTTGAAACACTAACTGGTTTTTCTGAAGAGTCTCCAGAACAGGTCCGCAAGAATATCATTGTTGACGGTAAAGTATTGAAATCTCATATAAATGGGAGAGCGTTAATTTACGGTCAGTTAGAAATCCCGTCTTTGGTCGAACTGAGAGAACGTGTCCATTTTAGTGGACATGGTAGGGGAAAACTGTCGGTACGCGAAGTAGTTGCTAATGTCCAGTCATTGCACACAGATGAATCGAATGCGGACTCACTTTTTCAGGTAGTTTCCCAGTTCAATCTGCTGGAAATGGTGTCTCCAAGTGTAACGCCAGAAAGTGGGGTAGGAATTTATGAGAGAGATCGAACCCAAGGTCCAGCTTGTGCGATCGCGGCTGGTGCGGGAACGATTTATCGCAACTACTTTGCCATCGTAAATGGGCAAATTGGTCAATCAGCAACAAACCAAATCGATTGCCTTGCAGATATAGGAGCAGCCTTGGGAAATTCTCAGAACCGTCTTTGGGAAATGAAAAACGGTTATGCTTTGCCCTCAAATAGCGGTCTACTTGAAATTTCCAATCGACTGCGCGCGTCAAGCGAAAGCGAACTCGACCGATTAAGGCAGTTGCTACGAATCGGCATTCAGTGGGATACGCAAGTGACACTGGGCAACTGCAAACATACGATTTCACAAGCATATTGCTCCGCTTTGCCAGTTGCCTATTGCAATTATTCTGCAAATCTTTGGACGGAATTTGCCCGACTGGTTCTAGAGGCATCCTATGAAGCGACGATTTGTACTGCAATCTTGAATTCGCTTAGAAATGGAAATAATAGAGTGTTTCTTACGCTGCTTGGCGGTGGAGCCTTCGGCAACAAAATAGACTGGATTATTGCAGGAATCCAACGTGCCTTGAACCTTTACAAGCATTTCGACCTCGACGTAGCCATTGTCAGCTACGGCTCGTCCAAGCAATCTATCCAGCAACTTGTAAATCAATACTAAGAGGTTGAACGTTTTACTGATATTTGTAGATGCCATCCGACTGCACCGCTTTCGGCATGACTTTGGTACGAGCATTACTCGCAAAGGTGTAGATCCCTTGTATGGTAAGGAGCTAATGGGTATCAAAAGCGATAAAGTTTACTGTCGTTACACCCAAGGGGCGCTCTTTGCAGGCGGCGGAATCGCGCTTATTTGCAAGCGATTGGGGAAGGTGAGGATTAATACTATTACTGTTTACGGGGCGATCGCTTTTATACTATTGTTTGATACTACTCTCTGGTAACTGCACTCTTGATATAAGAGGTCAACTATAAGATATACCCTTGCTGCGCCCGCGCCGCATATTCTAGCAACTGAGGGCGGCTTGTAAGCCCTTGCTTAATCCAGTTATCAATAATTCTGTAAACCCGTTGGTTGGTTCCAAAGCTACCCATATGCCCTAACCCATGCAAGGCACTCTCTATACAAGCTGGATTTTTTAGGTAAAGAGCGAATTCAAGGACTTCTAAACTTAAGCTAAAATACTCGCAGTCCCCTTTATTGCCCCAAACATTAATGCGAGTCACCTCCCACAACATATAGCATATACCATTAATTGCTGAAGCTCCTGGTTCATCTAAGTGGCTTAGAACGGGTCGCGCTCGCTTTTCAAAACAATCAGTGTAGAGAATTTTGATGGCACGAATAGCCGCTGTACGATCTTGAGCAGAAATACTTGGTTCCTTTAAGGAATCGGCGATGTTTGTACTATCAGCGAGCATTGCATAAAGACCGTTACCGACTTGCTTATCTGAAAAACGAAGAAGCTCAGAACCTGAATTTACTAACGTTTTATAAACAAACTTAAAAGTTGTATCAACATCTAAGTTATTTATTTTGGAAGATGCAAAGCTTTGATTGTAAGACCTGCCAAATACACAATTGAGCCATTTTTCATAGGTTATCATAATTTTGTAAGCTTTATTATACAAGCGGAAATTTCTAGCTACTAAATTTTGTTGCAATTATCAATCGCGAGCGCTAGACTTATGTTTGTTACTAAATGTGGGTACATATTTTCCTAAAATCTGTACTACTTAATTAACTATTATCAAGTAAAGTCAAATTTTTACTTTTCGATGAAGTCATTAACTAGAGGTATAATTTGCTGTACATCTGTAGCATTTAGAGCTATTAATAAAATTACAGCAATATATTTTATTAACACGTAGTAACTGTAGCTACAGTCGGGTATAGCTTGAGATATAATTTTCTCATTATTTGCTCTTTGCAAATAATGAGAAAATGTGAAACTTGATTTACATTAGTATCAGCGCTAAGTTGATGAGACAAAAACTAATCAAAACATACTTGAAGGCTGCCACCATTATCACCAAGGGCATTATCTGCATCGTTAATTCTTAAACTAACAATCTTAATGTTGTTAGAGAAAACAACGGGGTTTTGAATCCAAATAGCTTCGTTATCGCTATCCATTAATAAAGCACCGAAAGGAAAGCTTTGATCGTGTTTATATTGGTTGTATGGGGCGAGAGCTTCTGCTGCACGTCCTTGATGTCCATACGCTCCAACTGGTGCATAATTACGAGTATCTACACTCCAACGCCCGCGAATACTAGCAACTCTTGTTACGCTATCAGACAGATTAAATGTTTGCCATCCACGTCTTGAACTTACAGAAACACAAAGGTAATCCGTTCGCTGTGCCAAAACAGGTAGATTTTTTATCATAAGTAGGTCACAAATTGCAGATAAGCAAACTACAGAAGGAATTAGTATTAAGGAGAAGTATTTGTTCATAGTAAAATTTGCTACTCTTAGCATCTAAAGATTAATTAATGATGGGTTCAATGCTCGAAGCGTGATAAAGCGCTCGCTACTCTCGTGAAAACTCCACACTAAAAGGATCGCTTTGACAATAGCCCAGTTACCTTGAAATCCAAGAGCTATCCAATAATAAAACGGTTGCTATCTGTAGAAATTACACACTAGAGCGAGGCAACACAATTACATTTTATACCATTATTACAATTTCCAGATTTGATCTGTCTCTGAGCCATTGTCAGCGTTACGCCCAGAGAATTCGCAAGTCCAAAGCTGTAGCCGTGTACCCCTACCCCTACCAGGAGCACCAACTACATCAATACATTTTCCAGACGAAATATTTAGAAGAAATCCGTCACGGGTAAGTGTCCAGGTTTGATCTGTCTCTGAGCCATTGTCAGCATTACGCCCAGAGAATTCGCAATCCCAAAGTTGTAACTGTGTGCCATTCCTATTACCAGGAGCACCAGCTACATCAATACATTTTCCAGATAAGGTATTTCGGATAAATCCGTCACTGGTTAGTTCCCATTTCTGGTCTGTAGATGAGCCGTTATCAATATTTCGCCCAGATAATTCGCAATTCCAAAGTTGTATCTGTGCGCCATTAGTATTACCAGGGGCACCAGCTACATCAATACATTGCCCAGATAGTGAGTTGAGTATAAATCCTGGGGGAGGATCGCCAGGAACAGAAACCTCGCCATCAATTACCCTAGGTTTTGGACTTCGGTCACAAGTTGGATCGAACTGACCTAAAAAACCATCACAGGCAAGAGCTTGGGGTGAATTTAAAGCAAAGAACCCAGAGATGCTACAAGTTACTCCTACAACAGCTAATACAGAGAACGCCAAAGCCTGCTTTTTCTTAATGAACTTCATTTGTATCTCCAGTTTTGAAACATAACTTCCACGTATAGTAAGGATGCGATATTGCGCTGTTACATCCTAATCGCTTAATTACGATATACATTGATTGGCACAAATCTTGCTTGTGTTACTTCTATTCTTCTTTCTTTTGATCTTTGAAGGTAGAGGACTTCCCGCAAACAAAATTGCGGGTTTACGCAAGTAATTTGAACTCCGCGTAGGATAAAGTGAAAGGGGTTAGTTGTGTTTATAAGCCGATCGTTCTCTATAGACGAGATTAGCGATCGCCTAGTTTAATTAGTGAACTCAGGGCAATCGATTTATAATCTGCCGTGCAATTACACCAAGTAAGTTTTAATTATCGGCGATCGCTTTTTTGCTTAAGTGTCTGCTTTCTCAAGTAGTAAATTCAGTGACGATGATGTTTTAAAACTACTGTAGCTTCACCGCTATCAGTAACATCAAGCAGTTCTAAAATCATTCCAGGTTTGCAACTACCTACGGATATTATATGTAGACTATGTTTAGATTCGTTAGCACTCGGAGTTAAAGTATAATCAGTAGATTTAGAAATCAGAATTGATGAGCAATGTTTCTGATTTTTGTGAGGATGTTCTTGAAAACTATTTATTGAAATTTTCTCTATTTTTGTACCATTTGAATTAATCTTAAAGTTTTTGATATTAAGCTGTATTCCTTCAACTAATCCTCTAAGTCGCTTGGTATATAGTTTAACCGCTCGTCCTGGAACTACAGTAAAAGGCTTGTTCAAGTAAACTTCTTTGTTTACCTGTGGCTCATTTAATTTGGTATTATTTAAACTTATTTTTGCTTGTTGCTCTATATCTTGACTCAAGGTAACTATATTAGCTGCCTCGCTAGTATTAATTTGAGCAGCTATAGTTAAAACTCCTATAGCTACGATAATAGGTTTCGATCCTAGATATATCATTTTATTTGTTACCTAATTTGAAAACATTAAAAAAGGTGAAGAGCGGTAAACCTTAATCACTCTCAACTGCTACTTATGGTAAGTTCCAAATTTTCACATTCAATTCTTCAGCAGTAATCAAAGAAGTAGCACTGGGATGGAAGCCAATAAAAGAGCCTGAAAGCGTAGTAATTCTCTTACCAGAGCGCATATCATATAAACCTATAGCTTTTTTAATATTTCCCACAGCTAAAACTTGAGAATCAGGACTAAAGATTGCTGATCGAGCATACATCCCAGTAGTTTCATTAGGGGTGTTGATATCGTGCAATACTTCACCTGTAGATAGCCACCAAACTGTTACTCGGCTACCCTTAGCAAAGGCTACCATTTTACCATCTGGGGAAAAACTAGGACAGCCCGCGAGCGCGGAAAAATCTGAGCTAGTTAGAGAGCTTATTTTTTTGCCAGTTTGCACGTTGTAAAGATCGACTGATTCATTACCGAATTCGACAAGCGCCACCTGTTTTCCATCAGGACTTATAAGAGTTGCATTTTGGCAAAAATAGAAACCGTCGGATCTAGAATTAAATAGCTGCTTGCCTGTTTTGGTATCCCAAATTTTCGCAGGAAACAAGTCCCCTGCAATCGCTAACAGCACTGTTCCCTCTCGGCTGAAACTTACTAAATTTGTTGAGGAGAGAAACCCACTGCCTCCAAACCCAAATCCTCCGCCAGGAATGGGAAAAGTGAGTAACTGCTTTCCACTTTCTACATTCCAAATTTGAGTAGCGCTACCTCCATTAAAAATAGTTTCTGAAGAAGAACCAAGATTGCAACTCCAACTAAATGAACTAGTAGTATCAGTAGATGTGCAACCCCTGGAACCACTTTCTTTCTTGGCAACACCACTGCTATTGGTGGCAAAAGTTTGTCCATCAGGATGAAAGGCGATCGCATTATAACTAATTGGATATTCTTGAGGAATCCAATCGGTAATTAGCCGAGATTTATCAGTTGACAAGTCCCAAATTTCTAAAGTCCTTTCGCCACCTGTTACCAAGGTTTTTCCTGATGGACTAATAGCTGCAGCTAAAACTAGAGTTCGAGCTTTCAAAATCTTTTGTAATTTAATGTTTGCCCAAGAAGAAGGAGGCGCACTTGGATCTACTTTGGGTTTAGGAATAGGGGGTTGACTGTCTACTTCTGGTACAGGTTCTGGCTCCTCTTGTTGGACAGAGCTTGCTAATTTGCTTTGCAAACTGGCTCGATACTCTCGCAAGGCTCTCAATTTTTGAGGTTCTGATTCGATAGATATTAATTTATCTACTAATTCAATTGCTTTTTGCCAGTCTTTTGCTTGTGTTGCCTGCTGTAATTGATTGCGAATATCAAATTCTTGAAGATTCAGATTAACAGGGTTTTGGGCAATGGTAGAGGAGATTGAGATCGCCTGGAAAGGAAATAAAGATAGTATTAACGATAGGAGAAACGCAGATGGTGATTTCATAATTAGTTAAGATTTTGAGAAGATCAAGTAGTTATAGATAGCGAGATCTTCACTTGTTGGTCGGATGACAAGGGCGATCACATTCACGATCAACGCAAATAAATCTGCGCCGATCGTAATTTACTTGAGTAGAAATAGGGGAAACTAAAAAGGCTTTCTATTATTTAAGTAACTTAGATTCGTGCTTTCCTAGTTGCTGGAACAGAAAAGCATAGGTATCTGCTCGTTTTTCATTATGTTGCTGCTTAGTTGAACCTTGCCCGTGACCTGCATCGTAGTCAATCCTAAGCAACACAGGTTTACCGCTCGTAGAAGCCGTTTGCAGTTGCGCCGCCATCTTTGCAGACATCCAAGGCTCTACACGCGGGTCGTTAATGCCGTGTGTCAAGAGAGTTGCTGGATACTTCACACCCTTTTCGATTTTGTGATAACCGTCCATTGCCAAAAGAGCTTTGAAACCCAATTGGGTTTTAAAAGAGCCAAATTCAGCAATATTTGGTACACCGTTAGCTGTAGTTTCGGCTCGCAAGGCATTGTTCAACCCGACATTGATAATTGCCGCGCCAAAAAGTTCGGGACGTTCAGCGATCGCATTACTAATTAAGATTCCGCCAGCACTTGCGCCTTGGATACCCAAGTGCTGGGGAGAAGTATATTTTTCCTTAATCAAATACTCAGCACAGGCGATAAAGTCTTTCCAAGTATTTGGCTTGGTTTTCTGAAAACCTGCCTGATGCCACTGTTCGCCGTACTCTCCCCCGCCGCGAACACCTGTCCAAATGATCGCGCCACCGCGATTGAGCCAAGGTAACGTATAAGGGGCGAAAATAGGTGAAATATTTTCCACCCCATACGCACCGTAGCCATCCATCAAGACGGGATTTGTACCATCGCGTTTCAGTCCGCGCTTGTACATGATTACAAGCGGAATCATTGTGCCGTCGTAAGACTTAGCTTTGGCGTTGACAAATTCGATATCAGACATATCAATAGGAATTGGCGGTACAAGGTTGGTGTCCTTGGCGATGCCGTTATTTGGCTCGTAGACGAACAAGGCTCTTGATTTCGTCCACGAAACTAGATTAAAAAATATACCTTCCATGTCGGCAGGGTTGAAACCGAAAGATGCCGAGCCTTCATAAGGCAGTTTGAGCGGTTCTGTTTGCTTGTTTTTGTAGTCAACGCGCCAAATTTTGCGATTACCGCCATCTAACGTCTGCACGTAGAGTGCATCTTTTTGAACTTTAAAATCTTCGACGACTGCTTCGCTTGCTGGAAAAATGGTTTCGGCTTGTTGCAAATTGGGCTTCAATAGACTTGTGCGAATAATTTTGTAACGAGGTGTGTTTTTGTAAGTTTGCAAATACAGATCTTCACCGTGAATACTAATATCAGAAACTTCATCATCAAAAGTAGCAAGCTTTCTCCAGGGAACTGGCGTTTGCTTGAGGGCATCAAGCGACGTAATATAAAACTCACTATTTGGTGAAACACCTGAATTGACTCTTAATAAAACATACTTCCAGCTTGGGTCAGTAAGAACAGACGGACTCAGCTTCTGGTCGAATTTAATGCTTGGATTCACATCAAAGCCGAAAACAGGCTTGTCTGTATCAGGATTTGTGCCAAGTTTATGCAGATAAATCCGCCTTTTTTGGTAAAAGTCAGTTGCTGGTGAGCCTGCGGACACTTTTTGCATTCTCTGGTAGAGAAACGATTTGCCATCGGGCAGCCACGAACCCCCACCAAATCGCGTGCGGTCAATTCTTTCTCCTAAATCGCGTCCGGTTTCTACTTCAACAACACGCAGTTCGCCGTTCTCTGCACCGCCGACAGAAATGATATAAGAGACGTATCTACCGTCCCAAGACATATTCCAAGCACCGAGCGAGTAACGCTTGCCCATACTTGACAGTTTTTCTGGGTCAACAAGCAAGCGTTCTGTACCGTTCAAGCCTTTGCGTACATAAAGCTTGAAGTCATTTTCATTAGGAGCGCGACGGGTATAAAAATACAAATCGCTACGCCGTCTGACATCAGTAACGCGCACGCCTACATCGCTTAGAGCGTTGAGTTCCTTCAAAATCTCGTCCCGCATTGGCAATTTGTCAAGATAAGTACGAGCGTAATCAGCTTGGGCTTTCATCCATTTTTGGGTTTCGACCGCTTGCAAATCTTCCATCCAGCGATACGGATCTGTAATAGTTTGCCCGAAATAGGTGTCTTTGACTTCGCGCACGGGAGCTTTTAAGGGCGAGTTCTGTGCCAAGGCGTGTGGAGTAACGATGGATGTTAATAACAAGCAAGTGGCTAGCCCGATCGAGGCAAATTTAAAAGGGTTCAATTTGAGCGATCGCACAATTGCTTTTGATGGCAAACTCTGTCGAATCTTTCTAATTAAAGTAACTGCTAGGCTTGGAATATAAACTTTATGAGAATAGCGATTTTTAAGTTGATGTTTTTTGTTGATTTTCATTTCATATCTTCTATGTGTTAGTTTTTAAGCGAGCGCTTTAAATAATTCATTAAGCTTTTCTTGCTTTTTTAATCTGTATTAGTCGGCAACCAAGCTTTATACTTGCCTTTATTGAGGTCTTAGCTATCGATCAATTCAGGGCGATGTTTCTCCTAACTGAAGCACCATTGCTGCTGAATTTTAATTTTTTAAAACAGCATATTTTAATTGTTTAAATAAATCTCCAACATCGTTAGCGTCTTTTCCAGCCACTAAAATAAAAACGGTATTATTTTGATGACAAGCTATTCTGGCTGTATTGTTTTTTCGTTCGCCTGCTACATACTTAATATTTGATGTATTTCTGGCTTTTAAGCTCGTAAACTTTAATGTTTGCATAGCCTGATAAGCTTTTTCTTGGCACTCTTCAACACTTATATTGGATGTCGCGATCGTCCAGCTAAGGCGAGGAGGATTTGCTGTTTCTTCAGGAAGTGGACAACCATAGGAACTACAATCTCTATTATTTGTGCAACCATAGGAATTACAATTTCCCTCTAATGAATGCCAGCAACCATAAGAATTGCATCCTCCCGAATTCTCCCAACAACCATAGGAATTACATCCTCCTGTGGAGGTTCTCCAACATCCATAAGTATTACAACCTCCCGCAGCAACAGATGGTAGTTGAGATGATATTAAAGTTAAGCTATTGCTCAATATACCGATTGTCAATAATTTAATAATTTGGGATATTGAATTGGAAGGTTTTTGCTGACGTATACACAGTTTTTTCATAACTATTACCTATTACTTTTACAATCGAATAGAGTTGGCTAGTTTGTGTTGCAGATTGACTCGACAATCTCATAAGTTGATTTACTTATCCAAGCGATCGCTTTCTTGGCTTGATAAAATTAGGGCGATCGCTTTTACAATTTGAAGTTCAATTGCTGCAATTATACGAGGAGCGATCGCTTTCACTCCCTGTTGCTGCTCAGTTGCAAACAAGTTTGTAAAGAAAGCCGTTCGCCAAGTTTTTTGCCATCAGCTATTCTAGTAATGTAAAACCAATCCTGAAATTCATCACCCGTACAAACAACTTCAGAGTTTGAAGCTTTCACTACTCGCTGACACGCTTTAATGACAACTTTTCTCCAAAATCTCCAAATTGCTTGCCATCAGCTATTCTAGTAACGTAAAACCAGTCTTGAAATTCATTCCCCGTACAAATCACTGCCTTACGTACTGAGGAAGACCGATCGGTTGCAGTTTGACAAACCAAGTTTTTGAGAATCATTTCTGAACTGGCTGTCTCCCTATGTCCATTTAAACAGATTACATTAAAGTAGCCGTTAGAATTTTGACTCATTTGTCTTATGTTCGATAATTCAGCAAATGCAGAGATAGGAGTACATAAAATATAAGAGATGGCAACAAGTAATTTAATCATAAGTTCTACTATTAATTGCTAAAAATTTCTAAGTCTTGTTAGCAGCTTTTACTTACCTTAATTGAATAGGACTTACGCAACTATTTGTTGCTTATTGATAAGGGCGGTCGCTTTTTTGGGTTAGTAAATTTAGGATGATTGCTTTTACAATTTGAAGTCCAACTGCTAAAATCACACAAAGAGCGACCCCTTTCACTCTCTGTTGCTGCTCGGATGAATCTGTAGAAGGTGTAGAGGGTGTAGAGGGTGATACAGATTGCTGTGGTTTATTAATCTATGCAACTGCGATCGCACTAACTGTGCTAACAATAGCTACAACGGTTGGAACCGCCCACGATTGCTTATTGTTGTCATCATTAGGCATAACGGCTTCCTTAAACTTATAACTCACTCGAACCTGGGAACTCGCAGACAAACTTCCATCTACGTTTCTACTATTAACTCGGCGGTTTAACATTTCACCATCAGCCAGCAGCCTTATGCAAACAAATGTTTAAAGAACCTGCATTATCACCTAAAGCAGCATCAGTATCGTTAATTCTGAAGCGAACAACAGATCCGACTGGAAAAGAGGTGTTCCAATCCACAATGTAATCGGTTGTCTGAATCCAAATTGTATCTCGATTTGAGACACTCATCAGCAATGCTCCGAAGGGAAATCGCTGATCGTACTTGTAATCATTATAAGGAGCTAGTCTTTCAGCCTCCGCTCCTTGATGACCTAGATGATTGACTGTAGAATATGAACGAGCATCAACTGACCATCCTCCTTCAATACTTTCAGGAGAATTGATCGTTCGAGGTAAGACAAAGCTCTGCCAACCTTGCCTAGCATCGACAGAAAAACAAGTTTTTTGTTCAACACGAGGAACTGGTTCTGAACGACGTACTACGCCTTGCTTAGGACTAATGACTACATCAAGTTGACAGGAATCTGGATCGCGACTCACTTCTCTACAACTTGATAGAGCCTCCTGAACGGCATTGTTGATAGAGGGGTTAGCTCTTGTTGCCCAAGCATTATCACTTGCTTGGACTAAGGCTAAATACATTCTATTTATACCAAAGTTCGACGTGAAAAATGATTTGCAATTGCTTCCGCATTTAGATATTAGTCTTGACTCTAGTGCTTGCTTGTTAGTGTCGTTCCATCCATAGTAGTAATCTCCTGACGGCGAAATTGCGATGCCAGCATATCTTGGTTGGAGTTCAACATCTTGTACGGTTGTCGGTAGAACTTGCCCTCGACGAGCTATCAGAAAATCATCTACTTTTCTAAGATAACGAGCTTGTTTTTCTTGAGCTTCTTGATGATACTTAGACTGTCCAGCGATCACAGCTTTAGACATCCATTCTGCTCTTATTTCACAATTTGCTATGGCTGTTGCTCGCGATTTACCACTGCTAACTACATCTTGGGGCTTAAGTGGCTGAAATATACCGTCTTTACAAACTTGGAGTAACTCTTGAGCGTAGGGGATATTGCATTGTCCTGGCGTTGTTCCTAGCGTGTAGTAACAGCGATCATGTCTGTTACAAGCTTCACGGAAGCTAAAATTATAGCCAAGACTACCAAAATTATCATACTCGCCTGGACGACCTCCTGGAATGCTACATCCATTAGGACGTTTTGCATACGGATATAGTGGTAGCGTTTCTTCACCTTCTCCATCTTCTAGAAACTCTGTCCAGCAGGGCAATGGAATTCCATTTTTTACACCACACCTTTGATCTTGAGCAATTGCTGGCTGAGGAAGTATTGCCCAAGGAATTGCTTGTGCTGTGTATGAGACAAGAAAAGCACACAAGTAAGATATGTTGCTTATAGTTTTCTTCATTACCCTTCCTCTGTTAGAAATACGATATAGCCAAGATTTAGCGGGCTAACTATTAGTTAGATTGAATTTTTGTGTTGCTTGATGCGGAATGACCAATTTGCTTTGCTTTAACTCAAGTGATAATCCAAGAGCGATCGCCTTGACAATTTGAAGTTCAACTGCAATTACACAAAGAGCGATCGCTTTCACTCCCTGTTGCTGTTCAGTTGCAAGCAGACTTGTGAATTCCCACAGAGTTCCATGACTTGTACTATTCACTAATTGCACAGTGCGACCATCACTGGTACCATCAAACTAACGATAGTTGTTGTCGCGAAAGTTTCTGTTTAGATATCTGATTTAGTAGCCGTTTCGGTTTCTGTCTTTAGCAACTGAGCTACCATAGCGCTATTTCATTACTTTTTTCTCATCATTTACACTGTACCTAATAAGTGCAGTTGTATTACTAGGATCTACGTCAGATGCCCTGAGACTCATAAAGAGTATAAAGGAACGTACATACATGGATATACAGGACTTGCTAGAGATGATAATCAGAAATATCGAAATAGAAGCCCCAGCAGAGGAATGGTGGTTCTATACAGATAGGCTTTTACCTCGAATATTCCGTTCGAATGTCCTTCCGTTCAAAACACAAATCAAAAGGCAGTCTAATAATACTACACTTATATAGGTATAATATTATACGTCAACGACATAGACCTCTAGCATCTTGCATAGAAAGTATGGTACCTCTATCTCTAGCATCTGCACGTAATTTAATAATACAATCAGAGATGCTTTCTCGTGGAGGTTGTACTTGTTGTTGAGGTTGTCCACCGTAGGGAGGATATACTCCATAAGGACCAACAGGTACAACAATCGGTGGTTGAGGTTGCGGTTGAACTTGAGGACGGGGAGCCGTAGGACAACCCCATGGATTACAACGTTGACCTGGTACTTCTGAGCAACCCCATGGATTACACTCAGCTAATGCTACTGTATCTAGGATGCTAACAATGCCACTAGCAAATACTAAACTTGCAATAATTGCCTTCATTAGAATGTACTCCTTGAGAATAATTAACAACTGAAATAAACTTGAAGAGAGCTTTGACGATCGCCAAGAGCCTCATCATTAAAAAATATCTACAATCCTTACTCCATAAACCATTATTAGTGAACCTGTACAAATTAAGTCTTGGAATTGAAATACGAGGGTTTCAAACTACGTACACAGCACCGTTAATCGCTGATTGTTTACCTTGTATCAGACATTGACAACCTATTTCCATTGTTGATTTCTCTAGTGATTTAAGGTAGAGGAATTAACGCAGACAAAATTGCGGGTTTACGCAAGTAATTTGAGGGCAACCCAGGATAAAGTGAAAAGGGCTTGCTATGTATCTGGAGCGATCGCATATGTACTTGTTTTGCTATTTGAGAAGGGTGCGATTCCTAAGTATTTTTGCTTTCCATGCGCTTTGCCAAATGCTCCTATTACTTGGTATATTGATCCTTCCAGCCAGTGCTAGCCAAATTTGGGAAGGCGTTGGACGAGTTATCAGTGGGGTGGGAGAAGGAGGTTCTGTCGATTTACGTTTAGAAATTGACGGCGAGGTTGTGCGCTCGCTCTGGGGTCCGCCACTTTATGGAAAGGTACAGACAAACCCCAATTTAAACGGTACAATCCAGACCAAGAGCGGTACTTGGCTTCTTGAGCAATGTGGCGAAGAGCTTTGTATCAATTTACAACAGTACAATCCTAAGCAAACAGTTTTCTACCGTCTCCAACTAAAACAGTTATGGCGAAAATATTGAAAGCTTTGAATACCTGGCAGATGTTAGGGATTGGTTTGGGTATGGGTTGGAGTTTAATTATAGGCGTAGTCTTTATCAAACTACCGATAGTGCAGAAACTAGAACTGGAGATTCAAGACAGTTTGACAGGGCTGTACAAAAATGACGATCTGCCTAAAGAAATCCTGATAGTTACAGTAGACTCGGCGATTGCTAAACCTGAGCATAAATTCTATGCAGATTTGGTTGAACGCCTGATAAGTCAAAAAGCTAAAGTTGTAGTTATAAATTTACCCTATTCTTTGAGGCGACCGCTTGATAGTAGTTTAGAAAATCTCATTAAAAAACTAATCGAGAAATATCCAGACCAAATTGTATTAGTTACTTATACAAAAAAACGCTCTGAGCAAACTCCTTCATTATCAATTTATTATCATCTACTACCGTTTGACGATAAAAAAATCAAACCAGCAGTCGCTCCAGAACAAGTACATGGATTTTTTGAGTATGAAATTGACCTTTCAGACGTAACTAGTCCTGCACGTCGAGCGCACCTTACAGGACACTTTACTTATGTAGAAGATTTGTACCAAACCTATCACTTAAAGTCATTTGCAGTTCTAGCTTTAGATAAGTTTTTTTTACCTGTAAGGAACAAAGCGATCGCACTTGCTGACTATGACAAGCAAGCACTTTTAACTCAAAACGCTGTTAGAATTAACTTTTATAGTTCTGCTGAAACATATCCTAGTCTTAATATTTCCTCTATTTGTATTCCAACTTATATTCAATTAAATCAATGTAGTATTCCTCTTGCTAACTTTGAGGTTCAGAATATCCAAAACAAATTAGTGATAATCGATCTACCTAAAGAGTACCTAGCCTCAACTGGTATGCTTTCTCCTGATGGCGATCGCTTATCAGTTGCCCAGGTGCAAGCTAACTTGATTGGTAACTTGATGACTGGTTCATTTTTAAGAGATTCACCTGGGTGGTTAAATTTCATTATCACTACTTTAGGCACATTATTTTTTGGTTTATTAGTCGCATTCCAGATACTTAAAAACAAATCTGATTTCCTTGGCTCAAAAATTTGGCTGGCTTTAGGATTTATTGGAGCTTATGTTGGCTTGAGTTGGCTAGCTTTTGCTCAAGGGTTAACTATCCCACTTGCTATACCAATTTTAACCTGGCTTTCGACGGGGGCATCTGTAGCTGTCTGTTTATTACTTTGGCAAAAACAACAGCAGCTAAGAAAGCAAAGGCAAGCACTAGCCGAACGACAAGCAGTTCTTATGCAGGCGCGGAAGCTGCTTCATCGAGTAGCAACAGACATTCATGATGGTCCTTTGCAAGAACTCAAGCTAGTAATGGATGGGATTGAACTTTTAGCCATTAAATACCCAACATTTAGTCCCGATCCTCTGTTAACTCGCTTAGAATCTGTTGGACGCGATCTTCGCAATCAATTAAGTAATACTCGCACAATGGCTGAAAAGTTAGAGATTACACCAGAATTACAAGCAGGGTTAGACAAGGGAATTGAACAAAGGTTAAAACAACTTGTCAGCACAGGAAAATTAACTATCAATGTTGAGAGTCGCTTACAACCCCTTCATGAACCAGAAGATAGTAATTGGTTAGATACTCGCGAAGACATTTTCCGGTTCTTTAAAGAAGCGATCGCAAATGTCATTCGTCATGCTCAACCGCCAAATGGTACGGCAACGGGCGTTACAATTAGTTTATCTCAGGTAGGAACTCAATGTAAATTGAGTATTGAAAACGATGCAATTAAATCTGTCAGTTCTGAAAGCAGCAAACAATTAGGCGCTGCTGGGTATGGTACTAAACTGATGAATACTATTGCAGCAGAACTACCAGGTGGACACTGGGAGCGAGTACCTCTAGAAGATGGTGGGACTCAAGTAACACTTACTTGGAGCTTAGAGGCTACTGCTGAAGACACAAATCCTGCTTAAAGCTTTGTTTAACACACTACTAGCTTACGTCCCATAGCTGTCATACAAATAGCAACACGAGGATTAACATTCTGCCCATCATCGAGATGCTCGATATCCAACTTTACCTTGAGGCGCTGCACGTAGTTCTGAGCCGTTTTGAGCGAGACGTGCATACGCTCGGCGATCGCCCGATCTGTTAGTGCATGATTGCACAATAGGTCTAAAATCTCTAAATCCTGCTGGCTTAACTGCATTTCTTTCATCAGTTCTCGATGAACTTTAAGTTGTCCTTCTATTGCACACCGAGCGCCTTCTAGAAACGCACTGCGTCGCTCCATCTTATTGACAACTGCAAAACCCCCTTGATATTTGCTAATCTGCGGTATAAGTTGCCGTAGAAAAGTTGGTTCGCTAGTATAAACTAGAATATTTACTGTAGGGTAATACTCAAAAATTTGTTTCAATAATTCTAGACCAGGTTTTGCGGACTGTTCTCCTCCGACTGTACCGAACTGCAAATCTACTACTACTAAATCCGGTATTCCTTGCCTTAGTTGCTCTACTCCCTTTTGGGGTGTATCTACACTAATACAGGAACACTGAGGTGACATTATTCGCAGAAATTCACAATTATTTTGACCTACTTCGGGATGATCCTCGATTACAAGAAAAAAAGGTGTTTCGGAGTTAGTAGCTTGTAAGGCAGTTTCAGGTTTATGGGTAGCAAGCAGTGACAAAGGAGACATAATATAGTGTTCTGTTTGTTATAGATGGTAACAAAAGTGTCATTGTTAGACAGACTAAAAACAGTAGTAGTTCGCTTAAACTGTGCATTAGCAGGCTTTGACACCCTTGCTCCAAAGAAAATAAGTGATGCCTGTAGGTAAGCAGTAAAATTTTTAACCTACATTAGGCTACCATTATGTATAATATTTTTCTACAGAGAAAAGGTCAGGAAAAAGTCAGGAAAAAGTCTGTTTTATGATGAAATCTTGCGAAATAGCCCTTTACGGTAAAAAGTTGGATATTAGTAACAATTTTTTAAGCACGCTTGCGTCTGGTAATGCGGAATTATCAATCGAAAATATGTAGAAGTAGCTATAAGAGAAACTAATTGATAAAAAATGAATGTTGATGAGGCGCTAGAAATCCTAGAAGAGATTGTGGAAACAGGGCGATTGAACAAGGTGCAAAGAATTGTCTTTCGCCAAGCTTGGGAAGGAAAATCTTATCTGGAAATAGCTAGTGCCTTTGACTATGACTATAACTACATCAAAGAGACGGGTGCTGAACTTTGGCAAGTTCTTTCCACTGTTTTAGGACAGAAAGTGACTAAGTTCAACTTTCAGATTGTCCTCAAGCATTATGCCAACCGAGTATCTCAGTTAGCTAGTCAAAGCACTGTTAATAGGTCGCAACTTGAGCTAGGAGAAATGCCTCAATCATTTAATGCCAACCATTTTGTAGAGCAGGAAACTCGCTGGGTTGGGCGTGAAGCATTAGTAAATACATTAACGCAAAAGATTCAAGATGATTGCCGCGTATTGATGCTGGTAGGTATTACAGGTATTGGTAAGTCATCGCTGGCAGTTCGACTTAGCTTAGAATCAAAGATCGCTCAAACTTGGTCAAAAGTAAAATGGTTTCGCTTTAATGCTGACCGATATGCCTTTGATGAGTTCGCTTGCCAACTGTTAGGACAAATGCCATCTACTTTTGAGTTTGACCAAAATCCTCAAAAACTGGTTAGTGACCTCGTGACCTATCTGCAAGCTCATCCCTGTTTGCTCGTCCTTGATATGGTTGAAGAACTCTTGAGCGCAAGCGATCGCGGCGAGCTTAGATACAAAGATAACTTATTTGCTAAGTTTTTCGACCGACTGCTCGAAGTAGAAATAATGCCATCGCGCTTAATTCTAACTTCCCAAGACCGACCACCTGTAATAGCAGAAGGACGGTGTAAAGAGCGATCGCACTTGGAACAACTAAAAGGTTTAAATATAGCAGAAGCCCTAGAATTATTTAAAGTTTGGCAGGTAAATCCAAGTAGAAATGAGGGAGTTGAATATCTGCGACGCATTATTCAAGCTTATGAAGGTCATCCCCTTGCCTTGGGTACGATCGCTGGAGAAATCCGAGAACCCCCTTACAGTGGAGATATTCAAGCTTACTGGCATGATTACGGTCAAGAGATTGTAGAGATTGAACAAGACAAGATAGCTTCTAGTTTAGACTCTAATGCAGAACCAGTGACTTTAGCCTACTACAGCATCGATCTAACCGATCTAGTCAAGTGCCGTATAGAACGAACCTTTACCCGCTTACAAATCTCATCTCCCTTAGCTTATATTTTGCTGTGTATGGGAGCTACTTATCGCTGTTCTGTAGAACGAACTGCTTGGTTAATTTTAATTGCAGATGCTCCCAAGGAGGCGCAGATAACAGCTTTTCAAGCCTTACAACGCCGCTTTTTATTAGAGAGCGATCGCAGCGTCGAGCGCGTGCTGTATCGTCTCCATAGTTTAATTCGTAGTATTGCGCTCCAACACCTCAGTAACCTCGAATCGGAAGCAGCACGATGAAAGAATTAGGGCGAAAGCTGCAACTACAAACACTTACAAATACAGAAATTTTAACCTGCTGTTTTACACCTACAGGGCAATTAGTTGTAGATGGCGCTCATCATCTTAATAGACAGCCCACTGTTCGGGAAAAGGCTCATTTAAGAGCAGCTTTTTACTGGCTCAAGTACTATCAGCCTAATAGTCAAGCTTCGCAATTAGACACAGTTCGAGGCTATTTAGAGGCGGCGCACCATTTAGGGCAACTTGAAGTTTGGGATTTAGTCTGCCAAATCTTATTTGTTAGCGTAAATAGCAGTTGCCATATACCCTTACACGAGCAGCTTGGTATTTGGGGCTTCTACTCTGAACAGATTGACCTATGCAAACCTGTGTTAGGTAAAGTTAACTATGAATTAGACTGTCTTTGTCTCAATAACTTGGGGTTTGCTTACACTCATCTTTGTCAGTACCAAATAGCAATTAGTTACTACGAGCAGTTATTAGATATAGCCAGAAACACAGGCAATGCTCAAGCTCATGCCAAAGCACTTGGTGGGTTAGGACTCTGTTATGGTAACTGGGGACAGTATCAAAAAGCTTGGGATTACTGTCAGCAACAGTTGTTGGTGTTAGAGCGGATAGAGAAAAATTCTTTTCCAGGTCAAATAGAGAATACCGAATTACTCAACTCTGTCAGGGAGCATAGTAGCGCTCTCTCTAGTTGGTCTACCCTAACCGAAAGAGGTCAAACACTGGTAACTCTAGGATATTTAGAAATTCATCTTCGGCGTTACCGCAAAGCTGTTAATTACTGCAAACAGGCATTAGCGATCTCTTGTAACGTTAACGATCCGCAAACTCAGTGGTATGCACTGGGGCGACTTGCAGTTGCCAATGCTCAGTTAGGAAAGTCGCAAAAAGCATTAGAGGCGCTACAGCAACAGTACCAGCAACGGCATCAAAACCAGAATTGTCGTCAAGTTAGTTCTGTACTGGTGAATCTAGGCTTAGTATATTGTTATGGGCGCAACTTCGATGCTGCCGTAACCTGCGGGCAAGAACTGCTGGAAATTAATCAGAAGAGCGGTAATGTTACTGCTCAATGTTATGCGTTGCTAACGTTATCGTTCATTCATATTTGGCGTGATGAAGTTCAGTTAGCTATGGAAAGAACTAGGCAATGTTTAAGCCTTGCTCGTCAGTATAGCTACCAACATCATGAATCTCAGTGTTTATCGCAGTTGTCTTATCTCTACAGCGACTTAGGAGAAATTCCTCTAGCTCTAGACTATGGACAACAGGCTTTAGCGATCTCTCAAACAGTCAACAATCTTCTGTTCAGAGGGATTGCGCTGGCTGTTTTAGGTTTGGCTCGCCTTGAAGAGGGTAAGTTTAAAGATAGCATACGTTTAATTGCTGCAAGTTTTATTACTCTCCCTCCTTGGCGCGGTGGAGATAGTAAGTTATTACTAGCTCTGATTTGGAAAAGGTCATTCAACTATTTAGCTAAAAAAACGTTTAGACAGAATAAAGGTTGCGGAATTTAGGACTGATATCGGTAGAAGATTACCATAGAGCAATCGCGCTTTGAGCGACTGGCAGGACAAAGGTTATTGAAGGGCAGAGCATTAGGGAAGTGCAAGCCTTATTTCATGTCTGCGCCCAGGACGAATCTGTTAAGGGTAGCCGCGATGCAGCACTAATAGCTGTACTGTACAGCGCGGGTTTGCGGCGTTCCGAAGTGGTAGCGCTGGATTTGGCTGACTGGAACGAGCAGGATAATTGCTTGATAGTGCGATCGGGTAAGGGAGACAAAGACCGAACAAATTATCTAGATGATGGAGCCGCATCGGCGTTAACCGATTGGTTGAGGTGGCGGGAAGAAGAATCTGGAGCGCTATTTTACCCGACACGCAAAGGCGGCAAAGTTGAAAAGCGACGCATGACTGACCAGGCGGTGTTGGATATTTTGCAAGGGCGGGGGAAGGAGGCAAAACTTGCATCGTTCTCACCGCATGATTTTCGGCGCACGTTTGCCAGCAATATGATTGACGCAGGAGTAGATATTGTAACGGTGCAAAATCTCATGGGTCATGCAAGTCCTGTTACCACTGCGCGGTATGACAGGCGTGGGGAAGAGGCTAAACGTAGAGCGGCAAGTCTGTTGCATACACCTTATGCGGCATCGCGCATGGCAGGTATTAAAGATCGGGAGTAATTGTCAACCTTGCGATATTTTTCAAGCACAACTAAAGTAAATTACATAAACGTTTATGGAATTTGTGGCATGGCACAAGGAAACAAGGAAGATAGTTTACTTTCTCCTTAAAAATGTATCGCCCCACTGGCTGCGTCATCCTCATGCCAGTCATACAATGGATCGCGGCGCTCCGGTTCACGAGCGTCAAAGAAACTTTAGGTCATGCAAATATTGCTACAACTGGGCGCTATGACCAACTGATAGTTCTAGCTTGTATCTGGACACGTAAAAGCGCTTGCCTCTGGTGTGGCTTGAATTGGTAAAATGCTAGAGTATATAGCGATTATTACGAGCGAAAAGTGTAAATAAAATATGGCTGACCAAAAAGATAAAGCTCAAGAAAAAAACCGCCTTGAACAGCTTCAGGAAGAACAAGGCAACACAGATTCTAAACACTCTGGTGGTGCTGGTGCTTCTGGCGGTAATTCGGGTGCAGGTAAATCTGGCTCATCAAAAATTTCTGCCTCTGGTACACCTGACGATATCGAAAAAGTTGATGAGCAATAAAGCTGACTCCGACGGCGAGTCAAGATTTAACCGCATGGGATTTCAGCAGTAACCACAGCAAAATAATGGTGGACTGAATAATCAGGTATTCAATCCACCTTGGCGCGAGCGCACGTTCTTATAACTTGAACGAAGTAGTGTTAGGGTCTTGGCTTAAACACCTCTCATCAGTGCGTAATACTTGCGCTCTTGCTCTTGGGCTAACCGCCTTTATGAAGCGAGTAGAAGCAGGCGAAAAAGACCCGTTCCCCTACGCAGATGCTCTACTGTAGGGTTTCAACCAATTGCTTCTCACCTGTGCATTGCGCGGTGTACCCAGAGCGCAGCGCCCGACCAGTATTCCAGAATTTGTTGCGACTTGGGCAATCTTGCCATTAGCAGAATGGGGAGTAAAGCTAGATGTACCAGCAGATGTATTTGTAGTAGGCGATCGCTTACTTGACCCAGCATATGATGTCAGACCAACAGTATTGTCCCAGAGACTTAGCTGAGGGGAAGCGATTGGGCAAAGCCCACAATACGCGATCGCAGATAGGGTAGTTGATAGCAAGGCGATCGCCAAAAGTAGGTAACAGTAAAATACTCTTATCCTTACTCTACAGTGCGATCGCTTTCTGCTTGTCCAACTACTCTAACCCTGGCAGCCCCAACTGAATTGACTCTGAATCTTGCTGTTTCGCTTTCCTGCTGCTTTGTCCAGTTGTCTTACCCGTAGACTTTTTAGCGGCTTTGGCTTCGGCTGCTTGTTTTGCTCGTTCTGCCTGGATGCGTTCTAGCAAGACAGATGCAGGTTCATCGTTGGGGTCTTGGGGAACCAGTTCGCCGCGAAAGGCTTTGGCGAGGATGGATTGGTTAAGGGATTCAAGTGATTGAGTCAGCTTTGAAACTATGTTTTCTATTTTGTTTGAATAGTCAAATATAGCTCTAATTCTTTGGACAATCTCTTGCTGCTCTTCCCAAGGCGGTATAGGAAAGATTAAGGAGTTCAAAATTGTCTGATTAAGAAAATCTCTTGTGCTGCCAGAGCATAGAGCAGAAACTTGATTCAAGATAAACGACGAGCCACGAAATAGAAAACAAAAATAATCAGGTAGCAGAGAATTTTCTGCTAGACATACACGAATAAGGTTTGTCGAAATTATTGCCTCACCTATCCCAGATGGCACAACACATACTTCACCCACTGTTCCTGAGCGTGAGATTAGTACGTCACCCTCTTTTGCATCATAACTAATAAGCTCTCCTGCTTTTGCTTCATCAACATAAATTTTGTTTCCTTTAACAAAACCCATAGAGCTAATATTTTCGATCCCCAAAACAGGTATGCCATTAGCCCGATGCTCGTGTTTTTTCAACAAGCTACCGAAAGGACCCGTCTTAAGACCTGCCCTTTTTGTTGAAAGAAGGGGTTCTAAAAGGCTATAAGTCCAGCCATCCACAAGTTGCGGTAGGTGAGATACATCTAGAGCGGGAGGCTCTTTATATCTTTTCTTCCACCAATCATCTGTAGGCACTTTGCCACTAGCTTTCATCTTTTCCAGTTCTGCTTCTTCCCAACGGCAACGACGTTCTGCACAAATACGCTCCAACAAAACTGATGCAGGTTCAACGTCTGGGTTTTTCTCTCGCCAATCAGCAGTTAGATCGCCACGAAAGGCGGCAGCGAGGACTGATTGACGGAACTGGTCTAGGAGCAGGGTAATTGCCTCAAGTTCCTCTTTTGCCTTCTGACTCCGAGCCTTCAGCGCCTCAATTTTGGCAACAATGCGGCGTTGTTCGTTGAGAGGAGGAAGAGGAATAGGCAATCTATAAGCATCTTCTCTATTCAGTCCTGGAATAGCTGATGCTCGGTTCAATTGTCCAAGGGGCAATGCTTTGAGCCGATAAAACCAAAATTCGATAGGTTGTTTGTAAAACTCATCAATATAGTAAGTTGTGTCAATTGCCCAGCATGGCTGTTCTGATATGTGAACCTCACCAATGCTTCCCTTACGTCCAACTACCAAACAAGAGTTCTCGATCAAAAAGTTTGAATGCGTTCCTACAACCCCGTTTGAGCCATAAACTGCATAACATCCACCATCTCGGCTTGACTTTGTTAGTCCTTTACCGTACTTCAGTTCAATCACATCACCAAGACTAGCGAATTCCCATCCTTGAGGAAGTGCAGCAATTTCATTAGGTATCAAGCCTTTTCCTCCATGCTTTCAGCAACTATGCCAAGCATTTAGCATTTAAATTTATTGTTCCCAAAAACTCGTTAACTGTCGTCCTACTCTGAAAAAAGCGCATCTAAATCGTGAGTTACCAACTTCCTACGTAACTTTAACCCCTTTCCTATTTGTCTTGTGATTGGTACTGCTGTAAAAGCGAGTCAATCAATTTGGATGAAGCTCGAAATGAGGTTTGTTGCAAACGAGTGATCGCTCTAGGAAAATCAATCAAGCCTTTTTCTGCCGCAGAACCAAGAATTCCCAGCAAGCCAACAATCTCTAGCTGCAACTCAGTTGCTACACATCTTGCTGCTAAATCATCCAATAAAATTAAATCTACTTTTAGTTGAATAGCTAAGGTAATCGCTTCCTGCTCTCCCACATCCAACTGATTCAAGGCTGGATCGAATTGACCTGTAATAGTTTGCACCTCTAGCCAATCTGGAGGCTGAAATATCCACTCTCGAACAACTTCAGGAGCATCGGCGGCTAACAACTCATCGCGGACTTTTTGCGGAATAATTACTCGCTCAAATAACTGAGGTAAAACCTCAATTAAGTCAATCAGTAGTAAATAGCACAGAGGCGAAGTATCTGAAACAACAATCATTAGTGCTTTAGCTGCCCCTTTTGCTCCAGCCTTTGCATGGTTGACATATCTTGTTCAAAATCAGCCTCATTGTAGTGTAGATATACACCCTTCTCTTTTAGAAACGCATCGACTTCTAAGCGGGTAGACATACCTAACAACTCTCGCACCTTACCAGCACTGATTGAACCTTCCTGATAGGCAGCGATCGCTAGCATTTCTAATAATTTTTGTTCTAGACTGCCCCATTTTGCTTCTAGCGAATGGGCGACATCATCTGGTATTCCAATTTGAATTTGCATGAATTCCTACTAGAGATGGTGGTCTGTTACTTATTGTATTTCAGGCAAGAGCGCTTCAGAATCTTCAGGGATTTCATCATCTACTTCATCTGGTTCCAGCAATGCTGTCAGCGCTTCCATTTCTTCCATTGCAGTTTGTAGCTTCGTCATAATCAATGCCGCAATTTCCTCTGGTTCCGGTAGGTTATCCCCAGACTGCAAACTTTCATCCCGCAGCCAGGAAATATCGAGGTTTTCGCCTCGTTTGGCGATCGCTTCCCGTGTAAAGCAGCGAAAACGTCCGTCCTCTCCTTGGTCAGTGCGCGAACTTTCCCCATTAGGATCGTTGCCATAAGCTGCCTCAAAATCTTGGAAATGCACTTTAGTGAGCGGTATGCGCTTGCCAAAAGCAGGCATATTCGTCCGCATATCATAAATCCACACCTGCTTAGTATTGCCCTTCTCAGTCAAGCCGCGTTGGAAAAATAACACGTTGGTTTTGACTCCTTGGGCATAGAAAATCCCCGTAGGTAGACGCAGGATAGTATGTAAGTTGCACTTATCCATCAAATCGCTGCGAATTTGGCGACCCTGCCCATCTTCAAACAGCACGTTATCAGGTAAAACCACCGCCGCCCTTCCTCCTGGCTTCAGGCTGCGATAGATGTGCTGCAAAAAGGCTAATTGCTTATTGGAAGTAGGATAAGTAAAGTCATCCCGCGATGGCAAACCGCCGCCCTTCTTCGTCCCAAATGGTGGGTTAGTTAGAATCGCATCAGCTTTAGTTAGTCTTTGCCCGTCAGGTGATAAAGTATCGCCCAAGCCCACTGCCCCTTCAATCCCGTGTAGCATCATGTTCATCAACAATAAGCGGTGAGCATCTTGCACTAACTCAATACCATAGAAAGCTTGATGGCGCTGAAAAGACTGCTGGGCTTCGGAAAGGTCGAATAGATCGTCAGTGTGCTGCTTGATGTAGCGATCGCTAGCAATTAAAAACCCACCCGTTCCGGCTGCGGGGTCTTGTACCAGTTCCCCTGGTTGGGGAGCAATTAGCTCTACCATGCAGTCAATTAGCGGTCGGGGTGTAAAATACTGCCCTGCTCCTGACTTTTTCTCGCTAGCATTCTTTTCTAGCAAACCCTCATACAGATCCCCTAGTCCTTCTGCTTTAGCAGAGTACCAGTCCAACTGGTCAATACTTGTGACTAGCTTATTGAGAATGCGGGGCTGCTTTAATGCAGTTTGAGCGTTAGCAAAAATAGCTTGGACTCGCGATCGCCCGTTAGTTCCTAGCTCCAACAGCAAAGCGCGATAAAAAGTAATTTGCTCAATCCCCTCCTTTGCCACTAAGTCTGACCAATGGTAGCCTTGTGGCAGTTGGTCTTCATTACCCGTTTCCTGCATCATTTTAAGAAACAGCAGGTAAGTCAACTCTGTGACGTACTGGAGATAGGAAATGCCCTCGTCCCGTAGGACGTGGCACAAACTCCAGAGTTTTTGAACGATATCAGTAGTAGCGGTCATATAAAAGTTCTGTTGGATGTTACTGGGTGCTTACTTTAAACGTACTTGTACTACTCCACCTTGCATATATAGGTCGTAGATCTGATGATACTCTTGCCTTAGCTGCCCGACTGAAATCCCTAACTGAAGGGCGACTTGTTCCTCAGTTAATTTGAAACCATTGCTGCTTAATTTATGAATTGCCCCAGCAAGGATAAGACGTTTAAGTTGGTCAGACTCCAAACTTCTTAGGATAACAGGCTCAGTAATAGACTGTCTTCTAGATTTTTCTTGTTTCCAGTAATTTTGCCAGCAGGAGTGGACTTGCCAAGGACATCCCCCTAAACTATCAAATAAAACTGAATCCCCATAACCATTAGTGTGATAGTAAACTAACGCACCACACCACCAGCACTTAGTTGGGTAGGTTTGAGCGTCTTCCGTTTTGGCAGCGAAAGATGCTATTTTCACACGATTTGAGTTTGAATCTATTAGATATGAACTTCCAGTAGATAAGTTATAGCTTGACCCTCTCCCGCCCTTCCAGCCTCCTGTCCCACTACCACCCCAGCCACAATCACAGCTTGCGCTATGGTTCCACGCATTACACATATTTATTACTCTTAAATAGCAGTATGCTTTAAAGTTTTCAAGTAGCTTTTGTTACTTGTTGTTCCGTTCTAACTCAACTTCTGTATAAGCGTAAGTAGCTTGTTTGTAGTATTTTCAACACCTTAACAATGCATTGACGATCCAAACTGAAATCTGTAAATTCATGCTGAAGTGCTAGGCTAACTATTAGCTTGCGTCTTGCCAAAGAGCATCGTTAATCTCAACTAAAATCGTCTCTAGCTGCCCATCAAAAATTTTATTAATCCGCGTAAATCCCCCTTGCGTTTTGAACTCACCTTGATTGAGGGCTTCAGTATCTACAATCGTTTCTACCTTTAGTTGCTTGCCAATCCGCTCCAGCCACTTGCGCTGGGGAAGCGTCCAAGCTCGACTTGAAAGAATTTTGGCGATCGCTTTATCTACCCTTTGTTCGTAGGGAACTAAGGCATCACCTAACGCCGCCTGCCGGATAAAGCCAATAATTGAAGCGGCAATATCTTCATTGGTTGTAGTTCGCCATGCTGCTTTAAGATTGCTCTCAGAGTAGCCAACACCATCTAGATACAACCGCAGGTCCTTTAGCTGCGCTCTAGTCAAATCGCGTGGGCGTTGAGTAACTACTATCAAAGCAGGAATTTTATTAATGTTATCCCTCAAAAAAGCTGCAAAACTGTCTAAGTAGTCTTGGGGTTGTTCGGCATTGCCGTACCCTTGCTCTAGCCGTCTTATTCCATCGGGGTGGTGGGAGATTAGCACTGGTAGAGTACCGCCATCGCGCAGGTCTAAAATGCGGGCAATCTCAGCACGTTCTTGAAACCACTGTTTTAATTGCATTGGCTCAGTTTGTTTCAAGTGTTCGACCAGATTTTCCACAGGCATTCCGGCGACTTCTGTAATGGCTGATTGACGCTCGTTACTTAGTTTGCGGCGTTGGAGTTTAGCAACAAGTTGGTCGATAATTAATTCGACTGCGGCTGTGTCTTGGACTGTCTGTAATTCATCAATTAGTTGAGTAAAGGAAATATTCGGATCGACTACAACAGGTTTCATTGACGAAAAGGGTGCGATCGCCGCATATAAATTTACGGCATCAAAGATGCGAAAAACCTCTTTACCAATTTCATCGCAGCGACGAGTAGCGCGACCGAGCATTTGTTCGTAGAGGATGCGGGAATTGACTCGGCGGATAAAAACTAAGTTGCAGATTGCAGGTACGTCAATACCTGTAGTTAATAGATCCACAGTTACAGCAAATTTGGGATTAACTTCATTGCGAAACTGGCGAATCAGTTGCAATGGTTTATCGGCATTGCCCGTAATCTTAGCTACGGCGCTATCGTCAATGCTGCCGTAGCGTTCGTTTAAAGCAGTTTTTAATTGGTCAACTACGATGTCTGCATGAGCGTCAGTCGCACAGAAAATTAGAGTTTTTTCAGGCAAGTCGGGGTCGATATGGTTAGCTAGTTCTTGGCAGATGACCCGATTAAATTCTTGGGTGACAACCCGCCGATTGAATTGCTCTACTTCAACTTTGACTTCATCAGGCGCGTGAACTAGGTCGAGTTGCCCAGTTTTCGGGTCGAAGAACTCCATCGCTTCGCCTGCGTTCCACACTATCCCGTCCTCAGATAAATCTGTAACAATTTGAATCGGTGGTTCGTGGTCGATTAACCAGCCGTCAATTACAGCTTCTCTGTAACTATAGGTAAAGACAGGTTCGCCAAAAATTTGCGTAGTGTGCAAAGCTGGTGTTGCTGTTAGCCCAATTTTGACAGCATCAAAATAATCTAGAACGCGACGGTATTTGGAGAAGTAATCGCCGAAGTCACGAAAAGTTAGTTCGGTATCGCTCAACTCTCGGTCTAGTAAATATCCTCGGTGGCATTCATCGACCACGATGCAGTCGTATAAATCGGCTGTAAGTAATGGCGCATTGTCAGCAGGGTAAAGGATGCGCTTGACTAAACTTTGTACGGTGGCAATTTGGACTTTAGTGTCGGGGTCGGGGGCAGTGTCGCCTAGTTCTTTAAGATCGAAAATATCGGCAAAGGTCTGTAAGTTCTCCAGGCGCGAATCTTTGAAGGCATTAGCTGTTTGTTCTCCTAGCGCAGTGCGGTCTACTAAAAACAGCACTCTACGAAACCGCTTAGTTTTTAATAGTCGATAAACTAAGGCAATACAGGTTTTAGTTTTTCCCGTCCCCGTTGCCATTGCCAAAAGCAGTTCTCTACGTTCGTTAGCTAGGGCTAATTCGACAGCTTGAATAACTTGAATTTGGTAGGGGCGTAAGGCTAGATCGTAGTTGAAGCCTTCAGATGCTAGTTTTTGCTGCGCTCCATCTATATCTTGAGCGAGGGTATCGAGCAACCCTTGAGGGCTGTACCAACTAGGTAGGGGGTGGCGTAGGTTATTCGGGCGGCGCAGGTCGCAAAACCAAATACCGCTTTTGGTGCGGAGTTGCTGTAGAAATTCCCTACCATTGGTAGCAAAGGCAAAGGGGATTTTAAATTCTCCCCAAGGACCTCCAGCAGCTAAAGTTTCATTTGCTTTGACCTCAAAGCCACGACTGTAGCGTTTGGCTTGGTCTATCATTGCCGATACGTCTTTGCTGCGGCGCTTGGCTTCGACAACGGCGATCGCACTTAGTCCTGCAAACAAGATATAATCGGCGCGTCCTTGGGTTGTTTGCCATTCGGAGATCGCTAAGTTCCTACCTTTTTGGGGACGTGTGCCGTTCTGATAGGTAAGATTTTCTGAATCTGCTTCCCAACCAGCACTTCGTAGCTGGCTATCTATTAAACGGCGCGTTTCTCGCTCGTCCAACTCAACGTCTGTTTGCTGCGCTGTTTGAATAGTTTGTTGGATAGTTTGGGTTGGGGCTTCGATTGCTTGCGCTTGAATTGCCGCTAGACGCTCTAGAGCATCTTGAGCTTCTGCCTGGGCAGTTAGTGCTAATTCTTGGGCTGATGCTCGTTGTTGCGCTTCTTGTTCGGCAGCTATTTGAGCAAGTTGTGCTGTTGTCTGGCTTGCTTTAAGTTCACTACGCAACGAAGCTAATTCTTGTTTTAGTGCCTCGGTTTCGACTGCTGGATCTTGGGGCGGGACAAATGGACTGGGAGAAAACCTGGGATTTCTTGTAAATACCCGATGAAACCAAATACCTAGTTGTCGAGCGTACTTGAGATTACTTAGGGCTGTTCTTTGGTCGTCAAAGTGCGCGTGCGTTGCTTCGTTTCCCGTCCGCCGCAATTCGTGGAACAGGCGGTCTACGTCTCCTTTAATTAAGCCGCGATCTCTAAGACGGCGTAGAAGGTCGATTTGTCGCTCGTCAGGCGAGACGTATAAGCCAACTTTTGCTGCTGCTAGTTGCGCCAACAGTTCGCCAAATTGACGCAGTTTAATTAGGTAGGTGTTAGGGTCAGAAGTAAAATATTGTTCGGCAAGAGCGCCCAAGCGCACCAATTGCGGATCGTGGGTGTCTAAGAAGGCAAAGTTTAGTGATACTACCATGTTTTTCCTTTCCAATGGCAGTAGAGTTGCCATTCTCTCTATTTCATGTTCCCACCGATAAAGCGGCAATTTTTCTTTTAGTAAGTAATGCTAGCCTCCTCATTGTTTTGCGATCTCCCTGCTTCTTTTCCCACTGAGGTAGCGATCGACAGACCTATAATATTGATTTAGCACTTAACTAATACTGTCTGCTTGCCTTAAGAATATATCTAGGGTTACTTATTTACTTAGAAGTGTACTGCGCCAGCAACTCCTGACCGCGATCGCCCATCTGCTCTAACATTGCCTCGATCTTCTGAATAGCCATCGGCGAGGGTTTTCCTCGTTGATTTTCCCAGCGATTCAAGGTGGAATAAGTAACTCCCAAATGCCCAGCTAGTTGCTCTTGAGTTAAACCAACGTGCGATCGCATCTCGCGGATTAGCGCGGCGGCTTCAGGTTGTTTAATCGATAGTGGTTTAGCGATAATCATTTAGCTGTTTTGTATTGGTAATAGTATGAAATAAGCTGTTTCACTTGCTACATGATATTCAGCTAACTGGAGAGATGTAATTGACAAGACTACGGAATAATTTGGGGTAATTTATGTTTGTCTTAAATTAATCTCAGTGTATTTACTCAAGCGTTATTGTTTGTACTTGAGTAAACGCCCTTTAAATCCATAAAGGTTTATGTATTTTGTTGTTGGGAAGGCAGAAGCGCTCTCTATGTTTTGCCGCATGAAGAATTAAACTGAACGGGAGAAGATATCGAAACGAGGATAACCATGATTCAAGTCATTTTTGAACAAAAGGAAGGGGTAATCATTCCTGTTATCGCCTGTGACGTTTGCAACAAGCGAATTGAAGACGTGATGCAGGCTGCTGCTGTTAATCTAAGCATTTTAGATATGGGAAAAACGCCAACTAAGGTTCTTCACGTTCACAAGGGTAAATGCCACGATCTTGCAGAGGCACAAGTGAAGGAGCAGCATGGGCATTACGCTGGCTGGGAAGAACTATCGACACATTTGTATTACTTGTGTTACAACTTGGGTCTAACCCCGCAGTGGTTTGAAGAACGCGATCGCCAGTTTGAAGATGATGGGGTGTAAGCGATCGCTCACGAATCACGAAGAATTATCAACCGCTACGACTATAGCGATCGCACATAAGCAATTCCTGACCGAGATCGCCCAGTTATTGATATATCCGAGTCAAAAGGCTGAACGAGTATTTGAACAATAGGTAGTGGCAGCAGTGGCAAATCTACAGGCTTTCCCAAGTAAGAAACTCTCTTTTCAGAGTCTTTATAGAAAACTCCATAGACGCTGTGAAAAACTTGGGTTAACCCGTCACATTCTAAGTGCTGCAAAGAATCGTAAGGGTCGAGGAGAAGCTGGAGGTGATCGCGCGATACCTTGTTGTTCGGCTCAGGTTGGTTCATATGTTTAAGATTTGTGCGACTGCTCTGAGCGGACTATACTAAATCCATAAACGTTTATGTTTATTTTAGAGCATGGCTTGGCATAACCGCTACATCGACTCCATCGCCAACAGTGGCTTGCGAATAACAATCGAGTTCAAGCGTCAAGATTTGCTATGGGTATCGCCCAAGCCGATCGCTCACCCGCGTACAGGAGAAGACATATTTTTGCCACTGCGCCTTACTGAAAAAGTAGCAGTCAGTCCAAACGTACTAGATATTGTCAAACGTGAACCTGCAATCGTCGAGGAGGAAGTAGAAGAAATCGCAGCTAATGGCAGCAAGCAAAAAATCAAGCGCAGCGTGGAGAAGCTAGTTTGGCGCTTAAGACAGCCTCATGAGTTTTTTCCTCAAAAGCCAGAAGAATATGCAGAAGAACACCCATTTAGCAAAAGTCTGTGTACGGGAGGAACGGTAGTATCAGAAGACAAGGAATTTATCGCTGTCAAGAAACGCTCGACTGTAAGTATTAATAGCCTAGTATATCGTTTGGCAGTCGGAATGACAGGCTCGGAAACAGAAGCAACTAGATATATTGGGCGAATAGCAGCAGATGCTTGGGAAGGTGACAACGATCGCGCAGTTAAACTTTACAAGCTGATTTGCCAAGCAAAAATTGGATACGTGCTAGATGAAAAAGTACCGCCGCAGCTAAAGGCAAGCGCTAGTATCGGGCAAATAGTAGAATCGGTAGTGTTGCGAACAGCTTGTCTGTGGATGGGAATAGATCCTAATAAGCCCTTAAAACGCCAAAGGGGAAGACCGAGAACGCGCTCTCAAGACGAGGATGGTAATGCCACTAGAGCCGGAGAAGTAATTCAGCTAACTTTGCAACCAGACGAGACAGTAACGGGCAAGCTGATTGCAGACTTTTTAGGATTACCTAAAGAAACTAATCTAGCTATTTTGACCTTGAGCAAACTTGCAGAGATATTAGTAATGTTATGCGATCGCGAACTAACTACAGATGCAGAACTACTAGAAGCCTATCTAGAAGCAGTAGACCCAGACTGGCGGACTAAAGTTGCTGCGGAAATTGGCTTAGAGGACAATAATGAGGAAAAAACTAATCCTTGGATAATATTAGGGTTAACTTCTGATGCATCTTTGGAGAAAGTGAAAGCTGCTTACCGAAAGATAATGCGCCAAGTCCATCCAGACACATCAGGATTACCCACGTGGTACGCACAGACAGTTAACGATGCTTACAGACAATTATTGGAGGAATTGGGTGATGCCTGAAGACAAGAAGAATCTGCCCGCTAAGAAACAGAGCAGTAACTTTCTAGACAAAGTGCGCTCCAGCAAAGCGATGTCTGCAACACCCAAGCAAGAAATACTTGCCAAAGCGATCGCTAATCCCAAACGTCCCCGCTTGTTGTTTGCAATGGATGCAACAGCTAGCCGCGAAGCTAGTTGGAATATTGCTAAAGAAATTACAGGGGCTATGTTCGAGGCTGTACCAGGGGAATTAGATGTTGCGCTTGTGTATCACAGTGGTGGGCGATTGCAACAGATGACAGAGTTCTCATCGCAAGCAAAGGCTTTCTTAGATAAAGTACAGTCTGTGCGTTGTTCTGCTGGTGGTACGGCACTTAACCAGATTTTAGATGCAGCAACTCAAGCGCCAGGGCTAAAAGCACTAATCTATATTGGTGATTGCTTTGAAGAAAATCCTGCATTAGCTGTAGAACTAGCAGAGCAACTAAAGCTAAGAGGTGTGAGGTGTTTTATGTTTCATGATAGTAGCTCCCAATCTCAAGGTTACGATACTCAAGGCGCAAGCAGAGTATTTAAGGAAATTGCTCGGATTACAGGCGGTGCATTGCTACCGTTCCATGAGAAATCGCCCGCTCTTGTAAGAGAGTTATTAGCTGCGATTGCACTTTACGCTACTGGCGGCATCAAAGCACTAAAGCAGAAGACAAAGCTACTACCTGCTGCGCGGTTGCTGCTAGAGCAGATACAGAAGTAAAGCGGTTGAGTTTCATTGCTTCAGTAGTTGAGAGTTGAGCTTGAGTTGAGCTAGCAGTAAGCCATAAACCTTTATGGTTTATTTAGAGCAAGATCAGTACATAAATTAAATCACATGAGTCATAGCTAAGGCTTCCAGCCCTCTCGCAACGCTTTTGTTAGACAATTGGTAGCGTGATATTGGTCTTGAAAATCTTGATGTTTTTGTTGCAAAACTTGGGCATATTCCAGTACCGCTTGGATCGCAGCTTCCATGTTGTAAGGATAGGCATTAAGCGCATCTTGCAGGCGCTCATCCTGGAGGTTAATCCCAATACCTTGTAGTGCGGCGACATACTGTGCAAATAGTTCTAGTTGCTCTTCGTCTAAATCTACATTAGGCATAAATCTGTCGCGCATTTCTATTGCGGGCGATTTAGAGCAGTAGGCTTCACGAACAATGCGATCGATCTCTTGAATGCGGTAGGACATAGGCGTAGGGCGAACGCTTGTACTACCAATAATTTAACAGACAGGTAAGTAATTGAGTAGGGGAAATTACGCTTGAGCAAAATAAGTGGGTTAGTGCGATCGCACTATGAAAAGTGCGATCGCGTAGCTAAAAAACTTTACCTGAATAAAGCAATTGAGAAAAACAGGTAAAATATATGTAGCGTCACTAATTGTAAGAAAACGAAAGTATAAAGTGGCTGACTCTAAATCAAATAGTTGCAGGCTGTTAACTATACTAATGGTTTCATCTCTAGTAGTAGCGTGTAATCCTACACCGAACTACTCTAGGGAAGAATGCGATCGTAGGGCGCTGCAACAACAATATGCCAAAGAATGTTATCAAAACTATCCTGTCAACCATCCTTACTTCATTGGAAGTGGTGGTTACGGAGGCGGTTATACTGGCGGCGGCTACTATCGGCGCACTACAACAGGTACGGGTAAATCAACAGTAACGAAATTTGCTCCAATCAGAACAGGCGTAGGGAGATCGGGCTTTGGTAGTTTTGGTCGCGGTGGATCTGGGGGAAGTTGAGCATGGAAGTATTTGAACATCCCAATAGAGCATCATTTTTCCGCAAAATGGGCTTGAAGTGGTGGAATGTTTGCCCAATTGATGAAGATACAGGATTGCCGCTAACGAAGGAAGAACAACCTTATGGGATGTATCGTTGCCAAAAAATCCCATCGAATCAGATTGCACAAATCAAAGCAGCTAGTGCTGATGCAGGCAGGGTGATTAGAAAAGTTTGGGACGTAGTTAAGGGGTTAGAAGACGATACGTTACTAGATTTGGGATTTCCACCAGAGAGCCTTAAAGTCATCAAATCTGACAAGCTGACCCCGTTTACGATGAGGCTGGATTGGTCGTGGAACAAAGCAACCCAGGAATACAAGATTATCGAGATTAACTGCCAAACGCCGAGCTTTTTGTTCGAGTGTTTGGCAGGAAATAAGTATGCTGCCGAATATTTTGGCTTAGAAGACCCCAACCCTGAAGCGATAGAGGTTGCAAGAGATAGTTTGAGGTGTCAACTCGTCCAAGCTGCGGCATCGATAGGCAAACACTTGAGCGAATGTACTGTAGCTTTTACTGCCCTCAATAACGTTGAGGACATGGGAACAATGCACTGGTTAGCCCAGCAAGCTAAATGTGTTGTTAACGATGTTTTATTATTCCCATTAGAATTTCTAAAAGTTGTTGGAGATAAGCGGTTACGTTACATCAAAAGCGACCGCCAAATAGACATTTTATTTATGTGGTATCCCTTGGAATGGGCGATATACGACCGAGACGAGCAAGGTAATCTGCTGTAGGGTGCTTTAGAAAAAGCGATCGCCTCAAGGCAAGTTGCAATAGTTAACTTTGCGTCGGGGTTTGTTTTACAGCCCAAGACGATTATGAGTTTGATAACAGATTTAGGGGCTGACTTCTTTGGAGAAGATGCGTTAACAGTCCTAAAATATTTTCCTCGAACATCGACAATTACCGCAGATATTGGTAACTCGTACTTTGCCAAGCCTGTTTTGGGTAGGCAGGGAGAAGGAGGCTATGCAGTGTATAAAGATGATGTACTGGTAAAAAGTTCGGGGAATGCAGAATGGTATGTCAAGCAGCAGTATGTATATCAAGAACTACTAGATTTACCGACAATCGATGTAGAAAAAGTTGAATACACGGCTTTGTGGGGTTCGTGGTTGTTTAATATTAATGAAGAGTTTGTTCCTGCTGGAGTAGGGATAAGAGTTTCCTCTGGTCCCATTACCGATGATTATTCTTATTACCTACCAATCGGTAAGTAGAGCGAACTAGATTTGCTGCAAACAGAATACGTTAGCTTGATTTATCAACTTTAATATTATTTATAACTTGCCAATATGAGTAAAAACGAAGAAAAAAGATTAACTTTTAATTGGCTAAATAGTCCTTTTAGTATAGTCGTTTGTGCTGGTATTTTTCTTTCTACTTTTGCATATATATATCTGGGTAAACAATATTTTGACTTTTTATCAAAAAGAAGCGAAAGCGTACATCAGTACAAGAGTAGCAAGTACAAAGAACTTTACGAGCAAAGCAGTCCAAAAATTCTTGCCTTGCGTAAATCTACAGATGAACTGTTGTCTCTTTTGCAAAATAACTACGGGATTTCAACATTTGAAATAGAAAAACCTCTGGAAAATCTTCAGAAAGCTATCGTGTCATACGATAATTATGTTTTTGATGTAGAGTTTTATGGTAACTCTAATCAGGTCACATCAGCTAAAGAGATTCAACGCTGGTCTTATGATGTTTACTCCCAGTTTTCATCTCAACTCCTATTAGCTGAAAAAGTACAAGATTCCATACACGATATGGCGATTGGAGTGAATAAAATTTCCGCCAATCAGGAGCGAAAAGAGTATATTAGATTTCATTTTGATAAAATCCAAAATGAATTGAATACAATGATCCAAGAGGAGAACAAGTTATATTACAAATATTATAAATTTGACATTCCTGTACTTAAGCTTCTATATAATCAATTAAGTTATAACTTTAGGGTTTCTATAGGTTTAAATATAACCAGTGAGCTAGCCCAGTCATCTGAAATTGCTTCGGAGATTAAGCAGTTAGAGAAGAACTCTAAACATCAGGGTAGTCAAATACCTTATGTTGTAGCCCAATCAAGAGCCGTATTGTCAAGCGACTTCTCAGCTAATGATATCTTGTTAACTAAAAAGGATTCTCGGCTGAAAGCGGAATTAGTAGATAAACTGATAAATCAGGTAGTCGAAAACGATTCGTACCTCAGAAAAGAGAGAAGTTTAAGGAGAAAGGACTTTTAGCACACCAAAAAACAGATGAATAAATTGTTTTTGTATAGTGCAGCGCTATTTCTCTCCCTTCCAGGTGGTAATTAGGGATAGAGCGAAATAGCTTGCACCAAGTTCAGACTCAATTTGATAGTTGTGACGAGAATATTAGAAAGTGCGATAACTTCGTTAAGCGTTCGCTAACGCACTTCTTGGAAAACTTTCTGTTAAGTGACAGTTATTGACTTCTCCCCTGGCTGAAAGCCGAAGGGAGAAGTCAAACAACTTTGATTTACTGGTAACTCTTGATATTGAGAATATGAACAAAGTAGAAATTGAAATATTTAGCGAAGAAGCGGATGTTTTAGAAGCCAAAATATGTAGTTTGCTGGAATTACTTCCGCCCAAAGTTAAAATCATTATCAATGAATCACTAATTTCTTATTCAACAGATATTGAATATTCAAACTGTTCTGCCTTGGAGATACTGAAAGGAGAAATGACTAGATTGAAAGATAACAGAAACTACCGCAAAAGAACTGTGTCAGCAGAAGGTGAAATAGAGGAATTTGAGTTTTTCAACCTGCTTGAAAAAGCTGGCTTCTCAGTTTTTCGGAAGCTAAATGGTTAATTTTGGAGCAACCTATTCATCAATCAAGCGATCGTGAATTTCCTCTGTCAACTATTTCAATCTCAGCTTGAAAAGGAAGTTCACTGAAAAATTGCGGACTATTAAAATAAGCAGAGAAATCCTTAAAAAGTATCCATAATTGAAACTTACAATAACCTTCGGCATCTTCAGTAGGTAGTTTGAAAGCTGGTTTTCTGTGCAAAGGAAGATTCGCAAACAGCATATCGTGCTGGTCTTGCAAATATTGTTTTCCTTGCTGTGTTAGGCGTACTTTCACAGTATCGTTTATATGCATTTTCATTTTTTCTCAACTTTACCTACCGCTAAATTCGTTCAACAACTGGGTAATACTCCATCCAGTCCCGCAAACCGACTGATCTGGCGTAACTTCTGCCAAAGACTCTAGCTGTGCTGCGGGTGCTGGCTGTTCCGGCTGTTCTATCTCTAAGGGTGCTGTTGGTTCTACTTCTGCTGGAGGTGCTTCTTGAGTTGGCTTTTGGGGCTTAGGTGTAGCTCTATTTGGTTGCTTGATTTTGATGAAGTTGTCAGAGTTCATAGGATAAGGAAAACGTTTTATTGATTATGAAATATGGCTAGTGAAAAAACTAACTACAAAAGCGCGATTGCAAGCTCATTGGCAGCTTCCTAATAGGGTTGCGGCAAAAATCTTTCAGATACTTTGGGATCTGCGGTGCGTCTCCAGGCGAAACTTTTGTGTCCCATTTTTAGTGCGCCATCATGATAGCCTTCTTCACTTCCCGCAAATTCTCCCACTATTGACACGGCGTAAAAACCTGGGTTCATCCCCACCTTTTCTGCCCACTCAACAACCCCTTGCCAGCATATTTCCAGAAATGCGTCGCAATCTGTTAGGTTGATTGGGACTGCCACAGAGAGGGAGTGCGTCTCTAAATCGTCTTGCTCGATTGTACGCATAATTCCAAGCTCGATAGCGTTGATGAGAACTCTAGCAGACCCCGCCATTTTGATTCTAGTTTTTTTGCCAAACTTTCCTAGTTCTCCATTAAGCTTGCGATGAGAGTATGGTACTGTCGCGCCCCTCTCCTTGGCAATCCCTACGCACAAAACCAGCACTGACATTTAGATCTCCTCAGTATTTGCTCTTTAACTGTAAATACAATAGGCGATCGCTGCAAAAACTAGGATAATAGAAATGTAGTAGTACAATAATAGTACAGACTAAGAATGCACATCCTCTGGTTTAGGCGTGACTTGCGCTTGAGTGATAACGAAATCGTTGCCTTATCAACAGCCGATAATACTGAGGTCCTACCATGCTTCATCATCGACCCCTGGTTTTATCAGCAAGCGGCAGTAGGTAAAGCTAGAGTGAGGTTTTTGTTTGAGTCTCTAGAAGATTTGGATAACAACCTCAGAGCGCGAGGGAGTCAGCTTTACTTGTTTGAGGGAAGTAGCGTTAGCGTACTGCAAAAACTTACAAGCCAATTACTGCAAAAAGGCGATCGCCCCAAACTATTCTTCAATTATGATGTACAGGTGCAGTACGGGATAGAACGAGATCGCCAAATCATAGATTTCTACCAGCAGCACAACCTCAGCTACCACCAAGGATTAAACAACTTCCTGCAAACTGCTGGCGAACGCACAGACGGGTGGATAGAGCAATACTACAATTATGTGCGGCAACCACTACATCCAACGCCAGAACGTATCAACACGCCAGCGCTAAAACTAGATATACCCCAGCTTACTTTTAGCCAATTGAAGCAAAAGTACAGCCAGTTCTGGGGAACAGAAAATACTTATTTCAAGGGCGGCGAAACTCAAGCAATCGGTACATTAGACTCATTCTTGGATGAGCGCTTCGGCGGCTACCATTGGAAAATATCGCGCCCCTGGCATACCCAACAAGGAGCTACATCGCATCTATCGCCTCATCTAGCTTTTGGCACTATCTCAGTAAGGCAAGTCTACCAACGTACCAAAGAACGAGCGGCAGAACTAGCCGATAATCCTAAAGCACAATTTTCTCTCAAAGCGTTTCGCGATCGCCTGCGCTGGCATGATAGTTTCACCCAGCGATTATACAATCATCCAGAGTTATTTGATACCAATCGCTACAGCGAATTCGATCGATACTACTCGCCAGCAGAATTAGATGAGGAAAAGCAAGAGTTGTTTGCTGCTTGGAAGGAGGGTCAGACAGGCTTTCCTCTGGTAGATGCGTCAATGCGGCAACTACTGGCGATGGGGTGGATGAACTTTCGGATGAGGGCGATGTGCGCCACCTTCCTGTGCATCAACTGCGGCATCTCCTGGCATCACGGGGCGACACATTACATAAAATACTTAGTAGATACGGATCTAGCGATCAATCAGTGGCAGTGGCAGATGCAAGCAGGCGTAACTAATCCCTTATCCGATACCTTCCGCATTTACAACCCCAATAAGAATCTGGAGGAATCTGGCGGTGACTTAAAGTTCATTTACCACTGGGTTCCAGAATTGCGCGGATATAGCCTAACGGAAATTCTTGATGGTGCGTATTTGAATGAAAGTCCTTATCCTGCACCGATGATAGATTGGGCAGAGACTCGCAAAGTCAACGGTAAGATTGTCTCAAACTTGCGCAAACAGGTGAAGGAGCGCTTGTTAGCGGAGCAGGGAGCAGAGTTAGAGCAGGCAGCGATCGCCAGGGAGACAGTAAAGAAGTATTGGGAAACTAGAAATAAGCAGTACCAACAGTTCAAGCAAAAATAACATGAATTTTATTAAAGGATTGCTGGGAGTCGGACTGTTGGTAAGCGCTATTTATACAGGTTTTGCCAATTTTCCCTTGTGGAGCATTCTGTTATTATCCTTATTGTTCACCGCCGCTTATATTCAGGGTAAGTGGTACTTGTGGCATAGGTTATTTCAGCAACAGAATCGCCAACTATATCAGTCTCTACTCGTGACTTATCTAATTCAAGCAGTTGTAGTGTTCGTCTTTTACTTGCTTGGTAGTGGAGTAGCAAGATTGTTGAATCGGTGATGATATTTCGACTTACTGTCTGTGATTTACTGGGTACTACAGATGGACTGATTGTAACCCCTACCTGTAGAGTGCGATCGCTCGTGAATCTATAGAAAAGTATTGGCACAGCAAAGACAAACAGTACCAAGAATACAAACGAAAGTTATTTATTTATTTATTGATTAGCAACCATTCTTGAACAAGTAATTTCTTGGTTGCCACTGTTGAGGATTTTCACAGATACTTCACCTTTAGCAAGACAGGTAGTAATTTTATTGCCTTTCCTAAGAAGCAAGTCACGAGCAAGAGTACAACTTCTAAACTGTCCTTTCTCATCAAAGGAGATATATTGTTTTTGCTGGCAAACAAAGTGATTGTTACTCAACCCAATATTGACATCAAAATTCAAAATGCAACTTGCTAAAGAACCATTAGCATAATTGATAGCCGTATCCATTTCACAAGAAAGTGCCGCTTTGACGGTTTGAGGAGATATACCAATAAAACTGAATGCAAACAAAGAAGTTACTAATAATTTTGCAGCTTTCATACAGGAATTAAGCAAGTAAAATAAAGCAATAAATTACTTACTATTCTCAATATGAACATCTTCTAGAAGCATCAGGACTAATACGGTACTTCATATAAAGCTTTATTGTTGCTCATTCGCTTCTAAGTAGAATTGTTGGAGTTACTTAAATTCTCTATGTTCTAAAGCAGCTTCTAAAGACTCAGCCAGCATAGTAATATTTAGTGAATTCTTGAGGTACACGAGCGCTAACGCGCAAGCAAGAATGAAGATTTTGCAATTAATTATGAAATTATTATTTACTTATGACTTGGAAATGGTGACTGTATTACAATACCTGAACTTCATCCAGTCTGAACTACCCCTAGCGAAATATCCCCTTGCTAGCAATACTGTAAAAGTATTCCTGCAAAAAAAGACTGCTTCTCGTCGCCAACTCTTGAAAAACGCCAGCTACGCAATGCACCTTAGCAGTTTAGCTAGCCAAGAAAAATTACGCTCGTTTAGGAAGCTAATTTCTCAGGAGCAAAACATCCTTTTCCAAGCATACAAAACAAAGCTATACCAATTTTTAGCAATTGTTACAGTTGTTACTCTACTAGCAGCATTGTTAAGCATATTAGCAAAAGATAATACGCAAGCTATCAACGGCATATACTACAGTATTTTAGCGATCGCTTGCTCGTATGTTATTTATCATGCCGATCGAATTTTGATACAGATAGAGAAATACGATACTTACAAAAATTTGATAAAACTAGCAGAATATCAAGATTAACTGTTGTAATTCTCAAGCGCTGCTTTGTGTTCATCAATCAAGCGATCGCGTACTAACTTAGGCGCAACAACAACGCAGTCTTTGCCATAAGGTAGCATCTCGCGGGTAAACTAGAAGGTATTGGAAATGCGCCGAACTACTTGCAAAGAGCAAAACATCCTTTTCCACAGTGATTTTATACTTTAAGGTAGCAAAAATGAATTTTGTAAATCAACCTGAAACTTTTAAAATTTCGATTTTGGGTAATTATCCTGAATGTCAACACTGTCCGATAACAGATTATCTTTGGCATGATGTTGTATTATCGCTGCCAGAGTTGGGAAATGTTATCAAAATTGATGACAATTTGTTCCAAATTGAGGGTGTTCGTCTTGACAATTTGTGGATTGATGAAGAAGACAAAGACACTTACATAATCGATGTTCGTCCTTATCGGGGAGAGATTGAACCTGTACTTACATATACATATAGTTCTGCGATGAGTGAATTTGAGTATTAAGCAGAAGAAGCTACCTACTATGTTGATAATTCCCGATTGCAGCTTTGTGTTCATCAATCATACGATCGCGTACTGGTTCTGGCACAACAACAACACAATCTTTCCCATAAGTTAGCATTTCTCTAACAAACCAGAAGGTGTTAGAAATACGCCTTTGGACTTGCTTAATAGGCGGTTCAATGCTCTGCCAATTAGTAGTAATGTCGCTAGAGCGACGAGCATAAGCATGAGCAAATCCGTCAAGTAGTTGAAATTCTACATCTATGCAATCTAGCCCATCATGCCAATCGCCCTCAAGTGGCACAATTGCCGCATCTATAATTCTGTCTAAGCGCAGCGTCCAATTATGTTGAAGCTCCTCTAAATCTCGATTGCCTTCTGTTTCCTCACACCAGCACTCCAGATAGTTACGCTTCTCGCGCCAAATAACTTGTGCAAAGCGCACATTGTACGACCACACTCTGCCTGCCCCGTCCTGGTAGGAAAGCCCAAAAGGTTGCTGCCTATCAATATATTCCTCAATTCTTTCAATCCAAGGCGAGGCGATCGCACTTGCGGCATCATCTAGCTGCTTCGTCAATTCTTCCTCAAGGAGCAAATTATCTAACGCGAAACTAGCAAGCGTTCTGGCTGCTTTTAGTTCGGCACGTTCGGTAAGTGCCAATACTGCTGTAAGTATTGTCTGCTGCTCCAGCTTTGATAACGTCACTCTCCCCAATGATATTTGCCCAATGGCGATCGCTTGGACGAAAGCGCTAACACTTCTATAGTCATGCTTGTGAGCTAAGGAAGCCAAGTCTTGATACTGCTGGTTGGATTGAAAGGAAAACTGTTTCTGTAAGCGCATTCCAACAAATGTCTAACGGTTGTATTGACAGCTTAACATTATTTTAACTATCTGTATTGACAATACTTTAACTCTAGCATACACTAAGATTGTCAATACAAAATTTATATCTGTAAATACAGCAGTGTTTTAAAGGAGGCAAAGATGGACTTTTCAACACTTAATGACGACCAACTATTACAACTATTAAAGCTAGCGATGGCTGAAGCATTAAAGCGTGGCGGCGCAGTACGTGTCGCTGCCGAGCAAGAGGTAGTGAGCGCCCAGGAGAAAGCAGAGATCGAGCGTGAAGTAGCAGAGAAATTGCGATTAGAAAAAGAAGCAAGAGAAAGAGAAAGGATTAAACAAGCAGCAGAAACGAGGTTCAGGCAGGAGGAAAACCAGAAAAAAGCTGCTGCAACCTCTTCTAAGTGGAGTAAAAAAAGCGCGATCGCTTGGGCGCTGAAGGAATGGGGCTACGAAGGTAAATTTGAACTGAACATCTGGAGTAACGGCGCAGACAGGCGTGTTTATTTCCAACAGGATTGCCAAGGAACTTGGAAGTGGTGTTTGTATTTAACTGGTAACAGGTATCATCCACCGATGGAACTAGAGGGAGAAGGTGTGGACTGTTGGTTTGACGATCGGCAAAAGGAATTAAAGGCGTTCCTCTCTTTGATAGCCAAACAGTGGCAAGGCGATCTGAAAACATCGAACGAAGTGGGGGACGTTACGCCTGACTTTGCGACACTAAATAGTTACCGCAAAGTCTTAAATTTGAAGGAAACTGCAAATGTCTAATCTTACCAATCCTTTAGAAGCCATACTCGTTCAAGCAGCACAGTTACCAGAAAGTGGGGCGCTCAAGAAAGTAAGCAAGCGGATTGATGCTTCTGGAGAGAATTCAGCAATACTACTCGATGTCTCTTCATCAATGAATGAACTGGTACATGGTGGCGAAAGAAAAATTGACGTTCTACGCAGCGTATTTCACTTGAGAACCAAGGCTGCTAATGAAATAGCGATCGCCTTCAGTAGCATTGCTGCAATTATTCCAGATTTTGCTTTTATTCCTCACCCTAACGGGAATACAGATCTAGAGCAGGCGATTTTTCTTGCTGCTACTTACAAGCCCAGAGCGACTTTAGTCATTAGCGATGGAATGCCGGACTGCGAAACTAAAGCACTTAATGTTGCTAAAAGACTCACTGGCGTAATCAATTGCCTATTTGTTGGTAACGAGGAAGATTTGAGCGCGATTGCTTTTATGAACAAGCTAGCGAGACTTGGCTGCGGGACAGCTACAGTCTGTGACATCTCTAAGCTTGATGGGGAGCCAAAGCTAAACAGTGCAATTGCCCTTCTACTACCACCTGCCTCCTAATTCTGAACCCATTGGCTAAATCGACTACAACATTTTTCCTAAGCAGGAGCATGGAAATAGTGAAAATTTATCTACTTGATGATAGCGAACATCACTACAGCGAAACTGGATTGTTCTTATACAAAGTGGTTACATCAATTATTCACTTTGAGTCAAGTGATTTCAAGTCAAGTGATAATGAGCAAGCCCTGCCGCCGGAACAAGTCGAATGGACAGAAGATAAAGTTTTATTAGAACTGACCCTTGGAGATAAGGTTATTTCTGGAATACCAGGGGTAGAAATAAGACGCGAGGCAGTTTACAGCGACGGGCGACGAGAAAGATTAGAAACTTTGAGCTTGGACGTTACTACTGTGTACTCGCTGTATCAACACCTCAAAAATATTGACCAGTCTAACCCAGATAATTTGATGTGGTAAATTGGCAACTTATTTAAAGAATTATTATTGGAAGTTAAAGCAGTGAAATTTATTTGTACTTTGCCCGAACAAAAACATTATCAACCTGTTCAATCGACTACTCCAGAGCAATACATCTGGGTAGATAAAGCTTCCAATCTAATACGCATAGTAGCTCCTGTCCCCGACCCCTGGAAGCGAAAATGGGTCGTATTACCGACTATTAATAGGTCGAAAAATGACACTGAGCGATATCCTAATAAACTATCATTGAGATGCTTTGCCCTCGATGAGTCTAATCAAGATGCACCCAAGGGTTCAATCGAGCGCGAAGTGATGCACGGCAAGTTCACTCATTCTCAGAATAGCCCTGTTCTATTCTATAGTTTTCCTCTAGAGGAAAACAAGAAAACCTACGGGCATTCAATAATTCAGCAATGGCTAGTTTACGCCTTTTTTGAACTATAAGTTATGCAACTAGCATCCTCCATCCGCTACGGTGGCATATTCGTTAAAGCGGCAGATTGCGATTACGAAGCATACCGCAACCTGGGGCTTATCTGCCCAAACTGTCACGAGTCCGTTTTCTTAGTGCAGCAGCACGATCGCCACTACACTAAAACAACCAAAGTAACCTCAGTAGCCGCCCACTTCAACCATCGCCCTGACAAAAGCACTGATGCAATGCAAGAATGTGAATTGCGCGTTAAGCAGATTACGCCAGCAGAAATTGAAAGGCGAGAAAATGCCAGCCGCAGCCAAAGGCTAAGATTGTTCAACCGCCATCTTTGGAATATTTTGCAAACTTGCTACAAACTAAAAACTTTTGATGAATCAGTTATCTTGCTTAAATCAGGTTTTAAGTTAGTAGCTGAAAATCCCAATCAAGCACAAGCTATTTTCCAAGTTTACATTGAATTATTAACTACAATTTTTGTCAATGAAGTTCCGCGAATTCACGATGAATCTGAGTATTGCGTGGAAAGATTGATTAAAAAAACTGAAAAAGAGCAATTGGTAAAAAACGAAAGCTTACAATTTCTACTAGCCGTATGGCGGCAGAAAATCGATAAAAAGATGCACATTGCAATATATAACGAAGTTGTAGACTGTTTGGTACAGAAAAAGCACTTACTAATTCTCCAAAATCTAGCTACTTTAGGATTGTATAATTTCGTTTGCATAACTGCTATTTGCAAGGAAAAGCAACTGCCGATTAACGAACGATTAACAGCTTATAATAGTCTACACTCGCAAACTACTAATATAAATGAATTGGTCATTTGTGAAGTATTTTCTAACTTAGTTGATGTCTTCTGCAGCAATAACAAACAAGCAATGGAAGCGATCGCTGCTTTTGTGCGCGATGATGTACTAGAAACGATCGCCTTTACACCTTGGGCGGAAGGCTTTGAAAAATTCAGTGGTTGAGCGAAGTCTATAAAGAGCTTTGCATTTATAATTTTTTTGAAGCTGACATACATTAACATCTGAATCATTAGACAGTTTAAATGGATCTGTTTAGTAAATTTGGTTTTGTAATGAGTGAAAAAACAATAGAAGGCAAAGACTATTTTTTGCCTTGCCCATTTTGCGGCAACTGTGAATTGGAAATCATTGAATCAGAGTTTGAAGATAGTCAGAATGGAGAGGGACTAACAGTTTATTGCGATTGTGGCGCACAAGGTCCGGCGGCAAAAACTGAGGATGAAGCAACACTAAAGTGGAATAGTCGGTTTAAAAGCTAAAACCTGAATATTGCTACAATTGTTCGCCGATACTCTCTTCAAGATAATAACCAAATTATAATTTGTTGCTCTTAATGATGCTGCATTCGAGAGCTTTCTGGGCTAAGACACTGTTTAGTTGGGCAATAATTGTATGTGGCTGCGGTACGGCGTAGATGCTACTGGCAAACTAATCGAAATTGAGGATGTAGCCAGCGGCAAGGCAAACTTGAGATGCCCGTACTGCGGCAAAGTGCTGATCGCCAAAAAGGGTAAAGTTAAGGAACATCACTTCGCCCATGATGGAGAAACGTGCAACCTAATCATCAAAAGACAACCACGAGATATTCCCCATCTACCTCTGTATGATGCCTTCGATATCTACCTATCAGGCAAAGAATTAGAGCAACTCAAGAAGCTTTGGCACAGGCACAAATCTCATAACAACGGTATAGATCGCCTGGAGGTATTGCCAGCATTCACTAGAGAAAACCTGATAGAGACTTCGCCCTCAATCAATGCTGTTACTGGGAGAAATGCATACCAGTTCACAGAATTAGGACAAATCCCAGTTGGTATATTACCTCTAGCTGTATTTAATCCCATTCATGAAATACAGATTAAGCAAAAATTAGCTCAATTGGAAGCAGCGATTTTTAATAACTCTGGCTCTGTACTACCGCCAGGCGAACTACGGATTCGCCTTACGGATTTGCGGATCTATTGCGCCCAGATGAGAAAAATCTTGCTCTCCAGCTTGTATTATCTGAGAGTGCAGGCAGAGGGGCAAGTGTTGCATAAAATCGGTATAACTACCCGCTCTATGACCAAAAGACTTGCAGAAATATATCGGGATTTGCGATTACACTATGGGGTAGTAGAAATCGAAGTGCTGAATACCTGGGCGAATCGGGGAAATGTAGAACGCTATTTTAAATATCGGTATTGGGATTTTAATCATCCCATCGGTAGCCTAACCGAGTATTTTAAGTTTGCTAACCCAGACGAAATCCAAGCAGTGGAACGCGATCTATCCCAGATGCAAGCTAAAGTGCTATCACCAGTAGAACAAGAAATTATGGATGGTAAGCAAGATGAGTTTCTGGCACTCGTCTTAGCGGATGAGCAGATTGCAACGGGTAACAAACAAGTTAGCGATCGTCTACAGGTAGAATTACAGCACAATTTCCTTACCAAACCATCGTCGCAACAGGTAATTACAGCACTGCACCAGGGCGCTTCCTTGCGCGATGCGGCGCTAACGGCTTCTGTGCCTGTTGAGGTGGCGCGTAAAGTTTTGGCGGCAATGCAAAGATGATTCAAGATTAGAAAATAATAGCTTGTACGCAATAACGTACAATTGAATAAGCAACAGGGATGAAAATTATGGATGTACTATCTGTAACTCAAGCGAGGGCAAAGCTTTACCACTTGATTGATGAAACAGCTAATGCTCATAAACCAGTTTTAATTACAGGTTCGAGAAATAATGCGGTGTTAATAGCCGAGGAAGACTGGAATGCGATTCAAGAAACCTTGTATTTGATGTCAGTACCAGGCATGGCAGAGTCGATTGCCCTTGGTAGTAAAGAACCAGTAGAAGAATGTATCACTTTAGAGGAGCTAAAACTTGAGTTGGCAAATAGTGCTGACGAAGCAAGCAGCTAAAGATGCACAGAAGCTAGTTAATGCTGGCATTTGGAGTAATGCAGAAAGATTGCTAGCGATCGTAGAAATTAATCCTTTTCAGAACCCGCCGCCCTACGAGAAATTAATTGGTAATTTAAGCGGGTACTATTCGCGCCGAATCAACATTCAGCACCGCTTAGTTTATGAAGTGTTGAAAGATAATAATACAGTTAAAGTGCTAAGGATGTGGAGTCACTATGAATGATTAAATATTCAAGGCTAACTGAATCTGCTCTGAAGCTCTAGTATTACATGGCAATGGTTCGGGATTATCCTCAACGGCAGCACAATAGCGCTTGTAGCTACAGATTTCGCACTGCTCCCCAGTATGCGCTTCCCAAAGCTCATCGTTACGTAACTTCCAGGCTATCTCGCCCACAACAGCTTCTACTTTCTGCTGACAACTGCTACTCGCCTCAAGTACAACCTTCTCCCCCGTCCGCAGGTACAATAAGCTCAACTGTTGTAAGCAGGAGTGATATTTCTGCTCTAGAGCGATGTAGTACAGACCAATTTGTAGATCGATCTCCTCTTCTGGCAGCAATTTGACTTCTTTGCTCGATTTGTAATCGATTAGCTCTAATCCGTCTTCTAAATAGTCAATGCGATCGTAGCGTCCAGAGATTTTGAACTCTAATTCATTAACCACCAAGCGACCCTGAATTTTGCCTTCAACAGCTAGGGGTCTTGCGATCGGAGTTTCTCCAGCGATGAACTGCTGATAATAATTTGTTAAAATCTCTAGCCCTTCCTCCACTTGGCTAGGACTCAAATTACCAGAGTATTGCTGCCAGCAGGAATTGAACCAGGTATCAGGTGGTATAGGTTTGAGGTAGTCCCAATCGCGGTAGGCTTTAGCTAGCGTTTGATGCAGGGCTGTACCGAGTGCGGCATTACCAAAGAAACCAGGAGCCTTCAGACCTAATTCGTATCTGAAATAGTACGCTTGGGGGCAGCGATGGTAGGTCTGGAGTTTGGTAGCTGAGATTTGGTAAGCCATGAGAAGATGCGATCGCAGTGCGGGATTTTTAGTAGAACCTATCTCACTAATTCACTAATATAAAAATCAATCCTATAATAACTGTTCCAGTTGAGCCATAAGTCGCTCTAATTGTCTTGCTTTCTTGGGGTCTTCCCAGACTTTTGCTGCCTTAATTCGCTTGTAAGTATCGCTAAATCGATCTTGCGTCGTAGATACCTTTCGTTGACTTTTTGGCGTTAGTTTCAAAATGTGTTGTTTGATTTGAGTGAGCGACAAGCAGTCGCAGATAGCAAGTTGTAGTAGGTCTTGCCTTTCTTGCTCGTCTTTTACCTTAGCAATTTCTAGGGCTTTAGTGTATTCAATCTTGCCTTCGCGAATTGCCTGCAAAATTTCTGGCGGCTTCTTAAGTAACGGTAAGCGTGTAGAGACAAAAGAGCGCCAAGAAATTTGTCCTAAAAAATTGAATGTGGACTCAACAATTTCATATTCATCGCTAACCAAAACGTTTTGGTTAACCTTCTTTACCTCGTTGTTTAAGCGGTAAAGTGCCTGCACCGCACCCTCCAGCGTAGTATCAAGCTTTATAGCAAGTAAGTTTAACGTCCCATCTAACTGCTCTAAAACGCTAAAACTACGCCTGTTAATATTTTCTGAGAGCGAAGCGATATAAGCTTCTTCATCGCTCCAATCGTAAACGAGCGCAGGGACGCTATCTAAATTCAAGATTTCTGCTGCTAGGTAGCGTCTTAGCCCTGCTACCAGTTCGTAATTATCCGCGCTACTTCCAGGCAGAAGACGCACCCAAAGGGGCGACTGAATACCGTTGATTTTAATATCAGATTCTACCCACTTTTCTAATTCTTCCCGATCGTAGTAGTGACGTAGTGGCTTACGATCGCGCGTAAAACTAAAAGTTAAATTAACTGATTTTCGAGGTAGTAATTGCAGCGTGTTTGCGGGCGCAGGCTCGTTTGATACGCTCCGACCAAAAACAAAAGCTTCTAATTGCGGTGAATTTTCTACAGCTTCTTTAAGAGAGCGCCTAGCCATGCAATACCTTCAAAACTTCTTTAAACAGTTTATTGTATTCTGCCGATGCCATTTCTGCTTGCTCTCCTTTGATTTGAAATACAGTTTTTTGCTGTCCTGGAGCGTCAGTAATGCAAGTGCGATCGTAAATTACCGTACTTGCAAGCAAGAGCGAACAATCTGACAAAGCTTCTTTCGCTTCACGCAAAAGAACTGAGCGCTTGACTTTTGCCGCGTTGATAAAAATTAAAGCTTCGGGCTTTCCACCTCTAAGTTCGCGGACGTGGTTGACAAACTGCACGATCGTCGCACTGCTACGCAAGTCAAACTCTGAAGCACGAGTCGGTACTAAAGCTAGATCGCAGCGACTTAATATAGCTTTTGTAATTTCTCCAGCATTTCCAGGTCCATCAACAACTACTGCTTCGTACTCTTTCGCAAGTATTGGTAGTTTTTCAAATAGCTGTTCTGGATTGCTAATTTGTAGTGTCTTCAACCCTAAATGCTGCATCCAAGGAGAAGCACTTTGCTGACCGTCGGCATCGACGAAAATTAAAGAGTGCTTCTGGCTCAACCAGTAAGCAAAATGCCCTGCCGTACTCGATTTGCCTGCTCCGCCTTTTTGTCCGACTACAGCATAAATTTTGTGAGGTTTAATTGGCATTCGACCCTTAAAAATTTACTACTATCGAGTCATACTAGCACCAAATAATATTTTGTTAGCAAGCCTTGCAAGATATTGGTAGTTGAGCATTAAGAGCGTAAATGATTTGGTACTTTCTCCAACACCATAGTATAAGCCCCCAGCTTCCCTACTACTGATTGCCACCGCTTCTGCCTAGCGCCAGTCCACAAGATTTTGCCTACCTTATCTTTCGCCTTACTCAAGTTTTTCCCCTCCAAGTCGCCGTAAAGTATCCGCGCTACTTTCTCGGAATCCATTTCTTGCCCAGCATTTTCTTGTAATACAGTTGCTACTGCCTGGGTATAGTTAAGGTGCTGGTACGCAGGCAGTAACTTGAGGATTCCGTTACTTTTGGGAGTGATGCCTGTGGCGGTATGCTCGTTCGCAACCTTCGCTTGCTGCGAACTAGCAGGTTGATCGGGCTTCACTTCACGATCGACTAGCTTTATATCAACCGTGTAACACCCAGGTTGGTCTGGTACTTTGTCCCATAAACCCTTAGCAATACCTTTACCCAAAGTTTCATATAACCTTTGCTTCTCAACTTTGAAAGCTTCTGGTTCTAGATTGCCGTAGAGCGAACGGACAATGTAATCTGTGTGAAGAATAGTACCAATATTCTCTTGCAACAGTTTTTCTACTGCCTCGGATCTAGTTAAGTGTTGGTACTGTGGCAGCAGAGGTGTCTTGAGTAGTTGAGTCTTGTTCCCTCGATTAGCTTGAGGAGCTTCTATTTCTGGAATGGGTAGTTCATCCACTACTGATGACTGTGGCTGATTTTGCTCGCCCGCCTCAAGCTGGTCTTCTGAAGGTATATCGGCAGGACTGATTTGTTCTAGGTCCAAACTAGATTCCTGATTTTCCTCAATTGCTTGTACTTTGCCCTGGAGAGTAGGGATATCCTCAGATTGCTCTGCTACTGGAAGTTCTTTGGGTTCAACAACTTCGGTTAGAGCTAAATTGTTATTAATAGTTGATGCCTGCATAGAGATAGTCTGCCCGTCTCTATCCTGCATGGCTATTTGTTCTGCTAGGAGCGCGTTGATATGAACTAATTGCTCTTTTGCTCTACTTAGCAGCCCTTTTTGGTCCTCCAACGTAGCTTGATAGTACGATCGCATTTGCAGCAGATTCGTTGCAAACTGCTGGTTGTCCAATGTTTCGTCTACTAGCAGAGCATTGACGTGAATCAGCCCTTCTTGGGCGTTAGCGATCGTGCGATCGCATTGATTGATTTGCGTTTGGTAGTGCGATCGCATAGCAAGTAAATTAGCGATGAAGCTATCTATCGGTGGCATTTTGGAGGATTACGCTTTATAGCTAGGATAATTGATATGCAGCTACCACGTT
>NZ_JYON01000036.1 GCF_000952155.1 Aliterella atlantica CENA595 | reverse complement strand
CCGCAAAGCTTTCGCGGTTTGTCCTGAACAATTGGATGCGGCAGCGATGGGATGAATTTGATAACTTTCGTGATTGTGTTGATGCCGCCTTCAAAGACTGTCCTAATGTTCTTGCGTAGAGCTATAGCGCTAACAATAATCCTAAAAAACCAAAAAAGCTGGTAAAAAATATTTGCGCCGTGAGAGTTATCGCAGGTAATAGTGCTACCTGATGCGCCATGACAGTAGGAGTTAACCAATAGCTTTCAATATTCTGAATTGCTAGGTACAAAATTAAAACTGCACCTGCTTTCCAAGGAGCATCTAATAGAGCGATCGCCATTGGTAATACAACACTCAAGGTTGGTCCAATATTAGGAATAAAGTTGAGTACCCCAGCTAAAATAGCATGGGCGAGTATTAGTGGTACTTGCAAAATCCATAAGCCTATACCACTCAAAGCGGCAATAAATACCATTTCTATTAAAGCACCTACCGTCCAATTCTTTAAACCTGACTCACAAAGCAAAAGAATTTCATCAACTCGTTTGCGGTAGAAAGAAGGGAACAGTTTTATAAATCCTTGTCGATAAGGTTGGGGATTAACTAGCAACATAAGTGTCAAAACTAATACCAAAAGCAGTTGCAATATAGCGCTAATAGGTAGAAACAAAAAATTAAAATTATTCCTAAATAACTGGTTGGCTAAAGGTTGAACTTGCTGAACTATTTGTTGAACTAGAACATTTATATCGGGTAAATCTGGATACCATCCTAAAATACGATCTTCCAAAGTATTTAACCAATCTTGAATCCGTGTCAGTCCATTGGGGAAGAGTTTTACAAGTTCTTGAAACTGCTCAACAAAAGGCGGCACAATCAGCAACAAAAAGACAATAAACAGCGCAAATGAAGCACTGACACTTATAAAAATAGCCCAAGGACGCTTAATGTGTAGTTTTTGAAATTGTTGTACAAGCTGATTTATTGCTGTCGCTAACACCACTGCTGTAAATAAAAGTAATAGTATTTCTCGAATTTGCCAAAGAATGTAGAGAGAAATAATTGTAGCTAATAAGCCAATCCATTTACCAAGTTTCACAATGCGTTATCTCAATATTCAAAAGTAGGAATATCGCCCGCCCTATAAATAACGATATTTAAATAAACGGGTAAATATTTGTCTATTTATAAATATTATGTCTAGGATAATAGTCGGGGCAATTAATTGCTTCTGCTTTTAAAGCCAGGTCTGGATGTACCGCGCATTTAAGATAATAGTTGTGGCTAAAGAATCGACAAAGTTTACAAGGAATTTGGCTTGAACGTTTGGAGGTAGCATCTTGAATTTTTCCGGTTTGATAAGACTTAAATGATTTAATAATTATTAGCGATACAGCAAACACAAAAAAATAAATAACAGTTAAAAGCATTTCACTGCTATAACTTGTCGATTCAGATTGCACTTTTACATTTATTTCTTCTTTGTTCGGTCTTACATCAACGACCTTTACTAGCTCTAGAGCTTCTTGCCTAAAGTTTATTTGTGTTTGTGCAAAGTCATTTAATAATTCATTATTATTCATCTTAGTTATCTCTTTTGTAAGCCACTTAGTTATGAGGATATAAGCGATTGACTAAAGCAGATGTCGGAATCATTGGCAAGCCTACAACTAGATAGATAAACCACTGATTTAAGTTCAGTGTCGTTGTATAAAATAAGTTGTTCATAAAACTCAATTGACTGAACAACACTTGTAAAATTACAGCACCGATAATACCAATTACAATTGCTGGGGCAGTATCGATATTTACTGCTTTTCTTTGCAGCTTACCTATGAAATCATTACTTAATTGACTAATGCTCAAAAGATAGAAAATTCTGCCCGCTACTAAAGATTGAATTGCCATTGTGCGAGCTAAATCGATATTTCCCGTAGATTGTTGCACCCATTTAAATACACCAAAGATGACAATCCAGTTAAAGGCGGAGATAATCAAAATGCGCTTTAACAAATTGCCCGACAGCAAAGGCTCCTTGGGGTTGCGTGGGGGATATTCCATCTCTCGCTTGGACTTTGGCTCAAAAGGCGGTTGAGTGTCCTTTTCTACGGCAATTGATTCACCTGTCAGTGCTGATTCATTGACTTGCAAGTTACGGACTTTAATTAGTCGCAAATCTCCTGGTACTATGTCTCCAGAGGCGAGTAGCACTATATCGCCAGGGATTAACTCTGTAGAAGAAATTCGTACTTTTTGCCCGTTACGAATGATATTTGCTTCGGTGGTGACTGAGGAGGCTAAAGCAGCGATCGCACTTTCAGCTTTTGCTTCTTGCACGTAACCGATGATGGCATTAATGACTGTAACACCCCAAATTACCCACGCATTTGCCCAAGAGCCGAGTAAAGCCTTAATTGCTCCAGCTATCAGCAGTATGTATAGCAATGGCTGGTTAAATTGCCCGATAAATCGCAGCCAAGGGCTTTTTCCTGGTTTACTCTTGATTTCGTTAGCCCCAAAGTGCTGTTGGCGCTGTACCGCCTCGTTAGCAGTCAAGCCCAATTCTAGATCGCTCTCTAAATGTCTAGTGACTTTTTCTACTGACAAATAATGCCATTGAGATTCCAGCAATTGTTTGGTTGCGGTTGCTGTCATATTGTTCGCTCCGAGAGGGTATGGTAGGGCAATCCCACAACTAAAGCGGATTCGATAGTTTTACGCGATCGTGCAAGTCTCTACCTAAATTTAGTTTTAGAGACAAATGTGACTAGAAAGTGATAACTGTCATTTTTTACTCACTTTTCCAGACAATGCTAAAAATAGACTTTTTTAAATAAGTTGAACTTAATTAGAAACAATAAACTTTAGGCTGTAATCTTTGTGAAGTGTTGTATCTGTTCTTCCTCTAATAGAAACTCAAGAAAGTTTCAAGCTTTTAAACGCCTGTAAAAATTGTTTGTACTTCAGATTGACAGCAAAATTAATATTTAACTCACTCTGTAGATAGATAAAAAGCAAACTGTAATAATGATTCATTAAAAAAACGAATAGCCAGAAAGCAAATTGGACTTATAAGTAGACACAACGTCTTATTCTCTAAAAATGTCCAATTTTCAACGATTGTGAGGTAAATTATGGATTTGCAAGCTTTATTTCATTGGCTATACATTATTGGCATGGCGATCGGTGCTATTCACTTTATATTACTAGGCAAAAACCCGCGCGGCGTTCCCCGATACGAATATTTAGTTGCGTCTTTTATTCCTATTTGGTCAGGTTTAGCTTATCTGTCAATGACTTTGCCGCATGGGGAATTAGAACAGGGAAAAATTGAAGTTGCAGGGCAAATTGCCCATTTTGCCCGCTATATAGATTGGGTTGTAACTACACCGTTGTTGCTATTAGCCTTATCTTGGACAGCAATGCACCATCTACAAAAAAAAGACTGGACGCTAATTGCTTCATTGATGATGACACAAGTAATTGTCGTCGTTTGTGGCTTGGTTGCTGATTTATCGACAGTACCTTGGGTGAGATACTTGTGGTATATCAACGGAGTTATTGCTTTTTTGGTTGTTTTAGGCGGAATTTGGGGACCTCTGCGTGCCAAAACTAGAAGCCAAGGAGCGGAGTTATCAAGCTTTTACGATCGCCTAACGACCTATTTCACAGTGCTATGGATTTGTTATCCAGTTGTGTGGATTCTTGGTCCTTCTGGGTTTGGGGTTTTTAATCAAACCGTCGATACATTTCTATTTTGCTTAATTCCTTTCTTTTCTAAAGTAGGATTTAGCGTCATCGATTTACACGGCTTACGCAACCTAAGTAGCTCATCGCCAACTAGCGTTGATAACACTGTGAGCAATGTTATGCATTTTTTGGGCAGTATAACTAATGATTCAGAGCGGCGGCGTTTAGCAAGGAGAAATAGAGCCTAAAATTTGCAACAGGTATTAGCGATCGCTAAAAGATAAATTTTTATCAATGAATTTAGGTGTTAGTATCCGTTTTACTATAGGGTATTAAAACGCTTTTTTATGCCTCTTGCCTGCTTGCAACCAAAATACAAGGAATAGCAGCTTGTCAAAGATAAACAATATACGCGCTCGCTTTAATAACTTAAAAGATAAAAAAATTCCGCTACAGCAAGTAGAGGAAATGCGTCGAGGATTGCTAGAAGAATCGACCATAAGTATTACTTACCTGGTATTGATTTTAGGTTCCTGTGTAATTGCTACATTAGGGCTGCTTTCCAATAGTGCGGCGGTAATTATTGGGGCGATGATTATTGCTCCTTTGATGTTGCCAATTCGCGGAGTAGCATTTGGAGCATTAGAAGGCAATGTTATCCTTTTTCGTAAAGGTTCAATAGCAATCTTAGTGGGAACTTTTCTGGCAATTGCTTTAGCTTTTTTTATCGGCTATTTAGTAAGCTTGCCCGTATTTGGTAGCGAGATTATCAGCCGTTCAGCACCCACTTTACTAGACTTAGGCATAGCTATTGCTGCTGGAGGGATCAGTGGTTTTGCTAAAGTACAGCCGAAGATTTCTGAAAGTGTAGCAGGAACGGCGATCGCTGTTGCGCTGATGCCACCAATTTGTGTTGTTGGTTTAGGTTTAGCTCATGCTAATTGGGGGCTTAGTCTGGGTGCAACTCTGCTTTATTTAACTAATTTGTTGGGCATTACTCTTTCTTGTATGCTGACATTTTTAATTACAGGTTGTACTTCTGTAAGGCGTGCGCGTAAAGCTCTACTTTGGACGCTGGCTTTTACTAGCATACTGATTGTCCCTTTGAGTGCAGGGCTATTTAGATTAATCAGGCAATCTCAGCTTGAAGCTAGTGTTAGGCAAGCACTGCTAAATCGAACTTTTACATTGCAACGCATGGTATTACTTAACAGCGATGTTAATTGGTTCTCTAACCCGCCTCAAGTCCGCTTGAGCGTTCGGAGTAAAGAACCTGTAACTCCAAGACAAGTAATGCTTTTAGAAGAATTTTTAGAAAAAGAGATTGGTCAAAAATTTACGTTGATTTTTGAAGTTGGAGAAATTGAAGAAGTTAGAAGCGCTGCAAGAAGTTCTACCTTTTAGTAGATGTTTTAAGTTTAAACAGGGTTATTGTTAACCAAGTATATTGGGCGCTAACTTGGCTTATATGTATCACTTTTGAGTAACTTTTGTTGTCAATACTAGAAGCACAAACAGACGCAAGCGAAATCAAATAGTTATTATGTGGGAGTTTTTGCCATGACTGGATTATTTGTTTCTTGGTTAGTTACCACGCTTAGTTTTCTGATTATTTCTCGACTACCAGTAGGGGTAGAAATTGACAGTTTTGGTAAAGCAGCAATATCAGCAGTAGTATTTGGAATTTTGAATGCAATTTTACGACCAATACTAGGGTTTTTTACTTTTCCCTTGATTTTGCTAACGTTTGGGTTGTTTCTATTTGTGTTGAATGCAATTATCTTCGGACTAGCAGCAGCAATAGTTCCAGGGTTTCGCTTGCGTTATGGAATTTGGAGCGCTTTGATTGGCGCGATCGCCTTGAGTGTAATTAACTCCCTACTCTTTAATCTGCTTGCAGCACTTAGATTGTAACCGTAGCAAAATTAGGAGGCGATCGCCAGATGAGAAGTCTACTAATGAGAAATCCCATAGTTATTGGGATGTCTTGGATAGCTGTATATTTAGGAATTATTGTTTTACCCTTACTGGTTCTACTTTTTTACCCGCCTACACCAAACGCAGAACGGAGCTTTTGGCTAGAATTTTCTGTCGCCCTTGGCTTCATTGGGCTAGCAATGATGGCAATGCAATTTGCTTTAACTGCTCGGCTCCACCCTATAGAAGATTCTTACGGAATCGATCTAATTCTTCAGTTTCATCGCTACACCTCAGTAGTTGCCTTCTTTTTCATCCTTGTGCATCCATTAATTTTGTTTATCGACAACCCAGAAACACTGCAACTATTAAATTTCTTTCAAGCTCCTTGGCGGGCTAGAGCAGCAGTAATAGCTACATTGGCGCTGATTGCGCTGGTTGTGACCTCAATTTGGCGCAAACGCCTGCATATACCTTACGAGCCTTGGCGGCTTGCTCATGGCATTTTAGCAGCGATCGCCGTTGGTTTTGGTTTAGGTCATGCTTTGGGTGTAGGCAACTATTTAGAACTATTCTGGAAGCAAATTATTTGGGTGGGTATGGCGGCGGCGGCGCTGTGGCTGCTATTGTACGTCCGCTTGCTCAAGCCTTTGTTTATGCTCAAAAAACCTTATTTGGTAGAAACTGTAATTCCCCACCGAGGTAATGTCTGGAATCTAGTTTTGCGACCGAGAAGCCATCAAGGGCTAAATTTCCAACCAGGTCAATTTGCTTGGATAACTTTGCAAATTTCTCCGTTTCGGATGAGAGAACACCCTTTTTCTATCGCTTCTAGTGCCACACATCCAGATCGCTTAGAGTTTGGGATTAAGGCTGTAGGAGACTTTACAAACACAATCAAAGATGTAAAACCAGGCACGAAAGCTTACCTTGACGGTCCTTATGGAGTTTTTACCACCGACCGCTATGAGGATACAGCCGGATTTGTCTTGATTGCTGGCGGTATAGGCATTACACCAATTATGAGTATGCTTGTCACCTTAGCCGAACGCGAAGACGAACGTCCTTTACTGTTGATTTACTCTAGTAAGTCGTGGGAAGACATTACTTATCGCGAAGAAATTGAGGCTTTAAAAGACAAGTTAGACATTACAGTGGTCCACGTGCTGCGAGAACCATCAGAAGATTGGTCGGGAGAAAGTGGCTACGTTGACAAAGAGTTGCTGCAACGCTACATCCCTAAACGTCCCGCAACTCGTAACTACTTCATCTGCGCTGTACCAAAAATGATGGAGCAAGTAGAGGCAGCCTTGCACGACTTGGGAGTGCCTGTTACGAACGTCCACATGGAACATTACAATATCGTCTAGCAAAATTAACAGATTATGCGTTATGACCTTATGGTTCAGCTAGTAGCAGCCATTACTTTGATTTTTCTCGGTACGGCAGCTATGTTTGCCTGGTTGCAATACCGTCCAGGTTTAGAAGAAAGGACGCAGAGCATTTTACCAGTTACCCGCGATCGCCTGAAAGTTTGATACTAATTAATCAAACTTTCAGGCGTGAGGCGATCGAGTTGAACGACAGATTTCCAGCTAGCAAGTAGTAGGAAAGAAGGAAAGGAAACGAAAATAGATGCAATTTCCTTTGCCTTTCCTCTTAACTTTTACCCTTTAAAATTGACTTGACAAGCACGCAAATTATATCTGGGTACTTAACTTGTAGTTTCACAGTTCTTGGTGAACTGGTCATGAAATGTTTATGAGAGTTTTTTCATGAAAACCCTAATATGGCGATCGCGATCGATTAAACTTTCAAGCGATCGCCCATGCCGCGAACAGTCTGTATGCGTTCGGTTTGAAGCTTTTTACTTAACTAACTTTCTCATCGCTAGCGCCTACTACTTCTGATAGCCAAGGGGATAGCTGTTTATTCAACCGTCCGGCTTTGACAAATTCAGCGTAAGTGTTGGCTTCAATTGCTAAAAGTTCTGCTCGTACTTGCTCTGTTACATAGTCTTGAAGATGAGGATACTCCTGCTGTAACTTGTTAATTTCTAATTGCAGATCCTCAATCCCGCCTTTAACCAAGGCTTCTTGATAGCGGTAAAATTCTGGCTCTATATCTGGGCGCTGGTCTGTTTTTAGGTGGTCTAAAACGCGCTTGAGGGCAACAATACGCGCCACAAATTCCATATACTGCTGGCGTAACGGTCCGTCGCCGATTAATTTGAGCTTTTGCACTAAAGGTTTGACGGTTAACCCCTGAAATAGCAGCGTAAATAAAACTACACCAAATACAGTAGCAATAATTTTATCTCGCTCTGGCAAGCTAGCAGGTACGCTCAACGCTAGAGCAATAGAAACAGAACCGCGCAACCCTCCCCACCACAGAATAGTTTGCTCGGATAACCCGATTGCAGACTTGGTTAAGTAATTGCTGAAACTACTCAGGGTATAAATAGCGATCGCCCGCGTGCAAATCATCGCTATGATTGTCAGAGCAATAATTCCGATGTTGTCTCCGATAGTAGAAAAGTGAACTTGGTCGCCAATCAGCAGAAACACAATCGAATTGACGAAAAATGCTAAAAATTCCCAAAATTCGCTGACAATAATCCGAGTGCGGGGATTCATACCGATGCGAGAACCAAAATTCCCCAAAATCAAGCTAGTCGTCACTACCCCAATTACTCCAGAACCGCCTAAATCTTCAACAATCAAGTAAGTACCATAAGCAGCAACCAAGGTTAGCGACTGTTCTACTAAAGGTAAATCGAATCTTTGCGTCAAGTAGGAGATACCAAACCCGATTAAGCTTCCTACCGCTATACCAACACCGACAACAGTCAACAATTGCACCACAATCGGTTGAAATGCTAGTTCAGCTTTTCCTAAAGGCAGTGCTACCAAAAAACCAAAGGCAACTACTGCCATGCCATCGTTGAATAAGCTTTCGCCTTCCATCAACGTAGTCAGACGACTAGCTACACCTAACTCTCGAAACAAAGCTGTAACTGAAATTGGATCGGTTGCAGACAAACTAGCACCAATCAGTAAAGCCGTAGTCAACGATATTCCTGCCAGTTGATTGAGACTAAGCGCCATCCCCACAATGGAAATAACAACTCCCATAACGGCATAGAGGCAAATCGGTACTAAGTTTTGCTTCAAATGCGACCATTTCAAATTCCAAGCAGCTTCAAATAGTAACGGTGGCAGAAAAATTGACAAGATTAAGCCAGGGGAAAGTTCAATGAGGCGGACATCAGCAAACGCTAAACCTAAACCGACAATTACCAGTAGCAAGGTATAGGGAATTTGGCGAAACCAGCTAAATATTTGTGGTAGTGTCGCTACGCTTAAAGAGACTGCCAATACCAAAAGAAACTGCTTTAAGTTTGTTTCAATTGCGACTTCGCCTATTGCTGATTCAAGTGCCATGCGCTAAATCTCAGTAAACTTTAACAGTTGATTCTACTTAAACCATTGCTAAAGTATGACTACCTGGCGACAGGGCTTCAATCGAGTAGTATAAGTTAGGCGTTTGTTCAAAAGTAACGAATTTCTCGGCTGGGCTAGTTTGAGCAATTAAAAGAATGTTTCTGGCTTGCTACTTGCCATCTAAAGCGCTTTTAAAACTGCTTGATATTGCTTTTCAATATCTTGTTTATCTAATTCTTCTGTAACTGCCTCTTGACTATCGCGCCTAATCATTTCCGCATGGCGGCGTAGTGCTGCACGATCTTGCTGATTTTGAGTATAACGAGCAATAGTAGCGATCGCCTCCAGCAAACGGATAGTTACAGCCACATCAGAATTACTATACTGGCGGATCTGGTTAAAGGCAGCATCAGTTAGCCCTGCAAACGTCACGCTTTGGGCAATGACGCGCAAATTACCCAAGTCGTCGTAGCGGTAGGGAGAAGGAAAGTCTCGCCCCGCGAGGCGCGATAGCCCCGCACTCAATCTGTCAATACACCGAATTGCTGTAAATGGATCGTTGATTCCAGGCGAAATAGCCCGCAAAGCAACTTCAACTAATTGATGGATGGGAAACTCTATATCCTGTTGCTCGGTGCGTTCTTTACCTAAAATAAAGGCATCCCGCAACTTTTTGGTCAGTTTTTGATTTACTTGTCCGCCAGAATAAACCGTAACTAACTCGCTACCTTGGACGACAAACTTGCCTGGTCGAAATTCTAGGCGCATTAGTAGATCGAGTTTTGAGGCAATTTGCATCAACTCATCATCATCAATTGCTTGCAAATAACCGCTTTTTGCCGCTTTAACTGGGTAGGCATCTACTGCAAAATCTGCTGGGATTTCTACCTTTGATTGCCCAGATTGAGATAAGCCTTTGCCAATTTTTGCCGGAAATAATCGCTCTGTAGCGCGGTCGAGATCGGCGCTGACTTCAGATATAACGTGCGATGCTTGAATGATAGTAGAGGCGTGATGGATAAAGTAGATCAACAAACTAATGCTAACTAACGCTAGCACTAAAGCAATTGTCACCGATAGTTGCGGGATGAAGGAGTCGTAATCATCCCCGTCTCCTCGCACTGTCCGCAGCACCAGCAAGCAGTAGATAAACGTGCCAATAAATGTCCCTAATACAACTTGATTGCCAATATCGTGCATGAAGTTACGCAGCAAGCGGGGACCAAAATTAGACGCAGCTAGTTGCAGCGCCACAATTGTAATTGAGAAAACAGTACCCGCAACGGTAATCGTCGAACCAGAAATGGCAGAGAGCATTGCCCGCGCACCATCTGTACTGCCAGTGTATATCCAGCCCCAGTTTTTCAACGGTCCATAATAGCCTTGGCGATCGAGGTTTAACATCGCATTAGCCAAAGCGATCGCAATTGCTACGATCGCTGCGGGTACAAAAAAGTAGCTCGATTGCAGGGAGTCCCAAAATTTCGCAAGTTTGACGTTTTTCATTTATCATCGCCTGCTGTGCGATTTTGACTGCCATTGCCATTACCGTTTTTTGCGGCGCGGATCTCAGCTAGATGCTGGAGAGAACCGCTGATATTGCGTGGTTTTGGCACTGTTTTGTTGCCACTGGGCCATCCTTCACGCTGACGATGGCGATCGCCATCTGTTTCTTCGGTTTGGTCGTGAAATAGAATTTGTTGTGTAGGATAAGGCAGGTCTATACCATTTTCTAACAGCTTTTGCTTGATGGCAGAAATTACCTTGTCCCGCGAAGTGAGATCGTCTATTCTTCTAGGTGGTTTAATCCACCAACGAGCGCGGATGTTGACGCTACTTTCAGCTAGTTCTAATAAAAGGACATCGGGAGATGGATCTTTTAAAATCTCATCTATGCTACTGATTGTTTCTAGCATCAACCGCTTTGCTTCTTCTACATCGTCACCGTAACCGATGCCAAAATCGTATTCCATCCGACGACTATCATAGGCAGTATTAACAGTTACCGAATTTGTAAATAATTCTGAGTTGGGAATAACTATCCGGCGACCATCGTAGGTTTTGATTGTTGTTGCCCGCGTTTGAATATTTTCTACTGTTCCCTCAAAGTTTTTGAACACAATTTGATCGTCGATTTGGAAAGGCTCCGTTAATAGAATTAGAATGCCTGATAGGAAGTTTTGCAAAATATCGCGAAAAGCAAAGCCAATTGCTACTCCACTAATACCTAATAGCTGGACTAAATCTCCCGCTCTAAATGTTGGAACTACGATTGATAAAGCGACAAACAAACCAATCAAAATCATTGTCCCTTGAGCTAGCCGTCCTAGCACCATACCTAAATTGCGTGCCTGTCGATGCCTGCGAGTAATACGTTTTACTAATAGTTTCAGCCACCGAGCAGCGAAGAAAAATAGAATAAAAACAATCAGTGCCAATAAGATATTTGGCAGCATGACAATAAAGCTTTCAACTAATCCGCCAATTTTGTCCCATGCTGCTGTTATTGCTGCTTGAATATTCATAGCTGTTAATCCTAATGCCTATAAATTAGCTATTTAAACTTAGATTTTGAACTGATAACTTTTACATCTATATAAATTTTTTAATAAAGAAACTGTTTTAAAATAAAATAACATTCAGTATAATAATTGATTGCATGGTTAAAATCTACCTGCAGTTAGGAGAGCATCACTTTTAAGAAGCAGAAAATATAATTTTGCATATTTGGGAGACAGCGATGTGTAAGTAAATGAAGTTTAAATGCAAACAACGTTTTTACTTAGATGAGTGCAGCAGACTAATGCTGGAAATTTTCTTTGATATTATCAATTTGTAGGGGAGGCAATCCGACAATATTGTAAGTCGTCGTAGCAATATTAATTCCCGCTGCGTCGAAAGCTTTGAGTAGATCGCGGCTAACAGTATCTTTAAGATCGCGAATCCCGTGTTCTCTAACGACAAAGCGGACAGTTAGTTCTAACCAGTTGTTCGTAATCCGATAGTAGACCTTTGGTGTTAAATCGGCGGCATGGAGAAAATAGCGATCGCGCATCACCCGTAAGGATTCCTGACTCATCTGATTGATATTTTCCGTATGGCGAGCAGCGCAATCTAACAAAATTTGTTCGGCGACTTGGCGATCGGCGCTGTAAGAAATGGGAATGCTGATTTCCTCCCAAAGGTAAGGAAAATCCTGCGTGTAATTGTAAACTGGTTCCTCAAAAATCCTGTCATTGGTGACAGTGACAATTCTGCCAGTGAATTGACGGCTTTTGACCCAGCTAGGAGAACTCGAATCTTGAATCGAAACAGGCTGTCCCATCTCCATAATTTTGGTATGGATAAAACCTAGCGCAATTACGTCGCCGCGCACGCCACCCATAGTAATGCGATCGCCAACACTAAAAATATTACTCCGCAAAATTACAAAGTAACCTGCGATCGCCGCAATCACTTTTTGCAGAGCAAAAGCGATACCTGCTGTAACTAAACCGATTGCAGTAGCAAGTCGATTGGGATTGTCAAACCAAATTTCTAGCAGCCCCAAGATTAAAAGTACGGCTGTCAATAAATTTAATCCTTGCCCTGCCCAAAACCAGATTTGTCCGTTGTAACGATTGCGGATCGATTCTCTAATAAAAGCATTAGCTACACGACGCAATAGCCAAAGTACAAGCAAAAATGCGATCGTAAACAATACCTTTAATCCGATTTCGGTATTAATGCTAATAAAATTGAAAATTTGCTCCAACTTTTAACTCCTGTTTTAACCGCGATAAATAACGTACATTCCACCAATGTATAGGGCAAGCAGCGCTAGTCCATCCCAAGGAATGTATATTTTGGCGAGCGGCGCGCTAGATGAACTCAACAGCAGTTGAATCCTCAAGTTTGATTTGGTGCTTCTAAGACGTTGACATCAATAAGTGGTGTCACATTAAAGCCTTGTGCTAATAAGCGCGTTTGGATCGCTCGTGTAAGCGTGTTGCTAATTTCGTCACTTGAGACGGTGACTCCCGATCGACGCTGGACGTAGACAACACCCAGCAGCGTATTTTGCCCTCCAACTTCTGAGCGAGTGAAGCGGACGTTAGCCTCTACCAATTGGGTAGTGCCACTTGCGTTTATCACCTGATGAATTTCAGCAGTAGCGCGTTGGGCGCGGGTAGAACGCATAAACTCTGGCGGGTTACTCAACTGCCAAGTTAGCAAAATAATCAACGCTGCGACTGTTACACCTAGAGTTGCTGCAAATACCCACTGCTTGCCCCGCCCGTAGCGAGATCCTCGTGTAGATAAGCCAAAGAGGCGAAATAACATAGCAGCAGTCAAGTTGATTCCCACAAGTTGCAGCAACAAGACAAACAATCCGCTGATTACCATATCCCACCTGCCGATCGCCACTGCCATCCCTACCAGTCCCGCTGGCGGCGCTAGCGAGGCTGCAACGAGCATTCCTACTGCTGCTCCAGAAACCAGGCTACTTCTTTCTGATTGCACGAGATTAAGCGCACCTGCTGCACCTGCTGCTAAGGGCAGTAGCACCGCTACTGAGGATAGTTCGCTTGTCTGTACCATTTGAGTTGTGGCAATCTGCTGTTGCAGAATTATACTCAGGGCTAGAGCAACAACTATTGTCACTACCAGGGCGCTAAAGTAACGTAACAAGCTGCGTTTGAGCAACATTATGTCTCCCCTGGCGGTAGCGATCGCTAAATTCATTGCTGGACCTGCAAACGGTGCAATCAGCATTGCAGCAACAAGTAGATAATTAGTATTGGTATATAAACCAATCCAAACCACCACGCCCGCCGCCGCCGCATATCCTAGAAAGCCTTTCCAAGAGCCGACACTTTGCAAACCAGCTAAAAAGATTTCAATTGGGCTGCGAAGTTCTACACTTGTAACTTGCTGCGGCGCTTCCTCTGGCGGTGGTTGTAGCGCCATTACTCCTTGGGGGATCAAAGTAACTTGCAATTGCGGCAAAGATTCCAACTCTGCTAATAATCCCTCAATTTTATTATTGGAGATATGGACGATCGCTAAGTCGATTGCACCATTGCTCCCAGTTGCCTCAAATAGTGCTAAGTTTGCCCCGTCAAAAGCTTTAGCAGTTTCCAGCACTTGTCTGCCACAGCCACGCGGAACTTGGATTAGTAACTGACGCATAAAATCCTCTTACTTGTTGCGATGCCTGGATATTTGAATCATAAAAAGTGTGACGCGATGCCTTAAAAATTTAGTAATTTTTAGTGCTAAATCTCGACTACAACGTGCCAGGCTAGTACGCTATTGCATCTTGATATCGGTTATGAAGTTATAATTCGTGCTAAAGTGCTAGCCAACAAAGCCGCTCGCAGCGATCGTCCCTCAACAACCTACCACCGCCGCCTATGAGTTTGTTGTGTGTTAACCAATTACTAACGCTAGAGTTGTTTGGCAGCTTACCGCAACACCGTCTGGAATGGATATGCGATCGCGTTAAAGAAATCAATCTCGCCGCCGAGCAAATTTTAGTGCGCGAAGGCGAAACAGGAATAGGGTTTTTGCTGCTTTTTTCTGGACGCATCAGTATCACTCGTCATTATGATGGAGTAGAAGTTCCTGTCGGACAGCACCAAGCACCTGCTTTTTTTGGGGAAATTCAAGTGCTAACAGATGAACTCGTACCTGTAACGCTGCGTACCCTCACAGACTGTACGATCTACCAACTATCGTGCGCGGACTTTTTGGACTTATTGCACTCTTGTCGAGAGTTTGAGCGCCAAGTATTTTTAATTAGTCAACAACGGATGCGCGGACTAGAATCGTTTTTGCGTACCCGTGAAAAGATGGCAGCACTAGGAACTTTATCTGCTGGACTTGCCCATGAATTGAATAATCCTGCGGCGGCTGTAGTTCGTGCCTTAGAAGATGTAATTCCGGCTTTACTCGAACTACAACGCATGAATTTAGTTACTGGACAACGCCAACTTGACCCCGACCACATCCAGGAATGGATTCGCGCCCGCGACGAGGGATACAATGCAATATTGCACGATCGCGTTGATACCATGACCCTGAGCGATCGCGAAGATGCCTTACTCGACTGGTTAGAAGACTACGGCATCACCGATGCCTGGAAGTTAGCAGAACCCCTTGCCGCAGGCGGTATTGAGGTGGAAACACTCAACACCTTAAGCGATCGCTGGCGCAACGATCCTACAGAAATGCGCGAGATGGGCATCCGTTGGCTGGCGCTATCTTTTGATGTCATGAGTTTAATTTCCACTGGTTCGCGCGGTGCAAAGCGAATTTCCGATCTAGTCCAAGCAATGAAGTCTTATTCCTACTTAGATCGAGGCGTACAACAGCTTGTAGATGTTCACCAACAACTCGAAGATACCTTACAACTGTTTGCTTACAAACTCAAACAGGGTATTGAGATTCGCCGCGCTTATGACAAGTCAATTCCTCAATTTATGGCGTATGGCAGCGAACTAAACCAGGTATGGACAAATCTACTCGATAACGCAATTGATGCTATTGCTGGCAAAGGGACAATTAAAATGAAAACGATTAGGCATAGCGATCGCCTAGAAGTGCAAATAATTGATTCTGGATTGGGAATTCCGCCAGAAATTAGTTCGCGCATTTTTGAACCATTTTTTACCACCAAACCAGTAGGCAAAGGTACGGGATTAGGGTTAGAGATGGTGCGCCGCATTGTCGAAAATCGCCATCGCGGGACGATCTCCTTTTCCTCCAAACCTGGAGAAACTAAATTTACTGTCTGCTTGCCAATAGCTGCTTAATCGTGCCTAAAAAAGAGTAAATCAGCGCTTAACGCTGATATTTGGCGAATGCAGTTATCCAGCAAAATTAACTTCTAGCGATGGGTTGATTTTAAATGCAACTGAGTTTGAAAAGATAGCATCATGTCTTCACACTTGGTACAGTATGCCTCAATACTTCGGACAATTAGAGACAACCGAGCAGCCTTGGCTAGCAATAGGTGCAGTTCAAACTGTAGAACGCGATCGCCAAAATATGCGCTTCAAGTGTGGAGATGCTTGCCTAATAATTACCGTAGTAGCAGCCAACCTAATTCGGGTGCGTTTATCACCCACAAGTGAATTTACACCGCGCCGTTCGTGGGCGGTAGCAATAGATGACGAGCAATGGGCGATCGCACCTTTTGAAGTTACAGAAAAGAGCGAAACTATCCAAATTACTACAGAGCAAATCAAAGTAGTTATCAACCGCGATCCTTGCAAAATTAGCTATTACGACTCAAAAGATCGCCCCTTTGCTCAAGATGCAGATATGAGTATGGGTTGGCGGATGGGGACAATTGCTGGATGGAAGAAAATAGAAGCTGAAGAACATTTCTACGGTTTTGGCGAACGCACAGGTTTATTGGACAAGCGATCGGAACGTAAAACCAATTGGACTGTAGATGCGCTTGATTTTGACGTACTTAGCGATGAAATGTACGTAGCAATTCCTTTTTTTATGGCTTTGCGCCCAGAAGTTGCTTACGGAATTTTCTTTAATACTACATTTTGGAGTCAGTTTGACCTCGGCGCAGAACATCCAGGAACTTGGCAATTGCAAACCTGCGACAAACAACTCGATTACTATATTATCTACGGTCCACAGCCAGCCCAGATCCTTGCTACTTACACTCAACTTACAGGCAGAATGCCTTTGCCGCCAAAGTGGGCGATCGGTTATCATCAGTGTCGCTGGAGTTACGAATCAGAAGAAGTAGTGCGCCAAATTGCCCGTGAGTTTCGCACTCGCCGCATTCCCTGCGATGTCATTCACTTCGATATCGACTATATGCGCGGCTACCGCGTCTTTACCTGGACTCCCAAGCGTTTCCCCAACCCCGCTCAATTGGTAGGCGATTTAGCCAAAGATGGTTTCAAAACAGTAACTATCATCGATCCAGGCGTAAAGTACGAACCAGAAGGCGATTATCATGTCTTCGATAGCGGATTGAAAAATGACTACTTTGTGCGTAAAGCTAATGGTCAACTTTATCATGGTTACGTTTGGCCCGAAAAGTCAGTATTTCCCGATTTTTTGCGTCCTGAAGTGCGTCAGTGGTGGGGAGACTTGCAACAAGCCCTCACTAGCGTCGGTGTCGCAGGAATTTGGAATGATATGAACGAACCAACCGTTAACGATCGCCCGTTTAGCGAACCTGGAGAAAAGGTCTATTTTCCCCAAGATGCACCTCAAGGTCCCTGGGATGAGCGGACAACCCACGCTGAAGCGCATAATTTGTACGGGATACACATGGCTCAAGCTTGCGCTCAAGGGTTGGAACGGCTACGCAATGGCGATCGCTCTTTTGTCTTGACGCGCTCTGGTTATGCTGGCGTGCAAAGGTGGTCGTCGGTATGGATGGGCGATAATCAGTCGTTGTGGGAACATCTGGAAATGTCTTTGCCGATGTTGTGCAACATGGGCTTATCTGGGGTTGCTTTTGTTGGTTGCGATGTTGGTGGTTTTGCTGGCAATGCTACGGCGGAATTATTTGCGCGGTGGATACAGGTGGGGATGCTGTACCCGTTTATGCGCGGACACTCGGCTATGACTACAGCCCAACACGAACCTTGGGTATTTGGCGATCGCACTGAAAGTATTTGCCGCGAATATCTCAATTTGCGCTACCAATTATTACCCTACTACTACACGCTATTTTGGCAAGCAGCAACTACGGGTGCGCCCATCTTACGCCCGTTGGTTTACGAGTTCCCCAACGATCCCAAAACTTATGCTCTTTACGATCAAGTGATGCTCGGTTCCTCAATTATGGCTGCACCTATATATCGCCCAGGAATTGAACATCGGGCTGTATATTTACCTGCAGGAACTTGGTACGATTGGTGGACGGGCGAAGCGCTTGCAGGACAAACTCACATTTTGGCACACGCACCTTTAGAAAAAATGCCTTTATACGTCCGTGCTGGCTCGATTATTCCCATGCAGCCTGTGATGCAATATGTAGGAGAAAAAGAAGTTGAGTCATTAACTTTACGCGTCTATCCAGGTACAGGAGAATTTACTATGTACGAGGATGACGGTAAAACTTTCGATTACAAACAAGGTGCTTGGGCAACTACTACTTACAAAATTAATGCTGATGGACAGCAAAATGATTTGGAAATTAGCGCTAGAGTTGGCAGTTGGCAGCCATCACCAAGGCAAGTAGTTATAGAGTTTGGTCAAGAAATATTGCGATTTAATGATGATGGTACAGCACGTCATCATCGCTTCTAGGCACAAATCTTAAGATTTTATTATAATTCTCTATATAATTGTAAATTAAGTTAAGTAGCTTGTGCTACTTACTTACAGCAGCCTAAAAATAGGGGAATATGCGGACTAGCACTGAAATTAAGGCAGAAATAGAGGAAAAATTTGGCTTCTTTCCGCCATTTTTCAGTCCAGCACTACAAAATCCCCAAGTGCTAGAAAATTTGTGGCAGCAAACGCTGATTGCCTATGTAAATAATCCTTTGTCTGCGGTATTCAAAGAAAAGCTTTCTGCTTACCTGTCGCGTTTTTGCTCTGTTCCTTATTGCATGATCTGTCATAGCTGTACCTTGCGCCCTTTGGGATTAGATGCCCATGAAGTTTTAGCACTACTAGAATCGCCACCGCCAATAGAAGAAGAGATTGAGAAACATCTAAATATTCTGGCAACTCATCCTAGTTTGCTGACAGAATTACCTCCAGCACATTCAGAGCTAGAAGAAAGTTTACTAATTTGTTCGATATTTATATTTTTAGAACGAGAAGATGCTGATGATTACCGTACTGAACTACGCCGCATATTAGGCTGGGACAATTACCAGCATTTAGCAGCATTTGCGGCTTACGTCAAAACTTGTCACGTCTGGATGGAAGCAAACCCAGAAGTTTCTTACGAAGCAGACAAACGAGTACAAGACAATTTTGCGGCATTGGTAGAACAAGAGCCAGCTTTAGCTGAATTTTTCCGCACGTATAAAGAAAGAGTCAAGCGCGAACGTTTAAATCGGCAGATAGCGCAAGCAGAACTTGCCGAACGGCGGCGGAATATGGCAATACTGCGCGAAAGCGAAGATAGATACAGAAGGTTAGTAGAATTGTCACCAGACACGATCTTGATTCAATGCGAAGGTAAGATCGTGTTTATCAATTCTGCTGGGGCTAAATTGTTGGGTGCAAATAGTCCAAAACAGTTGATTGGCAAATCGGTATTGAATTTTGTTGCCGAAAGCGATCGCCCTATAGTCCAACAGCGTATAAACCAGTTACAAGTAGGAAAAGCCGTACCTTTGATTGAAGAAACGTTTGTGCGGCTTGATGGTACAACTGTCAACGTGGAAGCAGTTGCTTCTCCTTTTACTTACCAAGGTAAACTAGCAGCGCAAGTAGTTGTACGCGATATCAGCGATCGCAAACAAGCAGAACAAGAAAAAATTGACTTGTTGGCGCGAGAACAAGCAGCAAGAGCAGAGGCAGAAAAGGCAAATCGTTCTAAAGATGAGTTTTTAGCTGTAGTTTCTCACGAACTGCGATCGCCACTAAATGCCATTATGGGTTGGGCAAAGCTGCTAAGATCGCGCAAGTTTGACGCAGCTACTACAAATAAAGCATTAGAGACAATCGAGCGCAATGCTACCGTCCAAAATCAATTAATTGAGGATCTATTAGATATATCGCGGATAGTTCACGGCAAAATTAAACTCCAACTTTGTCCTACTGATATAGCAAATGTTATTACTGCTGCGCTCGATACCGTACATCTGTCCGCTGCTGCTAAAGATATTCAGCTTGTATCTCAGTTAGAGCCTCATAACTTAGTAGCAGGCGATGCCCAACGCTTGCAACAAATAGTTTGGAACTTGCTTACCAATGCGATTAAGTTTACACCCCAAGGCGGACTTGTCGAAGTACATCTCAGGGTAATTAGCGGACTATCCCAATGCGTGCAAATTTCTGTACGCGATACAGGTAAAGGGATTGCACCCGAATTTCTTCCTCATGTCTTCAACCGCTTCCAGCAAGCAGATAGCACGAGTACGCGATCGCATGGTGGTTTGGGATTGGGGCTTGCGATCGTGCGTCAATTAGTAGAAATGCATGGCGGTACTATTGATGTTGCTAGCCCAGGAGAAGGACTAGGGGCAACATTTACAGTCAATTTGCCTTTACTAAAGGCAAGGTGTGAGGATGCACAACAGCCTACTATTGTCCTAAATTCAGCCCTCAATTTAGAAGGTTTGCAGATACTTGTCGTCGATGATGAAGCTGATATCCGCGATTATGTAGTTACGGTGCTAGAACAATTTGGCGCACGAGTAACTTGTGCGACTTCTGCTGCTGAAGCTTTAAATGTTTTGCAATCGACGCAGTTAGATATTTTAGTCAGCGATATTGGTATGCCTCAAGAAGATGGCTATACGCTGATTCGTAAGGTGAGATCCTTAGCCGTACAAAATGCTCAAATAATAGCGATCGCTCTTACTGCCTATGCTAGAGAAGAAGACCGCAGCCATGCTCTGCAAGCAGGCTTTCAAGCCCATCTTACCAAACCTGTTACACCTACCGAGTTAGTGACAACAATCGTCAACTTAGCCAAAGCGAAAGTTATAGCAGGTAAAAAAACTAGCGAAAATGTCGCCGTTAAAGTTCCAAACAATTAAGCGCCGAACTAGAAATAAAATGCGCTCGCAGCTTCTAGCAATTATTTTTGCTGCAATACAATGCGATCGCCATATACAAGCGATCGATCTAAAGTATCTAACCGATTCGACCAGACTTTAAATTGATAAGGATTTTTAACTCGGTGAAAGCGCATCCAGTTATTGAATTGTGGATTGACAAGCGATACTGCTTCGTGCCGTATATCAAGGGGTTGTGTAGCAAAATTAAACCTCTACATTAGCAATACTTATGAAGAGGGTGTCCATATTTTTACGTATAGTAATAGTTAGTGGATTGTCTACTGCTAATTCTTGTTCGCAAATTTGTAAGGCTTGTGAATATAAATTTGTTGCTTCTTGGTAGTGTCCTTCAGCTTGATAAATTAAAGCTAAATTATTCAAAGTAGATGCAATATGGGGATGTTTTTCTCCTAGTAGTTGTTGCCCTAGTTTCAATGCTTGCAGGAACAGAGGTTTTGCTTCTTCATAACGACCTTGATAGTAATAAAATAATGCTAGATTGTTTAGGCTTGCAGCGACTTCAGGATGCTCTTTCCCTAACAAGCGAATTCTAATTTCTAATGCTTGCATATATAAAGGTTCGGCTTCTTCGTAGCGACCTTGAGCTTGGTATAGTCGTGCTAAATTATTGATATTAGCAGCAAAAGCAGGATGATCTTCTCCTAACGATTTTTGATTCGTCTTTAAAGCCAGCGAATACAAAGATTCAGCTTCTTCATAGCGACCTGTATCGTAGTATAATAGTGCTAGATTGTTGAGACTAGCAGCAACATCAGGATGATCTATTCCTCTTAATTGCGTAATCATTTCTATAACTTGTTTATATAAATCTTCTGCTTCTCGATAACAACCTTGAATGCGGTAAAGTCCTGCTAAATTATTTGAGACAGCAACAATATTAAGATTCGCTTCTGGCAAACCTTCCTTATTCATAATTTCTAATGTTTTTATATATAGAAATTCTGCTCTTTTATATATTCCTTTAGCTTGGTATAACAAGGCTAAATTATTGAGTGTACTAGCTAAATCCAGAGACTTACTTAGTTTGGTTTGCAACTCAGCAGCTTTGTGAAAATACTCAATTGCTAAATTTTGTTCTATTTGATAGTTTTGAGCTTCGCTATTTTCTAATCGTCTTTTATATATTTGTCCTACTCTAGTGTATAGAGTAGCTAAACTAGGATCTTCTACTCCTCGCTGTTGCTCTATATATGCAATTAAAGCTTTTAAGTCCTCAATTGGTAGAAAATAAGGATTATCTTCATTAATATCTGCCAAATTTTGATCTTCTAAATCTATACCTAATAGATTAATATGCTTTCCTAAAATCGCATTTGTCTTTTTACTTGCAAATCTAAACACACCTTTACGCCAACTCCAAAAATCAGGAGCTTTTTTGCTTAAATTTACTAACATTTGGTTTGTTACCCATAAAACAATAGGATAGGAAAATTCTTGTAAAGCTTCTCGCGTCCATTGTAAGTAACCAAAGAAAATTTCTTGTTCTGACTTTTCAGCACCAAGTTTGAGAAAATATAGCTGTTCTGTACCTGTTACAGTTATGACAGCTTTACCACCAGTTTGCAGATATTCATTATTTTCTACTAATTGAGCGATCGCAGTCTTTAAGCTTGGCTCTCCTCTTTGTATCGTTAATTTAAAGTTACGAATATCTGAACTTAATGCACTTTCATATCTCGTAATTATCTCTTCTCTTAAATTGCTATCGTCGCAAACAGCAATTAATATGCTCAACATCCCGACACTAACCTCAATCGAGACTAGCAAATCGTCATAACTATCTTCGTTATTAATTTCTACATTAGTTGAGGTTTTAGCTACCATTAATCAAACCTCTATCTCTCAAAATTTCTACAATTATGGGGTGAACGTCATACCAAATCTGCCTGTTGCGATACTCTAGAATATGTAGACCATGCAGCAATTCTAAAAACTCAGATTGCTTGGGATCTTCCGGCATATATTTATTATATACAACTTGCAAAATTCCGTAATCTACTCTCCCTAAAGGTAAAGTGTAGTCATTTCTTAAATCATTTATTGCTTCTTCTAAAATCGCATCATCAATAAGTACATCTCGATGACGACGAATAAGCCGCAAGCAAATTCTACAACATTCATTAGTAATTCTGATTAATTCTCTTAATACTCCCCCACTATAAATTATCAACTTTTGTTGAGCCTCTGCTGTTATAAGTTTCTCATCTATCCTTTTATTTAAAATTTCACTAAATAATTTAATTACTTCATCTCTGGGGATTGCTCCAGCTAGGCGGCTATCTCCTTTCGGAAATAACTTTAATACTGGCATAGCAACAACTTGGTCATTTGTTTCGGCTTCAATAATCGGCTTTAAAAATTTATCTCTTAAGGCTGCGATAGGAAATGTGTATATTATATTGAAAAGCAGGTAGACATAAGGCTTTAATATTATCTTTGTAGACTTCATTAACGACTCCTAACTCTAACTTATCTAAATCGTCAATTATTACAATAATTTCTTTTGATGTTGCAACTTGAATAGTTGCAGCAATTTCATTTATTCGAGCAATTAAGTCTGTTATTTTCTTTGAAATTTAAGCTTAATTTCTTCACGGATAATTGCATCAGCTTTCAGTTTTCCAGCAATTATTTTAAATAGATCGAAACCAACAGAAGTTTCAGCACCTATAGTATCGATTTTAGTCTGAGTGTGTTCGGCAAACCATTGATGGAAGGTATCTTTCGCTGATTTAGATATTTGCAATTTATGCTCTTCGGCTGCTTGCATCAAATTAATTGCAATAGCAAACAAAATATTAATATGGTTGACATCTGACATTTCAATAGTGTTAGCTATCGAAAATAACACTACAAAGTATTTAGTCTCGCACTGTTTGCTAAATTCAGCTAATAAAGTAGATTTCCCACAACCTCTATGCCCAGTAAACATAATCTTACTATCGGCTGCTGGGCTATCTTCTACTAATTGCTGCAATTCTTCAATAACTTCGTGGCAATAGTCTACTCTAAACTTATCTAATTCGGCTTGATGTATTAATGGTTGCAGTTCTAAGTTTCTATAAGCAGTCTGAAAAGACTCAAACAATTGATTGTTCATCTAGCTGTACTGACGATCGCACTTCTACCATAAGCTAAAATGCGATCGCCTATCTTAACGCTTATTTTCAGCTACAGGCGGTAATTTTTGCTGCAAAACAATGCGATCGCCATATACTAACAATCGATCTAAAGTATCTAACCGATTCGACCAGACTTTAAATTGATAAGGATTTTTGACTCGGTGAAAGCGCATCCAAGCTGTAAATTGAGTTTCAAAGTCAAGTAAAGCCGCCTTAGCTACAGTTAACCGCCTAGCACTAGGACGATCGGCAAGTTCATTTAAAGCTTCTTCTAAAACTTGCGCCTTAGCATTGAAAGACGATCGCCCAGTATTTGGTAATACTAATTGATTATTTTCTGCTAGATAACTCCATTCTTGCTGCAATGCCATAAATCGAGCCGCCGCAGTGTGAAAAGGCTGACGATAAGGAATCGGCTCTTTTTCGTTGCCTTGAGTCCGCTGGAAGATTGTTTGCAAGTCGCCATCAAGATTTTCGGCTGCAAATAGCGCGTAACCGCTAATTGGTAAATCTCGTGATAGCTGAATTTGATCGACTGCTACAGGCAAAGATAAGTTGAGCAAGCGAATTCCTGGTACTACTAGCGCCGAACCTAATTTAATCGAACCAATCCAAGGTTGAGCTAGGCGTTGGAACCGATAAGTATCCAGCGCGTAAGTCATGGGAATAACTAAATCCACATCACCGCGCCGCGCCCAGACTTCCCAGTGCTGTTGGAGTTTTTGCAAGCGTTCGGCTTCAGAAAGCGGAAATACAGCAACAGATGTAATTATGTTAGGGCGCTTGGCTTTTAACTGCCGCGATACTTGGGCGACAAAAGAATCAATTTGCTTGGTGCGAAAATCAGTCCATTTTTGCCACAAAACGCGATCGCGCGGACTAATTTTGGTCGGATCTACCCCAGTTAATTGCTTAAACTGCTGCCTTGCTGCCCTACCATAGCCGTAGGTGCGATCGGCGCTAGGATCTTGAAACGGATAGCGAATGTAATCTAGTTGAAAACCGTCGATATCGTAGCGGCTAGCAATCTCGTCGTACAAATCGAGTAAATACTTACGTGCTGCTGGATTTGCCGGATCTAAAAATGGTTTAGCTTGCCCGTAAGGAAACAAACTGCCTCGATTATCATAACTTGCCCAATCTGGATGAGCCGAAATTACTGGTCCTGGATAGTTCGCAGGCAGATTTAAAATTTTGTTATGGCGTTGATTGCCAGCAGCAAAAGCCCACACCCAAGCGTGCAACTCCATTCCTCGCTGGTGAGCTAGTTTGACTCCAGAGGCTAAAGGGTCCCAACCTCTAATTAAAGGATTAGATTGCGGTGCGACTTTGCTGGGGTAGATGGGATAACCTGCGTTGACAGTTTCGAGGAAAACTGTATTAATTCCCGCCGCTGCTAGCTTGTCAAATACTTTTGCAAGTCCCTGTTCGGAACCAGCGCGGACGATTGTACCTCGATCTAACCAAATTGCTCTAATTTCACTTTGCGCTAATGGGCGGTCTGTAGGGTAGTGTTTCCACAATAATTGAGAAGCTTTGAGCCATTCTTGCCTTGCGGCTGTATAGTTTCTCGCTTTAACTAGCTGCGGTAATCTTTCCGCTATTTTTTTAGCATCTATTAAAGCTTGCGTAGTAGGTTGGGGTACTGCCCTAATTTTAGAACTAGCTATTTCTGTTGTGGAGACAGGACTATTACCTCTAGAATTTGCTGCTAGCTGGGCGCTCTCAAATCTACCAATGAGGTTATTTAATTCTTGTTGGAGGGCAAAAGCCTCGACGCTGCTAATGGGCGCTTTGGAATTAGGAGGAACTAAACCTCTGGGTGCTAAACGATCTATAGGCTCGTCTAATTGATTTCTTGTGGCATTTGGAACTCGATTTATCGAACTTCCAGTAGCAACTGATTGAATTAAATTTGAGGAGTTATTATTTTGCCAAGTGGGCTTGACTTGGGTTTGGTTGGTGCTTTGGGAGACGGGTGTAGCTGATGCTATGCTACCGTTGCAATTTTTGGGGTTGGGAATATTAGCATTAGTTGCTAGCTTAACGTGACGACTGAGGGCTGCACGCAACCAATTTGTATCAAATTCTGGATTTGCTGCGGAAGTTGCTCCCCAATTCCAACCTAAAATTGTGGCTCTTTCTGTGGTGACAACTGCGGAAGGGGTGTCGCCGACTTGCCAGATAGCAGCCGTTTGGCTAGTAACGCTGGTAGGAACTACTGCACCTCCCCAAGCTGTACCGCCTAACGAGTCGCGTACCCATTGCTGATGGTTAGTTTTGAGTGGTTGCAGTTTTGATGGCGATCTAAAACCGTAACCCCAATATGCGCCTAATAGCGATCGCAAAAGTTGTCTTACGCCTGGCTGACTTTTATCGCCAACTGCGCCGCTAGTAATTACTTTGCCGCCTCGACTCACCCATGCTTCTAAGGCGATCGCTTGAGCGGGTGTTAATGTCTCTACTCCAGGCAAAAATACCACTGGGCGATCGCTCAAGTCTGTTGCACTTCTAACATCTACTAAGTCAATGATGCAATAATTAACTCCCGATGCTTGCAAGCGCTTACTAATGCTTGCCCACTGACTCGCATTGTCGCCGCTTCTAACTACTCCTAATACTTCTTTTTCTGCTGCTAGTGTTGGCGATGAGACTAAAAAACTAGAGGCAACAGGTAACAAACAGCAGGCAATAGATAAGATTCTATTGTTTTTTGGCGCTTTAGCAAGAGCCGATCCCGACTTCGGTCTCAGTACGGTTAAACTGAATTTTATAGGCATTATTTAATACAAGTCTCGATTAGCTCTTCAACTCCTCGGACGGGCAAAATCGGTGTACTGAGTTTCCAACCTAGTTCTGCAACTGTCATGTCGTCTAAAAAACAAGTATCGCCATGCTTAAGCATCATAGCAGGTAGCAGGACTCCATTACCCAAACTCTTCTGTTGTAAGCCGAAAAATAAATCTTGTCCAGTTAATAAGCCTGTAACGGTGATGCTTTGTCCCCAATAATTGCTACACAAAGCAATCATGTTTACTTCTAACCCTTCAACTTGATTTAGGCGTTGCAAGATTGGTTGAAATGCTTTTTCGACAGCGTTACCTACTACCCAGGTAAATTTGCGCGGGGTTACGCGATCGGGTAATTTTTGAGCAGCCATTTGAAATTGCTTGAGAAAAGAACGAATCGAACCTACGCCGTTGTCTATTTGCGGATAGTTTTCGTAGTGCGATTCGGGGGGTAGTTCTTCCCCAGCAATTAAGAACCATTCGTCAGCTAGCCAAGCAAATGTAGATTTTAAGGAAGTACGGAATTTTGCTTGCAGCGATCGCACTTGCTCAATTACTTCGGCGGCTTTTTCGGGGGTGACTGGTATGAGTTCGTCTTGGCTGGGGCGAAATTTGGTTAACCCTACGGGTACTACGGCTACCGATGCTACTGCGGGGATTTCGCCTTTGTGGAATGCTGCTAAGTCTTGCAGGGTTTTTTCTAAATGGATGCCGTCATTGATTCCTGGGCATACTACTACTTGAGCGTGTATTTGCAGCCGCTTTTTTTGGAACCATTTTAGGTGTTGCAATATTTCCCCAGCGCGGGGGTTTTTGAGTAGTCTGGTTCTAATTTCTGGTTCGGTAGCGTGTACGGATACATATAAGGGCGAGAGGCGCATTTGCTCTATTCTTGCCCATTCTTTTTGACTGAGGTTGGTGAGGGTAAGGTATGAGCCGTAGAGGAAGCTGAGGCGGTAGTCGTCGTCTTTAAGGTACAAGCTTTGTCGTTTGCCTGGGGGCTGTTGATCGATGAAGCAAAACGGACAGTGGTTGTTGCACTGGATCAGGCTGTCGAATAGGGCTGTATCGAATTCTAAGCCTAATCCTTCGTCGTAGTCTTTTTCGATCTCGATGTGGTGGGTTTTTCCAGTTTTGTCTACTACTTCTAGTTCTAAGAGTTCGTCGGCGCAGAGGAATTGATAGTCGATTAGATCGCGGGGAGGTGTACCGTTGATTGATACGATCGCATCTCCTGGTTCAAAGCCCATTTCGGCGGCGATGGTGTTGGGCAGTATTTTAGTAATTTTGGCTGGATTGGGGGGCATAGAGGAACAAACCGCAGAGGACGCAGAGAGGAGTTTTAGAGGTTTGGTAGGAGTTTGGTGGCGATCGCACCTAAGATTGCTGCCCCGAATGCTAGTCTGTACCAGACGAATACCCAGGTGTTTTGAGTTTGCAGGAAGCGTAGTAACCAGGCGATCGCTAGGTAGGAGAAGATTCCGGCTGATATTACTCCTACTACTATTGTAATTATGCCTTGGTTGCTTATTCCTTGTTCTAATGCTCCTTTTAGTTCTACTATTCCAGCTAGAGTGATGGCTGGTATGCCTAAAAGAAAGGAAAATCTGGCGGCGGCTGCTCTTTCTAAGCCCATGAATAAGCCAGCAGTTAGGGTGGAACCGGAACGGGATACTCCTGGGATTAAAGATAAAGATTGTGCTAATCCCATTAATATGCCGTCTTTGAGAGTTAGATGTTCAAAGTCTCGCGTGCGCTTGCCTGTTTGTTCTGCTAGTCCTAGTAGTAGGGACATGACTATGGAAGCGATCGCTATTGCCCCTAAACTGCGTATGGGTGAGTTGTCGAAGTCTGGAATCAATGCTTTTATTAGTAGTCCGCAAAATACTATGGGTATTGTTCCGAGGATAATGCCGATGGCTAGGCGCAAGTCGTAAGATTTATAGTTTTTTTCTTGGAGTGCAGCGATCGCTCCGGTGGTAATTTTGCTTAAATCGCTCCAAAAATACCACAGTACAGCGGCTATACTCCCTAGTTGAATTACGGCGGTGAAGGCTACTCCTGGATCTCCCCAGCCTAGTATTATTGGTACTACTTTGAGGTGGGCGGTGCTGCTTATGGGCAAAAATTCTGTTAGCCCTTGCACCATCCCCAGAATAATGGCTTGAAATATGTTCATTTGCCCTGTTGCTGGAGCAGTGTTTGTCTGACTAATTACTTTTACAGGTAATGAAATAACTGCCAAAGCTGTTGTTCCTGCACCAATCAGCATCAATGTTCTATTTCTAAGTGAAGCCATAATTCTGTTTTTACTTATATGTAGCCATGCCTAGTTCAAGTTAAAGCGTGAAACACTTCCATCCCAATGTAAAGTACAAGCCAAAAAAGCAGGTTAAAAGAAAGTAAATTCCCCTTGTCTCCTACCCCCTGTAGTCCCTTTTATCTCCAATCTATCCGCAATCCCAATAATTAAGGTATTATAAATATGCCCCTGGGGGGGATCGATGTCATGCTATCTTTAAGTAAGATTAAGTTAAGTTAAGTATATTTAATAATAGGTTGGTAAACAATACCTTGTCTTCTTACACCGTCTCTACCACTCCTATAGAGCCAGTTACTAACAGCAGTTCTGCTGCAAGTTTGGCGTGGAAAGTTGGCTCTAAGCAAGCCTGGTTAGTTTTTGTCGCAGCAGTTTTTTTGGTAACAGTACCAGTATTTGTTGAAGCGCCATTAGTGCGATCGCATCCAGGGCTGAGTTTGACGCTCACTGCTGGCTTGGTATGGCTAAGTTATAAGTTGATGGATAAAACAGCTACTTATACTTGGGGCGATTTGTTACTCGGCTTTAGTTGGAGTTGGCTGGCTGGCTCAATCTACTGGGGTTGGCTGCGTTGGGAACCCTTGTTGCACTTGCCTGTAGAGGCGATCGCTTTGCCGTTTGCGATCGTTTGTCTCCGGCGCGGCTGGGGTAAGGTAGGCAATTATTTTTATTTGGGTTCTTTGCTGGGTACGGTGCTAACGGATGTTTATTTCTACTTGGTAGATTTAATTCCCTGTTGGCGGCAAATTATGCGTGTAGATGCCGATTTAGTACCATCAGTCTTACAAAGTGCTTTAGTGCAAGTGCAAACACCTTGGGGGCTAAGTTGGGCAATACTACTAGCTAGCGTGCTATTAGTTTGCGGTATATTGCCTTTACGTTCTGGGCAATTGCATTGGTGGGCGTTTGGTGGTGCAGTTTTGAGTACGATTTTAGTAGATAGCTTATTTTTGGTAGCAGCGATCGCAGCTTAAGCAATTTGGCTTTCAACTTCTGACAAGCTAATATAAGATTTTTTGCCTTTAGAGGTGAATAACATAAACGGCAAATATCAGGCAAACTAGGGCATTTCCTACAGGAATGAAAAAGTTGTCTGTACTTCTAGGGGCAATTAATTCAATAGTAGATGTAGTCGCTGCCACACTTAAGCAAAGCAACCACCACTCCGCAGGCAAATTATTTAATGAAACTACTAATAATAAGGGCAGCAAGCTTCCTAAGAAAACTGAAACTGTCCCTAACACAGATTTTCTATTAATTTGCCCAACTCCCCATACTCGTATTTTTTGTTTTCCCCAAATAGTCCCAATAATTTCACCTAAAGCATCACCTATAATTAAGGGCAAGAAGATAAAGAAAGAGAAAAATATTAAATTATCTTCATTACTTATATTTTTTCTAGCAATATATTCTATAAAAACTAAAACATATAAATTTAAAAAAGCAAGTTGAGCAATAAAAAAATTCTTTCTCCCATCTAGTCCATCCCGAATCCTGCTAGTCGCACCATACATTATTCCAGCCAATCCAAATACTTTATTTGAAGAATAACTGAGGCTGCAAAGTGCAATTATAAGTAGACTTTTAACAAAAGCAGCTTGCCACGCTATTCGAGTATCTTGAATAACTAAATTCAAGAAGACTAAATGCCATATTCCTGAAAAAATGTGGAGCAGCTTGCGAGATAACCCGTCTGCAATCCGAAGATTGCGATCTCCATATTTATTAACAAAATAAGCTAAATTAAAATTGTTTTTGCGGCTAGAAAAAATGACTTCTTTATCTTTTAAAGTTACACCTAAGCGGCTAAGAAGATGCCATTTGAAATAAGTCAGCAAAGGATAAAGAATAAGAATATCTAGGGAAAGTCCTATACAGTAAGGCAAAATTTTGAGATCGAAATCGAAATAGCTAGCTAAATAAGAGAAAAAGTTCATATACGTAAGAATTCTATTTCTATTGCATAACCATTTCTTTACCATTATTTAACCAAATTAGCTAGCTCGGCAAAAAACTATACATTTTGCATTAGTGAGTAACTTTGACGAGAAAAGTAGGTGGATTGCTAATTTTCCGACTGCTTTCCTACTTCTGTATCCAGTTAAATTAAGCACCTAAATAATTAGGGTACTGATAGTAAAACAAATTAAGAAGAAGATTTCTATTTCTATTAGGACTTACACGAAAACTATTTGAAGATTTAAGATTTCGTTCCTGCGTGTCTTTTGTGTTCTAGATGCTAACGCCTAACGCCTACGGCTTCCTGCACTGGCGCTTCGCTAACATGGTTCGTTCCGTCACCTATGCGAAGGATGCGATCGCAACTACTCAATAGAAAGTTGTAGAACCGAACAAATAGTTTATCTTTTTTAAATTCGTGCATCTATCTACAGGTATAGAAACTGACAGCTAATTCGTAGATAAAGGTAGATAGTATGCAATAGTAGGTATTATTTTGGTTCGCTCTGAGAAAGGTTAATATTGCGCTGTACTAGCTTGGGATACAACAAAATAAAGTAACTCATCCATATTATTACAGGCACAGAAGCGATCGCTGTTAGCCAAATTTTGTGTAACAGCAACCAACTACCACTAATTAGGGCGATACCTGTAAGCAATATAGACCAAGGCTGACACCACCAAGGTTTGTATTCCCAAACGTCGATAGCTATTTCTTTTGGGGATTGTTGTTCCATCACCAAGCTTAAATGTAAATCTTCACTATTACTAGCACGAGTTTTAGGCTTGTGAGTTGGAGAATATGCTCAGTAATATAAGCTGATGGAACTCCTTTAGTAGCCAACAAGACTATTACAGGCTTTACTTTAGCCTGCAAATTTTAGGGCATCCAAATACATTTTTACACGTCAGCGCCAACGGGCTTTTAGCCGTTGGCTTTTTTCAATCATCGCCGCTAATAAACTTATTCTTCTTCCGACTCTTCTTCACCAGTCGGATAAACAAACTTAGAACGTCCGCTCAAAATTGATTTGCCAAGAGAGAGCGCTTTTTGAGCTTCTACTGCTGCTTTGTGTCTCCAGGTTGCTCTACGCTTATCTCGCTTTGACTTTGATGTTTTCTTCTTGGGAACTGCCATGATGACTCCTGCAATTTTTTCACAACCTTTCTAGTATAGAGCATCCACTGGTTCTAGATAGAGCGATAGGTTGCCAGGCGATCGCAATTCTAAGGTAGTGTAGGAGTATTGGGATTTGTACTATTAGAGGGAGTTCCCTGCGGCAAGCTTGGCTGATTAGTTGGAGTCGGACCAGTAATTTGCGGCGTAGTATCATTAACTGGAGGCGGAGTAATCTGCGGATTTGACTCGTTAACTGAATTTGGACTTGTAGTTGACGGTGTCGCATTATTAACTGGAGGAGCAGTATCGTTCTGCGGCGTGCTACTGGGAGTTGAAGTATCGCTTGGAGAAGTTTCCGGCGTACTAGGTTGTTGGGGATTTGGAGTTAGAGCCGGACCGCCAGGAATAGGGCTGGAAGTAGGTGTAGCTCCTGGTGGGGTAGGAGGTGTTATTGGTTGAATTGGGGTGTTATTAATAACTTCTCTAGAACTACCAGGTGCATTAGAGTTGTTTTGTTGTCCTTCGGGTGGAGTTGGGGGAGTTTCTGATGACGAAGGTTGATTGGGATTGAGATTATTAGTATTAGCTAATTGTTGCTCTTCTAAACCTAACAGCGATCGCGCACTACTAAAATAAGTAGTACCGCTTTGCACCTCGCTACTATTCCACTGCGGGCGGCTGAGTTCTACTGTCAACACGGGGGCAATTGTGCCTTGATTCTGCCCTAGAACGACTACAGAAACATCAGTTACTCGATTGCCTTGGTCAAAGCCTTGTTGAACTGCTGACCTGGCTGCGGCTTCTGCACGCCCGATTAGGCTTTCGTAGGTTTCATCAGGTTGGCGCTCTATAGTAATGTCATCAATACGTGCAGTTTCAGCTTGGGCAACTTCTATTGTTCCCCAACTACCTACGAGTAAAAATAATATAGTTGCTAGTTTTACTGTTTTTCCTAGTTCTTGCCAAAAATCAATATTAGAGTGGGCTATTTCTGGCTTTATCTTTGAGGCTTGCTTGCGAAATAACCTCATAATTGCAATGCTCCTTGTCAGTTACAAGCGATCGTTAGCTCATGTCTAGTTATAAACATTTGTTCGCTGTTTGGTGTGGAATGTAGCTAAATGTTTAGTTAGACGCAAACGAGCCTGAATATAATCTGCAAGCATTGTACTACAGTAAAGAGCGCAATTTTAACTGCAATGCATTACACGCAAGCAGTGCGACTATACTTTAGGTATTTAATCAAATAGGAAAAATTCTTTTTGGCTTAATTTGGGTAGTTTATCGATTAAGTTGGAGAGAAAATCGCTAACTACATACCAACGAGATAATGTATTGAGCTTTAACCGACTGAACTAGCTAGTAATGAGTGCTTTCTTATCTTGAGACTTAGCAGTAGGCTGTAATATCCTCTCCACATTCGTCAGCCAAATAGCACAGCGCTCGGAAGCGTAATGCAACTACTTCTTCATATAAAGGATTGAGCTTGCACATTGGTGGAATATGAAATAACTTGCGACCAAATAAAGTGATATCGCGCTCGAACGGACATTGTGCAGGAATTAGTTGGCACAAACGATGTGCAAGTTTAGGATTGCAGACTTCTACTCGGTCTAGGCGTTGGCGCAGAGTTTTCAACATAGTAGCAGTGAATTTAGCAACAGGAGAATTTAAGGAGTTGGGGTTGGCGATGGATGTATTTAAGTTCATAACTCACTCTCTCTTGTTTTAATCGGGTAAATTTAACTATCTAAAAATATCTACAGAGGTTTAACGGAGTTTTCGGAAGGAATGCTGTTTTCTTTTGGTTGTCCCTCAAGTCGCAGCCCTTTGATTTGTTTTTATATTGCCTGAAGTTTCCTAAGGACGAATTAGAGACATCACTGAACTTTCCCATTGCAGGATCTTCAACTTCAGCGATCGCACTTAGATGTAGACTCCTTAGTATGATTTGCGAAGTCTCTAAGGCTAAAATCCACAAATATACAAGCCTTACTTACGTAGTGCCGTCAGGTAAAAATTAAAGCTCTATATTTAAGGTAGTCAGTAATCCGCTAAGAAGGCATTAGACTTAGTACATAAATTTCTCAAGTGTTTAGAGGCTGTAAGTCTATCTATCGCTATATTCATTACAGCTTTTTCAGTAAATAAATACTCAGTTCAACTATACTCGTTGGCAAACCTCTTAGTAAAAACAAGTAGCATTAGATACAGAACAGATATAAGCGAACAAAAAATTAGGTGAAGAGTCATTGCTAAACCCTCCACCTAACTTAAATTACTTGCGTTCTAGTGCTTAAGATGCAGCTACTTGAGCGGTTGTCCGTCGCCGCCTACGCCCATCGACTGCCTTAGCTGCTGGCTCATCTGGAGTCTGCATCAAAAGGATAATTGATGGCTGACATTGCAACTCGCGGCGAATAGCACGTTGTAATTCGCGTTCTAACTGCACTTGTACGCCTGCCCAATCTACTTCTACAGGTTCGCCGTTAACGAATTGAGCAAAACTAGACCAACGATCGCTTAATACTTGTTCCATCCGCTCTTGTACCCATTTTTGCAGAAGCGATCGCTCAATGGAAGTAACTACACCTCGGACGTGAATCTCTGGCTTCATCATCAATTTGCCTTGCCAATCTACAGCAGCGGCGATGACGATTGTACCTTCTTCTGCCATTTGCTGGCGCTCTTTAAGGACGCGATCGCTTACTATTCCGGTACGCGACATATCGACCAATTCGACACCTGATGGCACTTTCCCAGCGACGCGAATAGCCTCTGGTGACACTTCTACCACATCGCCATTCTGAATAATTACCATATTCTCAGCAGGTATGCCCGTACTCTGTGCTGTCTGAGAGTGCTTGATTAGCATCCGGTGTTCGCCGTGAACTGGTAGGAAAAACTTGGGCTTAGTCAAAGCAATCATCAATTTTTGATCTTCTTGGCAACCGTGTCCAGATACGTGCAAGCCTTTTTCGCGCCCGTAAATTACGTTAGCACCTTGCATCATCAAGCGATCGATTGTATTGACTACAGCTATTGTGTTACCTGGAATAGGATTAGCTGAAAATACAACAGTATCGCCTGGACGAATTTTGATGTGCTGGTGTTCGCCTTTAGAAATGCGCGTCATGGCTGACATTGGTTCTCCCTGCGAACCTGTAGTCAGAATCAATACTTTCTCGTCTGGTAGGTTGCGAATTGCTTGCAATGGTTGCAGCAAATTATCTTCGCACTTGATATAACCCAAATTTCGAGCGTGGGCAATTAAGTTTAACATCGAGCGCCCTACTACACCGACTACACGATTTTGCAGCTTTGCTAGTTCCAAAATCATATTAATTCTGTGTACGGAAGAAGCAAAAGTTGTAACTAATAGTCTGCCTTTGGCTTCGCTAAATACTCGCGCTAAGTTAGGATAAACCGATCGCTCTGAAGGGGTGTGTCCTGGTATTTCCGAATTGGTAGAATCGCTAATTAGGCATAGTACGCCTTTTTCGCCGTGTTCTGCTAGCCGTTGAATATCAAAATGTTCTCCATCTACGGGCGTATGGTCGAATTTGAAGTCTCCCGTGTGAATAATTATCCCTGCTGGCGTATGTAAAGCAACGGTGAAACTATCGGCGATAGAGTGAGTATTGCGGATAAACTCAACTACAAAGTGCGAACCCAAGCGGACCATATCGCGGGGACGTACCGATCTTAGCTCAGTGCGATCGCGTACTCCAGCTTCTTCTAGTTTGCCCTCTAGCATTGCCATTGCCAACCGAGGACCGTAAATAACGGGAATTTCTAACTGTTTTAAGTGGAAGGCAATACCGCCAATATGGTCTTCATGACCGTGTGTGACAATCATGCCTTTGATTTTATGGCGATTTTCGCGCAAATACGTCATATCTGGCAGCACGATATTTACGCCATGCATACCATCGGTAGGAAAAGCCAGTCCTGCATCTAGTAAAATAATTTCGTCTTCGCACTCAAAGACACAAGTATTTTTACCAATTTCGTGCAAACCGCCTAGTGGAATAATTTTGATTGTTGGTGATGATTTGGTCATATTATATCCTTCGAGAAATAATTTGTTAGCGATTGAGAAAAAATTGTATAAGTTAGCCCTAGTTGAGTTTTAAAATTGTGTTTCTTCTCAACTCAATTAATATTTATTCAAGCTAGCTTGCAGTCAGTCAGAGCATTTAATTAGTTATTGCCGATAAATCTTTAGTGCTAGTAGCAATATCTTTAAGAATATCTTTGAGAGCTAGTTCTATCTTGTCTTGTTCGTCGCACTGCAAAGGCAAACGAGTAGAACCAACGTCCCAACCTGTGAGTTTGAGCGCTATTTTTAGGGGAATTGGGTTAGTAGTAATAAATAGTGATTTGAACAATGGTAGAAGGTTTAAATGAATTTGAGTTGCAACTTGATTGTTCCCTGTCTCAAAGGCGCGGATCATTTGTTGCAGTTGATTGCCCACCAGGTGACTTGCTACGCTAATTACTCCTTTGCCACCTACAGCTAATAAGGGCAGTGTTAAAGAATCATCACCAGAATAAATTTGAAATTCACTAGGTGTTAAGCGCCGAATCTCACTAGCTTGGTCTAAGTTCCCCGTTGCTTCTTTAACGGCAACTATATTCTCTACTTGAGCTAAACGAGCTATAGTTTCCGGTAACATATTTTGCCCTGTACGACCGGGAATGTTATACAACACTAACGGCAGATCGGGGCAAGCTCGTGCGATCGCAGCAAAGTGTTGATACAATCCAGCTTGAGGGGGCTTGTTGTAATAAGGAACGACTTGCAGCGATCCATGTACTCCTATTTTAGCTGCTTTTTGGGTAGCTGCGATCGCTTCTGTGGTCGAATTAGATCCTGTCCCTGCCATCACCAAAGCTTTTTTGGCTACTGCTTGCAGCACAACTTGAAATAATTGGTACTCTTCATCCCAACTTAAGGTAGGCGATTCGCCTGTTGTTCCGCACACTACCAAAGTATCGCTGCCATTATCTGCTAAATATGCAGCTAATTTTTCTGCTACAGCATAATCTACGCTGCCGTCTTGCTTAAACGGCGTTACCATTGCTGTAATTACTCTTCCAAAATCTACCACCTACTTTCACTCCTCGCTGATATCATTTAGCTAATGGCTGATGATTGATAGCTTTTAGCTGATAGCAGATTTTGTTCTACTAATAATTCGGCAATTTGAACGGCATTTAAGGCTGCACCTTTACGAATTTGGTCGCCACACAGCCAAAGTTCTAACCCGTTGGGATGAGAAATATCAAGGCGGATGCGACCAACTAAAACGTCATCTTCACCTGTTGCGTCTATGGGCATGGGAAAATAATTTGCTTGCCAGTCTTCCACTATTCGCACTCCTTTTGACTGACTTAATATTTCTTTTGCCTCTTCGACGCTTAATGGTTGCTCGAATTCTAGATTAATCGCTTCTGAATGCGCCCGCAGTACGGGAACCCGTACGCAGGTTGCAGTAATTCTCAGTTGTGGTGCATTAAATATCTTCCGCGTCTCGTTCACCATTTTCAATTCTTCTTCACAATAGCCGTTTGCTGTCATTGGCGAATTATGAGGAAAAAGATTAAAGGCTATCGGATAAGGGAATACTTCGCTAGTTGGCGCTTTACCTTGGAGAATTTCTTGACTCTGGTTTTTGACTTCCTCCATTGCTCTTGCACCCGCACCGCTTGCTGACTGGTAAGTAGCAGCAACAATCCGCTGAATCTGTCTGGCTTTATGTAAGGGATAAATTGCCACTGCCATCAAAATTGTCGTGCAGTTGGGGTTAGCAATTATGCCTTGGTGGTGGCTAGCTGCATCGGGATTGACTTCAGGAATTACTAAAGGTACTTGTTCGTCCATGCGAAAAGCACTGGAATTGTCGATAACGACAGCACCCGAAGCAACTGCTTTCGGCGCTAAAGCTTTGGACGTAGAGCCTCCTGCTGAAGCTAAGACAATATCTACATTAGCAAAAGAGCGATCGCCCACTTCCTCTACTAACAAGTCTTCTCCCTTAAATTTCATGGTTTTTCCAGCGCTGCGGGAAGATGCGAACAGCTTTAAATCGCTTAAGGGAAAGTTCCGCTCGTCCAATAGTTCTAGTAATTCTGTGCCAACTGCACCAGTAGCTCCCAAAATGGCAACACGATAAGATTTTGTCAACTTTTTCTCCTGAGATAACGTTAATTAATGTCTAAGCTTAATAAATATATTTATATGCAGATAACCTTTAGCAGCCAACCAATTTTTTAATATTCGATTATATAACAGCAGACTTTGAGGGAATTTTGCTTGCACTCAATACTAAGTATTGTGACATTTTGGCAATAAGTGAGTCAGGACATGGTTAAAAACAGCAAGATAAATCTGTAAATGTAGTTAAAAGCCAAAAGCGCTTATAGATTAGGACAATTTAAAAAACTATAAATTAAAGCGTAGCATTAGGCTTTAGTGCCAAATTATAGCTAAACTAAAAACTGCCAAGAGATACCATCGCTAACGACGCTTGCCAAACTTAGGATACCACGAAGTCGCAAGACCTATACTGGAAGAACGCTTTTACGGCTAAGTGCTTTCAATCCCAAGCAGGGTAATGTTGCTCTTGCGCTTGAGGTTGCCCTTCTAGCAGGCAGAAGAAAAAATAGAGGCAGGCTAGCTCTCACTACATAAGTCAAATTGTCAGATAAAACTGTAAACATGAAAGTCACCCAGGAAAAACTCCCCGCAAGTCAAGTTGGATTGGAAATAGAAATTCCTTCCGAAAAATCCAAGCAAGCATACGAGCAGGTGATTCAAAACTTCGCCCGTTCTGCCAACATTCCTGGTTTTCGCAAAGGCAAAGTTCCCCGTCATGTATTAGTCCAAAGGCTAGGCAACGTCCGCATCAAAGCAGCAGCCCTAGAAGAAATGATTGATAGCAGCGTCAACGAAGCGCTCAAACAAGAAGAAATTAAAGCTATCGGTCAACCGCAGTTACGCACCTCATTTGAAGAATTAATCGGTCAATACGAGCCAGGGAAGCCGTTGATTTTCTCGGCGGCAGTAGATGTCGTCCCAGAAGTAAATCTCACCCAGTACAGCGGCTTACAAGTCCAAACAGAAGAGATTAAATACGACCCTGCTAGCGTCGAAAAAGCAATTGAAGAAAATCGCAATCAAATGGCAACGCTAGTTCCAGTTGAAGGACGTGCCGCGCAAATGAACGATACCGCTGTAGTAGATTTTAAAGGCATTTTGGTCAACGAAGCGGAAACAGACGCAGAACCAGAAGAAATACCAGGCGGTCAAGCAACAGATTTTCAAGTAGAGTTGCAACCAGGGCGGTTTATTGAAGGCTTCATTGACGGCATAGTTGGCATGAACGTTGGTGAAACTAAAGAAATCGACGCTCAATTTCCCGAAGACTATCCCCAACAGGAATTAGCAAGTCGCAAAGCCTTATTTACCGTGACTTTAAAAGACTTGAAAGCAAAAGAGCTACCAGAAGTCGATGACGACTTTGCTCAAGAAGTTAGCGACTTTGAGACGCTAGCCGAACTACGCGAGTCTTTAGAAAAGCGGTTTCAAGAAGAAGCAGAAAATAAGACCAAAGCCAATCAACAGCAAGCACTGACAGAGGAACTGGTAAAACACGTAGAAGTAGACTTGCCAGAAACGTTGATAAATCAAGAAGTAGACCAAATGCTGACCCAAACAGCAATGCAGTTGAGCAGACAAGGCATTGATGTCAAAAGGCTATTTACTCAAGATACAATACCGCAGCTAAGAGAGCGATCGCGCCCTGAAGCTATAGACCGTATCAAACGTTCTTTAGCCCTGCAAGAAGTCGCCAAGCGCGAATCGCTGCAAGCAGAACCAGCTACCGTTGACGAGCGTATAAAAGAACTGCTAGCCCAGTACAAAGACCAAGACATCGACCAAGAAAGATTGCGGGAAATAGTCACTGAAGAAGTATTGACCGAAAAAATCTTAGATTGGCTGCAAGCTAACGCTACCGTCGAATTAGTACCAGAAGGAACGCTCGCTCCAACTCCAACAGAGGAAGAGGAATTGACACAAGCAGAGGAAATTGACAGCCAAACAGATAGTGAATAAATTAGGGATTATCTGTCAATAGGGCGATCGCTCTATTATCCTTTTCTTAGGAATCTGACGGTAGTAAAACAGATAAGGCATAATAGTTCACAGATAGCGGATAAAAGCAACTCCTAAGGTAAAAAGCGCCTAATTCAAGCTGCACCGCGTCGGTTAAACTTTCTAACCTTTGTTCTATGCTTGAATCTAAATCTGTGAATTTCCCCATCAACAGCGTTAACAACCTGGAAATTAACAATATTGTTCCCACAGTTGTAGAACAATCTGGAATGGGAGAACGTGCTTTTGATATCTACTCTCGCCTGCTTAGAGAGCGCATTGTCTTCTTGGGAACTCAGGTAGATGATGCTGTTGCCGATTCGATTGTCGCTCAACTGCTATTTTTAGATGCCGAAGACCCAGAGAAAGATATTCAGCTGTATATCAACTCTCCTGGCGGTTCGGTAACAGCGGGGATGGCAATTTATGACACAATCCAGCAAATTCGTCCTGATGTTGCTACTATTTGTTTTGGACTCGCCGCTAGTATGGGAGCATTTCTCCTGAGTGCTGGAGCTAAAGGTAAACGGATGTCACTACCAAGCGCCCGAATTATGATTCACCAACCATTAGGTGGCGCTCAAGGTCAAGCCGTTGACATTGAAATCCAAGCAAGAGAAATTCTCTATCATAAAAATAGGCTGAACGAGTTACTAGCCGAGCATACTGGTAAGCCCTTAGAGAGAATCGAAGCTGATACCGAGCGCGACTTCTTTATGTCCGCAGAAGAAGCCAAAAACTACGGCTTAATCGACCAAGTTATCTCGCGGCAAAATATCCCCCAAGCGGGTGCTACAGTTACCATCAAATAATTCGAGGCTTTATATGTCAAAGTATGACTCCCATCTCAAATGTTCATTTTGCGGCAAGTCGCAAGAGCAGGTACGCAAATTGATTGCCGGACCGGGAGTCTACATTTGCGATGAATGCGTTGACTTGTGTAATGAAATTCTCGATGAAGAATTAATCGAACATAACTCTAGTAGCAATGCTGCATCGCAGCAAGCACAACGTCCAGAACCGCCGCAAAAGCGCCGGACTCGCGCGGCAAATCTGTCGTTCAATCAGATTCCTAAGCCGCGCGAAATCAAAAATCATTTAGACGACCACGTAATTGGGCAAGACGAAGCTAAAAAAGTGTTGTCTGTTGCCGTCTACAATCACTACAAACGTTTGAGCGTACTGCAAGCAAAAAATAGCGGCAAAGGTGCGCCAGAAGATGCAGTAGAACTGCAAAAATCAAATATTTTATTGATTGGACCAACAGGCTGCGGCAAAACTTTGTTAGCCCAAACTCTAGCAAAAATTCTCGAAGTACCTTTTGCGGTAGCAGATGCCACAACATTAACAGAAGCAGGTTATGTCGGCGAAGATGTAGAAAATATCTTGCTGCGCTTGCTCCAAGTTGCTGACTTGGATGTAGAAGAAGCACAAAGAGGCATTATTTACATTGACGAAATCGATAAAATTGCCCGCAAGAGCGAAAACCCCTCAATTACCCGCGATGTTTCTGGCGAAGGCGTTCAGCAAGCTTTGTTAAAAATGTTGGAAGGGACAATTGCCAACGTACCACCACAAGGAGGACGCAAGCACCCCTATCAAGATTGCATCCAAATTGACACCAGTAACATACTATTTATCTGCGGCGGTGCGTTTGTCGGCTTAGATAAAGTAGTAGAACAGCGCACTGGCAAAAAATCAATGGGCTTCGTGCAACCAGGTGAAGGACAATCGAAAGAAAAACGTACGGCTGACGTGTTGCGCCACCTAGAACCAGAAGATTTAGTTAAGTTTGGCATGATTCCCGAATTTATCGGCAGAGTACCAGTAGCAGCAGTAGTGGAACCATTGGATGAAGAAGCTTTAGTGGCAATTTTGACTCAGCCGCGTAGCGCTTTAGTCAAGCAGTACCAAAAACTGCTGAAAATGGACAACGTACAGCTAGATTTTAAACCCGATGCCCTCAAAGCGATCGCCCAAGAAGCCTATCGCCGCAAAACAGGCGCTAGAGCTTTACGCGGTATCGTCGAAGAATTGATGCTAGAAGTTATGTACGAGTTGCCATCAAGAAAAGATGTTGCCCTCTGCACAATTACCCGCGAAATGGTAGAAAAACGCTCTACAGCGGAACTTTTGGTACATCCTTCATCGCTACCAAAGCCTGAATCTGCCTAACATTAAGTCACATTTTGCTATGCCTTACATTTGCGTTCGTGGTGTCGAGCATTATTACGAGTGGATAAAAGCAGAAGACAGCAATTCTGTTAAGCCTGTAATGGTTTTTGTTCACGGTTGGGCGGGTTCGGCTCGCTATTGGGAAAGTACAGCCAAGGCGCTAGTTAATGATTTTGATTGCCTGCTGTACGATATGCGCGGGTTTGGACGCACGCGCGGGCGATCGCCTTTAGCGCAAGCCAGCATAGCCGTAGCAGATGCAACAGCCCCTCACGAACAAGCGGAAGCGGTTGAGGAGTTGACCTACGAGCTAGATGAATATGCTAGAGATTTAGCAGCTTTGTTAGATGCCTTAAAAATAGGGCGGATTTATCTCAACGCTCACTCTACAGGCGCATCGGTAGCAACGTTGTTTCTCAATCTTTACCCTGAGCGGGTGGAAAAGGCAATTTTAACTTGCTCAGGTGTATTTGAGTATGACGAGAAAGCTTTTACTGCTTTTCACAAGTTTGGCGGCTATGTAGTGAAGTTTCGTCCCAAATGGCTAGCCAAAATTCCGTTTATAGATCGCATATTCATGGCGCGATTTTTGCGGCGTTCTATCCCTAAACGCGAACGCCAGGCTTTTTTAGCAGATTTTTTGATGGCAGACGAGCAAGCAGCTTTAGGTACGATGGTTACAGCGGTAAGTAAGACAGCAGCCGAAGTAATGCCCCAAGAATTTGCCAGGTTAAAAGTACCGACATTATTAGTAGCTGGGGAATACGACCAAATTATTCCCGCTCACATGGGTCGTCAAGCAGCAGCAATGAGCGATAAAGTCGAGTTTATGCCGATCGCTAATACGGCTCATTTTCCCATGCTGGAAGATAGCAAAACTTACTTACAACAGGTGCGGAAGTTTTTGCAGTTAGAAGCATAATTAATTAAATTTGCTCTTTTTTGCTATCTCGCCTTCTGTACGCAACCCAATACAACATCTAGCAAGCCTGGAAAACGCTCCTCCAAATCCTGGCGGCGAATTGTGTTGAGGTGCTGAGTGCCTTCTTTACGACAGCAAGTAATGCCCGCTTCCCGCAGCACCCTAAAGTGATGGGACATTGTTGATTTGGCGATCGCAAGTCCTAGAGCTTCACACACAGCCGCGCAGGGCTGTTCTCCTTCGGTTGCTAAATGCTTGACAATTTCTAAGCGAATTGGATCGCCCAACGCATATAGTACTCCTGGGAGCGAAATATCTTTTGTGTCTGGATGATAAAACAATCTCATACTTGCATTATCTCACAAATCCCCTTATAGTTTAATTGTTCGATATTACCGAACAATTGAAATAATAGAGAGCAAACACATGACCCAAAAAGTAGCGCTTGTAACTGGAGCTAGTCGTGGTTTGGGAAAAGCGATCGCTTTAAGATTAGCTCAAGATGGGATGATGGTTGCTGTGCATTACGGCAAGAATCAAGCAGCCGCAGAGGAAGTAGTCTCTAAAATCGAATCTACAGGTGGAGAAGCTTTTGCCGTACAAGCTGAGATATCTGAAGTTGCCAGCATCAAAGCAATGTACGAAACATTAGATGCCGAACTGACTAAAAGGACAGGAGCGGCAAAGTTTGATGTACTTGTAAATAATGCAGGAACGGCAATCGGCAAGCCTATTGAAGAGTGGAGTGAGGAAGAATTTGATTATCAGTTCGATTTGAACGTGAAAGGCTTATTTTTTGTTACCCAATTGGCACTATCGCGAATTAATGACAACGGGCGGATTATAAATTTAGGGAGTGGAGTAACGCGCTTTTCTTACCCACTCTACGCTGTTTATGCTGCCTCCAAAGGCTCAGTTAATGTTTTAACCCAGTATCTAGCAGCTATACTTGGCGATCGCGGCATAACGGTAAATACCCTTGCTCCTGGAGCAATTGACACCGATCTTAATGCTGGGTGGTTGCGTTCAGAAGCAGGAAAAGCACAAACGCTAGCGACTTCTGCTATCAAGCGGATTGGAATGCCTGATGATATTGCAGACGCGGCTTCATTTTTGGCTTCTAATGATAGCCGATGGGTTACAGGGCAGCGAATTGAGGCTTCTGGAGGCGCTCACCTCTAGAGACTGAAGAATTTATTTGTGGAGAGCAATTAGTATTAGGCAACGCCAAGCAATCGCCAAGTAAATCCATGGCAGAAAAATCACGCTCTCCTAGAGTTTCACTATTACTTTTAGGCGCTGCTGCTTTTATAGTAATTGCCGATGCGCGGGTAATTGACCCCTTGCTACATATCATTGCCAATGAATTTGAGGCAAATGTCGGTACTACAGCGATTATTGTTAGTGCTTATACAATTCCCTACGGATTGTTTCAATTAGTTTACGGACCATTAGGCGATCGCATTGGCAAAGTGAAGGTAATGACAGGAGCAATGGCAGCTTTTGCGATCGGTACAGCAGGCTGTGCATTTGTCCCTAATATTGCCTTGCTGACTCTACTGCGGTTTCTCACAGGCATGGTTGCAGCGGCAATTATTCCCCTGTCGCTTGCTTATATTGGCGATAACTTTCCTTACGCCGAACGCCAAGCTGCAATTGGACGTTATTTGAGCGCTTTAATGTTGGGGCAAATTCTTGGCGGTAGTATTGGGGGAATTTTTGGCGATTATCTAAGTTGGCGGGACATCTTTCTCGTATTTGGAGTAATTTCATTATTGATTGCAGCAGCACTATGGCGAGCAAATCAGCGCTTAGATGAACCAATAAAACTGCAAGATCGTCGGGGTAAATCTGGTTTTAAGCCTTGGGGTAAATCTGGTTTTAAGCCTTACTTGCAACTGATGAAATCGCCTGCTACTCGTTTGATTATTACGGCTGTATTTATTGAAGGATTTTTTCTATTTGGCGGCTTTGCTTACCTGGGGGCATTTTTACGCGATCGCTATAACTTACCTTATATTGCGATCGGCTTTATGCTCAGTGGTTTTGGTGTAGGCGGACTAATTTACAGCGCCTCAGTAAAATGGCTAGTTAGTAGGCTAGGCGAACAAGGCTTAATTTTTACAGGTGGGTGGCTAGTGTGTTTTGGCTACTTGGCGATAGTCATGTTCCAAAACTGGATTCTATTTATCCCGATTAGCGTGTTAATTGGGATGGGCTTTTATATGCTGCATAGCACATTGCAAACTAGAGCAACAGAATTAGCACCAGAAGCAAGGGGAACAGCAGTTTCCTTATTTGTATTTAGCTTATTTGTCGGACAGGGAATTGGGGCGATCGCACTTGGTGCAATTGTAGACAGTGCAGGCGGTTACATCCACTGTTTCATCACCGTTAGCGTGTCTGTGGCGCTGCTAACACTCTGGTTATATAGTCAACGGCAGCGTTTGAACGCAGCAGGAAGTTAAACTACAACTTGGGATAGAGCGTTTATAGCTCAAGGCGCGATGTATTGAAATAAGACAATCAGGAGAAATAACCCATGATCGATCTTTATTACTGGACAACGCCAAACGGTCACAAAATTACGATGTTTTTAGAGGAAGCAGAATTACCCTACAACATCTTTCCCATTAATATCGGTGCTGGCGATCAGTTTAAGCCAGAATTTCTCAAAATTTCGCCAAATAATCGGATTCCAGCGATTATCGATCGCGAACCTGTAGGCGGTGGCGAACCTATCTCAGTATTTGAATCGGGAGCAATTTTGCTGTATTTAGCAGAAAAGACTGGTAAGCTAATTTCTACAGATTTACGCGATCGCGTAGCAACTTTAGAATGGTTATTCTGGCAAATGGGCGGTTTGGGACCTATGGCTGGGCAAAATCACCATTTCAACCGCTATGCTCCTGAAAAGATTCCTTATGCTATCAACCGTTACGTCAATGAAACAGGGCGTTTGTATGCAGTGCTAAACAAACGGCTAGAAGGGCGTGAATTTGTTGCTGGGAATTATTCTATCGCCGATATTGCTTGCTATCCTTGGGTTACAGGCTACGAAATGCAAGGGCAGAAGTTAGAAGATTTTCCCAATTTACAGCGGTGGTTTGAAGCAATTAAAATTCGTCCTGCTACCGTTCGCGCTTACGAAAAGGCTGAGGCGTTCAAAGAACAAGCCCTAGATATAGAAAAATCGCGATCGCTATTATTTAACCAATCTGCTAATACCATAGGCGGCGCTTGAAACAGTGACCAGTAACCAGTAACCAGTGACCAGTGGCTATTTACTGGTCGCTAAATTAGTGCGCTCGCCTGCTATAGTTTCGCTTATTATCTTATCTGCGTTCATCTGCGTTCGTGCTTCATAAGTGTATGCAAAACTCAATTAAGCTTCCCCAAAAATTGATGCTCTTAGGTTCGGGAGAACTAGGAAAGGAATTTGTTATCGCTGCTAAACGCTTGGGAAATTACGTGATTGCTGTCGATCGTTATGCTAATGCGCCAGCAATGCAAGTTGCTGACTGCGCGGAAGTAATTTCTATGCTTAATGGTGACGAGTTAGAAGCGATCGCTTCAAAACACCAGCCTAATTTTATTATTCCTGAAATTGAAGCAATTAGAACCGAGAAATTAATTGAATTTGAGCAGCGGGGAATTACTGTAATTCCCACAGCTACAGCGACTCATTACACCATGAATCGAGACAGAATTAGGGAATTGGCAAGCAATAATTTAGGAATTAGAACAGCTAAATATGCTTATGCCACAAATTTAGAGGAATTAATTGCAGTTTCAGCAAAAATTGGTTTTCCCAACGTAGTCAAACCAGTAATGTCGTCTTCTGGTAAAGGTCAATCAACAGTTAATAATCCAAGTGAAGTCGAGCAAGCCTGGAATTATGCAATTGCAGGTTCTAGAGGCGATAGTCAAAAAGTAATAGTTGAGGAATTTATCGACTTTGAAATTGAAATCACATTATTAACAATTAAACAGTGGAATGCACCAACAATTTATTGTGCGCCTATCGGTCATCGTCAAGAAAAAGGCGACTATCAAGAATCGTGGCAACCAGCTATTATTAACACTAAGCTATTACTAGAAGCTGAAGCGATCGCGCAAAAAGTTACTGATGAGTTAGGCGGTGCGGGTATATTCGGCGTTGAGTTTTTTATTACTAAAGATGAAGTAATATTTTCTGAACTTTCACCTCGCCCTCACGATACTGGAATGGTAACGTTAATTTCGCAAAACTTGAACGAGTTCGAGTTACATTTAAGGGCTATATTAGGCTTACCAATACCCAATATAGAACAGTTAGGATTTGCTGCTAGTGCAGTTATTTTAGCTAGCGAACATTCAAAGCGTATTTCATTTACTGGTGTAGCCGAAGCTTTAGCAGATAAAGATGTAGATTTAAGATTATTCGGTAAGCCTGATTCTCGCCCAGGGCGGAGAATGGGCGTAGCTTTAGCTAAAGCAGATAGTATTGAATTAGCAAGGGGAAAAGCAACTAAAGCAGCCAGCAAAGTAAAAATTGTTAGTTAAAATGTTTGCTAATTTTCTACCTCATGACGTTTATTTTCTAAGAAAATCAGAGTCTATTACTTTAGCGCAAAACATTCAGCGCGAAGCAATAAATACGCCTCTTAGCGAACAAGCGATCGCAACTTCCTATGTACATCAAGGTACAGGTAATACACCAATACTTTTACTGCATGGATTTGATAGTTCTGTACTAGAATTTCGCAGTATTATACCACTACTTGAGTCTAAAAATGCAATTTGGGCAGTCGATTTATTAGGTTTCGGATTTACAGAAAGATTGCCACAAATTAACTATAATCCATATACGATTAAAACCCATCTTTACTCCTTTTGGCAGCAGCTAATAAATCAGTCAGTAATGCTAGTAGGTACTTCAATGGGCGGTGCAACCGCAATTGATTTTACTCTTACTTATCCCCACGCTGTCAAACAGTTAGTTCTGATTAATAGTATTGGTTTTAGTGGCGATGTTTCTTTTGGTAAATATTTGTTTTCACCTATAGATAGCTGGGCGGTAGAATATTGGCGACAGCGCAAACTACAAGCTTTATTTTTTGGTAGTAATTTTGGGAATTTACAGCCTAGTGAGATTGAAGCAATTAGATGTGCGACGCTACACTTAGAAATGCCTAATTGGCGCGAAGCTACAATTAGTTTTACTAAAAGTGGTGGTTATAGTGACATAGCCAAAAAGGTAGCTCAAATAGACAAAGAAACTCTAATATTATGGGGAGAGTTAGACGATACTTTGCCTAAATTAGATGCAGAGAGGTTTAGGAATGCGATCGCAAATTCTCAACTAACTATGCTAAATTGCGGTCACGTCCCGCATTTAGAACAACCTTCAATTGTCGCTAGTTGTTTGCAAAGGTTTGATAAAGCTACCAGACATACTACAGATTAGTTTATCAGTAGACCCTTTACTTAGTAGCCACAACAGTTTAAGTCTTCTCACTCATGCCTTGTTTATGTCACACGAATAAGTTACATCTATCGATTGGGGTAGATATGTCAAGATACTATGAACTTTTATAAAAAAGTCTGTGTTTCCTGTTACAATACGAAAAGAAATCGGGAACGACAAAGATTTGTACCATCTGTAGCTTTGGGAAAGCGCAGTTGGGTTTCCACAGAATCAAACGACAATCTAAAATTGTAGACCAGCTTGGTAGGCTGGTCGTTTTTTTATAAGTAACCAGCGTATCTTAAAAGCAATCTGGGAGCGCGATCGCCTTCCCAATAAAAGATCTTTTCTACCTCGTAGTAGTTATTACCCAAAACTATATATTCCCGAATTCTAGGCAAAATCCGAAATTGGGCTTGCTTATAGCCTTCAAATGGGCGTTCTCCAGGGGGCGTTCCAGCAATTTCTAGTTCAACTTCAATCATGAGCCTTTTAGAGCGAGTTTATAATTGAGAATCGCATATACAGGCGCATAAGTCAGCGATCTCCGATCTACTAATTTGCTTCTCCAATTAAAGTAAACTTGTAAAAAATTCACTGAAGTAAAATATAAGCAAAAATTTAGAATAAGGAAAACTTAGTTTTCCTGAAGTTTTTTGATAATTTCCTGAGTACGTTGATAGCTTTGGGTATCATTCTGAGATTGATACAATTTAGCTGCTTGCTGCAAATCTTCTACAGCGCCTTTTTTATCTTTAAGTAGATAGCGCACGATCCCTCGTCTTCTATAAGTATCGGGGTTTTCAGGATTGAGTTTAATTGACTGATTGAAATCTTCAATAGCGCCTTTGTTATCTTTAAAGTTGTCAGCCCGGATAACACCGCGATTGGCATATGCAGTAGCATTTTGGGGATTGAGTTTAATTGCTCGATTGAAGTCTTCAATAGCACCTTTAGGATTTTTTAGCCCTTCAACCCGTACAACTCCACGTGCGGCATAGACACTAGAAGTAGCATTATTATTAGGTGGTTTGAGGCGAATTGTTTCTGTTAAGTCTTTATCAGCACCTTGATAATCTTTGAGAATAAAACGCGCGATTCCTCTTCGGTAGTAAGCATAAGCATATTTAGGATCGCGGCGAATTACCTCATTCCAGTCTGCAACAGCACCTTTAAAGTCTTGTCGAGCAAACTTTTCTTCTCCCTGCTGGAATAACGCCTCAATAGTCTTTTCTTGGGCTAGCAGTGTTGGGTGCGATCGCGCGTAAACTAGAGGAATACCTATATTAGTAAAAGTGACAATCCCAAAAATTGCAAGGGCTGTAGGTATAGCTTTCATAGCATTAACCTCAAAAAGTCGGTAGATGTACGTTGAGAATCCACAAATTATTACACGGCTTGCGATCGCAATTCCTGAAATTACCTAAGATCGAAATAACACTATATTCCAATTTCTGGGCATGAAACGTATCGTCTTAATTGCTGGCTTTGAATCATTTAACGCCGAATTGTACCGAGAAGCGGCAAAATTAGCTATTAAACGCTGCCCAGAATTAGATATCAGAGTATTTAGCGATCGCGCTATCTCTAGCAACCCCAAAGAAGTAGAAACAGCATTGCAAGGTGCGGATGTATTTTTTGGCAGTTTGCTGTTTGATTACGACCAGGTATTGTGGTTAAGCGATCGCATCAAACACATTCCCATTCGCTTAATATTTGAGTCAGCCTTAGAATTACTTGCTTTAACTAAGTTAGGCGCGTTCGCAATTGGCGACAAGCCCAAAGGAATGCCTAAACCAATTAAATTTATCCTCGATAAGTTCAGTAACGGGCGAGAAGAAGATAAACTAGCAGGATACTTAAGCTTTTTAAAAGTAGGACCAAAACTACTCAAATTCGTACCAGGGCAAAAAGTACAAGACTTACGCAACTGGCTAATTATCTACGGCTACTGGAATGCAGGCGGACAAGATAACGTTGCAGCTTTATTTTGGACATTAGCAGAAAAATACTTAGGTCTAACAGTAGGCGATATTCCGCCACCTGTAGAAACTCCAAATATGGGGTTATTACACCCCGACTATCAAGGTTTTTTTACATCGCCGCAAGAGTATTTGCAATGGTATCAAGCTCGCTATCCAGGTGCAAATCAGCGCGTAGCTATATTGTTATATCGCAAGCACGTTGTTACTAAACAGCCTTATATTGGGCAATTAATTCGCTATTTTGAACAAGCAGGATTGACACCTATACCTATTTTCATCAATGGTGTAGAAGGTCATGTTGCAGTTAGAGACTGGCTGACTAGCGATTATGAAACTAGCCAAAGACAGTTAGGAAATATCGCCCAGCCATCTTTATCTAAAGAAGCAGTCAAGGTAGATGCGATCGCTTCCACAATCGGTTTTCCCCTAGTAGGCGGTCCAGCAGGTACGATGGAAGCAGGCAGGCAGGTAGATGTTGCCAAACGCATCCTCACAGCGAAAAATGTACCTTATATCGTTGCTGCACCCTTGCTAATTCAAGATATTCATTCTTGGACAAGACAAGGAATTGGTGGATTGCAAAGCGTGGTATTGTATGCTTTGCCGGAATTAGATGGAGCGATAGATACTGTTCCGCTAGGTGGTTTGGTAGGAGAAAAGATTTATCTAATTCCCGAACGAGTACAAAGATTAATTGGTAGGCTAAAAAGCTGGATATCTTTACGGGAAAAACCAATGTGCGATCGCAAGATTGCTATTATCCTATACGGTTTTCCCCCTGGATACGGCGCAACGGGAACGGCAGCATTATTAAACGTCCCACGCAGCCTGATAAAAGTGCTGCAAGCTCTTAAAGAACAAGGCTACAACGTGGGTGAAATCCCGATTGATGGTGAAGAGTTGATTCGGCAGGTCAAGGTGGCAGATGAGACAATAGAAGGCGATCGCGTAGACACCAAACAACTAGCAAAATGGCTAGGCTACTTGCTAACATCTCGCATTGAAAAACAATGGCAATCTTTAACAGGTAGCGGAATTAAAACTTACGGTGACGAACTATTAGTTAACGGCGTGCAACTAGGTAATGTTTGGATAGGCGTACAACCACCTTTAGGCATTCCTGGAGATCCAATGCGGCTGATGTTTGAGCGCGATCTTACACCGCATCCTCAGTATGCAGCTTTTTATCAATGGTTGCAGCATGATTTTCAGGCTGATGCGGTAGTTCATTTTGGAATGCATGGCACTGTAGAATGGCTACCTGGTTCTCCTTTGGGCAATACGGGTTATTCTTGGTCAGATATATTGCTCGGAAATTTGCCTAACTTATATATATATGCAGCTAATAATCCATCTGAATCTATCTTGGCAAAGCGGCGCGGTTATGGAGTAATTATTTCTCACAACGTACCACCATACGGTCGGGCAGGGTTGTATAAAGAATTAATTGCCATACGCGAGTTGATTTTGGAGTATCGAGAAGATCCAGAAAAGAACTATGTCCTCAAAGCAGCTATTTGTAAAAAGATTGTCGATACTGGCGTAGATACAGATTGCCCATTTGCAGAGGCAAAGAAATTAGGCATTGCCTTTACTCCTGAAAATGTGCAAATGTTTAGTGCAACGGCATTTAATAAGTATTTGGTGCAGTTGTACGAATATCTGCAAGTCTTGGAAAATCGGTTATTCTCCTCTGGATTGCATACGCTAGGCGAATCGCCAAACCGAGAGGAATTAGACAGTTATTTACAAGCATATTTTGGTGATGAGTTAGTAGAAGAAGAAGCAAAACAAATTAGCGAGTTACTGACGCAGAATAGCGACGAACTAACTAATCTCTTACGTGGGTTAAATGGCGAGTATATTCCTGCATCCCCAGGAGGCGATTTACTACGAGATGGCGCTGGCGTATTACCTACAGGGCGTAACATTCATGCTTTAGATCCTTATAGAATGCCATCACCTGCGGCTTACGAACGCGGGCGAGAGATTGCCCAAAAGATTATTGCTCAACACTTAAAAGAACATGGAGAATACCCCGAAACTGTAGCTGTAATGTTGTGGGGATTAGATGCAATCAAAACTCGTGGTGAATCTTTGGGTATTTTGTTAGAACTTGTAGGTGCTGAACCTGTAAAGGAAGGCACAGGAAGGATCGTGCGTTATGAGTTACAACCTTTAGCTAGTCTTAATCGTCCGCGTATTGATGTGTTGGCAAATTTATCAGGGATTTTTCGAGATAGTTTTGTCAATATTATCGAGTTGTTAGACGATTTATTTAGTCGTGCAGCCCAAATAGACGAACCAGAATCACAAAACTACATCCGCAAGCACTATTTAGCTTTGAAACAGCAAGGTGTAGATAATGCCTCAGCAAGACTATTTTCTAATCCAGCAGGTGACTTTGGTTCTTTAGTAAACGACCAAGTTGTAGAAGGAAGCTGGGAAACAGGCGAAGAATTAGGCAATACTTGGCAAAATCGCAATGTATTTAGTTATGGCAAACAGGATAAAGGTCAAGCTAGACCAGAAGTATTGCAGCAATTGTTGCAGAAATGCGATCGCATTGTCCAAGAAATCGATTCAGTTGAATACGGTTTAACAGACATTCAAGAATATTACGCCAACACTGGCGGACTCAAACGCGCCGCCGAAAAGCAACGCGGAAAAAACGTCAACACTAGCTTTGTAGAAAGCTTCTCTAAAGACACCACACCCCGCAATTTAGAAGACTTATTGCGCCTGGAATACAGAACTAAATTACTTAATCCCAAATGGGCGGAAGCAATGGCAAATCAAGGTTCGGGCGGTGCTTATGAAATATCCCAACGCATGACAGCATTAATCGGCTGGGGTGGTACGGCTGATTTTACAGATGATTGGGTTTACAACCAAGCGGTTGATACCTATGCCCTGGATGCAGACATGGCGGAAAAATTACGCAACGCAAATCCCGAAGCCTTCCGTAACATAGTCGGGAGGATGCTAGAAGCGAACGGCAGAGGTTTTTGGCAACCAGATGAGGAGAAGTTAGAAAAGTTACGCCAATTATATGAACTATCTGATGAAGAAATTGAAGGCGTAGTAGTTTAATTAAAATATTCAAGATAGATTTGCTAAATTGAATTGATGACAAACATTAATTAACGTCAGTTCGGGTTAAGCAGAATAAAGCAAATTATGAATGGTAGCAATACCTGGCTTTTTGGGCTGATGGCAATAAGCAATCAATCCACAAAGAATGTTAACAAAGCAGTTGACTGGAGAACGA
>NZ_JYON01000035.1 GCF_000952155.1 Aliterella atlantica CENA595 | reverse complement strand
CAACAATTGTCACTTGTAGAGGACGAGCCATCTTTTGATCTGAGCTTATTTGCTATTTTTGACTAGCTTAATGCATTAGGCTCACTCAACTTACTTTATTAAGCTACTTTTTACATTAAATTGGTATCAATTCCAACCTATGGTTGATTACTCCTACCCGCAAAAATTGACACCATAGTTATGTATGGTAAGCAGATATAGTCAATATGATTCAATCATGGATGGTAATTGCTGCTGTAACGGCGCTAGTTGCAGTAGGTGGAGTGTTATTTAAACCCCGCGATCTAAAATGGGCTATCGGGTTACGTCGCCCAAAATGGCTAACTTTTGAGCCTTTGATCCCAGTAATTTGGACTGCAATCTTTATTTGTGGTGCTTGGTCGGCTAATATTGTTTGGCAGCAAAATCCAGGTAGCACGAAAATTTGGCTGTTGATGAGCTTATATTTGCTACTTGAGATTGTCACTGTTTCGTACACATCGGTAACTCTAAGGTTACGCAGCTTGCAAGTTGGCACAATTTTGGGTGGAAGCGGTGCAGTTTTGAGCATTATACTTGCCCTAGCTGTTTTCCCAATTTCTCGTCTTGCTGCTGGGTTATTGCTTCCTTACATTATTTGGAGTCCAGTAGGTACTTATACAACAGAAGAAATGATTCAACTCAATCCTGGTGCGGAATAATACATACGTTCAAACCAATGGCTGATGGCTGTTATTAGCCTAAACTGCCAAGATTACAATAGATACCTTGAACGAAAAGTAGCCCAGGGAATGATTAAATCTTGGATGGTTATCGGGGGCGTGACGCTATTGGTAGCGCTGGCGGCTAATTTCTTCACTCCAGGCGATCGCAAGTGGTTTAAGCGCTTGCGCCGCCCCAATTGGCTGACGTTTGAAGCTGCTATCCCCGTAATTTGGACTGTGGTTTTTATTTGCGGTGCATGGTCAGCATATATAGTTTGGGAAGCAACTAATAGCTGGGTATGGATGGGGTTTTACTTACTGTTAGAAATCATCACCATTGCTTATACGCCAGTAATGTTTAGATCGCGCAGCCTCAAAATTGGTACGATTATCGGCGGAACTGGTGCTGTATTAGGTATTTTATTAGCCTTGTCAGTATTATCTATTTCTATTTGGGCGGCTGTATTGCTATTACCATATATAATTTGGAGTCCAATTGGTACATATACTACTTGGCAGATGATGAAACTAAACCCTCAAGACGTGTAGGATATCTACTCTACTCGTCCGTAACGCGCGACAACAGAACTCGCAGGATTAACATTATTACTCAACCAAGCCCACATTTGATCGCCTTTACAGAAATGCCACCATTCGCCAGGATGACGCGCAAAGCCAGCAAAATGCATGACATCGCATAATAGCTGACGATTGTTATGATACTGCTGCTGTGTGAGTAAGCTGCTATTAGCAAAATAATCGGGATGCGATGCTGGCGATAATTCATCAATCGCCGAACCCATATTTACTATTTTCCCTGTATCATCTACCAAAGTAATATCTACCGCCCCGCCCGTACTATGAGGCGGAGGAGTTAGAGGATCTAAACTAGGTAAAGCCCAAATCTGATAAACTTGTTGCCAAATATCTTGCTGCTGCGGTGCTATTAAACTATTAGCATTTAACATCTGCGCTGCAACTACTTGGGCAAAAGTATAATCCACCATAAATTGTTGCACTGCAACTGGGCGATAAGCATCAAAAATTTGGATGCGCCAACCTGGATGTTTTAGCTGTAATTGCGTTTGGGCTTGAATTAAACTGTTTAAAACGCCTTGACGCAAATGATAAGGCGTTTTCCCGTTATAAGTTGCACCTAATAATTGGTATGGATGCGGCGATTCTACGGCAAATAAGTCTAAAGGTATTGGTACAAGCGGTTCGCCGCACTCGACAATTGCAACTTGCTGATATGGTTTCATCGCTTACTTGCTAACTTTTTCAGGTAAAGGTGGAACGGGATCGTATCCACCAGGATGCAAAGGATGACAGCGCAAAATCCGCTGCAAGGCAAGCCTACTACCTTTTAACGCCCCAAATCTTTCAATTGCTTCTATTGCATACATAGAACAAGTGGGATGAAAACGGCAAGTAGGCAAAAATAACGGTGAAATAAAAGCGCGATAGGCACGAATTAGCCATAGTAGCAATATTTTCATAATTTTCCCATCTTCGTGCTGCGAGAATCTACTACATTTAGTATCAGGAGCTTAATTATTTTGAGCGATCGCTTTGATTACTTCTTTGCCTATTTTGGATTCAATCTCACCTTTATGGCTGCAAATTTCCCTAGTAGCAGCCTGGATTGGCGTACTTTTACTTATCGCTTCTATACTTAACCGCTTTAGTAAAAGTGGTAATTCTGAAGCTGTGCGTAAAGTTGTCCATATTGGTACGGGTAATATTATCTTGCTAGCTTGGTGGCTGCATATTCCCGCGAGTGTAAGTATTGGTGCTTCAATTGTAGCGAGTATAGTTACTTTGTTGTCTTACCGCTTTCCTATCCTACCTGGAATCAATAGTGTCGGACGCAAAAGTTTAGGCACGTTTTTCTATGCTGTGAGTATTGGCTTATTGGTTGCTTGGTTTTGGACTATCGAACAACCCCAGTATGCGGTTTTAGGTATATTAGTTATGACGTGGGGTGACGGTTTAGCGGCTTTAGTTGGACAAAAGTTAGGTAAACATCCCTACAAAATTTGGGGCGCACAGAAAAGCTGGGAAGGTTCTAGCGCTATGGCAATTGTTAGCTACATTGTCAGTAGTTTGGTTTTTCTAGGCGTACAAGGCAATATTTGGCAAACTTGGGTTGTTTCTGTGCCTATAGCTTTGGCGGCTACAACTTTGGAAGCTTATAGTTTATATGGCATTGATAATTTAACTGTACCTATAGGTAGCGCTGCTTTAGGCTTTTTTCTAATTGAGATTCTGCCACGTTATCTAGGTTAGTGCGCGATAATTGTCAACACTTCTTAAATTTGTGTAACAATAAGACCTGAGATAGAGTTATCGCTCTTTCTGATTTACTAGCAATATAAGCCTTAGATGAGTTCGTTTAATTTCTCAAGTCCCTTATTACGCGACAAACAAACAGCCTTAGACGTTCAAGATTTGCAGGGAATTTTAAATATCAAGTGGAAGATTTGGAATAAAACGCTATTTTCAGGCTCTTACACGCGGATAGACCAAGTTTTCATCATCTGGGGCTTGCTAGCTGCAATTATCTTTACTACTGCTCAATTTCTGTCTATAAGCTGGACTACTCAAGCAATTTGCTGGTCTACACTGAGCTTAATTGCTACAGCTATTATGGTTGTTTTTACTTGGTTTTGGGTGAGCGTAGAACGTTTGCGCTGGGTTGTTGGTTGTTGGGTGTTGCTAGTGCTAATAGGTATAACTATGACCGATTTGGGAATATTTTTAGGGTGGGGAGAAGTATTGATGCGCTTATGTCCTTTATGGTTAGGATTAAGTGCAATTGGATATTTTTATACAGGCTTGGGATTAAAGTCGCGCACCCTAGTTTTGAATAGCTTAGTGCATTTAGGAGCGATCGCACTTTTACCTTATATTAGCTCTTGGCAATTTCTGGCAACTGGTATAGTTATGGGTTTTAGCTTGCTAATACTCGCTCAATTGCAGTGGGATATGCGATCGCCAATTGAATATAAATTACTAACTTTAGAGCAAAGAGAATTTAACCGCCAACAGCAACAATTACGCAGTGTTTAAACTTTTGTGTAAGACTGCTGCATATATCTAAGGTTATATAGATAATTAAGATGAATGGTATAGAATGAACCTGTTCTACATTACCATATCGGCGCAGGAGTTTTGCTGTTTGTCCTGCTTGTTGCTGCTCTAAGGAGAACGGTGTCCGAGCAGCAGGCGATCGCACATACCAAGCTACAATTTTGGTAAGTCATGGTCCTGTTTAACTAAAAGTGTTGTAGGGTTTTTACCGCTTTCCCCTACTTTATAGTTACTGAGGGGATGTTAAATCGTCCACCAGAACAGCCCAAAGTAACTAACACTATGCCTAAAAAATATTATGAGGTGAAGAGTCTTACTCTTCACCTCATTTGTTATTATTTAAACTTAGTAGCGATTTGCTACCAATCTGCACCCTGCTTGTATGGTTCGCCAGCAAATGGTTGTACGCCAATAATTGGATATTCATCATCAGTAGGACTAAAAATTCTTGCTACTCCTTCCGAAAGATACTGAAGAATGCCAGCGAGCGTTTGGGAAATACTCATAAAACCATCCCCCCAATCTGTAGTAATAGTTACTTAATCAGTATTGTAAGGTTGAATTTTAATCTCAGGTTTAACTCTCAATCATTCGCAAATATTCGCATAATTTGTTCGCTAGTTTTTGCAATACTTTATATTTGCCATTTAGCTAAATAACGCCGCATCTAAAAGTATATCGACAAGCGCCAAGTTTGCCGAGTTATTAGTATAGTCACCATAAATCAAACTTTACAATTGCCTGAATTAGTCTATTTGTCATACCAGATACAGAAAAAGTTGACAGTATTATGGTGAAATGCACTATAATTAGAGAAACCATCTTGATAGAGGTCGCTGCACTATGACAACTTCCCCAGCCTGGGAATGTCTGCACGAAAACCAGCATCAATTATTATCACCGCCAGAATTAACGCTAACCCAAGGGCAAGACTACAGCTTACTGACTGACTTATATCAGTTAACAATGGCAGCTTGCTATGTGGGTGAAGGTGTAGAACAAAAACAAGCAAGTTTTGAATTATTTGCACGACAATTGCCCAAAGGATTTGGTTATGCGATCGCAATGGGCTTGGCGCAAGCTATAGAATATTTAGAAAAGTTCTGTTTTAGCCCATCTGGAATAGCGGCTTTGCAGGCGACGGGAATTTTCGCTCGCGCACCAGAAAGATTTTGGTCTATTTTGGCTGAAGCAAAGTTTACAGGCAATGTCTGGGCTGTACCAGAGGGTACGGCTGTATTTGCCAACGAGCCAATTTTGCGGGTAGAAGCGCCATTATGGCAAGCTCAATTGGTCGAAACTTATCTATTAAATACTATTAATTACCAAACTTTGATTGCTACCAAAGCGGCGCGTTTGCGCGATGTAGCAGGCGCAGAGGCTACTATACTTGAATTTGGTACGCGCCGCGCTTTTAGTCCGCAAGCGTCCTTGTGGGCGGCGCGGGCAGCTTTGGCGGGTGGTTTGAATGCGACATCGAATGTCCTTGCAGCACTGAAATTGGGTCAGCAGCCCAAGGGGACTATGGCTCATGCTTTGGTAATGGCGCTAAGTGCGATGGAGGGAAGTGAGGAACAGGCGTTCACGGCTTTTCATCGCTATTTCCCTGGTGCTAGTTTGTTGATCGATACTTACGATACTTTGGAAGCGGCTGAACTATTGGCAGAAAGGGTAAAGGCTGGGGAAATTGAGGTTCCTGGCGTGCGTCTAGATTCAGGCGATTTGGTGGAGTTATCCCAAAAAGTGCAACGTCTTCTTCCTGGTACTTCTATTTTTGCTAGTGGCGATCTAGATGAGTGGGAAATTAGCCGTTTGCAAGCGAATGGAGCTTGTATTGATGGTTATGGGGTAGGTACTAAGCTGGTTACGGGTGCGCCTGTTAATGGGGTTTATAAGTTGGTGGAGATTGATGGCATTCCGGTGATGAAGGGTTCTAGGGGAAAGGTAAGTTATCCAGGGCGCAAGCAGGTTTGGCGAAGTCTTGTAGGAGGTTTGGTGCAAAAAGATGAATTGGGTTTGGTTGAAGAGGAAAGAGACGGGTTGCCTTTGTTGCAGTTAGTAGTTAAGGAGGGGCAGAGGATGCAATTGCCGGAAGGTTTAGCAGAAATTCGCTCGCGTACGGCGGCTAGTGTGGCTAGTTTGCCTGCGGAGGTTAGAGATATAAGTGTGCCTGGGGGGTTTGAGGTGGAGGTTTCACCAAGGTTGCAGGGGTTGCGGCGGCAGGTGGAGTTGAGGAACGAACCGCGTCAGCGCAGCGAAGCCGCAGGCAAAGGGAGATAGGATGATGAGGGTTGCTTTGTTTGGTACGAGTGCCGATCCGCCTACTTCTGGGCATCAGGCTATTTTAGGTTGGTTGGCGGAGCGTTATGATTGGGTAGCTGTTTGGGCTGCTGATAATCCATTTAAGTCTCATCAAACTGCGCTAGAACATCGCGGGATGATGCTGAGGTTGTTGATTGAGGGAATGCAGCCGCCTCGCCATAATATTGGTTTTCACCCAGAGTTGAGTAGCTATCGAACTTGGGAAACTGTACGGAAGGCTAGGGAAATTTGGGATAATGATATTGAGTTTACTTTAGTAATTGGCTCGGATTTGGCGCAGCAATTACCTAAATGGTATAAGGTTGAAGATTTGTTAAAGCAAGTGCGGCTTTTGATTGTGCCGCGACCAGGATATATGCTGGATGAGGGGGTTTTGCAGCAATTACGACAGTTGGGGGCAGATGTGGCGATCGCTGACCTAATTGGCTTAGATGTATCTTCTACTGCTTTTCGCGATCGTGGCGATACTCAGGCTGTAACTCCTCCAATTAAAGATTATATTCATCAAGAGCATTTGTACGAATGCCAGGACGTACCCAAAGAAAGTTTACCGATTCGCTAGGCAAGCAACCTTTAGCTGATTTTAAGGTGGGGGTTGATAATGCGATCTTTTCTGTCGATACTTCGCAAAATCGATTGTTGGTTTTGTTGGTGATGCGCCATCAAGAGCCTTTTTTGAATTATTGGGGGCTTCCTGGTACTCTGGTGCGTCAAGGTGAGTCGCTAGAAGATGCTGCTTATCGGATTTTGGCTGAGAAAATTAAGGTAAAAAATCTGTATTTGGAGCAGTTATATACTTTTGGCGGACCAAATCGCGATCCGCGTGAGTCTGTAGACTCTTTTGGCGTTCGCTATCTGTCTGTAAGCTATTTTGCTTTGGTGCGGTTTGAGGAAGCCGAGTTGATTGCTGATGGCGTAAGCGGAATTGCTTGGTATCCGGTGAAGGATTTGCCGCAGTTGGCTTTTGACCATAGCGATATTTTGGCTTACGGTCATCGGCGGCTAAAAAATAAGTTGGAGTATAGTCCTGTCGCTTTTGAAGTGTTGCCTGAGTTGTTTACTTTGAGCGACCTTTATCAACTTTATGCGACGGTGCTAGGAGATAATTTTGCCGATTATTCCAATTTTAGGGCGCGGCTACTCAAGTTAGGTTTTTTGTCTGATACCAAAGTTAAGGTATCGCGGGGTGCAGGTCGTCCAGCTACTTTGTATCGTTTTGATGCGGAAGCGTTTGCGCCGTTTAAAGATAAGCCTTTGGTGTTTATTTAGCTTTTTGTTATGAAAATTGCGATCGCTCAACTCAATCCAACTATTGGCGATTTATCAGGCAATGCAGCCCAAATTCTTGAAGCTGCACGTCAAGCTGCAAGCCAAAATGTCAGTTTACTACTAACCCCAGAACTATCCTTATGCGGCTATCCACCTAGAGATTTGTTGCTCAATCCTAGTTTTGTGGAGCTAATGACAGCAACTTTGCAACAATTAGCAGTAGATTTGCCGCCAGAAGTGGCTGTATTAGTAGGTTGCGTGCAAGTAAATGAAAAGTCGCATACCTATGGCGGTAAACCATTATTTAATAGTGCTGCTTTACTCTACCAAGGCAAAATCGAGCAGGTTTTTCACAAGCGGCTTTTACCTAACTACGATGTCTTTGACGAATATCGCTACTTTGAGCCTGGTTTGCAAGTTAACTCGTTTGCTTTCTCCTCATTGAAAATCGGCGTGACTATTTGCGAAGATTTTTGGAACGATGAGGATTTTTGGGGCAAACGCAGTTATGCAATTAATCCAATTGCCGATTTAGCAGCTTTAAATGTAGATTTGATTGTTAATTTGTCAGCGTCTCCTTATAGTGCGGCAAAGCCTCACTTACGCGAAGCAATGCTGCGACATTCTGCTACTCGCTATCAAAAACCAATTCTCTATGCCAACCAAGTAGGGGCAAATGACGACTTAATTTTTGATGGTTGTAGTGTCGGCTTTAACCGCCAAGGCGAAGTGATCTATCGCGCTAGTGCATTTGCAGCCGATTTGGTCGTAGTAGAATTTGATGAGGCAACGCAAGATTTACAGCCTAGTCTAGTTGCGCCTATGCCAGAAACAGAAGACGAAGAAATCTGGCAAGCTTTAGTTTTGGGCGTACGCGACTATAGCCGCAAATGTGGTTTTACTAAAGTAGTTATTGGTTTAAGTGGTGGAATTGATTCAGCATTAGTAGCTGCGATCGCAACTTCAGCTTTAGGTAAGGAAAATGTCTTAGGCGTATTGATGCCTTCTCCTTATAGTTCGGATCATTCTATTAGCGATGCGCTGCAAGTAGCTAAAAACTTGGGCATAACAACTCAAACTTTGCCAATTGGCGAATTGATGCAAGGTTACGACACAACATTAGCACCTCTATTTGCTGGTACAGAATTTAGCTTGGCAGAAGAGAATATTCAATCGCGGATTCGGGGTAACTTGTTAATGGCGATCGCTAATAAGTTTGGCTATCTGCTACTGTCTACTGGTAATAAGTCAGAAATGGCTGTGGGCTATTGTACCTTGTACGGCGATATGAATGGGGGATTAGCTGCGATCGCTGATGTTCCCAAAACTCGCGTCTACTCTATCTGTAACTGGTTAAACCGCATTACTGAAACTATCCCAACCAACATCCTAATTAAGCCTCCTAGCGCCGAACTCAAACCTGGACAAGTAGACGCTGATTCATTGCCGCCTTACGATGTTTTGGATGATATTTTGCAACGCTTAATTCACAACTATCAATCAGCCTCACAAATTGTTGCTGCTGGACATAATCCTGCTATTGTCGATCGGGTTTTAAAATTGGTAGCAAAGTCAGAATTTAAGCGCAGACAAGCACCACCAGGACTAAAAATTACCGATCGCGCATTTGGCACGGGCTGGCGAATGCCAATTGCTAATAAGTGGATAGATGCAAGTACGCATCAGCTAAAACTATCTCTACCTGTGCCAATTAATCCATAAAGAAAAAAGCCCGATTGTACGGGCTTTTCATAGTTTCCGGCAGCAATTTATGCTGGAAACGTGCCTAAATTGCTGTAAATTGGCTCAACTTATTGTGAGCTAGCAAGGAAATTTATGATGCTATTTCCGCCATTGCGTCCAACAGCCGGAATCTCTAGTAATTGGTCTGTAGCTTGTGCGTTACCGCTATCTGTATTAGAGTTTCGATCTCCAGGGTGTCCGTTAGGGACAAATAGCTGCGGATGATCGAAAGGCGCTCTTTGATAACGCACGCGATCGTCAGTTAGAGATTTGAGGAAATCTACAAGATCCGCTTTATTTTCAGCACTCAAATTCAAGTTCTGAATATCTGCATCCAAGTTATCAATGTTTTGCTCGTGAAAATCTCCGCCTCGATTGTAAAACTCAACTACTTGCTCTAGAGTTAACTGCCCGCCATTGTGAAAATAAGGAGCAGTAAGCTCTACATTCCGCAGTCCAGGAGTTTTGAAGGCTCCATCTGCGGCTATTCGTTGGGTAGCACTCACCTTGATGTTGGGTTTTTCGCCTAGAAGTTTCTCAAACAGCCCTTTTTGAGCTAGCCGAGACTCGGAAAGTGGGTTGCCGAAGGGGTCGTTACCACCTACACCTAAATCCTCAGAAGTAGGTCTAACGGCGATGTTGTAGAAACCATTGTCATAAATTGCTTCTTCACTATCGCCCATAATCATGCGTTCGAGTCGTTCGTCCTTGACATTTTTCACTGAAGCATTGGTAAATTCTGCTCCACCATGACAGTTGATACACTTACCCTGATTTTGGAAGACTTCTAGACCTCGCTTTTGGCGATCGCTCAAAGCCGAAGCATTGCCATCAAAATACTGGTCAAAGGGTGAATTGTTTGAAACTAATGTAGACTCATAAGCTTGAACTGCTAGCCCAAAAAACAGCGAAAAATTGTACTCCATCAGCGTGTACTGAATGGTACTCAATGCCCCTGCTGGCTTGCGGAGAATTGTGCGATCGCCAGTAGTAGGATCTACTTGGACGATCAAATTAGAACGCCACCACTCCGGCTTAAATGCCTGTTGGATTAGCGTTGCATACGTTGCCACATTCAACCCTAGTTGAGAGGCTCGACTGTAACTACCAAGCACGCTATCGTCTGTAGCAACAAGCTGTTTGCCGAGCGGTCTTAGCACAGTTAGCTTTTTACCTAACTTTCTCCCTACTCTTTTGAGAGGTCGAAGAGGCTTGGAAGGCTTGGGAGACTTAGGTGGTTTGGCTTGTTTGGCTACGTCGCTACTAACACCAGATAGGCTATCTACATTGACTACTCCAGAAGAGTCTTTAATCACCTCTTGGGTAGTAGCTTCGATTACTGTAACTTCACCTGTAGTTTCAGACAAAGTAGCTCTAAGAGGTGCGATCGGCAAACTTTCAGCCGCCGTCTCGAAGGCGCTAAGTGGTGGACCGACTGCTTGGGAAGCTAGAGACGAATTTTTTAAATTAACACGCACATCCAATATTCGATTGGGGTTAGTCGCTTTTAAAACAAAAGCATTAGGATCTCTCGAGCCGAACTCGTTTACACCATTAAAAATATTCTGAGCGCGTCCATCCCAGAAGTTGCGGAAGTTGAAAACGGCGTTGATTGTGCTTGGGGAGTTGCGACCCGTTACTTGACGAACGTTGGTACTATTGACATTGAAGACATCATCTTTGAGTGGCGTAACAATATCTTGAGCGCTGCCAGGATTTACATCCACATACTTTGCCTTAAAGACTCCTTGATCGCCAGTAATATCGTTACTATCAGCTATAACTGTTGAAGAACGGTTGTTGGAATCTGATAGCTTGTGGAATGGATAATCTGCTGCTGTTAGTTGGTAATTTGGATTGCCTCCAATGTCAAACACATTTCCCGCTCCTGGATTGAGTTGATTTTTGGATCTATTGTCTGCGCCAGCATGAAAGTGACAGCTAGCACAAGACTGGATGCCATCGCTACCAAGCTGCATATCCCAAAACAAAGATTTTCCCAGCGCGATCGCTGCTGTTTTGTTTTGTACGAAGTCTTTGAGGTTATCTGGCTCTGGAATTGATACTGTTTTGAGCGAGGCTAAAGGTTGAGAAGGTCCTGGATCTATTATCTGTGCTGACACTGTATGTCCTGCCAGAATAGTCGCCACTACCAGCGCCGCGATCGCACTGTACCTTTTTACTTTATTTGACCAGTTAGATAATAACTGTCTTAATGTCGCGATCTGAGCAGCTATTGTTGCTACCAAGTTAATCCTCTCAAATAGCTTCAATAGCCGTGTTTTTGCGGCATTAATTCGGTCGTTTTTTTTCTTGCCTAAAACTAAATTGGTGTCTTTACCCCCCTGTTCCTGATGTAGATCCTTGTGACTACTGTTATTCCCCTTGCTCATCTTTTCTAAGTATGAATTCAAAAATTTTGCATGGATTTACTTCAGGCTCAATTTTTAAAAATTATGCTATTTACATAGATTATTGCTATTTTCAAGCAACATCTTTGCATCAAGAGTATGTTCTAAATGCTAAGAAAGTCTACATAGATAATTTTGTATTGAGCTAGACGATCTAGACAGTAGATGCTGAGGATTCCCTGGTTTTAACTATACTCTTATCGGTAATAAAGTATTTTTTAACTTTGAATAAATAAATTTCATAAATATTAATTTTGTGGCAATGCTTTCTCTTAATGATTTAGAGATTGTACTTAATACCAATGTATTAATGCCAACACATTTTTATTGAACTTAGCTGAGAATACTTGGAATGGGTAGACTTAATTCCTGTCTCAATCTTTAATTCAATAAACATAATTTGATGACTATAAAGCAATTTCTACTTAATATTTAAATCACTACAGGTAGGCTTTAATTGCTAAGTAAATTTTATTTAATAAAAACAAAAAAAATTCTAGTTTAATCCTTGCACTGCAAGTATTTACAGATTTTTAGGCAAGCAAAATAGTAAATTTGAAAATCTTTACAAAATTTAGAGTTGCTATTTTGAAAACTTCAATAAATAACCTTTAATCTATATAACTAAGTAATTGAATAAAGTAGAAATAGCGATCGCTCTGTCAAACTAGATATTTAGTTGCTCAGGCGATCGCGCTTCAGCAATGCTAGTGTAAGGAAAACACGCACAAAGCGCTACATTCATGACTGCTGCTGTCTCCCTGCAAAACGTCCACAAGGTATATAACAACCTCACTGTAGTCAACGATTTATCATTTGAGATTCAAGCTGGGGAAATGTTTGGTTTACTTGGACCTAACGGGGCAGGAAAATCTACTACAATTCGGATGCTGACAACGCTTACCAAACCTACCCAGGGACAAATCGAGGTAGCTGGGTTTGATATAGTGCGGCAACCATTGCAAGCAAAACAAAATATCGGTGTAGTGTTGCAGCAAACTAGCGTAGATGGCGATCTATCGGTTTGGGAAAATATGGAGTTACACGGGCGCTTGCATCATATCCGCAACCCGCAGCGCCAACAATTAATTAATCAATGGCTGGAATATGTAGAACTTGCAGATAGACAAGGCGATTTAGTTAAAACGTTGTCTGGTGGAATGAAACGACGCTTGCAAATTGCTAGGGCGCTATTGCATCAACCACAAATCTTATTTTTAGATGAACCTACTGTCGGGCTAGATCCGCAAACTAGAAGGCGACTGTGGGAAATTATCTTAGATTTGAATAAGCAGGGTATGACAATGCTGCTCACAACTCATTATATGGATGAAGTCGAGTATCTCTGCGATCGCATTGGCATTATGGATGGCGGCAAATTAATTTCCTTGGGAACGCTAGCACAGCTAAAATCTCAGTATGGAGAAGGGCTAGTAATGAAACAAGTAGGAGATCGCTGGAAATATCTCTTTTTCCCCGATTTACCCCAAGCCAACGCTTATCTCGATCGCCAAAGCGATAAAACAGGAATGATGGTACGTCCTTCTAACTTAGAAGATATTTTTGTCGAACTTACAGGTAGACAACTAGATTAAGATTGCTGCAATTTTCGTAGTGCAGCTTCTACTCGTGTTAAGCCTTCTAATTGCCCTCTTTGCTTGTATAGTTCGTGGGCGCGGGTGAAGGCTGCGATCGCATCAGTGCTTTGCCCTTGCTGTTGCAGCGCCAATCCTAAGTTGTAGTAAGCGTTGCCGTTTTCAGGAGATAAAATTATCAGCCGTTTGTATGCTGCAATTGCTGGCTTTAATTCTCCCCTAGATAACAAAATATTGCCGATCGCTTCTTGTGCTGTAACTAAATTTGGTTCTACCGCCAGCGCTCTACTATATTCTTGCAAAGCGCCGTCTAGATTGTTTTGCTCTTTCAGTATATTGGCAATGGCTAAATGAACTTTGGCATTGTCTGGTTCTAGAAGAGCTACTTGTTGTAGAGTTAATAATCCCGCCGTTGTGTTGTTTTGCTTCAACCAAGCATTGGCTAAAGCTAGGAGCGTGCTGCTGTTTTTAGGATCTATAGTTGCTGACTTTTGTAAAACGGCTGTTGCTTCTTGGATGCGTCCTTGTTGGAGTAATATTTCGCCCAATAAACCGTAAGCACTAGCATTTTCAGGGTCTAGCGCTAAAGCTTGTTTGTAGGCGGAGATTGCACCACTGTAATTTCCTTGACGTAATAGAATTACGCCTAATCCTAGATGAGCATTAGCATTATCGCTATCTAACTCGGTAGTGCGCTGATATGCTGCTGCTGCGCCTGCATTTTCTCCCAATTTTCCCAAACTATAACCCAAGGCATATTGAAAATCTGCGTTATTTGGCTCTAGCTTTACTGCTTCGCGGTATGCTAGTGCTGCCGCCCAATAATTGCCTTGACGTGCTTGTAAATAGCCGATCCCAGAGTAAATGCGGGGGTTACTTTTTTCTATGGCTGCAGCTTTTTGATATAGGGCGATCGCTCCTGATAGGTTTCCTTGTTCTACTAACTTCCGCCCTTGCTCTAGTAATTTATTTAACTGTTGACTATTTGTTTGTGCTACTACTACCTCTGCTTGAACCTCACTCGGCATGACAACAGCAAATCCTCCTAGCAGCATGAAAATAGTTACTAATAATGTTTGTCTTTGCACGAGTAGTATTCTCTTAACTTTACAAAAAGTTACGAATTAAACAATTTCATTTACATTAAATCAGAAAGCAGCAATTTTGGAAACAGGCAGGGATTGTCTCAGGGTAACTTTGTGAGGAAACTAGGAACAAATTAGTTGTAGCGATCGCTAACGTTGTTAACATTCTGTTATTTAATCGATATTCTGCATTGCTTGTAAGAATTTATTGAGCTTATTACCTCCACTCGCAATGAATAAAAGAGTATATTCGACAGGACTTGCAAGAGTTAGGTTATTTTGTTTTGCCTACAGTTTTTCTCTCATTAAGCTCGCCTTTATCAACTTTCAATTCTTAAGATTATGAGTATTTAGTTACTGTTTTGGATGAATTAATCACAATCAAATAATAAACTTATTCCTAAAGGTAGACGAACGAAATATTTCTACTGACAGATAGTTAAATTAACATTTTTTATTTAGACTAAAGCTCGAACTGGAAGCATTAATTAATTCTAAATAAGCTAACGAACAGGGTAAGTTGAATATGTCATACGTTAATAGACCAATCGACGATGTAATTACAGAACCGGGAGCTACAAGTAAAGTTGTAGATTATCACGATCGCGTTAGATGGGGTCCTATCTTTTCAGGTTTAGTAGTCGCCCTAGCATCTCAACTTGTTTTAAGCGCACTTGGCGCAGCGATCGGTACAGGCTTTCTTTCTGATTCAGGCGCACCAAGATCCAATGCAGGTGATGTCGGTACTGGCGTTGGCATTTGGTCGATAATTAGTTTATTAATATCGCTGTTTATCGGCGGTTGGTTTACAAGCCGCGCTTGCGGTCCGATGAATCGCAGTACAGCTTTACTAAATGGCACAATTTTGTGGGCAACAACTTTAGCTCTAAGTTCTTGGTTATTGGCAAGTGGAGTTAGCGGTGCTTTTGGACTAGCAACTAACGCACTTTCTAACGCTGCAGGAGCAATTACAGACCAAGTACAGCAGCAAGGTGGCGTAAACGTACCTAATGCACCCAATGTTACTGCTCAAGACACTCGTAACATCGCTCAAGGCGCAACTAATGCGCTGTGGTCGTTCTTCTTTGGTTCTTTGTTAGGTTTGGCAGCATCAATGATTGGAGCGGCGGCTGGTGCGCGTAAACCAAGAGCTAACTACTAAAAAGTAATTTATTGTCAAATAAAATACAAAAAGCACTTTGAACAAAGTGCTTTTTTGTTTGCTGTCAATTGCACGAGCTGCACTTGCTTTCACTATTTGCAAACCGATATCAATTGCTGCATAGCCTTGTTTATTTGCAGTCAGCGACAGCGTTAAAGCGAATATGAGAAGTTTCACTTCGATCCCAACTGGGGTAAATAGTTTTGAACCAGCGAGTTTTAAGTTATTTTGGGTTTTGATTTCTCAATGTTTCTCGCCTTCTCCTCTACTTGAATGGCTTCGGCGACACGCTTGAGACGATGCAATTGCGATCGCATATCGGTTTTGGTTAAGTAGGAAGCAAATATATTGAAACCAGTGCGAATTACAGGGTTAGATATTTCAAATGTAAAGCAATTAACTAGCCTAGTGCCTTGGGATACTTCCTGACATTCCCAACGATCGCTGCCTTGAAAAAAGCCCGCAAATCCCCAGACAATTAAGCCTGGTTTTCTTTCTAAGATTACAGCTTCTAAAGTTGGCTTAACTAGAGGAATAAGAATTATAAAGCGGCTGCGACTACCTACCTCTGTACTCCACTCGCCTACAGGTTCGCAACGCAAAGCTGGGTTGAGCCATTTATGCATGAGAGTGCGATCGCTAATACAATGTTCTACTATTGTCGGGCTAGCATTAATTTCTATTGAGTTTTTAAATTGCTGATTTGCCATATAATGCTGAAATTTTGGAACGCGATCGCCAAAATTAGACGGTTCTTCAATATAACTTAACTTAATATATCTAGGTTCTAAACCCGATCGTAAGTATTCTGAGCTACCAAAATATAACGAATAGCTTAATTTTTCCTGTTATTTATCCATAAAGGTAGATGCGTAAGTATAAAATTCAGCATCACTCTGTATAGAGAAATATTATTCTGCATTGCTAGCTAATTTACTTATCTAAAGAAAGTAGATTAAATAAGTTTGATGTGGGATTGTGCTTGAAATAGGAGTTATTTGCAGAAAAGTTGCTGGGATTTTTTCCTACCGTCATCTAACCTAAACTGACAAAAACTTATGAATGTGAATTGGCAAGGGATTACTCTATTTACGAGTAATGATGTATCAATGAGAACCCAACAAATAATAGGGCAAATTACACCTGCACCTGGAATCGATCCTGCTAGACCAGGAGAAGTAGTCAATCAAAGCGTTGACTATTTTCAAGGAATTGTGCAAAACCTACTGGCATTTATTCCTAACTTGCTAGCTGCGGTAGTAATTTTGTTAGTAGGTTTGATTATTGCCTCAATTGTGAAAGCGATAATTAAGGGCATCCTCAATCGGACTAATATAGATAACCGAATTGCTGCTGGAGTCATGGGGCGAAGCGATCGCGCAGATTTACCGAAAGTAGAAGATTTAATCGGTAGTATTGCGTACTGGATAGTTATCTTATTTACAGCAGTAGCCGTCTTACAAACGCTGCAATTAGAAGTAGTATCTAGACCGCTAGGTACTTTTTTGAATCAACTAATTGGCTTTTTACCCAGGCTATTAGGCGCTTTGATATTTTTAGGGGTGGCGTGGGTCATTGCTACCATTGTCAAGTTGATAACAACACGCGGCTTGCAAGCGGCTAGGTTGGACGAGCGTTTAAATCAGCGACCTGCTGGCGAGCCTCCAGAACCAAATCAGTTATCTTTAAGCGATACAATTGGCAATGCCTTGTATTGGTTCATTTTTTTACTGTTTCTAATTCCGATTCTAGATACATTAGGTCTGCAACAAGCTTTGCAACCAGTTGAGAATCTAGTTAGTGAAATACTGTCAATTTTGCCCAATATTCTAGCTGCAATCTTAATTGCTGGTGCAGGTTGGGTGTTAGCGCAAGTAGTACGCCGGATTGTTACCAACTTGCTAGCAGGGACAGGCGTAGATAGCGCCGGAGAAAGATTTGGTTTGCGCCGCACAGCAGGAGGACAAACTCTATCGGGAATTATTGGCACAATTGTGTATGTGTTGATTTTAATTCCTGTAGCGATCGCCGCCCTCAATGCCCTGCAAATTGCCGCGATCTCTGTACCAGCGATCGCCATGTTGCAGCAAATCCTCAATGCGTTACCAGGAATATTTACCGCAGCATTGATTTTGATTGCGGCTTACTTTATCGGGCGCTTTTTAGCCGATTTAGTTACAAGTATTCTCACAAGCTTAGGCTTCAACAATATTTTCTCAATCTTAGGTCTACCCTCACCCACCAGACGAAGGGTTGTACCCCCACCATCACCGCCATCGCCGCAGGTTGTTGTTACATCACCAACTGAGCAACGTACAGTCTTGCAATCTGATACAACATCCCAACCGCTAGCAACTAGAACGCCATCAGAACTTGTTGGCATCATTACCTTAGTAGGAATTATGCTGTTTGCTACCTTAGCAGCAGTAAATATCCTCAATATTCCGGCACTAACATTGTTAGTAGGCGGCATTGTAGTTATATTAGGGCGAATCTTAGCTGGATTGGTTGTATTTGCGATTGGATTATTCCTAGCAAACTTAGTGTTCAACCTTATTACCAGTTCAGGCGATCGCCAAGCGCAAATTTTAGGACAAGTTGCTCGAATTGCAATTATTGCCTTTGTATCTGCCTTAGCCCTAAATCAAATGGGTATTGCTAGCGATATCGTGAATTTAGCCTTTGGCTTGCTATTAGGTGCTTTAGCAGTCGCGCTGGCGCTTGCCTTTGGTTTAGGCGGACGCGATATTGCCAAAGAGCAAACTAGAGAGTTACTAGAATCATTCAAGCAACAACGCAACCAACCACCGCGAGTTTAACAGTGACCAGTGACCAGTGACCAGTGACCAGTTGATATATCTGTGGGTTTAATTGCCACTTTTCTAAACGTCTCTAAACTATTAGATGAGTTAAGGTAGTTAACACTAAATATGTCACTGTTTCTTAACTGGTAACTGGTAACTGCATAACTGGTCACTGATTAACCTCTCGCCTCTTTTCGTCTGCCTATTTTGACAGTAAGTTCGTCTTTGATGCGGTTGAGGATGGATGTTTCGTCTAAGGAATCTAGAATGCTTCTGACGACTGCTTTAGGACCGTCTGGACCCCAGGATGCCCCGTTGGCTAGGTAAACTTTAGCTACTTGCCCAATTCCGTAGGAAGATACCCCCGCTACTGCTGCTTGAGTTACTGCTACGGAAAAATAAGCGCCGAGAGTAATGCCGCCTGTAGCTGGAGCAGATAAACCTAGCAAGCCTTTGAGGGAACTTAAACCTAAGTTTGCCAGAAGTTCGCTAGCACTTATACCGCCCATGCTGAGGGCAATTCTTTGCAGTAGCGATACGGCTCCAGCTTGTGTCATCTCTATGCCGTAGAGTTTAGATAAAGTCAAGATTAAAGTTACGTCAATTACTGCACCGCTAAAGAGATCGACTACAGTAACGGGGTTAAGGGCGATCGCTAAAGCTTTAGTCATTACCGCCCGCCAAATTAATTTATTAGCACTATTTTCCCGAATTTCTAGTTTGCGCCCTACTAAGCGATCGTTAACTTCGTCTGCAAATAGCATGGTATTGAGGGCAACTAAAGCTTTGCCTTCTCGATGCAATATCTCTAATATTTTGAGTTTTAGTTCGTCAATTTGCGGTATGCCAGGGCTGCGTTGTACCATACGACTGCCATCAGGACGAGCGATCGCTTTGGCAATTAAGGGAGAACCCGCAGCCATCACAATTTCATCTGGCGATAGTAGCTCTTTTACCCGTTCGTCTCGAATTTTTTGGTAAATTGCTAGACGATCTGCTTGCGGATACTGGTCAATTTTATTAAATACTAGCAATATTGGCTTGCCAGCATCGCGCAGTTGAGACAAAGCTGCGTGTTCTACTTTAGTCATGTCGCCAGCAATGACAAATAAAATTAAATCTGCCGATCTAGCAATCTCTGTCGCCAACAAAGCACGAGTTTCGCCGTCTACTTCGTCTAATCCAGGCGTATCAATCAATTCCACCTGAGAATTACCAGCACCAGGTAGAGTAACCATCACCGTTCGCGATTCGCTATCGCCGACAACTTGTTCTTCTATCCGCCAAGCAGCACGTTCCGAGCTAAGGGTAACGCCATGCAAAGGACCTGTGGCAAACACTTTTTGCCCTAACAAAGCATTAAGCAGAGAAGATTTACCGCGCCCTACCATACCAAATACTGCAATTTGGACTACTTGCCGCTCTAAGTTATCTAACATTGTTTCTAACTGAGCAATTTCGGTTTCTAATCCCTTGCGTTCTTGGGGCGTAAGATCGAGTTTGGCAATCAAATCGCGCAAAGCTGTTTGAGCTTGTCTGTAGTTTAACTGTGCCTGAATGTCGTCAAAACTCCAGATCGCGCTGTCTAGTTCAGAGTCTACATCATGATGATTAGAGGTCGGTTCAGGCAAATTGTAGCTCAAGGTTAAATCTCCGAAGTGAGTGCTTTGTAGACAAGGACGGATAGGGGGAATTTTAGTAATTCGTAATTCGTAATTCGTAATTACAAGGGGATAAGGGGGACTACAGGGGGATCGTTCAATTTCTATCGCTGGTCTGAATTTTTGCGGGTTAAGAAGCTCTACCTTAACAAAATAAGAGTTAATTTACTCTTTTGGGTTTGGCTATAAACTGCAGTAGCTATTAGGATTGGTTAATAAGTAGCAATTAGTATCAGTAGTAATCAATTGTGAGTGGTAAGCGTTTGCCAGAAACAACTGCCTATGTCAGGATTACCCGTCAATCTTGGCAACAAGGCTTACTTGAAGGGGAAGTAAGGGCTGGGGAATTTGAGTGGAATTTTCAATGGTGTTTTCGTCGCGGCGAACTTTCCGTTAAACCCTCTCAAGGTCGTGCGTTAATTAAAGAACCCCTCGGTCGCTTTTTAGAGCAAAAAGACTATCAACTTGAGCCAGGCGGAGATTATGACTTTACCATCCGAGCGCAGTTATAGGGGACAAGGGGGAGTAAGAGAGCAGGGGAAGTATTTAACTGGTCACTGGTCACTGGTCACTGTTATTTTTAGGTATCTCTCGATTAGGAGAATGGCAACTATATCGTCTATTGGCGCTGGTGGCTCTCTTAAGCCTTGGGGAACGAGTTTTGCTAGCCCTTTGGGTGGATACATCTGCCAGTAACGATCGCGTGCCTCTAAGGTACTGTTATGCTCGTCTACCATGACAATTGGTAGGCTGTTGCACGTTGATTCTAGTTGCGATCGCCATTGTTTGGCTGTAGTGCGATCGCCCATTACAATTACAGAAATTGGCAATTTTTGCAGTAAAGATTGAATATTTGCGATCGCGCTTTGGGCTGGTACGGTTTGATGATAGTACAGTTGTAGATCTTCCCCCATCACCGCCAATCCACACTTATCGCGCCCAGGATCGAACCCCAATATTGTTGATTGCATCTTATTTCGATCCCCCTAATCCCCCTTGTCCACCCAAAGAAGGCATAGGCTTAACTGCATCTCTCAGTTGTTCGCCCACCAGTCTTTTTGTCCCAAACACAACTTGTCCGTTTCTGACTGCTACTAATTCTACTTGCGGTGGTCCAGCAGTATATATATTTTGGGCAGCAACAGCTTTAATCTCTACTGCTTGGTTATACTCTCTCAGTTGCTCGATAAAGCTCAGTAAAGTTTCAACTCGACCATCGCTAATCAAAATTGTATCGCCTATTATTCCGGCACGACGAGCGCGAAACCTTGCTGCATTTAGTAGTAACTCTACTCGTTGACGCATTTCTTCTGGCGACATAGTAGCAGGATCGGCAGGAATAGCTGCTAATACGTCTCCTGTAGGAAACACTACTTGATTGAGCGTTACATCAATAAAAGCTTGAACAATTCTTTCCCCTAAAAGGTAATTTCCCGCAGAAACAATCCGTACTACATAATCACGACCATCATCAATCTGAGATATTACTTGCTCTACGCTAGATTTAGCTACTTGTACTACTAACTCATCGCCAGGATTTGTCCCAGGTTGAGTTAGCTCGATCGCATTGCGATTTGCTTCTCGCAATAGTTGCTCAACTGCTTGACGTGCAGCTTTTGGTTGCTGAATGCGTACTACACCAGCAGCAAGCACTCTACCGCGCTCTAAGGCAACGTTTCCTTGACGCAAAACTTGAAAATCTTCGTAGTACCCTTCTAGCTTGGCGACTTCCTGTTCGAGAAATTTTTGTTGGGTTTCTAGGGCTTTAAGTCGAGTTGCTCTTTGAGCAATTACTTTATCGCGCTGGATAAGTTCGCGATCGCGTTGTTCGATCTCACTGTCAAGTTTAGCAATTGAGCGATCGCGTTGGGCAATCTGACTTCTAACTGTTTCTAGTTCTACGCTCAGTTGTTGGCGTTCGTCTTGTAGTTTCTGAATTTCCGCTCTGAGTGTTTTTGCTTGCTGGGAAACTGTTTTCAATAAATTTTGCGCTTTTTCAAACTGAGATGCAATTTCACTCAAGCGCTCTTGAGTACGGTTTAATTGAGCGTTTGTTTGCGTTTGTTTGATTTGAGTGCGACTAAGTTGCGCCTGAGTTTGTGTTTGTTTAGTAATAACAGCTTGCAAAGAGCGATTGATAGCTTGTAAACGTTTTTGAGCTTGAGCTTGTCTAATTTGTGCTTGTCTTTGTTGCTCTTTTTGTTCGGCTCTAGCTTGCTGGAGTTCTGTTTCTGCTCGCTCTTTTTGTTGTCTTGTTGCTTCTAGTTGTTGCGTTGTCGTTTCAACTTGCTTGCGTCTATTATCTAAGTCTCTTTGAATTCTCTCTAATTCAAATACACCTGTACGCAATCTTTCATCGGCAGCAAACAAAATCGCTAAAGTCGATGCAGAAATAATGCTTCCTGTCAATATAGTAACTAAAACAGCAGTTTTGCGCGGGCGGAGCTTAAATAAACTCAGTCGAGCCTTACCAACGCGCGTACCAATGCGATCGCCTACTGTGGCAATTACCCCCCCTAAAATTAATATTGCTGCAATTAAAATTATCCCAGTGGTCATCTACACCGTCTCACTACCCACTCAGATACAGCCTACTGCAATGGCATAGGTTTTGGTAGTTTCCTTTATGGGAAAGCAGGGGAGCAGGGGGAGCAGGGGAAGATAAGAAAAAATTACATACTATCCTCCTTGTCTCCTTGTCCCCTTGTCTCCTTGTCTTAAGTAAATTGCTGACTTAAAGCTACTGGGTTATGGAGTGTGATTTTTTTCTTGTGAATTGAAATCATTTTTTCTTGGCGTAAGTCGCCTAATAAGCGAGTTACAGTTACGCGGGTAGATCCTATTGCTTCGGCGATCGCTTGATGGGATAGTTTGAGATCGATAGTGATGCCGTCAGTGCTGGGTACGCCAAAATCCCGGCACAAAATTAACAGAAAACTTACAAGTCTCGAACCCATATCGCGGTGCGCTAAAGTTTCAATCATCATTTCTGTTTGCAAAATCCGCGATGACAATCCTTTAAGCATTAACATCGACAATTCTGGGTTATCTTTTAGGGCTTGCTCTACTTGCTCTATTGGGGCTGACAGCAACTCTACAGGCGTAAAAGCTACTGCATGATAGAATCTATCAGACCTTTGCCCTGTAAGCAGCGACAGCACCCCAAAAACGCTGTTTTCTCTTAGCAGTGCTACGGTTATTTCTTCACCAGCTTCGTAAACTCTAGACAGTTTGACAGCGCCTTTAAGCAGAAAATAAACTCGTTCTGCTGGATCGCCAGGAAAAAATATCGTTTTGCCCCGTTCAAACACTTCAACTACTGGGGGAAACGAACCTGCTCCTATTTGACGGAAAACCGTCGCTAAAGGTCTATCTTGCATCACGACCATATTTTTTCCCCCAACGGATGTCCCACAGCTTATAAAGAAAAGTCAGCAGATTTGTACTTTACATCACTAAATCTGACTTTAACTTGTTTTTTTGTATCGTCAGCTACATAAATTTTAAATGACGATCGGATTTCTGCCAAAAATTTAGTTATTTAAAGTTTACCCAGCACAAGTAAGAGATAAATACAAGGGGCTGAGAATATGTACAACTTCAAGTATGCTCCTAAATACAGTGACCAGTGACCAGTGACCAGTGACCAAGTGAGAGTAAAACATTAGAACCCTACCTTGCCTAGTAGCTGCTGATAACTGCATAACTGATAACTGTTAAAGCTCCCCTCGCCCCATTATCTCGTTATGCTAGATTTAACTGGAAAAAACGCCCTTGTTACTGGTATTGCCAACAATCGCTCGATCGCTTGGGGTATTGCCCAGCAGTTGCACAAAGCTGGAGCTAATTTAGGTATTACCTATCTACCAGACGATCGCGGCAAGATGGAAAAGAAGGTAGCAGAACTTGTAGAACCCCTTAATCCCAGCTTATTTGTACCTTGTAACGTGCAAAACGACGAGCAAATTCAAGCTACTTTTGACACGATTAAGGATAAATGGGGCAAGTTAGATATTCTCATTCATTGCCTTGCTTTTGCTAACAAAGACGACCTCAGCGGCGACTTCAGCAGCACCTCACGCCCTGGTTTTAACCAAGCTTTAGAAATTAGTACCTATTCGTTAGTCCAGTTAAGCGGCGCAGCTAAACCGTTAATGAGAGATGGCGGTAGTATTGTGACTCTGACTTATTTGGGAGGCGATCGCGTAGTACCAAATTACAACGTTATGGGCATTGCTAAAGCAGGTTTGGAAATGAGCGTCCGTTATTTAGCGTCAGAAATGGGCGGGCAAAATATTCGCGTTAACGCCATTTCTGCAGGTCCCATTCGGACATTAGCATCCTCCGCAGTTGGTGGCATTTTAGATATGATTCATCATGTGGAAGAAATTGCTCCCTTACGCCGGACAGTAACGCAGTTAGAAGTAGGCAATGCTGCTGCCTTTTTGTGTAGCGATTTAGCTAGTGGGATTACAGGACAAATTCTGTATGTAGATGCAGGTTACGAAATTATGGGAATGTGAAGATAATTCGTAATTCGTAATTCGTAATTGCAGATTTCAATTATGAGGCGATCGCGTGGTGTAGAGACGTAGCAATGCTACGTCTCTAAATTCCCGTCAAAGGTGGCAAAATTGAATAGCAGATATTTTTAAATTAATTTCATGCAAACAAGCGATCGCCAAATCCTATCATCCTTAGCCAGCATTCCTACACGCACTGCTACTATCCACCGGACAACCAAAGAAACCGATATCGAAGTTAGCGTCAATGTAGATGGTACGGGCAAATGCCAGGCGGCAACAGGCATTCCTTTTCTAGACCATATGTTGCACCAAATCGCTTCTCATGGACTAATTGACTTAGAAGTGCAAGCGACAGGCGACCTAGAAATAGACGATCACCATACCAATGAAGACGTTGGCATTACACTAGGGCAAGCTTTAGGGAAGGCTTTGGGCGATCGCCAAGGTATTGTTCGTTTTGGCAACTTTCTCGCACCTTTAGATGAAGCTTTAATTCAAGTTTGCTTAGACTTTTCCGGACGACCTCACCTCAGCTACGGCTTGCAAATTCCGACGCAAAGAGTAGGAACTTACGATACCCAATTAGTGCGCGAGTTTTTTGTGGCAATAGTCAACCACAGTCAAATGACCTTGCATATTCGTCAACTAGATGGGATCAACTCGCATCATATTATTGAAGCAACATTTAAAGCCTTTGCTCGTAGCCTCCGCATGGCAACAGAAATCGATCCCCGCCGTAATGGCGCAATTCCTAGCTCTAAAGGTGTTTTATAACCGTCAAGCGATTGTAAGTTAAGGCTAAAAGCAAGCAACTTCCCACCAAACCGCTATGAATACGACAACTCAATCCCTTACGCTTGAGGAATTTTTGCAGCTACCAGAAACCAAACCTGCTAGCGAATATATCGAAGGTCAGATTTTACAAAAACCTATGCCCAAAAGCAAACATAGCTTGTTACAACTACAAGTTTGTAATGCAGTTAACGATGTAACGGCGAAAGCAAAGATTGCTTATGCTCTTCCAGAGTTGCGTTGTACCTTTGGCGGACGTTCAATTGTTCCTGATGTTGCGATTTTATTGTGGCGAAATATTGAATTTGATGAAAATGGCGAGCCAATAGATGATGTAAGAATTGCTCCCGACTGGACTATTGAGATTTTATCGCCAGAACAAAGCTCAAACCGCGTTATCGGAAACATTCTTCACTGCCTCCAGCATGGTCGTAAGCTTGGCTGGTTGATAGATCCAGGCGATCGCTCTATTTTAGTTTTTCGACCTAACCAGTCGCCCGTATTGTGCCGCGATCGCGATCGTCTCCCCGTACCTAACGATATTCCGCTCAACCTTACCACTGCCCAAGTATTTAATTGGCTAAAAATAGTGTAAAACGCAAACTCTACAACAGATATCGCTCTTTTGGCAGTCGTTTTTAGCAGGGTTGGATATGATATAAAAGTCAATTATTGTTAAAATTTGTTAATCGATGCTGATATCCTCCTCTGGCTTGTCCAAGGTCAAAGACTCAGTAAAAGAAAAAATTTTCTTCGGTCAAGAACCAAGCACCGAGTTAATCGCAATTCTTACTGTATATTTTGTTCAAGGTATTTTGGGATTAGCGCGGCTAGCCGTAAGCTTCTTCCTCAAAGACGAGTTGGGCTTAAGTCCTGCGGACGTATCTGCATTATTTGGGATAGTTGCCTTACCTTGGATTATCAAACCAGTTTTTGGCTTTATATCCGATGGATTGCCTATATTTGGCTATCGGCGGCGACCTTACTTAATCTTGTCAGGAATACTTGGCGCAACTTCCTGGATAACTTTAGCGACAGTCGTACATACAGCATGGGGAGCTACTTGCGCGATCGCACTAGGGTCGCTTTCCGTCGCTATCAGCGATGTCATAGTTGACTCCTTGGTAGTAGAAAGAGCAAGAGCAGAATCGCAAGCAGAAGCAGGTTCATTGCAATCGCTATGTTGGGGCGCGTCATCAGTCGGAGGATTAATCACAGCCTACTTTAGCGGCTTACTCCTGCAGCATTTCAGCACCCATACAGTTTTTTGGATCACAGCATCCTTCCCCTTAATCGTCTCAGTAGTAGCCTGGTACATTTCTGAATTACCAGTCAGCAAACTTGACGACTCCAAATCGGCATTAAGTAACAACTGGTTAACAGTCAAAGATCAACTAAAGCAATTACGTCAAGCCATAACGCAAAAATCGATCTGGCTACCAGCAGCCTTCGTCTTCATTTGGCAAGCCACGCCAACAGCAGACGCAGCATTCTTCTTCTTTACCACCAACGAACTAGGATTTCAGCCAGAGTTTTTAGGTAGAGTGCGCCTAGTCACAAGTATTGCTTCATTAGTAGGAGTATGGATATTCCAACGCTTCCTCAAAACAGTATCCTTCCGAGTTATTTTCGGTTGGAGTACCGTACTATCAGCAGTCTTAGGCATGACGATGCTACTACTTGTCACCCACACCAACAGAGCATTAGGCATAGACGATCGCTGGTTTAGCCTTGGAGACAGCTTAGTTCTCACAGTTATGGGACAAATCGCCTATATGCCAGTTTTAGTCCTAGCAGCAAGACTATGTCCTCCAGGAGTGGAAGCAACATTATTTGCAGTATTAATGTCCGTCTCTAACCTAGCCTCAATATTGTCCTACCAACTAGGAGCAGCATTAATGCACTTACTAGGAATAACCCAGAACAACTTTAGCAACCTCTGGCTCCTAGTAGTAATCGCCAACTTATCCACCTTACTACCCCTACCCTTCCTCAACTGGCTACCAGCCAAAGAAGAACCAAAAGCATCCCAACCCCAAGAAACAGCACCTCAATGGATGCCTAACCTAGTACCCGCAACCCTAATTCCAGAACCAGCCAAAGAACCAGCAGACTAACCTCTATACTCTTCTAACTCCTCACGCACTAAAACGCTTCGCTACACTCTGCGATCGCGTCTAACGGCTTCGCTGCGATAACGCAGTTCGTATAACATCCACCTAAAAATCCGTTCCACCAATGCAAAGCATCCAACTCCAAGAAAGAGCATCTACCGTCCCCCCCAAATCCTACGATCGCCAAGACTGGCAAAAAGGCTACGAATCAGTACAACAAGAAGAAGAATACTGGATCGATAACATCGAAGGGCAAATACCCCCCGAACTTGTCGGCACATTATTTCGCAACGGACCAGGCTTACTAGACATCAAAGGACACCGCATTCACCATCCCTTCGACGGCGACGGAATGATAAGTGCGATCGCATTTAACAACGGTAAAGCCTACTTTCGCAATCGCTTCATCCGCACCCAAGCATTTCTAGAAGAACAAAAAGCCGGAAAAATCCTTTATCGCGGCGTATTTGGCACGCAAAAACCTGGTGGCTGGCTAGCAAACGCTTTTGACCTGCGCCTCAAAAATATCGCCAATACCAACGTTATCTACTGGGGCGACAAGCTACTAGCCCTCTGGGAAGCCGCCGATCCCCATCGCCTCGACCCCCACACTTTAGAAACATTAGGCAAAGACTCCTTAAATGGAGTGCTAGCAGACAAAGAAGCCTTCGCCGCCCATCCTCGCTTCGACCATAGCTGCAACCAAGACAACGGCGCTCCTTGCTTAGTCAACTTCTCAATTAAGCCTGGACTATCCTCAACTATCACTATTTTCGAGCTAAATCCAGCTGGAGAAGTAATTAGAAAACACGCTCATAGCGTCCCTGGTTTTTGCTTCATTCATGACTTTGCCATCACGCCTAATTACTGCATATTCTTCCAAAACCCGATCGCTTTTAACCCCATACCTTTTGTCTTAGGTTTGCGCGGTGCAGGCGAATGCATTAAGTTTCAACCCAACCAACCGACACGGATTATTGTCATTCCCCGTCATGCTGGTAAACAGGTGCAAATACTCGAAACTCATTCTGGTTTTGTCTTCCATCATGCCAATGCTTTCGAGCAAGGGGAGGAAATTTGCGTAGATTCGATTTGTTACGAATCGTTCCCTGAAGTAGAAGCAAATAGCGATTTTCGCCAAGTTGATTTTGATGCTCTTAAGCCTGGACAATTGTGGCGCTTTCACCTTAACTTAGCCGCGCAAACAGTAACGCGGGAGTTAATCGAGAGCCGTTGCTGCGAGTTTCCTAGCGTTCATGCCGAAAAAGTCGGTCGTCCTTATCGTCATCTATATATGGCTGCGGCTGATGGTGCAACGGGTAACGCGCCTTTGCAAGCAATTTTGAAAATCGATCTAGAATCTCAGGAACGGCAACTTTGGACTGCTGCACCGCGCGGCTATGTGTCAGAACCAGTTTTTGTCGCCCGTCCTGGTGGTGAATCTGAGGATGATGGCTGGTTATTGACTGTAGTTTATGATTCCGATCGCCATCGCTCGGATGTTGTCATCTTAGATGCCCGCGATTTGAACCAAGGCGCGATCGCTCGTTTGCACCTCAAACACCATATCCCCTATAGCTTGCATGGCAGTTTTGCCCCGATATCTTTTGCTCCCCAAAGCTGAAGCTGTAGCCTGAAAAAGTAAATATCTAGTAATAATACTGATGCGTGGTAAATATATTGTTTGCCACGCTTATATTTATGCGATGCCAATTACTTACGAATTAAAACGATAAGTAATTATTGATACGTTTTTTTAATTCAATTGCGTAATTTACTCAGAGAGCGAGTAGAAATTATATGTAGAAACTTAATTTATTGTTACTAATTTTTGTCATATTTATATAGGTTTTTTGCTTTAGCAAAATACAACTAAACAATTAGAATAGGCTATTCTAGTTGACAACGTATTTATACCTTTTTGAGCAACTCTAGAATAGAAAATTATTATGGAAACTATCGGTAATAATACATTACGAGCAGAAAATAAAAAGGTTAAAGATAAAAGTAAGAATCTTTAATAGAGACATAAGAACATGAATAACTCGGAAGATGAATACATCACTTATGTGGTGGTAGAACAACAAAATAACGACCAAGTACCAATTGAAAAGAAAGTTAAAATCATGAATAATCCAGAAGAAGAGCGCGTTAGCTACATCTCTGTAGAACCATCAAAAGCAAACTTACTCCAAGGTTTAAACAGTTCTCAACTTGCTGGAGCAGATTTATCAGGTGGGGGAAATTTGGATAAAGTCCGCGATATCTTATTTGGCGGACAAATGCGCGATTATGAAAAAAGATTTAACCGTCTAGAAGACCGTTTGATTAAAGAATGTAGCAACCTCCGAGAAGATATCAAAAAACGCTTAGATTCCCTAGAGACATACATAATGCAAGAAGTGGAAGCATTAAATGAGGGATTGAAAGCAGAGCAGGTTCATAGAGATGACACAACTAAAGAAATTGCTCAAGAATTGAAAGATGCAACCAAATCTTTAGAGAAAAAAATCGGACAGCTAGACGAGCAAACTAGCCAAAAACAGCGCGAACTACGGCAGCAAATTCTCGATCAGTCCAAAAATTTGGACGAAGATATACGCCAGAAGTATGAATCTATACTTGCAGTAATTGAACGCGAAGTACAAGAACTACGCAGCGACAAAACAGATCGCTCGACGTTAGCGGCTTTATTTACACAAGTAGCAATGCGCTTAAACAACGAGTTCGATATGCCCAAAAATCAATAAATTCGGATAAATCTTGTTTTTTGTTACTAAAGCCCAGTGCTAAACTAGCCTGGGCTTACAATTTCCTACATCTACAGTATTATTCCAGCGCTCAATTAACTTAGCTATGCAGTTCAATCGGGAATTAGAAATTGAGCAATGAATAAGGATTCTTCCCTACCTGCTGACAATGCTCAAAATGACGATCGCCATCATGCTACAGATGCAGAAGCGATCGCTCAACTACGCAATTTGTTACTCAATTGCGATTCTACCCAACCAAGCGAAAACAGTGAAGATGAAGCGATCGCTCAGTTACGGGACTTATTACAACCAGAGGAAGCAGCACCAGAGGAGGAGAAGCAAGCACTTTCCGAGTTGCGCCAATTAATACTTAATAACGAACAAAATCCCGCTAGCGACGCGCCAGCACCAACAGATAGCACTCAAAAACCCGATTCACTACCGCCAAATACCAGCGACGAATCCGCTACTGAAGTAGCATTAGCCGAACTGCGTAATTTGCTCTTTAATACTGAAAAAACACAGTTAGGCAAATTGCAGCAACGACTAGACGATCCTAAAGTCTACGCCGAAGATTTGAGCCGAGTATTACCAGAAGCAATTATTCTGCTGTCGCTGCAAAGACATGAAAGGCTTACCAACGCGCTGTTACCGACGATTGAAGAAGCTCTGCAAATTTCGGTAAAAAAAGACGTAAATATAATTGCTAATGCTATTTTCCCTGTAATGGGTCCAGCGATTCGTAAATCTATTCAATTAGCAATTAGCACTCTAGTTCAATCTCTCAATCAAACTTTAGAGCATAGCCTATCGTTGCAAAGCTTCAAATGGCGGCTAGAAGCCAAACAAACTGGCAAATCTTTTGCAGAAGTTGTTTTGCTGCGGACTTTGCTTTATCGCGTCGAGCAAGTATTTTTGATCCACAAAACAACAGGATTGGTATTGCAGCATATCGTCGCTGAATCAGTCGCCGCTCAAGATGCAGACTTAGTTTCGGCAATGTTAAGGGCAATTCAAGATTTCGTTCAAGACTCTTTTAACGTCCCTCATGGCGATGCTTTGCAAACTCTCAGTTTTGGCGAACTAACCATTTGGATCGAAGAAGGTAATGAGGCAATTTTAGCAGGAGTAATTAGGGGGAATGCGCCTACAGATTTGAGATTAAACTTTCAAGATGCGATCGCCAAAATCCACAGCGACTTTCGCACTCAACTTGCCGAATTTCAAGGCGACAATCAACCATTTGAGCCTACTATCGACTACCTGCAAGAATGTTTGCAATCTCAATACGCAATTAAAAAAGAAAAAAGTTCTCTTCTGCTCCCAATAATTTTTGGTTCTATCTTATTAATATTAGGTATTTGGGGCTTTATTGCTTGGCGAGAAAAGCAGCGCTGGGCAACTTTTATTGATAAATTAAACGAGCAACCTGGAATGGTAGTCACTGATTTTGAAAAACGCAGTGGCAAATATCAGCTTATCGGAATGCGCGATCCTTTAGCTACCGATCCCAACATAATTTTACAAGCCGAAAAACTCAACCCCAAAGCAGTTGTCAGTCATTGGGAGCCTTATTTATCATTTGAACCTAGTTTGATTGAAGCAAGAGCAAATCAATTACTCCAGCCGCCAAAAACTGTTAATCTGCAAGTAGACAAAAATGCTATTCTATCTGCTAAGGGTTCAGCTAACCGTCAGTGGATTGTCAATACTCAAAGAGTAGCAAAGACTATTCCTGGTGTTACTCAGTACAACGATGAAGACTTAATTCAAATAGACTTTGAGCAGTTGCAATTGAGTAAAGCAAAAATAGAAAATCAGATAATAAAATTTGATGAAGGAGATACCCAAATTGCTTCTAACCAAGAGCAAATTATCCACACCTTGGTTCGAGAAATTAATAAATTATACGATGCTGCACCTTTACATAACAAAAATGTAAATATCCAAGTTATAGGACATACCAACAACAGCGGCTCTGAAAAGGAGAATTTGCTATTGAGCCAAACAAGAGCTTATGCAGTTTTAGATATCTTAAAATCTCAAGGGTTGAATAATCTTGAAATCGCTGCTATAGGAGTAGGTGCAAAACAACCTCTACCCACGACAGACGATCGCGAACGAGAAGAAATAAATCGTAGCGTTACTTTCAAAGTATTTTTAACAGATAGCATTAATCAAAAAACCGACCGATGATTCAAAAAAAAATTTGTATGATAGGTGCATTTGCTACTGGGAAAACTAGCTTAGTAGCAAGATTTGTTAAAAGTATATATTCAGATATATATCACTCTACTGTAGGAGTAAAGATTGATAAAAAATCAGTCAAAGTAGGCGAGCAAGAATTAAACTTAATTTTATGGGACATTCACGGCGAGGATGAGTTTCAAAAAGTGCAAATGTCTTATTTGCGAGGCGCATCTGGCTATCTTTTGGTAGTAGATGGTACGCGCAACTATACTTTAGAAAAAGCTTTGTGCTTGCAAAAGAAAGTAGAAACAGCCATCGGCAAAGTGCCATTTATCTTAGTTTTAAATAAGTTCGATCTTACAGAAGACTGGGAAATAGAAGAAACAACCTTAAACGAACTTATAGAACAAGGCTGGACAATAATTAAAAGTAGTGCCAAAACTGGATTAGGTGTAGAAAAAGCATTTTTAAATTTGTCTGAGCAAATGTTAGCAAAATAGCGCCAAATGCAAAATATCCCCACTCCCGTTCTCGATTATGCCTGTAACTTGATTGTTGAAGAACGTTCTCTAGCTTACCTGTTAGTTGCTAAAGATGGGCGATTGTTAGGGTGGGGGGGTAAATTATCAGCTTACGGCATCGACAATTTACAGTCGGGAGAATATGCTAGCGATCGCTTAATTTTTCTAGCCGGACTTTTGCCTTTAGATAATGCACCTATATTTTTGCCTTGCACTGATATGGAGTCTGGAAAGCAAGGATTTTGCGCTGACGTACACATCTTTGCTGGCGATGAAGGCGACTGGGTGGTATTGCTCGATGCTAGCTTAGAGCGCAAGCAACACCACTTGATACAACAAAAAGGTAACGAGTTAAGCTTGCTCCGATCTGAGCAAGCTAAAGTATTAGATCGGTACTTTGGCAAAGAAAAGGGATACTTAGCTCAAGGGTTGCTGTCTATAGACGAAGACGGAGAGTGGCGCGACGTTACTATTTTGATGGTAAAAATTTGTGGATTTACCGCTTATAGCAAGTCTAATTTGCCCACAACAATATTTAAAACACTAAATCTTTACCTATCTACCATAGTTCAAAAAATTCTTGATGAAGCTGGCATGATCGATAAAATAAAGGGCGATACTGTAATCAGCTTATTCGGTGTTTTGCCTTCTAGTGGCTATGCTCCCGTTCAAGCTCTTAAAGCTGCATTCCTGATGCTGGAATCTGTCCAAGAGTTAAATCAAAGGCGACAGCCAGAACTGGCGCTAGAAATTGCAGTTGGGATTACATCTGGTACAGTCGCTTTAGGCTTAGTTGGCAACAAATTTAATAAAACATTATGTACTATCGGCGATCGCGTGGATTTGCTAGTACACTTAGAAAACCAATTTAGCCCTAAAGAAATTTTAATCGATGAAACGACATTCGAGCGCATTCAAGATTTACAAACACATTTTTCGGCTAAAACACTCGTACAACCAGGAAGTACCACACCAATAACAACTTATTCCTATAGGGTAAGATCATGATGCAATCGATTGAAGCCAATCTTTTTGCTGCTCTAGATATAGCAGTTATGGAATATACTAGCGACTGCTGTTTTAGAATGGTAGGAGCCTTACCAGATTGGTTGATCGAATTTTACCCAGAAGCAGCAGCAAATCAAAATAACTTGCTGCCAGGAGAAAAGTTTCCCTTCTTGGATAACTTTATTATTGATGCTGAAGAATTTTGGCACAGCAGTCAAACTCAGCCTTTAAAATCAAATATGTGGACGGAAACAGATCCGTCAGGCAACGAGTATCATTTTGAAGCATCGGCATTTCGCCTCAACAATACTAAGTTACTACTAATTTCTTTAGTTGAAGACGCTTACCAAGAAAAGCAATTTTTATTACAAAAATGCCGAGAAAGTAATCTAAATTACGACAAATTAGTGAAGGAATCTCAGAAAAAAGAGATTTTGATTCATTGTATCGTTCACGACTTAGCTGGACAACTAACAGCAATTAAGTGTTGTTTCGATCTACTCAGTTTTCAAAACTTGACCCCCAAAGGCATAGAATACCTAGATATGGGGAAAAAGCAAGCTATTAAGCAGGAAATGCTGATTAGAGACATTCTAAATGCTTTCTCGGCAGAAGTAGAGTCTCTAGAAGCTTTTACACTCGATCCAGAGCAAGCACCCGATGCACTTGCTTGTGCTAGCGAAGTAGTAGAAACATTATTGCCTACTTTTACCGCCAGCCAGATGGATTTGCGATTAGATCCAAACATCAATCTGGAACTAGATTGGAAAGTTGTCGGCGAGAAGTCGCGTTTAGATCGAGTTTTGACTAATTTAGTAGAAAATGCTTATCGCCACAGTCCGGTAAATTCTACCGTAACTATCGATCTGCAGCACGAAGGAGATTTTACTTTAATCTCTGTCAATGATGAAGGTCCTGGCGTACCGCCAGCGATGTCCAAGAATTTATTTAAAAAGTTTTCTCAAGGTAGAAACAAAGTCGGGAAAGCTGGATTAGGACTATACTTTTGCCGCATTACTGTAGAGCGTTGGGGGGGTAGAATTGGCTACAGTCCTCGCGCTGGCGGTGGTTCTCAATTCTGGTTTAGGTTACCTCAACCAGGCTTGGAAACGCAAACTCGCAGCTAAATTAGCAAACAAGCGATCGCGCTTAATTCCTAATCTATCTGCGAGTGCAGCAATTTGATTGCTATGTGAGACTTATTAATTGCCCCAGCACTTTCTATCAAGCTATTATCTAGCCTACTAAGTGCAATACATCGCGGACTACACTGTAACCAGCCAAATCCCAAAGTAAATAAGCCAAGAAACCGATCATCGCCAAACGTCCGTTCCAAAGTTCAGCTTGAGGATTCCAGCCGAATAGAAAAGCGTTGCGATCTTTGCCGTTAAATGCAGTTGCAACTGGTGGAATATTTGTAGTAGTAGTTTTGCTTTCCATAGTTTTGATTTGTGAAGATTTGTGTGCCATGTCTCTACTGTATCGAGCAATTTATTTGCTGCTTTCTGTCTGTAGATACAAAATAGAGCCAAGTCTAAAGGATGATTTAAACGCTGTTTTTTTGTAAACAATTCTATCATTGGATAGGGAAAAATTTACTTGTCGAAATGTAAGACGCGACAATTAATGATATACGAATGTCTGTAGGGAGACGTAGCAGTGCTACGTCTCTACCGAATAACTCAAAACTCCTCTCTCATCCCGCTACAGATATATATTTCAAACCTGGGGGGGATGTTATAAACTGTTGTCGGCAGCCATTCTGACCTCATAGTTGAGTATTGTAAGAGATACACTTAAGTTCCTCACACGATCTTTATAATCAATGCCGAGTTAAGCTTTGACGAAGGATATACCATGTTTGACAATATTGGGATCGCGCTGGGACTGTATAAAACGCTATTTTGGATAGCGCAAATTCCAGTCCAAGACGGAGTTGATACTCCAGAAGATGCAGCACTTCTGTTTTCAGGACCAAAGTTTTTTGTTGCCTTAGTCGCCGGAGTTGTACTTGCCTTTGCCGTACAGTTACTATTAGCCAACGTTGGTGTAGCCTTTCTGTTAGGGCGTAGCTCAGACTCGGATAGCGATAATTCTCATGATGACGAAGCAAGTAGTTTGGGCGGTACTATTCGTAAAATTGGTACGGCTTTGGGACTTGCAACTTTAATTAGCGTCAGTATTGCTTTGGCGATCGCTTGTTTCTTGGCTGTAAAACTCAGTTTGATTGAAAGTTCAGGACTTGGGGCGATCGTTGGTTTAGTAATTTGGGCAACTTATTTCTTGCTCTTGGTTTGGGTAGGCTCAAGTAGTGTCGGTTCGCTGATTGGTTCTTTAATCAATACAGCAACTTCTGGCGTACAAGCATTGATGGGAACTGCAGCCGCAGCAATAGGTGCAAAAGCAGTAAATAACCAAGTAGTGGCTACAGCAGAAGCCGCCGCCGCCGCCGTACGCCGCGAATTAGGTTCGGCAGTAGATCCGACAAGTATTCGGGAAAATGTTGAAGACTACTTGCAAATGTTGCGTCCGCCAGAATTGGATATCAACAAAATTCGCGGCGAATTTGAAAAGTTAGTCAACGATCCGCAGCTAAGAGAAGTTGCAGCTAGCGGAGATTTGCGGAATATTGACAGACAAAAATTTGTCGAATTAGTTAGCAGCCGCTCCGACTTGTCTAAAAAAGATATGAATCGGATCGTCGATCAGCTAGAAAGCGTTTGGCAGCAAGTAGTAGGTCGCCAAGCACCCCAAAGCGATCGCATGGGCGAGTTGATGGATTATCTCAAATCAGTCGCGCCAGGACAAACAAAAACAGACGAACTCAATGCCAAAGTAGATCGGCTGATGGAAGAGATGCGATCGTCTAAAGAAGCCGACCAAAGAGCAACGGCTGAAGCTAGCCCAGGACCAGTTCAGCGGACTTTGCAAACAGGCATGAATACTCTGATGGGATTGGTGATGGGACGCACCGATCTTTCTGATTTGGATGTAGAAAAGATTTTGGGTTCGCTGTCTTCAGCTAAAGATAAAGTAACCGACCAAGCAGACAAAATTGCGACTCAAACAGGAATCAAAACTCCTAACTTGCCTTACAGCACAGTTAGAGCAGATGTAGAAAACTACTTGCTCAATACTTATTCTTGGCAAATGAGTCAAGACAAAATTGCTGAAGAATTCCGCGATGTATTGTACGATCCGGCTGCCGATCCTGGAGCAGTACGCCGCCAGTTAGAGCAAATTTCGCGCAACGATTTCGTGCAATTGTTGCAGCAAAGAGGGATTCTTACTCAATCCCAAATTGCTAGTATTGCCGATCGCTTGGAACTGATCCGCAATGACGTACTAACGACAGTTAGAGCGCAGGAAGAAAGAGAAGCAACCCAAGACTTGCAACGCGCAGTAGAAAGCTACTTGCTAGTTACAAGTAAGTCAGAGTTGACAGAAGAAGGCATCGAGCGCAACTTTAAGCCGCTATTGGAAGATAGCGAAGCAAACCACGAAACCTTGAGCATTCGATTAGCAGCGTTAGATCGAGAGTCAATGCGTCAAGTATTGCTACAGCGCAACGATATCGTGCCAGAAGAAGCCGAGACAATTTTGAACTTGCTAGAACAAGAGCGCGATCGCGTATTGCTAGAATCGCACAATGTTGCCGAGCAAGCGAGAATTCAAGCTGAATCTTTGTGGTTGAACTTAGAATCTTATCTGCGTAACACAGGTAAAGATGAACTCAATCCTGAAGCGATTAAATCTGACTTAAGAACTTTGCTTGACGATCCGCAAGCCGGAGCAGGTGCGATCGCCGCTAGATTGTCGCGTTTTGACAGAGATACGCTAGTACAGCTATTAAATCAACGTCAAGACTTGAGCGAAGCACAAATTAACCAAGTCCTAGATCAAGTAGACTCAGCTTGGAATAACGTGCGCCACGCACCCCAAATTGTTGCAGGTAAAGCCAAAGAGCAATACGATTCTGTAACTACAACAATCGCCGACTACTTGCGTAATACTGGCAAAGACGAATTAAACCCAGAAGGCATTCAGCGCGACTTTGCCCGACTATTTGAAAATCCCCAAGAAGGTGCTTTGGCATTAAGAAGACGCTTGTCGCACGTAGATCGAGATACCCTGGTGCAATTGCTCAGTCAACGCCGAGATTTGAGCGAAGAGCAAGTAAATCAAGTTATCGATCAAGTACAAGGCTCGATTCGCAATATCATCCGTTCGCCCAGACGTTTAGCTTCGAGAACTCAAGCTAGGGTGCAGAATTTCCAAGCTAATTTAGAAGATTACTTGCGTAATACTGGCAAAGATGAATTGAACCCTGAAGGCATTAAGCGCGACTTACAATTGCTACTCAACGATCCGCGTGCTGGGGTAGAAAGTTTGAGCGACAGATTGGCGCATATTGACCGCGAGACAATGATTACTGTATTGCAAGCGCGGGGCGATATGTCTGAGGAAGAAGCTAGTCGGATTGTCGATCGACTTATTTCTGTGCGCGAACAATTTGTCGAACAAGTACGGGCAATTCAGCGCCGGATTCAAGACGTTGTTGACGGCATTTTTGCGAGAATCCGCAACTACCTAAATTCGTTAGATCGCCCCGAACTTAACTACGATGGCATCAAACGCGATGTTCGGCAGTTGTTTGACGATCCGCAAGCAGGATTTGATGCAATTCGCGATCGCTTGGGTTCGTTTGACCGCAATACTTTGGTTGCGGTGATGAGTTCCCGCGAGGATATTTCTGAAGCTGATGCTAATCGGATTATCGACCAAATTGAGGGAGCGCGTAATAGTGTATTGCAACGTGCAGAACGCATCCAGCATGAAGCTCAAAGACGTTTGGATGAAGTGAAGCGTCAAGCCCAAAAGCAAGCTGAAGAGACTAAGAAAGCCGCAGCTACCGCAGCTTGGTGGTTAGCTGGAACGGCGATCGTTTCTGCCTTCTGTTCGGCTGTTGCAGGAGCGTTAGCTGTGTAATTGTTTCAAGTTTTCTTTGCTAATTATATAGCCTCCTAGTTAGGAGGCTTTTTTATTGATATTGAACTATTTACATAGAATTTAATAGAGCGAACGCAGATGCACGCAGATAAACGCAGATGAAAACGATGTGTTATTGCACTGGTGTCAGTATAGGTCGAATATAATTTGACCTATACTTTTGCTAAGATTCCTTGATAATCGGTATTCCTAACCAATCACTTAGTTCATTGACAAGCCATTCGAGTTCTGGTTTGGTGAGAATACTGTCGAGTCCAGATTGGTCGGAATTAGAGCTATTTCCTAATTCATACTTGTATGTGCCTACCCAAATAATAATTCTAGGTTTAATAGCTACTAAAACGCTCTCTGAGTTATATTTGAAGTCTTTTTTTACGTATTCTAGCTTGGTAATATCTGCTGTTCGTGCTGGGTGCAAACGACTGTATTTGAAGCCTAACAGATTGTATATTAATGAAATTTGCTGGCGATTGAGACTTAGGTGTACTTGTCCAAATAAGCTCCACAGAATCTCTTTTACCATGCTAAAACCGACAAGCCAAAAAGGTAGGGCAAATAATAAAAATAGCAAGTTTGCAGGAAGAGGTACTAACAACATACCGAATGTCCAGAACAAGATAAATGAATTCCAGGCGATCGCAAAACCTATCGTCATTACTATTCCTAAATTAAATCCCTTGGCAGGAATAATAATTTCTAGGGAATCTATATCTTTTTTGAGTACGACTTTACTACCTAAAGGTTTGCCTGCAACTTGCAATTGTAGCTGCGGTGGATTCTCCAAGACTTGCAGTGCTTTTCGAGCAGAAGTAAAACGCTTATCTAGACTTGGTTGGATTGTCCGCTCTAACCAGCTAGCAAAATTACGACTAACATTAACTAGCGCTGCAAACTGAATGCAACCATCTTTTTGCGGCAAATCGGCGGGATGAGTACCTGTAAGTAAACCAATCAAAGTCGCGCCCAAGCTATAAATATCCGATGCTGGAACTGTCCGCCCGCCAAATTGTTCTGGTGGCATATATCCGTAGGTTCCAACTACTGTAATTGTCCCATCTTCTTTGGCAGCTAGCGTTTGTACTGAGCCAAAATCGACTAGGTAAACTTGACCGATACTATTGCCCGACCTATCACTCAATAATACATTACTAGGCTTGATGTCGCGGTGAATTACTGCTGGATGGCGATCGTGTAGATAAATGAGTATTTCTAAAAGTGCTTTGGCTAACTCTTGCACTTCAGCTTCGCTAAAAGTCCGCCCAGTGTGCAAATACGCTTGCAAGGATTTGGCTGGGATGTACGTTTGAACTAGGGCAAAACTTTTGCTGCGATCGCTTTCTACCTCGAAATAATCCAAATACTGCGGAATAGCGCTATGAGATAGGGATTTTAAAGTTTCAGCCTCGCGTTCAAATAATTTGAGATCGTCCCATTCAAAATCGCTACTAAATGATACCAACTTGACAACCACTAAATCTTGCGATCGCAAATCTCGGCAGAGCAAAGTTTTTCGTCCAGCCTTTTTTGCTAATTGCTGCTCGACTTGGTAGAAATCACCTAATATTTGACTAGCCATTGCTGTTTTACTACGCCTTTGATTTATTTATAGCTTTAGGATTTAGCTGCCAACAAGCTGCTACTATATATTCTTAAACTTTATGCCTAGCCAAATTTGGCCCTATATCACATCTGGGATTCCCGATGAGTTATTCGATCGCTTACCAGGAATTCCCCTGACCAAAAGAGAAACAAGGCTGTTACTAATTGCCCAACTACGCCTCAAAGCAGATTCAGTATTGTGGGATATTGGCGCAGGTACGGGAACAATTCCGGTAGAAGTTGGCTTATTGTGTCCTCAAGGCAATATTATTGCTGTAGAACGAGATGAAGATGTGGCTAGCCTCATTCGGAGCAATTGCGATCGCTTTGAGGTCAAAAATGTTGAAGTTGTAGAAGCTAGCGCCCCCCAATGTCTGCAAAGTTTGACTAAACCTCCAGATCGAGTTTGTATTGAAGGCGGTCGTCCGATTGCAGATATCTTAAAAGCAGTTTGGCAGTATTTACCTTTACATGGGAGAGTTGTGGCTACAGCTAGCAACTTAGAAAGCCTCTATACTGTTTCTCAAAGCTTTGCCCAACTCCAAGCCCGAAATATAGAGGTAGTCCAATCTGCTGTCAACCGTTTAGAAACAAGGGGAACTCAACAAACCTTCGCCGCTGTAAATCCTGTTTTCATTCTTAGCGGCGAGAAGTTAGACTGAAGCGAATAACAACAGCAAAAGTCTAAGTAGATAATTTCGAGTTTTACTAAAAACTCAGCTATAAGTGCAATTACTCTACCTTAGAGTAGCAGCTAAGTGTTTTGACTCTTGACTTTTGACTTTTACTTATGCCTTGGAATCGGATTATTAGCGGAATTATTGCGATCGCCCTAGCTTTAACAGCTAGTTTATTGGGCGGGTGGTATTTCACCTTAATGTTTTGCGCGATCGTTTACTTAGGTCAATTAGAATATTTTGATTTAGTCAGGGCTACAGGGATCGCCCCTGCTGCTAAAACTACTTTAGTTGTCAGTCAAACTTTACTGATTATTGCTACTTTTTCCTCTACCTTAGCTGATGCTGTTATGCCCGTAGCAGGTACTTTCATCTGTTTTTACCTGTTATTTCAGCCGAAGCTGGCGACAATTGCCGATATTTCTACTTCTATTTTGGGCTTATTTTACGGCGGTTATTTGCCAAGTTATTGGGTAAGGATGCGAAGTCTTGACGCTGTTGGTAATTTGCCTTTGGGTGGCTATTGGTCTGATAATTGGCTAGATTTAAATACTTTGCCTCAAGGCTTAAAAGTTACTCTACTAACTTTCTTCTGCATTTGGGCAGCCGATATTGGCGCTTATACGATTGGTAAATTTTTCGGTAAAACTCGCCTTTCGCATATTAGCCCCAAAAAGACTGTGGAAGGAGCGGCTTTTGGCGTAGCTGGTAGCATTGCTGTAGCTATGGCTGGCGCATGGTATTTAGACTGGTCTGGATGGACTTGGACTGGTTTAGCATTAGGGTTAATTATTGGTATTGCTAGCTTGCTAGGCGACTTAACTGAGTCGATGATGAAACGAGATGCTGGTGTTAAAGACTCAGGACAATTGATCCCTGGTCATGGAGGGATTTTAGACCGCGCTGATAGCTATGTTTTTACGGCTCCTTTGGTTTATTATTTTGTCACGCTGTTTTTACCGTTGTTACCAAGTTAAGGTAGAACATTTAGCCGCCCAGAACAGAGAATTTGACCAGGATCTAGATTGAGCTTTGCGATATTAACTTCTGCACCTAGATCGACAGTAAAGCTATCTATACTTATTGTTTCCCCTGTTTCCATCTTCACCATTGGCTGCAAAATTTGTAATTCACGATCGCTAGCTAGTTGCAAGCCAGCTTGAAATACAATTGGTATAGCGCGATCGCCCATTAATCCCTCTAAGCTCAGTAAATTGCTGTCAATCGTTACTTTTTGCCAGCTAACTTGCTTACCCAAACTACCTTTAAATAGCTGGAAAAATAAGTCAGTCAAAGCATCTGCTAATAAGGGCGAGGCTAAAGATGCATTAAGATCGGCTTGCGTCAAATATAAGTCACCACTTACAGGCACTTTATCTAACAGGCGTAACGGCTTACCTTTAATAACTTGACCTAAATTGATGTGAATTTCTTTTGCTTCTAGCTGAATTTGCGTTAAGTGCAGCCCTTGATATACAGCTTTACTAGCTAAAATAGATACACGCGGGATATTGCCTGTCAAAATTTGGCGATCGCTGCCAGCTATTTGTACCTCTAACTGAGATATCTGCTGAACTTGCGATTTTAACCATAACCTGACCGCAGGCGATAGCACTTTGCCGATTAAACGACTGGTTTTTTGGGTATTAGTATTTTCAGTATTCAAAGATCGATAAATAAATCAGTAGGATTTAAATTATTCTTATACTTTCTCGTAATATTTGTACATATATAGCTAGAAATAAAGCACACTGAGGCTAGCTGCCATTGGTAAAAAGTAAATCGTATGGAGGAAAGGATACAAAAAATACTATCCCAGTGGGGGGTAGCTTCGCGCCGTCATGCAGAAGAACTAATTCTGGCTGGGCGAGTGCAGCGTAATGGCGTAGTAGTAGGACTTGGGGAAAAAGCAGATGTAGAAAAAGATGCGATCGCTGTAGATGGTAAACTGATTCGACCTGTAGCTCGTCCCCAATTAGTTTATATACTTTTAAACAAACCCAAAGGTATAGTTGCTACTTGCAACGATCCCCAAGGCAGAAAAACAGTTATCGACTTATTACCCAAAAACTTACAAATTGGTCAAGGCATTCATCCAGTAGGACGCTTAGATGTAGATTCTACAGGGGCATTAATTCTTACCAACGATGGCGAACTAACACATAAACTTACTCATCCCCGCCACAGCATACCTAAAACTTATCAAGTTTGGGTGCAAGGCAATCCGCCTCCATCAGTGCTAAAACAATGGCGTGATGGCATTATCTTAGACGGTAAACGTACCCGCAAAGCACAAGTAAAAGTAGTTAAGCGTCTAGATTCGCAGACTTGTTTAGAAGTAATTTTAAAAGAGGGTAGAAATCGACAAATTAGACGAGTTACAGAACAATTAGGGTATCCAGTTGTCAACCTGCACCGCACAGCTATAGGCGCAATTCAATTGCAACCCTTAGCAGAGGCGGGATTGCTCAAAGGTTGCTATCGTTACCTTAAAGATTTTGAAATTTGCTTTTTGCAAAGCCAAGCGAGTATAGCATCGGTTGAGGAGCCTGGTGCGGTTCAGGAGTGCAGTCCAAAATGAAGTGGTGTAGGAAAAAGAGTGCGTCAACTCGTCCAATTAGAGAACAGCAAACAGAAAAGCTATTAGAAATAGGCGATCGCCTGCGTCAAAGGCGGGTAGAACAAGCTTTATCATTAGAAAAAGCCGCAGCAAAAACGCTCATTCGCCAACCATTGTTACAAGCAATTGAAAAAGGCAACTTAGACGAACTGCCAGAACCAGTTTACATTCAACGCTTGCTCAAACAGTATGCTGACGCTTTAGGTTTAGATGGCAATGAAGTAGCAAATAGTTTTCCTGGAGGTAGTAGCGATCGCACAAGTAAAAGCAATAAACCAGGCTGGAGGTTTGTTTTACCCGCAGCGCAACTACGCCCGATTCATCTTTACGTGCTTTACATAGTAGTAATTGCAGGTTCAGTTAATGCTTTATCGCAGACATTAAGCGATCGGGCAAATTTACCAATTAGCGATCGGCTTTTAGAAGAACCATTATCAGCAAAAATAGAACCAGCAGCACCCAAAGCCCAAAAAAAAGCAGAAACAGTAAGTGCTACTCCTAAATCTGCACCCGAAAAAGAGCGTCAAATTAAAATTGGCATCACGCTAAAATCCCAATCTTGGATTAGGGTTGTCGCAGATGGCAAAATGCAATTTCAAGGACTTTTGCCTCAAGGTACGCAGCGCACTTGGGTAGCAAAAGAGGAAGTGACTGTATTAGCAGGTAACGCTGGCGGCGTACTGGTGACAATCAATCAAGAAAAATCAAAACAAATGGGCAACCTCGGTGAAGTTCAAGAATTAACTTTCGCCGCACCGAGGCTTTAATCAGTGACCAGTTACCAGTTATTGACTGCTATTTTGTCTGCTGGTTTTGAGAATTTGCCACAACATCTTGCTGAGTTCTTCTGCATTTTGATGAATGCTGTCAAAGGCTTTTGCTTCAAAGTAACCTGTATCCTTTAGTAAAGATAGCCAGTATTTTGTCTCCAAGCATTCCTTATAAGCTATTGACATTTTGGCTTGAAAGTCTGCTGAAGAGATGGCTCCGTTCGCTTCAGCAATATTTGCTCCTATTGAAGTTCCGCTTCTTAACAATTGTTTGGAAAGCACAAACTCCTTTTTATCGTTACATAAATACCTATAAGCATTCACAATTCTAATAGCAAATAGATATGCCTTATCATAAACTTTACTATTCATTGCTTACTACATCTAGTACCAATAACTGGTCATTGGTCACTGGTCACTGGTCACTGGTCACTGGTCACTGGTCACTGTAAACGGGAGATCGCCCGTATAGTTGAGTTAGGGTTTTGAGGCGATCGCTTAATTCATCTGTAAGATCGTTGTATTTATACCGCCATTCCCAATTGCCATCGCCTTTACTTGGTACGTTCATGCGGGCTTCTGTACCTAAGCCTAGTAAGTCTTGGACGGGTATTATTGCTTGATTGCCAATGGAACTTAAAGCTAATCGAACTAAATCCCAATGGATGCCGTCAGGACTAATACAACCTAAATAACTGCTGACTGTTTCCTTTTCTTGTTCGGATAGTTCGTTGAACCAACCTACAGTTGTGTCGTTGTCGTGAGTGCCAGTATAAACAACGCAATTGCGGGTAAAGTTAAATGGCAAATAAGGATTGCCAGCATCGCCACCAAAAGCAAATTGTAAGATTTTCATGCCTGGAAACTCAAATTCGTCCCGCAGGGCTTCAACTTCTGGAGTAATTACGCCTAAGTCTTCGGCTAAAACGGGTAGCTGACCTAATTTTTCATTTAGCACTCGGAACAGCGCAGATCCAGGGGCTTCTACCCACTCTCCGCCCATTGCCGTAGTTTCACCCTGCGGCACTGCCCAATATGCCTCAAAGCCTCGGAAATGGTCGATCCGGATGATATCTACGTAGTCCAACATTGCCTGGAAGCGCTGCACCCACCACTTAAAGTTTGATGCTTGCAAATTTTCCCAGTTATATACAGGATTACCCCAGAGTTGACCTGTGGCGCTAAAGTAATCTGGTGGTACTCCTGCCATTAAAGCAGCTTCGCCTGTTTCTTCATCTAAGCAAAAGTTTTCGGGATTTCCCCAAACATCAGCGCTATCGTGGGCGACATAAATCGGAATATCGCCGATAATTTGAATGCCCCGCATATTGGCATATTGCTTTAATTCTGCCCACTGCCGGAAAAATTCAAATTGCGTGTATTTGTAGTAGAAAATGCGATCGCTCAACCGCCTGCGCCAATGCTCAATTGCTTCTGGTTGCTTTTTGGCAAGTTCTACTTCCCAAGTATGCCAGCCTGCGCCATCTTTGGCATCTTTAATCGCCATAAATAGAGCGTAGTCATCTAGCCAATATGCCTTAGTTTCGCAAAAACCTTGAAACTCTTTTTGTTGGATTGGCGATGCTTGATTTTTAAAGTGTTCGCAAGCTTTTTCTAGTAGAGGTATTTTTGTCTGAATTACTTTGTCAAAATCAACTCTATCAGCCGGAAAATCTGCTAAATTGCCAAAATCCCCTTCGGATAGCAATCCTTGTTCTTGCAGGCGTTCGGGGCTAATTATTAATGGATTTCCCGCCATTGCTGAGTAGGACATATAAGGAGAATTACCATATCCTGTTGGTCCTACAGGTAATACTTGCCAATATTGTTGATTGCTTTTGGCTAAAAAATCAATAAATTTATAAGCTTCTAAGCCCAAGTCACCAACTCCAAAGCGACTAGGGAAGGAAGTAGGGTGAAGCAAAATACCGCTCGATCTGGGAAAAGGCATAAATAAACTGCACTAATTGCGCGATCGCCCAAAATTTATCATGCTTGAGCCATCTTTGAAACTATCTAAAGGAATGCGCCAATATATCGTCAGTTTTTCTGTATAACTGGGCAAATAGTTCCTGCTTGCAAGCTAGAGAAATTCTCCCAACCAGAAAGTATGCCACCTAATTCAGAACGCAGCGTTAATAATTGCTCAATTTGCGCGTCAATTTCTACGATTTTATGTTCTAGTTTGGCTTGCACGTCATGACACGGAAGTTCGCCGCGATCGTAAACTTGTAATAGTTCGCCAATTTCTTGCAAACTAAGTCCTAGACTCTGCGATCGCTTAATAAACGCCAACCGCGCCAAAACACTCTCATCAAACTGCCTATAACCGCCTTCTGTGCGATCGCCAGCCTTAATTAAGCCCAGACTTTCGTAGTAACGAATAGTTCTAATTGGTACGTGACTTAACGCCGTTACTTGACCAATTAACAGTAATTTCTGCTCTTGAGTTAACACAGCATCATACTCAGTAACTCTCTACTATGTAGTCTAACATTCGCTCCCCCTGTAGTTCCTCTTGTAATTACGAATGCGCGAATGCACGAATGCGCGAATTATTAGAGTTTCCTTCTACTAACAATTTGACCGTAAAAGTTGCTCCTTTCCCGTCACCCAAACTTGTAGCTGAGATTGTTCCGCCGTGTAATTCTACAAGATTGCGAGCGATCGCCAGCCCCAGTCCCAAACCACCGTATTTCCTCGTTATCGTACTATCTTCTTGGCGGAAGTAGTCAAATATATATGGGATAAAATCTGGATTAATACCCTTGCCAGTATCGCTAATGTGAATTTGGGCATAGTCGCCGACTTCAACAATTTGTACCTCTACACGCCCATTTTCGGGAGTAAACTTAATAGCGTTAGATATTAGGTTCCAAAATACTTGCTGCAAATGGGCTGGATCGCCTGTTACTTTGCTTGCTACTACAAAATCTTTGACTATTTCAATTTGCTTGGCTTCGGCGGCTAAACGTACCGTTTCTATAGCCGCTAATACTATTGATTGCAAATCGACTGAGGTAATTTTTAGATTGAGTTTGCCTTGCAAAATTTGCGAGACACTAAGTAAATCTTCGATTAATTCTAGTTGTAACTTAGCGTTGCGCTCGATAGTTACCAACGCCTCAGCCGTTTTAAACTCGTCTAGTTTGCCTTTTTGCAGCAGTTTTACCCAGCCCAAAATTGGATTTAAAGGCGTGCGGAGTTCGTGGGAAAGGATAGTAAGAAATTCATCTTTGACACGATTTGCCGATTCAGCATTAGCGCGGGCTGCTTTTTCTTGTTGAAGCAAGCGATCGCGTTCTACTTCCCACTGTTTTTGTTTGTCAATATCTGTAGCAGTACCCAGCCATTTAACTACTTTTCCTTGCTCGTCTTTTAAAGGTAAACCACGCACGAGATACCAACGGTAGGTGTTATCTACGCCTCTATAACGATATTGAGACTCAAAACTAATACTGTTGGCGTATGCTTCTAACCAAACTTGACGGATATAGTGAAAGTCATCTGGATGTACCACATCCCAAGCGTGTAAAACTGTTTGGGCTAAGGTCAGTCCTGTGTACGCTGTCCATTGTTGATTTATATATTCTACCTGCCCGCTAGCATCAAGCGTCCAAATAAATTGGGGTAAAGCTTCTGCTAATTGACGGTAACGTTCTTCTACTTGTTGGATTTCAGATAATTTCTGTTGTAGTTGTTGATTGCTATTTTTGAGAGCGCCTTCTTGCTGAGTCAAAGTAGAAACTAGACGATGTAGGGATTGAGAAAGCCTTGCTGTTTCATCTTTACCCCGTACAATAGGAATTTTGAGTGCTGTATCGCCTTGACGAATAGTTTCCGCAGATGAGGCAATTGCTAGTATAGGTTTAGTAATGCGATCGGCAGCTAAATAAGCGATCGCCGCAAATAATCCCCCAAATATCAAATTCCAGCTAAAAATCTGTTTTTGCAATCGTTGCACTGGCGTAAAAGCAGTTTCAGTTTTTTGTCTGACTAAAACTATCCAACCCAATCCAGGATAATCGCGGTAGCCTTGACTACGAGCAAACCCAGTTAGATAAGTATTTGCATCGCTCCAAGTCTCAACTGCATAACCATTTGTTTTTTGCGGATAAGAACTTAGAGATGCTAGTAAGTTGCGTGCTGTAAGCTGTGTAGTTAATCCTGACGGTGATAGTAGCAATTCGCCATTTTGCCGAAACACAAACATTTGTAAATTGCGCTCTTGCAGAGGATATAGAAGCGAATTTTCTACCTCTTTAGCCCACGTCCAACTAAGATGAGCGCCCAACACCCCCCTAAAACTACCTTGCAAATCCCTTACTGGTACAGCTACATCTACAAAACGCAAAGGTTCGCCAGTAGGATTTGGTAATAACTTCGCAAGTTTCACCGCTTCATGCACGTCTCCTACATAAGCGGCTTTTTTTCCAGCTACAAACCAAGGACGTGCTTTGACATTTTTGCCTTCCAGCAATTTTCTAGTGCTAGCACGAACAACGCCGCGCGTGTCCGTAAATCCAATCCAAGCATAGTCAGGATAAGTGCTTTGCAGTTTTTCTAGAAGATTGCGCTGTTCTAAAATTGGCGTATCGGGCGAACGAATAGCATTGAGCGTACTAATAATTTGCAAATCGCGGTAGCGCTCGAACATTCCGCGATCGAGTTTATCAGTCATTTGGTAAGCTAATTCTGTCAAAGACTGACCGACATTAACTTTGACTTGTTCGCTAGCTGTATGTCCGACAATGAGACTAGCAACAACAGAGAGAATTATGGCAGTACCAGCGATCGCAAGTCCTAAGCGAGTTCTCAAACTACGACTTGGATTGAGATGGCTAGCTAAAGAAGCCAATAACCTCATTGGTAGCAAAGCCCTTTCTCCTCAAAATACTGCAAGCTTAACTAGCGCTAGTAGTTCTTTAATATAACAAACTCTAGAACACTCTCAAAGTCCCTAGTAGCGCGGTAAACTGCATAGGTGGTGCGGCATTGTTGCCTTAGTTACGGAGAAAAAAATTGGGAATAGAACTACGCAGTTACGTATTTCTAGACAGCTTACAGCCTCAACACGCGGCTTATATGGGAACGGTGGCGTTGGGGTTTTTGCCTTTACCAGGAGATACATCGCTGTGGGTTGAAATTTCACCAGGAATTGAAATTAACCGCATTACTGATATTGCTGTAAAGTCTACTGCGGTACAACCTGGGGTACAAGTTGTCGAACGTCTTTATGGTTTGTTAGAAGTTCATTCTAGCCGCCAAAGCGAGACGCGGGCAGCAGGTAGAGCAATTTTAGATGCGCTAGGAGCGAAAGAAAGAGACTGTCTCAAGCCGCGCATTATTTCTAGTCAAATTATCCGCAATCTCGATCCCCATCACTCGCAAATGATTAACCGCACTCGTAGGGGGCAAATGATTTTAGCAGGGCAAACGCTTTACGTGTTAGAAGTTCAGCCCGCCGCCTATGCTGCTTTGGCTGCCAATGAAGCTGAGAAAGCCGCTTTAATTAATATTCTTGATGTGAGTGCTGTTGGTAGTTTTGGCAGACTGTATTTAGGCGGGCAAGAAAGAGATATATTAGCAGGTTCTAAAGCTGCGATCGCCGCCATCGAAAACATTTCTGGGCGGGAAAATCCCCAAGCGCGTACAGAGTAGAAATATGGCAATTACTGAGATGGGAAGCAGGGGAAGCAGAGGCGAACTTTAATAATTTATGGCAAACACAGATCATCTTGCCCTACTTAAGTCAGGTGCAATCAAATGGATTGAATGGAGAAACAGTCATCCTAATCTAGAAATAGATTTAAGTGCTGCTAACTTGCAATCGGCAAACCTTAGAGGCAGAAATCTCAGTAAAGTTAACTTGCGTGGAGCAAATCTCAGTGATGTTTTAGCGATCGCAGTTAATCTGGAATCAGCCAATTTAAGTACCGCCGATCTCACTTTAGCTCTTTTAATTGCAGCCAATCTATGCTCTGCTAATCTCAGCCTAGCCAATCTTAGAGGTGCTAACCTCCAGGGGGCAATACTAAAAGATGCTAATTTAATTGGCGCTGATTTGAGAGAAGTTAATTTAATCGATGCCGATCTGGAAAATGCTAACTTGATGGGGGCAGATTTGAGTACCGCAATTCTCAAAGCTGCTGATTTAAGCGCCGCCAAGCTCATACAAGTTAACTTAAGAGAAGCCAATTTAACTCAAGCTCATCTCTGTTATGCCGATTTTAGTTATGCTAACCTCTTTGGTGCTGAACTAAATGGCGCTTACCTTTACAAAACACAATTAGTTCAAGCCAACTTAGAAGAGGCGCACTTGAGCAAAGCTTATATGTTGGGGGCAAACCTTAGCAACGCGCAACTAATAGCAGCAGACTTAAGATGGACGAATTTGAGTAAAGCAAATCTAGCAGGAGCTAACCTTAGCAATGCTAATCTTAGAGGCGCTAATTTATATAAAGCAAATCTCACAGATGTTAACTTTAGAGGTGCTAACCTTAGAGGTGCAACTTTAAGCGATCGCCTGGAACTAGATACACTTGGTGCAAAAATCGATTAGAACATTAAAATTATGACGATCGCGATCGCCTTAAATGCAGAATCTATCAATAACTTAGATCTAGCACCTGTTTCTAGAATCGTTGATAATATGCTCCAAGATGGAGCGATCGCTACCTACGAGCAGCAATTAAGCTTTAATATAGACTATCCCCAAGAACCAGGCGATCCGCGCGAATTGCCAGAAATTCCTGAAGTCAGAATGTGGTTTATTCGTCTAGATTCTCGTTATCCCTGGCTGCCATTTTTGCTCGATTGGAAAGCTGGAGAATTAGCACGATACACTGCTATGCTCGTACCGCACCAATTTAGCTCTAAAGAAGGCATTCAATTCAACCCAGAAGCGTTAGAAATCTTTTTGATGCACAAGCTATTTGTCTTAAGCGATTGGCTACCGCAATACAGCATAGCTAGTCAATCGCGGCTCAAATCAATGGCGCAAATGTTGGGCTATGAATTAGAAGATGCGTTATTTGCCATGTTGTAAATTATTGGCATTATCGGTTTGGCGGTATATCCGTAGAGACGTTGCACAGCAACATCTCTACAAAATTGCCGTTTGTCGTATTTATAGGAAAATTTATGATTCAGGCGCTATTATTCGATCTAGACGGCACGTTGGTTAACAACGATCCGATTCATTTCCAGGCGTGGCGGGAAATATTAACCCCATACAATCTAGACATCGACGAAGAATTTTACAAAAAACGGATTACCGGAAGGCTAAACCCAGATATTGTTAAAGATTTACTCCCTCAACTTACACCTGCACAAGCCCAAGAATTTATCGAGGAGAAAGAAGCACGTTATCGCCAAGCTGCGACAACAATTCAACCATTAGAGGGGCTTAATAGCATTTTAGAGTGGGCAAACGCGCGATCGCTCAAATTAGCCTTAGTAACTAACGCACCGCGCTTAAATACGCAGTTTATGCTGAAGGTACTAGGTTTAGAAACCGCATTTTCTGTAGTAGTGTTAGGAGAAGATGTCGCTGTTGCCAAACCCGATCCAACTCCTTACCAAGTAGCCCTAGCTCAATTAGAAGTACCAAAAGCAGCAGCTATTGCTTTTGAAGATTCACCTTCTGGAATTCGTTCGGCTGTAAGCGCAGGCATTTTTACAGTTGGGATTGCTTCTACTCAAGAACCCGATAATTTATACCAATTTGGAGCAGAGTTAGTTATACCTAACTTTTCTGCTCCAGAACTTATGGCATTATTAGCTAGTAACTTAGATACTCCAAATTGAAGCATCGCTCCCTAGATAACCTGAGAAATCAGACCCTCTTAGAATATTTAACTACTAACTGGTCACTGGTTACTGGTCACTGGTCACTGTATTTAGCCCCAAACTCGATCTAAAACAGTTTGCGGCGAAATATCAGCAATGTTCTTACTTGGGGATCGTAGGGCAAAAAAGCGATCGCTCTTAGGCAGCAATTTGTCTGGATCTGTAAGTCCGAATAGAGCAATAGTATAAGTTTTTACTGCTACTGCTAGCTGCAATGCTGGGCTATCGGTGCAGATGAGTAAATTTGCTGCTGCGATCGTTGCTGCAAGTTTGCCTGGATCTTTGGGAGAAGTTACCTTAATACCTGGGCATGATTCTGATAAGGAATCGGCAAATTGCTCGTCTTCTGCTTCTTTGACAATTACAACAGGTAAATTTGGCTGCCGCTGTTGGATATTTTGCACGATCTGCCGCCACTTTTCGAGCGGATAAATCTTCTCAAAGCCTCTCGGTTCGGTAATCTGACTAGAACCGCCGTGAATTAATATGTAACCGCTTTCATTAATACCCAAACGTTTTTGTTCGTTTTCTGACCAGGCAATATCTGAAGCAGGTACATTAATAGTTATTTCAGGACACGGCAAATTGCTGTCTAAGCCTTTAAGTAAATCGTGATACATATAAGCTGCATACTGCCCAGTTTTTAGGGGTACAGTAGCCGTGAGAAAAATTGCGCCTGCATCTTTATAGCCTACACGGGTAGGGATGCCAGTTAGCCATAGCAGTAAAGCGATCGCTTTTTGCTGTCCGAGGTAGATAGCAACATCGTACTCGCGATCGCGCAATGCACCGATAAAGTTGCCCCAATCTGCCAAGCTGTTACGATCTTTAAAATCGAAAGGCAGAATATCTCCCACAGACTTACATACTCGGTAAGCAGCTTTAGCGCGGGGTTCTACCGCGACATCTATTTGAGCATTAGGATACAACCGTTTTAGATCGTCTAGGGTGGGGAAAAATAAGATTTGTTCGCCAATCCCGCCAGGAACTAGGGCTACTACTCGCATATTATTTGTTTATCCGTACACGCTCCCCATTCTAGGAGAACATATACTTATTGGAAACATCCAAAGCATACACTTTTGCTTTGTTAACCATAAATTAAGAGGAAAATGCACTTATTGATACCTGCTGCAGGTATGGGGCGGCGGATGGGCAGCGATCGCAATAAACTATTATTAACCTTACGCTCAAAACCGCTAATTGCTTGGACATTATTGGCTGCTGAAGCGGCAAGTCAAATAAATTGGATTGGGATTATTGCTCAACCTACAGATGAAGCTTACCTGCAAGAACTTTTAGCGGCGTTATCGCTAACCAAGAAGGTACAAATAATTTACGGCGGCTCAACTCGCCAAGAGTCAGTTTACAACGGCTTACAGAGGCTACCAGATACCGCAGAACGAGTATTAATTCACGACGGCGCAAGGTGTCTGGCTACGCCAGAATTACTAAATAGGTGTGCCGAAGCAATTATGCATTGCCCTGGGTTAATTGCTGCTGTACCTGTAAAAGATACGATCAAAGTAGTGGACAAAGACTTACTAATTCAAGATACACCCGATAGAAGCCAACTATGGGCAGCACAAACGCCTCAAGCCTTTGACGTGAAGATATTGAAAAACTGCCATGACGAAGGTTTGCGCCAAGGTTGGGAAGTGACAGACGATGCAGCTTTATTTGAGAAATGCGGCTTGCCAGTGAAAATTGTCGAGGGTGAAGAGACTAATCTCAAAATTACCACTCCAGTAGATTTAGCGATCGCCGAATTTATCCTCGCCCAGCGATTAGATAACGGATAAGAGCAAATGGTGCTACATCCCAGTGTAGCGACTTGTTAAGCAATGCTAAGGAAGCGTCTGAACATATTGATAGCTCAAAATTTTGTTATCCATCGTTACAAGTGGGCAATTATAAACTATTGCCGTTGCCACAATAATTTGGTCAGCCGGATCTCGATGGAAATTGCCAGGTAGTTGGGTAGACTCTACACAAATTCGGGGAGTTAACTCCAGAAGACGCATACCAGGATAAGCAAGAGCGCGATCTAGCCACTCATCTACAAGGTTAGGTAAAACTAAGCGCCCGCGTTCAACCAATTTCGCAACTTCCCAGCAGGAAATAGCACTGATACCTAAGCCCAGGGATAATTCATTTTTCAAAAAAATATTAGAATGATGGAGACCAAAGAGTTGGAGAACAGAAATGGAGGCAAGCCTAATTCAATCCCTTCAGGAGATTAAGGATTTCCGAACATCTCAAGGTA
>NZ_JYON01000060.1 GCF_000952155.1 Aliterella atlantica CENA595 | reverse complement strand
GTTGGGCACTCTAGAGAGACTGCCGGTGTCAAACCGGAGGAAGGTGGGGATGACGTCAGGTCAGCATGCCCCTTACGTCTTGGGCTACACACGTACTACAATGCTACGGACAGAGGGCAGCAAGCCGGCAACGGCAAGCAAATCCCGTAAACCGTGGCTCAGTTCAGATCGAAGCTTGCAACTCAGCTTCGTGAAGGAGGAATCGCTAGTAATTGCAGGTCAGCATACTGCAGTGAATTCGTTCCCGGGCCTTGTACACACCGCCCGTCACACCATGGAAGCTGGCAACGCCCGAAGTCATTACTCTAACCATTCGTGGGGGAGGATGCCTAAGGCAGTGCTGGTGACTGGGGTGAAGTCGTAACAAGGTAGCCGTACCGGAAGGTGTGGCTGGATCACCTCCTTTTAAGGGAGACCTACCCAACTCTAATATCGAAAACGAAGTGTGAATAGATATAGAGAAGGTTATTCCGAGGTCGGTCGCAGAACTTGATGGGGCTTTCAAACTATGTTTGGTTCGTAATTGGGCTATTAGCTCAGGTGGTTAGAGCGCACCCCTGATAAGGGTGAGGTCCCTGGTTCGAGTCCAGGATGGCCCACCTGAATCAAGTTAGGAGTTAAGAGTTAGGAGTTAGGAGTAAAAAACTCATAATTAATAACGAGTAACTAATAACTTGTGGTCTGGGGGTTTAGCTCAGTTGGTAGAGCGCCTGCTTTGCAAGCAGGATGTCAGCGGTTCGAGTCCGCTAAC
>NZ_JYON01000005.1 GCF_000952155.1 Aliterella atlantica CENA595 | reverse complement strand
AGAGCCTGTTTCTAAACAATTATGAATGGTTCGGTTTCAGCTTCGCCAAGCGACGCAACATGGTGTGAATCATTGCGCCATAAATCATTGCCTCACTCATTTCCACTAGCAGCTCATAGTCCTTACTCAAACGTCGATATCGATTCCACCAGCCAAAAGTTCGTTCCACAATCCACCGCTTCGGTAGCACTTCAAAGTCCTTACTCTGGCGACAAATCACCTCGACTTCGGCTTGAGTCAACTGTCCAACCACTCGTGCAAAGTTCTCACCACTAAAACCTTGGTCTACCCACAATCGCACTAGATTTGTTTTGATTTCCTCTACCGCTTCTAGCAAGACGATTGCACCGCCTAAACGCTCTTTGGCGCTGGCTTCCAGCACCACTAACGACATCACTAAGCCCAAGGTATCAACTAGCACAAATCGCTTGCGTCCTTTGGTGTGCTTGGCGACATCAAAGCCGTACACCTCCCCCTTTTTTCAGTCGTTTTGACTGACTGAGAATCGATGATACCTGCCATAGCTTGTGGCTTTTTGCCCACGGCTTGCCGCAGTTGAGTACGTAAAGCATCATGGACTTGTTGCCAAACACCTAGTTTCTGCCACAGCCGCAGGTAGCCATAGACGGTTTGCCAAGGCGGAAAATCACTCGGTAGTCCTCGCCAAGTACAGCCTTCTCGCTGCACATAGAAGATGGCATTGACAATCTCTCTCAGTTGGACATCTCTGGGATGACCAATTGCGGATTTAGCCGGAAGCAAGGGTTCTATCAACTGCCATTCAGCATCCGTCAGGTCGCTCGGATAAGACTTAAGCATCTTCTCAATCCGCAAGAACTACATTTCTATCCTCGTACCAGCATTCAGCAACAAACCTTCAACTCAATATTTATTTAGAAACAAGCTCTTACTGCTTGCTATATTAGTAATTTTCCTAAGCAAATCAGGTTTTAATCTGAACGATTTATTTTGCTGCTATCAATAATGATGCGATCGCTCAAAGCTATAGTAATTTAATAAACTAAATCTAAAGTAATATTTTATGGGGCATTCATTTGTATCTTTAGGTAGGTTTGGTTTCTGGCGAGTATGAATAACTTAATTAAAGTTAGTCATTTATTATCGACAATAATCGAACGGAGAAAATTTCATGACCAAACTATCCAAGTCTGTTGCTACCGGTCTTGCTACCTTAAGTTTAGGCGTTTTAGTCTTATCTATGCCTGTCTCTGCTCAAGATAACACTGTTACTACTCCTGATAATGCTGCTCCTGGGGATACAGCAGTTTATGGAGATGGTGATGTTGACCAGAGTCAGCGTGCTTTTGATTGGGGTTGGATTGGCTTGCTAGGTCTTATTGGTCTTGCTGGTAGACTAGCAAACAATAAACGCAGCGAACCTCATACTAGCCATTAATAGCAGCTTTGATTAATGTTGCCAAGATTAAAGCGAAACAAAAAGCGATCGCGGCTTGATGTAATTCAAGCCGAGCGCTCAATTAATATTTGCTATTTCCCTGCGGTAACTTCAAGCTGTAGGGTTAGAAGCATTTAGATTAGAATTACGATTTAAAGACAACATTAGCCTTGAAACTCCAGTAGACAGAACGCTAGCACCAACAAGCGTACCCAGCAGCCAACGAGCATCAAAGGGCCATTGAAACCAAATTATTGCCCCTAACACAAGCGTAATAACAGCATCGCCTAGCACCCACGTCCAATTCTGTTGCGGACGCAATCTAAATGCCAACATTAGCTCGAATACGCCTTCAGTTAGCAAAAAGCTACCTAGTAAAAGAGTGATAGTAAGTACACCCGTGAGAGGGTAAAAAAATAGCATTAAGCCTGTAGCAATATACAGCACGCTTAACAATATTTTCCAGACGAAACCGCCACGATCGCGCGTTTGAAAAGCATAAAATAGCTTAGATACTCCTGCACTAGATAAAATCAATGCAATCCAAGTTTCCGTGACAATTGTAGAAACCGCAGGAATAGCGATCGCTAAAATTCCCAAAATAATCAGGACAATACCTATCCCTAGCGATCCATTGCTACTACCTTTATTGAGATTAGGAGAAACATCAGTCGTCATGCAATCTTCACCCTATATGGGAATAAACTCTACTTCACGTTAAGAAATTTCTCAGGATCTATGTATAGCCTTAAGGTAGAGCTTGAGATTTAGCCATTACTAAAGTATGTATTCTCCAATACTGAAAAAAGAGCGTCTGCAATTGAAGCGTGGCGATCGCTAAGTCACTCTTGAGATAACAGTGGTTTCACCATCCACAATGACTGAGTTTGATAGCCTAATTGCTTGTAGAGATTTAAGGCGTTGCTGTTAGTTTGAAATACTTGTAGCCCAATTTGCCGATCGCCTCTTGCTATAGCCCATTTTTCTAAATATTGCATCAAGGCTTTGGCAATCCCTTTGCGTCTGTGTTCTGGGGCTACGTATAGTAAAAAAATATGAGCATGGCGATCGCCTGTTACTTGATCTATAGCATTACCTACCCACAAACAGGCTACAGGCGATCGCATATTTGCATTTTCTATATGCACCCACCACAACGGCGTTTCCCTAGAAAAATATTGCTCGACTGTTCGGGATAGATGGGAAAAGTCTTGCTCGGTAAATAGTTCCTGATAAGTTTTTTGCATAAACTTAACTAACAATGCCCGATCTAAACCCGAACCAGCAATAACAATATACCCTGATATCAACTGTGACACCTTAATTAACAGTCATACGGAATTGTTCTGACAGTGCCAAACTATCCGGTACACCTTTAACCAACATAGATAGCGAAGGCGGTAAATGAGCCTCAGCTTTTTGCGGCTGAGGATTAACTTCTTCAATAGGTGCAGGCGCAGCCATATCACTGGGAAGAAAGATGCGGGCGCTGACTGCTACAAGGGCGACAAAAAACACTAACACTATCAAAAAGGGAAGCACGTATTGACGAAAAATAGTCATGTTGGTGGGGGAGGAAGCAAAGGTATTTATGAGAAGTTAACTGAAGAATTATTAAGTTCCCTACATTTATCCTACAACTTAATAAGAATTATCGTCATCCATGCCTGGTTTTGCCATTGCTACAGGCGTAGCATTCCAAGGGGCGACAAAAGGCAACAACATTAAGCCTGGTAGAGCAGCTACTATAGATATCAAAAAGAACGCAGCCCAGCCTGTCGTTGTTGCTAATTGCCCAGCAGGTGCAGAAAGAATATCGCGGCTAATCGCTACCAAGCTAGAAAATAAAGCAAACTGGGTAGTTGTGAAGTTGCGATCGCAAAGACTCATCAAATAAGCTACAGTCACAACGGTAACTAATCCCGCGCAAAAATTTTCGATATTAATTGCTAACACTAACAAAGAATAGTTTTTGCCAGCGACCGCTAAGGCGTAGTAGCCTAAGTTGCTAAGTAGTTGCAAAATTCCAAATATCCACAAGGCGCGGTTGATGCCAATTTTCGTTAAGATAGCGCCGCCAACTAATACGCCCACTGTAGTAGCAATAAAGCCCATACCACCTTGAACTGCGGCTATTTCTGTTTTCGTAAAAGTTATTTCGCGTAAAAACAAATTACCTGTAATTCCCACTAGCGAGTCGCCCAATTTGTAAAGCAAGATAAAAGCTAAGACTAAGCTAGCTTGAGCAACTCCGAAGCGCCCAAAAAACTCTTGAAAAGGCAGAACTACAGCATCTTGCAAAGATTGGGGCGGACGATCTGTAGTAGATGCGATCGCGCGTTTTGGTAATAAAAACGTAGCCACCAGCCAAACTGCGAGTAAACCTGCAACTAACCAATACAAAGTAGGTAAAGGAATGTAGCCGCTAATTACTCCTCCTAACAAGCCTGCTACTACTAAAACTATTAACAATAGAAAAATGCCATCTTTAACAGACACAGGCGCAGCAGCTTGGAGCGTTACATTTTCTCTAGGCGACCATAAAGTAGTAAGTATTCCTCCTGCCATCAAACCCGCCATCATCAGATAAACTACATTCCAGGGCAGAAAGTCAGCTAAAATCAAAGCCAAAAAGCTAGTTACCAGTAGCGCCATGCGGTAGCCAAAAACCCAGACGGATGCACCTGTTTCCAATTCTAAGGGCGATAAAATATCGGTTCGGTAGGCATCGCCAGCAATATCTTGAGTAGCGCTTAAAAAAGTAGTAATTAAAGCGGTAATTGCCAGGACTTGCAGCACTTGGAAATCTTGAGCGGGTTGTTGCAAAGCCATTGCTGCGATCGCAAAAACCAGCCCAATCTGAGTTAATAGCAGCCAGCCGCGTCTACCACCTAAAACTGGAGGCGAAAATCGATCCAACAACGGCGACCATAAAAATTTGAGGGAGTAAGGAACGCTAACTAAGCCAAATAGTGTAATTGCCCCTAAATCTACCTTGGCATCTTGCATCCATAGTTGCAAAGTTCGGCTAGTGAGAAATAAAGGCAAACCCGACGAAAAACCCAGTAATAACAAAGCTGCCATTTTGCGGCTTTGAAAGACTTGCAAGAGCGATCGTGTTGTCACAATTTAAAAACCCTGCCAGACATAACTTAAAGATGAAGTTATGATGCCACAGCGGGGAAAGTAGTTATGAGTTTTGAGTTTTAAGTTTTGAGTTGAATAGAGTAAGGAGACTGGGAATGATAGTTTTGAGTTGAAGGAAGCTTTAGGGCTAACTTACTCATTTTCCCGCGCCTTTAGGCGCTTTATGAACCTGGAGAAGCTGTATCTTGAGGTGTGTCGGGTGATTGTGCCACCACAGTAGCATTTTGTTCTGCTGCTCGTTTTTCGCGTTTTTTGCGCTCTGCTGCTAACATATCTGCCATGACAATTAGCGCTTGATTCATTTTTTCTACATTACCGCGATACAATTCTAAATCTTTGTTGAGCTTATCTTCGGGTAAGTGCAAGGTTGTCGCAATTTCTTTAAGTGCTTCTACTCTTTGCTTTTCATCTTTGACTAGCTCAGGGTTTGATAACTCTAGCAAACTAAATACACCGATCGCTAACAAGCGGCTGTATTTTGAATTGGGGTTATTTGCAAGCGCTTTGATTTGCTCTTGCAAATCGCCGTAGCCATCAACATGACTTGTACCGCTTAACCATTGGATTAATTCCTGCGGTGACAAGCTTTTGGCAAATGTGCCTAAACGTTCGGCATCTTGACGATATCGAGCGGGATCGCTACCTACAGCTTGACACAAGGCTTTGAAGATTGAGTCTTTATCCCGTTCTGGTTGGTATCCTTGCATAAAGCGCTCAAAGGCTGTCACTACACCTAGAGCATAAATGGGGTTATAGCTAAAATCAGCATTCACAGAAAGCAAATGCATTTCTACCATCAATTCTTCTACTACCCGCCGATATATCGTGTTGATAGGACGGGTATGAGTAGAGTAGAAGGAGCGTTTGGTATCGGAGACAGTACGAACAGTGTTCACGAGTTAAAACTTAACGGGGGAGACTTATAACCATTGTCTCGCTTAAAGGCAACTTTGCCAAGTTTAGCGACTGCTAATGCTATTTGCGCTACTAAAACTCCCTAAAAATTCTGCTTGACAAAGCTTAGGAAACCTGTAATAGTTGTAAATGCCCTGAAAATAAGGGACTGTAGTTCAATTGGTTAGAGCACCGCCCTGTCACGGCGGAAGTTGCGGGTTCGAGCCCCGTCAGTCCCGCTTGCTTTCTTTTGAAAGCCCTTACCAGAAGCTGATTTAGATTGGCGGCAGCAAAGTTTGTCAAGTAAACTAGCAGTTTTAAAGCGATCTAGATTAGATCTGTAGCTATGCAGCCAACAAGGTTAAAATAGTAAACCTTGATATTAACCGATTTAGCCTTATGACTGTTCGCGTCCGCATCGCTCCTAGCCCTACCGGAAACTTACATATTGGTACGGCGAGAACTGCTGTATTTAACTGGTTATACGCCCGCCATCATGGCGGTACGTTTATTTTACGTATTGAGGATACAGATACAGAGCGATCGCGCGATGAATACACGCAAAATATTTTTGCTGGCTTGCAATGGTTAGGGCTAAGTTGGGATGAAGGACCATTTTATCAATCTAAGCGCTTAGATTTATACAAACAAGGGGTAAAAACCCTGTTAGATAAAGGCTTGGCTTACTATTGCTATACCAGCGAAGCCGAACTTGAAGAAATGCGCGAACGGCAAAAAGCTAGAGGCGAAGCACCCCGTTATGACAATCGTCATCGCAATTTGACACCAGAACAACAAGCAGCTTTTAGGGCTGAAGGTCGTCGCCCAGTGATTCGCTTTAAAATTGAAGACGATCGCGAAATTGTCTGGAATGACTTGGTACGCGGACAAATGTCTTGGCGCGGTAGCGATTTAGGCGGCGATATGGTAATTGCTCGTGCTGCTGAAAATGATATTGGGCAAGCTTTATATAACTTTGCTGTAGTTATTGATGACTTAGACATGAAAATTACTCATGTAATTCGCGGAGAAGATCATATTGCCAATACGGCAAAGCAAATTTTGTTATACGAAGCTTTTGGCGCACAAGTCCCCCAATTTGCTCATACGCCTTTAATTTTGAATATAGAAGGTAAAAAACTCTCTAAACGAGATGGTGTAACTTCGATTTTTGACTTCAAAGATATGGGCTTTGTCCCCGAAGCAATGGTAAATTACATGACATTGCTCGGTTGGTCGCCACCAGATTCAACTCAAGAAATATTTGATTTAGCAACAGCAGCACAGCAATTTAGTTTTGAGCGAGTGAACAAAGCAGGGGCAAAGTTTGACTGGGCAAAGCTTGACTGGCTAAATAGTCAATATCTGCATAAAATGCCTGTAGATAAGCTAACAGATTTATTAATTCCCTACTGGCAAAAAGCTGGGTATGAATTTGATGCTACACGCGATCGCGCTTGGTTAGAGGAAATTACCAGTTTAATTGGTCCTAGCTTGACTCGTCTTCCCGATGCAGTAGAAATAAGCAAGTTGTTTTTCACCAAGACCTTACAATACAGTGAAGAAGCAACAACTCAGCTACAGCAAGAGGGAGCAAGTACCGTTTTACAAGGCATTCTTGCAGGCTTAGATAACACTGCCGATTTAAGCGCAGTTACTACCCAAGAAATCATCAAACAGGTAATTAAAGAGCAAAACGTCAAAAAAGGCTTAGTAATGCGGAGTTTAAGAGCAGCATTAACCGGAGATATGCATGGACCTGACTTAATTCAATCGTGGTTAATTTTGCATCAACTAGGCTTAGACAAACCTCGCTTGCAACAAGCAAGTACGTAGTAGCGCTAGTTGTCGGTATCACAGGTTAAAAGCTTGTGCTGGGCAAATATTAAGTCAACTGACGAGCGCCGCCTGAGTCTACTGCAACCTTTTTTACAATAACGTCTATTGTTTCTCTCCTAATACACTCCAAATTCCTGCTTCTGAGGCAACGATCGCCTTTGGAGCCGAATTTGCTTTTTCTTGGGTTGGTGCAAAAGCTAGTGGCATCAACCCCGCAGCAAAAGAGCTTAGAACCACGAGCAAGACTACCCACATCGAGTTAGCGCGATCGCGCTCTCGCATCCATTCTTGCTCTATTGCTCGTCTATTTAATCTTTCGTGGGAATCCATACCAATAACCTGCCTTCACTTCCGTTTCTATTTTCCTATTTTTACAATATTTCTGTATCTATAGCTACGGAATTTTTACAATTTTATGAATTCCTCACATTCTTGCTGATTGCTAAATATCTAGATAACTATGAATAGATAACAATTTTCTCCAGATGGAGAGGAAATAACCTAACTATTTACATCATGCAAATCTAATTTTTTTCATAACACTCAAAGTAAATATTCTATTGAAACAATAAAAAATGCTTTATCTTAATAATAAAAAACACGGAAATTTAAAGCGACATCAGTAGTTATTTCAAGCTTTAAATTCGAGCGAATCAAACTGAATCGATTGCTAAGAAAAGTATTGAACTACGATGCATTGTCTACATGATAACTATGCAAATAGTGCATCAAATAATAAAAGATACAAGTAATTGGTGACATCAGATACCAAGTGGTTTAGCAAGTTTAGATAAGGTAATCCCAAAGCCATCAGCTAGAAAAAATAATCTTTGTAAAATAACTTTAATTACTTGTATAAATTTCAAGCCTGCAAGCAATCAATAACTATTGAAATATTAGGAGGATAGAACAACGTGGATGGAATATGGTCATTTCAGGATCGCTACCGCATCTTACACATGACATGGTTTGCATTTTTTCTGACCTTTGTCGTGTGGTTTAATTTTGCTCCTTTTGCTACAGCAGTAAAAGTAGAATTTGGTCTAAATGAAGCTCAACTAAGAACCTTGGCTATTTGTAATGTTGCCCTCACAGTTCCAGCCCGAATTATTGTGGGAATGATTTTAGACCGTTATGGACCGCGCGTTACTTATTCTTGTTTGCTAGTATTTGCGGCTATTCCTTGCATAACATTTGCCTTAGCACAAGACTTTAACCAATTAGTTTATAGCCGTTTAGCATTAAGTATTGTTGGATGCGGGTTTGTAATTGGCATTCGCATGGTTGCAGAATGGTTTCCGCCTAACGAAATTGGTTTAGCAGAAGGGCTTTATGGTGGTTGGGGCAACTTTGGCTCGGCGGGTGCAGCCTTTACACTACCAACAATTGCTGCTGCTACAGCTTTTTTAGCAGCAGGTCAACTTAATTGGCGTTTGGCGATCGCCCTTACAGGAATTATTGCAGCTATTTACGGCGTAGTTTATTTTTTCAGCGTCCAAGATACTCCCCCAGGTAAAGTTTACGAACGACCTGCTAGCAGCGCCGGAATGGAAGTGACATCAGTTAAAGACTTTTGGTTTATGTTGCTGATGAATATTCCCTTAGTAGGAATTTTGGGAGTAATTGCTTGGCGCTTAAATAAAGTTAACTTTATTAATTCCACACAGTTATACATTACCTGGTTTTTATTAGTGTGTTTGTATGTAGTCCAAGCTTATAACTGTTGGAAAGCAAACAAAGCCTTGATAACTGGGAAAAAGCAATATTCCCCTGACGAACGTTACAAGTTCTCGCAAGTAGCAAATTTAGACATAGCTTACCTTGCCTGCTTTGGTTCAGAACTAGCTGTTGTCTCTATGCTGCCGACATTTTTTCAAAGAGGCTTTGGCTTAACAGCAGCAATAGCAGGGGCGGTAGCTGGTACTTATGCGTTTATGAACTTAGTCGCCCGTCCAGGTGGTGGCTTAATTTCAGACAAAATTGGCAGCCGCAAGTGGACTTTATCTACAACGCTGGCGGGAACGGGAATAGGTTATTTAGTGTTTAGCAGTTTGGGGGGAAATATTCCCCTGCTTGTTGTCGTAATTGTAACTATGGTTGCCTCATTCTTTGTCATGGCAGCAGAAGGCGCAACATTTGCAATCGTCCCTTTAATTAAGCGACGAGTAACAGGACAAATTGCTGGAAATGTAGGTGCTTATGGCAATGTTGGGGCAGTTGCTTACCTAACAATTTACAGTTTATTACCAGAAGGGGCAGCAGGCGATCGCACCTTTTTTCAGATGTTAGGAATAGTTGCCCTCATTTCAGCTAGTTTGTGCGGCTTCTTGTTGAAAGAACCTCACGAATCGCATACAGAAGTATTAGTAGTACCTAGAGAAGTTTCAGCCAAACAACGCCATTTCTAAAAAGAAAGCAAGCCCGATCGGGCAACTTTATTTCCCTTATTTATACACATACGCCAAAAGGCAGGTTTTAAAGCGGATGAAATAGCTTTTGTAACTACTCCTACAAACTCAAAGCGCAAGAAGACATAGCTTAACAAAAAAGGCATATCTTAGCGCCACTGCAGCGCAATTAATAAAAACCTATCAAAATACAACTATGATGGACGCAAACGGAACCCCAGACACAGCAGGTAAAACCCAAGCGGACACAGATGTACCTCAAAATGGCGCATCCGAAGCACAATTAGCTGAAGCAGGAGAAGCCAAAGCAACTTTAAATAAATTTGAAAAAATCAAAGCTGAAAGAGATGGTATTGCCCTTAAGCAAGAACTAGATTACTTAGCCAAAATCGGCTGGGAAGCAATGGACGAAGCCGATCGCGATTACCGTTTGCGCGACTTGGGACTATTTTACCGCACCGTTACCCCAGGTAGATTCATGCTGCGGATGCGGATGGCTAATGGCATCATTACCTCTAGTCAAATGCGGGCATTGGCAGAAATCGTCCAACAGTACGGCGATGAAGGTAATGCAGACATCACTACTAGACAAAATATTCAACTTAGAGGCGTTCGGATTGAGGATGTGCCAGATATCTTCAAAAAGCTGTATCAATACGGCATGACTTCTGTGCAATCGGGTGTGGACAACGTGCGGAACATTACAGGTTCGCCTTTAGCTGGTATCGATCCTGATGAACTAATCGATACGCGGGGATTGTGCCAGATGGTGCAAGACATGATTACTAAAAATGGTGAAGGTAATCCAGCAATGGTTAACTTACCGCGCAAATTTAATATTGCGATCGCAGGTTGCCGTGATAACTCAGTTCACGCCGAACTCAACGACCTTGCCTTTATCCCAGCTTATAAAAATGACACTATTGGCTTTAATGTCATTGTTGGTGGGATGTTTTCGCCCAAACGTTACGAAGCCGCCGTACCTCTGAATGCTTGGGTAAGTCCCGAACAGGTAGTTGCTGTTAGCGAAGCAGTGTTGTTGACTTATAGAAATCATGGGTTACGGGCAAATCGGCAAAAATCTCGCCTTATGTACCTAATAGACAAGTGGGGGATTGAGAAGTTTCGCGCCGAAATCGAAAATCAACTCGGTTATTCGCTAGAACCTGCTGCTGAAAAAGACGAATTTATGTGGGAAAAATACGACCACATTGGCGTATTCAAGCAAAAGCAAACTGGTTTAAACTTTGTCGGCTTGCATATTCCCATTGGGCGATTATATGCCCAAGATATGTTCGATTTAGCGCGGATGGCGGAAGTGTACGGCAATGGCGAAATGCGCTTTACTGTAGAACAAAATCTAATTATTCCTAATATTCCTGACTCTAGATTAGAGCCATTTTTACAAGAACCACTTTTAGAACGCTTCTCCACTAACCCCGAAAACTTAACGCGGCGATTAGTTTCTTGTACTGGCAGTCAATTTTGCGGATTTGCCCTGATTGAAACCAAAAATCGCGCTTTGGCAATGATTAAAGCTGTGGAAGCCGAACTTGAAGTATCTCAAAGCGTACGCATTCACTGGACGGGTTGCCCTAATTCTTGCGGACAGCCGCAAGTTGCTGATATTGGTTTGATGGGAACCAAAGGACGCAAAAACGGGCAAGTTGTAGAAGCTGTAGATATTTGGCTGGGCGGTAAAGTAGGTTTTGAAGCTGAATTAGGTAGCAAAGTAATGAAACAGATTCCTTGCGACGATCTTAAGCCAGTGCTACGCGACTTGCTGATCGAACATTTTGGCGCTAAACCCAAACAGTCACCAGAACACTTTGTACCGCCAGTTCTGGCTGGCGCTACTGAAGAATGAAACAGCTAGACGTAGCAGTTAGACGTAGCACTGCTACGTCTCTACATATACCTTAACCATTGTGCTAGACGTAGCACTGCTACGTCTCTACATATACATATACCTATTCATGTCTTCTACTACTTCAGAAAACGCGATCGCATCTGCGTCTACTAACAGCGTTACTTACCAGCAAACGATCCTGTATGCCGCAATTATTGGTATTGCTGGTGGCTTTGTGGCAACGGCTTACTACTACACTCTAGAAGGTAGTTTGCATCTTGTTTGGCATACAATTCCAGAACTTTTGAGTCCTTATCTGCCCCTAGAACTTACTTCTGGAAATTATATTTGGATTGCAACTACTATTGGCGGCTTTTTAGTTGGTTTGGCTTTGCATTTTATGGGACTTCCTGGTGAAGTTGCTTTTGTAGTTGATAAAGTTCATCAGCCAGGGCGCATATCTCAAAAGCAAACACCAGCAATGATTGTGGCTTCGCTAATTTCGATTACGTTTGGCGGTAGTGCAGGTCCAGAAGCGCCGTTAGTGCAGGTAAATGGCAGTATTGGCGGCTGGATAGGGGAAAAATTACAGCTTAGTGCAACTACAATTCGCGTTCTGACTTTTTGCGGGATGAGTGCAGCTTTGGGGGCGTTTTTTGGTGCGCCTTTGGGTGGAGCGCTATTTGCCTTAGAAATACCTCACCGTCGGGGCATAGAATACTACGAGGCGTTAGTTCCGGCGGTGTTGAGTGCGATTTTAAGTTTTTGTGTATTTCGTTTGAATACGGGCTTAACTATTGGGGGAATGTATCACTTTGCTGCTATTCCACCTTTGACACTGTGGAATTTACTTCAAGGTGCATTATTAGGTATTGCAGGGGCATTAGTCGCGATGCTTTTTGTAGTTATCTTTCGTAGCATTGGATATCTTGCTAAGTACATCGAGCATCAAACAATTTTGCTAGCAACTTTGGGCGGCTTGTCAATTGGGATAATTGCTTGCATATTCCCGCAAACTTTGTTTTTTGGGGAAAAAGAGATTAATACTATTGTCGAAACAGGTGCTAATTTTGGGCTGGTGATGTTGGTTGCGATCGCTTTGGCAAAAATGCTTGCAGTTAGTTGTACGCTGCATTCTGGCTTTCGCGGCGGCTTTATATTTCCCTTGTTTTATATTGGTGCTGCTGTAGGATTGGCGATCGCTTTAGGTATTCCTCAAGTCCACCCCACTATTGCTATGGTATGCATGATGGCGGCGGTAAATGTGGCAATTACCAAAACGCCCATTAGTACCACAATCATCCTCAGCGTACTTTCCGATACGGCGATGGTTCCAGTGATTGTAATTGCAAGTTTTACAAGTTTTTTATTGACTACACAAGTTTGCTTGATTTCGACTCAGCGATCGCGTACTATCTCTCAGCAAGAACCGCTACCAATTGCCATGTACTCCGTTACATCCTCCTAATAATCTATTTCAATCGCACAATGCAGCCGCATGATGGCGAATATGATCTTCCATAAAGGTAGAAATAAAATAATAACTGTGGTCGTAACCTTCATGAAAACGCAGAGTTAAGGGCTGATTGACATCTTTACACGCTTGTTCAAAAATTTCAGGTAGTAATTGTTCTGCTAAAAATTTGTCTGCACTACCTTGGTCGATTAGTATAGGACGATTGTACTTAGCTGCTTTTACTAATTCGCTAGCATCGTAATTGCGCCAAGTATTTTCGTTAGTTCCCAAATAGTTAGTAAACGCCTTTTGACCCCAAGGACAACGCATTGGTGCAGCAATTGGCGCAAGTGCTGAAACCGATTTAAAGATTTCTGAATTTCTTAACGCGCATACCAAAGCTCCATGACCGCCCATAGAATGACCAAAGATACCTTGCTTGTCAGATTTTACCGGAAAATGCTCGGCAATTAGTGCAGGTAATTCTTGCACGATGTAGCTATACATTTGGTAGTGCTGATTCCAAGGTTCCTCAGTCGCATCGACATAGAAACTAGCACCACTACCAAAATCCCAATCGTCATTTTCTCCAGCAATTCCAGTATTGCGCGGACTTGTATCGGGCGCTACTAACATTAAACCGTACTCTGCTGCGAAACGTTGCGCTCCTGCTTTGGTAGTGAAATTTTCTTCTGTGCAAGTCAAACCAGAGAGAAAATATAGTACCGGAACTGGTTGCAACTTTGCTTGTGGCGGTTGGTAAACAGCAAACTTCATTTCGCTATTGCAAGTTGCAGATTGATGGCTGCAAAAGCCAACTGTACCCTTGAAGCAACGATATTCACTGATGAGATTGATGGATGCAGACATAGAAATATAAGGCAGTGCAACTAATTCCCAGATTACACGACGCTGATATATGGCGCGATCGCACTAATGGCTGAGGCGCAAGCTTTACTATGTGAGATATTCTAGTTCGCTGTTGTCTTGGTTAATCTACTTATAATGGTAAAACCTACTGTTTACGGCATTCCTCAAAGTACCTACGTTCGCACTGTGCGGTTGTTGCTTGAGGAAGCAGGTGCAGAATATGACCTCAAACCAGTTGATATTTTTAGTGGTGAAACCAAGTCGCCGGAGTACCTAGCCAAGCATCCATTTGGTAAAGTCCCCACCTTAGAAATTAATGGGGAAACGATTTACGAAACGGTTGCGATTACTCCATATCTCAACACTGTTTTTGCTAGCGATAAATTTATCCCCTCCGAGCCTTTACACCAGGCGCGGATGCGTCAGATTATGGCGATTATTGATAGCTATTTGTATATGCCAGCAATTAGGTCAATTTTCATTCAACGGGTACTTGTACCTAGTCAGGGTGGTCAGACAGATGAGGAGATGGTGGCTGGCGCGATCGCACCTGCACAAACAGCGATGCAAGCGATCGAGTCCTTGGCTGTTTGCGAACCTTATTTATTAGGTAACGAGCTTACGTTGGCTGATTTTCATCTGATTCCGATTTTTGTTTATTTTAGTGCGACTCCAGAATTTGAGACTGCTACTGCTCAAACTCCTAAGTTGCGGAAATGGTGGAGTGAAGTTAGTCAACTTCCTAGCGTGAAGAAGGTTTGCGCTTAAGTTAGATATTAGTACCCAGCTTATAGGCTGGGTATTTGCGATCGCACTTCTTGCAAGATTATGCGGCGGTAAGCTGCGTGTTGCAGAGGCTCATCCGCCTGCGCGGACTAGGAAATTATTTATTAATTAAAGCTGTGGCACAATTAGAATCTGATTTTAGACAGGTTGTGCTGGCGATATGGCAAAAATAAGCATTGATATAACTTTGGGCTGGAATCGAGCTAGAAGTGACTCCTATGGGGAGTTGCGCTCATGATTACAGGTGAGATGCGATCGAAGGTGGATCGCCTGTGGACTACTTTTTGGAATAATGGCATTAGCAACCCGCTTTCAGTTATCGAGCAGATATCTTATTTACTATTTATCAAGCGGTTGGATGACTTGGAATTAGTCAAAGAACGCAGGGCGCAGCGATTAGGCGAAGCTGTCAAAGAGCCGATTTTCTCTGTAGATAAACAGATGTGTCGCTGGTCGTATTTTAAGAACTTGAGCAACGCGGAAGAGATGCTGAAGATTGTGCGCGATGAGGCTTTTCCATTTATCAAGAACTTGGGATTGGGTGCGGCGGAAAGTACCTATGTGCGCCATATGAAGGATGCTGTCTTTTTGATTGCAAGTCCGGCTCTACTAGCAAGTGTAGTCGGGCAAATCGAGCAAATTCCGATGGAGGATCGAGATACCAAGGGAGACTTGTATGAATATATGCTCTCGAAGCTGACAACAGCAGGTACTAACGGGCAATTTCGCACGCCGCGCCACATTATTAAGATGATGGTGGAATTGATGGCTCCCCATCCCAGGGAGATTATTTGCGATCCGGCTTGCGGAACGGCTGGTTTTTTGGTGGCGGCGGCGGAGTATCTGCGCGATTTGCAAGATAGCGAGGGCAATTATGTTTTGAATGCGCCAGGAAATCGGGAGCATTTTAACCGCCAGATGTTTCACGGATTTGATTTTGATGCCACGATGCTGCGGATTGGTAGTATGAATTTGATGTTACACGGCATTGAAGATCCGCAGATTGAGGCGCGCGATTCGCTGTGTGAAGATTGTGCGGGAGTGACGGAATCTTTTACGCTGATTTTGGCAAATCCGCCGTTTAAAGGTTCGCTAGAGAAGTCTACTATTGCTAAAGATTTAACTAAAATTGTTACGACTACAAAGACTGAGTTGCTGTTTATTGCTTTGATTTTGCGCTTATTGAAGATTGGGGGAAGGGCAGCAGCGATCGTTCCTGATGGGGTATTATTTGGTTCTTCGACGGCGCATAAGAAGGTGCGCGAGATGTTGGTGGAGCAGCATAAGTTAGATGGAGTGATTTCGATGCCGTCTGGGGTGTTTAAGCCTTATGCTGGCGTATCTACGGCGGTTTTGATGTTTACGAAGACTGGCGCAGGTGGAACTGATGATGTTTGGTTTTATGATATGGCAGCAGATGGTTTGTCATTGGATGATAAGCGACAACCTGTAGCTGAAAATGATATTCCAGATTTGCTCAAGCAGTGGCGGGAGCGAGGAGTTGCTGGTGCGACTGGGGGAGTGAGAACTGGGAAGGCGTTTTTTGTACCGAAGGCGGAGATTGCGGCTAATGGTTACGATCTTTCGATTAATCGCTATAAGGAAACTGAGTATGCAGAGGTGAGTTATGAATCTCCCAAAGTGATTTTGCAGAAATTGCGAAGTCTTGAAGATGAGATTCGGGCGGATTTGGATGCGTTGGAGGAGTTGCTAGGGTGAAGTCAGCTTATCCTTTAGTTCCAATTGGTGAACTTGTTAACTCTGTACGCAAATGGAATCCTTGTGAAAGTACAACTAACCAGTTATTTACATATATTGATATTTCCTCTATCAACAGAGAAACTAAGCAAATTGAGGAAACTGTCGAGGTATGGACTCATAAAGCACCTAGTCGAGCAAGACAAATAGTTAAAGGTGGAGACATTCTTATCTCTACGGTACGTCCCAACCTTAATGCAGTTGCTTACATAGACAACCAATTTAACGGTGCAACTGCCTCAACTGGTTTTACTACACTGCGCACAAAGCCTCAAAAACTTGATTCTCGGTATTTGTATTACTGGGTGCGTACTTCGTACTTTGTTAAAGACATGGTTAGAAGAAGTACAGGAGCAAGTTACCCAGCAGTATCTGACTCAATTATAAAAGAATCTACTATACCCCTTCCTCCCATAGAAGAACAGCGCCGCATTGCTGCCATTCTTGATAAGGCTGATGCTGTTCGTCGCAAGCGTCAGGAGGCGATTCGGCTGACAGAGGAGTTATTGCGGTCGGCTTTCATAGAGATGTTTGGCATCCCCGATCATAGTAGTTATCCAGTAAAGACATTCGCTGAGGTATGTGAATTAATTACTGATGGAGCGCATTTTACCCCAACATATGTAGATCAAGGTGTACCTTTTCTTAGGGTTACTGATATTCAAACAAAAAGTATTGACTGGAAAAACACAAAGTATATTCCCTTAAATGAACACAAAGAGTTAATAAAGCGTTGCCATCCACGCAAAGGTGATGTCCTGTATTCAAAAAATGGAACTATCGGAATTCCTAAACTAATTGATTGGGATGAAGAATTTAGTATTTTTGTAAGTTTGGCTTTGTTACGTCCTAAACCTAACGTTCTTTTAGGAGAATATCTTGAATCTTTTCTCAAAACACCGTTCGCATTGCGCCAAGCACTTAGCCATACAAAAACAGGAACGGTATCTAATCTTCACCTTGTTGAAATTCGCAAAGTAAAATTACCAATTCCAAGCATTGAGGTACAGCAGGAATGGCTAGAACGAAAATTTAAAATTGCAAAGCAGCAAAGTAAATTAATTGAGTCATTCACCCAAACAAACAATCTTTTTAACTCCCTGCTTCAAAGAGCCTTCCGAGGGGAACTATAAACTAAGAACCCCGCGCCTGACAGAAATGCGATGCACTGTGGCTAAACGTCCCCTTATTTGAGGAGATGTGGGGGACTTAAATACCATAGAGAAGCAAAATATGTCAACTTCACACCCTCGAAAATTCGTTACATCAAAATACTGCCTACCTTACAACCCTATCTCGGTAGAAAGAGCAAAATCTTTTCGCAAAAATCCAACTGCTGCTGAAAAGAAAATGTGGCTATATCTGCGAACTTTTAAACCGCGAGTATTACGACAAAGACCTATCGATCGCTTTATTGTTGATTTTTACTGTGCTAGCTTGAAGTTGGCGATCGAAGTTGATGGCGCTTATCATTTTACCGAGGAAGCACAAGCCTACGATCTTGAAAGGACAAGGATTTTAGAAGGCTATGGCTTGCGGGTAGTTCGGTTTACTAATGACGAGGTGCTGCATGATTTTGATAGCGTTTGTCTGCAACTGGAGGGCATGATCCCCCTAAATCCCCCTTTCAAGGGGGACTTTGAGATGTAGTAGGCAAATTTTAGTAGGCGATCGCGTAGCACTTGAAAAGTGCCAGTCCAAGTCTCCCCTTTCTAAGGGGAGTGAAGAGGGGATTCATATGCTCGGCTACACACAGCATCTTTATAAAGGCGGACAATTCGCACGACAATCCCCTACTTTCTTCCGCCTCTAAAAATCTGTTCCGCCGTCAAATTCAAATCTGGAAACGCCGCAGAAACTACCACATCATTACCTGTAAACTGACTAACCTGATATTCCCCGTCAACCAATTGATATACAGAAATAGTTGGCTGCTTAGGATTGCCAATATATCGCCTACCTCCTAACCCCAAATAGTCAACAATCCAATATTCAGGAATCCCTAGCTTTTCATATTCCGCCAACTTGATCAAATAATCATCTTGCCAATTTGTACTGACAACCTCAATTACCAAGCGTACTGTTTCACCGCGAGTAATAGTAGATCGCTTATTCCATAAAGGCTCGTTTGCGATCGCATCCCAATCCAACACAATTACATCAGGGTTATAACCAGACTTCGCCGCATTAACAGGCTTGACTATACACTGCCTGGGTATAAAACAAGGTAGATTTTTCTGGTCAATTTGCACGCCTAACTTCAAACCCAAAAACCCCCCTACTTGTTCGTGAGTTCCCGTTGGCTGCATCTCAACAATTACCCCATCATGCAATTCAAAACGCCCGTAGCCATCTGGATACCAATCTAAAAACTCATCTAAATCTATTAAATTTGGTAAAGCTTGAGTCATAATATAGCCAACCAAAGCGATCGCCACATAATCATTCTACTAAAGTTAAAATACTCAAACTGCTGGGCATACTATAACGAGAAACCTTTGGTAGACGTTTAGATGGCATCGAACTTCGACTTCCTCCATACCCACTACCTTCAACTATTTGAACACGCAAACCGCGCTGAAAGCTTAGTCTTTAGCGCCCCTCGCGCTAGCTGCTTCTATACCCGCTTCACCCTAGAACAAGCAGTCCACTGGCTTTATGCCAACGATCCATATCTCCAACTTCCCTACGATACCAACCTCGCTGCCCTAATCCACGAACAATCTTTTCAAGACAACCTCAAACCAGGGCTTTTCCCCAAAATTCGCGCCATCCACAAAATCGGCAATATTGCCGTTCACGAATCTACTAATATCGCCGCCAAAGATTCCCTCCACCTGATCCAAGAACTATTTCACTTTCTTTACTGGCTATATCGCTACTACGCCCCCGACGGCAAAAATACCCCCGCCCTCAACTTCGATCGCCAACTCATCCCCCAAGCTACCAGCCAAAACATCTCTATAGCGCAAATCCAAACACTAGAAACCCAGCTTTCTCAAGCCGATGAAATGCGCCGCATTGCAGAAGAAAGACAACAACAAAGCGATCGCGAATTAGCACTGCTCAAAGCCCAAATAGATAATCTCAAGCAGCAAAACTCTACAGTTCCCGATACCCACAACTATAACGAAGCCGATACCCGCCGCTATTTAATTGACGTATTGCTCAAAGAAGCCGGATGGAATATTGCTCAAACTGGATGGACAGAATACGAAGTTCAAGGAATGCCTAACGAAACAGGTAAAGGCAAAGTAGATTACGTACTTTGGGGTAGTGACGGCAAACCCCTCGCCCTCATAGAAGCCAAACGCACGACAATTAGCTCTACTCAAGGCAAACATCAAGCCAAACTTTATGCCGGTTGTCTCGAACAACGCTTCAATCAACGCCCGATTATTTTCTATACCAACGGCTACGAACATTGGATTTGGGATGACTGCAACTATCCACCCCGCCAAATTCAAGGCTTTCTCAAAAAAGACGAACTAGAACGCCTCATCTTCCGCCGCACTCATAGCAAACAACTACATTTACTCCAAGTTAACCCCAAAATAGCCGGACGCAGCTACCAAATTGAAGCCATCCGCCGCATCACTGAAACCTTTGCCCACAAAGGACGTAAAGCCTTATTAGTCATGGCGACGGGAACCGGAAAAACGCGCACGGCGATCGCTCTAGTCGATCTATTAATGAAAGCCAACTGGGTTAAGCGCGTTCTATTTTTAGCAGATCGCAATGCCCTATTAACTCAAGCGCTACGTGCCTTTAAAACCCATCTTCCCAACGTTACTCCTATAGACCTAACTAAAGATAAAGCCTTTGAAAGTGCCAACGTCGTCCTTTCTACCTATCCGACAATGCTCAACTGCATCAACCGCATTGACGAGCAACGCTTTTTTAGTCCAGGACACTTTGACTTAGTAATTGTTGATGAGGCACACCGTTCAATTTATCAAAAATATAGCGCCCTTTTCACCTACTTCGACGCGCTCCTTGTCGGCTTAACAGCAACCCCCCGCACTGAAGTACACCGCGATACTTACCGCTTGTTTAACTTAGAACCAGGAGTACCTTCTTTTGCCTACGAATTAGATGATGCTGTTAAAGATGGTTACTTAGTACCACCCAAAGGCGTAGATGCTTCCTTTAAGTTATTACGTCAAGGCGTTAAATATGCCGAACTTTCGCCAGCAGAACAAGAAGAATACGAGCTTAAGTTTGCAGATGAAGATGGTGCAATTCCCGCCCAAGTTAATGCCCAAGCTTTAAATCAATGGCTATTTAATATCGATACTGTAGATCGAGCCTTAGAATTGTTGATGCAGCGCGGCTTAAAAGTCGATGGCGGCGATCGCTTAGGTAAAACAATTATCTTCGCCCGCAATCACAACCACGCTGAATTTATCGTCCGCCGCTTTGATGCCAATTACCCGCAATTTCAAGGTAAGTTTGCTCAAGTTATCGACAGTCACAACTCTTATGCTCAAAACCTTTTAGATGATTTTTCTGTAGCCGCCAAACAGCCGACAATTGCTGTCTCCGTAGATATGCTCGATACAGGCGTTGACGTACCAGAAGTATTAAATTTAGTCTTTTTCAAACCTATTTATTCCCGCGTCAAATTCAACCAAGCGATCGGGCGGGGAACTCGCCTTTGCCCTAATATATATGGTATCGGCGAAGACAAGCAAGAGTTTTTAGTCTTCGATTTATGTGGTAACTTCGACTTTTTCAGCCAACAAATTCCCGCAGCTAGCCCCCAACTTACCGAAACTTTAACTACGCGCCTAGTCAAAGCCCGTTTAGAACTAACTCAAGTATTGCCAGTCCAATTGCGCTCTACTATACTTGCAGAACTCCACCAGCACGTAGCGACAATGGAGCGCGATAACTTTTTAGTGCGCCCTCACCTGCAAAAAGTAGAAGAATTTTCCCGTCGAGAACGCTGGGAACAACTCAGTCAAGAAGATATAGAATCCGTCTCTACATCTCTAGCACCACTCCCCAACAACCTCCCAACTGAAGATCGCCTAGCAAAAGAATTTGACTTACTCTGTCTCAAGCTGCAACTATCTATAGCTAGGCAAAGTAGCGATTTTGCAGGATTGCGCGATCGCCTGTGCAATCTTTTAAGCAGGTTAGAAGAGAAGCAAAATATCCCAATGGTTAAAGCCCAACTTCCGCTAATTGCTGAAGTGCAAGCCGAAAGTTGGTGGAGTGACGTTACTTTTGAGGCAGTTGAATCGCTAAGAATGCAACTAAGAACTATAGTTAAGTTTATTGATAGCCAGCAGCAGTCAATTGTTTATACCAATTTTGTAGAAAAACCTATCAGCGTCAAAGATAGTAGCGTCCCAACATATCAAACAGGCTTCAGTCACGAACAGTACCGCAAGAAAGTTACAGCTTACATTCTGGACAATCAAGACCACATTACGATCGCCAAACTCAAGCGCAACAATCCTTTAACACCGAGCGATTTAGAGTCTTTAGAAAATATGCTATTTAGTGCAGCGCAAATTGAAAGTCGCGATCGCTTCGAGCAAGTATATGGTAAAGATATTAGCCTCAAGCTATTTATCCGCAAACTTGTTGGACTAGATCGCAACGCTACTAAACTTGCTTTTGCTCGGTATTTAGAAGGCGGTAATTTCAGCGCCAATCAAATCCGCTTTATCGAAACCATTATCGACTACCTAACGCAAAACGGTGTAATGGAACCAGGATTGCTATACGAAGCTCCCTTTACAGATTTACATCTTGCAGGTTTAGATGGTTTATTTAATAGCAACGATGCCGAACAAATCATTGCGATCGTTCGTTCTTTTAATGAAACTGTTGGCGAAACATTTAAACTAGCGCAATAAATTACAATTACTCAAGTAAAATTATTTTTTACGAACGCAGATGCACGCAGATAAACGCAGATAGCAACCTACAAGATAATATATGTATTACTTTCTTAGTCCGCGCAGGCGGACTTTGTTTGTGTAGACGCAGTTTCTAACCGCCCTTACTTTATTTGTGTAGACGTGGTTTCTAACCACCCATACTCTATCATGCCTCTAATCACTAATACGAAACGATTCAAAAAACTGTTCTCCTATCTCTTTATTAGGAGAAATAACTATTAATTGATATAAGCGATTTCCTACTAAATAAATAGTAGCTTTTCCAACCATACCATCAGTAGTATTTAACTCAACAACTCTTCCAGGATATTCATCTAGTTTAACTTCACGCTGATTGACTAACTTATCTCCATCTGCTGTATAACCTTCACCTACAGCATCAAAAATTTCTTCAGTCGCTACTCGATTGACTTCTTTCACTAAATCTGAATAAGTAACTAAATAAACAGTTTCACCATCAACTACAGTAAAATTGTTAGCTACTGAACCATCATCATCTGTTTCTAAATCTTCTATCGGTTTACCAGGCAAAGAAACAGTAAACTTACCTGCTGATGAAGAAAACTGTTGCCATTTACCTTGGGTTAATATTAGCGATTGTGGTTGATTTAAAGTAATTGGGTAAAGTATTAAATTTGTTGCTTTAACTGAAGTTGCTAAAAATAGAGGTATTAATGACAAAATAATAAAGTTTATGCTGCAAGTACCTCTATAGACTCGAAAATATAAATGCATTCAACACAATCCTCACAATCTAACTTGTTAGTTTTCCTTTGCCATCGGGCTACTGCATTCTATCTATAGTGCGGTATTGGATTGCTTCAGCAACATGATTTGTTAGCAACTTATCTTCACCCGCCAAATCCGCAATAGTCCGCGCTACTTTAAGTATGCGATCGCTTGCTCTTGCCGAAAGCCCTAGTTTACGAATCGCTACTTCCAATAAATTGCGACTAGCATCTTCTAACTGACACCACTGCTGCAAATGTTTAGTTTGCATTGCTGCATTGCAACGTATATTAGTATCTGCTTTAAAGCGATTGTAAGCGCGATCGCGTGCTTCTTTGACTCGCAGGCGGACAACTTCCGATCCTTCCCCATTAGCCTGTCGTGTAATCTCTTCTGGCTTCAACCGATTAACTGCAACTTGTAAATCAATTCTATCCATCAACGGTCCTGAAAGCTTTGCCCAATATTGCTCTCTTTGTCTTGGCGAACAACTACAAGCTTGAATCGAATCGCCAAAATAACCGCAAGGACAAGGATTTGTACTGGCAATTAAGGTAAACTGAGCGGGAAATACAACAGATTGGCGAGTACGCGATACAGTTACATAACCATCTTCCAAAGGCTGGCGTAAAAATTCCAAGACATCGCGCTTAAATTCCGTTAATTCGTCAAGAAAAAGTATGCCGCGATGAGCTAGTGATATTTCACCAGGACGCGGAAAACTACCGCCACCAACTAATGCAGGACCAGAAGCCGAGTGGTGTGGACTGCGAAACGGGCGATCGCGTACCAATAATCCTTTATTCTTTAATAATCCGGCTACAGAGTGGATTTGTGTCACTTCTAGCGACTCGTCAAAACTCAAAGGCGGCAAAATCCCAGGTAAGCGCCGCGCTAACATTGTTTTCCCGCTACCAGGCGGACCGACAAAAATGAGATTATGACCTCCTGCTGCGGCAATTTCTAATGCCCTACGGGCGTGAGTTTGTCCTTTAACATCTTGCAAATCTGCACTGCTAGATTTTGGTGTAAATACTTTCTCCTCTAATTTGACAGGCTGATAGCGTTCTGGTTGATTGAGAAAATTAGCTACTTCTGATAAATACTTAAAACCGTAAACATTAAGTCCCTTAACTACTGCTGCTTCTTGAGCATTATCAAAAGGTACTACTAAACTACTGATACCCAAACTTTGAGCCGCCGCCGCCACAGGCAATATACCAGCAACAGGGCGCAGCGTACCATCTAAAGAGACTTCCCCCAAGAATAAATGATCTCCCAGTAGTTGAGCGCTTACTTGTTCGGAAGCTGCCATTATCCCTACACTAATTGGCAAGTCAAAACTAGGACCTTCTTTTCGTAGGTCAGCAGGTGTAAGGTTAATTACGATTTTTCTCATGGGAAAGGCATATCCAGCATTTTTCATAGCTGCCTTTACCCTTTCTCTAGATTCTTGCACAGCAGTGTCAGGTAGCCCAACTAAGACAATTCCAGGTAAACCACCAGATACATCGACTTCTACACCTACTTTTAAAGCATCAATACCAACGATTGACGCGCTCCAAATTCTAGCTAACATTGGTTAAATTTATACAAAGAATAGTAAAACCCTATAAAATCTCTAGCAGACATATCCACCAAACAATATGAGTGAATCTACAGAGACGATTTTTAATAAAATTATTCGTCGCGAAATCCCCGCAGATATTGTTTATGAGGACGATTTAGCGATCGCTTTTAAAGATATTCACCCTCAAGCGCCCGTCCACATCCTTATCATTCCCAAAAAACCAATTAAATCTCTAGTCCAAGCTCAAGCCGAAGACATCAATCTCATGGGACACCTGCTGCTAACAGCAAGGCGAGTTGCCCTCCAAGCTGGTCTTAATAACGGCTATCGCGTTGTAATCAATACTGACGATGATGGCGGTCAAACAGTTAACCACATTCACTTACACCTACTTGGCGGCAGACAAATGACTTGGCCCCCAGGTTGAGAAGCAGGTAAGGCAGAGGAGGAATGAATTACTTTACCCCTTAGCTTTGCCTTTTCCTGATGCGATCGCATTTTCCATCAGGTAAACTAATCGCAGCTATAAACAAATCTTAACGCTAAATTGTTTACAATTCTCAACAAAAGCTTTAATGTATTAAACAAGGAGCAAACAACTCCCTACATTATCCAAAACATAAAGCACTCATAAACACATGACAACAACATTACAGAGACGCGAAAGCGCCAACGTATGGGAGCGGTTCTGCGCGTGGGTAACATCAACCGAAAATCGCCTATACGTAGGCTGGTTCGGAGTATTGATGATCCCCACATTACTCGCAGCGACAACCTGCTTCATCATCGCCTTCATCGCCGCACCTCCAGTAGACATTGATGGCATCCGCGAACCAGTAGCAGGTTCATTAATCTACGGAAACAACATCATCACAGGTGCAGTAGTACCATCATCAAACGCAATTGGCTTGCACTTCTACCCAATTTGGGAAGCAGCCAGCCTAGACGAATGGTTGTACAACGGCGGTCCTTACCAATTGGTAATCTTCCACTTCCTCATTGGCGTATTCTGCTACATGGGAAGAGAGTGGGAACTATCATACCGCCTAGGAATGCGCCCCTGGATTGCAGTAGCATACTCTGCACCAGTAGCAGCAGCAACAGCAGTATTCTTGATCTACCCAATTGGTCAAGGTTCTTTCTCTGACGGTATGCCTTTAGGTATCTCTGGAACATTCAACTTCATGTTGGTATTCCAAGCAGAGCACAACATCTTGATGCACCCATTCCACCAGCTAGGTGTAGCAGGTGTATTCGGCGGTAGCTTATTCAGCGCCATGCACGGAAGCTTAGTAACATCGAGCTTGGTACGTGAAACAACCGAAACAGAAAGCCAAAACTACGGCTACAAATTCGGACAAGAAGAAGAAACATACAACATCGTCGCCGCACACGGATACTTTGGACGCTTGATCTTCCAATACGCATCATTCAACAACAGCCGCGCACTGCACTTCTTCTTGGCAGCATGGCCAGTAGTAGGCATCTGGTTCACAGCATTGGGCATCAGCACAATGGCATTCAACCTCAACGGCTTCAACTTCAACCAGTCAGTAATTGACTCCCAGGGTCGGGTCATCGGCACATGGGCAGACGTACTCAACCGCGCTAACCTAGGTATGGAAGTAATGCACGAGCGCAACGCTCACAACTTCCCTCTAGACTTAGCTGCTGGTGAAGCTGCACCTGTAGCACTGACTGCACCTGCAATCAACGGTTAATTCTTAACTACTGATAGCTAACATCAAAGCGCCTCCCATTCGGGGGGCGTTTTTTGTTTGTGCAATCATCCTGCTCTACATCTGCGTTTATCTGCGTGCATCTGCGTTCTTAATCCAAGGGTGCGTTTTGAAAACACACCCTACTGCGATCGCTCCCTTAATAAATGTCATCATAGAGAAAGCGATCGCATTGGAGATAAGACAACGGTTTACGCACGCCCTTTAGCTCGTTTAATCGAGCAATTACAACGCCTCCCAGGAGTAGGTCCCAAAACTGCTCAACGCCTAGCCTTACACATTCTCAAGCGCTCGGAATCTGAAGTACAAGCGTTAGCGCAAGCATTAATTGAAGCCAAACAACAAGTTGGTTTATGTACAGTTTGCTTTCACCTATCAGCCGAACCAGTTTGTGAAATTTGCCGCAATCAGAACCGCGATAATAATACAATTTGCGTGGTTGCTGATTCTCGCGATGTAATTGCCTTAGAAAAAACTAGAGAATATAACGGCAAATATCACGTATTAGGCGGCGTACTTTCACCGATGGAGGGTATTGGTCCCGAACAGCTTACAGTTAGTTCGCTCGTGCGTAGAGTTAGCCAGCAGCAGCCCAAAGAAATCATTATGGCGATTAGTCCTAGTGTAGAAGGGGAGACAACGACCTTGTATGTAGGTCAGTTACTCAAACCATTTACACGAGTAACGAGAATTGCTTTTGGTTTACCAGTAGGTGGCGATTTGGAATACGCTGATGAAGTAACTTTAGCAAGAGCTTTAGAAGGTCGCCGAGACTTGGATTGATGACGATTTTAGTTATTGTACTCAGGCTTAGTATCTCGGAGCATTAGTTCTTCAAGAGCTTGCCTGGGTGTTATTTCACCTTGCAGGGCGCGATATACTTGAGTGGTAATGGGCATAGAAATTTTTTGGGTTTCTGCTCTCTGCATCAAAACTTCAGCTGTATTTACTCCCTCTGCCGTTCCTTCCAAATGGGCAAGAGTTTCTGCTAGAGTTTTACCTTGAGCTAATTGGTAGCCTACTTGATAGTTGCGGCTCAAAGGGCTGTTGCAAGTTGCTAATAAGTCACCTAATCCAGACAAACCGTAGAAAGTTTCGGTTTTAGCACCCCAACTATTACCGATGCGAATTATCTCTGTCAAACCACGAGTGACTAAGGCAGCTTTAGCATTAGTTCCTAATTGCAAACCATCACAAGCACCAGATGCGATCGCAATTACATTTTTGATTGTCCCACCTAGTTCGACACCCAGAGGATCGGAATTTGTATAAACTCGAAAGCGCTGAGAAGTAAATGCTGCTTGTACTGCTTCGGCTGCTTCAGCATCGATACTAGCAACAACTGTAGCTGCTGGTAAATTTTGGTGAATTTCTTTAGATAAATTAGGACCGCACAGCACAACAATAGGATGCTGGGGAAATGTAGCTTGCCAAATTTGAGCGGGTGTCAGGGTGGTAGCTGCGTCTAGTCCTTTAGTTGCTGTAACAAAAATTGTATCTGCGGATATGGGTATGGAAGCAATAGCTGTAGCTACCTGCGTTACTCCTTGCATAGAAATAGCAGATAAAACTATCTGTGCGCCCTCTAGAGCGTCCTTTAAGCTTAATTCGCCATGACGCGACCATAAGCACACATTATGCCCGTTTGCCCTTGCTAGCTGGGCTAGGGCAGTTCCCCAAGCACCAGCACCGAGAATAGTTATAGTTATTTCGCGCACAGTTAGCTATTTTTGCTGCGGGGATAACGTTGCATCAATTCCCTAACTTGTTCTGCATGGTAAGAACTACGAGTTAGAGGCGAAGAGACTACTTGCAAAAACCCTATAGATTCGCCAAATTGTCGCCAAGCATCAAATTGTTCTGGAGTGACAAAGTTTTGTACTTGCAAATGTTTTTGACTCGGTTGCAGGTATTGTCCCAACGTTAAGATATCGCAGTCAACAGAGCGTAAATCCTCCATTACTTGACGAATTTCCGCATCAGTTTCGCCCAAGCCTACCATTAAGCCAGACTTAGTATAGACCCAAGGAGCAAGATTGCGCGATCGCCCAAGCAATTCCAAAGTGCGCTGATAATCGCCTTGAGGGCGAGTGCGACGGTAAAGGCGGGGGATAGTTTCTGTATTGTGGTTTAGCACTTCCGGCTGTGCTTGCAAGATGATTTCTAAAGCTTCCCAATTACCGCACAAGTCTGGAATTAATACCTCAATAGTTGTCTGCGGGGAAATAGCGCGAATCGCTTGGATGCAGCAGGCAAATTGACTTGCACCGCCATCTGGTAAATCGTCTCTATTTACAGAGGTGATAACTACATGATTTAGCTTTAGTCGCTTGACTGCTTGCGCTAGCCTATCTGGTTCAGTAGGATCTAAAGGCTTAGGCTTTTTCTCAAAATCGATATCGCAATAAGGACAAGCTCTAGTACAAGCAGGTCCCATAATTAGAAATGTAGCCGTACCTGCATTAAAGCACTCGCCAATATTGGGACAAGAAGCCTCTTCACATACAGTATTGAGGCTCAAATCTCGGAGAATTTCTTTAACATTACCAACACGCTCCCACTGGGGCGCTTTTACCCGCAACCACTCTGGCTTGACAGTCACAATTAGCTCTAATCGTTGAAGTTATTTAGCTTCGATCTTAACAGGCAATGAGCGATCGCTTTGGGCTGAATATCTAACTAGATGCAGCGCCAAGACCATAACTTAAGGATGAGGAGATCGAAAACTCAGCTTTCTAAGCTGATTGTTATAGATCAAGTGCCTCAAAAGGAATTAAGGTTTTATGGCTGGTAAAACAGACTCTCAGGGAAAGCAAAATAGCACTAAAAAGGAAAGCTCTACAGCAAAGGCTGATAATGGCAATACTAAAGCAGATCCCAGTCAGGAACTAGATTCACTACTTCAACTGTTGCAAGGCGATCTCAGTTCTATTGACGCTAATGCTGCTTTAGAATCAATCGACCAATGGCACGGAATTTTGCAAAAAACTAAAGATCCTGATGTTAAGGAACTTACTACCAGTTTGAAAGAACTCAAACAGTTACTCAAAGGCGGTAAAGCTTCAGGACACGATCTTGGGGAAGCAATGATTCAGGTTGGCGACCAAACTATAGAATTAAGCTCTGATAATAAGGAGCTAAAGACATCACTTCAGAAACTAGGCAAGCAACTAACCAAAGCTGGAAACACTCTTTGCAAAGCTGAAGACCAAGAACATATCGAGCAGATTAACACGCTAGTAGACACTCTAGATGAAGATTTAGAATCAATCGAGGTAGAGAGTGCGATCGCTGCTATAGATGATTGGTACAAGATTCTGCATAAGTCTGAAGACAAAGGCGCTAGCGAAATCGCCGACAATCTCAAGCAATTGAAGCAGGCGCTTAAGTCTAGCAAAAGTAAGGGTGCAGATATAGCTAAATTGTTAACGCAACTAGGCGAACAAACAACAGAAGCCGCCTCTGAAGCACCAAGAGGAATTAAAGGACCCGTACAGAGATTGGGCAAGCGGTTAGCTAAAGTAGGTAAAGCGATCGAATCTTAGCGATCGTAAATCCCCAAAAGGCTTTGTTTCCAACTGAGGCAAAGCCTTTTGAACTAGAAGATTAACCGCGTGCTAAATTTTTTCACAAGATTCTGTAAACTAAGTGCTAGAATAAAATTTGCCTAATAGCGGGATGTAGCGCAGCTTGGTAGCGCACTTCGTTCGGGACGAAGGGGCCGCTGGTTCGAATCCAGTCATCCCGATACTTGTAATCTAGATGATTATTTTTTATTTAATGCAATCAATGGCTTAAGCCCCTCAAGGAACTGAGAGTGCTGCTGCCAACTAATGCGCTTTTCTACTGCAAGGGAGCGAATTTGACCTAGTTCTTGCTCTAAATCGTCAATTCGCCCAGCATTTGCTAACCAATGTAACCAATCTGCATAAGAATTAAGCAGTCTCTCAATATTATTTAATGCCTGCCAAAGCTCCAGGCGATCTTTAAGTATTTCTGAAGATATGGGCAATTTGAGTAAATCTGCACCTGCTTTAGTAACGCAGCGCTCGTAATAATCTACCTTCTGCTCGTCAGAAAGATCGCCAAAACCCCCTAAATTGGCTACTCTTGCCATCAGTGCATAGTCTTCCCAGGTAAACTGGTTATCAGCAGTTTCTTGAAGGATTTGATAGGCTGCACCAGCCTGGATTGGATCTCCTTCTTCCGCCCATAACCTAGCGAGTGGTAGCAAAAACTGAATGTTACGTTGACCTTCATGCCATGCCTTTTCTAGAAAATCACGAGCGATCGCTTTTTGTCCCAAACGATCGCTTGCAACTCCTCGCCAACCTGATAAAACGGGTGAAAGCTTATCAATAGACTCAGGTAAGAGGTTTAGCACTTCTTGGTAGCGATCGCTATTTACTAAAACAGATAAATAGAGTTGTTGTATTTCTTCAGTCTGTTCTGGAATTGATTGGTAAAGTTGTAATGCTTTCTCCGTATTGCCAACAGCAGTATAAGATTCAGCAAGAGCGAGGATTACATTAGTCGCTTTGGGATATTCGCTACGGAGAGACTCAAGCCGAGAAATATTTTCCCCTGTGATAGTAAATAGCGCAGAAACGCCTCTTCTTGAGCAGTTGAGCAACGGGTCATTTTCTCAGCTAATGTTAACCAAAACTGGTCTGGTTGCTTTCTTAACAGGTCATGGGTAGCCCGCATAACGCCAATTCCCCCCATTCCAATCTCATATAACCAAATTTCGTCTGATGCCCGTTCATCAAAGTCTGCTTTTAGTTCGGTCCAAGCAGCAACATAATTGATTGCTTCTACTCCCGCCACTTCCTGAGCAACTTGTTTTAATGCTTGGGTAATACTGTATTGAAAATTATCCCGAAGATACTGTTGATAGCGCTGCCCTAAACTACAAACATCAGTATAAATATTGAGAAATATTGATAAGTAGTTATTTTGACTGCTTGCTAATTGCCTAACTGCTTCTTGCTGCTTTGGGGACAATTGATGAATCCGGTCAATTGTTGCCTTAAACCAACGTTCAAAGCGATCGTTAGTGCTAATAAACCAGTCTTTTATTCCCTCAACAGTCCCCTGATTCTGCCCGCACCAACTATATACTATTGTTAGCAAGACATTAACTAAATGTTCGGCAGCAAAGTAATTTTCACGATAATCAACGGTTAAGTTTGTAATAAAAGCATGACGGATGATATTGACTTTAAGATTGGCTTGGGTTGAAGCAGTTAAATAGAACTCTCTTAAACGATTTTTATTTAGATTGAAAGAAATACCATCTGTAAATAGTTCGTAACCTAATGCACAATTATTCGGTTTATCTTCGCTGACTTGAAAGCCAACTACACCTCGAATTTCGTCACTAGCAGAATTGTGAAATTTTATTGTATATTCACTGCCTAGAATAATCCGGCGAACAGTTAGCAAATTTAAATTTGCAGGTTCGTCACTATAAAAAATAATTTGTTCGACTAATTCTTGACCAAGTGGGTCGCAGTTCAAAATGCGATTGCTAGAACTGAAGGTATAAGCGGGAGTAGAATCATCTCGGATTGGTCTAGGATAAACAGCGTTGATGGGAAAGGCTGAAGTAGAATGTGCTAATTGATAAGCATCTTGAGGTGAATTATCTGGGTTGCGAGATTCAATCAATTTGTCTGTTTCTGGATTACACCACCAGAAGGAAGAATTATAATCTTTACTAAACTGAGTTGGATAAATTGCTGTAGGGCGATACAACTTAATAAAGTGCGTACCTTGAGGGGCGATTTCGACTTTTTTTAAGGCTCTGCGTGGCAAATTGACTGTACTCGGTGAGTTTTCAATCGGATCGATCTGATAATACTGACTTAGGCAAATTGAAGTAGTTTCACCTTGGGAAATTTCTGGCGGTATCCAAGTCGATCCTTCACCCCCGCGAAAGGTAACATTTCCTGGTATAGTTTCCCCGATCGCTAGACTGATACTTTCCGAGGGAGGTCGTCTATCGGTAGAGGAATTGTCGGGTCTGTAATCAACCCTGACTTCTGGTAAATTGATATCAGAAAATAGATTGTCAGGCAGATATCGATCGAGGAACTGACGGGCTGCAACAAAAAGTTTATTATCGTTTTCAAATTCTGAATGCACTGTTTTCATTAAACCGCTATGAAAGATGCTCCATAATAAACCCTCATTTTCACTTCCTAAAACTCCAACAATGGCATCATCAGGAATAGCAAAAATTTCTTGAAGGTAATCTTTAAACTCTAACAACACGCCTAAGTCGGCTGTCTGTTGCATTAAATACTCATAAGCTTGGCGATCCAACCGTTCTAAATCGAGTTCAATCCCCAGACAATTTGCATGATAAGCTAACCAGTCAAAAAAAGCATAAAAGCCATGAATTCTTTGTAAGTAGCGGTTTTGAGGATTAAGGGGCAATTTTTGGAAGGTCGGCTCTGTCAGCAGGTGTTCGTTGCGAAATAAGAATAAATCGGTAGGTTTATAAGGACTTAATACCGTGACAACAATAGGGCGCGTCCCAACTTTACGCCCTCCTCTTCCCTTGCGTTGAACAAAACTAGCTACGTTAGCAGGTGCTTGGTATTGCAAGACGCACATTAAGTCTTCGTCATCGTAACCCACTTCTAAAGCGCTAGTAGTAATAATTAAATCGTCGTTGGGTTCGATGGTAATAGAGCGATCGCTTCCCGATTTTCATTTGATATTTAAAGGTTCAGGGCGCGATTTGCCTTTTTGACTCAAAACCCACCAACATTCCCCAGCTTGAAAATAAGGACAATTTAAGTCTGGTTGTTTACTTTTTTCGCAATTACAATTACAGGCTGAATTAGAGCCAAAAAAGTTAGGGAAAAGCTGCCGATTGTATGGAGGAAAACGGTAAGTATATAGGGGTAAATATTTAATTTGACGCTGTGCAACAGATTTTCTTTTGTCTTTCTCTCGTTTTCTTACTCTAACTTGCTCTCTCTTAACTTTTTCTGCGTCCTCCATTTGGTACAACCAACGACCTACAATATCTAAAGACTGGACAAAACCAAAGGTGCGATAGCGTCCTGAGGATGGTTGAGGCATGGTGTGCAGTATGCACATAGCAGTCTGAATTAATGTAGAGATAATCGCAGTATCTTCATTTTCTTCGGCTCGGACAAAAATATACCTTTCTGCCCCAATAGTTTGCATTTCCTCTGCTTGCGGAGTAACGTGAGCAATGCGAGTAACAGGAATACCTGATAAATCCGAGAGAAATTGAACGGGTTCGGCAATTGTTGCACTAAGTCCTACAAATGCTAAGTTAGCTGATTGGTGGCGACTTTGTTTGCCAAGACGAATTCGCCCCAATAACCGCCGCAGCAATAGAGCAACTTGCGTTCCTGAAGTAGAAGTTTGCAGGTGAATTTCGTCTAACATGACGATAGAAGGCGCACAGAAGGTTTTAGTACCAAATAGATACTGGTATTTTGATGACAACAAACGGCGGTGTAGAGATTCTGTTGTTGCAATCAGTAAATCTGGAGGATGCTTTTCCATCACATCCCTGGCAAACTGGATGAAATGATATTGCTTGTTACAAGCAGGACAGACCAACGTTTGCGGGTGAGTTGGACGAACTAAAAGCTTTTGCTTGCCATTTCTGCAACTATAATCGTGTGTCCCAACGCAGTAAGCAAAGGGGGACAAATAACCGCTATGCTGTTCGCTGTAAGTCCAGCCGCGCATTCTAGAGAGTTGTTTTTTTTGCTTATCAGTCGTACTTTGAAAGTCTTTGATTTGATAAACTGCCGCCCCACTTTCTAAACCAATAGTCAAAGTCGGAAGTTTACGCTTGGCTAGTGCTTGGTTGAGGTGGAACAGAACTTCAACGAAGTCGCTAAGTTGGTTTTCTGACAGTGCTACTCGCGGGTAGATACAAATCGCTTTGACACCTACTTTACCTTGCAAGCAACGTTCGATCAGCATTTTGGCAAGTACAGGTAGAAAAAACGCATAAGTTTTTCCCGCCCCCGTACTAGCTGTTATTACAGCCCCCTTTTCAATGCCTCTTTGTTCGTCAAGTGCGATCGCTTGTAAAATCTTCTCAAATGTCCGACTTTGAAAGCCACTCAATTTTCTCAGCTTAGGTAGGGCTGTGTTAATAACGTCTTGTAGAATTTGGGCAGCTTTTTGTTGTTCGCTATTGCCCTTAAATAGTGGTGTTAGGCAGTGTTGAATATCCAGGTTGCGCCGAGGAACGCGACGGGAAGCAACGCTAAATTTAACATCTGCAACCAAACTTTTGAGCTTGCTGAGGCAATGATGAGGTTTTTCATTATCGTATTTAACTATTCTCTGACGCAGTTTTGAAATTAGCCTAACTATCTCTGCAATGCGGCTGCGAAAAACCCAGTCAGAAGGCGACTGATTTTGCTCAAACCTAATAATTTGAAGATTCTCAGCGAGGTTTTGTAAAGCTTGACTAACGACTTGCGATCGCTTTTCTGCTGATAGGGTGATATCCTCTGAGGGTTGAAAGCGATCGATAACTTCAGCGCCAGTCATCAATACATCGTAAATACCATAAGCAACTTGTTCGGCTTCGCGTTGCTCAATGAGAGTCAAAACTTCGTCAGCAAGTTGCTTTAAAGCTTCATCATCTAGGCTCATAGGATAAGGTGCAGTGCTTAAATTAGCTAAGGTTGTTCTGTAGATGCGTGACGACTGTCGTTTTTCTTACCCATCTTTGAGCGAGCTATTTTGCGATGCTCTAGCAATTCTGCAAGCATCTGACTTTGTTCTTCAGAGTTATTCCAATCGCGGGTAAATCTTTGTAAGGCAACATTGACTAAATCCTGCATAGTCGGTGCAGCACTTTGATGTTGGCTTTCTAGCGATAGCCTGATTTCCCGTAGCTTTTCGTAGATATCGTCTGGGACTCGGACGGTTGAAGACAAGGTTGCTATACCCGATGAATACTTCCGCATTTTATTCGGCTTGACAAAACACCTGCTACCATGTAGACATGACTACAGGCTCAATCTACGATTCTTCATGATGGAACTTGTACTCAAAGCAGTCCCTATTCGTCGTGGTTTACCAAGCGATCGCCAAAGTTATATTACCAGCGTGTTTTATGGCGATATTGCCCGACTATTGGACGATAATCGCCTTTATGTCCCCAATCGACCAGATTTGCCAGACTTAGCTCAACGCAAACCAAATCCTACACGGATTAAAGAAATTGCCCAATATATTCTAGAAACATATAAAGATGGCACGACTTTTTTCCCGCCGATTTGTGTCAACGTTCAGCCATCGCCGACTTACAGAGATGGAAGTATCTTTCTGCCTTACCATGATGTCACACTGCGGTTAACTGACGGACAACACCGCTGTTTTGGGATTCGTAAGGCGCTTCAAGACATTGAGACGCAACAATCTGAGAACCTGCGCGATTTGTTTCAATTAGAGATAGGGGTACTAATCTATGCTGGATTATCCTTAGATGAGGAACGCCAAGCATTTCGAGATCAAAATCTGCTAGTACAAAGACCTAGCGTATCTCTGTCCCACTATTTTGATAAGCGATCGCCCCAGGTTGTCATTGCCAAAGAACTACTCCAACGAGTACCCCAGTTTCGCAACAATGTGGAAACTATAGAAAATAGCTTGGGTAGTCATAATCCTAAGTTACTAACACTATCAACACTGGTTATAGCTACTAAGTATATGTTTCCCAATCTCAAATCAAAAAAAGATTTAGAACTAAAAATCGATTGGGCAACAACATTTTGGGCAGCAGCAGCAAGTACGCTTAATGACGATCCTTGGCAGATCAAAACCAAAGCAGAACGCTGCCAGCAAAGACAAGAAACTTTGCTTGTTAGTGCTGTTATTTTTCAATCATTGGGGATGTTAGCTCACAATCTTTATCAAGAGGATGTTCCAGGAGAAGATTTAATTAAATGGTTAAGAAACTTGCAAAATCTTGACTGGCGACGGCAAAACAAATTTTGGTTAGAACGCGGACTGGTTCAAGTAGGCACAACAGGAGAACCAATAATTTCTAACACAAAAATAACGGTAAATATCTGTTACAAAATCTTACAAGAGTTTGTTGGTGTCGCTCCAGTTAGCGGGTTAATGTAGCTAAATCAAACGAATCCTTAATTCTTCAGAAACTTTATGTTTGGTTATCCAATCTTGAACTTCTAAAGTTAATAAATTCAAAGGTGCGCCTTGCGGACTTGCGGATGCTTTTAAGAAGACAAGTACAGATTCAGAAACTTCTGAAGCATTAAGACTATCCCACGCTGCTTCTAATTGATGAATTAGGTATTCTGTATTATCAAATTCTTCCTGGGTTCTGGGAAATTCATCTCTTTTGATAAGTGCGCTTAAGTTCTTAATATTTTTTACTGTAATTTTGAAAGCATCAATTCTTGACAACAAATCTAGGAAATCTTGATTTGTACTTGGTAAACGCCGGAGTAAATAGTTTCTCCAGGCTAGTAAAAGTTGTTGTTTAAGTAAGTTTTTAAGGCTGTCTATCTCAGATTGAAACTTTTTGCCGTTAAAGTTTTTGTTATCTAGTATCCATTCTGGCGAGGCTTGAAAGTTGACTTTTGTATTACCAACCATTTCTAATATAGTCTCAACTTTCGAGCTAAAATCAAAAGCAATAATCCTATGTTGACGAAAAAGCTTTAAGGTGTTATTAAGTATGAAAATTTCTCCAACAGCTTGACTTATTAGTTGTTCTCTGCTTCTAAATCCATCAATATTTTTGGCTAACTCATGTAGAGTAATTCCTCTTTGGGATAATTTAATGAGTTCTTGGGACTTTTTTATAAGCATATAAGCGATTATCTAATTTCTTCAAGTAAGGTTTGTAGTTCAATAAATCGATTCTGTATAGATTCAAGTAGATTTTCTATTGATATTCCTTCAACTGACTGAAGTTTAATAATATTATCTTGAACGCGGACATTAGATTTATCTAGAAAATCATTAGTTTCGTTGAGAAATTCTGAAGCATCAGTCATGGCTTTTTGATTGTTCTCGCTAAGGTATTGTAGGAGCTTACCAACACTATTGTCAGGAGAATCTCTTTCTGCTTTAACCTTTTTCATGGTTTCTACATAACCCTTAAAGCGAGTCTGTTGAAATCGGTCTATAACTGTCAATAATCTGTCTGTATTTACTTGTCCAGCTACCCCTGCTTCTTGTGCTTTCTCAATAGCTTGCTTGACGATACTGACAACCTCTTTTTTATTGACATCTTCGCCAAATTCTGTGGATAAGTCTTGATAAATATTAAGTTGGCGATCGCATTCTTCTTCTATTGCTTGTATTAACAACTCATCTACTTTCTGACGAACTTGTTGGATCGCCTCATACTCGCTATTCAAATCGTCAGGAATCTCGCATTGAGGCTGCCAGGTTTTGCGAATTTCTTTAAGGGGATTGAGAATTTGCACCGCATCGATAATTTGGAAAGTGCGATTGCTTCCTTTAGTACAAGCGATACGACTGCTAACAATTTCTAAAAGTTTGTCTCGATTATTTTGAAATTCTTTAAAAAGTTTCTTCCAAGTCTTAGTTCGCTCGCTCTCATCTTTGTCTTCTAGTTTGAGAAATAAAGAGTTAATGGAGTCTTCAATAGAATTTGTTGGATATCCTGACATTCTTGCAGCGATCGCTAGTAACTCTACAGCAGCGGGAACAGGATTCCAAAGTTCCGCCGATTGTCGAGGACGACGGTGAATGCAATCGATAATGTGTTCGCTCCATAGTTCTAGCTGTTTAGCGTAAGCGCGAAAGTAGCGATCGCCATCGGGAAAGTTCCAGTTTTTGTAGTAATTGTATTGAAGAATCCCTTGGAATGCGATCGCTGTTTCCCGAAACTCATTTTCATCACCTGGATTAATGGGAAGATCCAATCTAATACCTGAATAAGTTGCTCCCTCTCCTCTGACTCTTGGGCTATAAACGAGAACATTCCTCTGCTTGAAAAGTAAATGGGTACTAGCTGCAAAACTTCCCTTCATTAACATTTGAGTATCCCATTCAATACGTTCAAGAACAGCAGGAAATACAAACTCACGAATCGGTTTTTCAATATCCTGCGGCAAAAACTCGTGATTATTCCAATTGTCGAGAATTTCTAGTTGTTTAATTAATCTCTCTGGAATTTGGGGCTTTGATGGCTCTAGTTCTGGTTGATAACTTACTAGAAGTTCTGGATTTGATGGCTCTCTTTTTGTAATTTGAGTTGTAATAACCCCGACTCCTAGAGGAGGAAGATTAAAAGCGGTATGCATTTCAGTAGGAAAATCGCGCAGAGTATCGCTATCTGTCCATAAATCTATTAATGTTTGACGGCGTTCGGCGTTAGAAGGATCTAGATTTTCGATGTCATCTTGAACAATTGCTTTCAAGCGCATTTTTCCAAAATGTTCTCGTAAGATAATTGAGGGAAAACTCCCTTGTTGAATATTATCAATTGAATTTTCTAATACATATTTCAAGACATCTTTGAGCAAAAGTCTAGGCTTAAAATCACCTGGATTAACACGCCTCAGCATTTGTTTTAAAGCTTGAGGTGTAAAGGGATAAAGTCCCATTCCATCAACTTCACCGAAGCCTACATGACACGCTTGACGATGTTCGCATCCATCACAAAAGCTAGGCGGTTTTATCCCATTACCAACATGATTTTTGTATTCTTTAGCCCAGCTTTGAATTTCCTCATCTTCTTGTCGAACTGCATTAAGATATCTGGCGACAAACTGTTGGAGGTCAGCTTCAGTTAACAACGATTTTTCCCCAATTTCGCCAACATCTAAGTTGACACTAAATGTTACTCTTTGTTTAACTGTGTCTTTTAAGCTTTCAAAGTAACCTGTAGTACAAGCAAGGGCGGTTCTTATTGCACATAATGGTTTGCTTCCTGCTTGCTGAGGGCGGGCTAAAAACGCTTCTAGTAACTCTCTATCTATCCCTTGTAGTTTGGCAAAATCTTCAATAAGTAAAACCAACTCAATATCTTTTTCCGCGAGGGTTTGACGAACTTCACGCATCAAAATTTGTAGGTCTTCTCTACCTAAATTTAAAATTTGAGTGATAGCTTCGTCTAAGTGTTGATTTAACCAAGATACAGTTTCTTTCTGAATTTCATCGTCATATATTAAGCTAGTATAAAAGCCTCTTGATTTTTCTCCTGACTTTTGAATGTCTAAAACATTGCTTGGTAAGTCGTTTGCAGTAAATTCTCTCCTCTCTTCAACAATATCAACTGTCTTATGATTTCCCAAAATATGAGTAATGAGACGATGAATGATTCCGCCATCTTTTAACCAATGTGTGCGGAAGAAAGGATCGTATAGTAAAGAATCTAATTCTTCAACAAGGTAAATTTGTGCTTCAGTTAGTTGATTGCGATCGCGTTCTCCATTATCCCCGACAGCAACAGCAAGTTGATTGAGTAATTGTTTTCTAGCTTCCCCTTCTGTTAAGCTGCTACCTGCTTGATTTAAACGTTTGTGATATTCAGCAAATTTATCTTCCTGTAACTCAGGAAGATCGAGGATAATTTTAATAATATCTTTTAAATTAGTTCCCAGTTTAGGAATCAGTAAAACTTTGCGTTTGTCTGTTGATTCAATGTTAGCAGCTAACCAGCGAATAAGGTGAGATTTCCCAGTTCCCGAACTACCTAATATAGGAACAAAAGCAAAGTCATTTGGTACTAAAAAATCCTTTAAAAATTCACTTTCAGTATAAGTAGTTTTTGCTTCACCTGCGATCAATTCTCCCCGTTTCATTACTATAGGATGATGTATAGCTAAGAAAATATGATCTGGCGGTTGGATAGCTTCTATGTTTAGAATGCGTTGTACGTTTTCATAACGCCAGCAGACATAGTTTTTAAATACCATAATATTTAACCTTTATAAGTAATATGAGAAATGCGACTGCTATCATCAATCTGATTATTAGCTTTTGGCAATATCATTAAATCAGCATCAGATTCCCTTTTTAGTTCGATATACCCTTCATTTTGTAAACGTAGTAAGGCAAAAGCAGTAGAGTTAGATAAATAATTAGGTTGGCGGCGACCAATATTTGCTTCTATTGTTTCTCGAAAGTGTCCAGTTTCAAAAATAGGGCATTTCTTAGCTAGGCGATCGATAAATTCTCTTGCCAAAACTTTTTCATCTGACTTTTGAAATAAGTATCTAAGATTGCGTTTTAGATAGATAGTTGGATCGGGAACAAGTATTCTTTTTCTCTCTAACGCATGACCCCAAAGTAAACCCATATAACCCATCCAGTCATCCATTTGACCATACAGAGTGTTGTTAGTCATTTTTAATAACTCTCCAACCTTTTGTTCGGCAACTTTTTGTTCTACCGCTTCCCATGTTCTAGGTGGATCGTAAACATTTTGAGATAAATACCAAGCACAAACTAATCCAAAGTCATATTCATCTTCATTATCGGAAGCAAAAAAGAGGTCTGCTAAAGTATTAGGTAATAATTCATCACCAGTTTTAGGATTTCTTGCTTCTGCAGATAAATTAGGGTTAATAACAATCTCGGTATAGTCTTCATTCTCCTCTTTTATTAACAGACCGCATTTAAAACACTCCCTAAGGGAGGCATCAAACATAGGTCTTGGTGAAGGTTTATCTTTTACTAATTCATCAGGAGAGATGATTTTTGCTAAAACTTCTCTTTTTTCTCTTTGACCTTTGGCGTGTAGCAAGTATCGATAAATTCCTCTAAATCTACTAGGAATTGCAAAAGGTTCTTTTAACACACTCATAAACCAATTTCCTTACAAAAAACTTCAATACGAAAACTTCGTCCATTAAATACATCAATTAGTTTTCGGTCATCTCGATTAGGATCTGGGGTATCGTTAGGGAGTAGAATAATGCGGTAAGATGAGCGATCGCTTTGACATAAATAACTTTGAGGAATACTAACTGCTGGCGGATGCAAGATTAACGTAGGGATAGCAGGCATTTTAATAGGTTGATAATTATCAAATAAAAAAATAGAATTTTCTCGAAATTGGTTAATAACTTCTTTTACAGATTCTTTGCCATTATCTGAAAACACAATATTATTAATTCCTTGCTGTATCAGCCATTCAATAATTTGTGATTGATTTGTTCTCCACTGTTTTGCTTCCAGATAATTATAAAAAACTAACATTAACTTCTCTCCAGCAAACAACCGTTTTAGCTGTTCTCCTAGAGCAAAATGAGGACTTCCCCAAATAGGTAAAGGTGAAGGCATAACTTCGGAAAAAGATGCAACTTTTTGCTGACGACAAAAAGGACATCCACCACAAGCACGAGATACTTTAACGCTTTTTCTAGGAGTATGTTTTGCTCTTGCAGGAATGGCGTATGCTTGCTCAAAAATTTCTGCAAAACAACGATTAGGTCTTTGTGATGCTTCTTTCATCAAGCTCAAATTTTGATAATTGAGCGCTTGGCGGCGTTGGCGGATATGTTCAACTTTTAATTCCCAAGTATCTGGGTTGAGGTGATATTCATCCAAGGTACGAATAATGCGAGAATTATAGGCGTGTTGATAGTCTGCTTCTGATGTAAAACTACTTCTGTGTAGTGGGTTTTCCCAGTCAATTGCAATTAAACCTGCTTGACTCATTAAAGTGAGCGTTCTACTATTCCATGCACGATTTTGTTGGCTGTCCATGTCAATGTCTTCAGGCAACATCGAAGGAGGAATATCAATAGAAACGCGATAACAACCATTACTTAATACCTGCTTGCGCTCGAACATACTTCGCCATCTTTGCAGCCCTCGCTCGATAGTAATAGTAGATTTTTCGTTTAAATGTTGGGCAATTTTATAGTCATCGTCGGTATATAAAGTTAGAGAAATAGCTGCTTTTCCATCTCGCCCTACACGCCCCACTTCTTGATAAAAACGGTCGATAGTTTCGGGGATACAAACATGAATAACAGCGCGGACATCGCCACGATCTACTCCTAATCCAAAAGCAGAAGTTGCTACCACAATATCGATTTTCCTCTCGCACCAGTCGCTAATGAGTTGCTTGCGTTCCTCTGGTGTTGATTTTCCCGTCATTACCCCATAGCGGCTAAAACCTGCTTGCTGCAATTCATCCGCCCACCGTGATACATCTTCCCGTGTGGAAGCGTAGATAATTAGCGGGCGTGGTAAATGATGAACTGCTTCTAAAAGTCTTTCTCTCCGGACGTTTTCATTGGCACACTTAGCAAACCAGTAAGACGGTTCGGGACGTAACTGCACCGCCGAAATTACTTGAAATTCTCCAGGCTGCCCAAAGAAAGTTTCTAGAGTCTGCAAACAAGACTCTGTTAAGGTAGCGGTGAGTAAGAGTGTGTTAAACGATGTACGGCGCAGTAAATCCTGGCGTAATCCTGGCATTTCCTGAAAAGCTGGTCTAAATCCCTCTCCCCACTGCTCGACCATGTGGGCTTCATCAATGACAAAATAACGCAATAATCCTAAATCGGCAGCTTGATAGAGAGAAGGACTTAGAGATTGAATTAGACTTTCAGGAGACGTAAAGACAATACGCTGAGTCCCTTGACGAATGCGTTGGCGAATTGCGTTGCGTCTTTGTTGCCCCGATGTCGATTCATCCCCATAGTAGGCAGTAGGATGAATGATAAAAGGTTGCAATGCTCGTTCTTGATCCAACGCTAAAGCTGTAGTAGGCACAACCACCACACTTACACCAGTTGTTTGCGACTTAAGCAGGGCGGGTAATTGAGCGCAAAGACTTTTTCCCGAACCTGTAGGTAAGTTAATTACTAAAGTTGACTTTTCTGGTGCGGTCAAAACTGCTCGAATTGCTTCTCTTTGTCCAGCGCTGCGGTAAGAGTCCCTTGCTACTAAAGCTAGAAAAGGATCGCCAGGAACGCAAGGATAATTCCGACGGGGCTTTTCTGCAAAGGCGAGTTGTTCGGGAAGATAGCGATCGCCTAAATCTAACCATTCTGGTCGCCAAGGACGGGCGCAAAGCAAAAAATGGTCTGTTTTTTCGTCTAAAATATCGATGCCGCAACGCAGCCAAGTTTCGCGTTCGCTAGGATAGGGAAAACGCCGAGGAATGCTAAGGCTTTGGGGGATTCCGCCTTGTAAGTCTTCGTCTTCTCGACGCAAAACATGACGAATTAAGCCTGCTATTTCCTCCATTCCAGACTGATTAGGACTGCCAACTGCTTTTAAAGCGTTCAGTAAGTTTTGGTGACAAGCTTCGGGGAAGTCATGGGAATTAACTGCTAAAAAATTGCCGTAGTTGCCACTTTGAATAATGCTTTTGAGGCGATCGAAAGCGTCAGTCATCACTTACCCCTTCTTGTTGCGGTTGAACGGGAGTTCGCCCAGAGAGGATAATAAAGCCAACAGAATCAGGCTTAAGGCAAGGAACTCGAATTCCAGCTAATAAAGCTTGGTTTAAAGCTATTTCTAACTTCAGTTCGTTGGTTGATTTGGGTTGGGAAAGTTGGTTGAGACGTAATTTTTGCTGATGCAGGCGATATGCTAGTTTTTTCGCGGCACGATCGCTTTGTTGTTGACACAGTTCGATAAAAGATGAGCGATCGCGCAATAAGGTTTCTGAGATATTTCGCGCTTGATGACACACATTCGCCCATTGACTTGGCTCGATAAATTGGTCGAGAATAGACAAACGATTTTTAGCTAAGTTGTAGTCCCTAATTTGATGCTTTTTTCCTACATAGGGGCGCTGGAGAATCTTCAGCAAGTTTTCATCTTCCACTCGTTCTAAGTGGACATCTAAGAAAATTGTTTCTAATATGGGCGGAAATAAAGCATCTGAACGCCGTTTCAGGGCTTTTTGATTAAATTTGACATTAGCTGCTTCAATAACTTGCTCTACCTTGGTTAGATCGGCTTCAACTAGATAATCAAACTGAAATCCTATCCATTCGCCGCCCTCGTTTGTATCCCAAGATTCATCTTGTCGCCACATCGCAAATGCTTTGCCGCGATCGTCCCAGTGCAGATATGAGGTTAATGTATCGGTCAATCCTTCGCCAATACGATAGAGATTAACGCCACAATACCGATTTGCTAATCGGCGATCGTATGTTCCTTGTTGTTTGGCATGAGGTGCAAATCGATCTATAAGGTCGCCAGCGGGAATTAACGTTCTTTGAGTTGGTTCGTAATTGCAGACATATTTCAAATTAACATCATAATTTTTGCGAAATCCTAAAGCACTACAAAGCCATGCTTCTGTCGCTCGTTCGATATCTTGATGCTTGGCATCATAGTTATCTAAATTCTCAAAATAACGAGCAGCATCTTCTTCTAAAGCATCGATTTCATCTAAAGCATTTTGTTCGTTAATTTTTACTTGTTCTGCTTCAATTTCTGCTCGAATAGTCTCAATAATATCTAAAAGTTCGTAACTTCCCGATTGAAACAGCAATTTTTCTAAGTCGATAATTTTTTTATCTACATAAAACTGCAAGCTAGCAATAGAACGCTCGAAAATGCCAAAACCATCTTTTAGTAACTGATACCAAGCATTTTGAACGCTGTCTGGTAAATCTACACCTGCCAATAACCAAGACTCGCTCGCCATTTTGCCGCCAATTCTATCAATTCTTCCCAGCCTTTGTTCGAGTTGATTGGGCGACCAAGGGAGGTCAAAATGAATTAAACCATCAACAAACTGTAAATTTCGCCCTTCTTCTCCAGAAGAGTCACAAACTAATAGAAAACAGTGCGGATCGTGCCTGAATTTTTGAATATTTTTTTCAACAATTTCTCTTGAATCTACTCGGCAATGTCTAGCTACATTTTGTTGACTCAACATCTCTACCAAGCTTTGAAAAACCTTTGTGCAAGTTTGCGTAAAACTGGTAAAGATAACAAGTTTGGGGAATTTGTCGGTAGAAAAGGGGCGACGAACTCTGTGCTGGACGCTTACTTGTAGTTGTGAGAAAGATTGCAGCTTCAGGACTTCGGCGAGATGATGCAAAATAATAGTTGTTAGTAATTCCAGGCGATCGCCTTTTGCTGACGGAGTTTGGATAATTTTGAGCAGAGATTGTAAAATCTCTTGTTCTCCCGCAAATTTGGGTATTTGCGTCAAAAGTTGGACATCATCAACTCCAAATTCTTGAGTTAGTTCCGAAGGCGCTACGCCGTTCAAACGGGCTACTATAACTTGGCGGAAAATTTCTAACCAAGTGTTACTAGCTCGGAACAAAAGCAGAAAAATCCTGCTATAGTTTTCAGAAGGTGCAACAGTACGCCACTCATCTAAAAGTTCGTGAATTTGGGCAGAACGGTCATCTAAATCGTATTTAGCTTCTGGAATCGCATTTCGAGCAAAAATCGCATCTTCACTGGCGGCGCGGCTGTTACGCAGCATCCGGCGATGCAGGCGGTAAGTGTCGCTGATATGAGTCCTAATTGCACCAACTAATCTATCTCGTTCTGTAATAGATGCGGCTTGATTTCCTAAGCAGTTCTGCAATTTGTTAGTTAGGTTTAACAGATAAGTGTCTTCACTAAACAGGTTTTGTAATTGCTTGCTTTTCGTTTTGAGAACAAAGGGATTTGCACCTTCTTTAAATGCCAGCAAAATATGTCCAATTTCTTGCCGAGTTTTTACCCTGCGCCGGAAACCTGCTAGATCGTCGAGTTGATAATTAATCGGATCGAGCAAGTGTAACATCGTGAGAAAGTCTTGCTCGTGGTTGAGAACAGGGGTAGCAGAAAGCACAAGTAAGCGATCGCATTGATGGGCTAATTGTTTAATCGTCGCAAAACATTGTTTCTGTAACGGATCTGTCGATGCAGACATTGCTGCAATATGATGGGCTTCATCTAAGATCGAAAAGCCAAAAGCACGAGTTTGGTGTTGAATTTTCCGCCAGTCTTCAACTGCTAGTAACTCAACGCGCTGGGCAAAATGGGAAATGTAAAATTTATCTTCTAACTCACGCGCCCATTGGGCTACAAGATACTGAGGAACTAAAATTAATGCTTTTTGCTGGGGTTCATCAAGGAGAAATTGACGCAAAATCGCTCCAGCCTCAATAGTTTTACCCAATCCCACTTCATCCGCTAGTAAATAGCGCTGGATCGGGTCTTCTAGAACGCGACGCACGACTTCAACTTGATGGGGGTACAGTTCAACGTTGGCGGACAGCAACCCCGTGATTCCGCGACTAATAGCACGTTGTTCGATTAAGCATTTAACTAGGCGCGAACGGCGATTGTAGAAATAGGGAGTTTCTTGTCCTTTCATCGCTAAAATGTCGATGGGGTCGTCAATTGGTAACTGACACCGGATAAAAATCTCTGCTTCTGTAGCTAAGATGGTTTTACTGTCAGGTAGAGCGATCTCATATTTTTGACAGTCTTCATCCCAATGAGAAATTCTCCCAATCACCCAAGTTGCTTCTGCTTCGAGATATATGTAGCAACGGGTCTGTCTTTGTAGTTTTACCTTACGCAGGGAAGGGCGGGGGAGCGTTTTAGTAATGCGCCGCCCCACAGAATAAAAATATTCAACAGTTCCCTCTAAGGCTGTCAGGGCGGTTAGTTTGCCAATTCCTAGAGTATTATCAGTGGAACGCACTAGGAAACCCAGTGTCATAATAAATCTCTCAGTTGTTAGTTGTCCTCTTTTACTTAGAGTTCCCTAGCTAGTACGAAAGCTAACGCCACTGAGGCAATTTTTTTGTTTAAGATAGAAAAGTAGCGTTAGCTACCTCTTGCAAGGCGTTTCGGTGTCCGAACCTCTGGTAGTCGTAGCGAGCATCCCACCAAAGCCAGCCAGTTGAATCAGCCCATACTTGATGTTTTTTTAAGACTTCTAGGCGAGTTAGCGCTAACCCGCCTAAAACAAAGTTAGGTCTACTCCAAGTTAAAAGTTCATCCAATTCTTGAGGAGACAAACCGAACTTTAAGCCAGTTTTCCTAGTACAGTCGGCTTTGAGCAAACCACCTAAAGCAATATACTTGTAGCCAATATTGCGGTATTCGCTAATTAAAGGAGCAAGAAAGCTACAGGGTGATTTGTAATGAAGTGGTAATGAGTCTATTTGCGGGACTAATTTTTCTTGCCAGTTGTATAGAGGACTTCCTACTTGAACTACTCCAATGAGAGTGTAAGTTCTAGATTTACGCAAGTATTCTTCCCAACAGAGTCGCGCTAAATGTAAAGATAATAATGGCTCTGCGATCGCATCTGGAGCAAAAATATAGTCAGGACTGAATTTATCGCAACGAGCTAGGTAGTTTTGTATTCTTTGTCTTAAGTGTTGTTCCGATGCTAAACGGTACTCATGCGTCCAACGTTCATTTTTGTACTCACAATCAAGCTGAGTATACCAGGGATAGTTTTTATTATTAAACACTCCACTATCTATAAAGAAAGGCTTATTCAGTTTGCGAATATTAATTAGAAGTTTATTGTAACAAGAAATAGGAGCAAGAACACCATAATCTCCCTCTACATTACTTATTTTTTTCAATAGACCAGTCCAGTCTAATGAAAATACAGGAAGAAACTTTTGATCCATAAACTTTTAAATAAAATATACAGAATAATTTTAACCATCTGCTAATAAATCTTTAAATCGCTTATAGAATATATGTGTATTATGAAATCCTCTGCGGCGATTGCGATCGTTACCTCGAAAAATTATAACTTCAACGCCAATTTCTTGGCAAATAGGACAATTGCAATCTTTCCAGGGTTTATCTTCTAAAAGCTTTTTATACATTTGAGTATGTTTAGAAGTACGTCTTCTTTGTTCTAGCGAATTTACTATGCCATTACGAGGTAATTCTAGTAACTCGTCGTAAGCTGTAAGTGCTGCTAAAGTATCTTCTAAACTTGCTTTGCCTTTATCGAAACTTCTTAGAAATGAAAGTGCATTTTGTTCTAATAATTGCAGAGTTAACTTGTCTGCAACACCTGCGTTAATTATCTGTTTAATTCTTATTCCAGAATCATCAACTTTTGGAATACGAACAGCCGCATAAGTATTGCCCTTTATACTGTGATAATTAGCTACTGGATCTAACCAGGCTTTACGTAGAGGGCTAGCAGAGTCGAAGCTATTTACTCCTAAATGGCGAAATATTGGAATAGCATTTAGTCTTCCTACTCCAAATAAATGTATTCTCGTATTTGAATTTATATATGGATAAATTGCTTGCAAAATTTGGATGATTTCAGTAGTTCTTGCTCTCGCCAAACCTCCTAAAGCAATATAATCATACCCCATTTCAATGTATGCTTTTACTGCTTTAGAATATGATTCAGGATTCCAGCCTTGAACGGCTCCAATAGGAGTAAAATCATATTGTCCTCTAGAATGCTTTTGAATAAAATCCTCAGCGTTATTAATTGTTATTTGATAACGTTTTTCTCTAAGTCCTGGTTGTGCAAATAAGCCAACGATTAAGTGATCTATACTTACGCCATAGTTAAAACCACACGAGCTATAATATTCTAAAATTTCTTCAGTTGTGTATGGGGGAGTGTCTTCTTTTATGTATCCGAAAGCACCACAATCTCCCATCATCGTTCCCTGGTAACGAATAAATTTATGTATTCCTTCTTTTAATATCCTAAGTTTCTTAGTTTTTCCCTTGTCAAAAACTATTTTAGATACTAATATCCCATCGTAATTAGGCGGTGAAAATATTTGATGAGCGTAAATTTCATCATTGTAAGAGTTTTTATTAGGTGTTTTTATATCATCTAAAAATTCATATTTAGGATCTATGCGGTCGTCCCATTCAGGAATAAAATATTTCATTCCTAAATGATAGTTGAGGGCTGGTTGAATATTAGGAATAGGTACTATATTATCTGTTTCCGAACGTCCAAATCTTTGAGTGAATATAATTGGCAACTCTGACCTTGGAATTACAAGTTGCCTAAACAAATCTGGTTGTTCGTAAACTTTTTGGAGAAGATGAAATTTCTGAACGACTGCTAAAGCAAATTGCTTGAACAAAAAACCTTTTAATCCTACTAAGCTATAACTGAATTTCTTTGCTTCTGTATTAGAAAGAGGTAAGATAAAGCATTTGCTTGTTACGCCTTGGATATAGTTAGAGCTAGCGGAGGAAGTTAAAAATATTAAGCTTTGTTTGTCGCAGGTATTTATGGGAAATTGGATAGAACGTAAATAGTTTTTCCCTAACATAATAAAGATGAGATCGTACTTAGCGATCGCTCTTTCAAAATCTTCATGAATTTTTAGAAAACTTGCCCATTTATCTATATCGCTAGCTTTCATAGTATTGAAGCTTACTTCATAAGGCACGATTATTTGATGTTCTGGAATGAGTCCATATCCTGCTGAAAGAATCATCACGTCTACTACTTCTGTTCCAAAAGCTTGACGTAATGCGTTCACTCCTGCCATCATTGTGCAGTGCTGCATTCCTATATACATATCAGCCGCAGAACATTTTGCTGAAGCTAATTCTGCTTCTCTTAAAGCTAGTAAATCTGAATCTTGAAAATCTACTATAGATAGTTGGTTAAATGCCTTAAATTTTTTCTTTCCCGTACAGGAGGTAATAACTAATGTACGCAATTTATTCATATTGTTTTAGCGAACAGATAATTGCAAAATCATTAAACAATGAACTTAAATTTTAACTAATTATACAAGCGAACTTAAACTAATATAGTTGTTAACAGTAAATGTTTTCATTTGTTTTAAGTGCAAATTGCGCGTTTAACGATGAGATTGCAAACTAATAAAGAGCAAATTTGCAATTCAGTTATTGATTTTGAAGTGATAGCAGTTTATATATTTTGATGTAGATAATTTATCTTAAGGATAGACAAAATAGATAAGAAGATAAAAAACTTATTTATAGCGATCGCATGGACGAGCATCACCTGCTAAATATTGCCACATCTTACTTAAAATCGGCAGTTTTTCCCGAATCTGCTGAAATCGATCGCTCTCCTCAAGCCCTCCAGAATGCCTTAAATGGGCTTGGAGAACTTGGTTTGCTAGCTTTGCAGGTTCCTTCAGTTTGGGGTGGATTAGCTGCTAGTGCAGAGACATATTACAACTTTCAGCAATTAGTAGCTAGATACTCTGGAGCATTAGCATTTCTGCAAACTCAACATCAAAGTGCAGCAGGAATGCTAGTTCGTAGTCAAAATCAGTCTTTGCAGCAGGAGTATTTACCTCATCTAAGTAACGGTAATATTCTTTTGGGCGTGGGATTTTCTCATCTGCGGCGGCGGGGAGAAGCAATAGTTAAAGCAACTCCTGTTGATGATGGCTATAGGCTTAACGGTACTGTACCCTGGATAACAGGCTTTGGCATATTTCAAGAATTTATTGCTGCTGCTACCTTAAGCGACGATCGCGCTGTATTTGGCTTAGTACCATTTGTAAATAGCGATCGCGATGCAGGCAAAATTACGTTTAGCGAAGTTTTACCTCTAGCAGCAATGACTTCCACCAACACTGTCACTGCTAGGCTAGATAACTGGTTGCTAAAGTGCGATCGCCTTGTCTCTATAAAGCCGCCTAGCTGGATTCATGATAATGACAAGCAAAACGTCCTCAAGGCAACTGCATTAGCTTTAGGCTGTGCGCTAGCTAGTCTCGACGTTATCCAGGCTACTTATTCAAATAAACAACTAGCCTTCATTCATCTAGCTTTAGAAAAACTGCATCTAGAATTATCTCAATGTCGTGCAGCTATAGACAAAGCTGCTAACGAATCTTATCAGACAAAACTGAAACTAAGAGCTTGGGCAATCGACTTAGCTGTAAGATGCGCTCATTGTGCGATCGCTGTCTCTAGCGGTGCGGCAAATCACAACCATCACCCAGCACAGCGAATTTACCGCGAAGCTTTAGTCTACACTGTATCAGGGCAATCTACCGACTTAATGGCAGCTACGCTCAATCGATTGATAGATTCAAAGTAAATGTCATCCTGCCAAGATCGTCTTTTGCTATTTCCGTTACTGCTTGGACTCCAATATCCCACTCATTTCCAGGCTTATCTAATTAAAAACTGTTCGCAAATTGCGAACAGTTTTTTAAAGTAGACAACGACATGAAATAGTAAAGATGCGTGCAACTACAGGATAAGTGGACGTACCCCGACTCGAACGGGGGACCTCTACGATGTCAACGTAGCGCTCTAACCAACTGAGCTATACGTCCAAGGATCTCTAAAGATAGCATATATCTAAGCTAAAGAGCAAATAAGCGATCGCTACCATGATAGAAAGCGATCGCCTTCTCTCAAGTAGACTTACCGATAAACTGGCATTTTATTGGCTTGCAAACGCTGCATATAATCTTGCAAAGCTGTGGCAACTTTTCCTGATAGGAGAAAACAGCCTAAAAGGTTGGGAAAAGCCATGCTTAAAATCATCATGTCTCCGAAATTAAGCACCGATTGCAAGTTCACCACCGAACCTACAAATACACCGATAACAAACGAGACTTGAAAAACCCTCAACGTCCGTTCGCCAAACAAATAAGCCCAAGCCCTTTCGCCATAATAGCCCCAGGAAATAATTGTCGAGAAGGCGAACAAAAACACTGCCAATGACAGCAAAAAAGGAAACCAAGAAATACCAGTAGCGAAGGCATCGAAAGTCATGCCAATCCCATCTAGCTGAGAATTTCTATATACTCCAGTAATGACAATGACTAGCGCTGTAATATTGCTCACTACTATCGTGTCAATAAAAGGTTCGAGCAAAGCAACAACTCCCTCTCTTACAGGTTCGTCAGTACGCGCTGCTGAGTGAGCAATAGGCGCAGAACCGACACCAGCCTCGTTGTCAAAAGCTGCTCTTCTTACACCTTGCACCAGTACGCCCACAAAACCGCCGCCGACTGCTGTAGGCGTAAAAGCTTCCTGGATAATTGTCGCGATCGCCGCCGGAATTTCAGCAATATTGCCGAAAATAATCCACAATGCTGCTACAAAGTAGCTAAAACACATTGCAGGTACGAGAATCTCGGCTACGGCTCCAATCCGGCGAATACCACCAATAATTACTACCCCAACTAGGCAAGCAAGAATAATTCCGTAAAGCCAGCTACGTTCTTGAAACCAAGGTAATACTTGAGCAACGCCGACAAAAGATTGATTTGCCTGAAACATATTGCCACCCCCAAATGCCCCACCAACACAAAAAACGGCAAACATCCCAGCTAAGATTTTCCCTAATGGGCGCAAACCTTTTTCGGCTAAACCGCGCGATAGGTAGTGCATAGGTCCGCCACACAGCGAACCATCTGGTCGATTGACTCTGTACATTTGAGCCAAGGTACATTCAGCAAACTTGCTCGACATCCCCAAAAACCCTACTATCGTCATCCAGAATACAACACCTGGACCTCCCAATTGGATCGCGATCGCTACTCCAGCAATATTTCCCAATCCTACTGTGGCTGAAAGCGCTGCTGATAGTGCTTGAAAATGAGTAACTTCTCCTGGTTCGTGCGGATTATCGTAATGTCCGCGCACGACATTTATAGCGTGTGGAAAGGCACGAATATTGATAAATTTCATCCGCAATGTGAAAAAAATTGCCCCTGCGAGTAGCCACAATACTACTAGAGGCATACCACCAATACTTAAGAAAATAACTTTTTCTAATGCCGATACAACTGTTGCAAATGTTGCATCAATTGTAGTCAAAAAGTCAACTGGTACAGCATTTTGTGCCGCTACGGCTGTTGCTGGCACGCTTGTAAACAGAGCAACTAAGAGCCAAAAGCGTTTCATCTTTTTATGATTGCTAAGATTTTCTAAAAGTAAGATTTTCTCGAATAACAATACTGTTAAAAAGGAAACATTTTAATGCTAATTTTGAAAAATCTACTATCTAGCCTAGTCCGGTTGATAGATCGTTATTTTCTAGCTAAATAGTTAGAATAAACAAGTATAAATGAAAACATATATTGATGAAAACAGCATTAATTACTGGGGCTTCTGCTGGAATTGGCGAAAACTTCGCTCAAGAACTAGCCAAGCAGCAAATGAATTTAGTCTTAGTAGCGCGTTCGGAGCAAAAACTGCAATCTTTAGCGCAAGAATTGCGATCGCGCTATAACATTCAAGTAGATACTATAATTCAAGACTTGACTGCCCCAAATGCCGCAAAAACTGTATTTGATACAGTAAATCAAAAAGGAATAACCATTGATTTATTAATTAATAATGCTGGTTTTGGTGGTTACGGTGATTTTGTCGAACAGGATGGAGAAAAGCAAGTAAAGATAGTTCAATTGAACGTATTAGCTTTAGTAGACTTAACTCATCACTTTTTACCAGGAATGCGCGATCGCCGTTCTGGAGCGATAATTAATTTAGCATCAACTGCTGGCTTTCAACCAATGCCTTATTTTTCTGTTTATGCTGCTAGTAAAGCTTTTGTTTTGAGTTTTAGCGAAGCCTTGTGGGCAGAGAACCAGAGATATAATGTTAAAGTCCTTGCAGTTTGCCCAGGACCAACTGATACAAGTTTCTTTCAAGATGCAAAGTTTCCTGAGTTTTTGGCAAAGGTAGCTCAGGCAAATAATACTTCCAAAGAAGTAGTTGTACGCGAGTCATTACAAGCTTTAGACAACAATCAATCGACTGTTGTACCTGGCGATATTAGAAATCATTTAGTTGCTAATATTCATCGTTTCTTACCCAGAGAAGCGCTAACCAATTTATGGAAAACTATTCTTGGTAGTGGAATAGATAAAAAATAAATTACGAAACGTAGGGTGCGGTTTACAGACCGCACCCTACAATTGTGCATAGAAACTTATTTAGGAAATTGATAAGGTAATATTGTCGTGTCGAGATGTTTGACAATTTGCTGAGGGTTGCCAATTACTACTACATTTTCTGGAACCGCCTGGCGAACAATTGTGCCTAGTCCAACTACAGAATTTTTACCAATAGTTACACCTTTTAAAACTGCACTTCTGCTACCAATCCAGGCATTTTCGCTTATATAAATTGGCTTTGTTCTTACTTGTGCTTTCGGGTTCCAACGATTTACTTCTATACTATGAGCGTCCGAATCCATAATTAGAGCGTCGCTCACCATACATAGCTTTTCTAATTCTATAGAGTTCTCGGCTACCATTTTTGTGCCATTCAAGTAGCACTGATTGCCTATAGTAATGAATCCAGAATTGCCTTTTGATGTGATGCTGTTTGGTGCATCGTAATAATTGGCGAAGTAACAATCATTGCCAATTTTTATTGTTCCTTTTCCTTCTACTACTATAACTGAACCAGATATCTGACAGTGGTTGCCAATCGATACACAAGCAGATACATCTTGAGTAACAATTTTGTTGGGGAATTGTTTAGTCCCTACAAAACGAGAGTAATCACCAATAACTACTTTTCCTTTCCCTGTTATCGAGAATTTCCCTCGAATCTTCACTCCCTTACCAAACTTTACGTCAGGATATTGCCAGCGATATCTAAGTAAGGTAATTCTTGAAATAATTACTTCTATTAGCTCAAGTACAGATTTATTTTTAGCTCTTTGCACAAATCTATCAATAAATGAGCTATTTAGAAAATCAATACTAGAATTTGTCATGATTATTTAATAAAAATAAACACCTGTATCATACAATAACTAATTGAATAGAATTAGTTATTTTTATAGATCGATCCAACATATTTATCTTTATTTGAGTATTAGAAGCCTGTATTTTTTACCAGGTTATTCGAGTTTGATAAAATGGAAATAAGTTAGCAGTAATAACCTTAGATAAAAGTATTAGTTTTAACCTGCGTGAATGAAATAAAGATTCATCTGTTCTTAGATAATGTAATAGCACTTTTGCTGCCTTCAATCCTCTTTGCGATCGCACAGAATCTTGTAGAGCTTTATCCATCAAAAATTTATAGATAAAACCCAAAGTTTCTTTCTTGCGGTGCTGCAAAGCCTTTGGCGCTTGACTATAAGCTCGTTCGAGAACTTGCAAAGAGGCTACTTCCATTTTAGAAATATTTGCAGACATAGAATAGGGAGATATCCTATATAGAACTTGAGGACGGGGAACAACAACAAATTCATGACCTGGAGCTAGTCGCAGCCACATATCCCAATCTTCCGCCGAATTTAGAGATTCATCAAACCCTCCTACTTTAGTTAAAGCTTGAGCGCGAATTAAAGTATTAGAGCCACAAACCAAGAAATTACCAATTAAAAGCCGCTCGTAAACGTTACCGTTGCAGGAATTATAGGAGGCTGGTCTTAAAAACTTGCTATTTTCATCAATATGATCGGTCCAACTATATGCAACCGCCGCTTGTGGATTTTGCTGCAAGGCTGCTAATTGCGCTGCTAATTTATCCTTAGTCCAAAGGTCGTCAGCATCCAAAAAAGCAATAAATTCGCCACAAGCTCGAGCGAATCCACGATTGCGACTTGCAGAAAGACCAGCATTTGGATAAGAAAAAACTTTTATTCTTTGGTCTTGAACGCTCTTAACAATAGCTAAAGTCTCATCTTGAGAACCATCATTAATGACAATTATTTCAAAATTTTCATAAGTCTGCTGTAAAACAGATTCAATAGTTTCTTTAATTGTTTTCGCACCGTTATAAACTGGGATAACTACCGAGATCAATGGGGTATATTTATGCATAAAGTTAACCTCAAGTAATTGAACTAACGGCTCTACGGCGACGTAGCAGGATCGTAGCTCCAATCAAGCTACCAGCGCCAACCATTGTCCCCAACTCAGAACCAGGTTCTGGAACTGCCTTAATCGAACCAGTTATCTGCGCCTTGCCAGTGATGGATAAGACATTAGGATCGCTATTAAGCTGGTCTATTTCCAAGAAATCTAGCGTACCTGTAGCGCCCGCAAATAAACCTTCACCGCCTGTAATAGTTAAAGTGCCAGAACCTTGACCAGTAAGGTTTTCGAGATCAAATATAGCGCTAGCAGTAGCACTTCCATACAATTTATTGTCAGTACCTTCTCCTGAAAACGTGATGTAGCCAGGTGGTAGATTTGGTAACCCAAAGGCAAGTGGATCTGTGTTGAATATAAATCCGCCAGTAGTCGGATCGGTTTGAGCGTAAATTAATCCTTCATATTGACTAAGACCATATGGAGCTTCGTCACTTGTCGCTAACTCAATTGACTGGGAAAGACCGTCTCCAATTGGCACAACATCAATTCGGGTGTTGTAGCTACCGCTAAATGGATAGGTAGTCTGAGCGATCGCTTTTACTGCATCAAATCCAAAACTAACTGATGTCAGAATTGCTGTTATCAAACCTATTCTTTCTATACCTATTTTCATTTTTATTCCTTACAATAGTAAAAACTACTAATGCCGACGAGTGCCACCAAAATTAAAATTTGATGGCTCTAAATTTTCTCGTGTAAGAGCGCAATGAAATACCAGAGCATTGCTGTTAGCTATGCTTTGTCTGGGTTAGATATTTCCTTGTGTTGAATTGTATCGCGGCAATCTTTACTGTGCCTTGATGTTTTTTTAGGACTTTTTAACCTTCTATTTGGACTGCTTGCTTTAAACAAGTAGCTTGTAAAGAGTTTTATTATTGATGCCTGAATCTCGATCGCATCTACATATAACGAGTGAGTTGGACGCGGTAACGTTCTTTTTTTGTCACCATAATTTCGCCTACTTCCAAGCGCCCTTTACCGCGAATAGCGATTAAATCACCTGTTTTTACTTGATAGCTAGCTTGAATAATATCTTTCCAATTTACGCGTACGTCGCCAGAGTCAATTAGTTCAGCCATTTTGCTGCGCGACATCCCAAAACCAGCAGAAGCGATCGCATCTAATCGTAAAGAAGCTTCAACTGTAGTTAATTCCTTCTTCTTTGGTTCTCTAATTTTTAATTCGCTTAAATCGATGCGCTGCGTCTTTACAGGTACAGAACGCACTTGTTTGAGTTCCATCTCCAAAAAATCTGCTATTTCTGGAGTGGCGATCGCCTGCGCCCCGCGTTCGCCCAGTACAATAATATCGCCCGTCTTCTCTCTTACAATCCCCGTACCCAACATTGCGCCCAAAAAGTCGCGGTGAGTTGCTGTATCAAAGAGAAAGTTTCCGGCTATTTCTAGCGCCACTAATTCAACTTGAGACTTATCTAAAGGTATTTCTGCACGCGCAATTGCTACTCGTTGGCGTTCTGCTTGTTCGTAACCACCCCAAGCTACTATTTGCACCTCAGTTAAGCGACTGAATGCTTTTTGGAGTTCTGCAAGTTCTGGAGGCGAAAGAAAGTCAGTTAAAACAACTTCCCAAGTCTTGATCGCTTGTTCGGCGCGATCGATGACGCGAACTATACTATCGCGGTTTTCTACACCCTTTAAAATTTCTTCTCTTGGTAACATTCTTGATTGTGTTCTCGGTATCTGTAGACGTAGCATTGCTACGTCTACTACATTCATATATATGGTTTACTGCTGGTCTGGATCGTTATATCCTTGTAAATTCTCTGGTTCAAATTGACGCAATATTTTAGTGGCTTGACGGGTGACGAGTTCGGAGCCTTTTACTACTACTATGTATTTGCCTGCATTGAGGCGGTTGCGGTAGGGTAAAGCGTCGCCGCCGCCGATAACTAAACCAACGCCACCACCTGCAAAGAAACCGCCCATAGCACCAGCACCAGCGCCTAAGAGTGCGCCAATGATTACATTGCCAGTTGAACCCGCCCAAGGAAAGGTATTTAAGCCTGTAAGCAAGTTAAATGCTGCGCCAGCAACAAAGCCAAATGGTACTAGCCAAAAAGATAATAAGCTTGATTGCTTTTTTGCTTCTTGATTGGGATCGATTAACCCAAACTCGTCAGCGCTTTTGTATCCTTTACCCAAAATACTGATACTTGCAGTCGGGATGCCTTCTTTTTCTAGAGTTATGGAAGCTTCTTCGGCTTGAATGCGATCGCGCAACACGGCGACAAGATAATTCATACTTTAAATTTATTTTTCCTCTTTGGCAAAATTGCGCTCTTGAACTGCGCTAGTTATGTTTTGGGTATCTTAGTTTACTTGCTGCTAGCATACCCTAATGAGATAATGCTAAATTAATGCCCTAATTTGGCGCTGAGGTTAGCTTTAATATGGGCATTGCGGGTGTATTTAAAGCTGGTGCTAACTTTGCCTTGGGCGCGAGTGCGATCGCGGTGGATGAAATAATCTAAATTTAATTGTTCAACAGAGAACCAAGCAAAGCTAAAGTAAAAAATTGAAGCCCATCATATATTAAAGTGTAGCGCGATTCACTCCCTAAAAAAATGCCCAAAGTTCTTGTATCTGACCCCATAGACCAAGTTGGAATTGATATTCTCTCGCAAGTTGCTACTGTCGATGTTAAGACTAATTTAACGCCAGAACAGCTTGTGCAAATCATTCCAGAGTATGACGCGCTGATGATTCGCTCTGGTAGCCGCGTGACTAAAGAAATTATCGATGCTGGTACGCAGCTAAAAATTATCGGTCGTGCAGGTGTCGGCGTTGACAATGTAGACGTACCCGCAGCCACGCGCCGAGGTATTGTAGTTGTCAATTCCCCAGAAGGAAATACTATAGCCGCCGCCGAACACGCTTTAGCGATGATGCTGTCTCTATCTCGCTACGTTCCCGATGCTAATAGTTCTGTCAAAAGCGGACAATGGGATCGTAAAAGCTATGTCGGTGCTGAAGTTTATAAAAAAACTCTCGGCGTTGTCGGCTTGGGAAAAATTGGCTCTCACGTTGCCAATGTCGCTAAAGCAATGGGCATGAAACTAATAGCTTACGATCCATTCATTTCTACAGAAAGAGCAGATCAGCTAGGCTGTCGCTTGGTAGAACTAGATTTGTTGCTGCGCGAAGCTGATTACATCACGCTGCATATGCCCAAAACGCCAGAAACGACGCACCTGATCGATGCTGAAGCTTTAGCCAAGATGAAGCCCAATGCCAGAATTATCAACTGCGCTAGAGGCGGGATTATTGATGAAGTAGCTTTAGCCGAAGCCTTGAAAAACGGGCAAATTGCTGGCGCAGCATTAGATGTGTATGAAACTGAACCTTTGGGAGAATCGGCGTTAAGAGCATTAGGCAAACAAGCAATTTTAACTCCCCACTTGGGAGCATCTACTGCCGAAGCACAAGTGAACGTAGCTATAGATGTCGCCGAGCAAATTCGGGATGTATTACTAGGTTTGCCAGCCCGTTCGGCTGTGAATATCCCTGGTATTAGCCCAGATGTCATGGAAGAACTTAGACCATATATGCAACTAGCCGAGACTTTAGGCAAGTTTGTCGGTCAGCTAGCAGGCGGTAGAGTAGAGTTACTTAATGTCAAACTTCAAGGGGAACTCGCTACCAATAAAAGCCAGCCCTTAGTAGTTGCATCGCTCAAAGGATTGCTGTCTCAAGCTTTGCGAGAAAGAGTAAATTATGTCAACGCTGGGATCGAAGCAAAAGAGCGGGGTATTCGGGTAATTGAAACGCGCGATGCAGCAGTCAAAGACTATGCAGGTTCGTTGCACTTAGAAGCCAAAGGCTCTTTGGGCGCTCATTCGGTTACAGGGGCGTTGCTCGGCGATGGCGAAATTCGGATTACAGATATTGACGAATTTCCGATCAACGTGCCGCCCAGTCAACATATGCTGTTTACATTGCACCGCGATATGCCTGGATTAATTGGTAAAATTGGCTCGCTCTTAGGCAGCTTTAATGTCAATATTGCCAGTATGCAAGTAGGACGGAAAATCGTACGCGGTGATGCTGTAATGGTATTGAGTTTGGACGATCCTCTGCCCGATGGGATTTTGACAGAAATTACCAAAGTGCCTGGGATTCGAGACGCTTATACAGTAACTTTATAGCAATGCTAAATGTGGCAGTAGGCAATGTGCGATCGTTATGGCAAATAGTTGGTGGGAATTGCAAATTACGTGCGATCCAAGCTTGGAAGACACTATTTTCTGGCGCTTGGATAAGTTTGGGTGTAAGGGAACGGCAAGCGAGAAAAAAAGCGATGGTTTTTTAGTTAGGGCTTATTTACCCAGAAGCCAAGTCCAATTGTTGGATTTGGCAGCGCTTTCTCTTTGGCTGCGTCAAGATGCTTTGTTAGTAGATATGCCAGCGCCATCAATGTGCTGGCAATTGATGGATGAGGAAGATTGGGCAAGTAGCTGGAAACAATACTGGCAACCCCAAGAAATTGGCGATCGCTTTTTGATTAATCCAGCTTGGTTACCTACACCAGAAACAGAACGCTTGGTTCTCAGGCTCGATCCTGGTGTCGCTTTTGGCACTGGCAATCATGCCACTACTCAGCTATGTCTAGAAGCATTAGAAATGCGGATAGATGAAGATGCTCAAGGTGAAGTCTTGGCAGATATCGGCTGCGGTTCTGGCATCCTTTCCATAGGTGCATTGTTACTAGGAGCTAGCAAAGTCTACGCTGTAGACACAGATCCTTTAGCAGTGCAAGCAACAGGTAGCAACCGAGAGTTAAATAAAATTAACCACGAAAGCTTAATTGTTGATAAAGGCAGTGTAGAGCTAGTCAAGAAACTCAGCCACGAGCAGCCTGTAGATGGAGTAGTATGCAATATCCTTGCCGACGTAATTATTCAAATGATTCCGCACGTAGCAGCGATCGCTAAACCTTCAGCATGGGGCATTTTTAGCGGAGTTTTGCTCGAACAAGCGGCTGATGTTGCCGATGCTTTAGAACGTAACGGCTGGCTTGTCGCTGCTATCTGGCGGCGGCAAGATTGGTGTTGTTTCAACGTCCGCAGGACTTAGGGAGCAGGGGAAGCAGGGGGAGATGAATAAATTATTTAGGTTTTGTATCTTCCTTGTCCCCTTGTCCTCCTTGTCTCCCTGTCTCCTTTTCTCTAACCTACACCAATCCCTGCAAGCGATGAACCAAAGCATCGGCTGGCATTACGCCTTCGATGCGATCTACAGGTTTGCCTTGCTTGAACAGTACCAAAGTGGGTAAAGCGTGGATATGGTGCTGGCTAGCTAGTTGCGGGTACTTATCGGTGTTGATTTTGGCTACACGCAATCGATCTTTAAGTTGAGTGCCTACTTGCTCTAAAATTGGCGCCATCATTTGACAAGGACCGCACCAATCGGCGTAAAAATCAACTAATAAGGGTAAATTCGAACCAGAAATTAATTCTTCAAAGCTATTGAACTGCTGTTTAGTTGCCATAGGACAAAATAGTTTGTTAATTGGCTGGGAGCTAGTAGCTGTTAGCTCGATCTTGGGCTAATCGCTTTGATACGTTGCTACTTTTAATGTTACTCGCTAGATTTTCTAGTTTCAGTTTTATGTCCATATTTACGTAAAATCGTTTAACAGTACGCAAACTAGAGGACTGATTATGGAAGCACTGCCAGAAGGAATGCAACGCTTGCAAGGTAAAGTCGCGATCGTTACTGGCGCTTCGCGGGGAATAGGAAAAGCGATCGCTCTTTATTTAGCTACAGAAGGCGCTAGCGTCGCTGTCAACTACGCTAGTTCAAGTCAAGCTGCTGATGAGGTGGTAGCAGAAATTGTTGCTGCTGGGGGAAGTGCGATCGCCCTGCAAGCAGATGTCTCTAAAGCCGAACAAGTAGACAGTCTGCTGAACGCTGTTATGGAAAAATGGAATCGCGTCGATATTTTGGTTAACAACGCTGGTATTACCCGCGATACATTGCTCTTGCGTATGAAGCCGGAAGATTGGCAAGCAGTAATCGATCTCAACCTTACAGGCGTATTTTTATGTACCCGCGCCGTTAGTAAAGTGATGCTCAAACAGCGATCGGGCAGAATTATTAGTATTACTTCTGTAGCTGGGCAAATGGGCAACCCAGGACAAGCCAATTACAGCGCCGCCAAGGCTGGGGTAATTGGTTTTACCAGAACTGTAGCCAAAGAACTCGCACCGCGCGGCATAACCGTTAATGCCGTCGCTCCTGGCTTTATTACAACTGATATGACTAGCGATGTGCAATCTGAAGACATTTTAAAGTACATCCCCTTGGCGCGTTTTGGGCAACCAGAAGAAATTGCTGGCATGGTAAAATTCTTAGCCGCCGATCCAGCAGCAGCTTACATCACAGGGCAAGTATTTAACGTAGACGGTGGCATGGTAATGGCTTAACAGTGACCAGTGACCAGTGACCAGTGACCAGTTAATCCCCATACTTGAAAGTAGGGGATTTAAACAATTAATCGATTTCTTTGATAGCGCGTTAAATTCTGATTTTTGACTTTTTCAAGCTCCTTTCAATACGGCTCTAAGCCTCTGCCAGACAGTAAAACCTAGCAACAGAACAATACTAAATGCTGTAGTTAGGATTACTGCCGAGTTCATGCCTTGAACTCTCATCGCCAGCAAATTACAAACCAGGGTAACTATCCACAAAGTCAGGGCAGTGTGACGTTGGGATAAGCCTAGCGCCAGCAAACGATGGTGGAGGTGGTCTTTTCCAGGAGTGCTAAGGGGGTTTTTCCCAGCCATTAACCGCCGCACAAATACCTGAGTAGTATCTAGCACTGGTAGAAGTAAAAATAATGCTGGTGGAACCAGAGCAAAGATTGTATTTACTTTCAAATTGCCGATAATACTGGTTGCTGCTAACACGTAGCCAAAAAAGTAGGCTCCAGCATCGCCCATGATGATGTGTGAAGGATGGAAATTATGGCGTAAAAAGCCCAGCGCCGCACCTCCTAATGCAGCTAAAAGCAACGTTGCAGCGGCGCGGGTTTCAAACTGAGCCGACACAGCTAACAGGCTCATTGCTGTAATAAAACTAATCCCCCCAGCTAAACCATCCATTCCATCCATTAAGTTAATGGCGTTGGTAATGCCTACCACCCAAACTACAGTAATTAAATTTGATAGCAGCGGATCGATGGGCGTACCTAAAGTCACTTGGATATGAGTACCATTAGCAATTAGTAGTAATGCTGTGAGAATTTGAGTTAAAAGGCGCAAGTAAGGAGGTAAACCATACTGGTCGTCAATAAAGCCGACTAACACCAAAATTGACCCGCCAAGCAAGATAGTTAGCACCTCGGCTAACACATCTTGCAATATTATCGGTCTTAAAAATGTTGCTAATATTAGCGCCGCAACTACTCCAGCATAAATAGCTAACCCGCCAGCATTGGGTAATGGTTCTCGGTTCAGTCTTCGGGCGTTGGGTTGATCTGCCCAACCTACACGCAAAGCGAACGATCGCACTGCAGGAATAAAGCGATAAGTTACCCCCCAAGCTAAAAGGAAGGTAAACACCACCGCCAGCCAGCCTGAGCCACCAGGATTAGCAATGCCAAGGGATTGAAGAGCGCCGTACAGATCCATGTCGCAGTTTTACCGTTAATATCTAATGCCGAGCATCAGCATCAACAGTATATTAATCAATATTTTTCTTTTCCACTAAGTTTCCTAAATAAATAATGAAGGACAAGGGGAATGGGGGACAAGGGAGACAAGGGAGACAAGGGGGATTACGAATTATCCTTCCCCTGTCCGAATTACGAATTACGAATTATCTTCTACGCTGGATAAATCCTCAAACGGCGGTTGGGTTCGTCGCCAAAGCTGTCAGATTTGAGCCTGTAATGCTCTACAAGTTCGTGTTGCATTTTTCGCACTTTGGCAGAACGAGGTAATAATTCTACGGGTTGTCCTTTGGGAATAACAATTTGCTCTACAGCTAGTCTTGCTTCTTCTAGGGCATCCATTTCATCTTCGCTGCCGTTGTGCGTAAATAAACTTAGTTCCCGCTCGTCGCCAATTCCTGGTTCGTCCATATCCAACAACCGCCTGAGCGATCGCGTAATTTGGGGAATGGTACTTGCCTTAATCATGTGAATCGGTACTTGGCGAACTCTGGCAATATGGCGCAACTTTGAATGGTTTTTGACGTGCGATCGCAATGCTAATATGCCATCAGCGCTATCAATATCCTTAGTTAGCACTACAGGTAAATTCAATACTTGAATTACTTGTTCCAACTGATGGCGGCTGACACCGTAAGGATATATATGCAAAGGCAAATCTTCGCCATTTGGTCCTGCCGATTTGCTGGTATGAAAGTCAAAACGATCGCGCTCGCCAAAAGATTCTTCTAACAAGCGCTCAAACTCTCTTTCGCCCGATAGCCGCTCTTTGGTTACTTGAGGCATGGGAATCATCTTACCCGTTTCTCTCCAGCCAGGCGATCGCGCACTTAAGCTAGAATCATCTATCCTTTCTTCGCCTTGCCATGCTCTACCTAACGCTTGTCTAGGCGCAATTGGTACTGGTGGCGACTGTTGAACAATGTCTACATTGCCATCTGCATTAACTGTTCTCACTTGCGGACTCGGTTGCCGTCCGCGCAGCAAATTATCTACTGTATCTGCTACGCTGACGTGTACGACCCAACTTTGACGTTCCTGCATTTCTACAGCGATTTCAAAGGTTGGTGGCGCTTTGCGTTCTAACACAGTTTTTTGACTGCGCCTGCGTCTTGCTTCATCATCTCCCAATGTCACAGCTTGAATACCGCCAACTAAGTCAGACAATGTAGGGTTTTTAATCAAGTTCTCGATTTGGTTGCCGTGTGCCGTACCGACAAGCTGAACGCCTCGTTCGGCAATTGTTCGCGCCGCCATTGCTTCTAGTTCCGTACCAATTTCATCGATCACGATTACTTCTGGCATATGGTTTTCTACCGCTTCAATCATCACCTGATGCTGAAGTTCGGGGCGGGCTACTTGCATTCTTCTTGCCCTACCGATTGCTGGGTGCGTTACATCGCCATCGCCAGCAATTTCGTTGGAAGTGTCGATAATTACAACTCGTTTATTTAATTCATCTGCCAAAACGCGGGCAATTTCCCGCAATGCTGTAGTTTTACCCACGCCAGGACGACCGAGCATCAAAATAGATTGCCCCGTCTCTACTAAGTCCCGAATCATGCCAATCGTGCCAAATACTGCCCGACCGACACGACAAGTTAGACCGATAATTTTTCCAGTACGATTGCGGATAGCGCTAATCCGGTGCAAAGTGCGCTCAATTCCAGCGCGATTGTCGCCGCCAAATAGTCCGACTCGCTCGATACAATCATTCAACTGTTCTTGAGAAACAGGCTCATCGCATAAATACTCAGCTTGATTGTGAAAACGGGCTTCTGGCAAGCGTCCTAAATCCATTACCACTTCAATCAAACTGTCCCGCGATGGGTGCGTCTCTAATACCTGTTGAATCTCTGCTGGCAAAATGTCAATTAGTTTTTGGAGATCGTCTGTAATCTGCATTCTTTCTACAGTGACGTTATTAACGTAGAGCGATGGGACAAAAGGAGCGAAAACTGTTAGCAGGCTGTAGGAGATGGTTTGAGCAAAGATACAAGGTTATGCGCTACTTCTACAGCTTCCCAGAGCAATTGGGGTTGTTCCTCAAGGCGAATAGCTGATATTTCATGATTTTGATTCATTTGAGTATGTTCTAAGCGATCGAGTATAGGTGACAACAGCACGCGGGCGTAACTACCGTAGGCGATACCGGAGATGGAGGCAGGGGGAGCAGGGGAGGCAGGGGAGATTCTTTCTTGTCCCTTTAACATTCCCGTTGCTCTTAACTTTGGTACTGTATAACTATTAGTTCCGCCTGCTAGTTGTACGTAGCCAGGTAAGTTTGCAGCTAAGACTTTTTGCGCTAACTTAATTGCAGCTATAGTTGTACCGTCGCCAATATCGCCGCTCATTGGTCGCCCGTCTGTTTGCCAGATTAAAGCGCAAGGTAATGGGGAAATTAGCTTATATATGCTCCATAAATAATCAATTAACCCTTCACCGTCTGGGCAACTAATGGCAACTAATTTTAGCTTGCTCACCCAAGGCTGAACGCTAGTCCATAATTGGCTAAATTGGTCTTTTCTGCCTACTTGCGTGTGAATTTCAACTGCATCTACCCCTGTTGATAATACTAATGGTGCGATCGCTTCTTTTTTGGCGATATAAGACTGGGCGGTAATTATTTGACTCGGACAAATTGGCAAACACCGCCCGCAGCCATAACAGCTAGGTGCTACTACTCCAGAAAACTCATCTGCCGAGCGATTGAATACAATTGCTTGCGCCGGACAAATTTGCTGGCAAGGACGCGGACATTCTGGCGGACATTGAGTTGAGTCAAATTCAGCTTTGCGAAAATGCGGGTCTTCTCCATCGTTTAAACTCACCATTAACCAAGGTGAGATATTTTTACTACCATACCCTCGCGCTCTAGCTGCTACTGCCAATGTCTTGGCAATTTGCAAAGCTTCTCTGGCGGCAGCAATTACCGCCTCATCTGCTGCTACATCAATACAGTCAGCACCAGCTAATGCATAAGCTAGCGTTAAATTTCGCACCGCAGGTAGATGCCCAAAACTAGCTCCGCAAATTAGCTTGAGCCAGTTGCCTTGTTCTAGAGAGCGTAAGGAAGAATCCAAATTAGTCACATTTCTATGCTAATGTGCTACCTAAGAAATTAACAGCTTGTAGGGCAAATTTATATAAGTTTTTGGACATAATTTTCCCGTAAAAATTCTCTTTTAGCTTTTTTTGACTATTTAGGCGCTCTAGAACTAGCAAGCTAGCCAATCTGCGGGAAACAGTATAGCTGGTGCGATCGTATCTATACTCTGCAATAGAGTAATTAGCCTACCTATCTCTACCTACTTATAGATTTTTTTAGCAGCAAGTATATATCCACTTACTACTATTGACTCATTTATCGCCAATAAATATTTATTTATCTAGGTAACAGTTGCCAAGAATTTCCAGTTAAACGCGGACAAATTTTAGTCTAATTCAAGAATTATTTGCCGAACAAAGCTACTGCAGGCAATTTTTTGCTTGTCTATCTTAACTTAGATCTTGCACCTTGCCTCATCAGCCTTGAAATCAATTTCAAGGCTGATAGTAGAAGTCCGTTAAAACGGACTAAAACACAGTTCAATCCCAGGAAAGTCGGATTTATCCGACTTAAGCTATGAGCCAAGGAATTTATTCTTTGGCGGGATGGTGCAAGATGTGAGTTAAGTAACTATTGGAACTTAATTTAGTCAATCAGCACATTAAATCCGAAACTTTAGTAGATGAAGCGTCAAGACTTAAATTACTTTCTCATAACAATTATTTACTTTAGTTTCAGACTTGGGAGGGAGTTCTGTTGAGTGCTGTCAAATGCATATAGTAAGTGTCCACCAAAAACTGCTGAAACAACAGCAATGTAGCAGCTTTCAATTTCAGCAAAATTAATAGATTTTAATTAAGGAAGATAAGATGTTTCCCAGTGCAACAACAATCTTTGATGTTGGCAACGGACGCTATTGGGTTGCTGACATCCCTATAACCGAAGTAGCTATATTTTCAGGAACTCAGTTTTTTATTGCCTTGATTGCAGGAGTCTTGATGGCTTTTGCTTTTCAATTACTATTAACAAACTTCTCTGTAGCTTTTGGTATTTCGGCGTTAGGAGGTTCATCGAACTCTGACGAATCAGAAAGTTTAGGCGGAACAATTCGTAAAATAGAAACTGCTGTAGGTCTTTGGACGTTAATTACAGTCAGTATCGCCTTGTTTATTGCTTGTTTCCTCGCTGTCAAACTCAGCTTAGTTAGCAGCACAGTATTAGGCGCGATTACAGGTATAGTTATCTGGTCGACTTACTTCTCGCTGCTAGTGTGGGTAGGATCGACCGCAGTAGGCTCGTTAATCGGTTCGGTAGTAAGTACCGCGACATCAGGTTTTCAAGGCTTGATGGGGACAGCAGCCGCCGCTATTGGTGCAAACGCAGCATCATCGCAAGTTGTATCTACTGCTGAAGCTGTTACCGCCGCAGTTCGCCGCGAATTGACTTCAGGAATTGACCCTAACAGTATCCGCGATACTTTGCAGAGTTCTTTAGCAAACGTGCAATTGCCTAAACTTGATGTTGAGGAAATTGGCAAGCAGTTTGAAAAAATCCTCAATAGTTCCGATTTACGCTCTTTAGCTGGCAGTGAAGGGTTAAATGTTGACCGTCAAACTTTAGTAGACTTAGTTAGCAGCCGCACAGACTTTTCTCGTGCTGACATTAACAAAGTTGTAGATCAACTAGAAGGTGCATGGAAAAATGTAGTCGGTCAGCAACAGAATCCGCAAGCACAAATCCAAAACTTTTTGCAATCAGCTACTCCAGAAGAGTTGCGTTCTGGCGATTTAGGCGCACAACTGCAAAAGTTGGTAGCTAGCAATCAAGGTAACGGACAAAAGAATGGCGGTGTAATCAACCAAGCTATGCAACTAGGTGCTAGCACGCTGTTGGGAACAGTCCTGAAAAGAACAGATTTATCCGATTTAGATGTAGAAAAAATTTCTGGTCAATTGCAGCAACTAGCAGGTAAAGCGACAGAACAAGCTAGTAAAATTGGCGTTTCTGTAGCCGAGAAAGCACCTGCACTACCTTTCAATACCATCAAAGCCGATGTAGATGACTACTTGCAAAATTCCTATGCTTGGCACTTGAATCGGGAGACAATCAAAAATGAATTCAAAGATGTCATCTACGACCCAGAAGCCGATCCTGCAACAGTAAGAAGACAACTAGAGCAAATAAACTTAGAGTATTTTACACAAAAGTTAAGCGATCGCGGTGACTTGCTACCAGCCAAAGTCCAAGAAGTTGCAGAGCAACTAGAAAGCATCCGCAACGAAGTTTTAGATAGTCTTCAATATGCACCGCAGGGAGAATCAAAAGATATCCGCGCTTCTGTGGAAGATTACTTAAGCAAAACAGGAAAAGCAGAGCTAAATCCTGAAGGGATTAAGCAGAACTTCCAGAAACTACTAGAAGATCCGCAAGCAGGCTTTGAGGCGCTGCGCGAAAGATTGTCGCAATTCGATCGCAATACCTTAGTCCAACTCCTCAACCAACGCCAAGATATCAGTAATGAGGAAGCCGAAGGAATAGTTAGCCAACTGGAAAGCAGCCGCGATAGTGTCTTAAATAGAGCCAATGAGTTGCAAGAGCAAGCTAAAGCTAGAGCTAGCGAACTACGTACCAAAGTAGAAGAGTATTTACGCAATACCAACAAAGAAGAACTTAATCCTGAAGGAATTAAGCGCGACTTCCAAACATTGTTTGAAGATCCGCAAGCTGGAATTAGCGTATTGCGCGAAAGATTGTCACAATTCGATCGCGATACCTTGGTACAACTACTGCGTCAGCGTCAAGACTTGAGCGAGGAGCAAATCAATCAAACCCTCGATCAAATTGAATCCGTACGCAGTAACATCTTGCAAGCGCCGCAAAAATTAGTAGGAAAAGCTCAAGAACAATACGAGCAAACTACAACTAAAATTGCTGAATATCTCCGCAATACCAACCTAGAGGAGCTAGATCCAGAAGGAATTAAGCGCGATTTAACAAAATTGCTCGACGATCCCAAAGAAGGAGCCTTAGCACTGCGCGAAAGATTGTCGCAAGTAGATAGAGAAACTCTAGTAAAACTCCTCAGTCAGCGCCAAGATTTGAGCGAAGAACAAGTAAATAAAGCGATCGACCAAATCCAAGCAAGCATTACTAGCATCGTCAAAGCACCACGTCGTTTAGCTAGCCGCGCTACCAAACAAGTTGTAGATTTTGAGAGCAATCTCGAAAGCTACTTGCGTAATACCAACAAAGAAGAACTCAACCCCGATAGTATTAAGCGAGACTTGCAATTATTGCTCAACGATCCGCGTTCAGGCTTAGGCAGTATAAGCGATCGCTTATCTAAATTCGACCGTTCTACCTTAGTTGCACTCCTATCGCAACGGGAAGATATCAGCGAAGAAGAAGCAAACCAAATCGCCGATCGAGTAGAATCTGTCCGCAACTCAATTGTGGAGCAAGCGCAGAAGATTCAGCAAACAGTCCAATCGGCAATTGATGGAGTTTTTGGCAAAATCCGCAATTACCTCAACTCCTTGGAGCGTCCAGAGCTAAATTACGAAGGAATCACGCAGGACTTTAGCAAATTATTTGACGATCCGCAAGCAGGATTTACGGCTTTACGCGATCGCATAAGTTCCTTCGATCGCGATACATTAGTAGCAGTCCTTAGTTCCCGCGAAGACATTTCCGAAGCAGATGCCAACCGCATTATCGCTCAAATTGAAGGTACTAGAGACAAAGTATTGCACCAAGCCGAACGCATCCAAACAGAAACCCAAAAACGCCTAGAAGCACTCAAACAGCAAACACAAAAGCAAGCAGCAGAAACCAAAAAAGCCGCCGCAGGAGCAGCATGGTGGTTATTTAGTACAGCACTGACTTCCTTAGTTGCCAGTGCGATCGCTGGCATACTAGCTGTAAGAACAGCATTTAGTTTCTTCATCTAAAATTCCATCTCCAAACCATCTAAGCCTCCACAACTGGAGGCTTTTTTCGTAACACAGCAAAACCATCTGCGTTCATCTGCGTTCGTCCAATAAGTCTAAACTAAAGCTATGAAAGATTCTCGCCAACTAGCTTTTATAGCTCTATATGCCGTACATAAAGGAGCCTACGCCGATGTAGCCTTAGATCGGGCATTGAGTAATACTGAATTAAATACAAGCGATCGCCGTTTAGTCACTGAGTTAGTATATGGCAGCACCAGAAGAATGCGATCGCTCGATGCACTAATTGACCAACTAGCAACCAAAAAAGCCGAAAAACAACCCCCAAACCTCCGCGCTATTCTGCATTTAGGCTTCTACCAACTGCGCTATCTCAACCACATTCCCCCATCGGCGGCGGTTAATTCCACAGTAGAACTTGCCAAGAAAAACGGATTTCCAGGATTAACAGGCTTTGTTAATGGCTTACTGCGGCAATATATTCGTCTATCAGTTGCAGGGAACGATCCTTTAAAGCTACCTGAAGATCCTGTAGAACGTTTAGGCATTCTCCATAGCTTCCCCAATTGGATTGTCGAAGTATGGCTAAAAGAATTTGGCTTTGAAGCAACCGAACAATTATGCATCTGGTTTAACCAAACACCAGCACTCGATTTAAGAATAAACCCGCTACTTGCTTCTACAGAACAAGTAGAAACAGCACTGCAATCTACAGGTATAACTGTAAATCGCGTTCCCCATTTACCCCAAGCTTTGCGATTGTCTGGTAGTACAGGCGCAGTGCAAAATCTACCTGGTTTTAGTGCTGGTTGGTGGACTGTACAAGATAGTAGCGCTCAATTAGTTAGCCATTTACTCGCTCCCCAACCCAATGAAGTTGTCATTGATGCTTGTGCTGCACCAGGGGGAAAAACTACTCATATTGCTGAATTGATGCAAGATCGCGGGACAATTTGGGCGTGCGATCGCACCGCCTCGCGCCTAAAAAAACTTAAGGCAAATTGCGATCGCCTGCAACTGCATTCTATTCAAATTTGCGTTGGCGATAGCCGTAACTTTACTCAATTTATCGATACTGCTGACCGAGTTTTACTAGATGTTCCTTGTTCTGGCTTAGGTACTCTCCACCGCCACGCCGACGCACGCTGGCGACAAACTCCAGCTACCATCCAAGAGCTTACAGCGTTGCAGTCCGAACTACTCGCACAAGCTGCTAAGTATGTCAAGGTTGGCGGCATACTTGTTTATGCTACCTGCACCTTACACCCGCAGGAAAACGAAGGCATAATTCGCCCATTTTTAGCAAATAATCCTCATTGGCAGATCGAAGCACCGCCTGCTGATTCTCCTTACGTTAGCTTTGCCACAAAAGAAGGCTGGATAAAAGTCTTACCATATACTCAGCAAATGGATGGTTTCTTTATGGTGCGGTTAAAGAAAACAGCTAATTAAGGTTGTATGCGATTCTATAAGGAGTTGAGGAGAGCAAAAGTAATGGCAACAAACAACGTAAAGCAATTAGTCAAAATTTTGATCTGTGCAGCTTGGCTAGACGGTAAAATTCAGCCAGAAGAACGTAAATATCTAAACCAAGTTGCTCAAGATAAAGGCGTAGCTACAGATCCAGAAATTTACCCTTTATTGCACGAACTAAGGCAAGTGCAGACAACAGAATGCTATGAGTGGGTAAAACAGTATTTAGGCGATCGCCCCAGTTCTGAAGATTACCAAAACTTAGTAGAAGCGATCGGCGGCTTAATCTACAGCGATGGTGATGTCGCTACCGAAGAAGCCCAAATGTTGAGTAAATTGCAAACTTTAGATCCAAAAAATGAATCACCTCAACCCGCATACAACGCGGTACTCAAAACAATTCAAAAACTATACCGCCGTTGGGTTGAGGATCAAAATTGAGTAGAGACGTAGCAGTAGAGATGGAGCAGTGCTACGTCTCTACGCCTTTGGTTCGCCCAAACCAGGGGTTTCTTCTTTTTTAACTTCAGGTACGATATCAGGACGTTCTTTATTTTCCCAACCTACAGGGCGCTTAGAATTGTACCAAGCGATCGAGCCAATAGTTACGGCAGCAATAAAGCCAGCTATATATACCAATGTTGCCGATACAGGAAAATGGGGCTGATTTTCCGCTGCTTGGGCTGCTGTTTGCATTAATAAACTAATCATGTTATTCCCCTTGAGTTAGATATATTCTGATTTTAAGAGCATACAGAAATGCGATCGATTTTGCATCTCCCCGAAGATTGAGGGCAGGTTTAACAGTGACCAGCGATCGGTTAAAGAGTTATTAGTTGGTACAGTTAACATCGGCTAGCCGCTGTCTCTTAACTGGACATTACCTAGTCCCCTATAAATAGTCGCTGCACAGAATATTCACTGCACAATTACTAACTGGTCACTGGTCACTGGTCACTGGTCACTGTTTCAGCCGTCGCTGCCAAAACCTGGGGTTGGATCTGGTGCGGGTGCAGGTGCGGGCGGGGGGTTACTACGAGGGCGTTCTACTGGTCGTAGCCGTTCGCGCCAAGACCTAGTAGGCTTGACTTGAGGAACGGGATTATCTGGTGCTTGTTCGCGCTGCCTTTGTGGTGCTTGCGCTGCTGGCGGTGGTGCATCTGTGGGTTGTCTGCGCCTACGGATGCGCCTTGTTGATGGTTGCGATTCCTGCACGTTAGCACCATAGCGCCGCCGTCTTCTTGGCGTTGCTTCATTTGTTTCTTGGCGATCGTATCTATTTCTTCTAGAACGGCGATTAGATTCATCAGGTGCTTGTAAAACTGCGTTTTCTCCTTCGCCAAGTCTCCGGCGGGGAATACGTTTAGTAATTATCCGTTTCGACTTAAGCGGTTCTGCTTTGATGCTACCCTTGCGTCCAACTAACTTTGGTCTAGTGGGAAATTCCTCTACAGCCATGCCATCAACTGCTTGCGCCATAAATTGATGCCAAGTATAAGCGGCTGTGCTGCTGCTACCGCTAGTCGGACGATTGTTATCGTTGCCTAACCACACACCTGTTACGACTTGCGGAATATAACCGACAAACCACAAATCCCGTGCTTTATCGGAAGTTCCAGTTTTACCAGCAACAGGGCGATTTAACTGCGCCGCGCGTCCCGTACCTGATTGCACTACACTTTTGAGCATCCAGGTCATAATTGCGGCGCTACCTGGGTCTAAGACCTGTTTTTGCTTGTATTTGGAGGTGTAAATAACCTTGCCACTACGATCGCTAATCCGCCGAATGCCATGAACTTCTATATGCTTGCCTTGGGTTGCTAATGTTCCATAAGCGCTAGTTAGTTCTAGCAAAGTTACTTCATTAGAACCTAAAGCTAAAGAATAAGTAGGTTTAAGCTGAGATTTAATTCCCATATTACGAGCAAGTTTAATCGTAGGATTAAACCCCACATCAAGTAATACCTTGACGGCAATTGTATTAATTGAAGCAGTAAAAGCATCGCGCATCGTCATCCAACCGCGATAATCGCGATCGTAATTTTTGGGTTCGTAGCCTTCAATAACAAAGGGCGCATCAATATAGGAATTATAGGGAGACATTCCTGTTGCGATCGCTGCTGCATATACAAACCCCTTAAATGTCGATCCTGGCTGGCGTTTGGCTTGCGTAGCGCGGTTAAATTGATTTTTATAAAAGTCTTTTCCCCCTACCAAGGCTTTAATTTCACCTGTGCGGGGATCGATGCTCACTAAAGATGCTTCTTGAAAACCTTGCCAGCGTCCGTTTTGCGCCACAGTATTTTTGACTGCTGCTTCTGCTGCTGATTGCCACTTGGGGTTTAAGGTAGTCTCAATTGTCAATCCGCCTGCTTCTAACTGTTCTGAGGAAACGTATTTTGGTAATTCTTGTTGAATAAAAGTTGTGAAATAAGGTGCTTGTACCTGCAATCGCCTCGGTAAACTAGGTTTTAGGGCAATTGGGGCGGAAATTGCTGTTTTTGCTGCTTGCGGGGTAATTACGCCATCTTGTTGCATCCGCTGTAAAACTAAATTGCGGCGTGCTTTAGCGGCTTCTGGATTTACTACCGGAGAATAAAGACTAGGCGCGGGGGCTAACCCGGCGATCGTTGCCATTTCTGCTAGAGTTAGCTTATTAACTGGCTTGCTATAGTACACCCACGAAGCATCGCCAACACCGTAAGCACCCGAACCTAAATAAACTAAATTGAGATAGCGTTCTAAAATTTGCTCCTTGCTTAAAGTCCGCTCAATTTTCTGCGACAAACTGACTTCTTTTAGCTTGCGCCATAAAGTACGTTCTTGATTTAGAAATAAAATCCGCGATAACTGTTGAGTAATCGTGCTACCGCCTTCTACCAAGTTGCGCGATCTAATATTGCTCAAGAAGGCGCGAACGATGCCATGATAATCTACCCCATGATGCTGATAAAAACGGCGATCTTCAGAGGCGATAAAAGCTTGAAGCAGGGGTTTAGGAACTTGGGTAAGTTTTAAAGGTTCTCTAGTTGCTGGTCCTGTTTGTTGCAGGATGTCGCCATTACCAGCTTTGATAGTTAGGGTATCATCGCGGACAAAGGTATATAATTCCTTAGCATCTGGCAAACTGCTCTCAATTGACCACCAAATGCCTGTAAAAGCGATCGCACCACCACCAACACCAACAGCCAACCAGAATCTTTTGTAACGATACAAGGGCTTATCGTTTGGGAGTTTAGCAAGTAGCTGGCTAGATAATTTTTGCACTCCATCCCACAACTTTGCAGGTGGAGATAGTTTGGCTTGAGTTGATTCTTTGCCTTGCTCGGATTGCGCTTTTGCTACTCTAGGCTGAGAATCACTTGGCTTGCTGGTTCGTTCCTTGAGCCAGGGGAGCAATTTGGACACTTTAGTATAGTTCCTCAGTAACGCTACTTCAAAACCAGTCAACAACCTTTTTGTAGATTTTACCGCAATTGGCTGGGATCGCTGCGATCGCAACCAAATATAAAGTTATGTATGAAGTGGCAAACAACTTTTTTGCTAATAACTCAAGGTATTGAATTAGTGGAAACTGGACAATGCGCGATCGCTCTAGGCAGCAATTTGGGCGATTCTCTAGGTATTTTAGAAGCTGCCTTACAAGTATTAGCGGCTACACCAAACATTAACATCCAAGCAAAATCTAGCTGGTATCAGACAAAGCCAATTGGACCACCCCAGCCAGATTATATTAATGGCTGTGCTGTGCTGCAAGTAGTTGCACTATCACCCCAGCAATTGCTGGAAATATTATTACAAACAGAAGTTAAATTTGGTCGAGTGCGTCAAGAAAGATGGGGCGCAAGAACTTTAGATATTGACTTCCTGCTATACGACGATGTAATTCTGGACACCCCAAGCTTACAATTACCTCACCCGCGCATGAGCGAAAGAGCCTTTGTTTTAGTACCGCTAGCTGAGATTGCGCCCAATTGGGTAGAGCCAGTTTCCGGAAAAGCGATCGCGCAGCTACTACAAGCACTAGACTGTTCAGGAGTAACAAAACTTCCAGCTTAATCCCCCATCCCTCTGTAGTCTCCTTGTCTCTTTGTTCCCTCATCACCTTGTCTCCTCATCCAAAATGCCAGTAAAAAGAGAACCTCCCCAATTACTCAAACAACGCCTGCACTACCGAGGGCGTAAATTTGATTTTGAAGTCAATCGCCTGCGCTTACCCAACGGGGTAGAAGGCGATTGGGAATGTATCAGACATCCAGGCGGTGCGTTAGCAGTACCAGTAACTCCCGAAGGTAAACTCGTACTCGTGCGCCAATATCGGTTTGCCATTCAAGGTAGATTATTAGAATTTCCCGCAGGTACAGTAGAACCAAGCGAAGATCCAGCCGCGACAATCAAACGGGAAATAGAAGAAGAGACGGGATATCGCGCTCATAAGTGGCAAAAACTAGGTGAATTTTTCCTTGCGCCTGGTTATTCCGATGAAATTATTTATGCCTTTCTCGCCCAAGAATTAGAGATTTTAGAGAAACCACCCTTGCAAGACGATGACGAAGACATAGAAACAGTCTTGCTAACTCCTCAAGAATTAGAACAAGCTATTTTAGAAGGTGAGCCTGTAGATGCCAAATCTATTTCTAGCTTTCTTTTGGCTAAACCATTCCTCAATTAGTTTATGAACGCATCAAGGACGCAAGTACCCCATAATCAACAAAATACTACTCAAATCCTGCCTTTAGAAAATGGCGATCGCTTATCCCAAGTTGAATTTGAGCGCCGTTATACTGCGATGCCAAAGGTGAAGAAAGCTGAACTAATTGAGGGAGTAGTATATATGGCATCACCAGTACGTCATAAAAGTCATGGTAAGCCCCATGCGGTAATTATGACTTGGTTATCAGCATACTGGATGGCAACACCAGGAGTAGATTTTAGTGACAATGCTACTGTACGTCTAGATCCAGACAACGAACCACAGCCAGATGCTTTGCTGCGAATAGAGTCAGGAGGGCAAAGTTTTGTCAGCGATGATGACTATATAGAAGGTGCGCCTGAATTAATTGTAGAAATTGCTGCTAGTAGCGCTAGTTACGATTTGTACGATAAAAAGCGAGTCTATCGCCGCAATGGAGTTCAAGAATATATTGTTTGGCAGACGTTTGAAAATAAACTCGATTGGTTTATTCTCCAAGCAGGTGAGTACGTGCTGTTGCAGCCAGATAATAATGTTGTGCGAAGTCTAGTTTTTCCTGGATTGTGGTTAGATATTGCTGCATTACTAGCGGGAGATATAGCAAAAGCGATCGCCGTTCTACAATTGGGGTTAGCTTCGCCAGAACACGCTCAATTTATCGAGCTTTTATCTAAGCAACAACCTTAATTTATTAGTACACTCGTACTAAAGTATAGAAATAGTATTAAATGTCTGACTTAATTTTATTTTGGCATCGCCGCGACCTGCGGATCTCGGATAACACTGGACTTGCCGCCGCGCGATCGCAAAGTCAAAAAGTAGTAGGGGTATTCTGCCTCGATCCAAATATTTTAGAACGCGACGATGTTGCCGCAGTCCGCGTTACTTACATGATTGGCTGTTTGCAGCAGTTGCAACAGCGCTACGCTGAAGCTGGCAGTCAATTATTAATTATTCAAGGCAATCCTACTCAAGCTATCCCCAAGTTAGCAACAGCTTTGAATGCTCGTGCAGTATTTTGGAACTGGGATGTAGAACCATATTCGCAAGAACGCGATCGCACTGTAATTGAATCACTGCAAGAAAAAGGTATCGCTTTCCTCGAAAAAAACTGGGATCAACTGCTTCACGCGCCCGAAGACATCGTTACAGGCGCAAACCAACCCTACACCGTCTACAGCCCATTTTGGCGCAACTGGAGCAGCAAACCAAAGGCTGAACCTGTAGCAACACTACAAGATGCGATCGCTCTTACAGCCGCCGAACAGGAGCAAGCCAAGCAAGCAGGAGCAATCCCTTTGCCTACAGCCAAAGACTTAGGTTTTAATTGGGAAAACGAGCTAGTAATTGCCCCAGGAGAAGCAGCCGCTCAAGAAAGATTAGAAGAATTTACTCAAAACGCGATTAACGAATACAAAGAACAGCGCAACTTCCCCGCAGTTAACGGCACATCTCAACTAAGTGCGGCGCTAAAATTTGGCGCAATTGGCATTCGCACAGTATGGAAAGCAACTAAAGAAGCTTTAGAAAATAGCCGCAGCGATGAAGTAGAAACTAGCATTGTTGGCTGGCAACAGGAACTTGCTTGGCGAGAATTCTATCAACACGCTTTATACAACTTCCCAGAACTTGCAATCGGAGCGTACCGCGAGACATTCAAAAACTTTCCTTACGATAACAACGAAGAACACTTCCAAGCATGGTGCGAGGGTAGAACAGGCTACCCAATAGTTGATGCGGCGATGCGCCAAATGAACGAACTTGGCTGGATGCACAATCGCTGTCGGATGATTGTGGCAAGTTTCCTGACCAAAGATTTGCTAATCGATCCGCGCTTAGGAGAAAAATACTTTTATCAACGCCTAATTGATGGTGATATCTCAGCTAATAATGGCGGTTGGCAATGGAGCGCTTCTAGTGGAATGGACCCCAAACCTGTAAGAATTTTTAATCCTGCAAGCCAAGCACAAAAGTTCGACCCAGAAGGCGAATATATTAGGGAATGGTTGCCCGAACTAAGGTCTGTAGATACAGAATTTTTGATTAGCGGCAACATATCTGCCGAAGAGCGCGACGCGCTAGGCTATCCCATGCCAATAGTTGACCACAAAAAACAGCAGCGGATATTCAAAGAGCGCTACCAACAGCAAAAAAGTTGAGGTCTAACAAAATTGTAGAGACGTAGCAGTGCTACGTCTCAATAAATTCAGCAAACCTACAAATGTAAGCGCAATTCATTGCAGTTATACGGCGACAGTTAATTGATAATTGATAATTGTCGATTGAATAGCGCGAGGGCAAACGTGAAAGTTTTAGTAGTCGGAAATGGGGGCAGAGAACACGCGATCGCATGGAAACTCTTGCAATCGTCCAAAATCGAGCAGGTTTTCTGCGCTCCTGGTAATGGCGGTACAGCAACTATGCAACGTTGCCAAAACTTGCCTATAAACGTAGATGATTTTGCAGGAATTGGACAATTTGCCCTAGGTAATAATATCGATTTAGTTGTAGTTGGTCCTGAATTACCTTTATCCTTGGGCATTACCGACTACTTACAAAATCAAGGTATTAAAGTATTTGGTCCATCTCGCGCCGGAGCGCAAATTGAAGCGAGTAAAGCGTGGGCAAAATCGCTGATGGCAGAAGCAGGCATTCCCACAGCCAAGGCAGCCGTATTTACCGATGCAGCCGCAGCTAAAGGCTATGTAAATGCAGGAGAAATCCCTATTGTCGTCAAAGCAGATGGTTTAGCCGCAGGTAAAGGTGTAATAGTTGCGGATACCGTAGCAGAAGCCCATAGAGCAATTGATAGTATCTTCCAAGGACAATTTGGCAGCGCGGGTAAGTTTGTTTTAGTAGAAGAATGTTTAATCGGGCAAGAAGTGTCTGTTTTGGCGCTAACTGATGGCTTAACAATTCGCCCCTTATTACCCGCCCAAGATCACAAGCGGATTGGGGAAGGAGACACAGGAGAAAATACAGGCGGAATGGGGGCTTATGCGCCTGCGCCGCTAGTCACGCCGGAGATGATGGCGAAAATAGAAAAAGAGGTATTGCAAAAAGCGATCGCAACTTTGCAAAAACGCGGTATCGATTATCGCGGCATTCTTTACGCTGGTTTAATGGTGACACCGCAGGGCGAATTTAAAGTTTTAGAATTTAACTGTCGCTTTGGCGATCCAGAAACGCAAGCAATTTTACCTTTATTAGCAACACCTCTAGAAGACTTATTAATTGCCTGCACCGAACAGCGTTTAGGGGAAATGGCTATTAATTGGCAACCAGGGGCAGCTTGTTGTGTCGTCGCCTCAGCAGGTGGTTATCCAGGCAACTATACTAAAGGGCAAGCAATTTCTGGCATTGAAGCCGCCCAAGCAGTAGACAAAAGTTGTGTATTTCAAGCAGGTACAAAGCTAGATAAGCAACTATTAACAGATGGCGGTAGAGTATTAGGCGTGACTGGGATAGGAGAAAACTTTGATAAAGCGATCGCCCAAGCCTACAATGCCATCAAATACATACATTTCGATGGAATGTACTATCGCCGCGACATCGGGCATCGAATTAGAGAATAGTTTTAAGTTTTAAGTTTTGATTTCTCCTGCTTTTTGTCTCCTTATGCCTTATTTAGCAAATACCTGTTAGTTTTTAATTGTGAGGTTTTATTACAAATATTATAAATTCTAACAATGCTAACTTTTTTAAAAACAATTCGTGCAGCGATCGCCAAGTGGTGGTTAGACTTTACTTTGCAAACAAAGCTAATGGCTGCGGCGACGCTGGTAGTCTCCTTAATTATGAGCGGGCTTACCTTCTGGGCGGTAAATACAATTCAACACGATGCCCGAATTAACGATACCCGTTTTGGTAGTGATTTGGGTCTGCTACTTGCTTCCAACGTTGCCCCACTAATTGCTGAAGATAATTTAACGGCGGTTGCCCAGTTTTCGCAACGCTTTTATAGCAGTACCTCTAGCGTGCGCTATATGCTTTATGCTGATGAATCGGGCAAAATATTTTTTGGCATTCCCTTTTGGCAGCCAGAGGTACAAAATTCTTTATCAATCGCGCGGCGCATTAACTTGCCAGAAAATTACGCTGCTAATTCAGAAATTCCGATGGTGCGCCAGCACGTAACGCCAGATGGAGAAGTTACAGATGTATTTGTGCCTTTGTTGCATGAAGGTAGGTACTTGGGGGTTTTAGCGATCGGTACTAATCCTAACCCTACAGTAGCCACCTCCTCAAATCTTACCCGCGATGTGACTATTGCCGTGTTTGTATCTATTTGGGTAATGGTAATTTTAGGCGCAGTATCTAATGCTTTGATGATTACCCAACCAATTAAAGAACTGCTGACAGGGGTAAAAAATATTGCAGCAGGCAATTTCAAACAGAGGATCGATTTACCCCTTAGTGGCGAACTAGGGGAATTGATTTTTAGCTTCAACGAAATGGCAGAAAGGCTGGAAAGCTACGACGAGCAAAATATTGAAGAATTAACTGCCGAAAAAGCCAAATTGGAGACATTAGTCTCGACAATTGCTGATGGCGCGGTACTTTTGGATGCCGATTTGCAAGTAATTTTAGTTAATCCTACAGCGCGGCGGATCTTTGGCTGGGAAGGTGTGGAAGTAGGAGGCGCTAATGTACTGCATCAACTACCGTCACAGGTACAGGCAGAATTGTCACATCCTTTGTACCAAATGGCAGCAGGAGAAAGAGATAGCGCCGAATTTCGCCTGACTCTTTCGCAACCAAGCGATCGCACTATCCGCATTCTTTTAACTACAGTTCTCGATCAGCACCGCGAAAACATTAAAGGGATTGCCATTACAGTCCAAGATATTACCCGCGAAGTCGAACTAAATGAGGCAAAAAGTCAATTTATCAGTAATGTCTCGCACGAACTACGCACGCCGCTGTTTAATATCAAAACGCATATCGAAACATTGCACGATTACGGCGAAGAATTAACTGAATCAGAACGTCGGGAGTTTCTGGAAACTGCAAATCACGAAACCGATAGGTTGGCGCGGCTAGTCAATGATGTTTTAGATTTGTCTCGCTTAGAGTCTTGCCGCATCTATCATTTTGATAGTGTAGATTTGGCACAGGCGATCGAGCAAACTTTACGCACTTACCAATTAAATGCCAAAGATAAAGGCATTGAATTGATTCAAGAACTTGCCCCCAACTTACCGCCTGTGTTGGGTAATTACGACTTATTGCTGCAAGTTTTTACAAATTTAGTTGGTAACGCCCTGAAATTTACTCGCGAAGGTGGCAAAGTTGCCATCCGCGCTTATGCATTAGATGAAGGACACGCTCATAACTTAGCAAGTAAAGTCAGAATAGAAGTTTCAGATACAGGTATAGGCATAGATCCAGAAGATCAACACGCCATTTTTGAGCGCTTTTTCCGCGTCGAGAATCGAGTCCATACATTAGAGGGTACGGGTTTAGGGCTGTCAATTGTCAGAAATATTATTGACAAGCATCACAGCGCCGTCCATTTAGTTAGCGAAGTTGGTGTTGGTACGACTTTCTGGTTCGATTTGGCTGTATTTGTAGAACAATCAGTTACAATCGATACACCTCTAATTGAAACATTTAGCAATTCCTAAAGTCTTAAAGCAACTAGAAAACTGACAAATAAGATAACGAGCAGGATGATTGATCCTTGATTGCGTCTAATCCAACTTTTGAGATTAGCGGCTTTGCTACCTGCGTATGGTTTTTGCTGTGCGTCTAAGTGACTTTGATTGACATCCTGGTACAAAGTACACTCTTGAGCATAAGGACGTTGGGGAAAATTGCAGGTATCGTCTGCATGATAGGTACAGGTATCGCACAGAAACTCTGTACCTACTGCACGATGTAAGGGAATGCCAGGATGACCGAAAGCTTTCAAATTTGTACGACAATAAGGACAAGCAACAGCTTGAGAATCGATACTTTGATGGCAGCGGGGACAAGTTGCTGTTTTCACTCGTGCGATCGCTCTTACAGAAGAACTATCTCAATTTTATCTAGCTTTTATAGCAAACGACTGACTGAAGCTGGCTCGGCTTGGTACAAATTGATGTAAAACATGAGGTATAGTTAGATTTTCACTTAGTTTGTTAGAAATTGCGATCGATCCAAGCAAATTGAGGCGAAAATGGCATTTTCTCAACAGTTAAAACAAATTTTTGGAGCCAAAGGTTTTTTTTGGGCAGCACGTACTCGGATTCTGTTATGGTATTTGCTGACAATTGGCTCGATCTTCGCAGTCTTCATTCCTGCATTTCGTCATGTGCTTCACGAACGAGTCAACGATCGCGTTCATCGGGAACTAACGGAAAAGATGGACATATTTACCAGATTAATTGGTGAGGATAGTGAAGATGGCGATCGCGAAGACAAACAAATTATAGATGCAGTTAATCTGCTCAAACAAGCAGACAAAGACTTGGCTCGACTTCCCAGAACAAAGCAAGATTTGGAAAAGTTTTTCGATGCTTATCTCGGTCATCAGCTACCAGAAGACGATACTTTTTTGATTGCAATAGTTGACGGAGAATTTTATAAATCTAGTCCCAGAGCAATACCAAATGTACTTGCTGCCGATTCTCAATCGATCCAATATTGGGCAAATTTAACTCGCTCAGAGCAAGGTCAAAAGGAGTTTCCCCAACACCCAAATATTGGCAGCGTTCTTTACACAGCCAAACCAGTTGCGATCGATGGCAAAATTTCCGGCATCCTTGTCCTCGCTCATACCACTGCTGGGGAGCGGGGAGAAGTTTTAGAAGCTGTACTAGCGCTGTTTCAAGTTGGTGCATCAGTCATGCTTCTAGCATTATTACTAGCTTGGATTGCTTCTCGGCAGGTTTTGGCTCCTTTGCACTCGCTAACGCAAACAACTCGCAAGATTGGTGAATTTGAGTTAGATCGCCGTATTTCTGTCAGTGGTAAAGGCGAAATAGCAGAATTGGCAACTACCTTCAATGAAATGATGGATAGACTGCAATCCGCTTTTACCAGCCAGCAAGAGTTTATTAACGATGCTGGACACGAACTCCGCACGCCAATTGCGATCGTGCGCGGGCATTTGGAATTAATGGGCGATAACCCCGAAGAAGTGCGGGAAACTCTGGCGTTAGTGATGGATGAGCTAGACCGCATGAGCCGATTTGTCAATGACATGATTTTACTGGCAAAGGCAGAGCGTCCAGATTTTTTGCAGTTAGAAACTGTCGAACTTTCATCTTTTACTGAAGAGTTATTTGCTAAAGCACAAGCCTTAGCGCAGCGTAACTGGCAATTAGATAGTGTAGCCAAAGGGCAACTTGTTGGCGATCGCCAGCGCATGACTCAGGCGGTGATGAATTTAGTGCAAAATGCTACCCAACATACAACCGAAACTGATACGATCGCCCTTGGCTCGGCAGTAGGAAAGAGCAAAATTAGTTTTTGGGTGCGCGATACTGGAGAAGGAATCGCACCTGCAGATCGAGAAAGAATTTTTGAACGCTTTGCCCGTGCTGCTAACAGTCGCCGTCGTTCTGAAGGTGCTGGATTGGGATTATCGATCGTCCAAGCAATTGTAGAAGCTCACGGCGGACAAGTTTTATTGCAAAGTCAGCTTGGTAATGGTTCTACATTCACCATCACCTTGCCTATAGAAATACCAAAATCAACAAAAAGGCTGATGCAAAAAAGTTGATATCGAGCCAGCTAGCTAGAGATGAAAAGTTTCTCATTAAGATTTCATTTCCATCTTATCTGCGGCAGTCAGACTGGAAAGTAAAGAGATAATTACTAAGAGTTAACAAAATTGTTTTATTGCTCAATTCAAAAATCTTTAGAACTAAGGTATAGAGCGTTTGAGCCAGGAGCGATCGCGGCTAGAAATCTGCATAGATATTTATGCAAGATTAAGACAGTTGATTCTCGCTAAAAATTATTTTTATCTACCGACTACCTTAAATGAGGTATGGCGTGGCAATATGAGTCAAATTTTGATTGTGGAAGATGAAGCCCGTTTAGCCGCATTTGTGGAAAAGGGACTGCATAAGTATGGCTTCAGCACGTTTATCGCTACTGACGGCGCGCAGGCGCTTGAAATAGCTCAATCTAGTAAGGTTGACTTGCTGCTCCTCGATCTTGGTCTACCAATTAAAGACGGTTGGCAGGTAATGAAAGAACTACGCAGCAAAGGAGAAGTGTTACCAATTGTGATTATGACTGCTAGCGACGATTTGCAAAGCAAACAGGCTGCTTTGCAAGCTGGTGCAAACGATTACATCACCAAGCCTTTTGCGTTCAATTGTCTATTGGAGTGCGTGCGATCGCAGTTGGCTGCTGCTGGAAAATCTGCAACTTCTTTAAAATAATCCTTCTAGTTAAAAGGACAAGTGATAGAGGCGTGAAATTTGCGTCTCTATTATTTTTTGGTTATGCAACGATAACAATTAAATCCAAAATCTAAGGATTTTCTCATGAAAATCTTCTCATTAAACATTCATTGTCAATTCATCACAAACTGTAAAGATGTGGATAGATAAAAAATAAATCGTAAGTTACCAAAGTGCGATCGCCTTTAATCGATTGCAATTAACGCCCCCTAGAAAGAGGACATCAACAATGCGACTGCTGGTATATTCCCACGACGCATTTGGACTTGGAAATATTCGGAGAATGCTAGCAATCTGCGAACATTTAATAAGTGCAATTCCTGAACTTTCGATTTTATTACTATCAGGTTCGCCCATGCTTCAGGGCTTTCGATTGCCCAAAGGACTTGATTATATCAAGTTACCCTGCCTAAATCGAGGCGCAACAGGTGAGGTTGCGGCAAAATATTTAGGGATGGATGTTGAGAAGATCGTCGAAATGCGATCGGAATTAATTTTATCAGCAGCAGTTATTTTTCAGCCAGACATCTTTTTAGTAGACAAGAAACCCTACGGGTTAAAAAATGAATTGCAAGGTACTCTCAATTATTTACAAACAAAGCTGCCTGAAACAAAATTAGTATTGTTACTACGAGATATTCTAGATTGCCCAGAAAAAACAATCGCAGACTGGCAAAAAAATGACTTTTACAAGGCGATTGACAAGTTTTACCATCAAGTACAAATAGTTGGCGTACCGGAAGTTTTCGACCCCGTACGAGAATACAAATTTCCATCTACCATTGCCAACAAAGTACGTTATTGCGGTTATTTGCACCGCCAACCAGGTCAAAAGAGCCGTACCCATATCCGCAAAGAATTACAAGTAACGCAGAAAGAGCGCTTAGTTTTAGTAACTCCTGGAGGTGGAGAAGATGGTTATGAATTGGTAAATACTTACTTGTCAGCTATAGCACTATTACCAGAAAAGTACCGAATTAAAAGTTTGGTTATTTGCGGTCCTGAAATGCCTTTAGCACAAAAAAAACTTGTAGAACGGGCAGCTAAAAATAATCCTCAAATTCACATTGGGGAATTTACAGACGATTTAATGAGCTATATAAATGCAGCAGATATGGTTGTATCTATGGCTGGATACAATACTATTTGTGAAATTTTGTCCGCAGAAAAACTAGCGGTAATTATACCGCGTAGTAGACCATCAAAGGAACAATCAATAAGAGCCGAAAAAATGGCAGGCTTGGGCTTATTTGCAGCGGTTGCGCCAGATAATATCAATCCTGAAACATTAATGAACGTGCTTTTAGAGCGGTTCAAACAGCAACCACCAAAGTTTAATTTAGACATGAATGGTTTAGAGCGCGTACAAGATAATTTACTCAAGCTCATGTCTCAAAAAGCTTGCGAACAAAAGCTGAACCAAATTTATCAAAAATCTACTTCAATACTAGCTCTAGCTAGCGATCGCTCGGCAGTGTAGAAACCTAGTTTGTGTCTTAGGAGTCAGTTATGAAAAAAATTATGTTTTACTGCCAATATTTAAGTGGCATGGGACATCTAGTTCGTAGCTCCCAAATTGTGCGGAGTTTAGCAAACTATTTTCAAGTTTATTTCATTACTGGTGGTCCTGAAATTCCAGGTTTTGAGCTACCGCCACAAGTAGAAGTAATTAAACTACCTGCATTATGGCTAGAGGCAGGAAAATTTACAGTTGGCGATAGCCTGTTTGGTGTTGAAGAAGTAAAAGCAGCTAGAAAAAACTTACTAATTGCCGAATGCGATCGCATCCAGCCAGACTGCTTAATTACAGAGTTTTTTCCCTTTGGCAGACACAAATTACTCTTTGAGTTAATTCCTTTAGTAGAACATCTAAAAGCCACAAGTCCAAATACAAAAATAGTTTCTAGCCTGCGCGACGTAATTGGCAAGGAAAGCGAACCAGAAGAAGCAGAAACTATCTGTAATTTGATGAATGAGTATTTCGATCTGTTACTATTTCATGCTGATGCAAAGTTTCAAAAGTTTTCCGATAGTTTCGCTAGATATCGAGAAATTAAAGCTGAAGTAATCCACACTGGTTTTGTGACGCAGCCAGCAATAGGTAATTTTGCCAGCGCTAATATGTGGGATGATGCTTCAGGCAAAATTAAAATTTTAGCAAGTATAGGTGGCGGGAGGATTGGCTCTGAAGTTTTAGAAACTTTAATTGAATCGAGTGCAATTTTGAGTCAAAAACTACCTCACGTCATCAAAATATTTACTGGTCCATTTCTGCCAGTAGAGAAGGTAGCAAAACTAAGAAAATTAGCAGGCGATCGCAGTCATATTCAGATAGAAACCTACACTTCTCAACTGCTTGATTACATGAATACAGCCGATATTTCTATTAGTCTTAGCGGCTACAACACGACAATGAATATTCTTAGTACAGGTGTCCGCGCTATTGTAGTTCCTATCGGTCACGAGTGCCAAGATAAAGAACAATTACATAGGACGCAAAAGCTAGAAAAATTAGGAATTGTTAGCAGTATTTGTCCTGAAGATTTATCGCCCTTACACTTAGCTGAAAAAGTTATCAACTGCATACAGATAAAAATCTTGAATAATTTACAAAAATTCGACCTCCAAGGTTCTGAGAATACAGCTATTTTTTTGCAGAAATTCTTAAGCAAAGCGCCTGCTCTTAGCATAGTTTGACATTCTAAACCTTATATATATTGCCTAAAATTCAACAACTAATCGAAAGCAAGGAGAAATATTAAATGGGTCAGCGCCCCAAAGAAAAAGATTTAAAAGGAGTGATACCAGGGGTCATGCGAATTTTGGGTAAGTTTTCCCCGTATATTCGCAAACAGAGGCTCACAATTATTGGTGCTTTTTTTGCGCTACTAATTGAAACTGGTTTACGCCTACTAGAACCCTGGCCCCTAAAATATGTTTTTGACAATATTTTAATTCCAGCACATAGTAATACCAATATTCCTAACAGCTTCGGTCTTAGTGCGGTCATGCTGCTAGCGATATCATCACTAGCGATCGTGGGGATAACTGGAATAGGTAGCATGGCAGCATATCTCAGCACCTATGGGATGTCTTTAGCTGTTGTAGAAGTATTATCTGAGGTACGCGGTCAAGTTTTCGATCGCTTGCAGCGTCTTTCTCTTTCTTTTCACCAACAACATAAAAGTGGCGATTTAATTACTCGCGTCACAGCAGACATCGAAAAGATGCGGCTGGTGACGGTCAAAACTGCCTTACCTCTGCTGACCAACATTATCTTGCTGCTGGGAATGTTGGCAATTATGTATTGGCTAAATTGGGAATTAGCATTAGTTGCAACCGCAATCTTTCCCTTACTAACTCTCTTAACAAGTAAAACAATCGGTCGCATCCGCAGCTTTGCCAAACAACACCGCGATTCTGAAGGTGTTTTAGCAGCAACAACCAGCGAAACTATTGGCGCGATTAAAGTAGTGCAAGTTCTTTCTTTACAAGAAATGCTCCACAGCATTTTTGCAGCACAGAACCAAAAAAGTTTGGATGAAGCGATCGCATCATTAAAACTCTCAGCAGCACTCGAAAGAACAGTACAAGTTCTGATGGCAATTATTATCGCCGCAGTATTGTGGCGCGGTTCTCATGTAGTTCTGCACAAAGGACTAACCCCTGGCGAACTGCTGGTATTTATGACTTATTTGAAAAATGCCCTCGAACCAATGCGAAAGCTTTCCACCCAAGTCGGACAAATTGCCAAAGCAACTGCTTCTGGCGAAAGGGTAGTGGAGTTGCTGGAATATGAACCCAACGTGCGCGACTTACCAGGGGCGAAAAAGGCACATCCTTTCTTTGGGGCAATTCAGTTTGAAAATGTATCTTTTGGCTACAACGCAGACAAAGAGATATTAAAAGATATTAGTTTTGTCGTGCAGCCAGGGCAGCAAGTAGCGGTGGTTGGTCCTTCTGGAAGTGGGAAATCTACTCTTATTAGCTTGATTCTGCGCCTTTACGACCCCAATTCCGGTCGGATTTTAATCGACAGTCAAGACCTGCGCGAATACACTCTAGACTCGCTGCGACAGCAAATTGCCGTAGTGTTGCAAGATAGCGTTTTGTTTGCTGCTAGCGTGCAAGAAAATATAGCATACGGCAAACTTGGGGCTACTCGTAAAGAAGTAGAAAGAGCCGCTCGTCTTGCCAATGCCCATGAATTTATCATGCAGTTGCCTCAAGGCTACGATACGATTTTGGGCGAACGGGGCGGGACGCTATCGGGCGGACAAAGACAGCGAATTGCGATCGCGCGTGCAGCAATTCGTCAAGCGCCGATTGTTATCCTCGACGAATCGACTACAGGGTTAGACGGTGCTAGCGAACGCACTGTTAACGCCGCCTTAGCAAGACTCACCGAGGGGCGGACGACGTTTACAATCTCTCACAACCTGCGGGCAGTACAACAGGCAGATATCATCCTCTACGTTGAAGGAGGAAGCATTCTAGAGCAGGGGACGCACAGCGAACTGATGCGCTTGGGCGGTCATTACGCCACTTTGTATCAGATGCAAAGCATTGTTGATAACGATACGTCAGTAGGAGATACTTATGCGATCGAAGCATAAAGATTGCCAAGCAACCCGCGTTATTTTAGTCCGTCACGGGCAAAGTACCTACAATGCTCTCGGTCTGTATCAAGGTAGCAGCGATGAGTCAGTATTAACCCAATTAGGACGCAGCGATGCTCAAAAAACTGGCGAGTTCTTGAAGGGAATTACATTTGATGCCATTTATTCTAGTTCCCTAAAACGGGCGCAGGAAACCGCCCAAGAAATCCTCAAAGTCATATCCTGCCATACCAAATTAAGAGTAACAGACAAGTTGCGCGAAACCGATCTGCCTGTATGGCAAGGGTTGGCGTTTGCATACGTGCGCGAAACCTTCCCCGCAGAATATCGCCTGTGGAAGCAACGTCCTCATGAGTTTTGGATGGAATACGCTGGGAGTTTGGAGAGACAAGGGAGACTACAAAAGTTTTTTCCGGCTCTGGATTTGTATCAGAGGGTGCGAGAATTTTGGCAAGAAGTGTTACCGCGCCATCAAGGTCAAACTCTGTTACTTGTTACTCATGGCGGGACGAACCGCGCCTTAATTAGCACAGCTTTGGGAATTACACCCGATCGCTATCATTGCATCCAGCAATCAAATTGCGGCATTAGCATTCTCAATTTTCCTGATGGTTCTCTAGCATCTGGACAGTTGGAAGTAATGAACTGCAACGCTCATGTTGGAGAACATCTACCCAAACCCCAAGAAGGGGGTAAAGGTTTGCGGCTGTTACTCGTACCTTCCGGTACAAATGCAGCACAGACTCAGAATATAGCTAACTTCCTTCAGCAAGTGCGGATCGAGTTTAGTCTTAGTAGCGCGATCGATTCTGCTCAAACTGCTGTGCAACAAATTCTGCAACACCATCGGGAAACAGTCCAACTGGAAGTATTGCGTGCAGATATTTCTGAATGGCAAACAGCAACTACCACTAGAAGCACAGCTAATTCCGAGCAGTTGATAACTGGTTTGATGGTAGCAAGTGAAGCAACGATCGCGCGTTTAATTTGTCACGCTATTGGCAAAAATTTAGACCAAAGCGAACAGTTGTTGCTAAAAACAGGATCAATTAGCTGTTTGCAATATTTAGGCGATCGCCATCCGCCAATTTTACAAGCAATGAATCTTACCACCGCTCAATCTGACTCAATATTAATGTCAGATTTATCAACAAACACCGTACTCAATTAAATTTTGCATCGGGCAAAATACCTAATTTGCATACGAGCAATGACTAATAACAAACCCATGAAAATTGCCTTTATTGTTTGGCGCTTCCCAGCTTTATCAGAAGCATTTATTCTCAATCAAATTACTGGTTTAATCGATCGCGGACATGATGTTCGCATTCATCCAGTTAACGGATTACCCAAAAATTACACGGGTAAGGTGCATCCAGTTGTGGAAGAATACAATTTAATGGAGCGTGCTTATTTTCCGCCATTAATACCAGAAAATATCTCTTGGCAGTTTATTAAAGGTATCGGTCTGCTACTCAAAAATCTTCCTTATGGCTCCTTAAAAACATTACAAATTTTCGATAATAAATACGGTGAAGAAGTAGCAAGTTTAAAGTCTTTCTACAGAACTAATTCATTGCTTCAAGATGGTGAATATGATATTATTCACTGTCAATTTGGTACGCTAGCGCCGATTGCTCTTGCTTATCGAGATGCTGGAATTATTAAAGGCAAGCTAATTACTACGTTTCGCGGTATTGATATTAGCAAATACGTTCAAGAGAACGGAATTAATGTCTACGAACAACTATTTCGCGAAGGTGAATTTTTCTTAGCCAATTGTAAATTTTTTGGCGATCGCGCTGTCAATTTGGGTTGCGATCCTACAAGAATTGTCGTTCACGGTTCGGGCTTAGATTGTACGAAATTTACTTTTAAACCGCGCTTTTTTCCTACTGATGGTAAAGTCAAGATTGCCACTACAGGACGTTTAGTAGAAAAAAAAGGCATAGAATATGGCATTCGTGCTGTTGCTAAATTAGTAGAAACTTATCCAAACATTGAATACAACATCATTGGCGATGGCGATTTGAAAGCAGAATTAGAGCAATTGATTGCTGAGTTAAACGTTGGTAATGTTGTTAAATTATTGGGTTGGAAACAACAAAAAGAAATTGTAGAAATACTCGATAATTGTCACATATTTATTGCTCCTAGCGTTACGGCGGCTGATGGCAATCAAGACGCGCCAGTTAATACTTTAAAAGAAGCAATGGCGATGGGTTTACCTGTAATTAGTACGTTTCATGGTGGGATTCCCGAATTAGTTGAAGATGGTATTTCTGGCTACTTAGTACCAGAACGTAATGCTGATGCGATCGCTACGCGCCTAAAATTTTTACTTGAATATCCTGAAGTTTGGCAAAGTATGGGTAAAGCTGGGCGAAAAAGGGTAGAAGCAAAATATGACATGAACAAATTGAACGATGAATTGGTAGCAATTTATCAACAAATGTTAGAAACACCAGCAGATAGCTTAAGTTCAAAGCAAGACTTGCAAACATTAGTACATATTTAATAGAGAACTTTCAATAGTTATGAAAATAGCGTATTTTGTTGCTCGTTTCCCCGTACTGTCAGAGCCATTTATTCTCAATCAAATTGTTGGTGCGATCGAACGCGGACATGACGTGCATATTTATTCTCTAGATGGCGTTCCTAAAGATTTATCTAAAATGCATCCTCTGGTAGATAAATATCAACTACTAAAGCGCACTTTTTACGCACCGACTCGACCAGATAACGAGCTATGGCGCTGGTTAAAAGGTATGAGTTTGCTAGCACTCAACTATTCCAAAAACCCCTTAGTTTGTCAACAATTACTCAACACATCTCGGTATGGAAGTCAAGCAAAATCTTTAAAATTGCTTTATCGAGCTATGCCATTTCTTCAGGGCAAATCTTACGATATTATTCATTGTCAATTTAGTACATTGGGTGTATTTGGCATCTGGTTTCGCCAACTCGGACTAATTGAAGGCAAATTAATTTCAACTTTTCGCGGTGCAGATATCAGTAAATTTTTGCCTAAGTGGGGCGAAAAAGTGTATCAAGAATTGTTTGAGGATACAGAATTCTTTTTAGCAAACTGCGAGTTTTTCAAAAATAAAGCAGTGGCTTTAGGATGCGATCCAAACAAAATTCACGTTCACGGTTCGGGAATTGACTGTAGTAAATTCGCCTACAAACCTAGATTTTTTCCCGCAGATGGAAAGGTAAAAATTGCTACAACAGGGCGCTTGGTAGAAAAAAAAGGTATAGAATACGCGATCGCCGCAGTTGCAAAAGTTGCTCAAACTCATCCCAATATCGAATACAACATCATTGGCGATGGAGAACTAAAAGCAAAGTTAGAGCAATTAATAGACCAATTAAATGTCGAACACATTGTTAAATTGCTAGGTTGGAAGCAGCAACAGGAAATCGTCAATATCCTCGATAGTTGTCATATATTTATGGCTCCTAGCGTAACTGGTTCTGATGGAAATCAAGATGCACCAGTTAACACCTTAAAAGAAGCAATGGCGATGGGTTTACCCGTAATTAGTACGCTACACGGTGGAATTCCCGAATTAGTTAAAGATGGTGTTTCCGGATATTTAGTCCCCGAACGCGATGCTAATGCGATCGCTACAAAACTAAGTTACCTCATCGCACATCCTGAAATTTGGCAACAAATGGGTAAAGAAGGGCGATCGCAAGTTGAAGATCGATACGATATGAACAAACTAAATGATGAATTAGTTGAAATTTACCAACAAATGCTCGATTCATCGCCAGAACAGAAGTTGACACGAGATTTAGTGCTGACAGCTACTAACGCTTGAAGTAAGCGATCTACCCAAAAATGGAGTTATTAACAATGACCGAACCAAATGTAACAATTGTAGTAGTACCCCGCGAACGTTTTAGTTGTACTCAACAATCTCTAGAAAGTATTTACGAATACACAGAATTTCCATTTAAACTAATCTATGTTGATGGAAATTCTCCTAACAAAGTGCGGCGCTATCTTGAAGCCAAATCTAAGGATAAAAATTTTGAACTTATCCGCACAAATTATTATCTTTCTCCCAATCACGCTCGCAACATTGGTTTGAGTCGAGTAGATACTAAATATCTAGTGTTTGTCGATAACGATGTCATAGTTTCCCCAGGTTGGCTTAAAGCATTAGTTGATTGTGCGGAAGAAACAGATGCTACTGTAGTTGGTCCTTTGATGTGCGAAAAGCAGCCTATCCACCAACGAGTACACTTTGCTGGTGGAGAAAGTCGCGTTGTTACTGATATCAAAGGTAGACGACATCTGCGCGAGAAAATGTATAAACAGGGTCATAATGCAGTGCAATTGCGTCCTCAACTAAAAAGAACTCAAACTGAATTAGCCGAGTTTCATTGCACCTTAGTCCGTACCGAGATTTTTAATCGCATTGGCTATTTAGACGAAGCCATGCTTAATACTAAAGAACACCTCGATTTTTGCATGACCGTAGCACAGGTGGGAGGTACGGTATATTTTGAGCCGGATAGTTTAGTTACCTACGTACCTGGACCGCCATTAGAATTAACAGATTTGCATTTTTATATGCTGCGTTGGAGCGATGCTTGGACTTTGGGAAGCTTGCAACGCATCCGCGCCAAGTGGAATTTGTCAGAGGATGGCTATTTCCAAACTAAGTACAAAAAATTAGGAGTAAGACGCATCGCCACAATTATTAAACCCCTGGTACGTCAGCTAAGTTTTGGTTATGAAAATAAGCCGTTGAAGAGAATGCTGAAAAAGCTCGATAGGAAATTCAACCGCTATTTGTGCGATCGCTATGCCAAGATGCTGCCGCAGCATAAACTAGAGTTACCGCCAATTCAGACTCAAACTACTCCGACACCAGAATTGTCTAAAGTTTGAACTCAAAACTCAAAAACAGTCCGGATCGTGCCGACATACAAAGTATTATTGTTGTTGTCGTGGTCTGGATTAGTAATTACTAATAAACCTGGGGTGGCTGAGATATTGTCACTAATTGGGAAGCGGTAGAACATTTCTAGATGCAAAGATGTATCTCGATCTTGAAAATCCGCACCTAGATCGTTGCTAGTGACTTTTGGCGGTTGACCGATAACAATTCCTGCCAAACTACCCTCTTTCCCCAAGTCGGGAAAGGAAAAGGCGATCGCATAATTAAAAATTTCGGCATTGGGATTGCTAGGCAAATCGCTGGCTGTAGCATCTGTTAAACCAATCCAACCGCTGAGATTAAGATTGTCGCTGACGCGCCAACTCGTACTCAAACCGTAGGAATTGGCAGATATACGATCGCTAAGTTTGTCAAAAGGATCGTTGGCTAACTGACTTCCCGTACCCGTATCGATATTGTTGTAAGAACGGATGTAATTTAGACTCAATTCAAAGCGATCGCTATACTCAAAATACAACTGCGCGATCGCTCCGTAAGCACCACCACCAATTCCCGACTCTGGCTCGTTAGCTTCATCAGCAACATAACCTATTTGCAGAGAAATATCCTCGCTCAAATCGTATTCCAGACCGACTCCCGTACCCGAACCTTGTCTGTATATAGGATTGCGCCTACCGAAACGAGAAATAGCTCCCTGACTGCTGCTATCGAGTAAGGCGTTAGCTGTATCGCTAAAGTCATCGAGTCCGCTACCAACTATTCCAGCATAAACTGTCGCTTTGTCGCCAACCGGAAAACGATACTCGACGCGAGTTAATTCAAATTCGTTTTCGCTATCACCTTCAAATCCTAACCTACCCATTGCCGTTCCAGTTGCTTCTGCAAATCCTCGGAAGTTGTTTGCTTGCAAGCGTACTCTGAGGCGATCTTCTCCCGTGAAACTGGTATTTAAAGTTAGGCGCACGCGATCGCTCAAAATTATATTTTCATCTACTTCTTCCCCGCTACCATCAGCTTTTTCTTCGCCCGTAGCGCTACTTATGGCAATTAAAGCTTGACCAGTGAGAGTAGTTGTAGTTGTAAATTGTTGCTGCTCTAATTGTGAAACTTGTTGCTCTAACTTTTCTACCCTTTGTTTTTGTAGGTTAGCTAACTCAGGAGCAAATTCAGTTTGCAGCCTTTGTAAAATAGTTAATTCTTCTCTACTAATGTCTATAGTTATTAATCTATTTAATTGATTTAAGATATTGTTTAATTGTTCGGCAAATTCATAACGAGTTAAATTGCGATCGCCATCAAAATCAAGTGTTACTTTGTAGCGTTGACTGAGAGATTTTAACGCTTGCCACTGCCAATCATTAACACTAATATTTCGCAGTTGAAAAACCGGAGTTATATTGTCAAGTGGCGCGACCGCTTTTAAGCTATGAGATAAGTCAACCGCTCGATTTTGACTTACCGACCTTTGCTCTCTCTCGTTGGCGATCGCGTCATTTGTTACTACCAAAATAGCACTCAATCCGAACCAACTTGCACAAATAATATTGCCAATAATCTTTAACACAATCTTTAAACTTGAAGCACTTAATCGGATGAATCTTACAATAAACTATAGTATATATTTCTATTATGTAAATTTGCACTTGGTATTTATATTAGCTTGTATAGAATCAATATCATTAATTTTTACTTCCTCCATTATAAAATAGTTAGGCGATCGCTTGCTTCGCTCTGATCTTGACTTCCAACTGCCAATCAAATAGGAGTAAAATACTTATAAACTCTCTTCCATTTACAAGTTTACTATACGAAAGTAAGAACTTAAGGAACTTTATAATGAGAGTAGATTTATGGTTATTTTTTTAAGGTCGCTGTTGTGGAACTCAAATGTAGATAGTTGCATCATATCGATTTAGCTCTCCCTGTTACGACTCTAATTTTATTATCGGTGCTATCTATAGAACCTAGATCAAAAATGTTATGAGTAGAATTTTGATTGCTGAAGATGAACCGAGAATTAGCGCTTTTATTGAAAAAGGACTGAAAGCCAACGGTTATACAGTCTCAGTAGTTCAAGATGGCAAAGAAGCTTTACAAGTAGCCAATAGCAATGACTTCGACTTAATGATTCTTGATATAGGACTGCCATCTCAAGATGGTTGGACAGTATTATCTACATTGCGCGGTCAAGGGGAATATTTACCGATTGTAATTCTCACGGCTCGCGATGACGTTAATGACAAAGTATTGGGATTAGAGGGGGGAGCCGATGATTACATGACCAAGCCATTTCGGTTTGAAGAACTGCTAGCACGGGTGCGTTTGCGACTGCGTAGTAAAACGCAGACTGCTACTAAGGAAATCGCAGAGCTACAGTCAGGTAATATTACGATCGATTTGCGATTGCGGCAAGCTAAAGTTGGCGATCGCTCGGTAGAACTTTCCGCCAAAGAATTTATCATGATCGAAACTTTTCTGCGCCACCCTAACCAAGTTCTCAGCCGCGAACAACTCCTCAGCGCGGTTTGGGGTTATGACTACGACCCTGGTTCCAATATTGTCGATGTTTATGTCGGTTATTTACGCAAAAAACTCAGTTCTCAACTCATTGAAACTGTCCGAGGCATGGGATATCGTTTTGTAAATAAATAACAAAGTGCTATACGCTCTAGCACAAGTCATATTTTAGCGATCGAAGCAGCACATAATTCCACTCCACAGTGCTACTGGGCAATTACTTGATATTCGACCGATTCAATAATTTGATGGTGAATGCTACCTGTTGCTAATGCAAACTGCGCTTCAACTTCAGCCAATAGCTGGCAAGAGGTAGATTTCCACTCCTCTCTACTAGCCCAACGAATTATCAATATTACTTCTGCAGGTTTATTTGGGTTGAGCAAAACCTCTTTACTGATAAAACCAGGACACTTAGCTAATGCTGTCGTCCAAATTTCTCGATCGAGTTGCAAATATTGTTCTCGATATTGAGCAGTAACTTCGATTCTTAGAAACTCAATAACCATACCTGGGGTGAAAATACCGTACCTGGGCAAAGCGTAAGCTTGGTGTTAAATTTGCCAAAATATAAATTGTAAGCTAAAGCGATCGCCTTATCGTCTAGCTTAATTACAACTGTTTATATTAAATCTAGTCATAGGAATTCAGCATGGACAATAATAACTGGCTAAAGCAACTGATGATGCTTGGTGTGGGGACAACATCTTTAGTCGCCGAAAAAATACGCGAAGCAAGCGATGAATTAGTCAAAGATGGCAAGCTCAACCCCGAACAAGCTAAAGTCTTTGTCGATGATATGATGCAGCAATTGAAGTCAGAGCAAGGAAACTGGGAAACCCAGATGCAAAGACAAATCCGCAACGTCATGCAGGATTTAGGCGTACCCCGTCAGTCAGAAATGGACGAATTGCGCGGACGGATCGACCGTTTAGAGCGCCAAATCAGAGATTTGGAAAACAAGAATTGGCGTTAACAGTGACCAGTGACCAGTAACCAGTGACCAGTGACCAGTGACCAGTGACCAGTTAATCTCCATACTTGAAACGGGGATTTAAATAATGAATCAATTTTTTGATTTTTCGCGCCCTAATCGTTGCTTGGCTTGTACCTACTACTAACTGGTCATTATTTCAAGCTGGGCTTTGTCCGTCTATCTTGTTACACTGAAACTCGTTTCCTTTGTTTTTGAGGAGGAATAACTTTGAGAGAAATTCTCATCAGCTTAGGCGTAATTGTCGTTTGTGTTGTAACTATATTAGTGACTCAGTTTACAGGTCAGCCGCAAAGCGCGATCGCCGAATCACTATCTCAACCAAACACAGTCGCTCAAGTAAGCCCAAATAACTTAATTGCTAGCAAAACTATGTCAGACGAAAACGCTGTAACTACCGATTCTGGATTAAAATACATCGTCGTTAAGGAAGGAACGGGGGCGACTCCAAAAACAGGTCAAACCGTTACCGTTCACTATACGGGAACTCTAGAAGATGGCTCAAAATTCGATAGTTCGCGCGATCGCGGTCAGCCTTTTTCCTTTAAACTCGGTGTCGGACAAGTAATCAAAGGCTGGGATGAAGGACTTAGCACGATGAAAGTAGGCGATCGCCGTACGCTAATTATTCCCCCAGAATTAGGCTATGGCGCTCGTGGTGCAGGTGGTGTGATTCCCCCCAACGCTACTTTAAACTTTGATGTGGAATTGTTGAAAGTTAGCTAACTAGCTAAAAAGGCATGGGGAAAGCTATTTTCTCCATGCCATTAATTTAATCTTAATTAGCTCATGACTGATACATCTAAAAGTCGCAAACAAAAAGTAGCTGCTAGCTTTAATTTGGCATCGGTAGGCTACGATCTCCAAGCAGTAAGATTTTTAGCTCTAACTGCAAAACGTTTGGTAGAACTTGCAGCAATTGAAAGTGGTGAAACAATCCTAGATGTAGCAACGGGTACGGGTGCAGCAGCGATCGCTATTTCCCCTCGTGTAGGCGCAAATGGTCGAGTAATTGGTATAGACCTCGCCCAAGATATGCTCAATGTAGCGCAAAAGAACATTAAAAATGCAGGTCTAACTAATATTGACTTGCAAGTAGGAGACGGAGAAAATCTAGACTTCAACGATAATAACTTTGACAAGGTAATCTGCGCTTCTGGCATCTTTTTCTTTCCAGATATGCTAGCTGGCTTGCGCGATTGGTTGCGTGTCATCAAACCAGGTGGTATTGTCGCCTTCTCTAGTTTTGGCGAAAGCGCCTTTAATCCGATGCGAGAACTGTATGCCAACAGAATTCAAAATTATGGCGTTGAATTACCAACAGCAAGAGGGTTTAACAGACTAAATACAGCAGATAAATGTAGCGATTTAATGCAAGAAGCAGGTTTTATCGATATTAATACCTGTCAAGATCAATTAGGCTATTATCTGCGCGATTTAGATGATTGGTGGGATATAGTTTTGCATACAGGCTTTCGTCATTCCTTAGTGCAGATAGAACCTGAGAAACTAGAGCAATTTAAAACAGAATATCTAGCCGAAGTGGAAAAATTAGCCACAGATAAGGGCATTTGGCTAGATGTACCAGTTATTTTTGCAATAGGACGCAAACCAGTAATATGAATTTTTTAGTCCACCTGAGTGGACTAAAGTTTCAACCGCTAATGCAAAAAGTGACGAATCCCAGTAAACACCATAATCAACCCCAGTTCGTTAGCAGCCTTAATAGAATCTGCATCGCGCAAACTTCCTCCTGGTTGAGCGATCGCACTTATGCCTGCGGCGGCTGCTGCCTTGACCGAATCATCAAAGGGGAAAAACCCATCACTAGCAAGAAAACCGCCCTTAGCGCTCTCGCCAGCCTGCTCTAAGGCAATTTTTACCGAACCGACGCGGTTCATTTGTCCTGCACCAACGCCTGCGGTAGTAAGATTTTTTGTGACTACGATCGCATTTGATTTTACGTGCTTGCAGACATTCCAGGCAAACAATAATTCTGCCATTTCTGCGGTACTAGGTTGGCGTTCTGTAACTATTTGCCATTGGCTGGGATTAGCAACATAATTATCGGCAGCTTGGACTAAAAAACCACCAGATATAACCTTGACTGTATGCTGAATTTTGTTACTACTAGCATCGGGAAGCAGTAAAACGCGCACTTTAGATTTTGCCGCGAGAATTTCTTTTGCTGCTGTTTCGCAATCGGGAGCAACTACGCATTCCAAAAATGTCTGCGTTAAGGCTGTGGCTGTGGCTGCATCGATGGGACGGTTTAAGGCGACGATACCGCCAAATGCGGAGGTAGAATCGGCGTTAAAAGCCTTCTGGTAGGCTTCTACTACACTATCGCCTTGGGCAACACCGCAAGGATTAGTATGTTTGATAATTACAGCGGCGGGTGCATCTGTAAATTCGCTAACTATGCGCTGCGCTGCTTCTAAATCAACTATGTTGTTGTAACTTAGTTCTTTACCTTGCAGTTTAGTAGCTGCTGCCCAACCTGTAGCAGTATTTCCAGTTTGATACCAGGCGGCGGGTTGATGGGGATTTTCTCCATAGCGTAGAGGTTGGAGTTGTTGCCCAGTTAAGGTAAATTTTTCTGGTAGTGCATCTGTTGCTAAGTAATTGGCGATCGCACTGTCATACTGTGCTGTATGCAAAAATGCTTTTTGGGCGCACTGTTGGCGAAATTCTAGCGCTACTTTACCTTGATTTTGGCGTAATTGTTGCAAGTATGCATCGTAGCTGCTAGGCGCGCACAAAACTGTTACATGAGCGTGGTTTTTTGCCGATGCTCGTAGTAATGCAGGTCCGCCGATGTCGATTTGTTCGATCGCTTCTGCTAAAGTTACGTCAGGTTTGGCGATCGTTTGCTCGAATGGATATAAGTTGACTACAACTAAGTCAATCGGACTAATTTGATTGTTTTCTAAGTCTGTTAGGTCTTGTGGTACGTCTCGGCGGGCTAAAATTCCACCGTGTACGCGCGGGTGTAAGGTTTTGACTCTACCGCCTAGTATTTCTGGCGAACCTGTGTACTCGGCTACTTTGGTGACTGGGATACCTGCGGATTTTAGGGTTTGGGCGGTTCCACCACTGCTGATAATGTCGAAGTTGAATTCTTCTACTAATGTGCAAGCGAAATCTATTAGTCCTGTTTTGTCGGATACACTCAGCAGTGCTATACGTGCCATGTTGGAGAAATTTCCTTGTTGCTGGATTTAAGAAGAGTACGAACCGCCAACACGTGCGTGTAGCGTTTAGACGCGAAGAGCGCCAAAGAAAAGTTAGTTTTATTACAATAGGTTAAGAGAGTTTTTATATTAGGAGAAAATCTCTGTCTTTACAAGTTATTTCGGTTCCGCCGACTACGGATAAGGAACCTCGCGGGCTGGTTGTCGCTTTGCATGGTTGGGGTGCTAATAGTCAAGATTTGGCTAGTGTTGTCCCGCTCTTAAATTTACCTGATTATCAGTTTGTATTTCCTAATGCTCCGTTTGCTCATCCTCATGTAGCAGGGGGTAGGGCTTGGTACGATTTGCAAGACAATAATGCAGGGTATGCTGACGGTAAAAAAATGCTGGCTGATTGGCTGCAATCTTTGCCTGCAAGTACGGGTGTACCTTTGTCACGAACGATTTTAAGTGGCTTTTCTCAAGGTGCGGCGATGACTTTAGATGTAGGTTTAAGTCTACCGTTGGCTGGGTTGGTGGCTTTAAGCGGTTATTTGCATCCTGTTAGTTATCCAGATAGTAGTGTTTTTCCGCCTGTATTGCTAGTTCATGGTAGGCAAGATTATGTTGTGCCTCTAAGTGCTGCCCAAAAAGCGCGGGATACTTTGTCGGCTATGGGAGTGAAGTTGCAGTATCAGGAGTTTGATATGGGGCATGAAATTCGCCCAGAAGTATTAGCCCTGATTCGCAATTTTATCCTGGCACAACAATCTGCTGTAAAAGCCTAGCTATTTTTCTTCGGATAATCGGTCTAAGCCTTGATCTTCCCACGATAACGGGTCTTCTAGCGGCTCTAAATGAGTCATAATGTTGGTGCTAGGCAAGGCTTTACTAATAGCTAGTTCAATTTCTTCACAAAGATTGTGTCCGCGCTGCACGCTCCAATTTCCAGGTACGAGAACGTGGAAAGAGACAAAGCGGCGCGAACCAGCAACGCGCGATCGCATGGCATGAAATAATATGCCTTGGCGATCGTATGTTGCTAATACGTCAGTAATAATTTTTTGCTCTGATGCTGGTAAGGCTGTATCTAACAATCCATAACCTGTTTCTTTTAACAGCCGAAATCCTGCCCAGACAATATTCACTGCGACTAATAAAGCAATAATGGGGTCTAAGATTGACCAGCCTGTTAGTTTTACAAGTCCTAGCCCTACTAATACTCCTACCGAAGTCCAAACGTCTGTAAGTAAGTGATGCGCGTCAGCACGTAATGAAATTGACCTCAATCGCTTTCCCGCACGTAACAAAATTATGGCTACTCCACCGTTAATTGCGGTTGCAACTAAAGAAAGTATTAAGCCAATGCCTACTTGTTCTAATGGTTGAGGATTAATTAGTCTCCCTAATGCCGCTATGCCAATACTAATAGCCGCAATTAAGATTAACGCGCCTTCTAAGCCACTAGAAAAGTATTCCGCTTTAGAATGACCGAAAGTATGTTCATCATCTGGTGGTTGGGCTGCGAGTGTTAGCGCCCATACAGCCACAACTGCCGCTACTAAATTTACAACTGATTCTGCTGCATCTGAAAACAAACTGACAGAATTAGTAAAAAGATAAGCGCCAAATTTAAGGGCAATAGTAGCTACCGCAGCAGCAATCGAGAGGAAAGCATAAGAACGTGCTGACTTATGACTCATAAAAGAGAGTAGGGGGAGCAGGGGAGGCAGGGGAAGCAGGAGGAGATGATTTTTACTATCTTGTGTGTTCCTTGTCTCCTTGTCACAACTAATCTAGCTTCCTAGCAATTATCGTCCGATGCCGAGGAGTATTACAAGTGATTGTGGGTTTTGTAAATCCAGCCTCAACTAGCGCCTGTTCGATATCTAAACTGGAATACTCATCTAAATACGGCTCGGTACTTTTGAGTAGTGTCAAAATATATGGTGGCATTTTGGTAAATATTTCTGATTTGGGGTTCATATCCATAATTGTGAAATGCCCACCTGAACGTAGCAAGCGCTGTGCTTCCTGAAATATTTGCCGAGTTGCTGATTGGGGTAATTCGTGGAACATCGAAAAGCTAGAAACCAAATCGTAGGAATTAGCTGCTAGTTGGGTTGCTTCCGCAGCAGCATGAAACCAGTCAATTTGGGCATTACGCTGCCTTGATTGGTATTTGGCAACTGCAAGAAAATAAGGCGATAAGTCTATACCTGTAATCTTTGCTTGAGGAAACATAGCTTGCAAAGCAAAGCTACTCAAGCCTACGCTGCACCCCATATCTAAAATATCTTTTGGCTGTGAAGGTATTTGGCTAGAGATTACTTCATGATAGCTAGAACGTAGCATAGAGTCACCTTGAGCGCCTGCATCTTTCCAAATGTCTGCATGAACGGCATAGGCTGCAACTTCTACTTCTAGCGCGGCTTCCCAGTTGAGATTGCCGTTATCGTAGGCGTGAAACGCTCGCAAGTAGTATTCTGGATAAATAAGCTGCGGATTTTCAACTTGGGCAAGTTCTACTTCCCAGTTGTGAGATTTTAACTCTTGCACTGTTTTTGTCCAAGGTACGCCGATTTTCTCAGCGCGTTGAATCATCATTTGCCGCGCTCTATTTTTGGCAAGATTTGCTAAAGGTTTAATTGCTAGTACGCCATTTACTAAACGCGAAGCGATTCCAAGCTTATTATCTACAGCAGCAGTCATAAATAAGGTTATTTGAAGTTTTATCGGGAATTATTGCTCAATATACTAAATAATGCTCTGGTTGTTTAGTAATTTCTCTAAAGTAGGGCGCGTTGCGAACAACGCACCCTACCCACCTGCTGTTAATTTAGAAAATACTCTGACTCTCCCCAAAAAAGGCTCTAGGCAAATTGTAGGCGATGGCGATCGCACTTTAGTCTATATCCGCCGAAAATATACACAAAGCCAAGCTTTGATGCGCTCCTCAACTTATTGTAGCTGTAGAACATTCTACTTATTCTGGCATAACCGTGTTGGTAGTTGCTTCGCTGTAACTTCCAAAGCTTCATCTAGACTTTAATGACTAAGTAACTTTCTTATTTATTTCTTTTCCCAACATCACTAATTGACGATTAAACTTAATACTTAAGGAAGATGCGATCGCTTTCACCTTACTAACTAAAGAGTTACTATATACGTAGCGAGTAGAATTAATTGCTCTATTTTTTAATTATCACACATAGACATTTGTCAACTCGTCTTAGTAAAACTTAATTTAGTTCCAATACACTAACACTGAGAAATATTTTTGCAGGCTAATGGCTATGACAACCATTCAGTTTACTTTTTTAGCTGCTTATCTATTACCAAGTTCTATTTTTCTAAGCAATTGGCTAAAATTTTTTAACCAAAAGCGCAATTTGTCAATAGAAGAAGGTTTTTTATCTTGTGTTTTATTATTAATATCTACGATATTATGGCCGCTAATAATTCCTTATTACTGCTTAGAATTTTTGAAGGCAAGAATGCCAAAACGTCAGCTAGGTTATGTTATGCCTGCAGTTTTGGTAGTAGTTACAGTAGGAGTCTTGACTGTATCTAGTTTTGCCACGTCGAAAAGAATTATCGCTGAGGGATTAATTCATATTTTGCCTGATGCTAGTTTTTAGAAAAATATAGGTTTGTTTATTGCTTTCTTGAGCATTAGATATTAGACAATATTTAAATCAAAATTAGGTTTCAATACTTGAATATCTTGCTCGTTGAGCGAGCGATCGCAAGTCATAAGTAGTACCGATCTAATATAATAGCGCTGTTCGCAAGATTCGACTATAGTCCAACGCGGCTCTGACAATTTGCTATAAGGAATTATTTGCTCTTTTTGGTCGTAATTAGTTAAGTAAAAAACATCACCGCCATTATTGAGTAAAATTGCATCTTGAAAAACGTTAGCGGCTAATTGAGACAATCCTGCTAAGGTTGTACCAACATTATTACTCCATCCAGTTATATACATAGAACATAGATTGCCTTGCTTATCTATGCCTAGAATGTTATGGCAATAAATCGCTTCCAAAAATACAATATTGACTGAATTGGTAGTTAAATAATAAGTACCTGAAACGCCATTATTAGACTCTTGATATCCCTTATCAGCTAAAGCTTTTTTGACAATATATACATCATCACAGTAATTTCGCCATCGCACGCTTATTGGTTCGTATCTCAAAGCTTTCATCACAGTATCTACATTAATTTTTCGATTGCTATAGAACTGTTCTAGCCCTAAATCTAGCCAGTAACTCGTAATAGGTACAGCAGCGAATCTAAATACATGACGTAAATCGGCATAGCAACCAGAAATAATTTGTGTGGCTAATTCTTGGTGAGATATAGCTTGTCCGTTTTTGACAACTCTTTGCCCAGAAAATAGAAATTGAACTGCTGGAGATAACAATTTATTTGTATTTGCATAAATAGCTTGCCAACCAGTCTCAGATTGAATATCTTGATTTTGAAATCTAACTTGCTCTATGCTAGCTTTATTGTCTTTGTCAATAACTACACAGTCATAAGTTTGGGTGGCAATAGGTTCATCTTTTAAGCGAATTAATAAACCATCTTGTTTAAACCAAGCAACAAAATAAGAGTTTTGAGTTAAATTACCATTGGTAATAATACTAATAATTTTGTCGTTGCTAGATTGTTTATTTAATAAATAACGTATTTGATGTTCCCAAACAGAAATAGTCCCAGTACGTAAGTCTGCACCAAATAATTCTTTTCCTTTACAATCAATAAAGCGATCTAGGCTCAGGCGATCGCTAGCACTACTACCTCTAATAATTCCACTACCAAGATTAAATTCTTTTTGAACTGATAATACAGGTTTAATCGTATCTTGGTTATAACGAATACACAAAATTTGACTACTTATGCCGCGACGACGACCTGCTGGTGTCATTTTTTGCTCGTCAGGAAGTGGGTTAGGTACAAAAGCAGTTGATATTAGCAAAATCTGTCAACCTCAAAAAAAATAGATCCATGTTCGATGGATCTAGATTTTAGATAATTTAATTAGGTAGATATTGCGCTCAAAGTTTGATTTATATTTTGCAGCAGCCGCAAACAAAGAGCGAGTTTTGACTAGAGAGCAAATAAATTACCAATTCCAAGTTCCTGGACCACCCTTAAAAGGTCCAACAATATCGCTAGTAATCCAGCCACCGTAGAAATCGCCTGGTTGTGACTTTACTTGTTCGCCATCTACATAGCAAGCATCCATCAAATGGGCATAAAAAGCTACGTAATCTTTAATCGCTGCAAAAGCCGCTGTGGGAGCCGGATAATACCAAGCAGCATTTTGTTCTTGTCTTTCTCCTACTAGCACAGTATAGTATGCTGCTCTACCCTTCCACTCGCACCAACTAGAATGAGGCATCACCACCAACCGCTCCATTTTGATATCGCTAGGGGGAATGTAGTAAACAGGTGGATGGCTAGTTTCCAGCACCCGTTTTGCCTGGCGCGTATCTGCGATCGTTACTTCATTAAATACAATCTGAATATGTTTATTTGTATCTTCTAGGCGAGGAGGGCGCGGGTAATCCCAAACCGATTCCTGACCCGGACCAGGTTCAATACGTTGCCGATTAACCATTTTTAACGCTAAAAGCTACTGCTTTGAGTTTATAGCTAGTAGGGACAAGGAAAGCAAGGGGGAAGCTTATTTAATTGTTAATTGATAGCGCTCTTCCATTTGCACCGATTTAATTTGACCAAAGAAAGAGGAAAAGCGGCTTTTGCCTTTCCCCTTCCACTTTAGCCTTTTTCCTAGCGGAAACTGCCTGGATTTAGCTTGCGATTGTTTCTAGCTGGGGTTGCACCAGACTTTTTGGCTGGTATGCCATTACTGAGTTTTGCGCCTGTACCGCCGTCAGCGCGATCTAAAAATGGTCTGAGGTTAATGCTTTTTGCTGAAAACTGTTTCTTTCCACCCAAAACTGAACGTCCTACATTGAGCAAACGATCTACTTGGCTGTTACCTCTGCCTCCCCTGTAGGTGTAAACGCCTTCAGTTTGCCCGCCGCTGTCAGCTACAGTCAAGTTTTCAAATACGCGATCGCGTGTAACAATCGGATCTTGTCCAGGAGGAACTGTTAAGACAATCCGACAGGTAGGAACTTGCTCTGTAGTAACGCAGATAGTATTGTAGCCATTTTCTACATCTGTAGTCAGTTCCACTAAGCCATCAGGACGATATAGCTCTAAGCGTCTAGCAATTTCATTACAACGTCTTTGCGAATTCCAACCACCACCTAAAGATGCTGGAGTTGCCCAAGGAAAAGCTTGCTCAGGTTGGCTTTCGGGGAAATACATCACAGTATATTCCCCATTGTATGACTGACAGCCAAACCGAGTATTTCGGTCATAAATAGGGTTAGATGAACCATTGCCCGAACTAGATGAGCCTGAAGTTCCGCCTTCTGTATCTACCACAACATCTGATGGATTGGAACCATCATACTGATTTCTCGGCGCAGCCATAGCGCTAGTTTGTCCTAGTAAGAAAGCCATACCTACAGCTAAACTAATACCTTTGGCTTGGAGATGAAACTTTTGTAGTGACATATAGACCCTAATAATTTGACGAAACAACTGTTGATTGTTTATTTAAGCAGCATCATCTATTTGTGACGCTTTTTTTGGTCTGCTGTTTCTGAATTTGGGGAGTTTTTTTGCTTTTGGCTCGATTTAGGCGTGCTGCGCTACTTCCAGTAATTGTTAGCAGCGATCTCTTTGGGTAATAGTTCCTATTTTTTAATACTATAGTCAAAATCTACTACCTCGACTTGATGAGCTTCAACTAATGATGGAACTTCCAGACGGTCGAATAAACGGGCGATCGCAATTTCTGGAACTGGCTGCGGACGTTGGCGATTTTGCTGGAGTAGCGTCTCCCAAGGCACTTCTAGATAGACAATCCGAATTTTTGAGCGATACGCAGCAAATAAATCGATTAATCCCGCCCTCACTTGCTGAGAAATATTAGTTGCATTCCAAACAAAAGAAGTTTGCGATCGCAGCATCTCTTTAGCTAGTTGTTTGGCTTTGCAGACAACAGCGCCTTGGTCTGTTTCTGGAGCAATATTAAGTTCTTGACGAATACGATCTAAAGAAATAACAGGGTAATTGCTAGCGCGATCGGCAATCCAGCGATCTTTACCAACTCCAGGCAATCCTGACATCAAGATAACCTGACAATTGGTATCGTCATAGGCAACGTAATTAGGATCGCCATTTTCTTTATGGAAGTAGACAAAGCGACTAAGATCCGAGGCAAAAGCGCGTGGTTGGTTCCAGCAATCTTGTTCTTGACAATACTCTCGGAAAAATTCAATCGTATCTAGTAGTCTATTTCTATCAGCGCAAATTCTTCCCAGTACGTCTGCTTGTGCCATCAAAGCCAACCAATCGCAGCGCGTAGTATAGCTAGCAGCAATGACAGAACGTTGCGGATTAGGTTTATCCCAAAACCATAACGGCAAACTGCCTAATTGCACGATCTGGGCGATCGCTTCTCGAATCTGAAAAGGCGCATCCAAATCGCGCAAGATACGACGAGCAAGCCGCGCGCCTTGGCGAACGTGTCCTTTGCTTGCAATTCGTCCTTCTACTTCTTGAGTCGCTTGGGGTTTAGCAACATCGTGCAGCAACGCTGCTGCAAACAAAATCGAGCGCTCAATAGCTGGAAGTTGCTGCCATGACAAAAGAGATACCAAGGCTTCACAGACAAGCTTTGTATGAGTTAAAACGTCGCCTTCAGCGTGGTAGATTGGGTCTTGGGGACAATTAGCAAGCGATCGCAGCCAATCGAATTGCTCTAATGATGACCAATCAATAGACTGATTGACTTCTGGGCAATAGGGAAATATCCAATTTGTATTCATAACTTTAGGGGCGCAACACCGTACGCCATTACTCAAATAGATTTACATTTGCACGTAATTGATTGGGAATAATCGGACGATTGAGCCAGTGACTTTCCGACTGCAAGATAGTTGTCAAGAAATCTGCCCGCACGTACTTATATCTTTCTTCCGTCCAATTTTCTGATTCGACTTTGATATACAAGCCTTCCATCAACGCACTGCAATTAGTTTGTGCCAAGGCGCGATCGCTATCTAAACCTTGTGCAGTACACAGGTGGCGCAAGCAGTCAATATGTCCAGAGTGGATAAAGTGCGATTGCGCTAACAATTCCAACAATTGTTGATGAGAATGCAAATATCCCGTAAATAAAACGGGAACAGATGCGATCGCCAGTTTTGCTAGCAATTTTTGCCGCTGCTTGGTACTGAGAAATTGCTTACTCTCTAAGTCCAAAACATCGTATTCGAGAAAGTAGTGAGGCAAAGCATTATAAAAAACAGTATGTTTTGCATATAGCCATTCGCCGTAGAGAATAAAGCGACTTCCCAACACTTCCCACAATGCAGAAGCGCGAACCGCAGCCCATTGTTTGAATAAGTTGAAATGTTTTTCTCTTGCACCACCTGTAAGATAATGCCCGCGACTTTGCAAGCGCAATTGTCCGTCAGCACTAAAGCTAATAGCAGCATTTGCACCATCTACCTTTTCTTCGACAACAACAAAGCGATCGGCTATGCGATTAAAGGGAATACTAGCAAGGTCTTCGTCTCCTGGTTGCAGCCTTGAGCCTTGAATATGAAACGTTCGGGGATACTTATAAATCTGCTCCACGATACCATCACCTCAATTTCACAAACAAACTGTGATGTAGAGTTGATTTCTCTACACCAAAAAACTTGAGTGACGAAGCAGATTAGAAGATGACCACCACAGCTTTTTAGAAGACTTATCTTACAATATACTACAGTTTTACTACAATATCAATAGTAGGGTGTGTTGGCGGAGCAACGCACCCTAAGAGGTAGGCGATCGCACTTGTGCAGATTTGTAGTTTATTTACTGCTTGTGCAGCACAAGCCTTTAGGCTGATAAAATTACTAAATAATACCTCACTTGTAAGCTGCGTGCAGTCAAAGTAGGAGTAAGCAGTGGAATCAACGTTCTTGCTTCACAAGCCAGTCAGTTACGGAAGCTCCTTTGCCAACTTCCTCTTCTTGATGATGCTTTTACTCCACATCATTGCTGGGGCGATCGCACCGCTTTCGGCTATTGTAGCCTTCACAGCGCGAAAAAGCGTCCGGAGCGCACGTGCGCTCCGGACGCTTTTTCGCTTGGTCGATGGTCATCGTGGTGCTCGCAGGGATCTTGCTCGACGTGGTTCGGCTCTGCTTTTTCGTGAAAGAAAACCATACGAAATATGCAGGTTACACCATGCCCAGTACCTATCCGGCACGCTTGGGCTTTTTGTTTGTGGGTCTGTGCATCCTCTACATTTTACGAGAGGTCACACCGCCGCGCTTATTCCGTAGGCAGTCCAGGGATACGGCTGTTACAGTAGTACCTAGCCTGCTCGTTGCGACCGGACTAATACTCACGGTCATTATCACTTTGCGACTCAATCCGTGGACTGGTGCGCTGTGGACGATCTGGACTTTCAGCCTCATTGTTATCGTTATGGCGCGAACAACCTCGTCTTCGGATAGTAACCGTGCGATAGATGTGGCGCGACATCGCTTTGGCATGAGCTGCTTGGCAGCATTCAGTTGGTGGGGTGCGCTTCAGGGGTTTGGTCCAGCGATCGCCATCGCGCTTCAGGGCGACGATCCATCTACTAGACCATATCTGGGCAACCAGCCTGGTCCGTTTTCGCTAGCGTTTTTTCTTTTCCTTGTTGGCTGGGCACCGTTCTTTTTCCTCGCAGCATATCTAATTCGCCGCTTCACCAAGCTACGTCACACCTAACTATGTCTGTGCAGCGGACGAGCTAAATGCGCTGAGGCTGAGTTACGCTTTATTTGTCGCCGCTGAGTTTAACCGTCAGACTGCTTTCAATCTTGAAGTAAAATCGTTAGTAAGATTATCAGGTGTATTGTGACAACACACCCTACAAAATTGGCGCTCGCACTGGCAAAGAAATGATGCATAGTGCGATCGCCTCGATCTAGTTAATCTTTCTCTGGAAAGCGAAGGTTCCAGATTGTCCTGGTTGAAGAGGACCAGCTACCGTGTCTATGTATGTAGTTACATTTACTCCTAAAGCATCAGCAATTGAGACACTAGCATCAAGATAAGTAACAATTCCATTCGGGTCTTTAGCTGCTTGAGACACATGGCTGGTATCTATAACTCCATTGTTATCATTGTCAATTGCCCAATTATTGCTACCTGCTCTACCATCCTCTCTAAGGATAATGCCACCAATATTTAGAATCGAATTATTATTAGAGCCTGACTGAGAACTAGAAATGTTGGTATAGGTAACGCGGTATTCAATAATATTGCCAGATGCGCCAGTTTTACCTGTAGCACTAAAGGTTTCATTACCTGGTTTTACATCAGGACCAGTGCCTTTAAGAATTCGAGATTCCTTAAATAGCTTTAAAAATCCGGTGTAAACTCGGTCAATTGTATCGTTATAAGTTTCGCCTGGATCGAATACGCCATTACCGCCTATACCTAACGGACCGCCTATACTATCAATAAAAGCTCGGATTGGAACTGGGAACCCTTTTGCCGTATCGGTAGATAAGGCAGTACCAACTGGCAGGTCAACAACAACTTGATAATTAATAGGTACGCCCAATCCTAAAACAGGAAGTTTAAGAGCCAAAGCAGAATCGAGAGTAAATCTGCCATTGCTGTAAGTATAAGCTGCGGTAGTGGTTGAGTAGGTCAAGTAGACTTTTGTCCCTTCTGGTAGATCGCTAGGATTAGCTGGAGTTATAGGAACTAACGATACATCATTTAATAAGGTTGAGGTAGGAATACTAACAGTGTTAAAGAAGGTGACAGGAGCAGGATCGATTGTGGAACCAGGAACAGTGTTAGCTGGAACCAATGCTGAGGCGTTAGTAAAGTCATCGTTATTATCTGTAGGTCCTGCTGCCTCTGGACGTAAATTAGGACCATTTAAAATTGATGCTAAGACGAGCGTAAACAAGTTGACTTCACCTCCCGTACCCGTACCCGCATTGTCATTATTAGTATCTCTACCTTGCAAAGTTGCATTTGCCACCCCGTTGTTCGGCAGATTAGAGCCAGGGCTACCATCGTCATTGTAGTTACTGGGAGACTGGTCGCCTGATTCGTCATAAACAAGGTTAGCTGATGAGTCTCCAGCAGATTGACCAAATAATTGAGCAATACTCTCTATAGTTGCAGTCGTGGCTGCGGTAGAGACATTATTAGTTACTACTTGGAAAGAGAAACCTGTTACATTTGCGCCTGTGGCGATCGCACTAGAGTAAATAAAGCCAACTCTAGTAACTTGATTGATATTAGTTGGCTGCACAGTTGTCCACAGAGCATCATTGGCATTGATAGAAGTGCTGTCAGTTGTGTAAACTACGGTCCAGCCGACAGGAGGTGTAGCTACACTAGCTAAATGCGTACCTACTGGAATTGCATCTGATACTAAAATTCGCCTAACTGGACTAGCACTATCAACTTTAATACTCGTTCCTACTAGATCGGCAGGTGTTTTTCCTCCACTATTTAGAGGCGCTGTCGCTGCTACTTTCAAACTTAAATTGTATGATAACCTGTCATCGCTGAGATTGTTGGGAGTATTGGAGTTGGTGTAGTTTGCTCTTACCTTAGAAAGGGTAGCAAAAGCTTGTGATGTTACAGTGTTGATAGCGATCGTCGTTGCTTGAGTAGCACTAGCTTCTCGTTCGCCATTTGCTGGTACACCTGCTGTTTCTCCTGCTGTACCGTCTAGGTTATCAATAGTACGTACTTCGTTAGCATTGGCATTATCAACATTATCTGGTTGGTTTTGAGTGCCAACACTACCATCATTAGTAGCCGTATCGCCTAATCGAACGGCAATTGAGGTTCCAGAGGTTACTGCTGACCCAACATTAACTCCAACTCGTACTTTGACAGTGCCATTAGCTGGAATTGAACCAGTGGTAAAACCAGTGTTAGGAATTGTAGTTTCAAACGTACCGTTGCCATCTAAATCTGCTGTGATGGAATTAGTAGTTGCTGGACCTGTAACTGTCACTTGACCGGGAATAAAGAAACGAGTAGGATCGTTACCTACATTACTTACTAAAAAGTCGTAATAAAGCAGATCGTTAGCTACAACAATCCCGCCAGTTGAATCAGTTACTCCTTGAGGAAATACTGTAATACCTGCCACCTCTGCCACAGTCACTTCAACCGTATTAGATGCAGCTTGGTTGAGGATGTTTACTCCCAAGTTGTTGAGGTAGTTATACTCTGCTGTTGCCGTATTACTAATTTTTCCACCAGCAGTTGTACCTTCAGCCAACACAGGAGAAACAAACTGAAAAATACTGCCCATAATTAGAGCCGTTACCGTTAGTAGGCGAGAAAAATTAGAATTATTTATATGTATGCTTCTAACAATTTGATTATAGCAAACTTGTTTATTCATAGAAATTTTCAATTACTTGGGTTGATAAACATCTATCAATTGAATAGATATTTAAACTTGCGTATTAAATAAGATATTCAATAGATTTGTAAATACTAGACAAGAACTAACTTCAAACTTTGCTAACGTAAAATGCAATAAAAACTTTCAATTTATTGACGTGCGTGTAAGTAAAGCAAAAAATGCTCTAAGGATAGCAATTAAATTCAGCTAAGTTTTATTATTAAAAATTTTAAAATTTTGATGAAAATTCATCCTCAGTAAAATTATTGAATTTTAAATGTTGTAAATTTAGATATCCTTAAGTAGAGACTCTTATCGATCGCTCATTAAGCCGATCGAATTAGGTTGTATATAAAATAGTTTAAGTATTTACACCGGGTCTTTCTAATTTAGTAACTTCTACGAAGCGTGTAATAATAGTATTATTACTGATAATGTAATTATTTCATTTAAATTTTTTCTGATAGCTCAAAAGCTAAATAAGCTATTTATATAACCGTATGGACTGTATAAAAATGATTGCTATGCGCGATAAACAAGCACAGTCTATTAGACAATGAGAGGTGGCACTTAGTAAAAAAATGACTATAAATTTAGCAAGTAAGTTATAGGACGGCTATCAATAAATATCAAAGTTTTATCTGCTAAATCATTCTTGAGTATAATAAATTTGGTAACTTACAACACTAAATTAAGAAAAGAGTATTTTCTCAGGCGATCGCGCTTTAATAATTTAGCTTCTAGTCTTAAAAAACTAACTTATATCAGCAAACGTTCTCTGATTCAAAAATCGCCAAATTATCTGATAATATCTAATTACAGTAATTGTTTTGAGTTTTATTGAGGGCTTGTTACATATACCTGATTCATTACCTTACTTCCTCCTTCTGAGAGTAAACTGCGAACTTCCTTGAACTCAAATTTTCATACCTTCGTATCCTAAACGCTAACTTCGCTATGCTAAAGTGGTTTGTTTTTCTATTACCTACGCCTAAGTTATGAAACTACAAACTAGCGAATGACAGATGTTAGCTACTCTTGCAAACTATATGTGCTTGTGCAGCGGCAACAACACGGTAAATGTTGTGCCAACTCCGACTTCACTTTGAACGGTAATCTCACCGCCATGTAAGTCAACAGAGCGTTTGACAATAGCTAGCCCTAATCCCGTACCAGAGAGCGTACCAACATTGCTAGCTCGATGAAAAGAGTTAAATAATTTATCTCGATCTGCAACTGGAATGCCAATACCTCGGTCTTGAATGCGGAAAACTACTTCTACTTGTTGCCAAATTAGTTCAAAATCAATGTCGCCACCTTGAGGAGAATACTTAATCGCATTAGCAAGCAAGTTGCTAAGAATGTGGCGTAACAGCTTGCCATCTAAATAAGCCTTGTTACATACGTCTCGATTGACGTAGATGCGATTGACAAAGTTGAGAGTATGGCTCTTAGTGGTAATTCGCATCTCTTCTACTAAGTCAGAGCAGAATTGTACTACATCTAAAGGTACTGGCTTAAACTCTAGCTTCCCAGCTTCGGCTTTGCCAATCAACAGCACGTCATTTAACAAATCAGTCATGTGTTTTACTGTGGTTTGAATGCGTTGGAGATGGTTAAGTTTTTTCTCGTCGCTCCATCTCAAGCTGTAACGTTCGAGTAACTCAGCAGAGGATAAAATTGTCGTCAGTGGAGTCCGAAACTCATGAGAAGTCATTGTCACAAAGCGCGACTTTAGTTCGCCGAGTTCTTTTTCTTTGGCTAAAGCATTACGCACCTCTGCTTCCGCTTGCTTGCGGTGAGTAATGTCACGCACAATTGCCATTACTTCGTCGGGAGCGCAAACAGCAATTCGAGCTTCGTAGTCGTGTAGTTGTTCGTGCAGCAGCAGTTGGTATTCCAGAATTTGCACATCACTACTTGCGATCGCCCGTTCTACGCCGCCGATAATTAACTGAGCTATTTCAGGTGGTAACACTTCGCACAGGTGTTTGCCCAAAAAGTCACGAGCAGTCAAGGGTAAATGATTGCCCTTTGCTGCTTCAATGTTTAGCAAAATGCCGTCGGAGCTAATGCGAAACATTGTATCTGGAATAGCCTTTAACAGGGCGAGATTTGTGGCTAAACTCGCTCGCAGTGCGGCTTCTGCTAAATGGCGTTCTGTAATTTCTTTTTCTAGTTCGAGTTTAGCCCTCTCAGCTACCCGCGCCCGAATCAGCGCTTCCTGAGACTGCTTGCGTTCGGTAATATCTTCAACAGTGCCTTCATAGTACAGCAAAGTACCGTTAACATCTCTAATCGCATGAGCGCTTTCGCAAATCCAAATTACGCTTCCATCTTGACGATAAACTTGCGCTTCTAGTCCTAACACAACTCCATCTTTTGCCATTAACTCCACAAACTTAGTTCGCAGATCGGGGTCAACATAAAGTTGCTGCTTGATGTTTCTGAGGCTAGCTATCAGTATTTCGGGAGATTCATAGCCATAGATGCGGGCGAGGGCAGGATTGGCACTAAGATATCGACCATCTGGTGTCGTTTGGAAAATTCCCTCAACTGCATTCTCAAAGATGCTGCGATACTTGGCTTCTGCTTGTCTCAGGGCAATTTCTGCTTGTTGGCGCTGTTTTAAGAACAGAACTAGACGCTGTATAAGTAGGAGGATAATTGCCCCAAATATCAATGCAGCTAATAGCAGGGAAGCAATCAGATAACGTTGGCTGTGTTGACCTTGTTTGTATAATTCTCTAGGAACTTCTACGCGCAACAGCAAAGCTGGCTTGCCATAAATATCTTTCACCATTGTGTATGCAGCAAGCGTTTGTTCGTTCAACGGACGAACTACAACAGTTCCTTGCTGAGATAACGATGAACGTGCTGCTTGGAAGTCAGGCGGCAACTGAGTTTTATTCAACTCATGTATGCTCAAAGATCGCCGAGTTATCTTAGTTAAATCCTCAACTACTTCATTATTTACATAACGTCCAATAATTAGCGCTCCACGAATAGGTCCTTCACCTTTACTTGTCAAAATAGGACGGGAAGCAATTAACATTGGTCCTTCTGGCAGTAAGACTATTCCAGATACAACACTGTTTTTATCTGTATGCTTCAGCAGTATGTTATCAGTAACGAGGTGTTTGCTTAGCTCTTGGGGTATAGGTAGGTTCTGGTTATTTTCCCAATCAAAACCAGTACCATACACAATGCGATCGGCAAAGTCAGTGTAAACTATCAAGTTCAGCTTGACCAGTGCTAGCTGCTGAGGATCGAGGTTTGACTTGATGTATGCTTTATTTGCGTTTTGAATGAAGGTATAAGTGTCATCCCATGTAGCCCATTCGACAAAGCGCGAACTAAAATCCTCTTGGGTATGATTCAAGACGCTCAAAACTCCAGCAACAACTTGACGAGCATTTTCCTGCTCTGCTCGCTTAATGTTATGCGCCAATATAGTTGATGAAGTAGTATAGAGAACTCCAACAAGACCAGTAAATGCTAATCCGAGTAGGAGTAAAGTCTTTTTCGGTAGTGTCATGCAATCTTTGGTACTTAGTAATTAAGCTTTGTCTCTCCTCTAAAAGCCGAAAGTAATAGAAAGATTCCTAGCTTGGGTCAAATTAGATTTAGTATGCTTTACAGCTAAACAAAGGTTGAGTTTGCGGATAGTCAGTTAGGAGATTGTGGTAAAAGCTGGAAGCAAATTGAGTTGCTTGTGGTTTAACTCGTTCAAAACTTTGTTATACAAGTTCAATATTCAAAGACATAGTTAAGTATCTGTAATTTTGCTTGCTTTAAAATAAAAATTTTAACTATGTTAAGTCACGATATTTCGTAGGTATCTGGTACGCTTTTTGCCTTTTGCATCTCCCTAAAGTATGAGATCTAAGCATAAAAATTATTTCTTATCTTCCAAATAGAAGGGGCTTATATTCAAATAATGTATTAGCTACAAATTAGTAATTATTCGCTCGTGCATTTCTAATTAAAGTTGACTATCTTGCTTAATTTTTCTTAGCCAAAACTACGCTTCTATTAATATCTCGGTATTCCCAAAATCTACCACCGTAATTCTACGGATGTTTATGTATTACGCGTAAACTGGTCTATATTTCATCTGTAAATACCACATTATTTTCCTTCAGTTCAATTATTTATTATTAAGTTTTTGATTAAGCTAACGAATAAGCTAATAGTTGTACGCTGAATGATTATTAATATTTAATGCAAATTAATTGCCAGCATTGGCACTAATTGAAATAGATGAATTAGCTTGATAGCGATTGCCTTTTTTCTAAATGCTATAGCGATTATGTTGTATTTTATACATATTTTTGAGAGCATCAAAAAACTACCCTTTCAGGTAGGAAAAATTCTTTTAGCTAACAGTTAAAACAGAATCGGTAGATTTAACAAAGTTTTGTTGCCTAAACCCCTAACAAAAACAGGAAACACTCTAGGCATGAAAAAACAAAGCAGTTGGAGATAAAACAAACAACTGTGCAGAAAATACGTTAAAACCTCAGTTCAATTAAAATATCCACCGGAGAAGATGTATGTCTTACACTGTAGATTCTAACAATTCGCTAACAGATAATTTGCCTGCCGCAGTCGCCGATGCTGTTTTACAAGATGCCTCTGTACGACTGGGGTTGCCTATTGCCGAACTACGCATCGTTCAAGTTGAAAATCAAACTTGGGCAAATGGTTGTTTGGGATTACCTCGCCCAGGCGAGATTTGTACTGAGGCTTTAGTACCTGGTTATAGGGTAACGGTAGAAGATAGACAACAATTGTTGGTTTATCGCACAGATACATCGGGTTCTCAGTTGAGAATAGATGAAAATGCCAGCCCGACAAATCTGCCGCCTAACTTATTTGAGCTTCAAGGTTACGATACGCAGATTGTCTATTCAACTACTAGCATTAGTGGAGTGCCGCAATTACGATACTTGCGAGGTGAAATCAGTCGAACTTTTAGTGGCGAAGAGGTTCAACTAGAAGAAACCGGAATTGGTCAGAGCGTGACAGTTCTGCTCCAAAATGGCGCAGCAGATGAACCGATTGAAAGTTTAACGATGTTGCTACCAATTGTTCAATTGTCTGCACAGGTGCAACAACTCCCGATGCAAACAATTGGCATTCTCAGTCGGCGGACAATTTTTGTCAATCCTGCTACGCCAGGGCAATTGCAGACTTATGACACGCTCAATTTGTTTGGTACTGCCCAATTAGTCAATTTCTAAACTCCTTGGTTGGGTGCATCTGCTCTCGATTTTTTCAAATCAATTTGCTAGTCGGTACGTTTGTATTCACAACTATGAGAGGATTACAAACTAGGTTTAGGAGTAGATTGTTATAGTAAATGCGATCGTTACACAAACTAGATCTGCATAAATTGTTACTATTTCCGTAACCGTTCTTCGATCTAGCGTATTTATTGACTATAAAAGCTATAGTGTCCACACAACCGTCTCCGGTATGGAAAGAGTCAAAAGTCAAGCTAGTAATAACCTCAAGTTCGGTTCCTTAATAGCTGGATCGATTTTGTTTTTAATAGTAGCAGTTATCTTCAAACCTTTTACAATTGTCAACGCTGGCGAACGCGGTGTAGTGTTGCAGTTTGGCAAAGTGCAAGACGGCATTTTAGATGAAGGCATTCATCCAATTGTGCCTGTAGTCACATCTGTAAAACGTATAAGCGTTCGGGTGCAACAAAATAGTTTTACTGCTGACGCTGCTTCTAAAGATTTACAGAAAGTATCGACGCAATTAGCAGTAAACTGGCATATTGACTCAGCACAAGTTAATAAAGTTTTTCAACGAGTAGGCGACCAAGAGGAGATAATTTCTAGAATTATTACTCCCGCAGTCTCGGAAGTTTTAAAGGCAGCAACGGCAAAGAAGACAGCAGAAGAGATTATTACTAAAAGAAACGATCTAAAAGCAGAAATAGACGAAAATTTAGCAACACGTTTGGCGGATTATAACGTGATAGTAGATGACGTTTCTTTAGTTGATTTTTCCTTTTCTCCAGAATTTAGCAAGGCGATAGAATCCAAACAAATAGCCGAACAAGAAGCAAAACAAGCAGAATTTATTGCCCTCAAAGCGTCGAAAGAAGCAGTAGCCGAAGTCAACCGCGCCAAAGGACAAGCCGAAGCGCAAAGATTGCAAAGGCTAACTCTAACGCGAGAATTGCTGCAAAAACAAGCAATTGAGAAATGGGATGGTCGTTTTCCTACTGTTATGGGTGGTAATGGCGCATTACCGCTAATTAACCTCGATCCAGCTACTTTATCGACTCAAACCCCTAAGTAGATATTTAGGTTTAATTCTGTCAATAAAAATTGAAATTCGTAACTACAATTAGCAAGAGAGCGAAGCTATCACTATCTTACCGAACAGCTAAAGTGAGTAGCGACAAGTCACATTTTCGTACTATGGCATTACTTATGCTTCACGTACCCACTGTGATAATGGCTTTCGTTGCGATTTTACACATTCCTGTAGATATAAATTAATCAAATTTTGATACGAAATACCTGTTTCCTTAGCTAAATCCTTGAAGTAACTAATAACTTCCTCTTCAAGCTGAATTGTTACTTGCTGCTTAAGCTTCTTAATGTACGGATTCTTTACAGATTGGGAAAAATCATACTCATCTTTCATAAAAGAAAACTCTTGTATTGTTGTTGCTCTCGTTTATTTGCCCTACGAGCCGAGAAAATACGAATGGTTTCTTCATCTTCTTTGTAGACGTGGCAAACTACTAACAATAATAGCGAGTCGCTCATGCCTAACATTATGTATCGATCCTCCTCTGAAGAATGTTCTGCGTCATAGAGCAAACGCGCATTTTCATCATAAAATACCGTTTCTGCCTCAGTAAATGAAACACCGTGCTTTTGCTCGTTAACTCTTGCTTTTCGCTCATCCCACTCAAACTTCAACTTATATATACCTATAGTGTAATTACAGTACGAATGCAATTTAGTTAGACGCGCTGAAAATTGCAGTATTGATTACTCATCAAGAATTCAATTATTTAAAAGAGCGATCGCAGCAGTTAACCGCGTCAAAGGACAAGCCGAAACGCTGAGGTTATAAATACAAACTATAACGCAACAATTGTCCCAAAAATAAGCAATTTAGAAATAGGACGGTCGTTTTTCTACCATTATGGGTCGTAACGGCGCATTACCGCTAATTAACCTCGATCCAGCGACTTTATCGACTCCAGCACCTAAGTAAATATTTAGGTTTAATTGTTGCAATCTAATTCTGTAAGCTAGCGATAATTTAAGGATTGTATTCAAATTCCTTTTGGTAGCGCGTACCAATCCAATCACCAGTTGGGGTTTGTCCGAGATCGTATGTGTAGCCCATGTCCCAAAAACTGAGATCGTAGATAGTGCGATCGCGCAAACAAGTATTCATGAATTGGTTAAGTTGAGGATTGCGCTCGTCAGGGAATCCAACTGTTGTTTTTTCAATTGCTACCATTTCTGCACTTTGCAAAGCCAATGCGATCGCACTTTCTTTGGTTTCGGCTATTGCTCCAATTATACGATGTTGGTATGTACAGTTATACCCACCGTGATAATACTCATAAATCAAAATAGGAGTAATTTTATCAAGTATAGTCTGAATTTTTGCTGTAATTTGCTTAGTCTCACCTCCTAATTCTACGGACTGAATTATTGTTTGTTCCCTTACAGTATTTTTCTTTGTATGCCCGTAATAATCTACTTGATTTGGCACAGTAGGCGCAAAACAAAGCCAGTAGTTATCAGAAGTTTGAGCAACTACAATCGAGACAGAGAAATCTAACTGTCCCCCAAATTCAAAATTTAGGTGATTTATTTTAGGTATAGATAAGTTATAAGCTTGAATGTTTTGCAATTTATTACTAATAAATTGCAAAAGTTGTTGATAATAATTCTTACGTTCTTTAGCAATAACTTCGTTCCAATTATCGTTTTTTCGTTCCGAGCGCGTAGGAGCATATTCATAATTATTTTCTGCTTGATTGGTAGGTGTTCCCCATTCTTCGATATTTTGCCAATGTGCAAAAGCAAGCTCCAAATCGGTAAGATTCACAAAGCCTTGAGAAATCATGAGACTCCAAAGAGAAAAACTCTTCTCGGTTGAATTATTCCAAACGAAAGGAGCGTTGCAGAGTAGTTCAAGAGTGCCTAAAAGTTGCTCAGTTTGTGGATTCATTATTTTTAATACTTAGAATTAGGGATTGTAAGCAAACTGACTATTCATATAAATTCCTGCCCAATCTCCTCCAGAAGTTTGACCAATTATGTATATGTTTTCATGAGCCCAAAAGCTCAACCTATACATAATTAGTTTAGAGAAAGCTTGATTGAGAAATTGATTTATATTTTGATAGCTTTGATAAATCTCGTTAACAGCGTAGTCAAAATACCAGTTTTTGATGTAGTCAATATCGCTCAAAAAACTATTAAATTGAGCTATTTCTAACATTCCTGAAGCTTTCAAAGCTTGTTCTAGTGCTAATTCCTTGGTTGCAGCGATAGCAGAAACAATTTGATGGTTATGTGAATAAGAATATTCACCAGCATAATTCCCCTGTAAAGAAATTGTACCTATTTTTGAGGAAATCGCTTGAATTGTTGAGAGTAGATTTAGAGTCTTTTCACCCAAAGAGCGATCGCTTTTTGACTTAACTAGGGGAGAGCGAGAAATTTGCTCTTGTGGAATATAACTTGCTGTATAAACAGTTGGTGAAACACAAATCCAATCTCGATCTTCTGTTCTACCTATGACGACACCGGGATGTATAACATAGTAGCAACGCGGTTTCAATATGTAAGATTCTAAATTGTGCAAACTTGTATTAATAAATTGAAATAAAGATTCAATTCGATTGGTTCTGTTAGCTATCTGCTCTGCATCCAAAGAAAAATCGGGAAAAGTTTTGATGTAGTTCATTTGCTGCCAATCTTTAATTGTCGCATCAACATCCGTAAGCTTTAGCCAGCAATTAGCACGACACAGATTCAAAACATTAAATTCTCCCTGCTTCGCTCTATCCCAAATAAAGGGAGAAATCCGCCCTCCATCTTCGTGATTAGGTAAATTGAAGGGTAGCTCTCGATCGAGTAAAAGTTCTAAAGTAGCGAAAATTTGTTCTGTAATTGGTTGCATAAGTCTTACTTAAATTTAGGCTGATAAATTGGCGTTAGCTACGGCTCTAACAATCCGATTGCTGTCTTGGGCGAGTAAGGAGCGTAGTTCGATCGCAGTAGCAGAGTTTTCAGCCACAGCGTAGCGTTCCAGCCAAGATATAGAAGTTGCTCCTTGTTGGAGGATTTCGCTAGGTGTGAGAGGGTGAAGTAGGGTTACGAATCGCACAAAAGCGTTAGGCGATCGCGCATATTCTGTAAGTATCGTCGCTAAATCGTCAGTTTGGGGATTGTAGAGCCGAGGTAAACCGCGCAAAGTTGGGCTAGTTTGCTTTGTTTGAGGTGGTGAAAGCAATTCTTGTAAGGTTTCGCGGATAGATGCAGGAGTATGAGGATTTTGAGCTACAGCACGCCGAACTTCAACTTTTCGATCTTGGGCTAATTGTGTAAGTATGGTGTCTGAAAGATTGGGGTTAGATGCAACAGCAGTACGAACTAATGCGTCTTCATCTTGGGCTAATTGGGTCAAAATTCTGATAGGCGAACTTGAATTGCTGGCAATTTTTGCTCGAACGTCTTGCTCTAAATCGCTTGCTAGTATTTCTAAAATATTTACAGGGGTAGATGAGTTTGTAGCTATCGCCATACGAACGCTTGCATCTGGACTTTGAACAAGCTTTTCCCAAAGCTGTGATGTCATATTCGGGTGATGGATAATCGCGCGACAAACATTTGGGCTAGGAAGATTGGCAAGTCTTGCTAGAAACTCACTGCTAAGGGTTTTGTTAGCAGCAAGGGTAGTTAGGACAGAATCACTAGATGTTGCTAACAATTTTTCTAAAATAGCTTCGGGAAGATTTGGTTGAGCGGCTACTCGGCGGTAAACTCGTTCCTGATGACTCTCCATTAGTGTTTCTAGTAAGTTAGGAGGAATTACAGCGCGATCGCAAATTCTTATAGCGATCTGTTCGTAGTCTTGGCTGTTTTTATCCTTCTCTCTTAGCAACCGTTCGAGATAATGGGGCGGAATGTCTGCACGCCCAGCGATCGCCCAAAGTACGGGACCGTAACTATCATTAAGTAATGGTTCTAAAGCTTCAATAGGTGTATTGGGATGATCTGCTACTCGATAGCGAACAGAACTATTGCTATGAGTTACCAATCGAGCTAGAGTTTCCCCAGGCATTTGCGAACCCTTTACCGGATGCTTGATAAAGTTAGCAAGGCTCTCTCCATTCATAGTATTAACAGCTTGATTGAGAACCATTCCAGGGGTATTAGGATTGCGTTGATTGACTATATCTTCTTCTAGTCCCAAGCGCGTGAGAACGGTTACAGGCGTGTTGGGGTTGCCTGTCACTGCAACTTTGACATCACGGCTAGAATCGTTAGCTAATCTCACTAAAATATCTACAGGTGTCTCGGATAGTCCAGCAACTCTAGCTCTGACTTGCTCGGATGCGTCTTGAGCCAGTTGTTCTAATAGTTGAACGGGCTTTTGGGTTTTATGAGGTGAGGAGTTGTAAGCAAGCCATAATCTTACGTTTACGCTCTCATCTTTTGCCAGTTCTAGTAAACTGTGGAGTGGTAAATTCGGATTTTGCAAAACTACTTGGCGTACAGTTTCGTCTGTATCTTTTGCCAGTTGTTCTAATACTTGAATTGGAGTTTTGTTGCTACGTGCGGCGGTAAGCTTGGCATTGCGATCGCCTTTTTCTAACACCTGCAACATAGCGTAGGGGCTATCGGTTCGCCGTGCCATTAACTCATGCGCTTTGGCGGTTTCTTGCTTCTGTTGTCTGGTAAGCAGCAATCGATAGCGCTCTAGTAGCGGAAATTTGGGGTTTTTCAGTACAGTTTCAATCGTTGAGTCGTTATTTGTTTTATCCACAGGCTGACTGGCTAATTGCACTAAGACCTCAACTGGTGTACTAGGATTTTCTGCAACCCAGCCACGAGTTGCGCTATTGCTATCCTGTGCTAATTCTGCTAAAGCGGTTGCGGGTGCATTTGGGTTTCTAGACACTGCCTGGCGAGCAGAACCAGGAGTAGCCATGAATTGCTCTAAAATTTCTAATGGGGTATTGGGATGTCGCGCAATTTGCTCTTTTGTACCACTTCCGCAACGTGAGAGGATTTGCTGGTAGTATTCTAGGCGTTCTGGCTTTGGAACTGCTGGATTACAAGCAAGCGCTAGTCGCATATCTAGGTCATTGCTGTAATAACCCCACCTATCTACAGGTTGCGTCAGTTGATTTTGCAATTGATTTCGCAATGCAACTGGGGTACTTGGATTACCAACCAGTGCTACCGCAACCGATCGCACGTATTGATTGTTTTTTACTTCATCATTAATAAGTTCTAAGATGTGAAAGATATTGCTGACAGCGCGATCGCGCAAATTCTTAGGTAAAGACTCAAGTAACTCACCCCATTGAGAAGCTAGGTATGAGAGCAGCATTTGAGATAGGGTACTGGTTCTTGAAGAGGAACCTGTGGCTATTAACTTTAAAGAATCAGAACCACCAATAATTTCTATCCAGCGATCGACATCAATAGAGATATTTGCGGGATAAAAAACCTCGTGCTTTAGCTGAGACATGATTGCATCAGCAGTAGATTGAAAACTATGAGAATTTACTGGATACTCTGAGGCTAAAACTCGGCGAATTTCTCGCAAGAGCTTTTCTTGATAAAGCTCATTTTGCGCCGATTCTAGAATCTGTACGGGAGTATTAACATCTCGTGCAACCTTAACTTGAATTTCTGGGTCAGGATCGATTGATAAGTCTTCCAGCAGGCGCAGTTTGAGATCGAGAGGCGTTAGAGGATTTTGGGCAACCGCTAACTGTACGTTAGAGTCGGGATACTGGCTCAATCGCTCTAAAATTTCTACTGAAACTTGGGGATGTTTGGCAATATCAGCTAAAAAACTAAGATTGTTTTTAATCCATAGTTCGGGATGACCAGTTGCTAACTTTTCTGCTTTGAATCCTGCCAAATCTACATCAGCTAACCTAGCCAGTATCCAAGCTGGTGTATTTGCTTGTCTCAGCAGTAAACTCCGCAGATTGATATCTTGCCAAATCGGCGTTTCTGTCGCCTCGCGGAAAAATCGCTCCAAAATACTAACTGGTAAATTTTCTTGCTGTTTAATACGATACTGCTGAGGCTTGAATAGTAGATGCAATATCTCCTCTGTGGCGTTTGGATGGTCTACCACTGCCTCTTGAATCGCTTGTTCGGGATGTTTCGCCAACAATTCTAAAACTGCCGCAGGTGTGCCAGGATTCTGCGCTACGGCTAACTGAATTGCCAACACTGTATCTGTTGCTAACTGCGTGAGCGTCTGGGCTGGAGTAGATGGATTTTGGGCTACTGCTAGTCGTATCCATGCCCAGCGACTTTGACCAAGCATTGCTAATTGCTCTATATCTGCATTCCAATCACTTGCAACAGCATATTGTCCTTCTACTAATTCGATTAATGCAGGGGGACAACTAGGGTTAAACTTTACCGCTAACCGAACGGCTAATTCTAAATCTCCTGCTAACTGCTCTAAAACTGCTAGTGGTGTTTCTGGTGATTCTGCCACCTGCAATCTCGGTTCGAGGGATGGTTGGAGTGCCAAGCGCTCCAGCAACTTCAAGCGATATCGCAATGGCATATACTGATTACGCAACCCCTGAATCAAGTTATTTGCTGGAACCCACTCGCTTAAAAAGTTTGGGGGAACTGGGGCAATTTTTAGCAGTTCTACCGCCAAGCGATCGTTTTGTCCTAGTTGCCGCGAAGTCAATATATCATCTACTAATTGCTGCCAGTTCTCTCCCGCTTCCCCTGCATAATTTACGTGCAACCTTGCCGCTTCTGCTACTTCCTCAGATGGACTACTTACGAGCATCTCCAACAAACTTCGGGGCGTATCAGGATAAGACGCGATCGCAAGTTGCAATTCTTGTGACTGCTGTAACAACTGCGCGGGCGCATCTATAAAGGTTTGTAGCTCTGACGTGCTAATTGATGACAGGGGTTGCATGACCATAAGTAAAATATTTTATTAGTATGTTTGTACTAACAATATGTGAAGCTGAATTAATAACCAAGTATGTATTGCTACAAACGTTGCAGAGTCCAGATGTATATAAATACAACAGGGTTATAACTCACCTTTTGACCTAGCGCCATGAGTAGGCAGCGATCGCAATCAACTAACTGACAATGTTGCCACTAAAGAATTTAAGAGGCTGGCAATGCTATCAGGCGATAAATCTACCATTGATAAAATTTGTCTGGTATTTTTAAAGTCTCGCTCTATTGACTGTCTATAACTAGGATCGTAGTGATGTTGTAATAAGTCTCGGACAAATTGTTGCCATTGCTGGGAATCTATTAATTGCTCCCATTGCTGAATTTTCTCTTTGCCATAGCGAGACTTGAGCAATTGTAATTTGGCTTTTAAAATATCGGGATTATCCACTAAATGAGGATATTCTTGTAATAAAAATTGCACTCTAGCAGCGATCGGTAGTTGAAGTTCGATGCAAGTTGCTTGCTTCATTTGCTGCCATAGAGACGGAGGCAAGTGAAGTTGTCCGATTTTATTGCTTTCCGATTCTACCCACACAGGCTGACTAGGCTCGAAACTTTGTAATTGTTGCAATAACAGTGATTCAAATAGTTTCTGTGATGGTTGCGCGGTAGGCTTACCTGCCCATTCTTCGCCGAGTAAAGAACCGCGATGGTTAGCCAAAGCTTCTAGATCGAGAACTTGGTGATTTTGCCTGCTTAACTGCCTGAGTATATGAGTTTTGCCAGAACCAGTTAATCCGCACAGAAGTTTGTAAGTAAATTGTGCTGGTAACTCCTCCAACTGCTGGCGCACGTAAGCACGATAGGTTTTGTAACCGCCTTCTAGAACTGTAACTTGCCAGCCAATTTGCGCTAAGACTAGCGCCATGCTATTAGAACGCTGTCCGCCCCGCCAGCAGTAAACTAGAGGGCGATAGTTTTTATCTTTTGACTCAAAGCGATCGCTTAGGTGTTGAGATATGTTCTTGGCGACGAGAGCCGCCCCTTTTTTCCTTGCCGTGAAAGGAGATTGTTTGTAAATCGTACCTACAAGGGCGCGTTCGGCATCATTTAGAACTGGCAAATTTATTGCCCCAGGAATGCAATCTTCAGCAAATTCGCACTGAGAGCGCACATCGATAATTTCACTGTAAGTTTCTGTCCAAGGCTGTTGAGTATAACTAGGAGAAGGCGGCATTCAAATTCAATTACAGTATTCTTCTCGATCTTATAGATTTTTTCTTTGATTCATGTCTGCAAAAATTTCCATAGTTATTCCCGTTCTCAACGAAGCCAGCAAAATTGCCAAAACTATAGCCTCAGCACAGTCAGGGAAAAATATCGAGATTTTAGTAGTAGACGGTGGTAGCCAAGATAATACAGTCGAACTCGTCCAGTCTTTAGGCTTGAAAGTTCTATTTGCTGCAACTGGTAGGGCTAACCAGATGAATGTAGGCGCAAAAGCTGCAACGGGGGAAATTTTGCTATTTCTGCACGCTGATACTCTTTTACCTAGTGGGTTCGATCGCACAGTGCGGCGGGTACTATGCCAACCTAATACTATTGCTGGCGCATTTGCCTTACAAATTGATGGTTCGCTTAGAGGACTGCGGTTAGTAGAAAAGGGAGTAAACTTGCGATCGCATTTTCTATCTCTACCTTATGGCGACCAAGCAATCTTTGTCAAAGCCGAAACATTTAAAGTATTGGGCGGTTATACTCAGTTGCCTATTATGGAAGATTTTGAATTTGTGCTGCGGTTAAGGAAAAATGGCAAAATTGCGATCGTACCTACACCAGTTATTACTTCTAGCAGGCGGTGGCAAAAGTTAGGTGTATGGCAAACTACGATTGTGAATCAACTAGCGATCGCTGCATATTTGTTAAAAGTTCCCCCCAAACGCATAGCAAAATGGTATCGCTGTAAATTCTCATCTTCAACTCAAAACTACTAAAAAGCGATCGCCGCAAATCCTAAACTTCCTGCCTAAAATTTCTGGGCTATTTCTGGCGTGCGTCCTTTTAAACCTGTCATTAGCTTAAGGGCAAATACCTTAACTGGCTGCACGCGGCGCAGCATCAATAATCCCAGGCGACGAATCAAGACTATTGGCAGCAAGTTGTTAGAAAACATCCGATCTAATAAATCGGTAAAGCCTAAAATAGTTAAATTCTCGCGCTGGCGCCAGCGTTCGTAATCCTTGAGAGTTGATAAGTCGCCGATATCTTTACCCTGAATATAAGCTGTTTGCAACACCTGCGCTAAAGCTGCTGCATCTCGAATCCCCATATTTAAACCTTGTCCGCCTACGGGGTGACAGCAGTGTGCAGCATCGCCAATTAAAGCTAGTCTGGGCATAACATAGCGATCGCTCTGCATCAACTTGACGGGAAAGATAAAGCGATCGCCTTCTAGTTGCAATTTACCAATGCGATCGCCCGCTCGCTTGCTCAATTCTGCTAAAAATTGCTCGTCATCTAAGGCTAATAAGGCTTTGGCTTCTGCGTGCGGTGCTGTCCAAACAATCCGACAGCGATTTTCTGGCAAAGGTAAGATAGCAAAAGGTCCGCTACTCCAAAACCGCTCGTAGGCAGTGTTATTATGCCCTTTTTCTGGTTTGACAAAGGCAACTATACATGATTGCCAATATTGCCAACCGCGAGTATTAATTCCCGCCGCTTGACGAATCCGAGATTTTGAACCATCAGCAGCAACAATTAAGCGGGTACGAATTATTTTTAGTTCGCCATTAATACTTAAACTAATTTCTACGCCAGAGGATTGATACTGCGTCTCTATTACTTCTGCAGGACACAAGTAAGTAACGTTAGCGCATTCTTGCACAAAGTCCTGCAAAGGCTTTAAAAGAGCTTGATGTTCGGCTACATAACCTAGTACATCCGAGTTTAAATCTGCGGTTTCAAATTCTACCACCCCAGGATAATCGCCGTCAGAAAGGCAGACATGGCGAAAATTAGCAACTTGCGGCAGCATCTTATCCCACACGCCAATGCCTGCAAATATACGCCCTGATAGTAAATGAACCGCGTAAGCTTGCCCTTTAGCGGCGGCGGCTGAGTCAGGCTTGGCTTCAATTAGCGCTACTTTTAGCCCTGAATTTTTGAGAGCGCAAGCTAGAGTAAGCCCAATAATGCCCCCACCAGCGATCGCTAAGTCATAATCAAAATCTACTTCAGTAGGGTTGCTATCGGGTTGCTTCAACTGATCCAACACCATGTTCGCTCTAGATAAACACAATTATTTACATATCTTCATTGTGCGGCAAATACTTTATCCAAGCAAGAGTTCGATCCCCCTGTGGTCCTACTTATTCCCATCGCGCAATGCTGTAACAACCATCTGCATATTAGCTGGAGGTGCAACTGTAAGTCCGCGTCGAGTAGGCTTAATGGGATGCTTAGTAGCCAACTTTAGCTCGCACCGAGACAAAATTGTTGCTAAGGCAAGTTTCATCTCAAATAAGGCAAAGGCAGCGCCAATACAACGGCGATCGCTCCCACCAAATGGTAAGTATTCATAAGGGGAAAATTGCCTTGATAAAAAGCGCTCTGGTTTAAACTGCTTCGGTTCTGGATATATATCTTCTCTGTGGTGGGTAAGGTAAGTTGAAGCTAGTAGCAAAGTCCCTGGTTCAAACTTATAACCCATAATTTCCATCGGGACTTTAGTTACTCGTGGAAAAGGATTGAGGGCAATCGGGTAGATCCGCAATGTCTCGCAGCATACAGCATTTAAGTACGGTAAACGAGCGATAACTTCGTTAAGCTTCGCTAACGCATTTGGTTCGCTGTTTGCGGGTAAAGAGTCAATTTCTGCTCGGAGTTTTTCTTTAACTTCTGGTAAACTATCGATACAATACAAAGCCCAAGCTAAAGCCGAGGCAGTAGTTTCATGCCCAGCAAATAGCAACGTGATAAGTTCGTCGCGCAACTCTTCGTCTGTCATTGGCTGCCCAACTTCATCGCGTGCTGCTAACAGCAAACTAAGAATATCGTCGCGGTGAGGATTATTTTCGTTTCTTCTCGACTGAATTTCGGCAATTAAAAGCTCATTTACTTGCTGTTTGAGGCGCAAAAATCGCCCCCAAGGACTCCACGCACCCCAGTCTTTTTGCAGAGATGGGAAAAATAGCCAGATCGAACTGAAGGGAGAGGCAAGTGATTCTAGTAAGGATGTGAGAGTTTGCTTGAGTTGTTGGTAGCGATCGCTCTTGTGAATGCCAAATACAGCGTTGAGGATAACTTGCAGTGATATTTCTTGCATTGCCGCCCGCACAGCAAATGGTTTACCGATTTGCCACTGGCTAATTACTTGTTCTGTGACTTGGCAAATTACCTGTGCGTAAGTTTTTAAGCGATCGCCATGAAAGGGCGGCATCAAAAGTTTGCGCTGGCGTTGATGCTTTGCCCCGCCTAGTAAAATCATGGAATTTTCACCTAGCAACGGTAGCAAGATGTCATTAGCACTATTGGTATCAAATAATTCTGGATCGGTACTAAATATTTGCTGTATTGCCTGGGGATTGCTGAAATATACTACTAAGGGCGATATATTTTTTGAGATAGTAAAGGTTTCGCCGTAGCGCTGGGCGCGTTGTTCTAATGCTTCTAAGGGGCGAAAAATCCAATGCAGCGTTCTGAGTCTGCGGATTAAAACTGGACTGCTAGGACCATCTGGTAAGGACATAATAATTCGTAATTCGTAATTCGTAATTCGTAATTTATTCAGTGTTTAAAGCGGCAGCTTAAAATTAATTCTAATTTTTTAGCTGGATCTAAACTAAATTATATACTGCTATCCTCGCGCGTTATGAATTATCCATTATAAAAATAATTATTACCTAGTTATTCTCAGGTTTATTCATTATTTTTAATGTATGTTTTTTCATCCAATAATACCTATTTTTTCTACTAAATTGCTTGACTTTTGTTTAAACAACGTCGTATTATAGTAATTGTATTGGTCTAACCAAATGCTTGTTAAAAGTAGGTGGTTGGAGCGCAACGGACAATCGTCCGTTGCGCGGCATCTGTTAAGTTTGGCAGTAGAAAATGGTTTTTAACTAACAATTCTGCTGTAAGTTATTGAGGAGCGATCGCTTAAATTGCGCCTCTTGCTTCTAAAAAAGCAATTAAAGTATTTCTAGTAGGCATAGAAGACTGCGCCCCCGATTTGGTTGCAGCCAAAGCACCTGTTGCTGCGCCCCAAACAACTGCTTGCCGCAGCGCCAAGCCTTCACATAAAGCTGCTGCCAAACCACCATTAAAAGCATCGCCTGCAGCTACAGTATCGACAGTTGTTACAGTAAAAGCAGGCACAAAAAAACTTTCTTCCAAAGTAACGCAAACAGCACCTTGCGCTCCTAACTTAACGATCGCGCATCCTACGCCACGTTGCAACAAAATCCTGGCTCCTGCGGTAGCTGACTCTATATCGCTGACCGGAAATTCCACTAATTGCTCTATTTCTGTTTGATTGGGAGTAATAATATCTACAAGCGGATAAAGTTCTGCTGGGATTGTAGCAGCAGGTGCAGGATCGAGAATTACTTTTGTTCCAGCTTGTTTAGCTGCTTGAGCGGCGAGTATGATACTAGGCATGGGAATTTCAAATTGCATTAATAACACCGCAGCGTTAGGTAACAGACTTTTTAGACAATCTAAGTCGATATCATCAATACAGCCATTTGCTCCAGAAATGACAGTAATTTGATTTTCTCCAGTATCATCGACATTAATTAACGCCACACCAGAACTAACAGTCTCATCTACCAATACGCACTCAATATTTACACCAGCAGTATTAAGACTGTTCAGTAATTCGCTGCCAAAATTATCGTCGCCGACACGCCCGACAATTTTGGTAGGTACTGCTAATCGCGCTAGGGCTACAGCTTGATTTGCGCCTTTACCACCAGGCGCAGTAAAAAATTCATGTCCTTGCAGGGTTTTACCAGGCGTAGGAAGTTCGGGGGTTCTGGCAACCAAGTCTAAGTTGATGCTACCAAAAACGATCGCAGATTGTTTTATATTTGCAGGATCTAACATAGTCAGAACTACTGTTTTCTCTCATTGCAACTATATTTAAGTAACTATACTAAGCTATAAGTATTTAAGAGCTTACCTAAATTAGAGATTAAAAGGTAATTACATCCTCATAAACTTCTGTCATCGCTAACTGTAAATCCACAGAATTTAAGTTAATTAAATCGTTTCTACCTAGAATTTGCCTTGACCAATTACCTTGTGGATCTTTTTGGTAAATTTCCACCTCTACGTTATCTTGACTAACTATTACATATTCCTGCAAATCTTCTAGTTTTCTGTAAGCCATTAATTTTTCTCGGCGGTCTATACTTTCTGTACTTGGAGATAATACTTCAACAATTAAGCAAGGTTTGGTTAAGAAAAATTTTTCTCTATCCTGTGGGTTACAAGTAACAACTACATCAGGATAGTAAGTCACATCATCTTTTTCGATTCTGACTTTCATATCAGAAACAAATACTTGACAAGATTTTCCTCTTAGATGAGTACGTAGCCTAGTGCCAATATTCAAAGTAATTAAGTTATGCTCTCGACTACCTCCTGTCATCGCAAATATTTGTCCGTTGAGATACTCGTGACGAACTTTGCTAGATTCTTCAGCTTTTAGGTAGTCGGGAAAGCTGATATAAGTTAATTGAACTTGCATACTTTTAAGTTAGATAATTTATACGCCGAATAACTTTACAAGGATTGCCTGCTGCGACAACGTTTGCGGGAATATCTTTAATAACAACACTCCCAGCACCGATAGTAGTATTATCGCCAATAATTACACCAGGACAAATAATTGCACCGCCCCCAATCCAGACGTTGTTACCAATTTTAATCGGCGCTGCAAGCTCTTTACCACTAAGACGAATTTGTGGATCTGTGGGATGATAAGCGGTGTATATTTGCACGTAGGGAGCGCACTTAACATTATCTCCAATCTCAACTATGTTGCAGTCTAAAACTACACAGCCATAGTTCATATACAAGTTGTTGCCGATGTAGATATTACTACCATAGTCGCAGCGAAAAGGTGGCTGTATTTCTACTTTTTCTCCTATTTTGGCGAATAGTTCTTGCAAAAGTTGCGATCGCATTTCTGCTTCTTCTTCCGTTGTAGCGTTATAAATTCTTGATAAACGCCGCGCCCTTTTACTATCAGCAGCAAGTTCGGGATCGGTTGCTAGGTATAACTCCCCAGCTAACATTTTTTGTTTTTCTGTTTTTTCTACCACTGCCTAATATAATTGATAAAATGCGATCGCTTTAACTGTAACAGTTTTATAAGAAACGTCAATATTTGTTATACAAACGTGCTTAATTATAACACTTATTATGCCTTTTCTTTTCTGCCTTGAAGGGGAAGACTGCAAGAAAAAAGTTGTTATAAGGTTAAAAGTTACATCTAATTAAATGAGAAGCGATCGCGCTTATCTCAACAGCAAAATAATAATTTAAACATCTTTCCTACTGCGCTAGAACGCTGTATCGGCAAATGTTATATCGATTAATAAATAAACTGAAAAAAGTATTAAAAAAACATTTCTGGCAAGTTGGCACTGCTTTGGCTTTTCTGTTGGGGATATCGTTGATATTTATTGTGCCAGCATTAAGTCAACAGCCAGTTGTTTTAAGTTTACTGATGACCGCACCCGATGCCCAACCTTGGCAGCAGGGTATTATTAAAGATTTTGAATCTAAATATCCAAACATTCGCGTCAATATTATTGAAGGTCCTAACGCCACCAACTTGCTAGAAGACCTTTATACTTCAGCTTTTATTTTGGGCGATTCTCCATACGACCTAATCAACATGGACGTAATTTGGACACCTAAATTTGCAGCGGCGGGATGGTTGCAAGACCTCACAGATGAATTTTCGGCTGAGGAACTAGCTGTATTTTCACCTAATGATGTTGAAGGGAGTCGCTACGAAGGAAGGTTATATCGCGTCCCTATGCGTTCTGATGCTGGAGTGCTTTACTACCGCAAAGACTTATTAGACGCAGCAGGATACCAACCACCAGAAACCTTTGCCGACTTGCTAAAAATTTCTCAAGCATTGCAGAAAGATGACAAAGTAAATTGGGGCTATTTGTGGCAAGGTCGCCAATACGAAGGCTTAGTAGCTATGTTTGTCGAGGTTTTGGAAGGATACGGCGGTTTTTGGGTAAATCCCCAGACTTTGGACGTAGGATTAGACCGACCGGAAACTTTACAAGCAATTGATTTTCTTCGCAGTACCGTCAATCAAAGAGTGTCGCCGCCTGGGGTGACAACTTATCAAGAAGAAGAAACAAGAAGAATATTTCAAAGCGGTCAAGCAGCATTTTTACGCAGTTGGCCCTACGTTTGGCCCTTGGCAAATGAAGATAATTCGCCGATAAAAGGCAAAATTGGCATCAAACCGATGGTTCACGCCCCTGGAAAAAACGCTGGAACTTGCTTAGGCGGTTGGGGACTGGGCATTTCTAAGTCAACTAGACACCCCAAAGAAGCATTGACGGCAATTCGCTACTTTACCAGCGATGAGGCGCAGCGCAACTTTATTTTAAAAGCTGGATACGTACCGAGTAGGAAAGAGTTATTTAACGACCCAGAAATAGTTGCTAAATATGCACATTATCCGCAGTTACTAGAGATTGTCGGCAGTTCTGTTTTGCGTCCGGCGATCGCTCAATACGCGCAAGCTTCTGATATTTTACAACGTTACCTCAGCGCTGCCCTAACAAATAGCATGACTCCCGAACAAGCAATGAAGTCAGCAGCCAACGAAACTAGGCTACTACTAGGCAAATAGCTTCCCCCGTATCCTCGTCTAACTATGACTAAATCAGACACAATTCGCAGCCGAGAACAACGCACAGCCTGGATATTGTTAGTTCCAGCACTAATATTACTTCTGCTTGTATATGCCTACCCGATTGCGCGGGCGTTTTGGCTGAGTTTATTTACGCAAAACTTAGGCACAGAGTTGCAAGCTGAGTTTTCTGGATTAAATAACTACGTCCGTATGGCGGGAGATGGACGTTTCTGGCAGAGTTTTTGGACGACAAGTATATTTACTACTGCATCTGTATTGCTAGAGTTGCTGCTAGGGATGGGTATTGCTTTAGTCCTCAATCAGCGATTTCCAGGACGCAGCCTGGTACGAACAAGTGCAATTATCCCTTGGGCTTTGCCTACAGCTTTGATTGGACTTGCTTGGGCGTGGATTTTTAACGACCAGTTTGGTGTAGTCAACGATATATTGCTGCGCTTGGGGCTAATTCAAACTGGCATAAACTGGCTGGGAGAACCGAATTTAGCCAGAATTGCCGTAATTTTTGCTGATGTTTGGAAGACTACGCCTTTTATTAGTATTTTGCTACTAGCTGGGTTGCAATCAATTTCCCCCGACCTCTACGAAGCCCATGCAATTGATGGGGCGACTCCTTGGCAAAGCTTTCGGCAAATTACTATTCCGTTGTTACTACCGCAAATCTTGATTGCTTCACTATTTCGAGTCGCACAGGCTTTCGGTATCTTTGACTTGATTGCAGTCATGACCAATGGCGGACCTGGAGGCGCTACAGAGGTGGTATCGCTGTATATCTACTCTACTGTAATGCGTTACTTGGATTTTGGATATGGTGCGGCTTTGGTAGTAGTGACATTTTTATTATTGATTGCGGCTGTAGCGATCGCAAGTTTCTTACTGAGCAAATCTCGAACTAAAGCTAGGGGGTTAGCTTAAAATTATGTCATCAGCAATTTCTCAAAGACCTGCTAGTTCCTCTAGTCAAAAAGCCGCTATTCCTTGGCAAAAAATTCTGTTATGGCTAGCAGTTATATTAGTAACGGTATTTTGTCTAGCACCTATTTTGTGGCAAGTATTAACATCATTCAAGTTTAATGATGACATTGCTGCAGTTCCAACCAAATATCTACCTACTCGCTACACCTTAAATCATTACTTTGAATTATTTGCCCGCCGTAAGTTCTGGCTATACATAATCAATAGTGCTTTTGTGTCAATTACTTCTACGGCTGTAGCTTTAGCACTAGGCGCACCTGCTGCATACGCACTAGCAAGGTTGCGCCCTTGGGGAGGTAAAGTTATTTTGGCAGGCGTTCTAATTGTTACTTTGTTCCCAGGAATATTGCTATTTCTAGGCTTGTTAGAAGTTGTCCAAGCTTTACATTTAGGCAACAACTATTTAGCCTTGATAATTCCTTATACAGCTATCAATTTACCCTTAACTATCTTGGTACTGAGGAGCTTTTTTGAACAGCTACCCAAAGATTTAGAGGATGCAGCAAAAGTTGATGGTTACAATACTTGGCAAATGCTAATTCAAATATTGTTACCAATGACTTTACCTGCTTTGGTAACTACAGGCATTTTGACATTTATTTTTGCTTGGAACGAGTTTATTTTTGCGTTAACATTTATGACTCGCGACGAGTTGAAAACTATTCCGGTTGCTGCTGCCCAAATCGGCGGTTCTTCAGTATTTGAAATTCCCTACGGACCGATTGCTGCCGCTACGGTAATCGGGACTTTGCCCCTAGTATTACTCGTTTTATTCTTCCAGCGCAAAATCGTTCAAGGTTTAACTGCTGGTGCTGTCAAAGGTTAGTGATTTCCTAAAAAACTACCTACTCGGCATCATTTTTGACATCTAACTTTTAACTTATTATGGCAAGACTCGAACTAATTAACCTCAATAAAACCTACAGCCCCAAGGTTGTCCCAGTTAAAGATATTAGCTTGGACGTAGATGATGGCGAATTTTTGACTTTGCTGGGTCCTTCTGGTTGCGGTAAATCTACAACTCTAAGACTAATTGCTGGGTTAGAAGAACCGACAAGAGGAAAAATTACTATTGGCAACACAGATGTAACTAATGCTAGACCAGGCGATCGCAATATTGCGATGGTATTTCAAAGTTACGCCCTTTATCCTCACCTCACCGTTTACGAAAACCTTTGTTCTGGACTAAAACTCCAAAAAGTCCCTTCTGCTGAAATCAAACAGCGCGTTGATTCTGCTGCTAGCGTTTTGGGCTTGGATGCTGGGTTAATGAACCGCAAACCAGGACAACTCTCAGGCGGACAGCGCCAACGGGTAGCAGTTGGTCGGGCTTTGGTACGTCGCCCACACGTATTTCTCTTAGATGAACCTTTAAGTAATTTAGATGCGCTGCTACGCGAACGAGTCCGCGCTGATATCAAACAACTATTTGCCGCCCAAAGAGTGCCTGTGGTTTACGTAACTCACGATCAAACAGAGGCAATGACTCTCTCAACTAAAGTTGCGGTGTTAAATAATGGCTACGTGCAGCAACTAGACCCCCCAGAACGCATCTACAGCCATCCTGCCAATCAATTTGTGGCTGGCTTTGTCGGTAGTCCGCAGATGAATTTACTCACACTGCCTTGTCAGGGACGTTTCGCCATGTTGGGCGATTGTAAGATTAACTTGCCCGAACTATCAACTGTACCGCCGCAAATTGTCTTAGGTATTCGTCCCGAAAATGTTCGCATCCCCCAGCCTGGAGATACGCAGATAATTCACGGTCAAGTATTTTTAGTCGAACACTTGGGGATGCACAATTTAGTCAGCATCAAGGTAAATAGTTCCTTGAAAGAAGATATTACCGTTCGGGCTTTATTGCCTACAGACCAAAGGTGGAGTGATGGAGATATTAGCCTAGCACTCGCACCTCAAAGCATTCACTGGTTTGACGTGCAAACTGGCGATGTATTTAGACGTGAGAAAGTCAGAGTATAAAGTTATAGTCTCACTCTCGGATATTAGAAAGCTAGGGCGGCGTTTCAACTTGTCTTGAAACGCCGCCCTTATTTTTGTTGCTGGCTTCCACCCGCATTTAGGATTTATTGCAGGTTTGCATAGCCTCAGAAAAGCGATCGCTTTTCTAGTGTGGAACTTACCCTAAGACTATTTGAGGTCATAGCGATCGAGGTTCATCACCTTATCCCACGTTGCCACAAAGTCATCCACAAATTTCTGCTGCGAGTCCTCAGCGCCATAAACTTCCGCGAGGGCGCGTAACTGAGAGTTCGAGCCGAAGATGAGGTCAACACGAGTAGCGGTCCACTTTTGTTCGCCTGTTTTGCGACTGCTGCCCTCAAACTCATATTCATCTTCAGAGGTTGCCTTCCAGGTCGTGCCCAGGTCAAGCAGGTTTACGAAGAAGTCATTAGTCAGCGTCTCTGGGCGAGCGGTCAAGACACCGTGCTGGGAAGCTCCAAAGTTTGTACCCAAAACGCGCATACCGCCCAAAAGAACCGTCATCTCAGGGGCAGACAGGGTCAGCAATTGCGCCTGATCGACTAGCAACTCTTCAAGCGATTCGCTGTGCTTGCCACTTGTGTAGTTGCGGAACCCGTCTGCAACTGGTTCGAGTACAGCAAAGGATTCAACATCAGTTTTCTCTTGTGATGCATCCGCACGTCCTGGCTGGAAGGGAACTTTGACCTCATGCCCTGCATTCTTCGCCGCTTGTTCGATGCCCGCACAGCCGCCTAGAACAATCAAGTCAGCGATCGAAACCTGCTTGCCGCCATGCGAGTTGTTGAACTCCTGTTGGATTCCCTCCAGGGTTTGCAACACCGTTGCCAGTTGGGTCGGCTGGTTGACTTCCCAATCCTTCTGCGGCGCAAGCCGAATGCGTCCTCCGTTCGCTCCACCGCGCTTGTCAGACCCACGAAACGTGGATGCTGATGCCCAAGCCGTCGAAACGAGTTGAGAAACAGACAATCCTGAAGCTAGAATCTTCTGTTTGAGCGCGGCGATGTCCTGCTCGTCAATCAATTCATAAGTGACTTCGGGGATGGGATCTTGCCACAAGAACTCTTCCGCTGGCACTTCTGGACCGAGATAGCGCGAGCGCGGTCCCATGTCGCGATGGGTCAGCTTGAACCACGCCTTGGCGAACGCTTCTGCGAACTCATCTGGGTTATCGCGGTAATGCCGCGCGATCGGCTCGTAGATGGGGTCCATCTTCATAGCCATGTCTGCCGTAGTCATCATCGGGGCGTGCCGTCTCGACGGATCGTGTGCGTCGGGAACTGTATCCGCACCAGCACCGTTTTTCGGCTTCCACTGCCACGCGCCAGCAGGACTCTTCGCCAGTTCCCAATCGTATTTGAACAAAGTTTCCAGATAGCTGTTGTCCCACTGCGTTGGCGTGGGAGTCCATGCGCCTTCGATACCGCTGGTGATCGCATCGACTCCGACACCCGTGTTGAAGGCGTTCTTCCAGCCCAGTCCTTGATCCACGATGGTGGCTCCCCCAGGGTCAGCACCAACATGAGACGATTCGCCCGCGCCATGACACTTGCCGAACGTATGCCCCCCAGCAGTAAGTGCGACCGTTTCTGCATCGTTCATTGCCATACGACCAAAGGTTTCACGAATATCGCGTCCTGAGCCAACCGGATTGGGTTCGCCGTCTGGACCTTCTGGGTTGACGTAGATTAGACCCATCTGAACGGCAGCTAGAGGGTTCGATAGCACGCGATCGTCACTGTAGCGATCGTTGCCGAGCCAAGCTTTCTCAGAACCCCAGTAGATGTCTTCTTCTGGTGCCCAGACATCTTCGCGCCCGCCAGCAAAACCGATCGTTTTGAAGCCCATCGACTCCAGCGCGCAGTTGCCAGCAAAGACCATAAGATCCGCCCAGGAGATTTTCTTGCCGTATTTCTGCTTGATGGGCCAAAGCAACATCCGCGCCTTGTCGAGGTTGGCATTGTCGGGCCAACTGTTGAGCGGCTCAAACCTTTGGCTACCCGAACCTGCGCCGCCGCGACCATCTCCGGTCCGATATGTGCCTGCGCTGTGCCAAGCCATCCGAATGAAGAGCGGTCCATAGTGACCGTAATCGGCTGGCCACCAGTCCTGAGAGGTGGTCATTAGCTCGAATATATCTGCCCTCACGGCAGCTAAGTCGAGGCTCTTGAACGCCTCAGCATAGTTGAACGCCTTACTCATAGGATTGGACTGGGGTGAGTGCTGGTGAAGGACGCTCAGATTCAAATACTTCGGCCACCAGTCTCGGTTCGACGGCTTATGACGATCTGTCTGTTTCTGACCTCCACCCGTAAACGGGCATCCGCTTTCGCTGCTCATATTATCTCCTGTCTTTGAAAAACGCTAATCTACAGTTGCAAATTAGAAAAAGCGATTTAAATTACCATGAAATAGTAATAGCTTTAATCATAATGGATATGAGTTCGTTTTAGCAGAATCGTTAAGCGATTGTAACAAGTGCGATCGCCCGTTGAGGACGTGCTACCAAAAGTTCTTGCCAGCGATCGCTGCTGTCGCTTTTTACGAACAATTGCCTGTTGATGGTCTGTTATTTTTGAGGAGCCCAAACCAAAGCTTTAAGATAGTAGTCTTAAAGTCAAAAAATCTTATTATGGAGTGTTGCGCTTCAGGTTTTTGGACTTGTAGAAAGTTTCTAAACTTTGGCGATCGCCTACATAGCGCCAGTGCCAAGGCTCGTAACTTACACCTTGAGAATTATTTTTGGGAAAAGACAACTCAAAGCTATAACGGGCGGCATTTGCTACTAGCCATTTATAAGCTTGGGTTTTTTCAAATTTAGTATTTAAGTTGGTTGCTGACGCTCTACCATCGCCAATATCTACAGCGTAGCCTGTATGATGTTCGCTATATCCAGGCGGAGCGCTGACTTCGGCTCTTTTGGTAGTTGTTTGTCCTCGTTCGGCTTTGACATCAAAAAATAGGTGTTGTTGCTCCTGCACCGAGCGAAAGCCAGAAATAGGCACTATGATGACACCAGATTTTTTAGCTGCAGCAACCATAGCTTGAAATTGTTGGGCGGCGCTTTTGCGAAGTTTGAGGCGGCGATCGCGCGAAATTGGCTGCAAGTCTTTTGATACAGCTTCAGTGTAAGCAAAATGTCCCAGTAAAGTATCCGAGTTGCGCGAATTAGGCGCTGTTGGTGTAGGACTAGAAGTTGCTACAGAAGTAGGGTTATTAGTGTTTTTGGCTGGCAAAGAAGTTAATGACCAAACAATTGCACTCAAGCTGAGAATAGATAAACCTAACAAGCCAAAAATTAGGGCAAGTTTGAAGCGGCGACGAGGTTGGACGCGATGAGTGTCCCGCAAAGCTTCTGGAATATCATCTATAGAGCGGGCGGGAACCTTTTGAGGTTTTTTAGGCTTACCTTTATCCACGAACCAATTCCTAGACTTTTTAACTTGCCAATAGCCAATTTTAGACTAATCAGGGCGGAGTAACGAGGGCGCTGACATTAATAAGTACGTTAAATATGAAGAAATGAAACTGCTATTGTCCGATTGATGAAACTGTTAGAACTTTACGCGCCCCTAATTGGCTTAGTGCTGTTGGGATTTATTCTTGGTAAGAAATTGCCTGCAAATATTCCCGTTTATATAGGTCGGTTTCTTTTTTGGCTCGGTATTCCCATAAGCATATTAGTATTTTTGCGTCAAGCTGACCTATCGGGACCGATTTGGGTTGCGCCTTTGGTTGCTTGGCTGGCAATTTTATTAGGAGCGATCTTAGCTTGGTGGTGGATTGGAGTAAGCGATCGCACAAACCCAATTTGGAGTCGTCCTACTCAAGGTAGCTTTCTATTGGCGGCAACAATTGGCAATACTGGTTATTTGGGATATCCGATAACTTTGGCGTTTGTCGGCAGTCAGTATTTTGGTTATGCGTTATTTTACGACTTGCTGGGTTCGACACTAGGCGCTTGGGGGTTAGGAGTTGCTTTAGCGGCTTATTTTGGCGGTAGCGGACAAAACTATCGGCAGGTTTTACAAGCGATCGCCATTAATCCGTCATTATGGAGTTTTGGCTTTGGTTTAGGATTTCGTCAAGTGCTATTGCCAAATTTAGTAGAAACGATGTTGCTGCGCTTAGGATGGGCGATCGTAGCTTTAGCACTGATTTTAATTGGGATGCGTCTTAGCAAGTTAGATTCATGGCATAACTTACCTAGAGCCTCTATTAGCTTAGGGATTAAGATGCTGATAGTTCCTTTAATTTTAGGTAGCAGTTTAGCTTTTTTTGGCATAACTGGAGCTACGGGCTTGGCGATCGTGCTGCAGATGTCTATGCCGCCTGCTTTTGCGACGTTAGTTATTGCTGAAGCTTACAATTTAGATCGCGAGTTGAGCGTTACTGCTTTGGCTGTGGGTTCTGGGGGATTGTTAGTGACTTTACCTATTTGGTTGTGGTTGTTTAATTAAAATTGATTTGCCTATGCGTAGAGCCGTAGCAGCCTATCTGTGGAGACGTAGCACTGCTACGTCTCCTACAACACCCCGATCTTTTGGCTAAATTCAGCTAGATTGATTTGTTCGTAGGTTTCAAATGGCTGATGAATCCAAGGGCTATCGGCAAAATAATCTACATAGTAGTCTGGGACAATTTCCGAACAGGCTTTGTACCAAATTACAGCGGTGCGAATTTCTTGAATATGAGAACCACAATGCTGCTTTAACCAGGGAATAGTTTGGCGAATAGTTACGCCAGAATCTACTAAATCGTCTACTAATAAAATGTGCGAACCCAAATTGGCGCTAGTCATGGTCAAATTTTGGGCAATGGTTAGATTACCTCTTGATTGCTGCATTGCACCGTCGTAAGAAGATGTTGCCAAAATCGCTAGTGGTTGCTTGTATATTCTAGAGAGAATATCGCCAACCCTTAACCCGCCTCTAGCAAGACACACAATTTGATTGAACTGCCAATTCGATTGATAAATCTTCACCGCCAGTTGCTCGATTTTTTGGTGGTACTCTGACCAAGAAACATAAATATCTGGCATAAAAGGTGCAGTTGTGAGCTAATACTTAGTGGCAGAGTTATTTATTCTAAACTTCTTGCGGTGTTATGAGCCATACTTCTCCCGATGCTAGTCACAAACAAGTTTCACAAGACGAAAAGCTAAACTTATCAACAAAACTAGCTTATGGCGCGGGTGATTTGGGACCAGCATTTACAGCGAATATTTCTGTATTTTTTTTACTGATATTTTTTACTAATGTCGCTGGTATTCCGGCTGGGTTAGCAGGTAGTGTCTTGTTGATTGGTAAAGTCTGGGATGCTGTCAACGACCCGATTGTAGGCGTATTAACTGACAAAACAAAATCTCGTCGTTGGGGTCGTCGTTTGCCTTGGATGTTTTATGGGGCGATCCCGTTTGGGATATTCTTTTTCTTGCAGTGGATTGTACCGCAATTTAGTAGCGATCGCTCAACTCAAGTTTGGAGTCTATTTTGGTATTACGTATTTATTGGGGTACTATCGCAAGTATTCTATACTGTAGTCAATTTGCCTTATACGGCAATGACTCCAGAACTTACCCAAGATTATGACGAACGCACGAGCTTAAATAGTTTTCGTTTTGGGTTTTCCATTGGTGGCAGCGTTTTATCTTTGGTATTGGCGCAAGTTATCTTTGCTAATATTAGCGATCGCGCTTTGCAGTTTGTAGTCTTAGCAGGCGTTTGTGGGGTAATTTCGACTGTAGCTATATATTGGTGCGTATTTGGGACGCGCGATCGCATTCTAGCTTTTGAAGCCAAACGAACTGAAATTCCAGAACCTCCATCTATTCCCATCAAAGAACAGTTAAAAATTGTCTTTAGCAATCGCCCTTTTCTATTTGTGATTGGGATATATCTATGTTCTTGGTTAGCTGTACAGCTAACAGCTAGCATTATTCCCTACTTTGTAGTTGATTGGATAGGTCTTAAGGATGCAGATGTACCCATAGTATTGATTGGAGTCCAAGGAACGGCGTTATTGATGCTATTTGTTTGGGGTGCTTTGAGTAAGCGCTGGGGTAAAAAAGTTGTGTATTTCATGGGCATGGGTGTTTGGATTATTGCCCAAATTGGTTTATTTTTCCTCCAACCAAATCAATTCGGTTGGATGTACGCTTTAGCAATATTGGCAGGTGTAGGAGTTTCGACAGCTTATCTGATTCCTTGGTCAATGCTCCCTGATGTAATTGAACTAGACGAACTTAGAACTGGACAGCGGCGCGAAGGCATTTTCTATGCTTTTATGGTGTTTTTACAAAAGCTTGGTTTAGCTTTGGGACTATTTTTAGTTAGCATTTCCCTAGAAACATCTGGTTTTCAAGAGTCTGTTGCAGGGCAAACTACGCCCGTTCAGCCAGCTGAAGCCTTGCAAGCAATCCGCTTGGCTGTTGGTCCTTTACCGATGGTTTTTCTGATTTGCGGCTTGATTTTAGCTTATTTTTATCCTCTTACTCGTGAGGTTCACGCAGAGATATTGTTAAAACTTAAAGAGCGCGAAAACGCTAATAAAAGCGCAGGTTAAAGGGGAAATGCGATCGCCGCTTTATCTCCAAATTCGAGGTGCGATCGCAGCTACTAATAACAAAAATACAATTTCAAGCACGTAGCTAACAAACACGCTGCGATTTAATAAACCATCCCAAAGATAACCGCGATGTTTAGGAGTTGGGCTAGATGTGCGTTTGAAGTGATGGCTCCATCCAGTCTAAAGTTTTCCTTAGAGGTGGATCTTCAATTAACAGTAAGGCTAGCAGGAGCGGTAAAACCAGAGTTTTAGGAGAAAACAATTGCCTTAATTGCTAAAATAGCAACTGCTCAAAAAGTCAAAGTTGAACTTTTGGGCATAATTCGTTTTAGTAACACGGGCGCTTTTTCACAGCAAGCTTTACAGCCTAGAGATCCTGATTTGTGTAGTAGTGTGGTGGAAGCACTAGAAAATATGAGTAACAAAGAAGCAGTTGATGCTTTGAGCCAAGCTTTACAGCATAAATGTTTTTCTGTACGTATAAGCGCAGTGGAGGCATTAGAAAATATCGGTAATGAAAAGGCAGTTGATGCTCTCATCCATGCTTTACATCATGAGTATTCTGATGTGCGGGGTAGTGCAGCAGAGGCATTAGGAAAAATCGGCAATGAATTGGCAGTTAATGCTCTCATCCAATCTTTACAGGATATAGATGAAGTGCGTATGTGGGCGGCGGGGGCATTAGGAAAAATCGGCAATGAATTGGCAGTTAATACTCTCATCCAAGCCTTACAGGATGAATATGATTTTATGCGTTTGTGTGCAGCAGAGGCATTAGGAAGCATCAGCAATGAAACAGCAGTTGATGCTCTAATCCATGCTTTACAGGATAAATATGATTCTGTGCGTGTGTGTGCGGCGAAGGCATTAGTAAAAATCGGCAATGAAACAGCAATTAATCCTGTAATTCAAGCCTTACAACATGAGGATTATTTTGTGCGTATAAATGCGGCGGAAGCATTAGGGAACATCAACAATGAAAAGGCAGTTAACGTTCTAAGCCAAGCTTTACAACATGAATATTCTTCTGTACGTATAAGTGCAGTGGAGGCATTAAGAAACATCGGCAATGAAAAGGCGGTTAATGCTCTAAGCCAGGCTCTACAGGATTTCGATTCTAACGTGCGTGTGTGTACGGCGAAGGCATTAGGAAACATCGGTAATGAAAAGGCAGTTGATGCTCTTATCCAAGCTCTACAGCATGAATATTCTGATGTGCGTGTCTGTGCGACGGAGGCATTAGGAGACATCGGTAATGAAACAGCAGTTAATCCTCTAATCCAAGCTTTACACGATAAATATGATTTTGTGCGTTGGAGAGCAGCAAAGGCATTAGGAGAAATCGGTAATGAATTAGCAGTTGATGCTCTCATCCAAGCTTTACAAGATAAATGTTCTTCCGTACGTTCCTGTGCGGCGAAGGCATTAGGAAACATCGGTAATGAAACAGCAGTTAATCCTCTAATCCAAGCTTTACAGGATAGCGATTATTTCGTGCGTTGGAGTGCAGTGGAAGCGTTAAAAAAAATCGGTAATGAAGCAGCACTAACTGCTGTAACCCAAACTTTACAACAAAAAGGTTTCGATGATATCCCTTTTTGAATAAAGGTCAAATAGATAAGAATCCATCCTAAGATACTTTTGAGTCTCCGTTTGTATCCGTCTGTTGTTTCTGCGAACACAGGAATCAGATTCCTGCTGGCGGCAAAATACGGGAAAATCTAGTTTAGATTGGTACAAAATCTAACCATTTAAAACATAACTTTAAATAGAAACAACTATGACATCGGTTGCTGATTCAGAATTTTGGGAAGCTCATTATCAAGAAGGGAGGACACGCTGGGATTTGGGACAAGCTGCGCCGCCTTTTGTAAGTTTGTTAGATTCGCCTACTGCGCCGCTACCTGATCGCATGGCTGTATTAGGTGCTGGTAGAGGCTATGACGCCTTGTTGTTTGCCCAGCGAGGATTTGAGGTAATTGGGTTTGATTTTGCCCCTAGCGCGATCGCAGATGCTACAGCTTTAGCCCAAAATAGCGGCATCCCTGCCCAATATCTACAACGCAATATTTTCGACTTACCCGCAGAGTTTCCCAATTATTTTGATTACGTATTGGAGCATACTTGCTTTTGTGCCATCGACCCAAGCGATCGCCCAGCCTACGTAAAGCTAGTAAAATCTTTGCTAAAACCACAAGGCGAACTAATAGCTTTATTTTGGGCGCACAGCAAACCAGGCGGTCCGCCTTTTGGTACAAATATTGATGAAATCAGAGAGTATTTTCAGTCCGATTTTAAAATTACTTCCCTGTCACTTGCTACCAACTCTATAGCAGAGCGTCAAGGAGAAGAATATCTAGGACGCTTTCAAGTAGAGAGCGGAACTCAATAAAATCTGGTCACTGGTCACTGGTTACTGGTCACTGTATAAAATACCTTTCGTTCGGTCTATGCATTGAGCAATCGGGAAGTGGTAATTGTAGACTAAATAAAAATAAAAAAGGTAAATTTAAGTACATGGCTGAACTAAGTCTAGAAGAGATTTCTGCTCAACTAGAAAGCCCTGATTCGCGCGATCGCATGATTGCGCTTGCTTCTTTGCGGCGCATTCCCTCAGTAGATGCAGTTCCGTTAATTAAAAAAGTTCTTGACGACGAAATTCTCCAAATCCGCTCAATGGCTGTGTTTGCATTAGGCGTTAAACATACAGATGAATGCTACCCGATTTTAGTCAAATTACTAGAAACTGACCCTGATTATGGGATTCGGGCTGATGCTGCTGGTGCTTTGGGCTATTTAGGCGATATTAGAGCATTTGAGCCATTAGTTAGAGCTTTTTATGAAGATACTGAATGGTTGGTGCGTTTTAGTGCAGCCGTTTCATTAGGTAATCTCAAAGATCCTCGCGCCCATGACTTGTTAGTTCGGGCTTTAGATAGCGAGGAAGTAGTATTGCAACAAGCAGCGATCGCAGCTTTAGGTGAAATTAGAGATATCCAAGCTGTAGAACATATTGTGCGCTTTGTGCCTTCAGAAGATTGGCTGACAAGACAACGTTTAGCTGAAGCTTTGGGAAATTTGCCTAGCGATAAAAGTATTTCTGCTTTGAAATATTTAGAAAAAGATAGCCATCCCCATGTTGCCCAAGCTGCAACGATTTCACTCAATCGCCTGGCTGCTTAATGGCGGAATATTTACCAGTTGCGATCGCCATTAAGTTACCTTAAAAGATGAGGTTTTAAGTGACGTTGATATTTTAATTTGACTTATGGATGTTAAAGAGTTTTTTGAGTTGAGCGCTGGTAAATGGTTCTCTCACCGTACCAGCCACCACCTAGCTTTCAAGCAATCTGAAGATGGCAAATCAGATATTACGATCGAAATGCTTGCCAAGGACGATCCAGAAGTCATTAAACTTTGCCAGCAATATGAAGTCGATCCCGCTTTGGCAAACTGCGGCGCTAGAGTCAATTGGAACGGCACGATGGAGTGGGATGAAGAAAAACATACTGGTTCTACTGTCTTAGTAACAGTACCAGATACAGACAATCCCAGCCAGGGTAAATTGCTGCGGGAAATGGGTTATGCAGAAAAAACGCCTGTTGCAGGTAGCTATGTGATGGGCGATGATGGAGCGCTAACCCTAACTACTGAATATGAAACCATGTCTTCTGAGGAACGTTTGTGGTTTCCTAGTCCAAATTTAAGGATGCGAGTTAGCGTATTGAAGCGCTTTGGTGGTTTTAGCATGGCTTCTTTTACATCGGAAATTCGCATGGGTGGATTGAAGCCAACTGCTGAAACTTCCAGTCAAACTACAGCCAGTTAATCGGTGATTAATTAGGGTGCGCTTTAACGTGCGCCCTAATTTTGAGTCAGACTAAGCAGTTGCAACTGCAACAAATTTTTTGTTTGCTGTAATACTTATGATGCTGCGGCAAAATCTGTGTATTGCCGCATTTTTGGTTCGTGGAATGCTAACACTATATCTTCCTTATTAATACCTGCACCAACTAGATCGTTGGCAATACCATTTTCCGTCCAATCTTCCTCAATGCAAATCTTGCCATTTTGCAGGCGAATATATACAGTCATGCCAGTAATGCGATCGCCTTTTTGCCAACCAAGATTCATCCAAATATAATGACCGTTAGGTTCATCCACAATCAAGAATGTCTCAATGTCTTGGTTAGGGCGGTGGTTACACAGTTGTACGTACTCAGCTAAAATTCGCCTAATTATTGCGGAATATTCAGTTAATTTATCCATTGTTCAATCTCCTCCGCTTCTAGATTTACAACTATGAGTGGAAGTCGGTGTTTGCTGAGAATAAGTTGCACTACATCTTGATTGAAAAAGCTTTTATAAATGACTGTACCAACAGCAACGTAAAGTTTACGCTCTGGCGCTGTTTCCTCTAAGAGGTAGCGATAAATATCATACTGACCTAAAGCCTCTTTTAAATCTTGTATTTTCGATGCCCCAACGAAGCTTTTAACTTCAACAACCAGTTTTTGCCCATCTCTTTCAGCCGCGATAGGGCGTTCAGCACCAAGGTCAGCATACAACGTTGTCCTACGATACTGAATTATATACGGATCGTCTGTAATTGCCCAACCGTCCTTTACCAGAGCATTTTTTACTCCATTATGGATAATATCTAACTTAGGCATAGCGAACGAAACATATCTATAGCATACTCTGGCATAGGCTTGATAAGTTACCTAATTACCATTCGCGCGATCGCTTTTAATTTGCCGTAAAACCCGTTTGTATCTGTGGCGGGTGGGTTAAATCGCTTAATTGGTGGGTTATTAGTAATACTGAGCAAAGGCTTGTCTTTAACCGCTTCTTGATGTTTTTGGTCAGCGATCGCTCTGATTTTAGCAATATCAGCTTTATTTGCCGTTTGCTGCTCTAAATTACTACGTTTGCCTATTTTAAAAAAAGTAAAAGTATCGTTTTTGAGGCTTTTTTGAGAGGCGACATCAGCGGCGCTATAAGTTTTTTCTTGCTGATGCATCTTGTGGTTGAAGCTGCCACATACCAAACGCTCAAATTCGTGGTTAAAATGATAAGATACCTCGCCTTTGCGCTGCCAAATAGCCAAAATTTGGTCTACAGAAAGCGCTTTATAACGACCTTGATACAACGCTTCGATTGTAGCTAGATATATCCATTGAGCGGGGTAATCGTTCAGCCAGCGCTGCATGATGTCCTTGGCAGTACGACCACCTAGATCGAAACTGTAGTAAGTTAGTAGCGCTATGGTTAAATCTGTGGGCGCGTTAAGAGCTTGTGCGAACATCTAGGTAATTAGGTGGTAGGCAAACATTCATTGCCTATAGCCTACAGCCTATTGCCATATTTGCGGTGAATTGCTAATCTAATTCGTTGCAAACCCCTGGTTCAAAATTAATGATTGAAGTCGAGCATCTCAGTAAAATCTACGGCTCTACCCCAGGAATTGCGGACGTTACCTTTAACGTCGAACCAGGGGAAATTATGGGGTTTTTAGGTCCCAATGGAGCCGGAAAAACTACAACTATGCGGATTTTAGCAGGGTATCTCCCAGCAACAACGGGAACTGCTAAAATCGCTGGCTATGACGTGCATAAGAATTCCTTGCAAGTGCGGCAGAAAATTGGCTATTTGCCAGAAAATCCGCCTTTATATCCAGAAATGACGGTAGCAGGATTTTTACATTTTGTTGCCCGCCTCAAGGGAGTGAGCGCAGGCGATCGCAATCGGCAAGTAGCGGCGGCTATCGAGCGCTGTAACCTACAAGAAAAGCGTAATGTATTGATTCGCAAGCTATCTAAAGGTTTTCGCCAGCGGGTGGGAATTGCCCAAGCGATCGTTCACGATCCGCCAGCAATTATTTTGGATGAACCTACTGTTGGGCTAGATCCTCGGCAAATTATCGATGTGCGAAATCTAATCAAAAGTTTAGCTGGCAGTCATACGATTATTCTTTCTACTCATATTTTGCCTGAAGTTCGCATGACGTGCGATCGCGTCACAATTATCAATCGCGGTAAAGTAGTTGTAACTAATACACCCGATACTCTAGAGGCTGGTTTGGCTGAGGGTTCGGGTTATGAGATAGAAATTGACGGGGATGCGGAAGCTGCTAAAAATCAACTGCAACAGTTGCTCAACGTGCGGAAGGTAGAAGTTGAAAAATCTGTAGTCGAGAATCGTGCCATCTTAAAGGTAATAGCAGTACCAGGTACGGAACCAGGACGCTATATCGTCCAAGTTTTAGTCAATATGGGCATAGGAGTGTTTGAAATGCGGCGCACTCGCCCCAGTTTAGAAGATGTATTTTTAGAACTGACAACTGAGGAAAAGAAGCTAGAGGCAAGTGTTGAAGAATCGCAGATAGAGGGAGAAGCAAGTTAATGGGGATTATTTTTGGCAATATTATTGCTATTTACCGCCGAGAATTGCAGAGTTACTTTGCCTCGCCTTTAGCTTATGCGATCGCGGCTGTCTTTTGGCTATTATCTGGGTTCTTTTTTGTCTTGTTGTTACTAAGTCCAGAAGGTATTATTCAACAAGTAGCGCAAAGAGACTTGGCGGGGCAGCAAATAGGGCAGCCTCTACCGCCGATAGATGTAGCTTATGAGTTTTTACGGGCATTTTTGAGCATAATTAGTTCTTTATCATTGTTTTTGCTGCCGATATTGTCGATGGGACTGTATGCTGAAGAACGTAAGCGCGGTACGCTGGAATTGCTAGCAACTTCTCCCATAACTAATTGGGCGGTAGCAGTAGGCAAGTTGTTAGGGGTAGTAACGTTTTTTACGGTGATGGTACTGCCTTTATTTGCTTACGAAGCGATCGCTTTAAGCGCTGCAACGCCTCCAATTCCGCCTGCTATCCCCTTACTTGGACATCTTGCCTTAATAATGCTTGCAGCGGCAGTTTTATCTTTAGGAATGTTTGTTTCTTCGCTGACTGATAGCACGATTTTGGCAGCAGTATTTACATTCGGACTAATTTTATTTTTGTGGGTGTTAGATGCGATTTCTAAAAGTATCGGCGGTAGCGTCGGCGCAGCTTTAGGACATCTTTCGTTGCTCAAACATTATACTGACTTAACTCAGGGCATTTTTGACAGCAGCAGTATAGTCTTATTTGTTAGCTATATTGTCTTGGGAATCTTTCTGACGGCTCAATCTATCGATGCTTTGCGCTTCTCGCGATCGTAAGTTATGAAAACTATCTCAAAAAACTACTGGAAATATCTATTTTGGCTAGGTCCATTCCTAGTCATAATGGGTATGGTTGCCGGGCTTGTATCTGCTCAGTGGGGGGCAATTCCTATAGGGTTGATGATAGGTGGGATTGTAGCTACGCTCTTGTGGTTGCTATTTCAAGCACAGCGTAATAGCTGGTGGAGTCGGCGTTCTACTCAAGCTGGTACTAATGCTTTAATTGCAACGCTAGCAGTATTGGTAATTTTAGGATTAGTTAACTTTTTGGCTGTGCGCTATCCAGTGCGAGTAGATTTGACTGAAACTGGACTCTATACCCTTGCACCCCAATCGCGGCAATTAGTTAGAAGCCTGCAAAAGCCAGTAAAGTTATGGATATTCGATCGCAATCAAAACCCTGAAGATCGATTGTTATTAGAAAATTATCGCAGACAAGGACAAAATTTTAGTTTCGCATACGTCGATCCGCAAGTTAATCTGGGACTAGCAAACAAGTTCAACGTGCAAAGACCAGGTGAAGTACATCTAGAATCTGGACAACAAAGGCGATTGTTGCAAACAGTCAACGAGCAAGAAAGGTTATCAGAAACGCGCTTAACTAATGCTCTGCAACAAATAACTAGCAACTTTAAAGCCAAAGTTTATTTCTTGCAAGGTCATGGAGAGTACCCAGTAGCAGGTGAAAGTCCGCTAGCGCAAGCATTGGGAGTATTAGCAGATAGAAATTACACCCTCGAACCGTTAAATTTGGCACAGCAGCCCAAAGTACCTCAAGATGCAACTGTAGTAGTTATAGCAGGGGCGAGGCGCAGTCTATTAGCGCCAGAAGTTAAAGCCTTGAGCGCATATCTCAATCAAGGCGGTAGCTTGCTGCTAGCAATCGATCCAACTATTAATCTTGGCATTGACAGTTTGCTCAAAACTTGGGGGGTAACACTCGATAATCGTTTGGTAGTCAATCCTGCAGGTACAGCCCTAGGCTATGGTCCTGCCGAGATTTTAGTAGATAATTATGGACAACACCCAATTACTCAAGATTTTAGTAATGGCATTACGATTTTGCAAGCTGTAAGACCGATTGAAATTACACCAGTAAATGGCGTGCAAGCGACTCCGTTATTGATAACCAGTCCGCAAAGTTGGGCAGAAAGCGATTTAAAGAGCGAAAACTTGCAATTCGATCCAAAAAGCGATCGCAATGGTCCTTTAACTGTAGGTATAGCATTGACTAAACCTAGCTCTAATGCGCGTTTGGTAGTAGTTGGTAGCTCTAACTTTATCACCAACGAGCAGTTCCAGCAGCAGTTGAATGGAGATTTATTTACTAATTCTATAAGTTGGTTAAGCAAGCAAGATGCACCAGCACAGTTATCTATTCGCCCCAAGGAAGCAAAAAACCGCCGGATTAATTTGCAAGCAGCGCAAGCTAATGTTTTAGGTTTGGCGGCGCTTGGACTTGTGCCTTTAATTGGGTTTGCAGCAGCGGCTATTTTATGGTGGCAACGTCGATAGAAGTCAAAAGTTAAAATTATTAGGCTTATCTGATAATAGTTTGAGCTACTTACCAGGTTGCAATATCTTGCATAGGCGCAATGCGTTCGCCTCTCTCTTTTATGAATCTACCGAAATCAACTCTCATTTTGCTCCTACTTGCTTTAGGATTGGGCGGTTTTGTCTATTTCTATGAAATTCGCAGTGCAACTCAAAAGCAGGAAGCAGCAGTTCAGGCAAAGCAAATTTTCTCTTTTACAGAGGAACAAGTAGCAGCTTTGAGCGTAAAAACTCAAAATCAGACGTTAAAGTTTGAGCGGGTAGATAAATCAGGTCAATCTAGCTGGCAAATGAAGGTTCCTAATGATACTCCTGCTAGCGGTGGTACGATTGCTTATTTGCTAGATTTATTAGCTAAAGGTAAAAGCGATCGCACTTTATCTGTATCTTCTCCGCAATTAGCTGAATATGGATTGAATCAACCGCAAGCAAATATAGAAGTAAAACTGAAAAATAATGAAACTCATCGGCTAGTTTTGGGGAATCCTAATTTTGACCGCAGTTTTTTGTACGCCCAAGTCGATCCTCCTGCTCAAAATACTGGCAATGTAGATGTATTGTTAGTCTCTCCAGACTTTGGCAATGCAGTCAACCGTCAGCTATCAGAGTGGAAAAGCCAGAACGATAATAAGCCATCTACCAAGAGTCCTAATCCTTCGCCATGAATAGCCTTACAGCAAAGGCATTGATTTCTTCCCTCACTGGTCACTATTAATAAATTAAGGGCAAGAAAACCGTGAATTACGAATTACGAATTATTTAGTCATGAATAGCCCAACAGCAACGCTACTTGTTTCTTGCGCCGACAGACAAGGATTAGTAGCAAAAATTGCTAACTTTATCTACTCCAACGGCGGTAATATTATTCATGCCGACCAACATACAGACCTTGCTGCTGGCTTATTTTTAACGCGGATTGAGTGGCAGTTAGAAGGGTTCAATTTGCCGCGTGAATATATTAAACCTGCATTTAATGCGATCGCTCAACCTCTGCAAGCTAAATGGGAATTGCATTTTTCTGACACTATTCCCCGCATTGCTATTTGGGTTAGCAAGCAAAACCACTGTCTGTTTGACTTACTTTTGCGCCAGCAAGCTCAGGAATTTGTTGCCGAAATCCCGTTAATTATCAGCAATCACCCCGATCTAAAAGTGGTAGCCGAGCAATTTGGCATCGACTACCACCATATCTCGATTACCAAGGAAAATAAACACGAGCAAGAACTAAAACAGCTAGAACTACTCAAACAGTACAACATCGATTTGGTAGTTTTAGCCAAATATATGCAAGTTGTCAGTGCAGACTTTATTACTCAGTTTCCGCAGATAGTTAATATTCATCATTCATTTTTGCCTGCTTTTGTAGGTGCAAACCCGTATCACAAAGCTTACGAACGCGGCGTAAAAATTATCGGTGCTACAGCGCACTACGTTACCCCAGATTTGGATGCAGGACCTATTATCGAGCAAGATGTAGTTAGAGTCAGCCATCGCGACGATGTAGACGATTTGATCCGTAAAGGCAAAGATTTAGAGCGGGTAGTATTAGCAAGAGCAGTACGATCGCATTTACTCAATCGTGTCTTAGTTTATGGCGATCGCACTGTCGTTTTTGAGTAAGGCGCTACTTAGTACCTGCAAGTAAGGCTTTGGATGCAGATTCACCAGCTATTTTTACCTGCCTACTTATTTGCAGAGTACACAAAGCTAGTACGCTAAACTGACCTAAAAGCGCCAGGAAAGTGCTAGAAATACTCGTATATTTAATGGCAGCGTATGGGAAAGCTGTAAATAGCCACAGTAAAGGAGCTTGACTAGGTTCTATAGCTAGCAATCCTAAAATTACAGGTGGCAAAATAACTAAAGCCGCTAAAGCCCCAATTATCCACAGCCCTTGTTTTTGCGTCCGCATAAACACAACCAACTGAGCGATCGCCGCATACACTAAGATTAAGCTGGCGCTAATTGCTAAATTAGTCAGCGCTGGTAGCCAATCGCGTCCGTCTAGCTGAGTAAAAATCCAAGGTACTAGCATTGTAGAGGCGATCGCTAAGTTGAGAGCGATCGTAACTATAACCGGACTTTTTTCTCCCCAAATTAAATCGCGCACCAAAGACGAACTTAGCAAATTCTTCCGCTGGCGCTGCTTTCTATATCTTGCCCAATCTTGCAATGCTTGTTTTTGCGGTGTCAGGGCGACAACTAATCCTAAAAACAGCAGGAAGTTATATAAAAGCAAAATACCAAAGTTATCTTCTAGTAGCCTATTGTAATTCTCTGAGAAAGCGAAGCCGATTATCGTTACTTCAACGCCAGCAACGATTAAGTAGCTTTGGCGCTTGCTAAATATTGTCTTACTGGGATTGTGAAATCGCCTATTTAAAGCTTGCCAACACCAATAAGTCCACAAACTGTAATTTAATATCAAAGCGCTACCTAAGCCTACCATTCCTAGTCCTACTGGCAGGAAAAACCAATGCAACTGTTCAATATTTAGATAACTAAATGAATTTGTAGATTCGATTCCAGTTGCAGCAATTAAGTATTGCAAAATTAAGACAGGAGAAAATATGCTAATCCAGTCTAAAGAATTATTGATTACTGGTTTAATCGCAGCAATCCACAGGAAACCCAGAACAGTACCGCTTCCCAACCAAGCTTGAAACCCGCCCAGTGCAGAACTAACTAAGCCAAATAGTAGCGATAGGCTATAAAAAAACAGGCAACTCAGTCCTAAAATGCCATCAAAGCTAAAAATCCGCCCCACAGGAATACCCGCAGCCAATCCAGACCACAGATGCAAAGGTACAGCCGAAATTGCAATTAGATACAGTAAAATCGGTACACCCAAGATTTTGCCTAGCAAAATACTTTGTGCAGACTGAGGGCTAAGGCGAATAAAGTTTAAAGTTCCGCGACGTTCTTCTTGTGCTAAATCGTTAATCAGTAGATAAGTTCCAGCTACTAACAAACCAAATATCCCAATCAAACTTAATGCTAGAAATAAGTCTAGCGACCATTTTTGCCAGTCGACGAGCAAATTACCAGCAGCATCAGCTAAACACTTATGGTAATAACTATATTCGCTACCACCCGTACAGTATTTATCGCTCATGGGTAATGAGCCATCTGCTCTAAGTTGCGGGATTTGCACTACATAAGACATATATAGGACAAACTGCCCTAATAGAGAAATTGCAGCGCTAATTATTAAGTTGCGAGGTTTGAGTCTTCCTTTTAGTTCTCTAAGTAGCTGCGGATTCCAATCGCCCACAGGATATAGCCAGCCCAGTTTCATGATAAATTCTCCAAATATGCTGTAATTAGCCCATAATTTCCTAACTGCTTGCTACTACGTTAGGATGCTTGTTTGTGACCGAGTTTGAGGAAAATAGTTTCTAAATCCTCTTGAGTAGAGTGAAAATCAGTCAGCGGAATGCCAGAATCTATAAGCTGTCGCAATAAATTAGCTAAATCTGTGCGATCGCCTGTAAAATAAACGCGCATTCCATTTTGTTGCGGTACTACTTCCCATTCCTCAACTAAGGCGCAATTATTTATTTCTGCCTTAAGTGGTTCTAAGTCTCCTAAAGTCGATATAAAAATTTGCTGGCGGCTTTGACGTTGATAAAGTTGGTTCAAGTTACAACTTTCTACCAAATAGCCTAACTCCATAATTCCTACAGAAGTACAGAGTTCTGCCAAATCGCTCAAGACGTGAGATGAAATTAATACAGTCATCCCAACTTCTTGCAATACTTTAATAATCTCCCGAAACTGCATTCGCGCGATCGGGTCTAACCCCGAAACTGGCTCGTCTAATAACAGTACAATCGGTTCGTGGATAATAGTTCGCGCCAGACTTAGGCGCTGTTTCATTCCCCGCGATAGAGTATTGATACGGCTGTGACGTTTATTGGTTAGTTGCACCAGTTCTAAAACTTCTTTTAGGCGTTGGCTGCGACGCGGGTTTTTTAATTGGTACAGACGGGCAAAATAATCTAAGTAGTCCCAAACTATCAAATCATCGTATAAAGGAAAGTCGTCAGGTAAATAACCAATATGGCGTTTTAACTGCGGGTTGCTTTGGTCTAATAATAAGCGATCGCCGTTAATATAAATTTCGCCGATTGTTGGTTCTTCCGCCGCAGCTAGCATCCGAATCAAAGTCGTTTTACCAGCGCCATTTGGTCCAATTAAGCCATAGACTTCGCCTGCTGCTATTTCTAAGTCAATATCGTTTACTGCTATATGTCGCTCAAATTGCTTGGTAACAGAGCAAGTCTTAATCGCTAGTTCTTTTGACATAAATACGGCTGGGGTGATGTAGCGATAGTCACTTTACCTATTTCAGTAAAGTTTTAGGCTCTAGCTTAACTTGAGCCTCTAAGTTTTGGTTGTAAAGTTGCAGAAATTGAAACAATCGAAGTCAATAAAGTTTTGTAAAAATAGTAAATACGCGATCGCGTAGCGTGGGTATAGACCAATCGCATATTTGTTGGCTTTAATTATGGCTATTTCTACTAATATTCTCTCAAATAACACAACTAAAACCTGGATTTGGCAAGGTTTCCCGATTTGTTATCAGGCTCAAGGTACTGAAGGACCAGCAGTTGTTTTAGTACATGGCTTTGGTGCTTCTTGGTGGCACTGGCGGTTTAATATTCCTGTATTAGCCCAAGCCAGTCGCGTTTATGCAATTGACTTAATTGGTTTTGGTTCGTCAGCCAAGCCAAAACCAGGAACGAAGTTGCAACCAGGCGAACAAATTCCCTATTCCTTTGAAACTTGGGGACAGCAAATCGCTGATTTTTGTAGGGAAGTAGTAGGCGAACCAGTATTTTTAGTAGGAAATTCTATCGGTTGTATTGCGGCAATGCAAGCTGCAGTATATGCGCCGGATATGGTTATAAAAGTAGCGCTGCTGAATTGTTCTTTAAGACTACTGCACGATCGCAAGCGCGTAACTTTACCTTGGTATCGCCGTTTCGGAGCGCCACTCGTACAAAAATTGTTATCTTTCCAGCCGATTAGTCAATTTTTCTTCAACCAACTAGCTAAACCAAAAACAGTCCGCAAGATTTTATTGCAAGCATACGCTCATCCTGAAGTAGTGACCGATGAGTTGGTAGATATATTAATGGCTCCAGCCCTCGATGCTGGGGCTGTGGCGGTATTTGTAGCTTTCACGGCTTACTCGCAAGGACCTTTACCCGAAGACCTATTAGAAGTGCTGCCATGCCCCGCTATTATGCTGTGGGGAACCGCCGATCCTTGGGAATCAATTGAATTAGGTCGAGAATTGGCAAAATTTCCCCAAGTGCAAGTATTTATTCCCATAGAAGGTGTAGGACATTGTCCCCAAGACGAAGCGCCAGAAATTGTCAACCCAATTTTACAAAATTGGATAGTGCGATCGAGCAACCTTGTAGAGACGTAGCAATGCTACGTCTCCAAAATATACAGACATAGCAGTAATTTTGGCGATCGCGCAATAGGATGATTCATGGCAATTAATTTTTCCATTTGATGGCGATTTGGGCGGTCGCGCGATAGAGGAGTTGCAGTGCAACGTCTCTACAATGCATATAAATCATTGTTTTTTCAACCAATCTTGCCCTAATTGAATTGTGATATCAGATTCGAGATTGCCCGTACTTTCGACGCGCACCTCTCCTACATTTAATGCTTGGCGAAGTTGTTGAGCGCTATTACCGTCACCTTGCTGGGCGACAATATGCGTTACCTGCAAAGGTTCGCTCCATTTTCTAGCAATATAAACATTGCGATAGCCTGCTGCTTGCAGAGAATTTAATAAAGACTGTACACCCGTGTCGCTACCTGTACTATCTTGAATGGCGATTCTTAACCTTCTAGGCTCGACAATTGCTTGTTGCGTGTCTGTAGGAACGTTGAAGTGTTGATTCATCATCGTGGCAATGCGATCGCTATCTGGCAACCAGTAACTCGCTCTATACTCTCCTGGTTCGCTAAATCTTCCTGGTACTAACAACATCTGCACGTTGGCGCGTTGGGTTTGCGAACCAAAGCCAACTAACGCCATCAACTCTTGAACTGTCAAGTTGGTATCGATATGCGATTGAATTACAGATAGCACCTTGGGTACTCGCGTAATAGTAGTTGGATTCAATGCTTGTTCCATAAACGATCGCATTAACAATTGCTGGCGTTGAATTCTGCCAATATCGCCGTTTTCGTCGTGGCGAAAGCGGAGGAATTGCAACGCTTGATTGCCATTAAGTTGATGCTCTCCGGCTTTGAGGTTGATGTATAAGTGTTGGCTGTCATCTTGATACTTCAAATCTTTAGGAACGTAAACTTTGACACCACCTAAAGCATCAATTAGCTTTTCTACGCCTTGAACGTTGATCCGCATATAGCGATCGATTGGCACACCATTTAGCAGTTCGCTCACAGCTTGAGCGCTAAGTGCAGGACCGCCTTCATAGTTGGCGGCATTAATTTTAATATAATTGCGTCCCTCGTTTAGAGATACGCGCGTATCTCTGGGAATTGACATCACAGTTAATTTTTTCTTTTTTGGATCGAAGCGCAGCAGCAACATCGTATCGGTAAGTCCTTCAAACGAGTTGAGCGTTGCATGATAACCAAGCTCTTTACTACCAGCAGGAGGATTATTTACGTCAGAGGTGAGAACTTTTACCCCCAAAACAAGGATATTCACAGGGCGGGTAAGTTCCGAAAGCTTGAATCCAGCACGCGAAATGCGATCGCCTTTACCAAATACTGCTTCTTCCTCAGCAGTCAATTGGCTTTGCATCAAAGGCGTAGTTGACAAAGAAACTGCTAACAGCGCTCCTGCTGTTGCTGACAGCATGGCTACACCAGTTAAACCGCCCCAAAACCATAACCAACGCCCAGCTTTAGGGCGAGATGGCTTCTTCTTGATAGATTTAGCGGAACTACTTGCTGAAGCAGACTTTCGCTCGGAATGTTTATGAACTGTCACGGACTTCCTCACACTTACGTTGTCACTTAAAAATTAATGGCAGGCGATCGCTGCAGCTAACCACAGCCTATAGCGAACGATATTTTTGGTTTAAAGTTTCCCCCCAAATCGCTGAATTTGCAATACATATTCGTAATTTCTTTGCTTTAGTGCCAATTTCGGCTGTTGCTTCAAGGGCAAGTGTACTCGGATTGTATTTGACTGGCAATCTGAGTTTTTACGGAAATTAGACGAGAAGTAGGATAAAGATTAAATAGTTAATATAAACCTTTTATTCTTCCTGTCAACTCAAATATAGTGACTAGCTGCAACAAGGCGCATCAATCAAGATAAATATTTGCCTACTCGTTCTGCGAGGCTACTAAAACCTGGCAAACGAGTCCGTTTGCCAGCAGAAAGGCGAATCATTAGTAAAATACTGACTAAAAAGTAACCAGAAGTGAGTAAAGTATTTAAGATCAGTAGCCGTAAGGATAAAAATTCTGATGCTTCCGCGCCTATACCCAAAAGGAAGTAGGCTAACAACCAACTTCCTGCTAAGGTTACAGACAAACGACTGGCGTTTAATTGTTCGCGACTAATTTCTGTAGTTGCAGATTTATTGCTATAGCGATAAAGCGTCCATAGGGAAGGAAAAAAGCCTAGTATGGGGATCGAGTAAAAATATAACTGTAGGTGTTTGAGGTCTGAATCTTTTTTCATATTTAGTTGCACAAATCCTGAACTAGAGGGATAAGTCAAACAAGCGAAGTTAGCGATAATTAAAACCGCAAGGGCAAATGTGATTTAGTTGTATCCGGCAGTTGGCAAATGCAGAAACGCTTACTACTTGAATGGTGGCAGGGAATGACGATAGGAGGGCGATTAAGCGCGATCGCTCTTGTCGCTCCCCTAATGGTTCTCAATGCTTGGGCAGTCTCTTCTATTTTCAATTATTTCAACTCGCTGATCGTTATTTTGGTCGGCGCATCGCTATTAGCATTTTTGCTTAATTATCCAGTTAGTTGGATGGAAAGCCGAGGTGCTAGACGCGAACAAGTCGCTATTTTAGTATTTTTGACGGCTTTATCAATTCTGCTCGCTTTAGGAGTAACGCTCGTTCCTTTGGTACTTACTCAGGCACAGCAGTTAGTCGTACGGCTGCCAGAGTGGATCGATTCGGGACGCTACCAACTATTATTGTTAAATGATTGGGCTGACAATCAAGGTTTACCTCTAAACTTGGATGCGTTGCTAGTCCAAATCAACGATCGTTTAAAAGGACAATTGCAAGCGATCGCGGCTCAAGTGCTAAATTTGGCTGTACTTACTGTTACTAGCTTGCTAGATTTTGTGCTGACAATGGTTTTGGCATTCTATTTGTTGCAGCATGGCGATCGCTTGTGGCAAAGTTTGATTGAATGGCTACCTGCCAAAATCCGCCAGCCGTTTTCCCAGACATTGCGCCTGAGTTTTCAAAATTTCTTTATCGGGCAGTTAATTTTCGGTACTTGCATGGCTTTTGCCCTCATCCCAACTTTCTTGTGGCTAAAAGTACCTTTCGGGCTACTGTTTGGCTTAACCATCGGGATTATGGCGCTGATTCCGTTTGGCGGTACAGTCGGCATTATTACGACTACTTTGTTAGTAGCTTTGCAAGATTTTTGGTTGGGTTCGCGGGTACTAATTGCCGCCGTAATCGTCCAACAAATATTAGAAAACTTAGTTGCTCCCCGGATTTTAGGCAGCGTTACAGGTTTAAACCCAGTTTGGGTATTAATTTCTGTATTAACAGGAGCTAGAGTTGGTGGCTTGTTGGGGGTAATTGTTGCCGTACCGACAGCAGTAGTAATTAAAACAGCTTTAAGCGCTGTAAGAGGGCGTAGTAGTGCGGCTTCTGGGGCTATTGAGACAAGTGCATCACCAGGTATATTGACAGATAAATCTATGCAGGTAGATGAAGTCACCGATTCAATAGAAACAAACCCCAAGCCAAAAATCAAGGATATTTCAGCCGGAGGTTCTTACCAAGTTTAACTGCCTGGTAATTCTTGCTGTGATAATTGGAAAGGATCGATAATACTTGCACTATCAGGCTTAGAATATCCAGCTACAGACATACTAAGCAAAACAACGCTGGCTGCCGAAATAGCATAACGTCTACCTAAGCGAATCGCATACCGTCGGTGTAAAAAACCTGCTTTTTTCTCGTTAGGTTCCAGATGGTTCATAGAATGCCTCTTTTGCCAAAGATGTTCCACAAACTACTGATAGTGCATCTATCAGCAGCTAATATTCATCAAGCTTTTACTATGACATTCTCAATCGGGCGATCGCCCTTCAGTTACGATTTTGGTAACAAACTCTAAATTCTATATTTTTGTAGCTCTACGATGTTTAAAGATGTAGCACTGCTACGTCTCTACATGGGTTTTGTATTTCCTTTTGTCCACCAGGCTAGGGCATAATCTTGAATTGCACTGTTGACTTGCTTGCGGAATTGGACGCGAATTTTGTAATTACCTGCAATTGGTACTGGGCAAAAAATATGCTCTACGCTGTCAACTTCGCTCACTGAGGTGCAAATATTACTGATAACGCGATTAGTTGTAGTGCTAACAAGATAAAGGTCGAGATTATTTAAACCGCGATCGCGAAAACTTTCTCCTAAATCGTACTGTTGATTTTTATTTTTATCATTTAATTCCACAAGCCGATTCCAAACCAAAGTTATGGCTACAAAACTTCCTTGTGACAATGGTTGAGCCAAAACATAATCTTGAGCAAAATTAGCTTTAACTGTGCGATAATCCCAGCCGATTGCTGGCACAACTGCTGTAGGTTGCCACTGGGCAGCGCTAAATTGTTGGTAAGCACGAAAAGCATTTAGCTGTCCGGTTCCCATTTGGGCGTGCAAAGGAATTTTTGGGTCGCTGTAAGCATCAGAGCCAGTCCAGTCCTGATTTTGCTTGTCAATAATTGTTTTTGTCATGCCTAAGTGCATCAAGTCGCCGCGATCTTGAATTTTATCCGCAGAATTGAGTAACACAGCTTTCATCACTTCTTGACGGCGAGCAGCCAAAGTCCAACGCGGCTGTTTGGTCTGCAATTGCTTGTCGCTATATTCTTGCAGGAGGGCGACGCTCGCCGTTACATGAGGCGCGGCGAAACTCGTTCCCGAAACTTTAGTTACTTTGCCACTAGGAGCGATCGAGGGTATATTGCTGCCAGGTGCTAACAAACTAATGGCGCGACGAATACCTAAATTAACTTCTTTGCCGTTGAGTCTACCTGCTGCGCCTACCTTGATGTCGCTGATGTTAGAGACATCTACTTTATCAAAAATCCCTGCTCTACGGCTGCTAAAAGCGACATTAATAGCGTTGAAATTGTCTGTAGGGATAGGGATACCACCTTTACCTTGATTGCCGGCGATCGCGTACAAAACGTTGTGGAAGCGGCTAGACCAATCTATACACTGGGTTAACAAGGCATTGCCATCTAAACGGGCGTTGAGTCTAGGATCGCGCTCTAAAGTTTCGCCAAAGCTAAAATTAATTGCCCGTACGTCCCCGCTATTTTGCATTGCTACGTGTTGGGCTGACAGACACTCTTCTTGTTGTCCGCTAGTTCTTAGAGAACCAACCGCAGCCGAATAAAGTCTCGCGCCTGGTGCAACGCCTTTAATCGCTTTATCTGAGCTAATCATTACTCCTGCCACATTTTCGGCATGGGGATCTAAATTGGCATTTGCTTTAGCTGGGCGATCGCGTAAAAATACTCCTGCAAGAGTAACTGCCCGATTTCCCGATACTGCTTTATCTAATCCATACCTGCCTGGGCGACCGATTTCTACTTGCCCAATGGCGACTTTCCGCCCAGTTAATTTATAAGGAGCTTGATGCAAGCGCAATGCATCAATTCCTGCTTCGCCTACTGATAATGATGTTAAAGCCAATACGGGAGTGCCGATTCCTAATGCACCAATGCCGCCAAATACCAAAGCTAGTTTTTTCACCATTTACTGCCGATCGCTCTTAGCCCTTAAATTTTAGAGTAATGGTTATACTTCCCTGCTGCCAATTTTGCCATAGCAAATTGAGGCAATTACTCAGCTTGAGGTACAAATTTTGTTACAATGCTGACTAAATGAGGAAGCAGGAGAACTACCCATGACTGACACGCCATCTCAAAAGCCTATTGTAATCGCTCCATCAATTTTATCGGCGGATTTTAGCCGTTTGGGAGAAGAGATTAAAGCTGTTGACGCAGCAGGAGCAGATTGGATTCACGTTGATGTCATGGATGGTCGGTTCGTTCCTAATATTACTATTGGTCCATTAATTGTTGAGGCAATTCGCCCAGTTACCCAAAAGCCTCTAGACGTTCACTTGATGATTGTCGAACCAGAGAAGTACGTAGAAGACTTTGCCAAAGCTGGAGCAGATCATATCTACGTTCATGCCGAACACAATGCCTCGCCACACTTACATCGGACTTTGGGGCAAATTAAAGAATTGGGTAAAAAAGCAGGCGTAGTCCTCAATCCTGGTTCTCCTTTAGAGTTGATTGAGTACGTGTTGGAATTATGCGACTTGGTGTTAATCATGAGCGTTAACCCTGGTTTTGGCGGTCAAAGCTTCATCCCTGGCGTACTACCTAAGATTCGCAAGTTGCGTTCTATGTGTGACGAACGCGGTTTAGATCCTTGGATTGAAGTAGATGGCGGTTTGAAAGCGAATAATACATGGCAGGTAATCGAAGCTGGAGCAAATGCGATCGTTGCAGGTTCGGCAGTATTTAATGCTAAAGACTACGCCGCAGCAATTGAGGGTATCCGCAACAGCAAGCGCCCTGCACCTGAACTGGTCACTGCATAAACAAAATATGCCTTACAGGCAAGATAAATGTTAAAGATAAAGGGGAAGAATTTCTTCCCCTTTATCTATTTTTTTGGCATTTACAGGCAAAGGAAAGGCAATGTCAAGTGAACTGTTAACCCAGGATGCAGACGAATTAAACCCCAAAGAACTGCTGCAAGTTTTAGCGGCAGTGAAAAAAGGTGACTTTTCGGTACGTATGCCTATTGACAAAACAGGCATTGCAGGCAAGATTGCCGATACTTTAAATGATGTCATTGACCTTAACTGGCGCATGGCAGCAGAGTTAGAACGAATCAGCAATACAGTTGGCAAAGAAGGTAGAATTAGCGATCGCGCTACTTTAGGCAGTGCTAGAGGTGCTTGGGCTGATAGCATTAGTTCTGTAAATACCTTAGTCGCCGATTTAGTGCAGCCTACAGCCGAAACTTTGCGCGTAATTGGGGCTGTAGCCAACGGCGATTTATCCCCAAAAATTCCCCTAGAAGTTGACAATCGACCGCTTAAAGGTGAATTTCTGCAAACAGCCCAGATTGTTAATACTATGGTCGACCGCCTTGGTACTTTTGCCAGTGAAGTAACTAGAGTCGCCCGCGAAGTGGGCACAGAAGGCAAATTAGGCGTACAAGCAGAAGTAAAAGGCGTTGCTGGAACTTGGAAAGACCTCACTGATAGCGTCAATTCAATGGCAGGCAATTTGACAGCACAAGTGAGAAATATTGCTGAAGTAACTACTGCTGTAGCTAATGGCGACTTATCCAAGAAAATTACTGTCGATGTCAAAGGCGAGATTTTAGAGTTGAAAAATACCATTAATACAATGGTCGATCAACTTAGCTCCTTTGCCAGTGAAGTAACGCGCGTTGCCCGCGAAGTAGGCACAGAAGGCAAATTAGGCGTACAAGCTTACGTTAGAGGTGTTGGTGGTACTTGGAAAGACTTAACTGACAACGTTAATTTAATGGCAGGCAATTTGACGGCACAAGTAAGAAACATTGCCGAAGTAACAAAAGCTGTAGCTAATGGCGACTTGTCCAAGAAAATTACTGTCGATGTCAAAGGCGAGATTCTTGACTTGAAAGATACCATCAACGTGATGGTAGATCGACTCAACTCCTTTGCCAGTGAAGTAACGCGCGTTGCCCGTGAAGTTGGCACAGAAGGCAAATTAGGCGGGCAAGCCCAAGTTAGGGGCGTTGCTGGCACTTGGAAAGACTTAACCGATAGTGTTAACTCAATGGCAGGCAACCTGACAGCACAAGTGCGAGGTATTGCCAGAGTAGTTACCGCCGTTGCTAACGGTGACTTAAAACGAAAATTGATGCTAGAAGCCGAAGGAGAAATCGAAACTCTAGCCGATACAATTAATGAAATGATCGATACCCTCGCCACATTTGCCGACCAAGTAACTACTGTAGCTAGGGAAGTAGGCATTGAAGGTAAACTAGGCGGTCAGGCGAAAGTACCAGGGGCAGCAGGTACGTGGCGAGACTTGACAGATAATGTTAACGAACTGGCAGCCAACTTGACTACCCAAGTAAGAGCGATCGCTGAAGTTGCTACAGCCGTAACTAAAGGCGATTTGACGCAATCGATCTCTGTCCAAGCAGAAGGTGAGGTAGCCATCCTCTCTAGCAATATCAACCAGATGATCGCCAATCTGCGCGAAACAACGCAGAAAAATACCGAACAAGATTGGTTAAAGACTAACCTAGCTAAGTTTACGCGGATGTTGCAAGGACAAAGAGATTTAGAAACAGTTTCTAAATTAATTTTGTCAGAACTTGCACCTTTAGTTGGAGCGCAACATGGTGTTTTCTATTTGATGGATGCATCTGGTGAAACTCAAGAAAAGTTACTGCGGTTGATTAGTTCTTATGCTTACCGCGAACGCAAGCAATTAGGCAATCATTTTCACTTAGGCGAAGGATTGGTAGGACAATGCGCCTTGGAAAAGGAACGAATTTTAATTACTGAAGTGCCATCAGATTACATCAAAATTGGTTCTGGGTTGGGAGAAGCTACGCCTACCAATGCAGTAGTTTTACCTGTGCTATTTGAGGGACAAGTTACTGCGGTAATTGAACTTGCCTCATTTCGCCGCTTTAATGCTATTCATCTGAGCTTTTTTGACCAACTAACTGAAAGTATTGCGATCGTCCTCAACACGATCGCGGCTAATATGCGGACAGAAGAATTACTCAAGCAGTCGCAAACTTTGGCAGAAGAGTTGCAAACCCAACAAAACGAACTGCGTGAAACTAACCAACGCTTGGAACAACAAGCCAAAACGCTAAAAGCATCCGAGGATTTGCTCAAAAATCAGCAAGAACAGTTGCAACAAACTAATGCCGATTTAGAAGAAAGATCGGAGTTGTTGGCACTGCAAAATCAAGAAGTAGAACGCAAAAATCGGGAGATAGAACAAGCAAGACAAGCGGTAGAAGAGAAAGCAGCCCAATTATCCTTAAGTTCGCGCTATAAGTCAGAATTTCTGGCGAATATGTCGCACGAACTGCGGACACCCTTAAATAGCTTGCTGATTTTGTCTAAATTACTAAGTGAAAATAGCGATCGCAATTTAACCCCCAAGCAAGTTGAATACAGCAGAACAATATATGCCGCAGGTACAGAACTTTTGGCGCTAATCAACGACATCTTGGATCTAGCCAAGATTGAATCGGGAACGATGTCAATTGAAATTGAACCAATGCTGCTATCTGAAATAAAACAGCAGGTAGAAGGAACTTTCAATCAAGTTGCCCAAAATAAAGGCGTGAACTTTAATATTGAGTTCGATCCCATCTTGCCAGCAAGTCTCTATACTGACCCAAAACGCTTGCTGCAAGTGCTAAAAAATCTACTATCCAATGCCTTCAAGTTTACAGAACGCGGGGAAGTCAGCTTAAAGGTACAATCGGCGGTTTCTGGCTGGAATCCTAGAAATTTGTCCTTAAATCGCGCTACCAGAGTAGTTGCTTTTAGCATTACAGATACAGGCATTGGGATTGCTACTGATAAGCAAAAAGTAATTTTTGAAGCATTCCAACAAGCTGATGGTACAACCAGCCGTAAATATGGCGGTACTGGTTTAGGCTTATCTATTAGCCGAGAAATTGCCCGATTGTTAGGCGGGGAAATTACTTTAGTTAGTAGCCCAGGTCAAGGTAGCAGTTTTACTCTATATTTACCCCAAAACGACGATCGCCAAGCAAAATCGCCTACTATCCAATCTACAGTGATAGCAGACGTTTCTGCGGCTACTTTGGAGTCTTTGCGCTTAGTTGAACCACCTAGCAATAATGCGACCCCAACTCATCTTATTAGTATTAACGACGATCGCGCCGAAATAGACACAAGCTTAGAACCTAACAATCGCAACTATCTTGTACTGCTAATTATTGAAGATGACACCAACTTTGCCCGCATTTTAGTCGATATGGCGCGGGAAAAAGGGTTTAAAACCATCGTCACCTCGCGCAGCGAAACAGGTTTAGAATTAGCGCGCAAATACCAGCCTAATGCCATCATGCTAGATATTATGTTGCCTGTAATGGATGGTTGGACAGTTATCGATCGCTTGAAGAGAGATCCCAGTACGCGGCATATCCCCATTCATATCTTGTCAGCTTGCGAGGAAAAACAGCGGGGTTTAAAACTGGGAGCGATCGCCTATCTGCATAAGCCAATCTCTAGCGAAGCAATAGCCGAAGCGCTAACTAATATCAAAGGCTATATCCAACGCCGAGTCAAAAATTTATTAGTCGTAGAAGACGATGAAACTCAGCGTCTTAGCACTGTAGATTTGATCGGTAATAGCGATGTAGTTACTACTGCTGTAGGTACGGGAAGCGAAGCCCTAGAAGCCTTACGCGATCGGCATTTTGATTGTATTGTCCTCGATTTGGGCTTGCCAGATATGAGCGGCTTTGAATTGATCGAGCAAATTAATCTTGCATCAGACAGCAAAATTCCCATTATTGTTTATACATCTAGAGAATTAACCAGACAAGAAGAAATAGAACTCAAGCGCCTAGCAGAAGCGATCGTTGTTAAAGATGTCCGCAGTCCCGAACGTCTTTTAGATGAAACAGCATTATTTTTACACCGCGTTCAAGCAAATTTACCCGATCCTCAGCGCCAAATGCTGGAAAATTTGCACCGCAGCGATAATGTTTTGGCTACTAAAAAGGTGTTGATCGTCGATGACGATGTGCGTAATATCTTTGCCCTCACAAGTATGCTAGAACGCTATCAGATGCAGATTTTGTATGCAGAAAATGGGCGAGATGGCATCGCTACGTTGCAAAATAACCCAGATATTGACATCGTTTTGATGGATATTATGATGCCGGAAATGGATGGTTACGAGACAATCAAAGCTATCCGCGCAAGCGTTGCCTCCCGCATACCAATAATTGCCCTCACAGCTAAAGCAATGAAAGGCGATCGCGAAAAGTGCATTCAAGCAGGCGCATCAGACTATATCAGCAAGCCTGTAGATACAGAGCAATTGCTATCTTTAATCAGAGTTTGGCTTTACCAGTAACCTAAGATCGATGCTCCAAATATCTGCTACAGATAAAGTAAGTTCTAAATTTCAGCAATTACGAATTACGAATTACGAATTGGTATCACATGAACCCGCAGCGCGATCGCAGTATCGATTTAGAAACCGTAGAAATTGAACTGCTACTAGAGGGCGTGTTTCGCGTCTACGGCTACGATTTTAGAAATTATGCCCCAGCCTCGCTCAAACGCCGCATTTGGCATACTATCCGCCGCGAAAACTTAACTACTATTTCCGCTCTGCAAGACAAAATTCTGCACGATTCGGCTTGTTTAGAAAGATTTGTCCTCAATCTTTCGATCAACGTCACCTCTATGTTCCGCGATCCTAGCTTTTATCTTGCCTTGAGGACTCATGTTGTACCGCTGCTGCGGACTTATCCTTTTATTCGCATTTGGCACGCTGGATGTGCGACTGGTGAGGAAGTTTATTCGATGGCGATTCTCTTGCAAGAAGAAAACCTGTATCATCGCTGTCGGCTTTATGCTACCGATATCAACGAGGAAGTTATTAAAAAGGCTAAAACAGGAATTTTTCCGGTGCAATTGATGCAGGAGTACACGCAAAATTATCTGCAAGCAGGCGGCAAAAGGTCTTTTTCTGAGTATTACACCGCAGCTTATAATAGCGCCATTTTTCGCACTTCTTTAAAGGAAAATATGGTGTTTTCTCAACATAACCTGGTAACTGATAGCTCTTTTAATGAATTTCACGTTATTTTGTGCCGTAACGTGCTAATTTACTTCAATCAAGAATTGCAAGCACAAGTGTATCAGCTATTTCACGAAAGTCTGATTAACTTTGGTATTTTGGGATTAGGCAAGCCAGAAACTCTCAAATTTACTGCTTACGAGCAGAAATATCAACAGTTAGTAGCTACTGAAAAGCTCTACAGGAGGGTTAGCTAATGATTGAGCTAATAGTCGTCGGCACATCTGCGGGGGGATTGAATGCCTTAGAAGTGCTGTTAAAAGGGCTGCCAAAGAGTTTTTCGGCGGCGATGGCGATCGTTCAACATCGCGATCGCCACTTGGGTTCCCAGCTATGCCAAGTTTTAGGGCGCTACTGTTTGCTACCGCTGACAGAACCAGAAGATAAAGAATTAATTTTACCAGGGCGAGTTTATTTGGCTCCTGCTGATTATCATTTATTAGTAGAAGCAGGAAGAGGGGGAAGTTATTTTACTTTCTCTCACGACGCGCCTGTTTGGTACTCTAGACCTGCTATCGATGTATTGTTTAAGTCGGCAGCCTACGCTTATAGGCAAAAATTGGTAGGTATTATCTTAACAGGCGCTAATCACGATGGCGCTCAAGGGATAGTAACAATTAAACAATACAACGGACTAACTATAGCTCAAGAACCAACTACAGCTTATAGTCCGATTATGCCCGAAGCGGCGATCGCCACAGGTGCAGTAGACTGGATTTTACCACTAGAGGCGATCGCTCCTTTTTTGCTGAAAATTTGGCGATCGCCCTCAAACTGTAACCTATCAAAAGATATATAAACTTTTCAGTCTTTGGATAGTTATTTATAAATTTTGCTTTAAATACTTATTTGACCTATCTTTAGATAGATTTATTGATATTTAATATTGCCTAAATAATGCAAGTGAAGTAGTAAAGTAAGCGAGATGATTTGATAACTGTGCCGAAAGTTGATGAGGATTAATAACGATTCTAGAAAGCATCTTTGAAGCTGCAATCAGGCTAAAGAAATAATTATTTGCCTTTGTAACAGTGGGTTCTAAGCAGAAAGTAGAGGAGAAGGAACGTTCTGGCTTACACTAGAAAAACATTAGCTTTAGCAGCTTGCCGTATCCGATCTCATCGATCTATCTTAGCCTGACAGAAAAGTTTAAGCGCATGGACTTTCAAGAGCAAGTTAACATCCTTATAGTTGACGATCGCCCAGAAAATTTGCTAGCTCTAGAGGCAATATTAGATAACTTAAAAGCAAATTTAGTTAGGGCAAATTCTGGGGAACAAGCTTTGAGATGTTTGCTCAATCAAGACTTTGCGGTAATATTGCTTGACGTACAAATGCCAGGGATAGATGGATTTGAAACAGCAACTTTGATTCGCCAAAGAGAAAGATCGCGCCATACGCCAATTATATTTTTGACAGCTTTTAGCAAAAGCGATGAATTAAGAAGCAAAGGTTATGCTACAGGCGCAGTAGACTATTTACTCAAGCCAATCCAACCAGAAATTTTAATTTCCAAAGTAGCAGTATTTATTGAACTATTTAGAAAAACAGCCAAGATCGAACGTCAAGCCGCACAACTAAAACTTGCTAACGCGGAACTACGTAAAAGCGAACAGCGATTTCGATGTTTGAGCGCTTCTTCACCTATCGGCATTTTTCTTACAGATGTAGCAGGAAACTGTACTTACACCAATCCGCGCTGTCAGACTATATGCGGATTGGCACTTGAAGGTAACTTGCAACAAAATTTACTAGCAATAGTACACCCTAAAGATTGCGATCGCGTTTTAACAGACTGGTTGATTTGCTTAGAAGGTAAACGCGAATGTGTCAGTGAATTTCGGCTGCAAATACCACAGCATACAGGTATTTGCGATCGCACTGTTAATTTGCGCTCGTCGCCCATGCTTTCCGAGCAAGGCGTAGTTATCGGCTACGTAGGTACAGTAGAAGACATTACCCAGCGCAAACAGTCCGAAGATCGACGCGTTCAACTGCTTCACGCTCAAGTTGCCAAACAGCAAGCAGAAGAAGCAAACCAAATGAAAGATGACTTTCTAGCAACGCTTTCACACGAACTGCGTACGCCGCTAAATTCAATCTTAGGATGGTCGAGGCTATTACGCACGCGCGAGTTTGACAGCAATACTACCAACCGCGCTTTAGAAACAATCGAGCGCAACGCCAAAATGCAAGCGCAACTAATTGAGGATATTTTAGACGTATCGCGGATTATTCGCGGTAAACTGAATTTAGTTTTGCGCCCCGTACAACTGCAAACTGCAATTGCCACAGCCATCGATACAGTACGTCTAGCTGCTGAAGCTAAAAACATTCATATAAAAACTATAGTTGACACTGCCAACAACCATACACCTAGTTCAGCGATTTTGGTTGCTGGCGACAGCGATCGCTTGCAACAAGTATTGTGGAATTTGCTCAACAATGCAATAAAATTTACGCCATCTGGCGGTAAGGTTGAAGTGCAACTATCAACAGCAGGCGCTTACGCAGAGATTAAAGTTATAGATTCAGGTATTGGGATTAATCCAGAATTTTTACCATGTATTTTCGAGCGCTTCCGTCAAGCTGATAGCACGACAACTAGAGCCTATGGCGGCTTAGGGTTGGGGCTTGCGATCGTCCGTCATTTAGTAGAACAGCATGGAGGTACAGTTGATGCTAGTAGTCTAGGCACAGATAAAGGCTCGACTTTCACCGTTAAGTTACCACTGGTACAAGCAAAAAAACAGCTAGTAGCACCCAAAAAAGATAATTTAGCTGCATCTACAAGCTTAGAAAACCTCCAGATACTTGTAGTAGATGACGAAATAGATGTGCGCGAACTTTTAAGCGTAGTATTAACTGAATATGGCGCTCAAGTAGTAGCAGCCGGATCTGCTCGAGAAGCAATGCAGGTATTAGAGCAACTACAACCAGATGTTTTGATTAGCGATATTGAGATGCCCAACGAAGACGGCTATACATTCCTAGCTAAAGTGAGACAATTAGAAGCACGCGGCAGACAGATTCCAGCCGTAGCACTGACAGCATACGCGCGGCAAGAAGATTGTGCTGAGGCACTTTCATCGGGTTTTCAAATGCATATATCCAAACCAGTTGATACCAACAAATTGATTGTTGCTGTTGCCAAACTAGCCAGACATACTCAAGAGGTAGGGAGCAAGGTTGATGTGGTGTAGATGGGGAATTGTCCTAACTGTTGCGTGTACTGCTGTAGTTAGCTGCGAATTAGCGATCGCATCGCCAATCGTTGATTACCAACCACAGGAAGTACGGTTAGTTTTGCGTGGTTTGGGGTACGATATCCCAGCTACAGGAGACAGATTGACAGATGAAGCAACGCGCCAAGCGATTAGGACTTTGCAAAAGCGTTACAAATTACGAGTCGATGGCGTAGTAGGCGATCGCACCAGAGACTTATTAGCAACTCTAGTCAAAAACTTGCAAGGTAGTTTGAACTTAGTTGTCAAACCAGATCCCCCATTACCAGGAAATCAATATTTCGGTCCGCAAACAAAAGCTGCAGTGCAAGCATTTCAAAAACAATTTAAGCTACCCGTAACAGGCATTGCTAATATAGAAATCCGCGCTAGACTTGACCAAGAAGCAAAAAGAGTTTTGGGTAAAGTACCCTCAGTATCGCCATCACCTACAGCCTCACCAACCGAAGCGCCATCGCCATCGCCTACACCTACAGATTCGCCAGCACGATTGCTAAGTCCTACACCGATTACACCATCACCGACACAGGAGGAGTAGAGATGCGATTTTTCGCATCTCTGCATATCTACGTTCTTTGATCGGGTTCTTCCAAAGGTCTACCCTTGGGAGTAGGTAAAATAGGACGGCGATCGCCATAAGGCATGGGAATATATTGTACGCTCGGTCTGCCACCTTGGGGCTGCGGGTACAATTCCATCAGGTTGTAAATAGATCGAGGTAAACCAACAGTAATCGGCAAGCCCAATTCCGTTGCTTCCTCAACAGTAATTGGATAGTCATGAGTGACTCGCCCAGTAGTTAAAGCCTCAACAATAGGTTCTATATTTTCCTCAGCAATCTTCTGCTGCGGAATATTATCTTTAAGTAGCGTCCTGACAAAGCGCTGAACTTGAGCAATAGCCTTACGCGACAAATCAGCCATAATCAAAGTTTGGTCGTCAACTTCCGCAATTGGCTTATCTTCAACAACCTTCAAAATACTAGCAGCGGGAAAATTGCCTAACTGCGGGTCAACAGGTCCCAAAACCGCATTAGCATCCATAATTATTTCATCAGCAGCAAGCGCCAACATAGTACCGCCACTCATAGCATAGTGAGGCACAAACACCGTAACTTTGGAGGGGTGACGAATTAGCGCTCTAGCAATTTGCTCGGTAGCAAGTACCAAACCCCCAGGAGTATGCAAAATCAAGTCAATCGGCACATCAGGAGGGGTAAGGCGAATAGCTCTTAAGATTTGCTCGGAATCTTCAATAGTAATGTAACGAGATAAAGGAATCCCCAGCAAACTCAGCGACTCTTGGCGGTGGATGAGTAATATAACTCTGCCATTGCGTTGCTGCTCAAACGCACGCAGAGTTTGCACGCGACGATACTCAATTTGGCGACGCTGCCATATAGGTTGCAGCGAAGACAGAGCCAGAAAAACCCAAAATATGTCAAAAAAGTTAAAACTCATAAATTATTGGGCAACAACACAGTATAGGCGTAATGCTTTACGCCCTTGCTCATAATTGTTTCAACTTCCCGCCCGCAATAGCTCTATCAAACGAGAGATAACCAAAAATCATCTGTGTATAAGAACGTACCAATTGCGATCGGTAGGGTGCGTTGCAAGTCAACGCACCCTACTTGTACGGCGTAATGCATTAGCGGATAAGAACATACCAATTGCGATCGCTAAGGTGCGTTTTGAAAACGCACCCTACTTGTACGGCGTAATGGATTACGCCCCTATTTACTTCAAATTAGCTGGGATTTCTTCAGGCACGACCCAATAATACAAAGTATGCTGGCGAGTAGGACCTTGCACTTGCACAACTCGCTCAGGCTTCCACTCACCCATATCAAAGTCGTGAGATACGATGCGCGTACCAGGCTTAAGTTGCCTAAATAGTTGAGGACGCAACTTAACGTTAATATCGGGCAGCAAGTAGAGCGTAACTACAGTTGCATCGCTAAGATCGGTCTTAAACAAATCTTGCTGACGGAATTGTACTTTATCGGTTACACCTGCCTTTTGAGCATTGGCATTGGCTTCGCTAATCCGCTCTGGGTTGATATCTATTCCAGTACCCCGCGTACCGTACTTTTGAGCGGCGGTAATAACAATTCGCCCGTCACCGCTACCTAAATCGTAGAGAACATCATCTTTTTGCACTTTAGCAAGTTCTAGCATTCTCACTACAACTTCGTTTGGCGTTGGTACGTAAGGTACATCAGGTTCGCGTTCTGGAGATTGTACCGGAGCAGGCGACGGAGTTTGGGTTGTCGGAGCAGACGGTTGAGCTTGAGCATTGAAATCTCTTTGTTGGTTGCAGCCAGCAATACCGAAACTAACAACACTCAAAGATACGAATAACAACTTGTGTAAATGCATATTTCTCCTCGTAATTCAGGCAATTTTTAGTCACAAAGTAATCGCGCAATCAAGCTTGCTGACGCTTAGATAGCAGCAATAAAGGAATGCCAGCTATCAAGACAAGTACGCCAACGATCGCGCCCACTCCTGTATAAGCAAGGCTGGAATACAGCAAATATCCGCAAATTAAGCAAAATAACAGCGGAGTTATCGGATACAAAGGGACGCGAAATGGTCGCGGGGTTTGGGGTTCCCGCATTCTTAAGACAAATAGCGATATACCACTCAATAGGAAAAAGAACCAAAATACCGGAGCGGTATAATCGATCATCGTCGCAAATCCGTTGCGGGTAAAAGTACCCAGCAACACCAAGGCTAAAGCGATCGCACCTTGCACCAATAAGGCATTTTTGGGTGTATTGGCACTTCTGCGCCATTTGCCCAGAAAGCTAAATAGGCGAAAGTCTTGCCCCAAAGCATAATTAGTTCGAGCGCCTGTAAAAATGTTGGCATTAGTTGCGCCCAAAGTTGCGATCGCAATTAGCAAGCTAATAAATAGCGCTCCTGTTTCTCCAAAAGCGCTACGCATCAAGTCAGCAGCGACAGCCTCAGAATTTGCCACTGCCTCTAATCCCAAGCCGTGAATATAAGCTAGGTTAATTAGCATATAGATGGCGGTAATAATCCCAATACTCCACAGCATCAGGCGCACCATATTCCGCTCGGCGTTCCGCAACTCGGCTGAAATGTAAGCAGCTTCATTCCAACCCCCAAAAGAAAACAGCACAAATACCATTGCTGCACCCCAATTATTTGGGGCTGTATTTTGTATTGGTGCTGACGGTAAAGAAGGAGAAATGAAGGCAACCCCAACTACAACCACCAACAATAAGCCGACAACCTTCGCCAGACTCAGCCAGTTTTGCGTCCACTTACCTTGCTCGACACCAGCAATATTTAAGGCTGTCAATAGTCCAATCGCCAGGGCGGCGTAAATTGGTGAAGAATAAGTACCAAGATTCACTAACTGCGCTGCATAGTCGCCAAATACAAAAGCTACAGTAGCAATCGAGCCAGTTTGAATTACCGCAAGTCGCGCCCAAGCAAACAGAAAAGCTACTTTTGCCCCAAAAGCACGCATGAAGTAATGGTAATTACCGCCTGGATGGGGGTAAGCCGTAGCTAATTCGCCGTAGCAAAGAGCGCCGATAAAGGACATTACGCCGCCCAAAAACCACGCCAGCATTACCGTATAACTGTTACCCAAATTGTCTGCAACTAGAGAAGGCGTTTGAAAAATACCTACACCGATGACTAAGCCGACAATCAAGGCGATCGCATCTTGCAAGGCGATCGCTGGCTTTGGTTTCGCTACTTCGTCAACAACTGAAAGCTTGTCTACAAATCGATCTGCACGCCTGCTCATTCCATCACCGTTACAAAACCTTACGAACTAACCAAAATAATTCGTAACTCGTAGTTCGCGCATTACGGACTTCAATTACGAATTGCCGCTTTGTGGCTTGACTACCACAAAGAAGTGCGATCGTAGTTGATTAAAAATCGGGAACTTTGATTGTAGATTTCGGCTGAATTATAATTGAATTTGAGAAGACTAACGAACTCATTAGCTGATATCCTCAAAATTTTTGCTACGTCTACTTTTGCACATAAATGTGACTTGAAAGTGACAATAGACTAACTTTATTGTTTTAATCGCTTAGTTTACAAATTAAAGTTGTTTTCTATACAATTAAATATTAAAATTTAGCTAATTTTAAGTTTTACTTATTGATGACATCAACTTAATTTGCTTAAAGTTTAACTCTACTACAGATTTATTGCCGTTCTCGTTTGTTTGAATTACTTGACGATTCAATAAATAATAGTTGCCAACTTCTTTGTAAGTATCAGTATATGTTTCTTCGCCTACAAGGCGATCGCTTTTAGCATCATAAAAAGTTGAGTGATATTGAGTTGCTATATATCCTGCTGGCGTTACTTCAGTATCTAACGTTTTTACTACAACATTATGCGGACCTAATAAACGGCTAACTTGAACAATTTGGTTGCTAGCTATTTGATATCGTGCTGATGTTTTTCCTCCTGCTTCTAGGATTTCTACTACTCCAGGATTTTTTGCCGTACCAAACTCAAATGTTTTATTTTTATGGGCAACTGCAAAAGGAGTCTGCCGTCGATGGATAGCAATCATGAGTAGTTGATTTTTCACTGTTTGACTGGCTTGCTCATTATCAATGCCTGTAACTTCTACGTTCAAATCTGAGTTCACGCGAACATTGCCATTGTACTTATTGTTACCTTGTTTGATTTCTACTACTGCCGTATATCCTGGAAATTGGTTATCCCATGTATATCGGTTTTCATAAACCTTGCGGAAAAGTTCAAGAGCGGAAAGATTTTGAGTTATTGCATTTTCCTGTCTCTGAGATGACAAGAAAGAATTCGCGACGAAGTGCGATCGCTCTGATGCTTGGGTACTTAGGCTAGAGTTGAACAAAATTAATACTATTAAAAGACTACACCCAGCTTGATATTTAAATTTTTGGTTAGTCATCACGCTTCGCTCGATAAGCTTTAATTTCTATCGTTTATATTACAATTACTGCTAAAAATAAAGCTAGCTCGTTTAGAAAGACGATTGCTAGACGCAGCAATAGGGTGCGTTGTTTAGCAACGCACCCTACTAAATGCATACATAGTTATGGGCAAATCTATTCAATAGATTTACCCATCAATTGATTACTCTTATTGCCTAATTCCAGTAATGTCAAGCCGTAAAACGGCAATTCGTAATTGAAGTTTATAATTACGAATTACGAATTACGAATTATCTTCTCATAGCCCTGAGAAGTTATAACCAACTCCAATTAATATGCCAACATCAGTATCACCAACAAAGCCAACATTTACTCCAGCAGTTGCAGTGAATTGTGATGTTATTGGTACATCAATACCGCCAGTAATTAGTACGCCAACATCGCTATTATCGCCAGTTGAAATTAAAGCGCCAGCGCCCACATAAGGAGCAATACTATATGGACCTACTTCTACATCAGTTGGAGCAAAATCGAGCGTTACAGGTAGCAAAATACTTACATTGTCGCCAAATAATGCAGTAGGGCGTACTGATATGTTATTGGTAAGACCAATTTTGCTGATGACGCTAAAAGAGCCTTCACCTATACCAGTTTCGCCACCAAGTCCAATATTACCACCAACACCAATATAGCTAGAACCAGAGCGCGTTGCTCTACCAGGTGAAACATCGCTATCAGGATCGCTGCCATTAGTGGGAGTATTGCCATCACTAGGGATTGTCGGCTGCGTGTTGTCTCTGATCGAAGGATCGCTGCCATCGCTAGGAATTGTCGGCTGTGTTGAATCGCTAGGTAAAGTATTATTCGGCGTTGTCGGCTGTGTTGTGTCACCAGGTAACGTATTCGGCGTTGTCGGCTGTGTTGTGTCACCAGGTAACGTATTTGGCGTTGTCGGCTGTGTTGTGTCACCAGGTAACGTATTTGGCGTTGTCGGTTGAAGAGAATCGCTAGGTGATGTACTTGGTGTTGTCGGTTGAAGAGAATCGCTAGGTGATGTACTTGGTGTTGTACCGTCTGTACTAGGTGTCTGATTTTGTATAGTAGAATCGTTAGCTTGAGCTAACACCGTAGGTTGGTTCGAGTTAACCTTGGCGGTTTGAGGCTCTGATAGTTGCAGCATGAAATTATAATCGCTGGCTAAGGCTTGTTCGTCAAAATTTGACTCAATTTTTACTGCCTTGTCAGCAGATAATTCTGTAGCTTGAACCTGCGTCGCAACTCCATTAGCGATCGCACTTGCTGTCGCAATCCCAATCGCTAGATAGACTTTTCTCAAACCAACAATACTCATATTTACTCCTTAAATGCACTCAACTAAAAACCGATTTTCCTCTGACAATAAAGGTTGTAGATATTTTAGCTTTTTAACTAATATATCCACATTTCTTTATAAATAACAAATTACAGCGAACACTTCTAAAGACAGATACAAAGGCTTTGATGTTTTGCTATATTCCCAAAATTGAAGCTTGATATACAGATAAAAATATCAACTCTATTAATGGGAATACCTAAATTTGTATAGCTTGTTGTCATTGAAAATCGAAAGTAAGACTATTTCAATCTCCTACTTTTAATATAAGTAAAGAAAATGACAATAAAGTGACAAAAAACTTAAGATTTAGTAGCAAGAGGAATTTTAATCTGGAATGTAGAACCTTTGCTAAGCTCACTGCTGACAAGGATATGCCCATTATGAGCTTTAACAATTTGTTCGGCGATCGCCAGCCCCAAACCAAAACCACCAGTAGCTTTAGAACGTTCTTTATCTGCTCTATAAAACCGTTGAAAAATATAAGGTAAGTCTTCTGAAGCAATACCAATCCCATTATCAATTACTTGAATTATCGCTTGATGAGATTGGACTAGCAGCCGCAATTGTACGGTATTGCCAGCAGTAGTATATTTGAAAGCATTGTTAAGTAGATTCATTACTGCTTGACTAATTAAATTTGCATCGATTTTTACTTCTACTGCTTGCAAGGGTAAGTAGCTGGTAAAAATTAATTGTTTGCTGGCAGCTTGAACTTTATAACTATCTACCAAACTGGCTAATAAGTTAGTTAAGTCTACTTTAGCGATCGCTTTTGCAGGCAATTGTCCCTGATGTCGTGCCAAAAATAGTAGTTGAGTTACTAATAAACTCATTGATTTTGTGGCATCAACAATTTTCTCAAATCGTAGGCGTTGCCCCAGATCGTCACCAACAGGCGATAATAAGCCAACTTGGGCATTACTAAGCACAGCAGCTAAAGGCGTGCGTAATTCATGCGAAGCATCGGCTGTAAAGCGCTGCAATTGTTCGTAAGCTTGACGAATAGGTTGCATTGCAAGCCCGCCTAAAAACCAGCCAACAACAGCGATCGCCCCCAAAGTTATCGGTACTGCCAAAGTCAAAACCAACCTTAATTGATTTAAAGCTTCGCGATCGCCTGTCAGCGGAATTCCCACTTGCACGTAGCCAATTAATAAATTATCTTGACGAACGGGTAAAGTAACTTGGCGCACCCAAGTTTGAGGTAGCAAATTTTTCTGCGTCGTACTTAATTTAATTGTCTTAAATTCTGAGATTTTGCCTAACTTAGAGGGAGGAATAGCCCCAAAAAACTGCAACAAACGTCCTTGGGCATCATACCAGCGGGCATAAATTACCGCACTGTCTAGTGATTCTGGGTTATTGCCCAACAACGGCACATTCTCTAAATTCACTCGCCGTTGATTTTTATAAAACCGATACTTGACACTTGCTGCCATCACGCTAGCTTTTTTATAAAGCGATCGATCTGTTGTTTCCAACTGTTCGACAGCTTCCAAGTAATAAACTAAGGCAGCAAAAATGACTAAAATACTGCCCATAGATAAAGTAAACCAATAAGCCAAATTCCGGCGGCTACGATGGAACATGAGCGGGATTAAGGCGATAACCCATACCGTAGACTGTCTCGATCCAATCTGCGGCATCAAGAACTTGCAAGCGTTGGCGCAGCCTTTTGACTAAAGTAGTAACAGCGTTACTTTCAGGTTCAGCACCCCATTCCCATAATGCCTGTTCGATGCGATCGCGGCTTAATACTTGCCCAGGATGACGAAAAAAGTATTCTACTAATTGAAATTCTCGCGTTGATAGCTGGATATTTGCTTCTCCTCTTGCCAGGCTAAGGCTATCGAGGTGTAGTTGCAAATCGCCTATACATAAGATATCTTTTTGCAGTACGGGCGATCGCCTACCTAATGCCCTTACCCGCGCTAGCAATTCAATCAAATCGGTAGGTTTGACTAAATAATCATCTGCGCCAGCATCTAAACCTACAACCTTATCAGGGGTAGCATCTTTAGCCGTTAGCATCAGTACAGGTGCAGTTTTACCTAGACTGCGATACTGGCGACACAGACTCAAACCGCTAACTTTGGGCAGCATCCAGTCTAAAATTAGTAAATCGTATTCTTTTTTCTCTAATAGCCATTGCGCTTCTTCTCCATCTTCTAGCCCGTCAACAATATGCCCAGCTTGCATTAAAGCGGCGTGCAAAGGTTCTAATTGCGCGGGGTCATCTTCTACAAGTAAGATTCTCATGCTATGCGATCGCAACTATTACTATTTACTATAAGTAGTTCGCGCAATTAATTAGTCTGCCACCAGTTATAGGAAAATAGTAACCTGTTAGTTTATGCGTCTTCTTCGTGGTTTACGGGTATTACATTCTTTAGGAATATGGTTTTGGTTGGCGCTGCCCTTACTAGGATTATCATTTTGGGTAAGTAGTGGTTTAATGAGCGATCGCATTTTGAGCCGCCCTTATGGCACTGTAGCGCAGCTAGAAGCTGATACCCAACTGGAAGTAAATCTTGCTGTCACTATTCTCGTCATCAAAGCTGAAATCTATAAAAAACAAGGTTTTACTAAAGTCGAAGTCAAAACTACCAAGTCTGCACTAACTAAATTAGAGTTTCAATTTCCAGTTACAGAATTTAATCAAGTAGAGTCAACTATTGCTCAAGAATTAGGGCTATCTTTAGCAGATATAAGAAAGCTAGTTCGCTATCAAGTAGTGTATTGAAGCAGCGATCGGAATAATTCGTAATTCGTAATTCGTAATTCTGGAGCAAACATGGGGACTTAAACATTATTATCTTGACCGCTAATTGTTAAATTAAATAGTTCGCGCAGGCATATAAGCGTTTGTGTAGACACAAATTCTATTCGCCTATAAGTTTGCAACTACTTGCGATTAATTCGTCTAATTTTTTGTGACTCTTCCAAAATATCTTCTACTCCTCCTTCAGCAATACTTTGAACGTAGTTAATTTTAATTTCTTCCAATAAGTCTATAACTAATGTTTGAATTTCTTGAATATTGGGCTGTTTTTGTAGTTCTACCTCTAAAGCTTTACTAAAGTTGTCAAATAATTTATTCCACATTTTAGCAGCTACAGGATCTTCCATAAAGTTTGTAATAGTGCTGTAGGCTGCTTGTGATATATCATTTGCTAGCTTCTCAGTCATTTGGTTGGGTAACTTGTTCATACCTGGTACATTTTGAATCTGGCGATAAACAGGCGACTGATTCAAAACGTTTTGAATAGTATGGTTGAGCAAAACTTGAATATCTGGTTGAATTTTTGGTAAAACTTGATAGACACTTAATTGAATTAAACGATTGGCGATCGCTTGAATTTCATTTCTGTTATTAATATCAACATAACTTTGCCCAGAAGTAGAACGAAACAACCAGCGGCTAATATTACCTCTTCTAACTGCTTCTTGTAATTGATCGATTAGGCGAATCCCTACTACTTCGGTAATTTCTTCAGCAAAGTTTGCCACAAAATCGTGGTTAATTTGCGATCGCACAGGTTCGAGATTTAGCAGGCGAGATTGATACAAGCGAATAGTTACAGGAATTACTCTTAGCCAACGCCAAAAAGGCAGTAATAAGAAAAGATCGTACCAACGCCGCAACATTGCTTCTAACCAAGTTAGCTTATTGCGGACACTAATATACAGAGTTCTGATTAAAAAGTCTAAAACAAAAATAGCTATAAATGGAGAATCTATTAACCAAAACTTGTCAATAAACTTACTATTTTCGCCAATATCTCTATAATAATTAGTAGCAATTAACGGACGCAAGTTTGAATTGAAAAAGCTAATTTCCTCCTGCCAATTTCTTTGCGAAAGATACAACTGACTCCAAAATAATGTAAAAGCCTCATGAGCAGATAATTCAGAAGAAGCATTTTCAAACGAAGCAACGCGAACGCGCATCAATCTTTTGATTTTAGCTAAGTTACCCGTTTTATTAGCAACATCAAAAGGATTGTCTTCAATCATTTCATTACTTAGTCTGCGTAGCTGTAACAAAACTCTTTCTGTTTCCTCTGACTGCAAGCCACTTTGCTCGACTTGAGTTTCTAATTTATCTACAGTATTTAAGTATCTTTGCGTTTCTCGGTGTGGTTCTATACCTTTAACTCGATCGTAATATTGCACTATTATTGGTGCTTCTTCAAAATAAAAATCTCGCCAAGGAACATAACTTAAATCGAAAGCAACCAAAACTAGGTTAATTAAAGCAATAATCGCTAGCAATCTTTCTAACCAAAGATAGCGACGTGATGGAAATTTTTTTCTTTTGACTTCTTGAACAGATAGCATAACAGATATATTAAAATCTTTAACTTATATAGCAGTCATAGTTAATTTGTACAACTATCCTTTTTATTGCTCTAAACATACAATTGGCGATCGCACCTTTACAGGTGTTTGTATAAAAACTACAAAAAGGGTTTCTTTCTTCAGACAGACGATATATAGCAGCGATCGCCTTAAAGTGCGTGCTAGTGGTAGGCTAGCGGGGTATCATGCGGTTGCGCTCGATTGTAATTGTCATACTTTCTATAATTATCCTCATTGGTTTTTTAGCCTACCAAGTAGAACTAATTATTCCTGGTACGCCAAGTTTAGGTAAAACTTATACACCCGTTACCCAGTCTGCACCTTCAGGGGTTGGCAGTTACGATATATTAGGTCGTACAGTAGACAAAGCAGAAGCCGCACAACTGTCGCAAACAGATGAAGGTAGGGAAAAACTAGCACCAGAAAACGGCGCAGTTGCTATAGACGATCGCTTATTATCAGTAGGGCGCAAAGCATTTTATAGCGAAACATTCAAAAATGAAGTATTTTTTACCGATGTAACGGGCATATTAAATGGACCATTGAATATCGGTAATTTAGCAAAAGCGATCGCATCTCTCAAAGGCAAGCATACAACCAACTTGCAAGTTAGCTTAGATCGAGATATGGTTGTAGGCGATCGCGCCTTAAAAAAAGGAACCATCCTCAACACAGGCTTAGATGTAGCTACAGGTTCCCTAGTACCGTTAGGCATTCAAACAGTAATCCATCAAGGTAAAATTCGCGTCGGTGTCACTTGTGCGGCGTGTCATGCAGCAGTAGATAGCAAAAGCGGACGCATCCTCGAAGGCGCACCAAATAACGACTTAGATACAGGCTTAATTTTGGCATTAGCTAGCAACTCAGCCGCTTGGTTTAGGCAAACAGGAGTTAACCCGCTAAAAATTGGCACAGCTGACGTAGTTTACACCAAAGCAGACAACAAACAAGCATATCTTCCCGATGCCCAAGCTTTAGAAAAAGCTGTTGACGCACAATTACTTACATGGTCGCCTGGTAACTTTGATTCTACCGGAGATAATGTCAATAACCCGTCGCAAAATCCATCTTCTTACACTCACGAAGCATTCCCTTATGGTTGGAGTGGAAATGCTGCAATTGGTTGGTTTCACGGGCTAACTACACTAAATAGCAACGTACATGGAACTAACTCAGACTTAACAACAGGCGCAGATGCAAGTCAAAAGTTACTAGGAATTGATCGAGAGACTTACTTAGGCGTAATTCTACAAAATTCAGCTAATTCAAGATTTCGCTTGCCTAAAGGCGCAAAACCATCGGAATTTTTTCAGAAAATAGATCCCACACCAGGCGTAGCAGGTATGAATGAGGTGATACCAATGCCTGGATATCCCAAAGGTTCGCCATTTATTTTAGATGGATTGATGGCAAGTTCGCCAGGTTATCCGGTAGGACAACAAATTAATGGGATGTCTGCATGGCAAAATACCCTTGCACCACCAGCAAATAATCAGTTAGATAAAGAAGCTGTAGCGCGGGGAGCAAAAGTTTTTAGTCGTGCTAGCTGCGTGCAATGTCATAGCGGACGTTATTTCACCAATCATGATGTCATTCCAGCGAAAGAAATTTTGACTCAACCATCGCGGGCGACAGCTTTCTCGAAGTTCCCGCGCATTTTTACATCGCCGCAGACTTACCCTAGTAACGTCAACGTACCTCTACCACCAGATCCACCTGTATTAGATGTTCCTGTTGATATAACACCTTTACCTGCACAACAACTTGCTTTAGCCCAAGGAAATGCAGGCGGTTATAAAGTACCTAGCTTAATTGGCTTGCACGTTACCGCGCCCTATTTGCACGATGGTGGGGTAGCGGCGGGAGTAGACGCACTTACTGAAGGCGATAACGAGTATCAATTAGGCGATCGCACTCAATTAGGCATGGCAGGAACGCTAATGCAGAATATCTTACCAGATCCGAGTAATAGCTTGAGAGTATTGCTAGATCGGCGATTAAGGGAAAAAGCGATCGCAGCTAATAAAGCTAATCCTAACTTGCAAAAGTCAAATGTAGATGGAAGCGGACATAATTATTGGGTAGATCGTCGCGCTGGATACAGCAAGCAAGAGCAAACAGATTTAATTCAATATCTCCTCTCATTAGACGATGAGCCAGAAGTTTTAAGTAATGCAGATTAGACTTTTGTTGACTTACCGCAAGGAACCGCTTAAACTCCCCGAAGATACTCTATATAACGGCGGAAGCGAGCGGCGGCGAGTAGACTAGAACGTAGCGCGGAGACTCTCAACCATCCGCTCCACTGCATTGTTAGCCTGCGTTGCGTCACGCTGGATATGCATCTACAACTCGTCGAGCGTCACCAATCCACCCTCTGTAAACTGAATCACCAACTCTTGTTCATCCAGCAAAGCGGTTCCAAGCAGAGGTCGCCTACCTGTCGCAATGACCAACACATCCCGCTCAATACCATCCCAGAGGACAAATGCTTCGTAAAGAGGAAGTGATACCTCGCTGTTATCTGCCAAATTTGCAAACGTATCGTGTCTAAAGGTCAAACCCATCAGTGAGACTGCTTCTATGGGAAGGCACAACTCTCCGGTGAATCCTGTATCGATGACAAACTCAATGGGGATAGTTGAACCATTGGGTAACAAGAACGTCAAAGCGATCGTTGCGTGTTGATTTGTTACAATCCCAGAAATCACTTGTCAACACGCTCCATGACACCCCCAAAGGAGACGGCAACATTGTATCCGATCCGAATCCCGAAGAGTCTAGCATTTGGGTGCTTTTTACTAAGGTTACGAGAAGCTTGCAAGCCAGTCTTATCAACTTCGTAATCGCCTGTCTCGATGTCGATAATCACCATCTTGCCAATGTTTTCTTCGACCTCGACTTTTTGACGGATGCTATTTTCATACAGTTGCTTTGCACGACGGGCAACTTCTTCACGGCTTAAAAGGATCGCTTGCATACGCTGACTCCCGATCGCTACCTTCTTGAGATTTCTCCATAATACCTTGAGGTTAGAAGGATGGGTGCTATTCATCCTTCTGGATCGGGGTTGATTGTCCCCGTCGTCTTCGGCGTTTTGATCGTCCTCATCCGTAAAACTCTCACCCAATACGCACTCCGCTAAAGTCCTGCTCCCCTGCCTCATAGCGTCGAATCAATTCTTCAGCATCCATATCTTGAACCGTAATACAAACAACTATTTCACTGGTATTATTCCCTTGTGGTGCTTCCAATAGATAATTTTCAAAGTCTTACCACTATCTGTAAACGAAGCAGGCTAACGGCAGCGTTGATGTAGGCGGGAACCGGCTACACGCAAGTTGCGGGTTCAGAAGAACCGTTAAATGAAAGGAAAGTTGCTGTTCCTGCCTCACGTCTAATAACTTGTTAGCCCACCCGTAACCAATACGCAACGTCTTTAACTGTCACTTGCCACTCGGAAATCTGAAAGCCATCTTCTGTTTTGGTTTGGCGTTCGTCAACTTGCGCGTAAATATTCAACGGCTCAAACGTGCCTTTTACAGTTTCCGGTAGCAATAACTTGTGCTGAAAATGAACAGTATCAGCAAGTTTGTAAGCTGTCCAGATAAAAATTGCGCCGTCATCTGGCGATTCGCGTATGGAAGCTGCAAAGCAGGAACGTGCTTCTCCGGCGACAATGCGTTCGGCAGCCTCGCGCCATTGTTTTTGGTAATCGTCAACTGTCCAAAAAACGAGCGGCGCAACAAACTCCTCTGAAAAGTCGCCAAGTGTAATTCGTCCGCGAATAGCCGGTTGGTTAAATTCAATGCACGGCTGACCTACAAATTCGATAGCAAACATTCCGTTTTGGGTTCAGAAGAAGTGGTTAACGTTCCCGTCCACCCGCCGCCGAGCGCCCTTATTCGGTCGGTGTGCAACGGGATTATTGTACGGTGCTAGTTGCTCTTAATCGGGGTGGTAAAGCTGTCCGCAGTCCGCTCGCTCTGTAAAGAATCGGTTAGTATTTGGAAGCGATCGCTTGCATGAAATAGTTTAACAAGCTCAAAACTAAACTTCAAAAGACTGAGATATACTACCTGTTAAGTTTGCATCGATCGCACAAATCGTTGTAGCTGCTTACTTTCTAACTCCAACACCCTCCGGGCAAAATCAGGATCGCGATCGAGTAAGTCGTCAAAAGTATCGACTGAGATGGCAAGAATGCGCGTCTTTTGGCTATCTGCAACGATGGTGTTTTCTGATGTACTGTGCGCCAAAACCTCAAGCTCATCTAGTGTTTGTCCGGGATGGAGGTATTCAACTTGAATCCCCGTCTCAGTTTGATAGAGAATATTAGCGTTACCTTCAATTAACAGCAACAACTCGCGACAGGTATCGCCGGCTTCTGTAATTACCTCACCGCTAGAATAGGTTCTCACTTCAGCTAGATTAGCAAGTGCTATTAGCGTTTCACTCTGCACGCGGTGGAAGAAATCGCTGTTGAATAAATAAACTGATTTTTCTAAAGCCGGAAATGCGCTTAGAAGTGGGTTTGGAGTTGGTGACAGCAGCAGTTCAGCAGTTTCCCGCACGAGCAGGTGTGGTGACTCATGATGCAGATTCTGGGCGATCGCCGCAGCGCGTTCTGCATCTAGCCACGCGATCGCATAAAGCGCAGCCGCTTGAATTAGGGGGTTTTGCTCCTGTAGCAAAACTTCTAAGTAATGTAAGATCTCACCAGCAGACAATTCCAGCGAACAAGCAACGGGCGTTTCTCCTGGCTGAGTTAGAGTTTGGATAATTTCTGGTGAGAGGCGATCGCGCCAATCTTCACGCGCTAAAATTTCCATCAACACCGATGGCGAAGACTGTTGCAAAGACTGTGCTAGTGTCACATTCGGCTCATTTTGCACAACTACTAAAGTTTCTAGCAGCGATCGCACTATCAGTTCTTTTTTATGCGCTACGTGCGATCGCAGCAGCGTTAATACCGCTTGCTGTTGGAGTACAGGTTGATTTACAGCGCGGTAGCAATTAATCAATTCTGATAATTGAGCTATTAAAAACTCAGCCTTGTTGATACTGCTTGCATTTTCCGACAATCCGCTTAAAATCCAATCTTCCTCTTGGGGTGAGATCGAATATTGGCGGCGCAAGGAACGAATTTCATCTGAATCTGGGAGGGTAGTAGAGCGATCGCTTTGTTTTCTTTGCAAAGCCATCAACCGCTCTAGCGATTTACGATAGCCACTCAAGCGAATCTGATTTTCTAAGCTGCGTTGACGATTGGGGTTGAGCAACTGCGGATCTTCAATACCCAATTCATCTAAAACCTGACGGTGTTCGTCGTCAGTAATACCTAACTCTTGGCGCATTTGCTGCAAAATTTCTAAACTACTAGAGTAGTTAACATAGCCTTCCTCTAAGGCTTCTCGAACGACTCCCTTGTATGCTTGGTGTCGTTTCTCGCGAGTAAAGCCAGGTAAGACTTTGGCTAACACATACACCTCATGGGTATTGAGGTCATTAAGCGATCGCCCTTCTAAAAACTGCGAAACATTTAGCTGTAATTTTTCCAACTGCTTGCGGAATCGACTAGCTAAATTTTCACGAGCATAAAAATCGGGGCTGCGTCGCCAAGTTTTATAGAGCCAAAGGGTACTCAGCAAAACTAAACCTAAGTCGTAGATATATTGCACCGACAAAGGTAAAAGCTGAACTAAAGGACGACCGCCAAAAATAAAGAAAAAGTTGAAAATTCCAAAAGTGCAAAGGGTAAAAATACGATGTCGAATCGTCTCAACCGCTAGATTTGGATAATGCCTACGACTGTAAGATTTCGCGCGTTTTTCGATCGCACGTCCTAGCCAATAGGCGATCGCCGTACAGCCGCCTAGCACGATGGGGACGGCAACTATTTTGGGAATATTGATAGATTGTCCAAAAAGATAGAGTCCAGGGCTAAACAGGGACGCTAGTTGGTCAGTTTGTCTGAGCCACGCCCCAGAAAAGTAATAATCCCAGTTGCCTGCATACAAATAGTAATAAATAAAATAGCCAACTACTAAGCCTACATAGCCATAGCGCAGAAATGAAGTTTCGCTCTTGTTTAAGCTGTCCCAATAGGTGCGTTCGGAGTCAATATCAATGCAAGGATTTTGGCAAGCCACACAGGCACTTTGTTCTTGACCATCGGGTAGGACAGTGCGACACATAGATTGAGTAATAGTGCGATCGCTCATGTGGGCTTTGCTACTTAACAAGCCTCCTGGTTCGCTATAAATGCTTTGCACCGGAGCCATCGGGCAGAAGTATTGACACCAAGACTTACCCCCGTAAAAATAGCCTACGGCGATCGCCGCCCCAATTGTAAATAGCAACCAACCTGCCAATACTAAGCGATCGGCATTGAAAAATAAAATTCGCCCGCATAACCCTGCAAATAGCCAGCCAAATTGTACGTAGTGATAGTTTTTGCCCAGCCACGAATCAGAGTTAACTTTTGCTAGTTCGTAGCGTACTTTGCCAGTCTTTTTATTTTCTCGTTTAAATTGTCTTTGCCAACCTAGAGCGCGAGGAATTTGGGATAAAAATGATAAGGGGCAAATCCGCCGCCATAGCTCGTGTCCAAACACCAGCAAGATAAAGATTGCACTGGGGACAATAGCCCCCCAAAATAAAGTTGTTCCCAGTGGGTAAGGTTGCTCGGATAAGCATTCGCCTTGCACTTGAACGCAGGTATTAGTTAACCGCAAGGGACTCCAGGTACGATCTGGTTCTGTTAACACTGATGTCCAAGGGTCGTAGAATAGGGAAGCGATCGCCAAGAGCCACCCAATGGTCAATACCCAGCGGACCCAGTGCATTCGCCGCTCTGGCTGTTGTGCAAACATGAATTAATTTCGTTACTCTGCTTTTATTGTGTGCTTAAGACTACCATGTTCTGCCATTGATTTTCTTTTGGGTATTGCATCATAGAAAATGATGATTCAAGCTTGAACTTAACAAAAGCGGACGCATCAACTACTCTTCTTGTTAAACGATCTGCAGAAGTGCCCAGCTACGCGGATTAGATTTGCGGCTTTTTCTGCATTACTCATGGAGATTATTTTGCAGCGCTCGAACAGTAGTTGCTAATCCAAAACCTAGAGGCATTTCCCAGACGTTAAACTTCAGCAGCTTGGCTAGCAACTTTTGGTATCGATTAGACTTCTTGCAAAAGTAGGCAACGCTCTGTAAATTGGCAATTTTAACTTTTTCTCCCTTGTCCCCCTTGTCCTCCTTGTCTCCCTTGTCTGTTGAACTATGTACTTATGCAAAAGGTCTATTTTGGCGAATTAGCTCGCAAGGCGCGAAACATCCCAAAACGGCAAAGTCCTGTGCCAAATGCTAGCCGCATCAATAGCAAGGTGGGGACTTCGCGCAGAGATTTAATCAACCCTGACAAACCAAAACGCACTAATCCCTCTGGTCTAGCTACTCCCTGCCAGATAGAATCTAGCCAAGAAGGAAGTGTTTGTTGTGTCCAGTCTGCTGTTGTCACTTCTCCTTCTACTAACCCTGTTGCTTCTAGAAGTTCCGCAAAGCCTTCAATACTAGAAAATGCAGGATGAGACCACTGATCGAGGAGTTGCTGCATTACAGGTTTTTCCCAAAAATTGAGCGGTTTTTGGCGATCGTCTCTTTGATTCCAGTCAGCCATAACCATTACGCCACCAGGCTTTAGCACCCTCATTAGCTCTTTTGCAAAGATGGCTTTGTCAGGCATATGCGGTCCAGCTTCAATTGACCAAACTACATTAAAACTCGCATCTGGGAATGAAAGTGCCATTGCATCATCTACCAAAAATTTCACGTCAAGTTCCGCAGAAGTTAACTGTTGGGCGCGTTCTACCTGTTGGGGACTGATAGTAATACCTGTAACAGCAAACCCGTAATCTCGCGCTAATATGCGGCTGCTGCCGCCAATTCCACAGCCAACATCTAATAGGGTTGTGCCTGGGGGTAATTTATCTAAGCCTCCCCAACGCACCATTTCATGCACGAAGTCAGCTTTGGCAGTAAGAAAATCTTTCCTTTGTGGCGGCAAGCCATAATGACCTAAGTGAATGTGTTCGCCCCAATAAAACTCCAAAATACCGTCTTCTGTCCATTGGTCGTAGGAATTGGCTACAGAGTTGGCAGATTGATAGCGACGAGCCGTGATGAGATAGAAAGCAACGCCCAGTGATAGGAGCAATAAGACAAATCCCACCACTGCAAAAAACAAATTCATCAAGCTCGATCCTTAATATTTCTTGATATTCTTATTTTATGATTAGATTGTCAGCGCTAGGGCGATCGGGGTGGGTGTACGAACGGATTGGTACTAAATTAGCCCTACTATCCAAGGCAAAGCGATCGCGATATCATCAACTCATAGCAACTTTACTACCACACGTTGGACAAACACCGTGTTTCAAGTTTGAGCGTACTCCGATTCCACATGAAGAACACGTACCAAACTGACAGAACCCCCAGTCTATTCCTAGTACATCTTCGCCATACACTTCTTTATCAACATTAGCAACTGCTGCAATCTCACAAGTTCCCCAGCGTTCTGCTTCTCCTTCGCTGCTTTCTAAAAGGCTAGAAGCAGTACCAAGAAAAAAGCAGTTTTTGTTGTATTTATCTTCTTCAGGATTAGGTCTTCGAGTTTTAAACACAGCACTTAAAATCTCTCGCAGTTCAACAAGAGAACATTGTGTAAGGTACTTTACTATCTCGTCTCTCTTGTTTTGTGGCATTGATTAAGCTGACTATCTGTTGATTTATTCGAGGCTGTTAATACCTATTCATCTTTTGATGCAGTTACAGACTTTGAACCAGGCTGGGATGGGGACTGTTGAATCAGTCTCATTAATAGGCGCAAACCTTCATTGACGGCTCCTGAATCTGGAAAAATTGCTGCTACATCTGGATCTATCTGGACAGTTAGGCTGGCTTGTTTACGTCCTAGACCACGAGCTACAACTGGGAGTTGGGTAAAGTCGTATTCGGGGCGTAAATCATCATCCGTTTCAAAGGTCTGACTCATAAGCTTTACGTTCTTTGCGGGTAGCTAGACGGGCGCTGATTAGGCGAGTGGTTTCTGCGCGGTCAGTGTAAGCAACAACTAACAATCTTCCTTGGGCTGATTCTCCCATAATAATGAAACGTCGCTCTTGAAGGGAGTGTTCTGGATCGGCAAAGGTTAAAAACAGTGGGTCGTCAAACACAGAACTGGCTTCATCGAAAGAAACATTATGCTTGGCTTGGTTGCTTTTGGCTTTTTCCTCGTCCCAATCAAACAACATAGCTCTAATTTACACAATTTCTTTTCTCAAGCTTATCAGTATGAGTGACAGCACAAATAAGCGATCGCCCTAACCTCGCTTCTTGGCAATTATGTCGCGTAATTCTTGGGCTTGCTGTTAGAAATGCGATCGCACATTGCTTGAGAGAATTGTCTAGTTTTAGATTTACGCAAATATTGCATCAATAAACTCTTCGAGTTCGGATACGGAATATTCTTTTAACTCGTTATCGGATAAATGTCTCTTGAACCTACTGGAAATCTCTGCAAAGCTGTGTGTTGGTTTGTACTGACGTATTAACTCTTTACGCATCCTTCTCCGAATTGCTTTCGGTAACTCATAACTTTGGCTGCGAAACTTTAATAGTTGGTACTCATACTCAGCCTCTAAGCGTACATACTTATTTGAGTCTTGTCGCAACTGCTCAATACATCTGTATTTGCGTTGATAAAGTCCATTTTCTTCTTTAGGCTCGTCGCCATTAAATTCATGCAAAATATCAAGCACTGCCCAACGAGTCATATATACTGGGCTAGATATCATTGAGTCAAGTAGTTCCCAAAAGTTATCTGCTCCAAGCCAGCCCATTTCTCCTATTAATCTAGGTAGCGCTAGGGGAGCAATATCTCGCAACTTTACAAAAGCTTGATTGATAGCATCAACGCTACTGTAACTACACGTTTTACCCAAAGTGTAAACTGCGCGAGTACAAATATAATGATTGGTAGAAAAAACCATCTGCTCTAGCGTTTTGACAATTAGAGAGTTTGGGTATTGCTTTCTAAATTCCTCACATTGAGGATGATGGGAACCAGCCATTACTAAGTCTGTAATAAAAAGCGTAGTTAAACCAACAGTTTCGTCATCCACTGACTGAAGAAGTAAACTAATTATATTTTCAAACTCTAATACTGGCATTGAAGTAGCAATCTTTGCCATATAATCAGCATCATGCAGATGACTTAAATATTTGAAAATACTAGCTTTGACTGTTTCAATCGCCATTGTCATAGTATCCAATCATACTTGTTGTTTTAATCCACTTTTGTTTTTTAGGGAAAAGTATAGGATATCTAGCGACTTAATTGAGTAATTATGTCTTGCATTTTATCTCGCAATTCTTGGGCTTGCTTGTAAGATTGCGATCGCTCTTGTTTTGGAGAATTTTCTGTTATAGGTGCAGTTTGATACACAGGTTGAATGTAATAATGCAACTTACTTCTAGCTGCCCACACTCCCATTGAAGGGAACAGCACGAATGCAAACATCAATGGCGATATTGGTGAAAACGGTAATTGCAATCGCCTAGCGAGTTTTTTAATATTAAACGTCCATGTATGCAGATACTCGTTGCCCATGCAGATAACAGGCAAAATGGGGATAGATGAGCGATCGCTAAGACGAATAAAACTCAGATTAAATGTCTGCAATTGATAGCGCTTTGCCCACCCTTTACTCGGACCTCTTAAACCTTCTGGAGCGTATAGTAAAATAGTCTGATTAGAAATTGCCTCTTTAAACTCATCCCATTCAGCGCGTACACCACCTAATATTTTTGCCCAACCAGGCGGCAGCCACCAAATTAACCAAGGATGTTCAAACAAAGAAACGTCTGCTAATGGTTGCACTAACCAACCGCGCTGCTCGCTTAAAAGATATCCCAAATTCAAAAAATCCCAAGGAAAACACATTCCCGCATGGTTCATCGCCACAATCAAAGGTCCCGATGCGGGTAAATTCTCAACTTGGTGCAGTTCGGCGCGAAAATAGTATTTGACAATCGGTGCAATAATTTCATCCTTGAATAGCTGCTGATAATTGGGATCGAATTGTTCTCCTTGGCTGCGAGGTAAACGACACCCCAAACGCAGCCAGCGCATAAATAATGCTAGATAAAATCCTCCAGGAATGAGAAATAGTAGGTATTCCAGCCAATTCCAGCCATCAGGATCGCTATGGTAGCGTTGCCAATGGCGATTGAATAAAATTAGCCAGCCTGGAGGATACCAAAGACAAAACCAATCAAACCAAGTAAATTGATACACCTAAGTTTGCACCTGCTTAAGTTGCTCGATCGTATCAACGGAGCCTGCACGCAATTGTTCCGCAGTTGGCATTTTATCTAATCGCATTAATTCAGATATTGCTGCCATCTCTGTATCTCTTTGACTAGCAGCGGCAGCTAAAACGCGATCGCCTTTGATATAAAAAGCAATAAATTCCCGCTTCTCCAACTCACCATCAAAGATAATTTCGTCCCACTCCTCTGTATGTCCAACATAACGCAGGGGAAACTCAAATTGTGCTGTCCAAAATACAGGTACGCCAGTAAATTCTACTTTTTGCCCAGCCATATTAGCTGCTGCAATCTCTCCGTGTTGTGCTGCTATGCGCCAATGTTCGACACGAATTGCGCTATCTGTGCGCCAATCGGGAAAACGAGCAATATCTCCGGCTGCATATAATCCATCTGCCGCGCAGAGGTGTTTGTCTACAATTACGCTTTTATCTTTTTCATTTAGCTCAATGCCCTGTATATACTCAGTTGCAGGTTGTACGCCAATACCAACAACAACGAAATCTGCGCTCAAGCGATCGCCATCATCCAAAATTACAGCTTCTACTTTACCATTACCCTCTAGTTTAGTAACTTTAGTTTTTAGCCTAAAAGTAACGCCTTGTTCTTCGTGGATAGTTTGAAATAACTGCCCGATTTCTTTACCAAGGATCTTTTCAAAAGGTAAGCCACTAGGCGAAACTACTGTAACTTGCAAGCCATGTTGAGTTAATCCAGCAGCAGTTTCCATGCCAATAAAGCTAGAACCGATGACGACGACACGAGTAGCTTGTTTTGCCGCAGCTAAGATTTGCTCGATATCTTGAAAACTCCGCAGCGTAAAGACATTTTCTAAGTTTGCCCCTTCAACGTCTAACTGGCGTGGTTTCCCGCCAGTTGCTAGCAGTAAGGAGTCATAACCTAGCGTCGAATCATCGGCAAATGTAATAACGCGATTAACGGCATCTACACTTACTACTTGTTTGTTTAATAAGACTTCAATCCCTTTATCTTGATAAAATTCCTCTGTTCTTAGCGGCATTTCCTCTGGAGATACTTTGCCAGTCAAGTAGTCTTTACTCAACCAAGTGCGATCGTAGGGCAATTTATCTTCTTGCGTTACCATAATTATTCGCCCTTGAAATCCTACTTGCCGCAACTTTTCTACCGCCGCACTTCCGGCTGCACCTGCGCCTAAGACAACGAAGGTGCGGCTGTCAGCATCCAGGTTAAATTGCGCCATTGCAGGTGTCCGTTTTGGCGCGGCGGATGCTGGTACGCTAACAATAATGCGATCGCCATCAACACGCACCTGATAACGAGGCAGAGCATCTAAGCCTGGAGGTGCTTGGCGATCGCCTGTTACTAAGCTAAAACAAGCATTGTGCCAAGGACAAATTACAGATTCACCATTAATTACGCCTTCTGCTAACGGGGCTTTGTAGTGCGTGCAGTGCGCCCCTACTGCATAAAATTTGTTGTTTATTTTTGCTAGTAAGACTTCTGTTTCGCCTACTAAGACTTGCTTGGTTTCTCCATTTTGCAAGTCATTGATGTTGGCAACAAGTGCCTCAATATTACTCATAGGTTCTATGTATATTATTAATTTCCCCGTCCCTGTTTTTGAGGGACGAGGTTATATTTAAGCGATCGTTACATCTGGGGAAAGGTAAACATCTTGAATAGCATGAAACAGCTTCACGCCTTCTTCAAAAGGACGCTGAAATGTTTTCCGCCCAGAAATCAAGCCCGTACCGCCAGCGCGTTTGTTAATTACTGCTGTACGAATTGCCTCAGCAAAGTCATTTTTACCCGAAGCGCCGCCAGAATTAATCAAGCCAGCCCGTCCAGAATAGCAATTTAGCACTTGGTAGCGTGTCAAATCGATGGGGTGGTCGCTAGTCAAGTCAGTATAAATGCGCTCGTTGGTTTTGCCGTAACTTTTACCTGTAGCCTTTTCTACAGCTTCATAACCGCGATCGTATTCAGGCAACTTTTGTTTGATAATGTCAGCTTCAATCGTTACGCCTAAATGGTTTGCTTGTCCGGTAAGATCGCCTGCTAAATGATAGTCTTTATCTTGCTTGAAGGCGTTGTTGCGGAGGTAGCACCACAAAATTGTTACCATACCCAACTCGTGGGCGCGGGCGAAGGCTTTGCTTACTTCTTGAATTTGCCGCGTTGAGTTTTCCGAACCGAAGTAGATTGTTGCGCCTACAGCTACAGCCCCTAAGTTCCAAGCTTGTTCTACCGAAGCGAACATGACTTGATCGAATTGGTTGGGGAATGTTAGCAGTTCGTTGTGGTTGATTTTGGCAATAAACGGGATTTTATGGGCGTATTTGCGGGAAACACTGCCTAAAACGCCTAAAGTTGTTGCTACAGCATTACAACCAGATGCGATCGCTAACCTTACTATATTTTCTGGGTCAAAGTACATCGGATTTGGGGCAAAAGAAGCCCCCGCCGAATGTTCGATGCCTTGATCTACAGGCAAAATTGATAAGTAACCTGTATTTGCTAATCGTCCAAACGAATACAGTTGTTGTAAGCTGCGTAATACTTGGGGAGAGCGATCGCTAATCGTAAATATCCGATCTACAAAGTCTGGTCCTGGTAGATGTAGCATCTCTTTAGATACTTTTGCTTTGTATGTCAGTAAGTCTTCTGCTTCTTGACCTAATGAAGACTCAATAGATTGAGGTGCAGATAAAGTAGCGGTCATAGCGATTTTCCTCAAAGCTTCTTTAATTATGTCTTTAATTTTTGGTCTTAAGCTAGCTTGACGGCAATTACAGCTATGCTAGCTTGCTGGCTGTTATCCCTTCATCTGCCATCTGTTTGGGCTGATAACTAATCGTTTTAATAGTTAGTATTCTTGCTAACTTAAAAACACCTATCTGTAGACAGGTTGTGCATAATTAAGCAGGAGCGAGCTTGATATTTTTGCGATAACTAACATGCATTTCCAATGTACTAATTCACTCTTAACTTTAGCGACTGATGACTTAAAAAAACTGGTATTATTTTATACTAATTTATTGCAGCAAGAGCCTCAGCCTTACATCCACAGCGTTTATGCTGAGTTTCAAATATCTGGTTTGCGTCTAGGGATTTTTCAACCAAAGTTACAGGCGCAAGCTGAGTTTGAAAATATTGGTAAAGGTAGAATGAGTTTGTGTTTTGAGGTGCAGGATTTGGATGCAGCGATCGCACATTTAACTGATATAGGCTACCCACCGCCTGAGGAAATTATTCTAGCATCTCATGGCAGGGAAGTATATGCTTACGATCCCGATGGTAATCGGTTAATTGTGCATCAAGCTGTGATGCGATCGCTTTAAGGCACATAGTTAGATAAAGTACAGTATTAATGCTTCTCCTCTCAATGCGCCGCTAGTGATAGATAACATCTCCAAATTTCTCATTGAACAGTATTCTAGTGATTTTGCAGCGTGGTTATTAAGTGAATCGATTAGTTTAACTACAATTAATCCTACCGAACTCAACGTTGAGCCTATTCGTGCAGATTCAGTTATGTTACTGCAATCGAGTGCAGTTATCCTGCATACGGAGTTTCAAACAGTTGGCGATGAAACAATGCCGTTTCGGATGGCGGATTATTATTTGCGCTTGAAACGCAAGTTTCCCGCACAGACTATCCAACAAGTAGTTATTTACCTAAAAAGGACAAGTTCAAACTTAGTTAGACAAGAACGATATGTAACTCCTGTAATGACGCACCAGTTTCGCGTCATTCGCTTATGGGAGGAACCAGTAGAGATATTTCTGAGTACGCCAGGATTATTACCATTAGCAGTATTGAGTAGTGCAGCAAATAAAGAAAGCGTGTTAACCCAGGTAGTGAACGAGTTAGAGCAAATCGCTAACCCCAGAGAACAGAGTAATTTAGTAGCAGCGACAAGTATCTTAGCGGGGTTAGAATTAGATGAGCAGACGATTCGACAATTGATGAGGAGTCCAGTGATGCGCGAATCTACTATGTATCAATCTATTTTACGCGAAGGTCGAGCGGAAGGACTGGAACAGGGAATGCAACAGGGTTTAATCCAAGGTCGCACCGTTGAAGGGAGAGCATTAGTCCTCAAATTGCTGACTCGCAAGTTAGGTACTTTATCATCAGAGATGACTACAAAAGTGAGTGCTTTAAGTCTTGAGCAACTAGAGAGTTTGGGTGAGGCTTTATTGGATTTTACAAGTGTTGCAGATTTAGAAACTTGGTTGGGGTAATGCTATCGCCTTTCCATACAGCAAGCGATATTGTTTAAGATAACTTGAGACGTGCGATCGCATATTTTACTAATATAAAATACCTAACGCTACGAGATATTGTTACGGCTTTTCACGCTAGGGAAGTTTATGATGGCAATTGGTTGATTTAACACCAATATTGGATGCGATCGCTTTCCTATTGGATTGAGAGGTGTTGGGATGCAAGATATGACTAGAGAGGAGTTGTTAGCTCGATATCAGGCTGGGAAGAGGGATTTTCAAGGTGTTATTTTGCAATACATTAGTTTGGATGGGGTTGAATTAGAAGGAGTTGATTTTACTGGAGCTATTTTCAACAGTGTTACCTTTGAATCCGTTTGGATAGATAACCGTATTGTTAGCTACGGCTTTATTAACTGCAACTTTTCCTGTAGTGAATGGTGGTTTTGCCGTATACCAGAAATGAGCAGGTGTAATTTGCAATATGCTGTCATGGAAGCCTGCTATTTCAGAGGATCTTCTGTTGATTGCGACTGGAGATCCAGTCACACTATTGGAGCTTATCATGATGAATTTATCTTTGAGCGATGCGATCTCAGTGAAACAAGAGAGAGTTTGGGAAAGTATCATCTCGGACCTGAACCCTATGGGCATCCTGGTTTTGGGATTCTTTACAGAGATACTTTGGATCGAGATGGAGTCTTCCATTCTGGAATTCATTGTCCCCTTCCTACTCGTCCCGACCCCGACAATCCTATTCCATTCTAATGAGTTAGCTAAAAGCAGCGCAGAAAATGAAAAGAAAAGAGGTTGAAGAAAGAACTATTTTTGTTGGGTTAGCTGGTAGTCATGCTTATGGGTTGAATCATCCTAAGTCAGATTATGACTATCGCGGTGTGTTTATTGCGCCAAAAGAGTATTATTTGGGATTTGATGCTATTGAACAAAAAGATAGTGGTTGGGATGAGGAAGGGATATTTCCTTTTATAAGTGGTAATAAAGATACAGTTATATACGAGCTAAAAAAAGTAGTTCAATTACTGTCTGCGGCTAATCCTAATGTGTTGGAATTGCTGTGGTTAGATAATTATCCTTTTATTACAGAGGTGGGAGAATATTTAATCGAGCATAGACAAATATTTTTGAGTAAGAAGGTGAAGCATACTTATTCTGGTTATGCTTTTGCTCAAATTAGAAAGATGGAAACTCATCGTAAGTGGTTGCTCAATCCTCCTCAGAGTAAGCCACTGCCGCAAGAGTTTGGCATAGAAGATGAAAAGGTATTGACGAAAGACGAAGTTAATGCTTTTTTGGAATATTTATATAATTTAGTTAGAGGGCGGATTGAGTTTTTAGAAGCAGCCGAACAACTCTATCAATTATTGACTGCTGATATTGATTTTAAGGGTCTTTTAAAACAACATCCTTTGCCTGATAAAACATTGAATTATACCCAAAGCTTGACCAATAGTAGGTCTGATTTTATTCGGTTACTGCAAAAAAGCCAGAAGTATCAAGTAGCATTGCGCGAATGGAAAGCTTATTTGTCTTGGCAGCAAAATCGCAATCCTGTTAGGGCAGAAATGGAAAAGAAGTCAGGTTTCGATCTCAAACATGGAATGCATTGTATTAGATTGCTGCGGAGTGGATTGGAAATATTAGCGCAAGGAAAGGTAGTTGTTAATCGCCAAGCAGCGGGTGATGTGGATGACTTAAAGGCTATTTTGCGGGGCGATTATACTTACGAACAAGTGATGAAAATGGCTGACGATCTGGTGGCGCAAATGGATGTAGTATATGAGCGATCGCCTTTACCCCTAGCCCCCAATCTCGATCGCATCAATCAGCTATGTATAGAATTGGTGGAAATGCAAGGCTGGTAAATTTCTAACCCAAAAATAGCTTGTAGGCTGTGTTTTTATTTTCATCCCAATACTGGTAGCCCAAGGTATCGAGAAATGCTTGCCACTGTTCCATCTCATTGGGGGGAACTTGCATTCCTACTACTATGCGCCCGTAGTCTGCGCCGTTATTGCGGTAGTGAAATAAGCTAATATTCCAGTCGGGACTCATGGAACCGACAAATTTCATCAGTGCGCCAGGACGTTCGGGAAACTCAAAGCGATATAGTAGTTCGTTGTTGGCTAAAGGCGATCGCCCGCCTACCATGTGCCGCAGATGCAGTTTTGTTAATTCGTCGTCGGTAAGATCGATAGTCTTAAACCCATGTGCCTCGAAGTTTTCCACCATAAAAGCAGCATCGGCGCGGTTTTGAATTTGTAAGCCGACAAAAATATGAGCCTCTTTTTCGTCAGCAATGCGATAGCTAAATTCAGTTAAGTTGCGCCTACCTATACATTCGCAAAACTTACGCAGACTTCCCCGCGCTTCGGGAATCGCTACGGCAAAGATAGCTTCGCGGCGTTCGCCAAGTTCCGCCCGTTCGGCGACAAAGCGCAGGCGATCGAAGTTCATATTTGCACCGCAAGCAACGGCAATTAAAGTTTGATTTTGAATTTGCTCTCTTTCTACGTAGGCTTTTGCCCCAGCGATCGCTAATGCCCCCGCTGGCTCTAATATTGACCTGGTATCTTCAAATACGTCTTTGATCGCCGCACAAGTAGCATCTGTGTTCACCAAAATAATTTCATCTACATATTGCTGGCACAAGCGGAATGTTTCTTCGCCTACTTCCCGCACTGCAACCCCATCCGCAAATAAGCCAACTTGAGGCAATCTTACTCGTTTGCCTGCTTTAAGCGATTGATTCATCGCGTCAGAATCTACAGGTTCAACGCCAATAATCTTGATTTCGGGGCGCAACCTTTTTACATACGCCGCAATGCCAGAAATTAACCCACCACCGCCAATCGCCACGAAGATAGCATGGATTGGTTGCTGGTACTGGCGCAAAATTTCCATGCCAATCGTTCCTTGCCCAGCAATTACTTCAGGATCGTCGAAGGGATGGATGAAAGTTAACCCTTTTTCCGCTTCTAACTGACGGGCATAAGTATAGGCATCATCATAAGTATCGCCATGCAATACCACTATGCCACCCCGCGCTTTGACGGCATCTACCTTGACTTGAGGTGTAGTTATCGGCATCACGATAATTGCCTTAGTTCCTAGCTGACGGGCAGCTAAAGCGACTCCTTGGGCATGGTTTCCGGCGGAGGCGGCGATCGCACCTTGTGCTAGTTTATCTGGTGGCAAACTCGCCATTTTGTTATAAGCACCCCGCAACTTAAAGGAAAATACTGACTGCATATCCTCGCGTTTGAGTAAAAGCTTATTATTTAATCGCGTCGATAGATTCGGCGCATATTCTAAGGGCGTTTCTTGGGCAACATCATACACGCGGGCAGTCAGAATTTGTACCAAGTAGTCGCAAAGCATAGGGTGATAGGTTAGTAAATGCCGATGAAGGACAATTCTACTCTATTAGTATGTAGCGATCGGTTGTAACAAATACTAGGCACTATATAGCAGTCTCTAAACTCCTTATCAGCAGTTGCGTATCGTATTAGTAACAACTTATTTGCGATGCCACGATACACCACGATCGCTCTATACTTGTGATGCTCCAATCTAATAAAACTAATGGAGCTAAATTCGAGCGATAGTGATAACAGAACAGCACATTGAAGAAGGATTGAGCCGTGCTTGTGTCCAAGCAATTGCAGCAAAGTCTGGCTTAATTATATCGAGAGCAGAGTTTGATTATGGAGTTGATGGCACTTTTAATGAGGTTAGCGTCATCAATGGCAGATATTGCCAGTCGGGCTTTTCATTGCACTTTCAACTTAAGGCTTCAACTCGGTGGCAGCAAAATAAAGATAAAATTGTTTATGACTTGGAAGTGAAAACATACAACGACCTAATTGAGATGTAAAGAAATGGTGCTATACCATGCATCTTAATCCTCTTAGCTTTACCTCAAGATCGAGAGCAGTGGTTGGAATGTACAGAAACTAGAGTCATAATAGGAGGAAGATGCTACTGGTATTATCCTAGTGGTTCACCTACCAAAAATAAAGCACATAAACGGATTTACATTGAGCTACAGCATCTGCTAACACCAGAATCAGCGCTCGCCTTACTCAATCAAGTTAAAACAGGTCAGTTTTAGCTATGTCTATAGTAATATCTGATGCTTCCTACCTCGCAAACCTTTGGCTGAATAAAGTTATATCTTACGTGAAAAGAACTGGCTGGAGGTAAGTTCATCATCCAAATCAAAATTTAATAGTATTTCAAAATTGTACTGACGATTTAGATAGACCAGTGCAATTAGTCTTGCCTCATTCCACTCGCTTTTGGGATAGTTCAATACTATTAGATAAAGCAATTAACTTACTGGCTGAGGTCGAACAAACATCGCCAGAGGAAATTAAGCTAGAGATTCAATCACTAAATAATTCTGTTGAGTCAGTAGAATCAGCCTCTAATCGTTTAACAGGGGAAACTCTACTGCAAAAACTCAATGGATTAATGCATTTGCCAGAACGAGAACTGGCAAGGATATCTGGCTATTATACCGTCACAAAAACCAACCAAACTTGCATCAACTTAAGTGATTTTTATGATGCCTTGTTAGCAGCAAAGGGTTTGTTTTTAGATCGAGAGAACCCAAAAAATGGACTCGCTCGGCAACCGAAACATCGCGTTAAGGTAGATAATAACGGTCAAATTACGATTTGTGCCAGTCAGATTCAGGCGATGGGCTTAAAGCCTGGCGATCAATTTGAGATCGAACTCGGTTACAAGCAAATTTCTCTGTTCCGTCTTGAAGATACTCAAAGCAAGCAATCTATACAGGCAGGGGAAAGGGAAACGTAGTAAAATATAGGCTCTTGCTCGTGTGCAATCATAATTGTGCTATCAGCAGTCGCGGTTAAGACTAGCAATAAATTACAATTGCTTATATATGTTTGTTAATAGTAGTATTTTTATTTACTACACAAACTATCATTGCCTTCAGTTTTTAGATAATCTCTCAACCAATTACAGCTTGACACAACTAAGTCATCTAATAAAGTCCAAACAATTACAGTGTTATCGTTACTGGCTGAGGCAACGGATTTGCTATCTGGGGCAAAACTAACATCAATTACTCCTGCTTTATGCCCGATAAGAGTAGTCAGTAATGTACCATCGCGCCGCCAGATTTTTACCGTCCCATCTCCACTAGCTGAAGCGATTTTCTGTCCGTCTGGGCTAAAACTGACGCGAAATACTGAATTTTTGTGTCCTACTAGGGTTTTGAATAAGGTTCCGTCACTGCGCCACAACTTTACTGTCCCATATCCACTGGCTGAGGCGATGATTTGACCGTCAGGACTAAAACTGACATCGTAAACTCCGTTACTATTTCCAGCAATAGTTTTGATTAATGTGCCATCGCGTCGCCAAATTTTAATCGTATCGTCTAAACTGGCTGAAGCTACAATCTGACCGTCAGGACTAAAGCTCACTCCATAAACTATATCTTGATGTCCTGTCAGGGTTTTTAGTAAAGTACCATCGCGTCGCCACAATCTGACTGTATTATCTGCACTAGCAGAGGCAAATATTTGACTATCAGGGCTAAAGCTGACATCGTACACAGAATTAGAATGTCCTGCTAAGGTTTTGAATAAATCGCCGTTGCGCCGCCACAGTTTGATTGTGTTATCTAAACTTGCTGAAGCGATCGCACTTCCGTCTGGGCTAAAACTAATGCTATATACGCCATTACTATTACCTGAAATAGTTCTTAGCAAAGTACCGTCACGCTGCCATAGCTTAATCGTGTCGTCAGCACTAGCTGAAGCGATTTGCTGCCCGTCAGGACTAAAGCTAGTGCTATATACTCCATTGATATGCCCGATTAAATAAGTGCCGTATGTGCCGCGCAGTTGCCAAAGTTTTACTGTCTTGTCGTAACTTGCTGAAGCAAGCGTATTGCCGTCAGGACTAAAGCTTATATCAATTACGCTATCTTTGTGTCCCGTCAAAGTAGCAAGCAAAGTACCGCTACGCCGCCACAATTTTACTGTCTTGTCAGCGCTAGCTGAGGCAACTGATTGACCGTCAGGGCTAAAATTGACGCGATAAACTTCAGCACTATGACCTCTTAAGGTATTGAATAATTTGCCATTACGCTGCCACAATTTTACTGTGTTGTCGGCACTAGCTGAGGCGATTAATTGACTGTTGGGGCTAAAACTGACGCGGTAAACTTCGGCGTTGTGGCCTTTAAGAGTTGTTAGTAAAGTCCCATTGCGTCGCCACAACCTTACAGTATTGTCGGAACTTGCTGAAGCAATAATTTGACCGTCAGGAGAAAATACGACATCTAGTACAGTAGAGGTATGACCTTTAAGAGTAGTTATTAAAGTACCGTTACGCCGCCACAATTTTACTGTCTTATCTGAACTTGCTGAAGCGATTTGCTGATTATCAGGGCTAAAACTTACTCTTCCTACCCAGCCTTGATGTCCTGTGAGAGTAGTTATTAAAGTACCATCGCGTCGCCACAGTTTTACTGTCTTATCTCGACTTGCTGAGGCGATAATTTGCCCGTCAGGTGAGAAGTTGACGTGCCAAATTTGGTCTTTGTGTCCGCTAAGGGTGGTTAGTAAAGTACCATCGCGTCGCCACAGCTTAATAGTGCGATCGTAACTTGCGGTAGCAAGCATTCGTCCGTCAGGTGAAAAGCTAGCATCAACGACGCTATCATTATGCCCTATAAGAGTTTTAATTAATGTGCCATCGCGTCGCCACAGTTTTACTGTTTTGTCTCCACTTACGGAAACAATTGTCTGACCGTCTGGGCTAAATATCGTCCCAAATACTACATCGCTATGCCCTTCTAAGCGGTTGCGTTCTCGAACTTGATATAGTGCTTGCTGAATTACTTCTTTGACTTCCGTTTGCTGCTGAGTGCGATCGCTTTTTAACCCTTGTACTGCTTGTAAACCGGATACAAGGGCATCAAATTCTTGGTTTGAATTTAATAAAGCTTTTGAGGAGGTAATTAAAGCATTTGTTTTTGCTATCTCTGCCTGCCGAGCATTTATTGTTGCTTTATATGCTAATACTGTTGCTCTATATGCTAATATTCCTATAACAATTGTCATAGGCACGGCGAATAAAGCTGCAAATATCCATTTTTGTAATTGCCTATATTGCTTTTCTATAAGTTTTGACTTTCTTTGTTCTTCCTTGATTTTGGCTATTAATCCTTTCTCACTTTGCTGTCTGATAAAAGAAATTAGATAATCGTGAACTAATTGATAGCGTTGAATGTGAACTTCTTGCAAAAGTGAAACTAAACCTGAAGCAACAAAGATGTTTAATATTAATTCTAATTCTGTTTCTTTGTCTGCTAAATCATTTAATATTTTATTTGCTTCAGATATTAGTTCGTTGCGAGTTCTTAACGGGCGAGTGAGTTTTTCATCTGTAAGTAGATATAGAACTAATTGGGCAATATCTTCATTAGGAGAACCACAATCTTTAACTACTTCTGCTAGAAATCTTTGGACTAATTTTTCTTTAGGTCCAAATTGTCGATACTTCTCCAATGTTTGAATATTATCTGTTTGTAATTGCGCCCCTACTACTTGTAATTCAATGGGACGAACTTCTCCCGACTTGCCTAGATCCTTAACCATCTCTTCAACTAAATCTGGTTCTAGGTCGAATTGCGATCGCGCTGTTAATTTTTGAATAATTTCTTTGGCTTCCGTAGTGGAAAAATTACCTAAAGAATAGCGATTGTTTTTGCTTAAGATGTCTTTTAAAATAGCGTTTCTTGTACCGTTATTTGCTGTCAAACGTTCAGCTTCTAATAAGTAATATAAATAATCTTCTCTAATAGCAATAATAACTTTAACAGCAGAAGTATTTAAACAATCTCGCAAAAATTCCCAAAACGGCTTTCTTTCTGCTTGCTGTTTGACGAAGAAAAGTTGAGCAAATTGATCGAAAATAAAAATAGTTTTAATATTATATTGTCTGTTTTGTTGTAACTGTTCTAAAATTTTTTTGCTGGTATTTATTTGAGTAGAAATATTGATATTATTCCAATTTTCTGCTAGCGCTTCTACCAGATTTTGCCCTAATTCCTGTTCCCAATCAGTATAGTTTCGCAACACGATAGGTAAAGCCGATTGTTCGCCTACTCCTCGTTCTTTTAGTACGGGGACTAATCCTGCATCAATCAACGAGCTTTTACCTACGCCCGATTGTCCGTGTAAGATAGTGAGTGCATTATCGTGACTGCTCATTCTCACAAGTAATGCTTCTACATCTGGTTGTCTTCCAGAAGCAGCAATTATTTGTGCTACAGTTGCTTGCCGATCGCTTGGCACTAAAGCTAAATTAATAACTTGACCTTGGGGTTGCAGTTGACCTGCACCAATAAAAGCACGAAAGCCGTATTGCTGCTCGATAGAACGCTGTTCTTGCTTGAGGGTAAAGGCTTCTAGATATTTACCAGCATTGAAGTAAAGCGCTCGCAATGTCTCTAAGATCCGAATATATAATTGCGGATCGTGTTGCGGTTTTGTTTCGGCTTTGGCTGTTTTTAGGTTTTGGATGGCACTAGCAATATTACCAAGATGTTGCTGGGCGATCGCCAGTAATAGTACGTACCAACCACGATGATAGGTATTAGCTCGATTCAAGCTGCTATTGTCGTCTTCGGTACGAGTAGATTGGACGTACTGTGCATTAGCTAAAATCTGCAATGCTTCTTGAGCAGACAAATGTGCTTGAGTCCAATCGGTTTTAGCTAATGCAACTTCTGCTAGCAAGCCGTAAGCATAAGCAAGTCTAACTGCATCGCTATCAATTTTATGCAGATTCAGAGCTTGCCCTGCAACAATTTCTAACTCGTTCCATAATTTCAGTTTTTGCAAGACATCGCCCAAAGCGTTAATAAATTTAGCCTGTAAGTCTGGGCGATTGGCTTGCTCGAAAGTAGCAATACATTGTTGATAATACTCTTTAGCTTTAGTACAAGCGCGATCGTACTGCGCCCGATGTAGTACGGCGTAGGTACGCCACCACAATCCTATAGAGAACAATAAGCAGCCTTTTCGCTCCAAGTTACTGCTTTGTTGCCAAAATGCCAAACTGCGCTCGTAGTGTTGCAAAGACTGCTCCATTGAGCTACTAGCGTCGCGTCCGAGGACGAATTCTAAGCTAGCTGCTAGTTCTGGCTGCAAATTTATGCCGCGTGCTTGCAAGTCTCGCCACGCTGATTCTAGTTGAAACCGACGGGAAGAACCAATTTCTAAGTTCAAGGCTGCATTGTCAAGAAACTTACCTGCACCCATTTCTAGAACTTTGGCAAATACTTCATCAGTCGTTTGTACAAGGAAGCTAATTAGTTCTTTAGTTGCGATCGCAAATTCATAAGTTGTTGCCCAACTTTCAAAGTCTGGCGCTAACCGAATCATTTTTTGCAATACTTCGTCAGTGACCCAAATTAAGAGCGGAAAAGGAAATATTTTGCGAAATTCTTCTCTAACTTGGTTAGTTGCAACTAATACTTGTTCGATGGCACTGACTGATTCTAAGCCTCGTACCATCAAAGCTGCGGGAGTGCGATCGCTTAAACTTGTTTTAATCGTGCTGTATAAAGTTCTTACTGACTTTTGTAGAGCTAAACTTTCAATTCTAACTGGACATTGTTTTTGTAATTGATAAATTATTTGTTCGCGCACGCTGGCATAATTGCAACGTATTAAAATTAGCGTAAATTGTCCTTGAGATAAATCGATAGCTTGAATTAGCGCCTCTAAAGACTCTTGATTGTAAGCAGTTATGTCTTCAGATTGACGCAACTTAGACATAGTTTAAATATCTTTTAAAATTGGATTGATATCAAACCAAGATCCATCAGGGTCGCGGTATTCAAATACGACCATACTACGGAGTAAAGTTGCGTAGCCGTTTTCTTTGGTAATTTGCTTTTCTGCTTCTATTTCTCTAAGTAACTCCCACTTTTGCTCTAAGTTAATTGGCAAGGTTAATTCATTACGTCTTTGCCTAATTACATTTTCTAAAACTTCTAAAGAAAGAGGCGGACGTTTTTTAGGAATACAAGTATAAAGTAGTCTCAATAAATTTCTGACATGACCGCCGCTAACGTAGCACAATCGATCTAATATCTCTATATTTTCAAAAACTTCCGCAACTAAAGTTATGCGTATATCTGGTTTAAGATCGGGAAAAGCCCTAGCCATAACCATTTGACGCAATAAAGCTATTCCTTGTGGATAATCTCGACCATTTCGTAGTTGCACTGGAACCATTGGTAAAACTTTAACGCTACCTAAAATATTTTGCAAAGTTCCATACTCATTACAGAAAATTAGTCCTAACGGAATGGTATAAACTACGTGACATTTGAGATGTCTTAATTTATCGCCTCTATCTATGAATAAATACTCTGGCTGCGGTCTTCCCCAAGCTTTAGGGCGATCGTCTATTTTATCTAAGTTATCTACTATTACTACTAAGCCTTGTTTGCCTATCTGTTGCAGTTTTTCAATGCCAGGAATAATTATTTCGTCGTTAATAGATTGAATAATATCGCTATTTCTATTTTCCAAATAATCTCTTAATTGATTGCGAAGTCTAGGATCTTCTTTGGTTATAGCCGCAATTTTAGCAACCCCAAACTCTAAGCCCAAGGAAATATCTACTGGTGTCTGCAATAATTCGCCAATGTCTTTAAATAAAGCAGTAAAATATCCTGGTTTAAGTTTGATACCCAGGCTTGTTAAACTTTCGCTAACTTTACGAGCAATTAGTAGTAAAATATCGCTAATATCGACATCTGCTAAATCTAAGTATTGGCTAGATTCAAAGTAAACTACGTGAAATGATTGCTGTTGTAGTTCTTGCTTTAAGCGCAGAAGTTCGGTCGATTTTCCGCAGCCAATGTGTCCTGTAAATAGTTGACAAGTTGGTTCGTCGGAAAGGGAGATCGTTTGTCCTAGTTCTTCAACTATTTCTACACCACGCACTGAAGAGAAGTTTATATAATATTTCCTTTCCTTAGCAATTTCCATGTTTATTGTTTTGCTAGGATTGCAGGCGTTAAAAAATTCTCTTACATTTAATGGCATAGCGACTTAATAGGAAAAATAACTTCGTCCTAGAATAGATAGGTTTATTTAATTTGTTTAAATAAATACTTTACTTGCTAGCTTTAATATTGCAGCAGTTGGATGATATAAAGAAGTAATAGATGCTTTTCTACTTAACTAATTTAGTCTGCATAAATATAATTTTCAATGGTCAATCTTTAGGTAAGATTGGTGATTTTTTCTGATTGTGTTCGCGAGTATAAAAAAAGACAGGTATTATAACCTGTCTTATGCTAACTATTCGAGATAGATTTAGAAGTTCATTTCTGCTGCTTGAACTTTCTCTACTTGCTTCTTCTTAAGAACTAGCATAATTTGCGATAGCATGATGCCAGTTAGGAAGACGATTAACCAACGAATGCGGGTGGCGCTTTGCAGGACTATTTCGCCGTCGGCTTGACCGAATCCGCCTACGTTGGGATTGCTAGTTAAGGCATCGCCAATCTTGACTTCTTGCCCTTGAGAAACGATTAATTCCGGTCCGGCGGGGATTGTTTCTACTGTGTTTTCACCTTCGCCCGTTGCAATTGTAACTTGATAGCCACCTTCTGCTACAGAGGCAATGTTAGTAATAGTGCCATCTACAGAAGCGTTGTAGACTGTGTTATTGCTCTTTTCACCTGTAGGATAAACTTGTCCGCGTCCTCGGTTTCCACCTACGTGAACGGCGTATTTGCCAAAGTGGATGTTTTTATCGTTCTTGGGATCGGGTGATAGGACTGGGAAGACTATTTCTTGATACTGTTCGCCAGGTAATGGACCGACGATTACAACGTTGTCTTGGTCTTCACGGTATGGTTGGAAATATAAATCGCCAACTTTTTCCTTCATCTCTTCAGGAATTCTTTCTGGAGGCGCAATTTTGAAGCCTTCAGGTAGCATTAACACAGCGCCGACTTGCAAGCCGCCTTTCGTACCGTCGCTAACTACTTGCTGGACGTTGGTATCGTAAGGAATTTTGACTACAGCCTCAAATACTGTATCTGGCAAAACTGATTGTGGTACTTCTACTTGGGTCGGTTTGGCGGCTAAATGGCAGTTAGCGCAAACAATTCGCCCTGTCGGTTCGCGGGGTGTCTCAGGGTAAGATTGCTGCGCCCAAAATGGATACGCGGAAGCTGCTTGAGGTAAGGCTACATCGCTAGCCAAAAAGAAGGCAATAGTGGCGATCGCTAGTATCGCTGTTTTGAACATCGCCCCCACTCTACGAGGCGATTTTGCTGCAAATACTTTTTTCATCTGTAACAAACGTTTCTATGACAAGGACTAATTTAAACAGTGACCAAAACTTAATTACTAACTGGTCACTGGTCACTGGTAACTGGTAACTGTTTACGCCCACCAAGGTTCTTCGCCTGTGCGGAAGTCTGTTTCCGTCCACTGCGTTAAGCCGATTTTGTCGTCTTCTACCTTGGCGTGTACTAATGCCAACGACCGAGGTGCAGGTCCGCGTACTACTTTACCTGCGCTATCGTACTGAGAACCGTGACAAGGACACATAAATTTGTTTTCACTGCCGTTCCAAGGTACTACGCAGCCTAAGTGCGTGCAAACGGCGTTAATACCGTAGTCTTTGACTGATTCTTTGGTATCGACAACAATATATGTCGGATCGCCTTTTAGTCCTTGTGCTAATGCGCGATCGCCTGGATTTTTGCCTTCTAAAAATTTGCTGACGCTGATATCGTTGCCTAATGCATCTTTTGCGGTTACGCCGCCGCCGCCGCCACCGCTAGACGGTGGAATAAAGTATTTGACTACTGGATACAGCGCCCCTAAAGCTGTCCCTGTAACAGTGCCAAAAGCTAGCAAGTTCATAAATTGACGACGACCCATATCTGGGACATCTCTTGATTCTGACATCTGCGCCATACTTTTTGCTCTTTTCTCTTCTTGGATCTTTGTTAACTTATCTGAGGTTTCCCAGAATGCTTATCGCCTGTGTCGAACTGCCACGACTGACAAAAATATAAAAATTCCTCTTATCTAGAATATTGTTAAACGCGATCGGAGGCATATTACATTTCTTTATATTGGTATCATACTTGAGTTACTTAACTCTACATTGTAAAGAAATGTAAATTTTGGCAAAAGCCATGACAGGACAAGATTTACGCCAGCTATTGCTGAAAAAATGGGGACGTTCTTATGACGTGCAGTTGCGACGCACTCAGGGGAAGGTATTTTTGCAAGTAATGTGGAAGTATTTAGAGCAAGCTTCGTTTCCGCTAACAGAGATGGAGTATCAAGCGCATTTGGATGCGATCGCAACTTACTTACATGGATTTGGAGGAACGTTGCAGGTAGAGATGTTTATTCAGGAGACAAAAGAACGTCCGCGTTTGGGTAAGGCTGTTAGTATTCCCTTAGATTTGGGCGATCGCGCTTCAGAATGGATTCTATAACCTTAGTTATCTCGCTCTGAAACTAAATAGATATAAATACGTCTTAGCTATTGATAATAAGTTATTTGATATTTTAATGAACAGTTGGATTGCTAAATCTCTAAGTTTAGAGCTTGTTTCTAAATAAATATTGAGTTGAAGGTTTGTTGCTGAATGCTGGTACGAGGATAGAAATGTAGTTCTTGCGGATTGAGAAGATGCTTAAGTCTTATCCGAGCGACCTGACGGATGCT